>JAXHLF010000011.1:0-556331 GCA_034522515.1 Bacteroidales bacterium | reverse complement strand
GTTTACGGATACGCCCTTCGTTCAGTTACATCTGCTAACTTCTCAAGGACATTTTCAACCTTGACGAGAGAGATCATCTCCCCTCCCACCTTGGCAAATCTCTTGAAACGTCCGGCGTGCCACAGATAACCGTCCTCATCAAAGAAGCCCATGTCACCCGTGTTATACCAGCCATCAACGAGAACCTCGGCTGTAAGAACGGGATCTTCATAATATCCCTTCATGACAGAGTCGCCTCTGACCATAATCTTGCCCACTTCACCGGTTTTGCACGTTTCCCGGTCTCAAAATTCTCTATCCTTACCTCAACACCGGGAATATACCTTGCCGGTGCTTCCCGGCCTGTTGAACTCGATGGAGTTAACCGAAATAACCGGTGATGTCTCCGTCGCACCGTAACCTTCAAGGAATGTTACACCATGCTTTTTCATGAAGCCATCCCTCAGTGCATCAGGACACTTATCGGCTCCGGCAACCATCAGTCTGAGCGTTTTAAAGTCACCCGGTTCGGATTTACTCGAGATAGCCCCAGAAGAAACTCGGGGTACCAACCATGATGGTAGGTCTCTCCTCGCGGGCAATCTTGCTTACCGTCTGAAAATCGAGCGGATTGGCATATGAAACCATAGTCATACCGTGATAGAATACTACCCAGAGGTTCACCGTAAGTCCGAAGATATGATAGAATACAAGGTTTGCCAGCAATACGTCTGACTCGCTGACATTCACGTAACTGCTGAAATTTTCAATATTTGAAATGAGATTCCTGTGAGAGAGCTGGACTGCCTTCGGATCCTTCTCACTGCCACTTGTAAACAGTATGGCTGCAGTGTCATTTTCACTGCCTCCGTGTACTGAATTTAAGATCAGTACCGACGGGAAGCTTGGTCATCAGTGCAGCCTTAAGCTTGTCGCCCGTTGAGACTCCCGCCATGATGTCCTCTATAAGCACCATGCCTTCAATAACGGGACAGTTGATCTTCTCGAGCAGGGCTTTTGATGTAATTATTGTTTTGAAATTGCATTTTTTCTGTGCATACCTGGCATTAGCCTCCGCACCTGTCGAGTAATTGATGAGTACGGGAATCCTGCCGCTCATCAGTGCACCCACGTTAGCCAGGGCGGCACCGGCCGAGGTCGGGATCATTATACCGATGAATCCCTTGTCATATTTCCTGAATTTGGAACTCAGGATCAGAGCCCCGATTAAAGCCCTCCCATAAGTCACACTCTTACCGGTGGTCTTATCAATGACTGCCAGCTTACTGGCATGCTTCTTTGCCGTACGGACAAACTGATGGTGTAGTAACATGGTCACAGTTGTTAATAGTTCATTTTTCAAATCCCTCAAGGGTCCGAAGATAATTAATTATGTTATAATAAATATAAATTTCAAATTTTCGTTCGAAATTTTTCCGCCATGCGTGAAGATTGTATATAACTGTTTAAATGAATATTAGAACTTCTCTAACAGATCTCTGTCAATCAAGGAATGATTTCATTCGAAAATTTTAGGGGAACCCCGGGTGGCGTGAATTCCAGGCCGGCCCGGGAAAAAGAGAGAGAGCAGGTGTGCGGTCATGCACGCTCGCTCTCTTAACTGATACTCCAGAATATATATTTTAAGAAACTTCTGCCGTGAGTTTATCCGGGCCAGATCAGGTCCCTGACAAAGCCGGCATTTACATTCCCTTTAGCTTTTGATTCGCGCGGAAAAGATCCATTTCCACTTTCTCACGGGCAATCCTGGAAGATTGCTTGTATGCAGCAAATTCCTCCTTCACCTCCTTCAGATCCTTCTAGGACTCTGAAGAATTGAGCCAGGTTTCTTTTGAAGATGAGAAAGCCAATCGCCATTACTTACAAGTAAGCCTGCGATTACTGTCCACATTATGGCGTTATAGGTTCCCTTGTTTATCCCCAGGCCCAGGACGCTGATCTTATTTTTTGTGTCGGTGACCTCATCGAGACTGCTCCTTGTTGATGCAAGCAGGGTATTCAGCGAATCTGTCTTTTGGTTCAACTCCGATGTCAGGGTCCTTAACTCCACAACCCTGAATTCTCTCTGCCGACAGAGTATCAATGATATTGCGGTTGATTTTCTGGAACATGTCTTCCCTGATAGCCCGGTAATCCTCATAGATCCTTGTTTTGTTCTCTATGTAATTGATCTGCTCCCTGATAGTACTGGTGGTCAGCTCATTCCAGCGTTTTCATTCTGCGGCTGCAGCGGTGACTCAAACCTGAGCGCGGAAATAAGCAGCAATTGGTGTTTAAAACGCTTTAGATGATTCATTTTTCCCCCGGTTTATATTTATATGATTATGGTTATATTATCAACGGAGTGATGGAGAAAAAATTTTATTTAATAGCAAGATAGATTGCCTCAGCTGAAAAATAATCATGATATTGCCCCACTCCGGAAAAACAAATCCCGCAGATCATTGATCTTTCGGGATTTGCGGTTTTGAGATATGGTACAACCAGCACCAAAGATACTTTCAGTGCGTTCTCTGATGACCGGATTCAGTTTCAGTCAATCAACAGAAGTTCTCCCTTCGTCAATGTGTAGAACAACCCTACTATTTTGATCTCACCGTTTTCCTCCATTTCTCTTAAGATGGGGCTTTTTGTTCTGATTGTTGAAATTGCATGCCGTATGTTATTGACAGATACCAGCTTTACAAATTCTTCATTCCTGGAAGTCTTCTCACCGCTGTAGTCCTGACTCATTTTTATAGCAGGCTTTATCTTTGAAAGAGTTGTAGTCAGATTGCCTAATTTTACATCGTTTATAGCGCCAATGATTGCACCGCAATGCTGGTGTCCCATTATTACAATTAATTTTGCTCCTGCAACTTTGCAGGCAAACTCCAGACTACCCAATAAATCATCGTTTACAAAATTGCCTGCGATACGACCAACAAAAACGTCTCCTATTCCCTGATCAAAAACGTCTTCAACAGGCACCCTGCTATCAAGACAGCTAACCACCACCGCCTTGGGATATTGACCAAATGCAGATTTTCTTATCTGCGCCGAATGGTCGCGTTGAGTCAGGCTGTTATTTCTAAACCGTTCATTCCCATCCAGAAAATCCTGTAATATCAGATCAGGAGTTAACTTATCCCTCTCCTCGGCACTAATCACTGTTTTTAATATTTTGCCCGGGTTTCCAGACTCACTGTTTACCTCATTTTCTTTCGTTTCCATAACAGCATGCTTGTATATTCCTGAAGTTGAACTTTTGTTTTCATCTAAAGCAAAACTACTGCTGCGCAGTGTTTTGACAAGGTTATCCTTTAGCCACGTTAATCCGTTCTCCATTAGTTTGCCAGGAGAGATGCTTCCGGAATAAGATCCGGTATAATATCTATTGACTCAAACATATGCCTGGGCTGATTATCCGCAATGCGATAATAATTACCTGTAATCCCTTCTTTCTTAAATCAAAAAGAGTTCCTTCCATTGCATATAAACCGGTTTGATCAATGTATGGCACACGGTCCATCCTGATAATCAATACCTTTATCCTGTCATCCAGATTCCGAAACAACTTAAGGAAATGGGACGAAAAACCAAAGAACAAAGGCCCGTATAGATGCTTTATATATATGCTGTCCTGATATTCCTTGAATAGCCTTTTTTCATCATCCCGTGGCTGTTCTCCTTTAAAATCAGCCAGGGTGAGACCTGAAGTGCCTTTTTCTGCAATATCCCCTGAACGCTTCATAAAGAGTACTGAAGCCAAAATCACTCCAATAGCAACAGCATAAATAAGATTTCCAAAAGTGGTTATCAGGAGAACTATCACCAATACAAACGCATCTGATCTTGGGACAAGCAAGAGGTGCTTCAATCCCTTTAAGTCGATTATATTCAACCCGACGGGAATGAGTATTCCTGCAAGTACAGGGATGGGAATAAAAGCAGCATATTTCCCTGCTCCAAGCAAAACCACCAGCAGAAACAAACCATGAATTACTCCGGAAAAACGAGTCCTTCCACCGGATTTAATATTCACTACTGTTCCCTTTGTGGCACCTGCTCCAGGTATGCCGCCAATCAAACCTGCGACTGCATTACCGATTCCCTGGCCAATCAGTTCACGATTGCTGTTATGTTTTGTTTTGGTGATATTATCTGCAATCACAGATGTTAATAATGAATCAATTGATCCTAATACTGCAAGCAGGAATGCGTATTCAAGAATTAATACATATGCGCTGGGATCAATATTGAGCAGACCATCAAATTTAAGAGAGGGTAATCCGGTCGGAATATCCCCTATAAGCGGAACTTCCAGTTTGAAAAAATAGGCTATCAGTGTTGACGCCAGAAGCGCTACAAGCGCACTGGGTATGGCTTTGGTGATCTTGGGAAATAAATAAAAAATAAATACTGTTATCCCTCCAATCCCAATGGCAGCTATGTTAAATTCCGAAATCAGCCGCGGGATCTCCTTTACCACTCCTAATGTTGAGGACGGTGCTGATATCCCTGCAAACGGGAATATCTGCAATAAAATAATTATCAGCCCTACGCCACTCATAAATCCCGATATTACCGGATAGGGAAAATACTTAATGTAGCTTCCGATATTGATCAATCCGAAAAATATCTGAAAAAGGCCTCCTAATACAAAAGTTGCCACAATTATTCCCGTTGCATTTTCAAGGCCGCCGGCAAGACCGACTGCTATCCCAATAAAGGTGGCAGATACTACTGTCATCGGTACGATCAGTCCGCTTGCCTGCGTTTGGGTTCCACCGAAAGCTCCGGCCGGTATACCAACGGCAGATTGCTCCGTAAAGTCCTGCAATTGCTCCCATCCCTGACTGAACGCCAAATGCAAGAGCTAAAGGCAATGCCGCTATCCCAGCAACAGGTCCTCCGGAGAGGTCACCCTTCAGGCTTTTTAAATCATATTTTTCCCCTTTCATTTCTTGTTAGTGCATCAATTAGGGTTACTAAAATATTAAACAAAAAAAATATTTCCAGTATAAACCGCAATTATCATTGCTTTGTTTACTGCAACTGACCGAAATCTTTCAATTATCTGCTGACAGGTTTCAGGAACCTGAGTTATTGACCAAAACGGCACGGGCTATGCAGACAAGAAGAGCGATTAAGAGATTAAGTGAAGGCTGGTTTAAACAATGGTTGGTACAAATTCAAAATAAAAAATCCGAATAAATTGATTTTCAATTCACTCGGATGTTATTTAAGTGGTACCACCAGGAATCGAACCGGGGACACACGGATTTTCAGTCCGTTGCTCTACCAACTGAGCTATGGTACCATTTCGGTCGGCAAATATACTGCATTTTATATTTTCATGCAAGACCTGCCGGACACTTTGTGCGAAGGAACCTGACGGTATCCCAAAACGGAAGTGCCCGCTCAAAGTTTTATTACCTGAATTCCTTCTTATCTTTGTCCATTCTTATAAAACAGGCATGAACCTTACCTTTCACACTCTCCCCAACGGCATCCGCATGGTGCACCGCCAGACTGCAAGCGAGGTGGCCCACTGCGGTATCATCATCAACGCGGGCTCACGCGATGAGCTGCCCCGGAGAACACCGGCACAGCCCACTTCATCGAACATATGCTCTTCAAGGGAACAACACACCGGAAGTCATACCATATACTCAGCCGCCTGGAAGACGTGGGAGGCGAACTGAATGCCTATACCACCAAGGAGGAGACAGCAATCCATGCCTCCTTCCTCAGAGAACACTATGCCACGTGCCACTGAACTGCTGGCCGACCTCTCTTCTCTTCCACCTTCCCCCCTGCCGAGATCGAAAAAGAAAAGGAGGTTGTGACAGAGGAGATAAACTCATACCTCGATAACCCGGCAGAATATATATTTGACGAGTTCGAGGAACTGGTTTTTCCTGACCAGCCAATCGGCAGGAACATCCTCGGCACTCCTGAAACGGTGAGGTCGGTCTCAGCAGAATCCATCCGCAAATTCATAAAGAGAAACTATTCCACCACGCAGATGGTATTCTGCTCTGTGGGCGCAATCAGCCCTAAAAGCATAATATCCCTTTTTGAAAAGCATTTCAGCCGGATAGAACCCGGCAACGGCGCAAGGAGGAAAAGGTTGAGCTACATCTACACTCCCGTTTCAACGGAAAAGCAGATGGATACCTTTCAGAACCATTGCATCATAGGCAACATTGCATACGACCTCCACAACAGCCGCCGGATGGGGCTCTTCATGCTGAACAACATCCTGGGCGGCCAGGGGATGAACTCACGCCTTAACCTCTCGCTCCGCGAAAAGCGCGGATATGCATATAATGTCGAGTCGGTGTACAACCCCTACACCGACACCGGCCTTGTAACCATTTACTTCGGCACAGACAACCGGAACCTGGGGAAGAGCATATCGCTCACCCATGCTGAGCTGGAGCGGCTGAGGCGCCAGCCGCTGGGTACCCTGCAGCTCTCCAGGGCCAAGAACCAGATCAAAGGTTACCTCGCAAGGGCATACGAGAACCACGAGAGCCTCATGCTCAGCCTGGGCAAGAGCCTGCTGATATTTGACCGCATCGACAGGGTGGAGGAGATCTTCCGAAAGATCGATGCAGTGACCGCAGCTGAGCTGGCTGAAACTGCCGGCATCGTCTTTGACAATTCATCGCTCTCAACTCTTATATACAGGCAAAATGGAGAAAGAACTTGACAGGTACATAAGGGAACACAGCACCCCGGAGGATAAGGTCCTTGAAGAATTGTACCGGCAGACGCACCTTTATGTAGTTAACCCGAACATGGTCTCGGGTCATATTCAGGGAAAGTTCCTGGAGATGCTTTCATATATGATCCATCCTTCCCGCATCCTGGAAATAGGGACCTACACGGGATATTC
Source organism: Bacteroidales bacterium (assembly GCA_034522515.1). Lineage (GTDB taxonomy): Bacteria > Bacteroidota > Bacteroidia > Bacteroidales > VadinHA17 > SR-FBR-E99. The sequence continues at coordinate 549,445 of JAXHLF010000011.1, read as the reverse complement.
GGCCATCTGTCTTGCCAGAGGCCTGAAGAGCGGAGGCCAGCTCCATACAATTGAGATCAATGACGAACTCAACGAGATGAGCACCCATTATTTTGCCCTGGCAGGCGTGGCTGACAGGGTGACACTGCATACCGGCAGGGCCCAGGATGTCATTCCTGCCCTGAACTACACCTTCGACCTGGTCTTCATTGACGGTGACAAGCGCGAGTACAGCGAATACTACGATCTCGTTTTTGACAGGGTGCGCAGGGGGGGATTCATCATCGCTGATAATGTCCTGTGGGGAGGCAAGATAGAGAGCGAGGATGCGCTCGAAAGACCCGCAGACAAAAGGAGTAGTGATGTTCAATGAGAAGGTGCGCAAGGATCACCGCGTTGAAAAAATAGTGCTGCCGCTGAGGGACGGACTGATGATTGTCCGCAAAAAATGACGGTGGTACGGTTTTTGATCATAACCATTTATAAATTACACAACGCCATGAAGAAGATGATAGCTTCACTGTCCCTGCTGTTTGCGGGCATTGCACTAATTGCACAGGATCTGCCGAAAGCAACCGTCAAAGGATCACCACGGCTCTTCGGAGACAAGGATGACCTCACATCTGTCATAATGCATCATCCCCGACAGGGAGCACTGTAGATGTGGTGACACCCGACTCGTTATTCACAAGGGTATTGTTTGAAGGTGCTGAGGGTTTCGTCAAGTCTGAGAGTCTCGAAGCAGCCTAAACAGGTGGCTTTAACGCTGCATCGGCGCGGGCAGCGACACCTGCCGGTAGCAGTCGAATGCAGCCTGCAGCCCTGCAGCTCGCAACAGTACAACAGCGCCTCAGCAGGCCAGCAGTAGGTCGGGGAGCAGGAGTACTACTGCCCCTGAAGAGCAGGTTACCAGATGCTTGCAACCAAATACGGTACTGACATAGCCAACCGCCTCTGGCAGCATAAGGTGTGGAAGGGAATCACCTCCGACATGGCACGCGACAGCTGGGGCAAGCCCGTGCAGATCAACCGCATGTTTGTCGACCAGAGCGTTGATGAAGAGTGGATCTACTCAAAGAAATATCTCTATTTCAGAGACGGTATACTCATTGAATGGGGCCCCGTAAAATAACAGTCAATACAATCATCATACACCGCTGCCATCGATGGCAGCGCCACAAAAAGAAAAACGCCCGACGAGGCGTTTTCTTTTTTTATTCTGAGCGGGAAACGAGACTCGAACTCGCGACCCCGACCTTGGCAAGGTCGTGCTCTACCAACTGAGCTATTCCCGCAAATGTGACTGCAAATATAATACAATTTTTAAAAAAGTGCAACCGGGCCGCGGGTGGGGGGCCGGCCCCCCCCCCCCCCTTACAAGCAACCGGAATTTTCTTCAGTAATTTGCGGATATTATCGAGTTTGTTCAACGCTTCCATCGGAGTCAGGTTGTCAAGATCAAGGCCCATCAGCTCGTCGCGGATCTGTTTCAGCACCGGGTCATCAAGCTGGTAGATGCTCAGCTGGTACCCCTCACGTTTGACATCAATCTCATCTACGGGTTTACCCAGGTTATTGCCGCCTCGTCCCTCTTCCAGCAGTTTCAAGATCTCATCGGCGCGTCCGACAACACTCTTCGGCATGCCGGCCATCCGTGCCACATGTATCCCGAAGCTGTGCTCGCTGCCACCCCGCTTCAGCTTGCGCAGGAAGATCACCCTGTTGTCGAGCTCCCTGATCGATACATTGTAATTCTTTACCCTCGCAAAGGTGTTCTCCATCTCATTCAGCTCATGATAGTGCGTGGCGAAGAGGGTCTTGGCCTTCTGCCTGTACTCATGGATATACTCAACCATTGCCCACGCTATCGAGATACCGTCATAGGTGCTTGTCCCGCGGCCTATCTCATCAAGCAGTATCAGGCTGCGGTCGGATAGGTTATTAAGGATGCTTGCCGCCTCGTTCATCTCAACCATGAAGGTCGACTCGCCCAGAGACAGGTTATCGGAGGCTCCCACCCTGGTGAATATCTTGTCTATGATGCCAATGCGGGCCTCCCGTGCCGGGACGAAACAGCCGGCCTGCGCCATGATGACTATCAGCGCTGTCTGCCTGAGGAGCGCCGACTTACCCGACATGTTAGGCCCTGTAAGTATTATTATCTGTTGCTTGTCATTGTCAAGCCAGACATCATTGGGGACATAAGGTTCATCTGGTGGAAGCTGCCTCTCAATAACAGGGTGACGCCCATCCCTGATGTCAAGCGCGTGGCTGTCGTCAAGAAGAGGTCGTGAATACCCGTACTCATCAGAGATAACTGCAAATGAACGGAGGCAGTCAATCCGCCCTACCGCAGCGGCGTCAGCCTGCATGAGAGCGATGTAGGGAGTTAGTGACAGCACCAGGTCATTGAAGAGGGTGGTCTCAAGGGCAAGGATCTTCTCCCCTGCCCCCAGTATCTTGCTCTCATACTCCTTCAGCTCCTCAGTGATGTATCTCTCGGCGCTCACGAGGGTCTGCTTGCGTATCCAGTCGGCCGGGACCTTGTCCTTGTGCGTGTTGCGTACCTCTATATAATACCCGAAGACATTGTTATAGCTTATCTTCAGTGAGCTGATGCCCGTCCTGATGCTCTCCCTCTGCTGCAGTCCGTTAAGGTAATCCTTGCCTCCGTAGAAGATGTTTCTCAGTTCATCAAGCTCCGGTGAGATGCCCTCGGCAATTACCTGGCCCTTATTGACGGCGACGGGTGGATCGGCTGTCAGGGTCCGGCCGATGATCTCTGCCAGCTCGGGACAGGGATCAAATCCTGATGCCATGGAGACAAGCGGCGGGCATCCGCTGCCGGCACACAGTCTCTTCAGTTCTCCGATAGCTGTCAGCGCCCTGCGTACCTGGGCCACCTCTCTCGGGGTGACACGCCCCACGGCAGCCTTGCTCAGCAGCCGCTCGAGGTCGCCCACCTCCCGGATGAGCCCTTCCATGGTCTCCATGACACCCTTATCACTTATCAGGAACTCGACAATATCGAGCCTGGTGTTCAGTACAGTCGTATCCTTCAGGGGCAGGGAGATCCATCTCTTCATCATGCGCCCGCCCATGGGTGAGAGGGTCCGGTCAACTATGTCTATCAGCGTCCTGGCTCCCTCGTAAGGCGAATGGAAGAGCTCGAGGTTACGCACCGTGAACCGGTCGAGCCATACATACTTCTCCTCCTCAATACGCGAGATGCGGTTTATATGACCGAGGTTCTCGTGCCGGGTCATGTCAAGATAATGGAGGATGGCCCCGGCAGCAATGATACCCTGGGGTATGCCCTGCACCCCGAATCCCTTCAGCGAGGTTGTTCCGAACTGCTTAAGCAATCTGTCGCCGGCAGCCTCGGAAGTGAAGATCCAGTCGTCAAGCTTGTATGTGTAAAACCTGTTTCCGAACCTCTCGCGGAAGAGCTCCGACTTCCTTTTTTCAAACAGAACCTCGCGCGGATGGAAGTTATTAAGCACCTGCTCAACATGGGGAGTATCACCCTCGGTGACATAGAATTCGCCGGTGGAGACATCGAGCAGGGCCACGCCAACGGCCTGTTTATCAATATGTATAGCTGCAAGAAAATTGTTCTCCTTGTGGCTGAGTACGTTGTCACTGAACGAGACTCCCGGGGTGATGAGTTCGGTGATACCCCGCTTGACGATCTTCTTCGCAAGCTTCGGGTCCTCAAGCTGCTCGCATATGGCCACCCGCTGACCAGCCCTGACAAGCTTCGGGAGGTAGGTGTCAAGAGCATGATAGGGAAATCCGGCCAGTTCAACGTAGCTTGCCGCACCGTTGGCACGGCGTGTCAGCGTGATACCAAGTATCTCTGCTGCACGGATGGCATCTTCGCCAAAGGTCTCGTAAAAATCGCCCACCCTGAAGAGGAGTATCGCGTCAGGGTGTTGGGCCTTGACGGCATAATACTGCTTCATCAGCGGTGTTTCGGCATATTTGTGCATCTGAGACATCCGGGGCGGGAGACTTTATCCTCTCTGAGAAAACAAAATTATAAATCTCCTTCAACTTAAGTATAACTTTTATCATAAATACTCCGGAAGAGTTTATATACTTTTGTCTTAAGGCTTTCTTTGAAAATATGCCTGCGGTAATCCGTAAATCAAACTCTGTAAACATAAAAAATATGAAAAAAGTACTCATTCTCGGTGCCGGCCTGGTATCAAAGCCCATGGTCGAGTATCTGCTTGAAGAAGGTTTTGAAGTAATAATTGCCACCAGGACAAAGGAGAAGGCTGACAGGCTTCTCGGCGGACACAGGAACGGGAGAGCGCTGGCATGGATGACGGAAGATATGGAGACCCTCTCTGTGATGATCAGGGATAGCGATCTTGCCGTAAGTCTCCTGCCTTACAAATATCATGTCGATGTGGCAAAACTCTGCCTGAAGCACAGGAAGCCCCTCGTGACGACTTCGTACGTATCACCCGCAATGCAGGCCCTGCATGACGACGCAGTGAAAGCCGGAGTGATCTTCCTCAATGAGGCCGGTCTTGACCCCGGCATAGATCACATGTCCGCCATGCGGATCATTGACAACGTCAGGGAGCGGGGCGGCAAGATCGAGGAGTTTTATTCGCTCTGCGGTGCCCTTCCTGCACCCGAGTATGCCACCAACCCGCTTGGATACAAGTTCTCGTGGAGTCCGAAAGGGGTTGTACTTGCAAGCCGTAACGGAGCAAATTACCTGAAGCACGGTGAGATTGTAAATGTGGAACCCATCAACCTCTTCAAGGTTCGCTTCACACATCCCTTCCCCGGTGTTGGCGAACTCGAGGTTTATCCCAACCGTGATTCCGTGAGCTATGTAGACATATACGGACTCAAGGGGATCAGAACAATGTACCGTGGCACATTCAGGTTCAAGGGATGGTGCGAGACCCTCGACCTGATGAAGGCGATAGGGCTGATCGATGACGGCGACAAGGATTACACGGGCATGAGCTACAGGCAGTTTGTGGCCGACAAGGCAGGAGTTCAGGGCATTGATCTCAGGAAAGAGCTTAAGGCTAAACCCGGTCTTAATCCTTCAGACAGAGCCCTGGAAGCATTTGAGTGGCTTGGCCTCTTCAGCGACAAGGAGATGGGATATGCGGTGACCTCACCCTACGAGATCACCTCCGACCTGATGATCAAACTGATGTGGCTGCAGGACAATGAGCGTGATATGATCGTGATGCAGCACCTCTTCCTGGCCAGCTATCATGATGGCAAGAGCGAGGTCATCAGCTCACGGATGCTCGATTTCGGCACCCCGGCAACGAACACCTCCATCGCACGGACGGTTGCCCTTCCTGCTGCCATGGCTGTCAAGATGATACTCACCGGCAAGATAATACTGCACGGCGTGTACCGGCCGATACTGCCCGAATTATACAACCCCATCCTCGATGAACTGGAGGCCAACGGCATCAGGATGGAAGAGGAGTACGGCCTGCCGGTTGAGATGATGATAAAGTAGTGCGCTTAAGCTCTCAGGCATATCCCCGGGATCAGTGAAGCGAAGGTAAAAACAGGAGAGGCAGGTACCGGAAGTTATAATAGCAGAGGCGGTCCCGGACCGGGCCGTCAGAACTTAAGATAAAAATCCTTTGTGAGGGAGACATACTCGTCAGAGTAGATGTGTCTCCCTCCTTTTTCTATCACCATCTCCGAATCATCACAGCTCTGCGGGCCTACGAGCTGCAGTGACATGAGCGTCCTTGCCGGCGGCAGTTCAGGTGTTGGTCTGACGAACATTCTTTTCCGGCAGTTCAGGCCGAAATCCCGGGCCAGCTCAACGAACCTCCCTGCCTCAATCACCGGCAACAACAGGTGCAGGCTGCCGGCAGGTGCCAGCAGCCTGGCGGCAGCGCCGGCAAGGTCGGCGTGACTCATGCTGACAGTGTGCCTGGCCCGCGCCTTACTCTCAGATGGATTTAAGAGAGAATCAATGAAGTATGGAGGGTTGGTGATTATCGCATCGAAGAGTAAGCTGCATGATGGCCGGTAATCCTGTACTGATGTATTTAACAGCGTGATCCTCTCATGCCACGGGCTTGCAGTGATGTTGACTCCTGCCTGCATGAAGGAGTTGCGGTCAGGCTCAATGGCAACTATGCGGGCATCAGACCTCTGCGCGGCCATCAGGGCCAGTAATCCGGTGCCGGTGCCTATGTCAAGGATATTCTCCGCCACTTCAACACCGGCCCATGCTCCCAGAAGTACGCTGTCAGTGGTGACCCTGAAAACGGATGTTCCCTGGTGAACCGTAAACTGCTTGAATTTGAAATGGTTTCTTGACACGATTATTCTTCCGGGCTTCAGGATCATTCAAGGACAAATTACTTTAAAAAGAGGCCGGAAGAAATTGATCTCAAAACCCCTCTCTCTGATTCCATTGAAAAGCTTGATGAAATCAGGAAGGACATCGCCCACCTGTTCAGGAAAAAATAACCTTTTTAAATAAGAGTTTCCGGGGGCTGATCCTCTCCCTGCTCCCTTTTGCCCTCCAATCGCAATTGCTTACTGCGGGAATTCCTGCCTGTTGCCAGCGCAATTTCCGATAGAACGAATAGGCTATCTCCAATCTCTATGTCCTTCCGGATAAAATATACGGTATAGCTCTGTAAACCATTTTGATTGAGCATTGTTATTAATTGTGTGAAGAAGTTACTTTCCATATTCACTGGTTTTCCTGGTCCTGGCAGGAATGCTGCAGTTTTCTGTTTCATGGCATTACTGCGGAGGGAAGTTGGCGGCCACAAAGGTTTCACTATCCGGAACCCTGGCCACCTGCGGCATGGAAGATACCGAAGGAAACTGCCCGTATGATCACAACGGCGACCTGCTTAAATCACATTGCTGTGAAGATGTCCTGATGGATTATGGCATGGACAACAATTATACTCCGGCCGCTAAAACAGCGGCAGAATTTTCAAGTACGAAAATCGCGGTTCCGGATCTGCCGTTTGTATCGCCTGCACGGTTCACTTACAATCAATCTCAGGCCTGTACAGATATTAGTCCCCCGGGCCTTCTCTTGACCTCTTCCGTGGATCTCACGGCAATTCGCGTTCTCCGGATCTGACTTTTTAAGTCATTCTGCTGTTGCAATAAAGTTATCTGCTCTGTTTGCAGCAGTCAATTCCCTTTTACCACCAGCACCATTTAAACACTTAAATTAATGATCACACAGTCCGGTTGTCCGGTGGCATTTTAAGCTTTTAATGTTTTATACACATTACTATGTTTAACAGATTAATCAAATATTTCCTTGAAAACCGCCTGATTACCTTCATCTTCCTGCATTGCTTTTGTGGTAATGGGGCTTGTCGACAATGCCGTTCAATATTAATTCGGGTCTTTTGCCCCGCGACCCTGTGCCGGTGGATGCTATTCCTGATATCGGTGAAAACCAGCAGATAGTGGCAACTGAGTGGATGGGTCGTTCCCCACAGGATATTCAGGACCAGATTACCTATCCGCTTACAACAGCCCTGTTGGGGATACCCGGGGTTCAGACCATCAGAAGTACTTCTATGTTCGGCATGTCATTTATCTATATCATCTTTAAGGATAATGTCGAATTCTATTGGAGCAGGTCCAGGATTCTCGAAAAATTAAATTCCCTTTCTCCGGGAACATTACCCGAAGGAGTACAGCCATCTCTGGGACCCGATGCCACTGCACTGGGTCAGATATTCTGGTACACCCTTGAAGGCCGTGATCCCAAAACCGGGAACCCGGCAGGAGGATGGGACCCCTCTGAATTAAAGACAATCCAGGACTTTTATGTTAAATACAGTCTCTCAGCGGCAGAAGGTGTCGCAGAGGTAGCATCAGCCGGCGGATTTCTGAAGGAGTACCAGGTTGACCTTAAGCCAGAGGCGCTTAAAGCTTATAATGTCTCAGTGATGGATGTGATGAATGCGGTGAGGCGAAGCAATCTGGACATTGGCGCTGAAACAATGGAACTAAATAACGTGGAGTACATCATCCGCGGTCTTGGCTATGTCAAAAGCCTTAATGACCTGGAGCTGTCTGTCATAACGGTTCGCGATAATGTTCCGGTACGTATCATGGACGTTGCCAGGGTCACCTTCGGCCCGGCACCAAGAAGAGGGGGGCTCGATAAGGCAGGATCCGAGGCGGTAGGCGCGGTTGTCGTTGCAAGGTATGGCTCAAATCCAATGGAGGTCATAAATAATGTTAAGGAAAAAATCAGGGAAATTGAAGCCGGGTTACCACAAAAAACACTGCCCGACGGAACCGTCTCGAAGGTGACAATCGTTCCCTTTTTATGACCGGACGGGATTACATCAAAGAAACAATAGGCACTCTTGAATCGGCACTTTCACATGAAATTCTTATCAGCATCATCGTAATCATTGTGCTGGTCATGAACCTGAGGGCATCACTCATCGTCGCTGCCTTATTGCCAATTGGCGTGTTAATGACCTTCATCCTCATGCGCTTCATGGGTATTGATGCAAATATTGTCGCCCTATCCGGTATCGCAATTGCAATAGGTGTTATGGTCGACATCGGGATTGTTGACGTGGAGAATATTCTCAGGCACCTTGAAATGCCCGGAAACCGTGGGAAAAGAGGCAAAAATCTTCTGCAGGTCATCTATCAGGCAACAACAGAGGTAAGGGCTGCGGTGGTCACCTCTGTTGCAACTACAATTGTCAGTTTTCTGCCTGTTTTTGCCATGCAGGCCCAGGAGGGAAAACTGTTCCATCCGCTTGCATGGACAAAGACCTTTGCTCTCATTTCCGCATTTATCCTGGGAATTGTTGTATTGCCAACCCTGGTTCATATTCTTTTCAATATCCCGTTTAACAGGAAGAAAATAAAAACTATCTGGAATGCCGTCCTGATAGCTGCCGGGTTTGCTTTTGCAATAGCCTGGAAATCATGGCCAGCCCTGGCATTAGTAGCTGTCGGAATAAATAATCTTCTTGATTACAAATGGTCCGGAAATCGTAAAGAATTCCCGAATTATATTAACATTTTAATTACTGTTCTGTTTGCAACATGGTATTTGTCAATAGAATGGTTGCCTCTCGGGGCTCACAACAGCGAATTCTCCAATTTTCTTTTTGTTTCAGGAATTGTCACTGTCATACTCCTGGCATTAATGTCCATGGTCCGTTTCTATGAAACGATACTGCGCTGGGCGCTTGAAAACAAGTGGAAGTTCCTCGTCATTCCTGCAGTAACCCTGTTTTTTGGTCTGCTGGTCTGGCAGGGTGCGGATAAAATATTAGGAATTATTCCCACAGGTGCTGAGAAGCTGGGGTGGGAAAATGTCCGTCAGACCTCATTCTGGCAAAAAACGGCTGAAGCCTTTCCCGGTACAGGCAAAGAGTTTATGCCGGCACTTAACGAAGGCTCATTTCTTCTTGATGCCCACCAGCATGCCCCACACCGGTATTGCCATGAACCTTGAATATATCAAAACACTCGATAAACGGCTGTCCGCTATACCTGAGGTCGAGCTTGCCGTCGGCAAATGGGGCAGAGTCAGTTCAGCTCTCGATCCCGCACCGGTTCAGATGTTTGAGAACACAATAAATTATCGTTCTGAATATATCCTCGATGAAAACGGTCACAGGATGCGCTTTAAAGTGAACAAAAACGGAGAATATATCCTGACCGGCAATAAGCTTTATAATCCTGGCTCCGAAAAATTTCGGATAATCGCGGCTGACAGCCTCATCCCCGACAAGCACGGAGAATACTTCAGGCAATGGCGTCCTGAAATAAAGAAACCCAATGACATCTGGAACGAGATAGTTAAAGGTAACCGATATTCCGGGATTGACATCTGCCCCCAAATTGCAGCCGATTGAAACAAGGCTTGTTATGCTGTCGACAGGCATGCGCGCCCCAATGGGTCTTAAAGTCTATGGTCCCGATCTGAATTCCATCGAAGAGGCCGGGCTGATTTTCGAAAAGGCACTGAAGGAGATCCCGTCAATTAAAGCAACGTCAGTCTTCTATGACCGGGCCGTTGGCGCACCCTACCTCGAGATAAAGCTAAACCGTGAGGCCATGGCCCGGTACGGGCTATCAGTCGGCGAGGTTCAGGAGATCTTCAGGTTGCAGTAGGGGGAATGACACTTCTCCACCTCAGTAGAAGGCCGTGAAAGATTCCCGCTGAGAGTTCGTTATGCCCGCGAACTGCGCGATAACCCCGAGGAACTGAAAAACATACTTGTCCCGGCTATGAATGGCGCCCAGATACCTCTCGGCAATATTGCTGAAATAGATTATAGCAGGGGAGCCCAGATGATACGAAGTGAAAATACTTTTCTGGTCGGGTATGTTATTTTCGATAAAACTGAGGGTGGAGCTGAAGTTGATGTAGTGGAGCAGGCTGAAGAAATCTTAAGAGACAAAATTAACACCGGAGAGATTTCACTGCCTTCAGGCGTGACATTCAAATTTGCCGGTAACTATGAGAACCAGGTCAGGGCCACCAAAAGGCTTGCACTGGTCATTCCGGTCAGCTTGCTGATAATACTGTTACTGCTTTATCTCCAGTTCCGTACAGTAACGGCTTCGTTAATACACTTTTCAGGCGTTTTTGTCGCTTTCGCGGTGGGTTTATCATGCTCTGGCTTTATGGTTAGGAATGGTTCATGAATTTCTAGTCTGCAGGTTGAAACCTTCGCGATATGTTCCAGATGCATACAATAAACCTGAGTGTAGCAGTCTGGGTGGGTTTCATTGCACTGTTCGGGATTGCAACCAATGATGGAGTACTAATGGGAACCTATATTCATCAGGTTTTCGAAGATCTGAAGCCGTCAACTGTACAAGATGTCAGAGAGGCTGTGGTAATGGCTGGAAAGAAGGTCCGTCCTGCCATGATGACCACTGCAGTCGCTGTCATTGCTCTGCTGCCTGTCCTTTCATCAACGGGTAAAGGCGCTGAATCATGTCCCAATGGCTATCCCTGCATTCGGAGGTATGATCATTCAGGTGATGACAATTTTTGTTGTCCCGCTTTTTCAGGCCATCTGGAGAGAAGGCGAAGTATCGCGGAAGAACAGGACAGCCGCTCAAACAATTAACAATCAAGCATATGATGAAGAGAGCAGCATATAGATTTTTTATAATAATCCTGATAATTGCAGGCGCCGGCTTAACAGCAGTCTCTGGCCAGAATCTGCCCGATTCTCTGGCCGCTTATCTTGAAATTGCCGCTAGGAGTAATCCGGGTGTCCAGCAGAAACTCCTGGAGTACCAGGCAGCTCTTCAGAAAGTACCCCAGGTCTGGAAGCCTTCCCTGATCCGGAACTGAGTGCCGGCGTCTTTCTTGATGGAACTGATGGGCGGAAACCAATTGCCGATTTCCAGCTGACGCAAATGTTTCCGTGGTTTGGAGCGCTTAAAAATCCAAAGGACGAAATGAGCCTGATGGCAAAAGCAAAATTCGAATTGTTTCGTGATACCAAAGCACAGGTTTATTATGATGTTCAAAGAACCTGGTATGAGCTCTTCAGGATTCAGGAAGAGAGAAGAATTTCTGAAAAGAACATCGAATTACTGAAAACCATTGAAAGTCTCGCCTGCTAAGATTTTAGATCTCCCTCATCAGGAAGTCTGCATCACAACAATCAGGTTCCATGTCTCCCGGCGCTCCTGAGGGCAGTATTGCAGGAAGTTCCTCCGGTATGCAGGTACTGGATGAACCCAGGGCCAGGAGAGGGATCTGTGGGCACAGGCAGCAATGTATCTTCCATGCAGTCATCCTCAATGGGAACATCATCAGGCGGGTCACTCTCTCTGACCTGTACAGGATCCAGATCGAAATTCTCGGGCTTGAAAACAGCCTGGTATTGCTTAAAAATCAGGAAAGAACTGTAACTGCACAGTTAAACAGCTATCTGAACAGACATCCTTTGTCTCCGGTTTATGTTACACAGTACTTTATGCGCCTTCCCTTATAATATCAGAGACTGAGGTCCAGGACAGCATCCTGGCAAATAATCCTATGCTGACAATGCTTGAGTATGAAAAACAATCTCTTGAGGCGCGGAAAAAAATGGTTGCAGGAATGGGCCTGCCAATGTGGGCCTTGGCATCAATTACTCGTTGATCAACAAAAGCTCCATGTCATCCTCATCAATGAACGGAGCTGATATGGTTATGCCGATGGTTATGGTTACCCTTCCCGTTTACCGGAAGAAATATAAAGCAATGAAGTATGAGGCAGATTGCTGAGACTCTGCCGCAGAACAAAATTACACGGGATGGCAAATTCGCTCAGAACTGAATTCTATAACGCCTTTCAGTTGTACCAGGATGCTGCACAGAGGGCTACCCTGTATGAAAACCAGAAGACCCTTGCTTCCAGGTCACTGGATCTTCTGTTAAAGGCTTTCTCAACATCGGCATCGTCACTGACTGATGTCTTAAGAATGCGGCAGCAGATCTATGAATATGAACTGAAACTTGTTGAATCAAATGCAGATCTGAATATTGCAGCTGCCTGGATTTCGCGACTCAACACATCTGCCAACAATTAATAATACTTTACAGAAATGGAAAAATTAAAAAAATCTCAGATATCCAAACTGTTCTCCAACAGATATATAAAATACAGCCTTTTTATCCTGGCCGGTATTTTTCTTGGCTGGTTGTTCTTCCACAACGGAAACAGAAACGAATCTGTACCAACCCAGACTTCAGGGATAGAACAGGGTACCATATGGACCTGTGCCATGCACCCGCACATCAGGATGGAAGAAACCGGAGACTGCCCTATCTGCGGCATGGATCTGATTCCTCTGGTTCAGAATGGCAAATCGTCTGGATCTTGACCCTGATGCAATTCATCTGACAAAAGAGTCCGCTGCCCTTGCCAATGTAATGACTACAATCACATCAAGGCAGAAACCTGTGAAGGAAGTACGGCTATATGGAAAAGTACAGGCAGATGAGAGAATGCTTCAGAGCCAGGTATCACATGTTGAAGGCAGGATTGAGAAGTTGTTTGTGAATTTTACCGGTGAGACAGTAGAAAGGGGTCAGGTTCTCGCTCAGGTCTACTCCCCTGTGCTCATTTCCGCCCAGCAGGAACTGATTGAAGCCTCTAAAACCAAAGAGACACAAGCAGCCATCTACGAAGCTGCGAAAGAAAGACTGCGACAATGGAAAATTACCGATGAACAGATAATTTCAATTGAGAGTTCCGGTGTATCTCAGGCTCTCATTGATGTCGTCTCCAATACTAACGGTATCGTTATTTCGAAGCTTGTGAATACAGGGAACTACATATCCACAGGACAGCTTGTCCGAAGTTGCCGACCTTTTGAGACTCTGGGTTCTCTTTGATGCCTATGAAAGTGATCCGCAGTTTTTAAGGAAAGGTGAGAAGCTGACTTTTACTCTTGAGGCCTTACCTGGTGAAAGATATTCAGGGACAATTGCCTTTATTGATCCGGTCATTGACCCGGTTACAAGAGTAGCTAAAGTCAGAGTTGAGGCCGGAAATCAGTCAGGCAGACTTAAGCCGGAAATGTTTGTCACCGGAATTGTATCAACAACTCTGCACGAATTCAACAATAACCTTGTTATTCCGAAATCAGCTGTTCTCTGGACGGGGAAACGGTCAATTGTATATGTGAAACAGGCTGAAGGTGATGAGCCGGTCTTCAAAATGCGTGAAATAGAACTGGGTCCAATGCTGGGCGACAGCTATATTGTAGCCTCAGGACTGTCAGAAGGAGAAGAAATTGTCACGAACGGCACCTTCAGTGTTGATGCAGCAGCACAACTCGCGGGCAAGCCGAGCATGATGAATCCGGTTGGCGGAGCGTCCGGTTCCCGGTCACGATCATGGCAGTATGACAGACACCGGCCACGATCAGGGTAAAAATTCCGGTACCGGCCATGATCCCGGTAAAAATTCCGGTACCGGCTATGGTAAGGAAAGCAGGTCATCAACCGGGCAGGATAAGAATAGTAAACCCGGTTCTTCTGTCAAATCCTCAGTTGTGACAGGTCATGAGGAATTCAGGGTTGAGGGGCTCTGCGGGATGTGCAAGGAGAGGATCGAAAAAACTGCCAAATCAATCCACGGTGTGCAGTCTGCTGACTGGAACGCGGAGACAAAACAGTTGCACCTCAGCTTTGACAAATCGCATACAAATATCGACGATGTTAAAAAAGCAATCGCGGATGCAGGACATGACAATGACAAATACCGGGCACCGGACTCCACCTATAACAGCCTGCCTGAGTGCTGCCTCTATCGTAAATGAGTGTAAACATCAAAAGGCGAAGAGTTTTGCGGTGCCAGGTGCTGAGAGCGACAACATAATGTAATTCTATAATAACCTGAAATCCTTGCATACAAGACAAAATGGAAGAAAAAGAACAAATACTATATAAAAGGGCATTCTGGCTAAGCCTGTTTACCATTTTCTACAACATTATTGAAGGAGTGGTTTCCATGGCTTTGGGTTATGCGGATGAAACATTGAGTCTGTTTGGTTTCGGTGCTGACAGTTTTATCGAAGTGCTGTCCGGCATCGGAATTGCAATAATGATAACACGGATAAGGAGGCAATCCTGAAAGTCCGAAGAGCGGGTTCGAAATAACAGCTTTAAAGATTACAGGCTCTGCATTCTATCTGTTGTCAGCAGGATTGTTTGCTGGTATCATCCTGAATATCATTTATAAACACAAACCGGAAACTACTATCTGGGGGATAGTGATTTCACTGATATCCATTACCGTGATGATCTGGCTTATGAATGCCAAAAAAAGCATCGGCAGAAAGCTGCAATCCGAACCAATAATTTCCGATGCCAACTGCACCAGGGTATGCGTTTACATGTCAGTGGTACTGCTGGCTTCAAGTCTTGTCTATGAATTTACGGGATTTGCATATGCTGATGCAATAGGGGCTGCCGGTCTTATTTATTTTTCATTATCAGAGGGCAGGGAAGCCTTTGAAAAGGCGAAAGGGAAAAATTGCAGTTGTGGCGAACACTGTGAAACTGATTAATAAGCCAGTTGCCAGAACCACCAATGCGGCGGGTATCTGATACCTGGTTTAGAAATGTTCAAACACCCCCAGGCCGAAGAGCGCATAATCATACTTCACCGGGTCAACCGGATCCATCTTCCGCAGCGCGGCGTCAAGCTCCGCCACTGCCTTCGCGTCGCTCTGCTTCCGCTTCAGCAGCCCCAGCTTGCGTGCCACGTTGCCGGAGTGCACATCAAGCGGACAGGAGAGCACTGATGGAGATATTGAACGCCACAGACCGAAATCAACACCCCGGTCATCATTTCTGACCATCCACCTGAGGAACATGTTGATCCTCTTGGCAGCTGACCCTGCGAAAGGATCGGAAAGATGCCTGCGGGTCCTGTCATTGTGAGGCAGCTCAAAGAAGATTTTTCTGAACTCGTGGATGGAAGGCTGCAATGAGTCGCTGGTCTGATATCGGGCATAAATAGCCTCCATGCCACCTTTCTCAAGATAGATATACTTCAGCGCTTCGATGAAATAAATGAAGTCCTCCGCGTTAAAGGTGCGGTGAATGCAACCTTCAATCACTTTCAGGTCACGGTCGCGGTGGTTTATTACGAAATCGTACGGAGAATTGCCCATGTAAGCCAGCATCCTGTCAGCGCTTCGGAGAATGGCCACGCGGTTACCCCAGGAAATGGTGGCTGCCAGGAACCCGGCAATCTCAATATCCTCGCGTTGGGAGAAGCGGTGGGGAATGCTTACAGGGTCTAGCCCGATGAAGGAAGGCCTGTTATAGCAGTCGACCCGCTGATCAAGGAACTCCCTGAGCTCGCTCCTCGTAGGCTTAATCGTGCCTTTGCCGGAAATCATTGTTTGATCAGTCCGTCCTTTATCATGATGGCCGGAGGTCATTGCGTGATCAATCCTTTGGTCTGATGGTCGGAAATCATACAGTGATCAGTCCGTCCTTTATCCTGATGGTTCTGTCAGACATCGCCGCCAGTTGAGGATCATGGGTCACGATGATGAATGTATGGCCGAAGGTGTCGCGCAGCCTGAAGAAGAGGTTATGCAGCTCCTTCTTGTTTTCCGTATCAAGATTCCCTGACGGCTCGTCGGCGAGAATCAGTGACGGGCTGTTGACTATGGCCCGAGCCACTGCCACGCGTTGCTGTTCGCCGCCGCTAAGCTGCGAGGGTTTGTGGTCAAGCCTGTCGCTCATTCCCAGGAACGCCAGCAGTTCGGAGGCCTTCACCCCGGCATCGGCACGCGACTTACCTGCAATCAGAGCCGGGATGCATACGTTCTCAAGAGCGGTGAACTCAGGCAGCAACTGGTGAAACTGGAAGACAAACCCGATGTTCCGGTTCCTGAATGATGCCAGCGCACGCTGTGAGAGTGTCCCCACATCCTGGTCGTTGTAAAGCACCGTGCCGGCGTCAGGCCTGTCCAGGGTGCCGATGATCTGGAGCAGGGTGGTCTTTCCCGCCCCGCTGGCACCCACAATGGCAACCACCTCCTTCTCCCTGACCTCAAGATCGATGCCTTTGAGAACCTTCAGATCGCCGTACGATTTGAGAATGCCGGTTGCCTTTATCATTTGATATCATTATTTATATCGCGTGCAGTGTCATTGATCTCATCAGTGAGAGGTGAGGCGGCATCTTCTATATCCTTCCTGACATCGTTCTGCACCTCGTTAATGTTTCGCCTGACGGAATCGGTCACATCGTTGATGTCTTTGCGGATATCCTGGGTGCTCTCATCAAACTCCTTCTTGATCTCGTCAGTTGCCTTCCTGACTTCACGCATTCCCTTTCCCACGGTACGGGCAATATCCGGGAGCTTATCAGCACCAAAGAGGAGGAGAACAACTATAAGTATGATTATTATTTCCTGTCCGCTAATGCCCATTTGCTCTTCGATAATGTCCGGCAAAGTTACTAAAGAATACCAAAATAATAAGAGGGTGCTGCAATAAATGACCGAAGCTGCCTTCTAGGGGCAGCCTCAGGTCAGATGCCGTCAACCGGCTATCGTCTTATTTTCAGCCTCAGGTCAGATGCCGTCAACCGGCTATCGTCTTATTTTTACCATCAGGTCAGATGCCGTTAACCGGCTATCGTCTTATTTTCAGCCTCAGGTCAGATGCCGTCAACCGGCTATCTTTTTCTTTTCGGCCTCAGCTGGATGTGCATCGCTCTCTTCTCCTTTCTTCCTGGTGGTTTCATAAAGCACCGGTGTAGAGACGAACAGTGATGAATATGTACCGAAGACGATACCGAACAGGAGGGCGAAGATAAATCCCCGGATAACCTCCCCTCCGAAGATGAAGATCACTATCAGAACGAAGATCGTTGCCATACCTGTGTTCAGGGTTCGGGCCAGCGTGCTGTTGAGGGCCATGTTATAGACCTCCTTTGTCGGCCTCTTCCTGTAGATGGGCAGATACTCCCTTATCCTGTCAAAGATCACCACGGTGTCATTGAGTGAATAACCCACCACGGTAAGGATGGCGGCGATGAACGCCTGATCTATATCCATGGAGAAGGGCATTATTCCCTGCCAGTATTGAGTAGAGCCCGAGCACTATTATTACGTCATGTGCCAGTGCCACCACGGAACCAACCCCGTACTGCCATTTACGGAACCTGATAAATATATAGAGGAACATCCCCACAAGTGCAAGCCCTATTGCCCATATGGCTTTGGATGCCTGATCCTTTGCAATGGTTGGCCCCACCGTCTCTGAACTGACGATATACTCATTGATGAAGGTAGTCTGGTCAACCCCAGGTACAAGATCTTTCAGTCCGTTATAGATAAGGCTGTTCACCTCGGCGGTTGCACTCGGGTCTTCTACCTTGTATTTGGTGCTGATCTTTACCTGGTTATCTGACCCGAAGGTAACAACCACGGGGTCACTGCCAAGCTCATCAGACAGCAGGTTGGCTATCTCGCTGGTATTGACCGGTTGTTCAAACCTGACAATATAAGTACGTCCGCCTGTGAAGTCAATGCCTCTGCTCAGTCCCTTGGTAGAGAGGGTGACTATGCTGAGTATGGTTAGCGCAATGGAGAATATGTATCCGTATTTTCTTATCCCCATGAAGTCAACCTTCATGTTGGTCATGAAGTTCTGGGTATAGGGAGCCGAGAACTTGAGGTTCATGTTTTTCTTCAGCAACCACTCATAGATGAGGCGTGAGATAAGCACCGCCGAGAAGAGTGACGTGATGATACCGATAACAAGTGTCGATGCGAAGCCCTTGATGGGTCCTGTACCGAAATAGTAGAGTATCACTCCTGTTACCAGTGTAGTCAGGTTACTGTCTATGATAGCTGAGGAAGCGCCTTTGTAACCGTCGGCAATAGCCTGTTTAACGCCCTTGCCGCCACGCAGCTCTTCCTTGATCCTCTCGAATATAAGTACGTTGGCATCTACTGACATACCTATGGTAAGCACGATACCGGCTATGCCCGGCAGTGTCAGGACGGCATTCAGCGAGACAAGAACTCCCATCATGAAGAAGAGGTTGACGGTCATGGCAACGTCAGCAACCAGTCCTGCCGAACGGCTGTAGTAGAAGACCATGTAGAGGAGCACAATGATAAAGGCAATGATGAATGACTTCATCCCGTTGTTTATAGCCTCTTTACCAAGTGAAGGACCTACAACCGTATCCTGGATGATGCGTGCCGGAGCAGGCATCTTTCCTGACTTGAGGATGTTTGCAAGGTCTTCTGCCTCCTCCAGGGTGAAGTCGCCTGTTATCTCTGTGTTACCGCCGGCGATCTCATTCTGAACGCGCGGGTATGATCTGACGTAGTCATCAAGGACAACAGCAATACAACGTCCGATGTTGTCACGTGTCATTCGCTGCCATGTCTTTGCGCCTTCACCGTTCATCGAGAAGTCGACCTTGATATCCGAACCGGTTACTCCTGTTGAGGGCCGGGCACCGGTAACCACGTCACCGGTGAGGGGTGCACGCCCGTCACGGGTTGTGATCTTTATGGCATGCAGCTCATAGAGAGTACCTGTCTCATCATATTTGTAAGGATTCTGGCTCCAGTAGAACCTCAGTTCCCTCGGGAAGAGCGCTTTCACCTGGTTCATCGCCAGGTAGTCGTTCACCTTCGATGTGTCCTTCCCGGCAGTAAAGCCAATGAGGCTTCCCGGTACCGGCTGGCCGTCCTGGCCCACATTCGGCCTGAGAACGCCGAACAGCGGGTTCTGACGGGTGAACTCCTCGAGCGTGGAGGCCTCAGAAGCTGCAGCAGTGTCACTGCTGACCATGTCAAGAAGCGACCTGTCGCCGGCGGACGTGGTGTCCTGCGCGGCTGTTGCATCCTGTGCTCCGGAAGTATCAGTCACTGCAGCCAGAGTCTCCGTGACCTGTATCGACTTCAGAAAATCATTGGCCTGCATCAGGTAACCTATCACTTCCGGGTTTTCATATGTCTCCCAGAACTCGAGGTTAGCCGTTCCCTGCAGGAGGTCACGTACCCTCTGCGGGTCCTTCACGCCCGGCAACTCTACGAGTATACGGCCGCGGGGCTGCAGCTGTGAAATATTAGGCTGAACAACCCCAAAACGGTCAATCCTGTTCCTCAGAACATTAAAGGCATTGTCAATGGCCGCGTTGGTCTCATCCTCAAGAACCTTCTGGACATCCTCGTTGGTGGAGTTGAAATTAATCCGGTCTTTAAGCTCCACGGTACCAAAGACTGCCGCCAGCCTGGCATTGGGGTCTGTCTCCTCAAATGACCGGACGAATAATACGATGAAGTCTTCGTTGCTTCCCGCCAGCTGCTTCTTCTTTGCCAGCGCCAGGGCGTCATTTAATGTCTTATCCGTGCTAAAGTTGGAAAGAGCCCTGATAATGTCATCAACCGAGATCTCCAGCACCACGTTCATCCCGCCCTTCAGGTCAAGACCGAGGTTGAGCTCCTTTGATTGCACCTCCTTGTAGGTATTGCCAAGGAATCCCCACTGATCCTTAGGCAACGAGGCGATTGAATCAATATAAGCCACCTCTTTGTTCAGATCGCCTGCCGCATATACCCTTGCCTCTTTCTTTACCCTGTATGATGCCACGGTGAAAGAGAGCTGATAAACGCAAACAAGGGTCAGGGCAATAGCCAGAGCTGAAATTAATCCTTTATTCTGCATCTGTATCCTCTTTTAAAATTAATGGTAGTATGATTAGCTTAAATAATACGAGGCGCAAATATATAACTTTATTTTCTTAAAGCATATTATAAAAAAGCAAAACTGCCGGCATAAACCGGCAGTCTTAAACTATGTTGTTTTCAATTATTCAACAAGCTTCTCGTAGTCGGTCTCCAGTGGTTTTCTGTTTACAAAATCGTAAAGTGTTCAGAGCCCTCATGTTGTAGTAATAGGTCCAGTAATTATTAAGAGCCTGGATATAGATGCGCTTGTTCTGGTCCTTCTTGGTGTCAGCGTTATTCAGGTCCAGGACATCGATCCTTCCGATAAGGAATCTCTGTTTTGTCACCTCGTACATCTTGGCAGCCACAGTATTGGATTTGGCGGCAATCCTGACCTGGTCATCCTGCAGATTAAACTGCTGGACATCCAGCAGCAGCTGCTGCTCAAAGTCGACGCGCGACTGTTCGACCTGTACTCTTGTCAGCTCCTCGTTCGACTGTGCCATCTTGTATCTGCCGCGTCCCAGTCCCCAGTCGAGGATAGGCAGGGTAAAACCTACCCTCGATAGTCTGCGTCTGGTTTGGATCATTGTATGCCTCTTCAAATAACGGGTCCTGGTCGCGCAGACCGTAGGAGGCAGTAAGATTTGCGTTGAGTCCCTTTTCAGCCTTTGCCTGAGCCACTGAGCTGCGGGCTTCAATAAGCTGTCTTTCGAGGGCTATGAGTTCTGGATTATTTGCTTCAGCCAGTTTCAGCACCTCACTTACCTCTACCTCCAGCGTTGGAATCTCACCGGGAATAAGAAGTTCAAGCCTGACAGTCTGGTTAAATCCAAGGAAAGAGCGCAGCTTCAGCTCACGGTCGCGGAGGTTGATCTCAGATGCATTTATATCGGTGCCGGCATTAAGGTATGTCAGCTCCAGGTTGAGCAGCTCATCCTCAGCTATGGTACCGAGGTTGTAGCGTCCCTTGGCGATCTGGTAGAGGGTATCGGCATTTCGCATATTGGTCTCCGCTATCTCCCTGTTAATCTGAGCCAGGGCGAGGTTGAAGAAATACTGGACAGCCATAATGTTAACGTTCTCCACTTCACTCAGGTATTTCTTACGCGCCTCCTCATACTTGAGCGGCTCAATTTTCTTCTGCCATCTGAGCTCATTGTACCTGAAGAGAGGCTGAGTCAGTCTTATGTTAAGCGGCGCGGTGATATACTTTTCAGTATTGCGCTCAAAATCCTTTTCATACGTCAGGTCTGACACGAGTGAAATTGATCCGCCCGTCAGTCCTATATTCTGAGCCAATGCCAGCGTACCCGTTGTCTGGAGCACGTTTGTGGATGTATATTCATACTGCTGTGTCACCGAGTTCCATACCCTGCTGTATGCCGTACTGTAGTCGGGCAGGTTGCCTGCCAGCGTCAAAGCGGGACGGTATTCGGCCACGAAGGTACGGTACTGCCAGTAACTGGCACGGAAACGGTTCCTGGCTATGAGAGCATACGGAGACTGTTCGGAGGCAAGCAAAACTACATCGTCAAGGGTCAGCCGCTTGATGTCCTGTGACCTGAGAGGCACAATGAAGAGTGATGCCAGCAGAATAATTAAAAACAGCGGTTTAATACTTTTCATATCTGATTATTATTCATAGCGAAGTGATTCGATCGGATCTCTTTCAGAAGCTCTCTTGGCGGGTGAATACCCGAAGATCACTCCTACCGCAGCGGATACCCCGAAGGCTATAACTACAGAGAATAAGGAGATAATGGTGGTTATACCGGCTATCTCCTGGATGGCGACAGAGAGAATTATCCCTATGAACACCCCTATAAAACCGCCTGTGACACTTATCAGCACAGCCTCCGAGAGGAACTGCACCACAATATCCATCTTCTTTGCGCCGATGGCCATCCTCGTGCCAATTTCCTTGATCCTCTCCATCACCGAGGCAAACATGATATTCATGATACCGATACCGCCCACTATCAGCGAGATGCTGGCTATGGCTCCGAGCACGATATTGAAAATGTCCTTGGTCCTCTGCTGCTGCTTCAGAAGCAGCTCCGGAACAGTGATCTCAAAGTCCTTGACCCCGGAATGCCTTCTCAGCATCATCCTGCTGAGCACCTCAGTTGTAGGTGTAAGCTGTTCCGTCTCCTGCACCTGCACCACTATCTTGTCAAGCTGGTTGTAATTCGTCTCACTGGTAGATGCGTTGGAACTGTTGACAACAACCCTTGACATATGCATGCCTCCCCCGAAGATCTGCATGGAGGTGGCTTCGGATGCCAGCTTGGTATTTACAAGTGCCCTGTTCTGATATCTCATAAGCATGGTCTTTATGGGAATGTACACATTGTCATTGTATACATTCACTCCCTGCTCTTCAAACCCTGTAAGTGAGACGTTTGTCTTGTCAAGCACACCTATGACTTTAAGCCATACGTTGTCGAACTTCAGGTACTGTCCTATGGGGTCAACCTGGCTGAAGAATTTGGCCCTGATGTTTGCTCCAATAATACAGACCTGTATGCCATGTTCCTCCTGGTACTCGTTAAAGAAGACCCCCTGAGCAAGAGGCAGGTTATAGAGATCGAAGTAGTCATTTGAAACACCAACGAGCTTGGCGGTATATCTCATGCCGCTGAGAACGATGGTGGAGTTGAAGGATATCTCAGGACTGATCCTTTTGACTGCCGGTATAGTGTTGCGGATTGCCTCCACATCGAGAAGGGTAAGGCCCCTGGAGAACTTGTTGAGTTGCATCTCCCCCTCCTGACTGTCTGAGCTCTTGTCCTGGACGATGGGACTGATGAGGATGTTATTGACACCGACCATTTTTATCTGGTCAAGTATCTCCTGCTGAGCCCCCTTTCCTATCGCCAGCATGCTGATGACGGCAGCTACCCCGAAGATGATTCCGAGAGCGGTCAGAATTGACTTCAGCTTGTTTGACAGGATTGACTCAACAGCGATGCGTATGTCGTGGCCGTATCTTTTGAACATTTTATTCCTTGGTTAATTTCCTGTGGGAATCCCGGATTAAACTACTGGTTACGGATGATCACCCTCTGTTGCGTTGCGGTGGTATCCGTCCTGGTGCCGCCGGGTCTGCCCTGTCCTGTTCCCTGTCCGCCGGCACCTCTCTGCTGCCGCATTGCCTCACGCTGCTCCGGGGTCAGGTTCTGCATGAACGCACGCATCTGTTCCGGGGTCATGTTCGAAGGAATCATTCCTTCACGCTGATCGCCGTTCTGCTGGCTTTTCTGCTCCTCAAGCTGCTGCCTTTTACGCTCCTTTATAGCTTCAATGAGCTCTTCCCCGTGCAGCTTGAAGTTGTCTCCATCTTCCGGGATGGAGAGATAGAGCTTATCACCTTTGGAGAGACCCTGCTCAACAATCACATCATTCTCATTCGATTCTCCTAGAACCACAACCTGACGCCATCCGTTCTTCGTATAAACGTATGGCACACTGTCGGCTGTGGCAAAAACAGTCTCAAGAGGAATAAAGATCACATCACTGAATGTCTTTGTTACGATCTGGTTGCCAGTGGTCATTGAAGGCCTGAGTATGGGATCCGAACCGTCAACCTTTATTATGACCTCAAACACCTTGGCGTCAGTGTTTGGCAACTGCTCGCCGATGTTGGCAACGCTGATAACAGCGCCTGTGTATGTTTTTTCAGGGAAAGCGTCAACGGAGAGCCTTACCTCCTGCCCTGCCTTCACCTTGCTTACATCAATCTCATTCACATAAGTCTTTGAGATCATTGATGACAGGTCGGGGAGCGTGGCTACTACAGGATCCCAGGGACTGATCTCCGAACCAACCTTACGCTTTGCTCCGTTCCATTCCCGCTTGTATATCACCATACCGTCAGACGGGGCCTTTATCACGAAGTTCTGTATAATATCCTGCATTTCGGCCACCTTTCTCCTCTGCTTGGCAAGCTGTAACTCAGTGTCCCTGATGTCAGCCCTGGCCTGCCGTACCTTAAGGTCATAATTGCTGAGGGTCTGCTCAAAAGCCCGCTCGGCCTTGTCAAGAGAAATTTTTGCCTGCCTTATGGTGGTGGGAGGCTCATATTTCGACTGTTCAAGCGTGATCTGCGCCTCCTCCATGTTGAACCTGAGATTGACAAGGTCATCCCTGAGGTTGCCAAGGCTGATGGTTGTGTCAAGCTGCTTCTTGAGAAGCTCGGTCTCCAATGACTCCTGCCTGTCAAGTTCATCCTTCAGAGAGTTGTCGACACTTGAACGGTCAAGGGTGGCAACGTAATCACCTGCCTTGACCTCCGTACCCTCGGGGACAAGATCCTGGATCTTGATGCCCCCGAACCTCATGTTCCTGCTGGAGAGAGCTTCGGGTCCCTTGATGTCAGTCGAGACTTCGGCCTGCAACTCCCCGGTTGTGGTAACAACTATTTCAAAATCACCCTGCTGGACTTCGGTAATCAGGGTACTCAAATCTCCCTTACCTGAAAGTTTGCTGATCACGATCATGGCAATAATGGCCACTGCGACAACGATCGCGGTAATGATAATAGTCCTTTTCATCTGCGGATATTTCTGTTTATTTTGATTAAGCGGTGAAATTATTACAAATTTAGCGTGCTGTGCAATATTTTAAGAAAACATTAACTTACATTAACTTACCATTGTCTTCCTGAGCAAAAACCGTTCAATAATTTGTCAATACCCACTTACAGGTAGAAATTTTACAGTTTTTTAACTATGACTGTAACATCGGCTGCAAGTTTTTCAGCCAGTTCCTTTTGTCTCTCTTCGGCATAGATTCGTATGACAGGTCTCTGTGTTCGATTTGCGAATCTGTACCCAGCCGGTTGGAAAGTCAAGCTTGATGCCGTCGCGGCTGTCACAGGCCGCGCCGGGATACTCCCTCGTCAGCATTGTGCAGAGTTTGGTCATGTCAGCCTCGCCTGTCATTTCAATCTTGGTCTTTGCAATAAAATAATCGGGGTACTGACGCCGCAGAGAGCTGCAGGTGACATTCTTCTTCGCCAGATGTGTCAGGAACAGCGCTATCCCTGCGAGGGCGTCGCGGCCGTAATGAAGTGCCGGGTATATCACACCTCCATTACCTTCGCCCCCAATGACAGCACCGGTCCGTTTCATCTCTGCAACCACATTGACTTCTCCCACCGGGGCCGAACTGTAACTGCATCCGTGATCCTCGGTGATATCCCTGAGGGCTTTGGTGGAAGACATGTTTGACACCGTGGAACCCTTACTGTGACCCAGCACATAATCGGCAACAGAGACGAGAGTATACTCTTCACCGAACATAGAACCATCCTCACATACGATGGCCAGCCTGTCAACATCCGGATCAACCACGAAACCCAGGTCGGCGCCGTGGTCCGCCACTACGCGCGAGATTTTCTCAAGATGTTCAGGCAGCGGCTCGGGATTATGGGGGAAGAGGCCGGTGGGCTCACAATAGAGTTCAATGACTTTCTTTACTCCCAGGGCCCTCAGCAGAGCGGGTACTGCAATGCCTCCCACGGAGTTGACTGCATCGACAGCCACGGTGAAACCTGCCTTCCGTATAGCTTCCCTGTCAACCAGTGGCATTTCAATCACTGACCTTATGTGTCTCTCCGTCCAACTATGATCAGCAGTCAGCCCCCCAAGCCTGTCATAAGTCACATATTCAAAATCGGAGGCTTCGGCAATGGCGAGTACCTCCCTGCCGTCACTGTCGTTCAGAAACTCGCCGGCCTCATTCAGCAGCTTGAGGGCGTTCCACTGAGCCGGATTATGGCTTGCAGTAACAATTATGCCTCCTCCGGCCTTCAGTCCCGTTACCGCCATCTCAACGGTTGGAGTAGTGACAAGTCCGGCGTCAGCAACATCAATCCCCACACTCCTCAGCGAGGCGTTCACAAGTGAGGCAACCAACTCCCCCGAAACGCGGGCATCCCTTCCCGTAACAACCTTCAGGGGCCCCCTGCCTCGTCTTCTGAGCCATGTTCCGTAGGCGGAGGCAAATTTCACAATATCTAACGGGGTAAGTGATTCACCGGGGTTGCCGCCTATGGTTCCCCTGATGCCGGATATCGATTTTATAAGAGCCATGTCATGATAATTTTTTCTATCTGCAAAGGTGCGAAAAAGATCGGGGAGAAAACCGGTAATTAGTTGTAAATTTGCACCCTGAAAAACAATCACGATGGAAAATACGCCGGCAAAGACGCCAGGGAAAAGACCAGTAAGACCGGGTGCTGACAAGGCTGAGGAAGGAAGAAAGAGATCAGCGAGGCCAGGTGCAAGGCTATGAGATGCCGAGGGCAGCGGGCATAGGGGGCCGACTGATGGAGACAGGAAGAGATCAGCGAGGCCAGGTGCAAGGCTCGCCGACGGGAAGACTGATGGAGACAGGAAGAGATCAGCGAGGCCAGGTGCGAGGCTCGCCGACGGGAATGCTGAGGGAGACAGGAAGCGATCAGCCAGACCGGGTGCCAGACCGGGTGCCAGGCCAGATGCCAGACCCAGCGCCAGACCCAGCCCAAGCCCGCCGCCAGACCCGCTCCCGGAGTAAGAAAGAGGCCTGCCAGGCCCGCCGCCGGACCGGCACCCGCAGAACTGATCAGGCTGAACAAATACATAGCAAACAGCGGCGTCTGCGCCCGCCGTGAAGCCGATGAGCTCATAAAGAACGGATATATTGCCGTTAACGGTAAAAAAGTCACCGACATGGGTGTCAAGGTAAAGCCCACTGACACTGTTGAATACAAAGGTAAAGCGCTGATCCCGGGAAAGAAGGTCTATATCCTGCTCAACAAGCCAAAGGGGTACGTGACCACCGTAAAGGATCCGCATGCCGATCTGACCGTACTTGACCTGGTAAAGGATGCCACCACCGAGAGAATATACCCCGTCGGAAGGCTTGACAAGTCAACCACCGGCGTACTGCTTTTCACAAACGACGGCGACCTGGCAGGGAAACTGACGCACCCGGGTTTCGGCGCGAAGAAAGTATACCATGTCTTCACCGACAAGGACGTTACAAGGCATGACATGGAGGCAATCGTCAGCGGCGTTACCCTGGATGACGGAAAAGTAAGTGCCGACGCCATCTCCTACCCTGACACCGAAGACCATACGCAGGTAGGACTAGAGTTACACTCCGGACAGAACAGGGTTGTCAGACGCATCTTTGAGAAGCTGGGATACCGGGTCAGGAAGCTTGACCGCGTCAGCTTCGCCGGCCTGACAAAGAAGAACCTTCAGCGCGGCCACTGGAGGTGCTCGACCGACAAGGAGGTAGCATGCTGAAGAAGTAGACATTTACAAGTCAGATCATTACTTCTCTATGGAGCACAGATCCGGCTTTGTCAATATTCTGGGAAATCCAAATGTAGGGAAATCCACACTGATGAACATTCTTGTCGGTGAGAAGCTTTCCGTTACCACACCGAAAGCCCAGACGACCCGCCACAGGATCATGGGTATCCTCACCGGGGAAGGATACCAGATAGTCTATTCCGACACTCCCGGGATCCTGAATCCCAAGTACAAGCTGCAGTCCGCCATGATGAAATCGGTTGAGTCTGGCACTTGATGACGCTGACCTGATCATCTATGTCACTGACGTAGTTGAGAAAATATCAAAGAACGAGGAACATCTGACCCGCATACTCGCCTCGCCGGTACCGAAGATCATTGTGATAAACAAGATAGACCTGTCAAACCAGGATGATCTTGAAAAAATGGTGGAGACATGGAGCGGAATGGCACCCGGAGTGCCGGTGCTTCCTGTTGCAGCCATAAAAAAATTCAACACTGACCTGCTCCTGAGGGAGATCATTGCACGTCTGCCGGAAGGACCTGCCCTATTTTCCTGAAGATCAGCTCACCGACCGCTTTGACCGTTTCTTTGTAACAGAGATCATAAGAGGGAAAATCTTCGAGACCTATCAGAAAGAGATCCCCTACTCGGTAGAGGTGGAGATAGAGAGCTACCATGAGGAGCCTTCCATCAACAGGATAGCCGCGGTTATCTATGTTGCCCGTGACAGCCAGAAGGGGATAATCATAGGCCATAAGGGTTCAATGCTTAAAAGGGTTGGAACGGCCGCCAGGAAAGATATGGAGGAGTTCCTTGGTAAAAAGGTATTCCTCGAACTTTATGTAAGGGTAGCACATGAGTGGCGGGATAATCCGCGCATGCTAAAGAAATTTGGTTACCTGTAGCAGTAAAATTGATCATGAGTAAGATAGCAGCAATAGTAGGCAGACCCAACGTGGGTAAGTCAACGTCTTCAACAGGATGACAGAGAGCCGTGCCGCAATAGTGAATGAGGAGAGCGGGGTTACGCGCGACAGGCACTACGGTAAGGTGATATGGAACGGGGTCGATTTCTCCGTAGTCGATACCGGCGGGTTCGTCGAGAACTCCGAAGATGTGTTCGAGAGCGATGCTGACCGCCAGGTTAAGCTCGCAATCAGCGAGGCGGACGTGATCATCTTTATGGTCGACGCTGGAGGAGGGGATACACGAGCTTGACAAGTCTGTTGCGGAGATGCTGCGGAAGGTTTCGAAAAAAGTCATTACCGTTGTAAACAAGGTAGACAACCACAAGCGCCTCCTTGATGCTCCGGAGTTCTACGGCCTCGGACTGGGTGAATATTTCACCATCAGCTCCGCCAACGGCAGCGGAACAGGCGAGCTGCTCGACGAGATTGTGAGGCACCTTCCCGACACGGCTGAGACCCCTGAACCGGATATACCAAGGGTAGCCGTCGTCGGACGGCCCAACGTCGGCAAGTCGTCACTGGCAAACACCCTACTCGATGAGGAGAGGAACATAGTCACCCCGGTTGCCGGTACCACCCGCGACTCAATCCACAGCCTGTACAATAAATTCAACACCAGCTTCCTGCTGATAGATACTGCCGGGCTCCGCAAGAAGGCAAAGGTTGAGGAGGATATAGAATTCTACTCCATCCTGAGGTCTATCAGGTCCATCGAGGAGAGCGACCTCTGCCTCCTGCTCATCGATGCCACACGAGGCATTGAATCACAGGATCTGAGCATCCTCAGCATCATCCAGAAGAACAACAAGGGCGTGATCATCCTGGTGAACAAATGGGACCTGGTTGAGAAGGACCAGCACAACACGTAGAGCAATTGAGGAGGAAGATAAGGTCGCGCACGGCAGCCGTTCACCGATTATCCGATACTCTTCATTTCAGCCATCACCAAACAGAGAGTACACAAGGTGCTTGAACTGATCATGGAGGTCTATGAGAACCGGAGGAGAAAGATACCCACTTCGAAGCTGAACGAGGTGATGCTTAAGTTGATAAGTGATACTCCTCCTCCTTCGCTCAAGGGCAAGCACATCAAGATCAAATACGTCACGCAGATCCCTGCAGCATACCCGACTTTCGCGTTCTTCTGCAACTTCCCGCAGTATATTAAGGAGTCTTACAGAAGGTTCATAGAGAACAGGTTGAGAGAGAACTTCCAGTTTACAGGCGCCCCGGTGAAGATATTTTTCAGAAAAAAATAGTTAAATTTGGTGTGATTTTTGCAGGAAGAATCATTCAGAGAGGCATGAAAAGGTCAGTTATCATATCAGTTTTTGCGGCGCTAATCATGATGGGATCATGCAAGCCAATAGAGGATCTTCCCGATGAGCCTGCAATTGAATTCCGGGCCTTTACTCTCTATGACACCATCGATATACTGGGCAACCCTTCCAAAGCCGGCAAGCTGACTTTCTATTTTGAAGACGGCGACGGTGACCTGGGCCTTGCTGCGCCTTCTATTCCCGGCTACGATCCCTCCAGCAACCTCTTTTTCAAGCTCTACCGGCAGAAAGACGGCATCTTTGAGCTTGTCGGACCTGGCGATCCTCTCTATCCTTCAGAATATCGTATACCGTATCTTGAGGCAGAGGGACAGAACAAGATACTCAGGGGGACGATTGACGTGACGCTTTTTTACTTCCTGTTCAATACGAGCGACACCTTTTATTATGAATTCTGGGTAAGCTACCGAAGAGGGCATGACAGCAACACTGCCTCTCAACCATGCATATTCGTTCTCGGGGAAACACGGCACCCTATAAGGCCGGCTGATTCAAACTCTCAGTCCCATAAGGGGAAAGTTAAATTATGCGGTCCATCAGTCTAGTCCCATAAAGAGGACATCATCCACCTGTTCATTATCACCTTTTCCATTCGGTAAGAAATTCCTTGATCTCGATTATTCTGCTCCAGCGAAAGGCTGTTGATGTCGTCGATAAGAGTCCTCAGGCGGCTGATTTTCATTTTTTTGGCGCCCTGCCCGCCGAACTGGTCACAGTAACCGTCAGTGAACAGATACACCGTATCACCTTCGCGGAGGTGATACTCCTGATCGTCATAGAATTTCTCCGTCACGGTATTTACGCACCTGACTGATCAGCGGTTACCCCTGACATAATGCTGTTCACCGTCAATCACCAGTATCACCGGCCTCATTGCAGAAGAGCACCAGTTGCCTGGTCTTGATGTTGAACTCGCATACCACTATGTCCATTCCGTCATTTGAGGCCTCCATCTCCTGGTTCTGGTTCAGGGTTGAGAAGATCTGCCTGTCAAGTTCATGCAGAACCTGTGAAGGCCTTGTGATCTTTTTGACCGTGATAATATCCTGGAGCAGGGCCGTGCCGATCATTGACATGAATGCCCCCGGAACGCCGTGACCGGTGGAGTCTGAACATACAAGGACAAACCTGTCCTTGTCTATCCAGTCAAACCAGTAGAAATCGCCGCTGACAATATCGCGGGGCTGGAAGAAGACAAAAGCCTCTTTGAACACACTGCCCAGTCTGGCTGTATCGGGAAGCACGCTGCTCTGTATGCGTTTGGCATATTTGATGCTCTCGGTGATGTCAAGGTTCTTCTGGGCAAGCTCCTCCTTTCTGCAGATACACCTCGGCAGTGCGTTTCTGAAGCTCATTCTCAAGGAACTCGCGCTGCTTCCTGTGGGCCCTCTCACGAAGCCTGATAACTACATATACCACAACTGCCAGGAGTGCCAGAACCGACAGTATGAACCACCATGTTTCCGTGAATGGCTTCTGTATGACCAGGCTGAAGGAGGCGCTGGCGGCATTATCCGGATCATCCCTCGTAAGGGCCTCAACATTGAACCTGTAGTGGCCGTCGCTGAGCCTGTAGGTAACCGATCTGCTGGCCGTCACCTCACCCCACTCCTCGTCGAAGTTCTCAAGCTTAGTCCTGTAAACGACATTAAGCGGATCACGCAGGGAGATCCCCGCATAGTTGATCTTCACCGTGTATGACGAGCGGTATGGAAGAGAGTAGCTCTCCCGGAAGGGATACTCGACATTATTGATCAAAACTGAAATAATACCGGCCTGCGGAAGGCGATCAGCTTTCGCTCCATCTCCGGGTTATAGGCGACAATCCTCCCGTTGTTCCAATGTATACTGATCCGTCGGCAGTCTCTGCAATAGCATTTGCCAGGCAGTCGCCCCTGACACCGAAGGCCGTACTGTATGTCCTCACTGAACCGGTAGCAGGATTGATGACTGAGAATCCCTTCTCATGTCCCGTCCAGATCCGGCCATCGGAGGCAATGAGCGTGCTGTAGCAGAAATTTGTGAGCAACCCGTCAGCCGTGGTGTAGTTTAGAATTGTGTCCCCGGCAAAGAGGAATAGTCCATTGCCCAGGGTTCCGGCACAGATGGTGCGGTCAGGAGCTACCGAGATACTTTGAATCCGGTTTATCATCACTCCTTCCATTGCTCAAACCTTCGGTGCGAACTCCGCCTGTAATGTGTATGTAGCACATTCTGTCAGTCTGGGTGGCCACCAGCACCTCTCCCTTCCTGTTGAGAACCACCTGTGTAACATTGTTGTGAGGCAGCATCTCCAGGGTGGTGTAAACGGCTTTCTGCCTGCCTGTCTCCCTGTCGAGGAGCACAACCCCGTTTAGCGTTGCCAGCCATATGTTGTCTGTGCTCCAGGGCGATGGCGTTTATACGGTTCTGTGCCGGGTTCTGTGCACGGTAGAACAGTCTCAGCGCCGCACGAATTACCATCAGCCAGAGTCCGTCACCCATGGTGCCCATCCATATGTTTCCCTGATCATCACATGCCCATGAGACAATGCCTGACCCTCCCGTCCTTGCCGCCAGTTGACGGTAGTCTGAAAAGCTTCCCGTTGCGCGATCATAATCATAAAGGCCGTTCCTGGTGCCCATAACAATCTGCCCGCCTGCAGTACCTATAAAGTTGATCTCCCTGCTACCGTCAGGTACATGAAATGAATAAGCATTCGTGGTAACGGCAGCAAGGCCCCGGTTGAAGAGGCCTATCCAGAGATTCTCTTCACGGTCCCTGAAGATCGTCCGGATGTCATTGTCAGGAAGTCCGGAAATGATGTCGTATGCCTCAACCCTCTCCATATCAGAGAAATCGCTGCTGAACTCCACCTTCAGAACCCCTGCTTCACGGGTGGCGACCAGCAGACTACCTTCCGATCCCTTAACCAGTGAGGGTATGCGCATGTTCATGAAGGTGGTATCACCAATAGCTGTTGCTGTCAGTATGCCATTCATCCGGCTGATCATGAAGAGCCCGGCATAATCAGTCCCGGCAAACCATCTGTTCTCATCTATCGGTATGACGGTATGAATCCATGTGTACTCCAGCTCCGGGAAGGAGAATGCTTTGACCACCTTGTCTCCTGACACGGTACATACATGCAGGTTATCCTGAGTGGCTACCAGGAGCGTATCGCCGCCGGTGAAGGAGATGTCGAAAACAACAAGCCCCTCCGGCATTGAGAGCCTGGTAATCTTCTCTTCTCCGCCGGCAGCAGCCAGATAGATTCCTTCCGTCTGTGTGATGATCCAGATTCTTTTATCGCGGCCCTCGGTGATACGGTTTATCTTGTCTGTGGCTTCCAGATCCTCCGTTCAAGTTTACCTCCTGCCCTCCAGGTGTACCAGAGATCCGTCGGCCATACCCAACCCACATGGTACCCTCTGTGTCACAATAAAGAGCGTTGGGGGAACTGTGTGCGACAGAGTCGGCAAACGCCATCTTATGAAAGTCGAAGCCGTCATACCTGTAGAGGCCGGTATCGACACCGACCCACAGGAAACCGCTCTTGTCCTGTGCAATGACACTGAGATAGCTGCCGGGCAAACCAGTGTCGAGATCATAGGTCCGGTAACTGTATGTCTGTGCCTGTGCCTGAAAGGAGGGCAGCAGATGCGTTATGGCTATGCAAAGTACTGCAGTAAAGATACTTACGCTTCTGGACATGCCTATTTCTGGGTACTACCTTTATCCGTGGCTTATAAACGGGAACACCGCCGATGGGGGGCGCTGAAGAACTGCAGGTTCTCACCGACTGGTTTTCCACCGTCATGACCACATTGTTGTTCTTTACAAGCTCTCCCTTTCTTTTGTAGAAACGGAAATCGAGAGACTTGCCTATCTCTGCCTCAAGAACAGGCATCCGTGATTCAGTCCAGTGGTCTTCTGCCGGAGAAGGGGCATTACCTGGCCCTTTGGTTCTACGGAGACGACAATGAAATCGCCGTCACGTGTCCCAGTCAAAGTTTCTCTGCTGTATGTAAATGCATCCGCTGTCAATATAAGGATAGATATGGGAGACGAATGATGTGTCATTGTTGTTCCACATCCTGAAGGTATACTCATAGGTAAGGCATTGGCACCCTCGATGGGCACATTTGCGTCAGCTCTCCTTGAAAGCGCATACCTGTAAAGATTCCCGTCGTCACCACCTATGCCGTCACAGATGATCTTGAATACATTGCTGGAAAACTTAGGGTAATATTCTCCGTCAGCCGGGTTGAATGGCCCGAAGGTGAACCAGCGTTCATCAAGCTTGTTGTCCATGCCGAAGGTGCGTGTGGCAAGCAGTGTTCCGCTCTTGTAGTTACCCGTGGGGTTGATGCCCTTGGCGTCGGGATGAGTGTAGCAGCCCTTCCCTCCCGTATACCGAATAGACCATCCTTGTGTCCCAGAAGTTGTTCAGCTCATCTGTTTTGCCTCCTATGTCCGGGTCATATATCCTGATGTAGAAACGGATCCTTGTAGTCTTTCGGTAGTGTAAAGAAGAATGTCTGCGAGAAGTCATCATCACCCCATGATGTCGCAGCCTTCGGCCCGAAAGTAATAAGGAAGGGCACGTTCTCATCCGGACCCGGCACTTCCTGGGCATTAACCGGGGAAGGGGTGACAGCAGTAAGGGTAAGAATGAGTGACAGTATATTGCGGGTAACTCTCATTTTCGTTTTTTAAAGTTATCAATTTCCATTTGCAGAAACCTCTATATCCTTACAGACACAAACTTCACGCACAACACCACCCGGCCCCGGAACAGAACTGACGATGAGCTGGATGTTATATTTTCCGGGAATAGAGATAAACCTTGGTCGCCTCCATCCCCATTGCAACGGTTTCATCCCGAAGCTCCAGTAGTACCTTCCGATCTCCATCCCCGGCAGATAGATCTCTCCGGCATTCAGGACCAGTGTCTCACCCACAGTGATTCTGTCGGGCGATGTGATCACGGGTTGCTCAACATCGGCTATTTCAAGCTCATAGGAGGCCTGCCTTTTCTCAATACCACCGGTGATGAGGTTTACGATGTCAAGGGTAACGTCATAAAGGCCCGGGCCTGCATAGCAGTGTTCAGCCGTGATGCCGGCTGCCATGGTCCCGTCACCGAAGTTCCACTCCCACCTGAAGCCGGTCTTAACGGTATCCTGCTTCAGGGCGTTCTCCTCTATGAATTCATAGCAGTAAATGTTCTTCTGCATGGTGTCACATGACGACCACCGTATGATGGTTGATGCAAAACTGAAAATATCGTCACTGTAGTTGCGGCGGTTGGATGAAAAGTAACCCTGCAACCCTCCTGGGCGGCATAAGAAGGCAAAGTCATCATCAGCTGAATTTATCGGCTCACCCAGCACCACGGGTTTGTCCATGACCCAAATGCGAGGTTTGAGTACCATATGTCCAGTCCGCCCATGCCACCCGGACGGTCAGAAGCAAAATAGAGCCTGCCGGAGCTGTGAAGGAATGGATGGATCTCCGCATCGGCACTGTTGACGCTGCTGCCAAGGCTGACCGGTTCACTCCATCTGCCGTCAATCTTCTCGCACATGTAGATGTCATATTTGCCCAGGCTGCCCGGCATGTCGGAACAGAAGAAGATGTACCTGCCGTCGGCCGATATATACGGATACGAAAGATTATATTCCGTATTGTTATATTCAAACGCTGAATATCTGTCCATTGAGAGCCGCTTCGCTTTGCGGTGAAGATGCCAAGCCTGTTCGGCTCTCTTTTGCCCAGCTTGCGGCCTGAGGAATAATTCCTTGTAAAAATAGAAGAATAGTGCTGTCAGAGGTCACTGACGCAGGCCCTATGTCCGCATCCTTCCCGAGGTTGGTGGCGAAGCGCACCGGGCGCCGGGCTTACCTTCCTCACCGAACGGGGCAAAATAGAGATCGAAAAGCCTTATCCCCTCAATATTTTTCTTAGTAAGGAAAGGATTGGTCTTCCTGTTCGAGCAGAAGAGGATGCCGTCACTGAGTATCACCGGCGCCATGTCATCTGAGCCCGATGAGATGGCTGACACATTGAAGACCTCAAAAGTGCCTTTGGCCTGACCGTAGATTACCGGGTGAGAGATAAACAGTACGAAAGCTGTAATTGCAATATGTTTCAGTTGGCTCCTCATCCTTTCAGAAATACCTTGGCGATGTTGCATTTACGGAATACTCAAACTCATATCTCAGTGACACTTCATGGGTGCCGGAGGTGTAGCTGTTCAGGTGGCCAAGCTGGTAGTCAAAAGAGTATCCGAGCTTAAGCTGAGGGGTGACCTGCAGGTCAAGAAGCGCCACCGCAGCCTTCTCGGCGATCCTGTAGGAACCTCCTATCCAGAGCAGGTCGGCGATGATCAGGTTTGCATTCAGGTCCATCTCCAGCGGTTCTGCCATGGAATACCTGACAAGCACCGAGGGCTTGACCTTAAAAGCATCAGAAAAAGTTATCAGGGTTCCGGTAAGAAAGTATGTCTTGAACATCATGAAATCGGGAGAGACCCCTACTCGATTCGTGCATCACTCCTGTAAGGTAAGAATCGAGGGTACCGATAATCCGGCAAAGAACCTGCTGGTATAATAGTAGAATCCGGCACCGATATTGGGCATTGTGTATCGAATGTCTCCCATAAGCAGCGGATCCTGAGGATTGCCGGCAGGGAACATGAGGTTATTGTAATTTGTATTGCTGAGGTCGACACCTCCCTTGAGCCCCATGGATAGTCTGCCTTTGCCCAGGCGGACGCTATAGGCATAGAATCCGTAAAGACCTATATCCTTTGTTACCCCGTACGTCATGTATTCCGCCACAAACCCCAGTGCCACCTTTTCACGTTTATTCACCGGGCTGTGCAGCGACAGGTTTTGGAACTGCGGTGCGCCGACTATGCGAGCCCACTGCTTGCGGTATGAGAGGTTGGCGCTGAGAGCGCCGCGCGTGCCTGCGTAGGCCGGGTTAATAATCAGCCCGTTGGTAAGGTACTGGCTCGTTATGGGCGTTTGCTGCGCCAAAAGAGCCTGCTGAAGAGCGACAGCCAGAACCAGTAGTATGATTGACTTTCCTCTCATGCTATCTCTTCAGAATTAAGAATCCGCTGATATTGGCCGTATATTCGGGCACGCTCATGTCCTGTGCTCCCCTGATGGTGAGCAGGAAATAATAGGTGCCCTCCGGAACCTCGTTTCCGTTAAGGTCGCGACCGTCCCATGCTCCTATAGGGTCATCACTACGGTAATCTTCTGTCTTGTAGACTACAGCGCCGCCTGTATTTATGATGACCAGCTCATTGAAGGTATACTCCAGACCCTCAATATTGAAATAGTCATTTATGTTGTCACCGTTCGGGGTCACTCCCTGCGGTATGATCAGCTCAGGCACTGTCAGGGTCACAGGGACATCTGGAGCAACACATGTGCCGTTGGTCACTGATAAGATAAATGTGTTGCTTCCGAAGCCAAGCTTCCTGACCGTCACCTTTTCTCCGGGAGTTGAAAAGACAGGATCTCCCTCGCCGGTGGCAAAGTCATAACTCCATGACGCTGTTCCCGCACCGTCGCAAAGCTTCCTTCAAGAAGTGCTGCAAACTGATAGGGTAGCAGGTCTCTGTCAGCTCCCGCACTTATGTTCCGGGGCATGATGTCAACCGTCACCGTCACGGGAGCAGATACGGATGTGCAACAGTCATTCTCTCCAGAGAAGACTAGTCTCCTGAACTGTGTGGTGCCGTCAAGTACCGAAGGCTGATAGCCTGCCGTGCTGTTTGTTCCTGTGGCGCTGACCCAGCCGGGGGCAGAGGCGGCATTGCTCTCCCAGAGATACCGGAACTTGCCATCGCCGCCGCCGGGAGTACTTCCTGACAGAGCTGCAGGGATAACGGATGTGCATACCGTCTCGGCAGCCGTCACCGGTGTTGCCGGTGATAAGAGGCAGTACGGTTATCCTGAAGACCGAGATCTCAGCGCAGGCCCCTGATGTTACTGTTCTGCGGAACCATGTGGTGGTCGTCAGGTTTCCCGGCTGATATGCCGGTGTTGTTGCGGTGAGACTGTTGAAGTTAACATTGTCAGTTGAAGAGGCCCATGCATAGGTAAAGGTGCCGAGCCCTCCGCCGGGCGTTCCTGCCAGCAGGGCAGGAGTGGTTCCTGTGCAGATGGTATCATGACCCTGTGCGGGCAAGCTTATGTCAAACCCGGTTATCCGGGGGTCTACGGTAATTCTGATAACATTGCTGGTACTGGTGCAGGCTGAGGAGGTGACAACGCGCCTGTACCATGTGGTGGCTGTCAGCGCTGTACCCGGAAGATCTTCGGCTGTGGCACCGGAGATATTCGTGAAGACTGTGCCGTTGGGGCTGTTCATCCACTGATAGACATAAGTGCCTGCCCCGGCTCCGTTGGCAGGGAGAGTGCCGTCGAGGGTGGCGGGAGCAGAGCCCTCACAGATGGTCTGATCAGCTGATATGGTATTGTTGGTGATTGAAGGATGAGCGACAAGCGTGAACAGAGTTACTGGCCGACTGACACGGTGTTGTTCGGTCCGCTGTAGACCATGCGCCTGTAATAGGTTGTGCCGGGAGAATCATCCTGAGGGTCATAGCCTATTCCGGCAGAAGGGGCGGCAGCAGGTAAAAAGGTTACGTTGTCTGTGCTGCTCAACCACTGGTATGTGTATGACGGTGATGCTCCGCCACCCGGTGTAGTACCGGTAAGATTGCTGAAGAGAGTCCCCTGGCAGATGGTCTGGTCAGCCGCAACGGTGTTGCCGGTGATGGAAGGCAGTATGGTGATGGTGACCGGCGTGCTGATGTCGGTGCAGGCGCCTGAACTGACAATTCTGTGATAGTATGCTGTGGCCGTCAGAGCCTGCAGGATAATATTTGGGATTTGTATTCGTTCCGGAAGCGTTGCTCCATGAAGTAAGGTTATCGGGACTCTGCTCCCATGGAGTAATGGAAGATTCCGGTTCCTCCTGCCGGCCCGGCGTTAAGCTGCCAGAGGGCATGAGGATCCTGGTTATAACAGAGAGTGGTGTCGGCTCCTACCAGGTTGCCGGTTATACGCGGATGGACAATAATCCGGACAGCTTTGCTGATATCAATTATTCCGGCCCCGTCATTGACCACCCTTCGGAACCAGAGGGAGATGGCCTCCGTTGATGCCGGCGTATAATC
Source organism: Bacteroidales bacterium (assembly GCA_034522515.1). Lineage (GTDB taxonomy): Bacteria > Bacteroidota > Bacteroidia > Bacteroidales > VadinHA17 > SR-FBR-E99. Next base: position 510,455 of record JAXHLF010000011.1, on the reverse strand, counting down.
GATGGTTGTGCCCGCAACATTTGCCCAGATGAGGTTATCATAGCTTCTCTGCCACTGGTAGGTATAGGTTCCGCTGCCTCCTGCCGGTCTTGTGCCTGTAAGCTTCGGAGGTATCATCCCCTCGCAGATCGAGTCAAGCATCGTCAGGCTATGTGCGACATATATCTCATTGAACAGGAAGCCGTTAAGGGGAAGGTTCAGGTTATTGCGTATGGTTCCTGCCAACCCGTCCTTATTGGGATCGCCGGCGCTGTGTATTCCTCCCTGGCCCCCGGCCACCGTCGCCGTTCCCGGAAAAACTCCGGCAGTCCAAATTAGTCCGCCGCCGCCGCCGCCGCCGGCACCGTTCTGGATAATATTGTCGCCGCCCTTGCCTCCGTCGGCATTAAGAGCCGGACTGGTTGCGAAATATCTTGTACTTACTGCCACGGACCCTCCTGCGCCTCCGCCGGCGGCGCCGCTGCTGGCAGCCGTGTTGTTGCCTCCGTCTCCGCCCCTCGCGGTAATCAGCCGCCCGTTTCCAATGATCGGTGTCAGCATATATGATTACTATTCCCCCTCCTTTTCCCCCGTTTGAGGTTGAGGGTGCGGTAAGCCAGACTGAAGCCCCCCCTCCGCCGCCTAAAAACATGCCACTGTTCAAGGTAGGATAGGTGGTTACGGCAAACCCTCCGCGTCCTCCCGGCAGCAGGCCGCCGCAGATATCCGGAGCTGTTTCATTGTCACCCACGCTGCCGGCTCCGTAATTGGACCCGCCGCCTCCACCAGAGAAATGGCCGTTACCTCCTCCACCACCTGTCATATTCGCTCCCTTGCCGCGCATGAAATCAGGGTAAAGAGAGAGTATCCGTCGCCGTTTTTAAACCCAATGCCTTCGCCCTTGTACCCTGCAGCCCGCGACGATGATCTGGTGTAAGATTCGTAGGTCATGGTGTCATCAGATCTCTGGCAGTTTCCGTTGCCCTGTGAAGCAATCCCGCCGTTGAATCCTTTACCCGTTACATTGATGTCAGCATTGAGCGTCAGGACACCCTTGACAAGGAAAGCAATCACCCCCCTGTCACCGATGCTGAGTCCCATGCCTGGCATGTAAGCTCCGTGTTGACCACCGCATTCCTGTATGACCTTACCTTTATGAGCTGAACCTTGGCCGCCGCGCTGTACGCATTCAGAAGGAGCCGGCTGAAGGAAACGGTTCTGCTGACAGTGTTAATTGACGATATAATGACAATTTCATATTTACCGGGAGTGCCTTCCACATTCTGATAGTTACCCTGCAAGGTTTGCTCCGGCATTAATCCTGACACCGTTCATCTGCATTACCATGACGGTATCGTCAACGGCAAAGTCTAGAGACATCGTCAACTATTACAAAGTCCGGCTCCGACTGAGGTTACCCTGGCATAGCTGTTTATTTCCCCGGTTACAAGAGATGTCTGTGCTGACAGAAAGGCACCCCCACCGGCTATCATAAACATAAGAATTGAAAGATAACACCTGGCTATTTCAGACAATCTTTGGGGCATTTTAAGGGTCGTAATTTGCTAATATATATTATAATAACTGAAAATCTGCCGGATTATTTTAGGTACTCTTCTTGCTGTCGCGTTCCACAGTGTAGAGGAGTGGAAGTTCAACCGTAAAGGTGGTCCCTTTATCATGCTCAGTATCAAATGATATCGTCCCACCTGCAGTCTCCACATAACGCTTGACAATTGAGAGCCCGAGCCCCATTCCTGAAGATTTTGTGGTAAAATTAGGTGTAAAGATCCTGGGGATCAGTTCATCGCGGATACCGGTTCCGTTGTCAATGAACCTTATCTGCACCCTGTCAGGGGTTTCCGTAACAACAATCCTTATTTCTCCCTTTCTGTCGGAGGGGATAGCCTGCAGGGCGTTCTTGAGCAGGTTGGAGAATATCCCGTTAAGATGTTCCCTGTCGGCCATCACAATGGCTTGGCTGATGTTGCCGGTTTCAAGGGTTATGGTTGCATACTCCGTGTTGCCGAAAATGCCAAGGGTGGTCCTTAACTGTGCAAGTACATCAATCTCGGCAGGCTCGGCTCCGGGCAGCCTCGCGAAATAGGAGAAGGCTGATGCAATGTTTGACAGGTTGTCAATATATTCGATCTGGTTGTCAGTGAAGCTCCTCAGTTTTGCGTCAAAATCAGGCACCTTGTCATTCCACCATTTGAACAGCTGCTGCACGTTGAGCTTCATCGGCGTCAGCGGATTCTTGATCTCGTGGGCGATCTGCCTGGCCATCTCACGCCATGCCATCTCCCGCTCGGTTCGGGCCAGCTTGCCGGCGCTCTCCTCAAGCTCGTCAGTCATGCGGTTGTATTGTTTCACCAGTTCACCCACCTCATCACGGTTGCTGTAACCGATGTGCTCATTCTTCTTCCCGTATACCACTGAGCTCATTGCCTGCTGCAGCATGTAAAGAGGTGAAGTTATCCTCTCACTCAGGAAGACCGCAACCCACATCATCACCACCAGGAAGAGCAGCGTGAAATTTATAAGTGTCACCACAAGATTGGAGACCTCACGGGTGAGCAGGTTCTGCATCTCAAAATATGGCACATTGAGCCAGGCCAGTAACTCGTTCTCCTCATTGTAGAAGGGGAGGTATGCCGAAAGATAACCCAGTCCGCCAATGGTCTCCTCCCCTATATATTCCTCCTTCCCTGCTTCCGTCAGCACACCGTAGGCAACAGGGTCAATCATGCTGCCCTCCAGCCTGCGGGCAAAGACCTCGGGACGTGAAGTGGCCAGAAGCCTTCCGGAGGGAGAGTACAGATTTATATCAGTGAAAAATACATTTGAGAACTTAACAAGCAGATGGTTCAGTGTGGGATAATCCGCCGTCTGCCAGCCATCTTCCAGCGTCTGCTCGGATGAGAGCTTGTGTTCAAGCTCAATTGAAATTGAGGTGGCCTTTTCACGTATCACTCTTGTGTGATTGGTCCTGAACTGCCTTGTGCTAAGCATCAGGGCTCCCGCAATGATAATTATGAAGACAACCGACAGAACGGCCGCAAATGACAACTGGAGCCTTCTCCTGAAGGTGTTGAAGTTCAGCAGCTCGGCAGGGTGCCTGGTAAAGACGATCAGGACGGCGAACGAATAAATCAGGACAACGATGAAAAGATAGGCAAAGGTTATGACCCTGTCCAACAGTGTGACTGATTCAGTGGTCAGGGCAAGGGTCATCCCTTCACGGTTGTAATAAAGGTGCTTGTAGCCGTTGGCCCTGTCGAATCTGTACTCGTCACCTCCCTCCTGGTTAGTGGCGATCAGGTTATCATAGGGATAATCACCTGAACGAAGCACAAGCATCGCGTCTGAGTATTTTGCATATGAGATATCCCTTAGCTTCGGAAAGCGCTGGTGCGTGCCATCAAGCAGGAGCTCGGGATACCCGGAGAGATATGTTTCAATATGACTCACCAGCTCAATGAAAAGCCCGTTGGTGACCTCGGGAGATATATCATAGAATATCCTTGAGAAATACCATGCGCGGCCCGTCTGGTTATTCATAAACCAGAAGCCGGTACCGGTAATGGTGTCACCCTCAGTCTTGACCCTGTTGTCAAACCAGGCGAAACAACTCTCAGCCGATGATCCCGTTGAGGCAAGGGCAAGGGGTGAATCACTGCGGCATATAACTATATTGAGATCATAGTTCTCCCAGTAGCCGTTGAAATAGTTATCCTCCAGATACCTGAACACCCTGTTGGTCTCCGCCGGTGAGATCCTTTCCCTGCTGATAATTTCTGAAAGGAGAGTGTCATTTTCCAGTTTCGGCCACATGTCAATTAGCATCCCTTCAGCAACCATATCATTGTCATTTGCCAGGGAGATTGCCATGACCTTCATATTACGGTTCTCCTTAATGTCGGAAAATCTTAACACCAGTGCCGTGGCAAAGATCCCTGTAAGTATCGAGAACATGATTATCAGCGACACCTCCGAATAAGATCTCCTCTGCCATATGATAACCGTCAGAAAGAGCAGCAGCAGGTACACTATGCCCCAGACGGTGCATCCTGTACCCGGCAGGCAGGCCACCGGCAGCGCCAGCGAGGCCATGGCGGCCACTGCGAGGTTTGTCTTCAGCGGCCACTCCTTCATCATCCGTCCGGCCTTCAGGAAAAGTATCATCGGTACTGTCAGCAGCAGCATGACAGCGACGAAACCGGCGAGGCTCATAAAAGTCATATCGAGGATCTTGAATGCCTCAAAGCTGATTGCCGAATTAAGCACAAGGTCTTTGAATAATGCCTCCCCGATGACGAAGAAAATAAATCCTGCAGCAATCATTGAGGCCGGAGCTGCCAGCCTCCTGAATCCCTTTCCATTCCACTGAGAGTTGAATGATCCGCTCCTGAAAAGGAGTTTTAGTCCTGATACAATCAGGAGCCCAAGCAGAATCGCATGCCCCACCGATGGCATCAGAGGGCCTGCCGACCACAGGAATGGCGAGAAGAGCTCTGTAGACCTCACCGACGGTGGAACACCTGTCAGCAGAACAACCGCATAAACGAGAATGAGCGCAACAAATGCCAGCAGGATGGAAAGGGCTTCGCCAACCTTCAGGCCGTAGTGTCCTGTACCAAGAACCACCAGCCTGACCAGCAGAAACAGAAAAATAAACCAGAGCAGAACAGGTATTATAATGAAGACCGTGTTGGGCTTGTTCTCAGGAAAAACCAGTCCGAAGTGAAATTCATCTTCTGACCCCATGACCCGGAATTCCGAGGCAGCCTCATCAAAGGTGATCCGGGTTGAGGCAGGCAGCCAGTATGGCTCTGTAAAACCTGATCTGAGGAGGTTATTGACAATGGGATACTGCCTGTAGACTTTAATCAGCGCCAGCATCTCATACTGCCCTGACTGCCTGTGCACGGGGATGAACCATTTGTTACTGAAAAAGATCGGCTTATGGGTGTCAAAACGCTCTTCATAGGTCACAGGGAAGTCGATGCTGTTACTCGACCAGTATGCAACCCTCCCTTCGTCATAAATAAGGATGGTAATTCCCTCCTCCTCGGCAGAGCTGCCGGTGCTGCTGTGGAACATGACTGAGGGGTCCCCAGCCTCTTTAACCCGTTTTCCGACCTCATCAAGGAGAACAGCCGCGCCCTTTTCCTGGCCAGAAAGCCTGGTATCAAGACGTGATGTCCTGAACCGCCACTCCAGGTCACTGAAATAGAGCTTGTCGGCCACAACGGCCAGAGCGGCAGCGATAAGCAACGTGACGATTACGATTCTGAGATTCTTCAGTCTTCCCTTCATAATGTCATTCATGATGATACGGGTCGCCGGCTATAACCGACAGTACCCTGTAAATCTGTTCTGCGAACAATAATCGTACCACCTGGTGTGAAAAGGTGAGCTTTGAGAGGGAAACAGTATGATCTGCCCTGGCCCGGACTGAAGGGTCAAAACCCCAGGGTCCGCCAACGACAAACACTATTCTTTTTTTTGGCAATGACATCGTTGTGCGCAGCCAGGAGGCCATCTCCACCGTTGAGTAACTCCGGCCCTGTTCATCAAGCAGCACCACGTGGTCATCACTCTTAATCATGGATAGCATCTTCTCCGCCTCCTTCGCCATCACCCTTTCAGCATATCTGTTGCCGGGGTTTTTGACGTCAGGAAGGGTGATGATTTCAAAGCGTGTATATTTTGAAATTCTCTTTTCATATTCCGCAACGCCATCCTTTATCCAGACCTTGTCAGTCTTTCCTGTAAGCAGCAGAACCAGCTTCATTAATTCATCCCGGTTTGTTGAGTAAGGCAAATATAACAATTAAGGCCTTAAAACTCAGTTGCTGATGCTCATAATTAAAAGTGGTTCGGTTTTTGATAATAATAGTTAAATTTGCTATGTCCTTAAAAGTGTCGCATAAAGGAACTGAAATGAGAAAGAAGTTAACAGCGGCAGCCGGGGTACTCTTCATCATTGTATCCCTGCTTGCAGCCCAGGAGCAGCCCAGGATACCTTCAGGTATCACCATAGCCTTCCGTTCAGGAAGTGCTGCCGGGCTCTCCGAATACCTGAACAGCACCGTTGAGCTCGTTCTGCCTGACAAGGAGGACTTTTACAGTAAGAGTGTCGCCGAAACCATCCTGAAGGATTTCTTCAGCCGCCACCGCTCCCGTGAGTTCGTCATAAAACACCAGGGGGCCAAGGGTGACGCGCAGTATGCCATTGCCAGCCTTGAGACTGACAAAGGGAGCTTCCGCGTATACTTCCTGTTGAAGAAGGTCGACGGCAACCCGCTGATACACCAGATTAGGATAGAACCCGATAATGAGTGATCCCGGCTTCCGGTCATTTATTCTTAATGCTCTCGCTGAAGATACTGGCAGCGGAGACCACAGTTCGCTTGCATCCATTCCCGCCTCAGTTACAGGCCGTGCCAGGCTCCTGGTAAAAGAGAGCGGCATCATCGCAGGTCTGAGCGTTGCACGTGAGCTACTCAGTATCACGGATCCTTCCCTTGAGACGAAGCTCCTGCTGAAAGACGGCGACAGTGTAAATCACGGTGACATAGCTCTTACAGTTGCCGGCAGCGTGCATTCAATACTGCGAGCCGAAAGGCTGGTGCTCAATATAATGCAGCGCATGAGCGGCATAGCCACCGCCACAGCAAGTTATGTGGAGAGAGTCGGCGGAACCAAGGCGCGCATAACGGATACACGCAAGACAACACCCGGAATGCGGGCCCTTGAGAAGGAAGCCGTACGCCTGGGAGGAGGGGTCAACCACCGGATGGGACTCTATGACATGATCATGCTCAAGGATAACCACATCGATTATGCAGGAGGAATAACCGCCGCGGTGAGACGTACACAGGAGTACCTGCGGCTGCACAAGTCTGCCTCTCAGGATTGAGGTGGAATCACGCACTATAGATGAGGTAAGGGAGATACTGGCTGTGGGCGGGGTCGACCGCATCATGCTCGACAATTTTGACATACCCTCCACCAGGAGGGCGGTTGAACTTATCGGGGAGCTGGCCGAGACTGAATCATCCGGCGGCATCACCCTGGCAAACGTGAGGGAGTATGCATTGTGCGGAGTCGACTATATCTCTATCGGGGCTTTGACCCACCATATAAAAAGCCTTGACATGAGCCTGAAAGCATATTAATACCCTTTATGAACGCCAGGGAATCGTTTATTGCCAGGACTAACGGAATAAGAAATGCGCGGCTGCCCGGCTTTGACGGGGCCCCTCTGGAACTGGTAACGAGATTAATAGTGAAGGGCCTCTTCGGGCGAGGGGTGCTGGTGACGAGGGCATCTTCCATAGCCTTCAACATGCTGATGGCACCTGCTCCCTGCAACCATCTTTCTCTTCACCCTCATCCCCTTCATCCCCATCCCCAACTTTCAGACCGAACTGATACGGTTCTTTGAGAATATAATACCTGTGCCGGCCTACAGCTTCCTCGAGACAACCATCATAGATGTGATAACCAACAAAAGCGGGACACTGCTGTTGCTGATGTTCATTGCCACCATCATATTCTCAACCAACGGTATTCATGCGCTGATCCACGCCTTCAATGTCTCAGCCCACGGCTTTGAGAGCCGCTCATGGCTTCAGCAGAGGAAGATTGCCGTTTTCCTGCTGCTCTTCATCCTCATCATGTTCTACGCCGCCAGCGCCCTGATCATTCTGAGCCGCTCGGTGGTGGACAGGCTGGTGGAGATCGGGGTTCTCGAGCTTAACCTGGTCTACTATGTGATAATGGTCTTCAAATGGATCCTTATCGTTGCCATGCTCTTCTTCGCCATCTCAACCATGTTTTTCCTGGTTCCCGCCCGTAAAAAGGACTTCAGGTATATCTCGCCCGGATCAATCCTGGCAACTACACTCTTTATAGTGACTTCGCTGGCCTTCTCCGCCTACGTAAATAACTTCGGACAGTACAACAAGCTGTATGGTTCAATCGGGACGCTTATCATGATCCTGATATGGCTCTACCTTAACTCTGTGGCGCTGCTGGTGGGGTTCGAGCTGAATGTCAGCATCAGGGCAGCCACCTGCGGCAAAACACCGGACGATCGGTAAGCAGTCTGTGCCCGCGGAAGGACTGAAATGCACAGGGTCACCCGCGGAAGGACCGAAATGAGCCTGTGAAAGGACCGAAATGCGCAGGGTCACCTGATGGCTATCCACAGTGAAGAAACTCCTTAACCAGTCTGGCTATCGCCTCGTTGTTGCCGTAGAGTTCCTCACTAAGACTCTTGTCATTGTATGACTTCAGCTTTGCAGCAAGGTTGTCTATCACCCCTGCCGGGAAGATGCCGTCCTTCTCAAAATGGTGACGCAGGCTGAGCAGGGCATCTGCTGAATCCCAGCATGAGGCGGGAAGTGACTCGAGCTTCCTGGCCTCGGCCTTAGTCTTCTCCTTGAAGATATTGTAGTTGACATATAACTTCTCCGCCATCTCCAGCGCACCAGGCATCTCAAGACCGTGCTGTATGGCCACGGCTATGCCTGCCATCAGCATGTAGATGTCGGCCGAGCCGTCAGGCGATCGGAGCTCAACGGTCTGTCTGGAAATCCTGTCTGCCTCGCCTGCCGGTTCGGCCGGGTTGGCATCATGGATCATATGCGATGCCCCCAGCCACCCCAGCGGAACCCTCACCAGCACCGACCGGTTGCGGTCGCCCCAGCATATGTTCGTCGGGGCCTCCTGGTGCGGTACCAGCCTGAGATAGGAGGTGGGAATCGTGTTGCCGAAAGCGGTCAGCCCCTTGCTCAGATCGAGGATACCGGCGATCATCCTGCGTGCGGTGTCACTCAGTTTTCCGTTTTCGATCATCACGTTGCGGCCATCCTTCTCAAGCATCAGGTGGATATGCATCCCCGAGCCGGCCTTCCCTACAGTAATCTTCGGTGCGAAGCTGATCTCCGCTCCATACTCATAACCCAGCATCCGTAGTATCCACTTGGCAATTATTATCTGTTCAACAGCCTGATCAAGTGGCACATGCAGGAACTCTATCTCATGCTGTTCATAGTCGTCACCGTCCTTTGAGAAGCTCCCTACCTCAGAGTGTCCGTACTTGATATGGCAGCCCGCCCGTGCGCACAGCTCCAGCGCCTCCACGCGCAGATCCTCGAACTTGGAAAAAGGTTTCGACTGATGATATCCCTTTTGATCAAAAAGAGGATAGAGCTCATCGCTCTCCGACCTGACGTAGTATTCGAGCTCTCCCAGAGCCCTGATGGTGTAACCCGTGGCGGCAGTGAACCTCTCTATCGCCTTGCGGAGTATGTATTCCGGTGAGCTCTCCAGAGGCTTACCTTCCGAGTTGTAAAAGGAACAGAGGATCTCAAGGGTCGGCGTCTGGGTGAATGGGTTGACAAATGCGGTGCGGTACCGTGGCATGACATAGAGGTCACTCGAACCTGCCTCAATAAACGAAAACAGGCTGGATCCGTCAACCCGCTCGCCGGCCGTGAGGATGGAAGCAAGGTGATCACGGCTGTAGGGCACGAAATTGAGTGACTTGAGCTTGCCGTCGCCGGCCGCATACCTGAAGTTGACCATCCTGATACCCTTGGCCTCGATGAACCTGATGATGTCTTCGGAGGTGAACTGGTCTGCCGGCTTCCTGAGAAACTGCACGAGCTCGTTGCGGCTCATAAGTATATCATTGTTCATAATTTGCTGCTTTTTAAGGATGAGCAAATCTAAAAATTTCCGGATACAAAAAACAACACCTTTGTCATTATTGAATTTACTCGTGCGCCGGTCGGGGCATGTTATCGATTTTTTTCTAATTTTGGTCCGCACAACGGACCCGGATGAAAAGATTAATCTTTATTACCGCCATCATTGTTCTCACATCATGCCACAGGGATGAGGGACTGGCCTGGTTTTCCGCCGGGAAAGCCGCCGAGTATTTCAGGCTGACAGAGGAGGTGTGCAACAATGACAACGGAAAGCTTTGGGGAGAGAACCTCTACGGGCCCGTAATGTATGTCGACGGACGCAACAGGGCCATCTATACCAATGTGGCCGACAAGGAGGACCTTTTAAAAGCCCGCGAGGGGGTCTTCACCGGAGTGCTGCCCAAAGAGCGGATCATAGCCAACAACGTGATCGAGTTCGGTGGTGTCAGATATGCCATGGTGCCGCTCCCCGACGCAGAGGACCGATACCGTATGGTCACCCGTACAGTGCACAGCCTCTTCCACAGTTACCAGGAGCGGCATGTCCTTAAGCCTTCGACCTTCAGCACAAGACACCTGAATGACGGGAATGCAAGGCTCTACCTGAAACTGGAGTGGAAGGCCCTGACCTACGCCATCGGCTCCTCCGGGGAGACGCGCAATCAGGCCATACGCGATGCACTGGTCTTCCGCGGCGCCAGGCGCGAGCTCTTCCCTGAAGCCATCGCAGATGAGAACAAGTTTGAGAACTACGAGGGACTGACCACCTTCACATATATTAAACTCTGCACCTCCGGTCCCGATGAACTGAAAAACAGGATACTCGAATATCTTGACAGGATCTACCAGAACAACTCATACGCATGGGGATACGGATTTGTGCACGGAGCCCTGTATGCCACTCTTCTTAACGACAAAGACTTTGATTTCAAGCAGATACAGCAGTCGGACTTTGACCTGGGCAAGGCCGCACTGGAGGCTTACGGTGTCACCCTGCCCGCCGTCTGCCGTGATGTTGCCGGCTCGCTGGCCATGAACTATGACATCCAGGCGATCAGGGCGGAAGAGAGCAAGCGCGAAGAGATGATCAATGAGAACACCCGCCGGATAGTGACGACGTTCAATGAGAAACCCGTTGTGACAATCACCATGGAGAGCCCGAACTTCAGCTTTGAGCCTGAGGACATCAACTTCCTCGATACCCTCGGCACCCTCTATGAGAAACTCCGCGTGTCAGACAACTGGGGGAGGCTGGCAGTTAATGAGGGCGGCGCCCTGCTGACAAACGACCTTCATACGCTGAGGGTCAGTGCCAGGGATATTGTTGTGGAAAAGAATCACATCTATGGAGCCGGATGGCATCTGGTTCTCAACGACGGATGGCATGCTGTGCCGGCAGACGACGGCAGCTATACCGTCATTAAAAACTAAAATCCTAAGAGAGGTTCTGTCCACTTCAGGCCGTGCGAGGCTCTGCTGTTCTTCAGGCCATGCGATGCTCTGCTGTTCTTCAGGCCGTGCGAGGCACCGCTATTCTTCAGCCGTGCCAGGCTCTGCTATTTCTTAAGGTGGGCGAGGCTCTCCTTAAGCGTCGTAATCTTCGACCGCGCATCTGACTCCTTCTTCCTCTCAAGCGCAAGGACCTTCTCAGGTGCATTGGCAACGAACTTTTCATTCGAGAGCTTCTGCATGACCGAGGCGAGGAACCCTTCTGTATATTTCAGCTCCTCCTCAAGCTTTTTTATCTCCTCCTCATGGTTGATCCCGTCAGTCAGCGGCACGAAGAATTCCGAGGTGTGAATCCTGAATGAGGCTGCACCCTCAACCTTGCCTTCGACGATACGTATCTCCGAGAGGTTACACAGCCGGATGATGATCTGGTCAAACTCCGTTCCCGTGGCGCCGGCGACGGCACAGAGCACCAGCGGTTCACGTACCGGTATATTCCTCTCTTTGCGTATTGCACGTAATGCCGTAACTATCTCCCTCACCGTTTCAAAGCGAGTCAGCATACCTGCCTCAAAGGGTGCCGGAAGGGGCATCTTCTCAACCATGATGCTCTCCCCGTCCTTCCTTTCACCCAGCCTCTGCCATATTTCCTCAGTGATGAAAGGCATGAACGGGTGCATGATCTTCATCAGCATCTCGAATATCTTCAGTGTCTCCCCGTGAGTCTTGCCGTCCATCGGCTCCTTGTAAGCGGGCTTGATGATCTCGAGGTACCATCCCGAAAAATCATCCCAGAAGAGCTTGTATGCCTGCATCAGTGCGTCGGAGATACGGTAACGCACGAAGCTGTCATCGATATCCGCCAGTGTCTTGCTGATGGTGTCCTGCATCCAGTGCACCGCCGCCTTTGATGCCTCCGGCTGCTCAATTGTCTCATCGGTGGGCATGGTTATCACGAGTCGGAAAGCGTTCCAGATCTTGTTGGCGAAGTTGCGGCCCTGCTCAGGCAGACTGTCATCGTAAAGAAGGTCATTTCCTGCAGGCGAACAGAGGAGCATGCCTACCCTGACGCCGTCAGCTCCGTACTTCTCCATGAGAGTGATGGGATCAGGGGAGTTACCGAGCGATTTCGACATCTTGCGCTTCTGCTTGTCACGCACGAGACCGGTGAGGTATACATCATGGAATGGCTCCCTCCCGCGGTACTCATACCCTGCAATTATCATCCTGGCAACCCAGAAGAAGAGTATCTCGGGCGCAGTGACAAGGACATTCGAAGGATAGTAATAATTGATATCCGCGTTGTCGGGGTCATTGATGCCGTTGAAGCAGGTGAGAGGCCAAAGCCATGATGAGAACCATGTGTCAAGGACATCCTCATCCTGCCTGAGGTCTTTCAGGGTTCAGCTCTTGCCTGCCGCTGGCCTTGCGGGCCATGGTGAGAGCCTCCTCTTCGGTTTCGGCAACAACAAATTCATTGTTGCTGTAATAATATGCCGGGATGCGCTGACCCCACCACAGCTGCCTGCTGATGCACCAGTCGCGGACATTTTCCATCCAGTGCCTGTAGACGTTCTTGTACTTCTCGGGATAGAGACTCACAGTGTCATCCATGACAGCCTTAAGGGCAGGCCGGGAAATATCCTTCATTCTCAGGAACCACTGCAGTGACAGCTTGGGCTCTATCACAGCACTGGTCCGTTCTGAGCGTCCTACCTTATTGATATAGTCCTCAACCCTGACGAGGGCTCCTGTGTTGCGCAGTTCCTCCTCCGCAAGCTTCCGGGCTTCGAACCGGTCTGTGCCGACGAACATTCCGGCCTTCTCACTGATGGTACCGTTATCATTGAAGATATCAATGGCTTCGAGGTTGTACTTAACCCCTATCTCATAGTCGTTTATATCATGGGCGGGGGTGATCTTCAGACAACCTGTACCGAACTCCTTGTCGACATACTCGTCGAAGATGACCGGCACCTCGCGCCCCGTCATGGGGACGATGACACGTTTCCCCTTCATGCCGGTGTATCGCTCATCGGTGGGGTTGGCGCATACGGCTGTGTCGCCGAGGATGGTCTCCGGCCTGGTGGTGGCCACCATGATATAGTTATCCTCGCCCACTATTTTATAACGCACGTAATAGAGCTTCGACTGCTCCTCGGTGTATATCACCTCCTCGTCCGAGACGGCGGTCAAAGCCTGCGGATCCCAGTTAACCATTCGCACGCCCCTGTAGATAAGGCCCTTGTTATACAGGTCGATGAAAACCCTTATCACTGATTTGTACCGGTCGTCATCCATGGTGAAGAGGGTGCGTTCCCAGTCGCACGATGCCCCCAGGCGCTTGAGCTGCTCGAGGATGATGCCACCGTGCTTGTGAGTCCACTCCCAGGCATGGTCTATGAATTCTTCCCTCGATATTGACTTCTTGTCAATGCCTTCGCTACGCAGTTTGGCTACCACCTTGGCCTCGGTGGCAATGCTGGCATGATCGGTGCCCGGCACCCAGCAGGCATTGAAGCCCAGCATGCGTGCACGCCTGACAAGCACATCCTGGGTGGTGTTGTTCAGCATGTGGCCCATATGCAGCACACCCGTAACATTCGGCGGAGGGATGACAATGGTATAAGGCCGTCTGCTGTCAGGGACACTGCGGAAAAAGCCCTTATCCATCCAGTATTTGTACCATCTGTTCTCCGCCGCGGCGGGTTCATATTTTGAAGGAAGGGAGGTCATGGGATTGGCGATTGGCGATTGGCGATTTTGAGATTGGAGATGTGCGATGTGCGATTTTGGAATTTTGCGATTTGCGATTATGTGATTGGAGATTTGCGACCGTGTCCGCCCGCTGGCGATTTGCGATTGCTGGTGATGCGTTAATTTCCGGATTATATCATTATTTTATTGATATTGAACATATTACAAGCATTATTTGATTTTTTGATTTCTGAACCCATAAATCATCATGTAATGTGGCAAAATTAACATTTTGTTGCCATTATGGAAAAAGAGAGCTGGTATAACCTGTAAATCATGGATCCACACTGCAAAGAGAGTGGTCTTATGCCGAAAGTCATGGATCATTAAAGTGAATTTGAATACATTTGTGCTTCATTATTTAAAGGTTTAATAAAGTCAGACATGCCAAAGATCTCTGAAAAAGCCGGGAAAATGCCGGCGTCGCCGATACGCAAACTCGTTCCCTATGCCGAGGAGGCAAAACGACGGGGTGTAAAGGTCTATCACCTGAACATCGGGCAGCCCGATATACACACTCCCGAACTGGCGCTCCAGGCGCTGAAGAATATGGAGCTGAAGGTCATTGAATATACCCACTCTGCAGGCAACGAGTCGTACCGCCGCAAGCTGGCTGAGAGCTACCGCAAGATTGGCATCGACATTGACCACACCGAGATCATCGTCACCACCGGCGGCTCGGAGGCTGTTTTGTTCGCATTCATGTCATGCCTAAACCCCGGCGAAGAGGTGATAACCTTTGAACCCTTCTACGCCAACTATAACGGATTCGCCACCGCAGCCGGCGTGACCATCGTTCCGGTCAGGTCTTATATAGAAGACGATTTTGCCCTGCCACCCATCGCCGACATCGAAAAGATGATAACAGCGAAGACAAAGGCTATCATGATTTGCAACCCCAGCAACCCGACGGGTGCCCTCTACTCCAGGGAAGAGCTGATGCAGCTGCGTGATATAGTGAAGAAGTACGACCTCTTCCTATTCTCCGATGAGGTCTACAGGGAGTTCTGCTACGGAGCCGAACATTTTTCGGCGATGCAGCTTGAGGGTATACGTGACAATGTCGTTCTGCTCGACTCCGTCTCCAAGCGCTACAGCATGTGCGGGGTGCGCATAGGCGCGCTGATAACGCACAACAAAGAGGTGCTTGCCGCTGCCCTCAAGTTTGGCCAGGCGCGACTCTGCCCTCCGGGACTGGGACAGCTCGTTGCCGAGGCTGCCATTGACACCCCGAAGGAATATTTCAAAGAGGTGTATGACGAATATATCGCCCGCCGCGACTTTGTGGTCAGGTGCTCTTAACAGGATGCCTGGCGTCTATTGCCCGCTGCCGCGCGGCGCCTTCTATACTGTGGTAAAGCTGCCGATAGACGACTCCGACAGGTTCTCGCAGTGGCTCCTCGAGGATTTCAGCTACAAGAACCAGACGGTGATGCTGGCGCCGGCGACAGGATTTTATTTCACTCCCGGCGCCGGAATGAATGAGGTGCGCGTGGCTTATGTCCTAAAGATCGACGACCTCCGCAATGCCATGGAGACGCTCGCCGAGGCGCTGAAGGTATACCCGGATAGAATTATGAATTATATTATTTTTTTATATTTTAATTTTTTATATAATTAAATTTTTTATAATATTTATTCTTAACTCTTAATCATATAGCAGATATTTCTGCCTGACTCAGCTTGAATTTATCCAGCCCTTCCTTCCATGTGGCCCTGATCTCCTCGGCTGTCATGCCCTGCATGATCTGCTCGCGGAAGGTGCTGGTGCCGGCCAGGATGTCAAAATAGCCTGTAAAGAAGCTCTCCTTCTCTGGATAGGCATTGTATGCTTCAATTATCCACGCAGGATTCATCTCCGGCTTAGGGACCAGTCCGTCAGCCAATGCGTTGCGCAGATCGAAACCGTAGCAGACCTCCTCATTATGCTTCGGCCGCGCTGACCCGAACGATGGCTGCGGCGTGAAGCTGTAGCCGCTGTCGGGCATCTTCGGCGCCCCCAGCACCTGGAAGGGAAACTCCGTCCCCCTGCCGCACGAGAGAACCGTACCCTCGGCAAAGCATAATGACGGATACAAATAGATGGAATTCATGTTGGGGAGATTGGGCGACGGTATCACCGGAAGCTCATACATAGTGGCGTGGGTATAGTTTTCGCACTTTATCACAGTCAGATCACACCTGATGCCCCCGGCCAGCCACCCCTCGCCGTTGACCATGCCGGCATACTCGCCCAGCGTCATGCCGTGCACAACAGGAATGGGATGGATGCCCACAAAACTTCTGTACCTGGCGGTGTCCAGTATCGGCCCGTCGATATAAAACCCGTTCGGGTTGGGACGGTCCATGACAATGAACTTCTTCCCGTTCTCAGCGCACGCCTCCATGACGTAACACATGGTGGTCAGGTAGGTGTAGAAGCGTGTCCCCACATCCTGGATGTCAAAGATGACGACATCAATGCCTTCAAGGTCTTCCGGAGCGGGCTTTTTCTTGTTCCCGTAGAGGCTAACCACATTGATGCCGGTGACGGGGTCAGCACCCGAGGTTATCACCGCGCCGGCATCGGCCAGGTCCCTGAAGCCATGCTCGGGAGCAAAGATCACTTTTATGTCAGCGCCGGACGAAAGCAGGGTGTCAACCAGGTGGGTGCCTCCAACCATCGAGGTCTGGTTTGCCACAACGGCTACACTCTTCCCATCAATCAATGGAAGATATTCACCGGTGCGCCCGGATCCGGTCTTAAGGGTTGCTTCAGTTTCGCCGGCTGAGCATGCCGCCCCGGCCATCACCGTCAGAAGCGTCAGAATGATAAGGTTCTTCATGATATCTCCGTTTTCGGTAAAGTTAAAAAAGCCCGGTGCAACTGCAAAGGAATTTCAGCGGCCACATACGATCCTGATTATTCTTCATTCGCAAATCGCAAATCTTAAATCGAAATTCCTAATTTTACCCCCATGTCCATCGGATCATTCATAGCCCGCCGCCTGATAAAGGAACGCACTCATGGCACAGCCTTCTCACGCCCGATAAACGTGATAGCCATCATCGGCATCGCCCTCGGGCTGGCAGTGATGATCCTTGCCGTCTCCATCCTGACGGGCTTCAAGCAGCAGATACGCGATAAGGTGGCAGGTTTCGGGGCACACATCCAGGTTGTGAACTTTGATGCGAACATCTCATACGAGACAGTACCCGTGAGCGCCTCCCAGTCGTTCGTTGAAAAGATAAGAAGCCACCCGGGTATAAAAAACATCCAGGTCTTTGCCACCAAGGCAGGTATTATCAAGACCGATGACAACATCCAGGGGGTGGTGCTCAAGGGCATTGGCAGCGACTACGACTGGAGTTTCTTCGAATCGAACATGGTCGAGGGAGAGGTGGTGACGGTAACAGATTCTGCCAGGACTGACAAAGTCATCATCTCACGCAAGGTGGCTGACATGCTCGGACTGAAGCTGGGAGACGACTTCTCGATGTTCTTCGTCCAGGACCCTCCCCGCATGCGCAAGTTCACTATCCACGGGATCTATGAGACCAGCCTCGAGGAGTTCGACAAAACCTACCTCTTCTGCGATATTGCCCACATAAGGAGCCTCAACGGATGGGAAGACGATCAGGTGAGCGGGTTTGAGGTCTCGGTGAACAACTTCGACGACCTTGATGACATGACGGACGTCGTACGCGATGCAATAGGATACCGGGTGGCCGAAGAGGAGGAACAGCTCAAGGTTACGAACATCAGGAACAGATACCCCCAGATTTTCGACTGGCTGGGATTCCAGGACACGAACGTGATCATCATTCTTATCCTCATGATACTTGTCGCGGGATTCAACATGATATCGGGACTGCTGATACTGATCCTCGAAAAGACCAACATGATCGGCGTCCTGAAAGCCATGGGCGCAGGAAACAAAGTCATCCGCAACATTTTTCTTTACCAGGCGGCCTGGCTTACCGCCAAGGGGCTCTTCTGGGGCAATATCATCGGGCTGGGACTGGCGCTCCTTCAACTGAAGACCGAACTGATTACTCTCGATCCGTCCTCTTACTACCTGAAAAGCGTGCCGATCAACCTTGACCCCCTCCATATCATCCTCCTGAACGTTGGAACGATGATAGCCATCATTCTTATGCTTCTCATACCGTCTCAGCTCATCGCCCGTATCACACCCGTCAAGGCGATTCGATACAATTGATTTCCTGTATGTTACAAGCTTAATATTATTAAGCTCGTACGATATTAACGTAAAATTTCTTTTTAGCAGGCCATGTTTATTTTATAAACCGTCATGCCGTATTTTCCACATATTCTTAAGTCCCGCACATTAAAACGAGGCCGCGGTTAAAGTTGCGCAAACTTTCTTCATTCGGGCACTTCCATATCTCGGCACTTCTGCTTAAATTGCAGTGACAATGTCATGCACCATGGCCAGAATTGACCCGCGAAAGAACTACGAAAAAACCAGAGAGGAGATCGGTTATGTCAGCCGTAAGGAGGCGACGCTTAATGATTATAAGCGGATAGGGTTCAAATCGGGTCTCGAGGTGCATCAGCAGCTGAAGACGAAGAGCAAGCTCTTCTGCCGCTGCCCGGCAGGGATATTCCACGGTCATGAGGAATACGATGCGGAGGTCGTACGTCACATGAGGCCCACCCTCAGCGAGATGGGCATCTATGACGGCACAGCTCTGATGGAGTTCCGGACACGAAAGGAGATCACCTACCGCCTCAATAACCAGACTGCCTGTACCTATGAGGTCGATGACACTCCCCCGTTCCCTATTGATCACGAAGCGCTGGAGATAGCCATCAGCATCGCCCTGGCCTCTAAAATGAACATCGTGGGCGAGGTGCACATCACCAGGAAACAGTACCTCGACGGCAGCATCCCGACAGGCTTCCAGCGCTCTGCCATAATCAGCGTGGAAGGTGATCTGCAGCTTAAAAACAAAAAGGTGCGGCTCATACAGCTGAGCCTCGAAGAGGATTCGTGCCGTGAGGTCTCAGACATCGGCCATAAGAGAATATACAAGACTGACCGGCTCGGCATGCCTCTTATAGAGACGGTGACCTATCCAGACTGCCTTACTCCCGACGAGCTGGCAGAGGCTGCCGAATATATCCGTTTCCTCAACCGCAGCACCGGTATGGTGCGCACCGGCATGGGAGCGGCACGTGAGGATGTGAATGTCAGCTGTGAGGGTGGAAACAGGGTCGAGATAAAAGGGGTGGCACACATAAAGTGGATCCCCGGACTCTCTCATAACGAGGCCTTCAGGCAGTATGCCCTGCTCAATATCCGTGGCAGGCTGCAGAAGATGATCGCCGATCCAGCCGCATGGTCGCTGAAAACCAAAGAGATAACGGAAAAGGATTGCCAGTTTCATTTTGCGCCGGTGCGCTCAGCACTCGACCGCCGAGAGAAGGTCATGGCAGTGAACCTGCCGGGTTGCAGAGGAATCCTCTCTCACTTCACCCAGCCCGAACATATCTTTGCCGATGAACTGAGCGACAGGCTGAAGGTCATAGCCTGCATTGAGAAGCCCAACATGATACACTCGGAAGAGATTGGTGAAACCAACTTCAACAGCCTCTTTCCTGAGGTGGCCATCTGGCTCTCGGCAGCACCGGATGACGCCCAGATTATACTGTGGGGGCCTGAAGAGGATATCCCGACAGCCCTTGAGACCATCGACGAACGCATACGCCTGGCTCTCACCGAGGTGCCAAATGAGACACGCAAGGCCTTTGAGGACGGGACCACGATGTTCGAACGGGTCCTCCCCGGACGTGACCGCATGTATCCTGATACCGATTCGCAGCCCATACCGGTAACAACTGAAATGCTTGAACGGCTGGGACGTGACCTTCCTGCGGACATCGCTCTGCGCTTCCGCCAGATGAAGGAATGGGGCATCCCCTCTGATACATGGCACTACCTGCTCAGTAAGAACCTTGTCGGAGTGATTGAGAGGATCGGTGATGAACTTGGGTTTGACCACCGCGAGGCGGGTATTCTAATCGGACACCGCTTCCGCAGTCTTGAGGGACGCGGCAGAGTGGCTGAGCGATTCAGCTATGAGAAACTGTACGACCTGTTTGCCTTCCTGAAAAGCGAGGAGCTGCTCCCGCCCGTGGCCCGGATAATGCTTCCCGCCGTTGTCGCCTCCGCCGAACCTGACTTTAAACAGATCCTGACTGACACCGGGTACTCTCCGGCATCCCTCGCGGAGATAAGGTCCGGTGTGAATGAGCTCGGCAAGAGATTCAAGGAAATTTGCTACAACGGAAATATGGCGGCATCAGTCGACTGGGTCATGGGACAGATACAAATGAAAGCCATCGGGAAGCTCAGAATGGCTGAGGTAAGAAAAGAGGTGTCTGATATTCTGGATGTTAGATAATTAATATTATGGCGGAAGATTTTTTCCAGGGGTATAAGGGCGAAGCGCTGGCCGTGCTCAAAAAGTACAACGTCAGGGTCTGGGGCCAGGCAGAGCATCGAGACCACGCGCGGCCTCTTCAAGGGGACCGTCCTGCCCAGGTCGGAGAACAATGATGATCTCCACATAGTAATAAAGATAGAGAGCGGCTACAACGTAGGCATCGACATAACCACCGTCATCATGATGACGGAGACAGGCTATAAGAAAGCCAACTACCAGATCCCCGAAAAGGAATTCCCCTACTCCGATGACAAGCCCACGGTGAAGCTGCTGGGCACCGGCGGCACCATCGCCTCGAGGCTCGACTACCGCACCGGTGCCGTGATACCTGCATTCTCACCGGGAGAGCTCTACGGCGCCGTGCCCGAACTTGCCGATGTATGCAACATTCACACGGAAAAACTCTTTGGCGTCTTCAGTGAGAACATGGGTCCTGACCAGTATATGACCCTCGCCAGAGCTATCGGCAAGGAGATCGAAGGCGGCATCGACGGCATCGTTATCGGTCATGGTACAGACACACTGCACCACACAGCCGCCGCACTGTCATTCATGATCCAGAAGCCCCCGGTGCCGATCATTCTCGTGGGCTCACAGCGCTCATCCGACAGGCCATCGTCAGATGCCGCACTCAACCTCATACACGCTGCCACGGCAGCAGGTCACGGCGACATAGCCGAGGTGATGGTCTGCATGTTCGGCCCCACGAGCGATGAGTACGGGTTCCTGCACCGCGGCACGAGGGTGCGCAAGATGCACAGCTCGTACAGATCGACCTTCAGAACGATAGGCGACATACCCGTGGCTACTGTCCGGCGCGGAGAGGTGAAGCCCATGAAGCCGCATTACAACCCGCGCCGCAATGACCGCGATGTCACAATCATGCCCTACTTCAACGAGAATGTGACGATGATCTACTTCTATCCCCACATGAAGGTCGAGATGTTCCATTCACTCATCGACATGGGTTACAAGGGTATTATTATAGTTGGCACGGGACTGGGACATGTTAACAGGGAGCTCTATCCCGCTATTGAACGGGCGCAGAAGGAGAATGTGGCGGTTTATATGACGCTGCAGACCATCTGGGGATATGTGCATATGTTCGTCTACGAGACCGGCCGCGATATGATGGCGAAAGGTGTCATCCCTCTCGGGAACATGTTGCCGGAGGTGGCCTGGGCGAAGCTGGGCTGGGCGCTGGGACAGACGGATGACCTCGGGGAGGTCAGGAAGATCATGTTGACTCCGGTTGTTGACGAGATAACGGAGCGCGAGCCCTATAACGGCTACCTGGTCTACCAGGGTGGCGTGCCGGAGGTGGAGGAATTCATCAGAAGGGTACACAAATAGCCGGCAGTCCCTTCAGGCAGTAGGCAATAGGAATTAAGCAGTAGTGCAATCTTGCCATTAAGTGCTGCATTCGGAATCCCGTCGATAGAAGCACTCAATAAGTAAATTATTGATTATCAATAGATAAAGACTGGAGACTGAAGACTGGAGACTGGCGGCTGCCGACTGCACAATTTTCCTTCCCTGCAATCTGGCCGCTTCGCTAAAATGACCCACCGGGTCATTTCTTGACGCTCGCCCCTCTACTCCCTGTTCCCTTACTTGATATTCTTGTAGTGCTCGTAGCGCTCGAGAATATCGGCAACATACGCATTCACCGCTACACCCTGCTTCAGCCTGCCGTTCCTGACAACGGGATCGCCGTAGAAGACCGGGTCAGACTTGCGCTCAAGAAATAAAGCCACGTTGTTATCCCACTTACCGGGATTGAGGCCGTTCTTCTCGGCCAGCTTGATGGCATCAAGCACATGCCCGTGACCGGCGTTATAGGAGGCAAGGATAAACTTGATCCTCTCATCCGGATCAGTCACCCGGTCGTCAAACAGCTTGTCGAGCATCCTGATATAACTGATGCCGGCATGTATGTTGTTCTCAACCGACCTCGTCACGTCAAACCCGAAGAACTTCCCGGTTTCAGGCATAACCTGCATCAGTCCGTAAGCACCGACCGGCGATGTCACCGAGGGATTGAACCCCGACTCCTGGTAGATGAGCGCTGCAACAAGACGCCAGTCCCATCCGATACTGTCACTGTAGTTCCTTATGATATCATCAAAGGGCGATACCTTTCCCGTATATGTTGCGAAATATTCCGAAGAAGCCATAGTTGCAGGCCGGGCACCGCTGAAGTACTTTCTCTCAAGCCTTGCATACTCGCGCGTGGTTTTGAAACCCGTGATCCAGTCGTTAAGCTCTGCGAGGAGGGCATCAGTGCCTTCCTTGCTTACGCTCCATGCTATGTTCTGCGGGAAACTGACCGGGGTGTTCAGGTCAAGATCGGGGAAGAGTGACCCGATGATATTCGACATATAGTCGTCACAGACGGTGAATTCTATCTCTCCGCGTGCCACCTGGCGCGCAAGCTCCTCAGCATCATACGGTACCTCTATGATACCTATATCCATGCCCGACTCACGCTCGAGGCTGTAGAGACGCTGGGCATAAGAGGATCCTTTCTGTACGTATACAGTCTTTTCAGCGAGATCAAGCTGGTTCCTGACCAGTTTGCTCCCGATTGCATCTGCAGTCATCCTCGACCATCCGCCTGGCTTACGCTGCACCAGCACCTCAGTTGTCTGCATGAGAGGCTCGGTGAAACGCATCATCTCTTTTCGGTCAGCGCTGACAGATAACCCGATGGCTACCAGGTCAGCCTCACCCTCCCGGAGATACTCAAGGGCTTCATCGATATCATTGCTGGCAATTATCTCCAGCTCAAGCTCCAGATGATCGGCAAATCTTTTGAGTAACTCGAAATGAAATCCCATCGGCTCTCCCTTGTAAATGAAGTAGCTCGTTTGGCTGATGTTGGTGACCGCTTTGATCTTTCCGTCGGCGAGGATTTTGTCAAGATCACGTGGCGGTTCAGCAACAGAGTAAACCATTCTGTTCTCCTTCTCACAGGAGACGACTGACAGAAAAACAATAAACAAGAACGAAATAAACTTCCTCAATACAAAAACAATTAGTCCGACAATCTAACAATCCTCTACCGGAAATGTTCGTGCCGCAAAGATACTAATATTTTTTTAATCATAGAAAGTCCAGGCTATCCCGTACCGGAACATCCTGATATTCAATGGATAATCGGGAACCAGGAAGTAGTCGTAACCTGTCCACCCCGAGTTAAGATGATCGACCATAAGGAAGATTCTCGTCCTTTTTATCTTCAGATTGAGGAAAACGTTGATAAACGGATAGTTACCGGTCTCCGATTCCGACTGGTTAAAATACCTGCCCGTTGCCGGCATGTAATTCATTGCGTTGTATTGTGTATGGATCATTGCCTCACCGCCGATCTGGAAGTTCATCTCACCCGCAGTAGCCTTGAACTTGAAGAGATGGTCAAAGAAAAGTGCGCTCCGGGCCGTCGCCAGGGGAAGGCTTAGCACGTCGCTGTTGGTGCTTTGCTGCAAAAGCACCGTATTATCGAAGTGCATCTTCCAGAATATTAAGTCTTTACGTACCGATAGAGAGAGTATTGACAATCCGCCCGGGTGCTGTGCCGGAATGGCATCACTACCCATATACATGAAATTATCAACAATGGCATAATCGAACCTGAGACTCATGTTGCGGTCAGGCCAGAGTAGGGATGAGCCGGCCGTGAGCCTGAACTCCCTGTCGTGATCAAGCTGCCATGAGAAGTTGTTCGAGCCCCATGAATTATACCAGAATGACGGCGTAAAGCTTGCTAATGAGCCGGTTGCATCCCAGGTGATCATGCCCTTCTGTGAGGTTTCAAACTCCTTGTATATGCGCCCGTTAACGATGAAGTCACCTGCCCTGTATCCCTGAAACCAGAGATCACCGGAGGCTGACCACCCGAATTTGGTGCCAATATTGTTGAAAACTTTCCCCGTCAGAACCAGTGAATTCATGTTCGTTTTTACTGTGTCCTGCTTCGTGAGACTGTCACCCGGTATCACCTGGCCGAAGTTGCGGAGCTCACTCCTCACGCCTGCCCCGGCTCCTATTCTGAAGCGTCCGGTGCTCCCGGCGGCAAAGTCGACCCTCACAGTGTTCGAGAGAAGGCCCTGATGCAGTGAATCCGCCGTGACACTATTGCTTATCATAACCGTATCATAAAGGGCAGACAAGGGGTAGTTGTCGAGATACCGGCGCTTGTTCCATTCATATGATCCTACATAAGAGAATGTTATGGGACCGGTCTTAATCATATCGCCAGTAACCGTATCCCGCTTTCCCCCCGGTGAGTATCGCTGGACCAGCATAATATACCGGTTATTGACACGGCTCCGGGCATTATTGAGATCATTAAGAACGAAAGGAGTATTCTCCGGGGTGTAAAGGCTAAGGTCATCCTTATTTACAAGGCCCCCGCTCTCCGCCGACTCATGGTTGTTGATACCGGCCGAGAAGTAGGCGGTGTAGGCGTTACCGTTGTACGAGCCATGGAGAAGGAAGTTCTTGTCAACCGCCTTCTGGAAGCTGTACTGCCCGAAACTGTAGACGATATCAAATATGAGTCCGAAGTTCAGGAACCTGTTGACGTTCTGCGAATGCCTTATCCTGAAGGTCTGCTCCGCCTTGCTGCGCCCGCCGGCGTTGGACCACTTCAGCTCGGTGAAGGGGACATGCGTGTTTATAAAAAGCGTGTTGGCAGGTGTGTACATGAAAGGCATGTAATATGAATAGAGGAACCGGTCAGGATTCCAGTCGCGGTCAAAGAAATTTATCTGATAAAGCGGAAGCCCGTAGTTTCCGAGGAAAGCATTGAAGTCTGATAACCTGTCAGTCGTACGGTATCGGTTGAAGAGCGAAAAGGCCGTATCGAGTGGCAGGTTGATCTCAGTGGTATAGTCCGCCGATAAGGTCCATTGTCTCGAGACTTTTGGATAGGTGGTGTCGCGCTCGCGTGCGGCTAAGAGACGCTGCCGTACTGCAGCCGCTTCGGGGATATTGCCCGAAGGTGTCACCGGAACGTTTCCGGTCATCCGCGCCGCTATGGAATCCGCAGTACTTTGGGACAACCCGGCAGGCCGTCCTTTCTTCAATGGCAAGGTGTCAGGCTCCTGGGCTGAAAGGGTCAGGGGCAGGATCAGCAGGGTCATATATACCAGCCAATGGCGCATCACCGGCAAATTTGACTCAAAAAGTGACACCGGCAGTTGCTATTTAAAAATGGGCCGGCAAGATTTCTCTTACCGGCCCGGTGAACAACAACCATAATGGAAAAAACAGAATTAATCTACATTATCATTCAGATACGCATTATTCTCGCTCAGAATCAATCTACATTATCATTCAGATACGCATTATTCTCGCTCAGAATCAATCTACATTATCATTCAGATACGCATTATTCTCCCTGATAACCGGCTGGTTATCCTCATCGAGGCTCAGAGTGAACTTAGACACCTTGCTGCCTGCAGCCTTGTTGGCGTTATGAATGGCGATCTTCTTACGGACATATGCCGGCACCTCCTCGAAATCCTCGATGTTGTCATTCATCGATTGTGTGGAGAGACCTTCGTTCTTGATGACGTTCTGCATATGCTTCAGCTTTCTGAGCGTACCCTCGTTCTTGTCAGCCGGCGGATGCACCTGCCGGGCAGGAGCGGGAGTGATGCTTATATCGCCGTCAATCTCAAAGTCGATCACACCCTGGTTGATCCCTATCGATTTCTGCGCGATGCCGCGGTCAGTGGTGCGCGACGGACGGACGGTGTACTGCGAGTCACCCTCGGAGGCGCCATCAGTGAGCGATGGTTGCTGCGTCGCACTGAGGCTTATGACCTCCTTCCGCCTGTCAGGCTTATAGCCGTCAAGGTCGGCGCTGGCCTCGAAGCCGGTCGCAACAACAGTGACACTTATGGAATCACCCAGCTCTTCCTCAGTCGAAAGACCCCTGATGATAAGGGCATCATCCGAAACAGCCTCATATACATGATCGGTAAGCTCTCCAAGCTCATCCATGGTGATCTCATTGACCCCCGTACCCGACTTGATATTGAGGAGTATGCTGCGGGCGCCGGTGATGTCATTGGAGCTCAGGAGAGGCGATGTGAGTGCCGCCTCGATGGCCTTCGTGGCGCGGTCCTCACCCGAGGCAGTGCCTATACCCATGAGCGCCACGCCAGAGTCACGCATCACAGTGTCAACATCGGCAAAGTCAACATTGATATAGCCGGTGCAGGTGATGATCTCCGCAATGCCCTTAACGGCATTGGCCAGAACATCATCAGCGCGGGCAAAGGCGGCCGAGACACCCTCATCTCCGTAGATCTCCCTGAGCCGCTCATTGTTGATGACAATGAGTGAGTCAACCTTGTCTTTCAGTTCATTTATTCCGCTGATGGCAAGCTTGATGCGCTGGTTCAGCTCAGACCTGAAGGGTATGGTGACAACAGCAACGGTAAGATAGCCGGCGTCCCTGCAGGCCCTGGCGATGACAGGGGTGGCGCCGGTGCCGGTGCCTCCTCCCATGCCTGCGGTGATGAATACCATCTTGGTGTTGCCTGACAGTGCATTCATGACATCATCAATGTTCTCGATAGCCGAGGCACGACCTCTCTCAGGCTGGCTGCCGGCGCCGAGGCCCTCGGTGGTGACCTCTCCTATCTGCACCCTGACAGGCACCGGGCTCTTCGTCAGGGCCTGCTGGTCAGTGTTGCAGACAATGAAATTCACATCCTTGATGCCCTTCCGGAACATGTGGTTGACGGCGTTGCTGCCGCCCCCCCCGATGCCCAGCACCTTTATGATCGAAGACCGCTCTACAGGCAGGTCAAAATTCATCAGATCTTCTGACATGATTTCAGATATTATTTGTGTTGTTATCATCGATCTTCTCATCGGTAGCCTCGATGATCTGTTTCCAGAACTTTCCGATCCTGTCAGTGATTCGTGCTCCCGGGCCCCTCTGACCATCAGGCTCCTGTGTCTCTTCAACTGCCATTTCCGGCTCCCTTAAAGGCTCCCTTCACAGGCTGAGGCTGGGGCGGAGGGGTGCTGTCGAACCACCGGCTCCTGCTTCCTCTCACCGAAAGTGACAACTACCATGTTCTCTTCAATGTACTCAAGCCCTTTCAGTATAAGACCCACGCTGGTAGCATATATCGGATGGTTAATCTCGTCCTTGCCCTTACCGCTGAGGTGGACATTGGGATGACCTATGCGAACGTCCATGGCCGTCTTGTACTTAACAAGCTGGGGCAGGTTCTTAAGCATCGCGCCGCCGCCGGTGACGACCACTCCTGCAGTGAGCTTCTCGGCGAAGCCTGAATTCTGTATCTCGAAGTTGACGGCGTCAAGTATCTCTTCCATGCGGCTCTGAATGATGTAGGCCAGGTTCTTGAACGATATCTCCTTGGGCTCGCGGCCGGCGATACCCGGAATGGATACCACCTTGTTCTCAGGTGCGATGTCGCCAATGGCATAACCGAACTTGACCTTCAGATCCTCAGCCTGCTTCTGAAGGATGGAGCATCCCTCCCTGATATCGGCTGTGACCATGTTGCCGCCAAAAGGTATGACGGCTGTGTGCCTGATGACGTTGTCATAATAGATGGCGACGTCAGTGGTGCCACCACCTATGTCTACCAGCACAACACCTGCCTCCTTCTCCTCGTCGGTCAGCACTGCCTCTGACGATGCCAGCGGCTCAAGCACCAGACTCATGAGGTTCATGTCTGCCTTGTTGATGCACCTCTCGGTGTTGCGCGCTGAGGAGATCTGCCCTATCACTATGTGGAAGTTGGCCTCAAGCCTTTTTCCGCAGATGCCTACAGGATTGCTGATCCCTGATTCGTTGTCGACGATGTAAGTCTGCGGGATGACATGGATGATCTCCTCACCCACATCGATGGGTAGCTTGTACATGTCGGCCGTGAGGCGGCGGATGTCGTTGATGTCGATCTCCGTCTCATGCGAGTCGCGCGTAATGTAACCGCGTGCCATCTTGCTCTTTATATGCCTTCCGGCAATACCTACAAAGACATCGGTAAGAACGAGGCCCGTTCTCTCCTCGAGGTCATCGACGGTGGTTCTGATGGCTTTCACCGTCTCTTCAATGTTAAGCACCACGCCACGCTTGACCCCTGTTGATGGTGTGTTGCTCAGACCGAGGATTTCTATGCCCCCGTTGCCGTCACTACGCCCGACGATTGCCACGATTTTCGTCGTGCCGATGTCGATTGCTGCTACTAACTGATCTTTACTGTTCATAATTTTCATATATGGTTGTTCAACATTTATCTCCTCTGGCAGACCACCTGCCCCTTGTATTCCACGTTCACCACCCTGTACCTGTCCCATCCGGCCACCGGCATGGCCTCGCGGTAAAAGACAAGTAGGTTGTCAAGTTTCTCCTCATAGTCATCCGTGCGACCCAGCCTCACGGTATGGTTGCCCACATGCGGCACCAGGGTCACCCTTCCGTCACGTGTCATGCTAAGCTGGTCTATCATCTCGTTCCATACACTGTGGCTGCGTATATACTTCACCAGCTCAAAGGCCCGTACCAGGTTCTCAGTCTTCTCAGAATCGTAGATACTCGTTCCCGTCATCTGATCCGCATTGAATACCATGTCTATCTCAAGGATATGCAGGTTGGGCGTGTACAGGTTGTGCCGCCGCATTATGACACCCTCGCGGTCGATGAAGAAATCACCGCCGCACCACGCCACGCACTTTCATTACAGGTTCGCGCTGGTCAGCATAGACGTGCAGCATTTTATCTTCGGATATAAATACTTCTGCCACTCTTAACTCCTTGAACGACTTGACCTTAGCCTCCAGCTTCGTTAGAGGGATCTCATTAACCCTCGCTCCCGTGACACGTATGCCTGTAGCCTTCAGGGCGTTCATGATGTCATCTTCAGTGACAAAGCGGTGTTTGGTGGAGTCAGCGATAGTGATCGTCACTCCGCCGCAAATGGCTTCGCTACCCTTGATACTGATGTACAGCGGCGTCAGGAACAGTGCTATTCCCGTTAATAATGTCACTATCTTCATCAGCAGGCTCATGCGTCGCGCTCCTTTAGCATCTCTGTTATGGGTTCAATGAAACGGTCGATGTCTCCGGCCCCTATTGTCAGAAGCAGGCCTTTATTCACTTCTCTCAATGCCGGCAGCAGCTCCTCCCTGTTAACAACCCGAACGTTCTTGTTCTTCATCAGTCCGGCTATCATGTCAGAAGATACTCCCGGAATGGGTTTCTCCCTGGCGGGATAGAGTGTCAGCAGCAGCACCGCGTCAAGCCTGTCGAGGGCCTCTGCGAACCCGCCGGCAAAGTCGCGTGTCCTGGTGTAAAGGTGCGGCTGGAAGATGCCGGTGACCTGCCTCCCGGGCCAGAAGTCGCGCACAGCGCTCACAAGTGCGTTGA
Organism: Bacteroidales bacterium; assembly: GCA_034522515.1. Taxonomy (GTDB): domain Bacteria; phylum Bacteroidota; class Bacteroidia; order Bacteroidales; family VadinHA17; genus SR-FBR-E99. The sequence goes on along the minus strand of JAXHLF010000011.1, from coordinate 480,671 downwards.
TCTCCGCCGGATGGTGTGCATAGTCGTCGACATATGTTATCTCCTTGCCCGAATACCTGACATCAAATCTGCGGCTCACACCCTGGTAGGCATGGAGGGCTTGGCGGATGTCATCTCCTTCGACACCGGCGCACCATGCCGCTGCCGCTGCCGCGGTGGCATTGAGGATATTGACCATGCCGGGTAACGGCAGCCTCATATCTTTGACCGGGTCACCCGGGGTAATCAGGTCAAACCTGTAACAGCCCTCCTCCTTCGCTATGCCGACAGCCCTGAACGAAGCCTTCTCTCCCGTGCCATAGGTGTAAATGGTGGCATCATCCGGCAGAGAGAGCGACGAGATGATTGTTTCATTGATGATCAGCGTACCACCGCTGCGTGTCTTGTGGCAGAACTGGCCGTAAGCTTCCACCATCGCTTCAGCAGTGCCGTAGATGTCAAGATGATCGGGATCGATGGCTGTCACCACCGAGATCAGCGGCGTGAGGTGCAGGAACGAACGGTCGAACTCGTCGGCCTCCATAACTGTATACCGACTCTGAGCCAGCAGCAGGTTGGTGTCGTAGTTCTTCGCAATGCCTCCGAGGAAGGCGGAGCATTTTACCGGCGCCGAGGTGAGGATATGGGCGATCATGGTGCTGACGGTCGTCTTGCCGTGTGTCCCGGCGACAGCGATGGCGTCGGTGTCACGGGAGATCATTCCCAGTACCTCAGACCTCTTGTAAATGATGTACCCGTTGTCCCTGAAGTAATTAAGCAGTTTGCTCTCCCTGGGTATGGCAGGTGTATAGACGACTAATACCCTGTTACTCTCCCGGGGATCAGAGAAGAGTGTCGGCAGCGAATCCACGATGTCATCATAGGCGATGTTGCATCCCTCCGCTGCGAGTCTCTCTGTCAGAACGGTTTCGGTGCGGTCATAACCGCATACGACATACCCCTCTGACAGGAAGTAACGTGCGAGGGCGCTCATCCCTATGCCTCCAATGCCAAGGAAATATATCCCTTCTATGTTCGTCAGTCCCTTCATTGCTTCACCTGCTATACTGCATTGTCAGTATTTTCATCTTGTAATCAGCTATAATATTTCGTCAGGCCACCCATCTCTCCACTGGTTTCAATAATCCGTCCGGCATTTCCTCTCTTTTCCAGCTCATATAGTCCGTCAGGCTCCTCATCTTTTAACCAGTTTCAATACTTCCCGGGAAATTACCTCGTCAGAATTTTTTATTGCCAGTCTCCTTATGTTATCAGAAAGTTGATTTCTCTTTTCGCCGTCATGCACCAGTGCCAGGGCAGTATTTATTAGTTCTGCCTGTGCCTCGGCGTCTCTTACCAGGATGGCAGCGCCACGGTTGACGAGGGCCATGGCATTGTGCGTCTGGTGGTCCTCTGCCACGTTGGGTGACGGCACAAGGATGACGGGCTTGCCGACCAGTGCCAGCTCGGAGATGGTACCGGCGCCGGCACGGGAGATGATGACATCGGCGGCGGCATAGGCCAGGTCCATCCGGTTTATGAAGCCTGTGACAACAGTGTTGGTCACAGCCTTCTCTTCAGCCAGCTCGCGCATCCGGTCATAATAGTGACTGCCGGTCTGCCATATCATCTGCACACCGGATGCCTCCACCAGGCCTATGCCGCCGCCGACACTGCTGTTGACTGTGCCGGCGCCAAGCGACCCGCCCAGAACGAGTATCACCGGCATGCCGGACTTCAGCCTGAAGTGCTCCACCGCCTCCGCCCTGAGCATGTCAAGGTTGTCATAAGCCTGCCTGACAGGATTGCCCGTCATTATTATTTTTTCCTTCGGGAAATATTTCTCCATCCCCTCGTAGGCCACGCATATCTTTTCCGCCTTCCTCGCCAGCAGCTTGTTGGTCACACCGGCATAGCTGTTCTGCTCCTGTATAATGGTGGGTATGTGCTTCCGCTGTGCCTGCTTCAGCACCGGGCCCGAGGCATATCCCCCGACGCCTACCACCACATCGGGACTGAACCTCCTGATGATCTGCGCCGATCTGAGCATGCTGCGGAAGAGCTTCCACAACACCGTTATGTTTTTGACGCTGAAGCCTCTAACCAGTCCGGCCACCGGAAGTCCTTCAATCTCGTAACCGGCCTCGGGCACCTTCTGCATCTCCATCTTCCCGATGGCACCGACAAACAGGATCTTCACCGCAGGCTCAATGCGCCGCAGGGCGTTGGCAATGGCAATGGCCGGGAAGAGATGCCCGCCGGTGCCGCCTCCGCTGATGATGATCCTTATATCGTTAACCTCCGCACTCATGCTTAATCTTGTATCTTTCTCCCGCCGATAATTCTAATCATTGTGCCTTTCTCGTCCCGTTAATGCTTATCATCTTACCACTTCCCTCTCTGCTCATTCCTTTACTTGTATCCTGTCCTGCATCACTCATTCTGATCTTTATATCTCTCCCTCAGCACTGTCCTTTCCCTGTGTATTTCCTCTCGCTCCTCATGCTGGTATCTTGTCTGTCTGTTCAATCTCGGAAAGCTTCTCCTGACGCTCGCGCATGTTCATCACCCTCGATACACTAAGGATGGCTCCCAGTGAGAAGCTGATGACCAGCACCGAGGTTCGCCCCCAGCTGATCATCGGCAGCGTCTGTCCGGTCACCGGGAAGAGCCCTACTGCCACAAGCATGTTCAGAAATGCCTGGAATACAATCATGACGGTAAGTCCCAGCACCATCAGGGCCGGGAACGCATAATCGCATTTTCGCGCTATCTGGATACCCCGGAACATCAGAGCCAGGTAACTGAGTATCACTATTATTGCGCCGAACAGCCCGTACTCCTCAACGATTATTGCGAAGATGAAGTCGGAGTTCGACTGCGGCAGCATATTGCGCTGCGTACTGCCTCCCGGCAGCTTGCCGAAAAGCTTCCCGGTAGAGATGGCTATCTTGGCCTGGTTCGACTGATAGTCGGCATCGGGGGAGCTCTCGCCGCTGAAGTATGTCTCTATGCGGTTCTTCCAGACCTGAACCCTGTTGTCATTCTTCTTAAAGACCAGCAGCAGCGCCGCAAACAGCACCACAGCCGCCAGTCCTATCCCTGCATAAGCCAGCAGGAATTTTATCGGTACCCGGCCGATAAAGAGTATTATCATGCTGATCATGAAGATCATGACCGCGGTGGAGAGGTTCTCTGACATGATCAGTCCGCATACCGCCGCAACAGGAAGCACCAGCTTCAGGGTCACGGTGCGGAAGTTGTTAAGCTCGTGCTGATAGACCGTCAGTCCGCGTGCAAGGTAAATCACCAGCGCAACCTTCGCAATATCTGATGTTTGCAGCCTCAGACCAATGACGGGTATCTCGAGCCAGCGTGTGGCCTCGTTGATGCTCACACCGGCAAAGAGGGTAATGACAAGCAGTATGATCGACGCCCCCAGCCCGATGGCGGCGAACTGCATATATTTAATATAAGGTATCCAGTGGGTGACGACAATGATCAGCAGCCCGAGCATCAGCATGATGAACTGGGTGCGGAGAAAATAGAATGTGTTTCCCTGATGAGACGCGTAGGCCACGCTCACCGACGAGCTGTAGACCGACAGCAGCGAGATGAGCATGAAGAGTGCGATGATACCCCACAGATACCTGTCGCCCCTGAAAAACCTTTTTACCGTCACCTGCGCCATCGCTCTCTTTTACCTGCTGATTCTTTAAATGTTTGTTACTTCCGGACAGCCGTCTGCTGTCACTTGCTCTCATTGTTTAATCTTACTTTTCCGGATCTCTACAGGTTTCTTACTGCCATCTTAAACTGGCGTCCGCGATCTTCATAGTTATTGAACAGGTCGAAGCTGGCGCATGCCGGCGAGAGCAGTACGGTGTCTCCCTTGTGCGCCAGGTAATAGGCTGATCTTCACAGCCTCCTCCATAGAGGTTGTCTCAACAATGGTCGGCACCATATCGCCGAATGCGCTGATGATCTTCGAGTTATCCTTACCGAGACATACTATGGCCTTCACCTTCTCCTTCACCACGGCGTTCAGCTCGGTGTAGTCATTCCCCTTGTCAACCCCTCCTGCTATCCATATCACCTCGCTCTTCATGCACTCAAGAGCGTACCAGGTGGAGTTGACGTTGGTCGCCTTGGAGTCGTTTATAAAGTTTATTCCAGCCACCATGATGACCGGAGTCAAGCCTGTGCTCCACACCCTGGAAGTCTGTCAGGCTCTCGCGGATGGTCTCCTTGCGGATGTTGAGAACCTTGCCGGCAATGGCAGCAGCCATCGAATTGTAAGTATTGTGGCGTCCTTTCAACGCCAGGTCGTGAATGGTCATAAGGCTGGTTTTTTGGATTATGTCAAGGATTAGGTTGTCGTTTTCAACACAGGCTGCCATGCCCTGGCATCTGTCAATGGAGAAGGGATGTGAATGCGATGCTATGACACGCCTGGCCACCTCGCCGGCGGTCACCGGGTCATCAGCACACCAGATGAAGTGGTCCGCAGCCGTCTGGTTGCGTATCACCCGCATCTTGGAGTCGACATAGTTCTGCATCTCGTGATCGTACCTGTCGAGGTGATCGGGAGTGATGTTCATCAGGATGGCTATCTCGGCCTTAAAGTCGAACATGCCGTCGAGCTGGAAGCTGCTCAGCTCGATGACATAGTAATCATATCCGCCCTCGGCCACTGCCAGAGCGAAGCTGTTGCCCACATTGCCGGTCATCGCCACATTAAGTCCGGCCTTCTTCATCATGTGGTATATCATGTTGGTAGTTGTGGTCTTGCCGTTGCTTCCCGTCACGCATATCTTGACGGCATCGGTATAGCGGCCTGCAAACTCTATCTCGGAGATGACGGGAATATTCCTTTCGCGAATGGCTGTCACAAGGGGATTATCCTCGCGCAGGCCCGGACTCTTGATCACTTCATCAGCATTCATGATCAGCTCAGGAGTGTGCTTCCCCTCCTCAAAGGCAATGTTATGCGAGACGAGTATCTCGCGGTATTTATCCTTTATGGCGCCGCTGTCGGTCACGAAGACATCAAAGCCCTGCTTCAGTGCCAGCACCGCAGACCCTGCACCGCTCTCTCCCGCGCCCAGTATCACTATCCTCTTGTTACTTGCCATCCCTTTTCCTCTGACTTATCGTGTTTATTGCCCGTTGCTAATTTTTATTCTTTCTCCTGTAACTACCGTATCTTCAGTGTCACCACACTCAGCACCGCCAGTAATATTGCGACGATCCAGAATCGCGTGACTATCTTGGGTTCAGCAAATCCCAGCTTCTGATAATGGTGGTGCAGCGGCGCCATGAGGAAGATTCGCCTGCCCTCGCCGTATTTGCGCTTCGTTCTCTTGAACCAGCTCACCTGCAGCATGACCGACAGGCTCTCAATGAAGAAGACTCCGCACAGGATGGGTATCAGAAGCTCTTTTCTTATCACTATGGCGAAGACGGCGATGATCCCGCCGAGGGTGAGGCTGCCGGTGTCACCCATGAAGACCTGCGCAGGGTAGGAGTTATACCAGAGGAAGCCCACCGTGGCACCGGCAAAGGCGGCGGCAAAGATCACCAGCTCGCCGATGTTAGGCAAGTACATTATTTGCAGGTAATTAGCATATATGACGTTACCCGAGACATATGCAAGAATTCCCAGCGTGACCCCTGCGACAGCGCTTGTGCCTGTCGCCAGCCCGTCAAGGCCGTCGGTGAGGTTTACGCCGTTGGAGACGGCAACCACCACGAAGATCACCATCGCCATGAAGACCAGCCATCCGAGCAGTTGCTTCGTCTTCCCCCTTGCAAACGGTACCAGCCATGAATAGTCGAACTCATTGTCCTTAACAAAGGGTATGGTGGTTTTGGTCGATTTGATGTTGACTGCCGTGGACTGCGGAATGATTTCACCCGCCTGCCCCGCTGACATGTTTGCCGACACCTCTCCTGACGAATCTGCCGAAATCTTCGGGGACATGTTTGCCGACACCCCCCCTGAGGTATCCGTAGATATATTCTCCGAAACATTTCCCGGAAAACCAGCAGACACATCAGCATACATTTCCGGTGACATATCCGCTGATACCGCCGTCACGCCTGCCGGAGCACTGACATTGACCCTCACCACCACGTCGTCACTGATATACAGAGTCAGAGCCACTATCAGACCCAGGATGACCTGACCCATGATCTTGAAACGACCGGCAAGACCCTCCTTGTTCTTTTTGAATATTTTGATATAATCGTCGAGGAATCCGATGAGGCCAACCCAGATGGTGGTTATGATCATCAGGATGATATATACGTTGTCAAGCCTCGCAAAGAGAAGGACAGGCACAAGAATGGATGCAATGATTATGACACCCCCCATGGAGGGTGTGCCCTGCTTCCTGTACTGACCCTCGAGGTCGAGATTGCGAATGGTCTCTCCTATCTGCTTGCGCTGCAGGTATTGTATAAGCTTCTTCCCGATCAGCACTGCAATTATGAGGGAAGTGATGACAGCAGCAGCAGACCTGAACGAGAGATAATTGAACACTCCTGCGCCGGGAACACCTAGTTCATTTAGATATCTGAAGAGATAATACAACATATCAACTCATTTTAAATGCTTTGCGTAACTCCTCCCTGTCGTCGAAGTGGTGCCTGACACCCTTCACCTCCTGGTAGGTCTCATGACCTTTGCCTGCAACGATTATTATGTCACCCGGCGTGGCCAGCATCACGGCAGCCCTGATGGCATCGGCGCGACCGGTGATGCGTATCATCTTCGGCATGGCGTCAGGGGTGAGCCCTGCCTCCATGTCGTCAATGATTTTGTCAGGATCCTCGCTGCGCGGATTGTCTGATGTAAGTATCAGCCTGTCGGCGCCGGCCGAAGCGATGCGCGCCATGACGGGCCTCTTGGTGCGGTCACGGTCGCCGCCGGCGCCAACAACCACTATCAGTCTGCCTGCTCCCTGCCTCAGCCTGTTCACTGCCTCAATCACATTCTCGACGGCATCAGGTGTATGTGCATAGTCTACTATACCGGTGATGCCGTCTCCCGAGCGTATCACCTCCATGCGGCCGTCAACGGGACGAAGCTTGCTGAGGGTTGTCAGAACCTCTTCGCTCTGCGCGCCAAGAAGGATTGCTGCACCGTATACAGCCAGCAGGTTTGATGCGTTGTAGTCGCCGATGAAGTGCGTCCATACCTCTGTGCCATTGATTTTGAGCAGCATCCCCTCAAAGCCCTGTTCGATGATGTTGCACCGGAAGCTGGCCATTTTGCGCATGGAGAAAGTGTGCTTCAATGCGTTCGTGTTCTGCACCATGACGCTGCCATTGCGGTCGTCGGAGTTGACAAGGGCAAAAGCCTCTTGTGTCAGGCCGTCGAAAAACTTCTTCTTTGCGGCGAGATAATTGTCAAATGTCAGGTGGTAGTCGAGATGATCATGGGTCAGATTTGTGAAGACCCCTCCTGCAAATTGCAAACCTGCTATCCGCTTCTGGTCAACGGCATGAGAGCTCACCTCCATGAAGGCATACTCACATCCTGCATCCACCATCTCTGCCAGGAGGGCATTCAGTTTGGCGGGGTCAGGAGTAGTATGGGTTGCATCCCTGCGCTCATTATGCACATAGTTGCAGACCGTAGAGAGCAGTCCGCATTTGTATCCCAGCGCCTCGAACATATTGTACAGGAGCGTTGCGATGGTGGTCTTGCCGTTGGTGCCCGTGACGCCTGTGAGCCTCAGCTTCCGTGAAGGGTGATCGTAGAAGGCCGAGGCTGCCATTCCCGTTGCCGCTGCTGAGTCGTCAACTGTTATCATGGTGACACCTTCGAAGAGTTTTTCGGGAAGGGCTTCGCAGATGACGGCTGTTGCCCCTGACTCGATTGCCTTGCCGATGAATGCGTGGCCGTCGCTCTTCGTTCCCCTCACAGCCACAAAGAGGCTGCCCGGCTTTACGTCACGGGAGTCCGCCGTCACACCGGTGATGAGCTTCTCCTCATCTCCGCAGATGTATGTCACCCTCAGTTCCTTCAGTATATTCTTAAGCTCCTTCATCACCTTTTTCTAAGGTCAGGCACCATGCGCCATCAGCTCCCTCATCCTTCATCTTCAGTTCAGGAAATAATCACCTTCAGCTCCTTCATCTCTTTTTCATCCCCTTTTGCATCCTTCCTGGTTCCTCTATTGCTGTTTTCATCACCTTTTTTTATTCTTCCGGGGTTCCTTCATAACTTTATTCTCAGTTCAATGGCCACGGTTGCTCCCCGTCCAATCCTGGCGCCCGGCGGTGGCGACTGCCTCGCCACCCTGCCGCGACCGGTATAATGCACTCTCAGTCCGCTGTTCTCAAGCATGAATATGGCATCGCGGAGGCCCATCCCCACAACATTGGGCATCAGGCCCTCGGTATATGTCAGGTCATCCTTACTTACTATGTCTGCTGCTTCACGAAACTTTACCTTATCCTCATTATCAGGATTCAGGGCCTGCAGGTCGCGGTAAAAACTGGTGGCATACACCTTGTCAGCTATCTCCTTAAACACGGGTCCAGACACCACATTGCCGTAATAGACCCAGTTCGAGGGCGCATTGACAACGACGATGCAAGAATAGAGTGGGTCATCGGCCGGGAAGTAACCCACAAACGATGCCTGGTATGATATGCGTGCGCCGGAGCGGTAACCGTGCTTTGCATTGGCGATCTGGGCAGTGCCCGTCTTGCCGGCGATCTTGTAATTGCTGTTCTTCAGGTTCTTGGCGGTGCCGTTCTCCACGACTCCCTCAAGAAGCGCCTGCGCCTTGTTGATGGTTGATCGCGAGCAGATGGCGTTGGTGATGACCTCAGTGTCAAACGACTTGACCGTCCAGTTGCCGTCGCGCACCTCTTTGACGAACCTGGGCTTGACCATCTTCCCGTCGTTGGCCACCGCGTTGTAGAATGTCAGTATCTGAAGCGGGGTCATAAGTACCTCATAACCGTGCGACATCATCGGGAGTGAAATACCCGACCATAGCTTGTCGCCGGGATAGCGGATGACTGGCTTGCCTTCGCCCTGTATCTGCAGGCCAAGCGGTTTGTCAATCTGCATCGAATAGAGACGGTCTACATACCGGCGCGGATTATCCTTGTAGCCTTCGCTGATGATCTTTGCGGTGCCAACGTTAGAGGAGTGCTCAAAGACCTCGCGGGCGGTGATCTTACCCAGTCCCTCTTCCTCGTGGTCCCTAATGGTCTTGTCGTAGTATCTGACAGTGCCGTCGCCTGTGTTTATGGTGTCATGGAGGTCAACGACACCATCCTCCATCGCTGCTATCATCGACATCAGCTTGAAGGTCGATCCCGGCTCGGTACTCTCGCCCACGGCATAGTTGTATGTCTCGTGATACCCGCCATCCGAACCTATCTCCAGATTGGCGATGGCCTTGATGTCACCTGTGCTCACTTCCATCACCACCGCACAACCGTGATGGGCTTTGTGTCTGGCAAGCTGCTTGTAGAGTGCGTTCTCCGCAACATCCTGCAGGTCGAGGTCGATGGTGGTCACGACATTATAGCCGGGACGCGCGTGCACCGACTCGAGGTTGTCGACATCGATCCATGCCCCTCCCGTCAGGCGCTGCTGTACTTTCAGCCCGTCCTTGCCTGCAAGGTAGCTGTTGAACGACCCCTCTATCCCGACAATACTTGTGATGGTGTCATCAGTGATGTACCCGATGGTACGCCGGGCCAGGAGCCCGTTTGGCATGATGCGCCTGTTCTCTGGCTGGTAGATCAAACCTCCTCTGAACTTCCCGTGGCGGAAGACGGGCAGTTTTTTAAGCTGGCTCAGGGTCTCGTAGCTGACATGCCTCTTGATGAGGTAGTACCTGTCGCCGCGCTTGCGGGCGTTGGTAAGGGCTGTCCGCCACCCCTCAGGGCTGTTGCCGCCGACATATTTCGAGAGACCGCGGCAGAGGCCGCTGATGCCGTTGGCCCAGGTGGTGTCGGCCATGCCCGAGCTGCGGGTGTCCATGTAGACGGTGTAGTAGGGGATGGAGCTTGCGAGGATGCGACCGTCGTCAGAGAGGATGTCGCCCCTGGCGGCCTGGTCGACCTGCCTGCGAAAGACAACCTTGTCAGCCATGGCGGCCCACTTGTCCGACTCAACGAACTGCAGGATGATAATGCGGACGAAGACGGCTACGGCCATCAGCACAACAACGGCGTAGATGATGCCGGTGCGTGCAAGTATCTGGTCTTTCGGTTTCGTCTTCTTACTCATTAACTGGAGTTCTTTTCTGGCCGCGCAGGTGGTTAGGATGGGTTGATCGTGTGCGGCTAGCCAGGTTTTACAGTTTGGTTGGGTTGGGTTACGTCGTTTACAGTTTTCGTGCTCTGGTGGGTTGGTTACTTTGGGTTATTTGTGTATTGCTATTTGGCTCAGACTGATTGGTTACTTTGGGTTATTTGTTATTGCTATTTGGCTCAGACTGATTGGTTACTTTGGGTTATTTGTTATTGCTATCCTACTCTGATGGTGTGGTTTCTTTGGGTTACTTGTGATTGCTCTCTTACTCTGACTGTTTGGTTACGTTGACTTACTCTTGTTCTGCTATTCTCTTCTTTCTGTTTGTTTGCATATTTTACTTGTTCACTACTATCCTGTATGGCGGCTCGCGGAGCTCTTCGAGACCCAGCCCCCTCTCCTTAACCAGGTCCGTTATCTCACTCTGGCGGCTCACGCTGCCCAGCTCTGCAGATACCGAGAGCGCCTCAGCCCGCATATCCCTCACCTCCTGCTCAAGGACGATGATCTCGCGCTCAACTCGCTCAGCATTGAACTTGTTGGCAATGAAGATGATGGCGAGCAGCAGCAATGAGACCCGAGTATTTCATGTCTTTGAGGATCAAACTCTCGGAGATGAGTGTCCCGCTGATCAGCCCCCTGAATATGCCCCCCTGGCTCTTTTTGCCCTGGCTCTTTTTACCCTGGGCTTTCTGCCCGGCAGCCTGCCCGACTGAAGACTGAGAGTTACTGACTGAAGATTGGGCACTGCCGACTGATGACTGCTCCTGCTCCATCGCCCTCTCTACCATATTCTGCAGATATTTATCCCTACGCTCCTCCATTCAACTCATATTTTTTCCGCTATCCTTAACCTTGCACTCCGCGCCCTGCTGTTTTCTGAGATCTCCTCCGCCGCCGGGACGATCACCTTGCGGTTCACTGCCCTGAACGGGGTTGACATGTTCCCGAAGAAATCCTTTTCGGTTGTGCCCTCGAAATTGCCCGTGCGGATGAAATTCTTCACCAGCCTGTCCTCAAGCGAGTGGTATGTGATCACTGCCAGCCTGCCTCCCGGCTTCAATATCTGAAGAGCCTGCGAGAGCATCTCCGTGAGAGCCTCCAGTTCATGGTTCACTTCAATGCGCAACGACTGAAACAGACGTGCATAAAACTTATTCTCCTCCCACGACGGAACCAGCCCCGTCAGAGCCGACATGAGGTCACTGACGGTTTCTATCGGTTTGCTTGCGCGGGCTTTGACAATGGCTGAAGCCAGCTTCCGCGAGTTGGTCAGCTCGCCGTATTTGTAGAAGACATCAGCCAGTTTTTCTTCGGCGTAAGTGCGGATAATGTCCGATGCCTTTAGGGGCGACTGGCGGTTCATGCGCATGTCGAGACCGGCATCGCTGCGAAAGGAGAAGCCTCTCTCCTGCTCGTCAAACTGGTGAAATGACACTCCCAGATCGGCTATCAGTCCGTCAATCCCGGTTATGCCCAGGTAGCGGAGGTTGTTCTTCAGGTACCGGAAGTTCTGGTTAAGAAGGGTAAACCGTTCATCGCTTATGCTGTTTGCTTCGGCATCGGCGTCCTGGTCAAAAGCTATCAGCCTGCCGGAGGTGAGCTGGTCGAGGATGGCACGCGAGTGTCCGCCGCCTCCGAAGGTTACGTCGACATAAATCCCGTCGGGCCTGAGGTTGAGCCCTGCAATGCTCTCTGTCAGCAGTGCCGGGAGGTGATATATGACCATTATGCGGAACCGGTGTCGGGACTACCAAGCAGCTTCTCCGCCAGGTTGGCAAAGTCGTCGGAAGGAATGTCGATACGGGCGTATACCTCTTCAGCCCACATCTCTATTCGTCCGTCCTGCCCGGCGAGAACAACATCCTTCGTTATGCCTGCAAGGTCAAGGAGACGCTTGGGTATCAGAAGCCTGTTGCTGCTGTCGAGCGACACCTCTGCCGTGCCCTTGAAGAAGTTGCGGAGAAAGATATTGTGCTCCCTGTTGTATGGGTTGATCCTGCTGCGGATCTTCTCGAGCTGCCTGTTCCAGTCGTCAATGGAGTAAAGGACGAGGCACCCTTCGAAGATATCCTTTCTGACCACGAAGCGATCTTCAGCTGCCGGGGGCATCTGCTTCTTGAACGCGGAGGGGAGGATTACTCTTCCCTTGGCATCAAGCCTGCATGAATAATCGCCGATAAATGTGGCCATCAGAGTTGTTGTTTCGGAGGGCTAATGTAGAAATTAATTTCCCACTTCTCTCCACTTTCCTCCATTTTTCTTCACTTTTGTTGAAAACTTTGCTTTGGCAAGGATTATTGTGTGGAAATATGGGAACTTAAATGGCGTATTTGTCTGCTGATATCCAATGCTTTATGCTCTGCAAGGAATATCGGCGATGGTATCTTTTTGCTTCAATGCTGTATCGCCCAGACAGCTTGATAGCCGTCGTGGAAGGAGAGATTTACTTGTCTGGCCCCCTTTTCGCAACATATCCCGGAGTACAAAAACAAAAATTCCCCGCAGGGGACTGGTTTTCCAGTTCTCCTGCAGGGAATCTCTACTTATAGTTCAACCTGCTATATTACACCAAATTACAACTGTCTGGTTGCAGTTGGCAGAGTCGATTTCCGGTCCACCGGGCAGACTTCCGCATATCAGATTATTTCAGATGTTCTGCCAGGAATTTATCCATCGCATTATAGAAGTCGAACTGGTTCTTTTCATTGTAAAATCCATGTCCTTCGTCATCCTTAACCATATACTCAACTGTTATCCCGCGGTTACGCAGTGCCTCAACCATCTGGTTGCTTTCATTGATATTCACTCTCGGGTCGTTAGCTCCCTGCGCTACTAAAAGTGGAGTCTTGATCTTATCAGCATGAAGAACCGGGGATACTTCTGCCATTAAAAGGCTGTCCTTCACGGGATCGCCGACCATTTCATACATCATTTGCAGCATCGGCTCCCAGTAGGGAGGTATTGTTTTCAAGAATGTGAATAAGTTTGCAACGCCAACATAGTCAACGGCAGCAGCATAAAGATCAGGTGTGGAAGTGATCCCGGCCAGTGTTGCATACCCCCCGTAGCTTCCACCGTATATCGCTATCTTGTCCTTATCAGCTATACCCTTATCAATAAGCCAGTTAACGCCATCAGTTATGTCATCCTGCATTGCTTTCCCCCATTGTTTGAACGAGGCCTCCCAGAATTTCCTGCCATATCCGGTGGATCCGCGGAAATTCATCTGGAAGACTGCATACCCCCTGTTGGCAAGGAACTGCACCTCAGGGTTAAATCCCCACGTATCGCGATACCAGGGGCCGCCGTGCGGGTTAACAACGACCGGAAGATTTTTTGCATTATCCATTGTGTAACCTTTGGGCAGGGTAATGTATCCGTGGATAGTCAGCCCGTCACGACTGGTGTATTCAATTGGATTCATTGTTGCCATCTCCTCCGGGTCAAGCCAGGGAGCGACATCCGCGATCTTTTCGAGGCCGCCAGCAATCTTATCGTACAGGTAATAGGTTCCATACGAACGATCGCTGTGTGCAACGACAAGGTATTTATCTTCTGCCTTATTGTTTGAAACCAGTCCAAATTCAAAATCTCCGAGTTTTGACTTAAGATTGTTCATCATATTCTCAAACTCACGGTCGAAGAAATGCCTCTCTCTCTTCCATGATGTATATCTGGCAACTGTAAGGACCTTCCTCTCCCTGGAATAGACCAGCTGATCGACATCATAATCCTGATTCTCATAAAGAATCGTATCCTCCATCGAAGTTGCGGGATCGAATATTACCGCGGCGGTTTTATCACGGCCCAGGTTCGAGACTGCATATAACTTTTTATTGTCGAAAGTGAAAAACTGAGGCGTCATGCGTTTCCTTGAATGTCGTTTTCAAAATCTCCCTGAATGGTTCATCCTCAGTGTCACGGTACAGAATCGATGTATTCACACCGTCAACGACAGCGAATGCGACCCTCAGGCTACCATTATGGTCAGTCATCCAACCCATAATGTTACCCGGATTTTCAGCAAGCATGGTCAGTTCCCCGGTATTGATATTAAGGCGGTAAGGGTCAAAAACCTGCGGAATGCGTTTATTCAATCCGATAATTACATAGTCGTCAATATCAGGAAGATCATCGATCATTTCAGTACGTACTTTTTCAAAATCAGCGAGAGCTATCAGGTTTGATCCGTCCTTATTCACGCCGTAAAGCTTCATATTTTCATCGCCACCCTGATCCTTTATGTACAGTATGCGATCATTGCTGGCCCAGAAAAAACCGTAGACGCTTCTGAGGGTATCATAGGTCAGCTGGCCGGCTTCCTCCTTTCCTATCTCTTTGACAAATACGTTCATCATTCCCTTATATGGGGCCATATATGCATAGTATAATCCGTCCGGGGAAAGAGAAAAATTAACCTTATCAGGATTTCGGAAGAAATCTTCAACAACATACTGTTTAGCAGGTGTCATCTGTTTGTCACGACAGCCATAAAATGCAAGCATTAATGCAGCAAGTGCAAAAGCAATGAATAACAAGCTCTTCTTTCTCATAATTGATTTTTTTTAAATGAAACGACTATGCCCGTTGCCGGGGAAAGTCAAAGTTACACTCTAAAATTAGCCAAAGTCAAATTCATTTAGCCGGAGGGAAGCGGGGACAGGGGCTCAGCCAGGGGGCTCAGGGGCTCAGCCGGAGGCCAGACATAGGGTATGGCAGAGGAGCAGTGGGGAGGGGAAGCAACCGGAGGAGACGTGGGCTGGGAGGGCCAGGGGTCAGCAGGGAGCGGGTAGAGGGAGCCAGAGGGCTCAGCCGGGGGCTCTGCTGGAGGGGGCTCTGCCGGAGGGGCAGCCGGGGGGTCAGACAGGGGTCACAGGGATGCGTCAGCCGTGTAGCCGGTTCAGCCGGAAGGCTAGCCAGAGGGCTCAGCCTGAGTGGTCGCAGCCGAGGAGGGGCAGGCACGGAGGGCTTAGCGGATGGTTGGCCGGAGGGTCAGACATCCCCGGTTGAATTTCCCCGTGGTATGATTATCTTTACACTCAGTACGGTGAAAGATGGAACAACCCAAACCCCCGCTCCAGTTAGACGTTGAGAAGATCCTCGCCGACAAGAATCCGAAGATCCGCCGGATGCTTCCCGGTTTCGTCATCGGCTACCTGAAACGCATCGTCCATCAGGATCTGATCAACGATATCCTCCGCAATTTCAGCCACCTCCGCGGACACGCTTTCAACGACGCCGCCCTTGGATATATGGGTATCAGCTACCGCGCCCACGGCATTGAGAACCTCCCGTCAGGCGGACGCAACATCTTCGTTTCCAACCACCCCCTCGGCGGCCTCGACGGCATGGTTTTCATGAGCGAACTTTCAAAACACTTCAAGGCAATAAAATTCCCTGTCAATGACATCCTCCTGTACATTGAAAACTACTCTGATGTCTTCCTCCCGGTGAACAAGGTCGGCACCTTCGGCCGCGAGGCTGCAAAACTGATAGAGGAGGCCTATGCATCGGATTACCAGCTCCTCAACTTCCCCGCAGGGATATGTTCCAGAAAGGTCAGGGGCGTGATAACCGACCTGAAGTGGCAGAAGAGCTTCATCGTCAAAGCCATACAGCACCAGCGCGACATCGTGCCGTGCTACTTCGCGGGACGCAACAGCTCCTTCTTCTATAACCTCGCCAACTTCAGGCAGTTCCTGGGCCTTAAGATGAATCTCGAGATGCTTTACCTGGCCGACGAGATGTACAAACAGAAGGGTAAGGACATCGACGTTTATTTCGGCGAGGCCATTCCCTGGCAGACATTTGACAAGTCGCGGAGCCATCAGGAATGGGCCGATATGGTTCGTGAGAAAACTTACGATTTGCAGAAAACATATGCTGTAGGCTGATACGGTAAGCGAAAAAACTTACAATTTGCAGAAAAGATATGCCGTAGGCTGATACGGAAAGTGAGAAAACTTACAGTCTGCAGAAAAATACGCTGTCGGCTGATTATTATTTTTCTTAATTTTATTCCTCAATTATTATCACTCTTTGGAGAATCAGATGTCACATGACGTGATGGAGCCGCTCGGCGAGGCGGTACCGGCGGATGAACTGGTTGCGGAACTGGCGCGCGTTGGCTATATGCGGAAGACCAACAACGCCAATAACGAGGTCTATCTCTTTGACAACCGCACCTCGCCCCTGCTCATGCACGAGGTAGGCCGCATCCGCGAGCTCACCTTCAGGCATGCCGGCGGAGGGACAGGCAAGGCGCTCGACCTCGACGAATTCGACCTGAATCCGGATTATCCCCAGAAACAGCTTATTATATGGGACCCCGACAACCGCGAGATCATCGGCGGCTATCGCTTCATCTTCCCGGAACGGAAGGAAAAGAACTTCTCGGTTGACCGTTTCGCCTCATCAGCCTACTTCACCTTTTCGCGAAAATTCATCAGGAAATACCTGCCTCACACCATGGAGCTGGGTCGCTCATTCGTGAGACCAGAATACCAGAGCGCAGCTATGGGCCGCAAGAGTCTCTATTCTCTTGATAACCTGTGGGATGGACTTGGGGCTATCATCATCGACAACCGGCAGGTAAGGTACCTCTTCGGCAAGGTGACGATGTACACCCATTACAATGTGCATGCGAGGAACATGATCCTCTACTTTATGTTAAAATACTTCCCCGACCCTGATAAGCTGGCGGTTCCAGATGACCCCATCGTCATTGACGTTCACCTCGATGAGATGAAGCAGATCTTTTCAGGCAGATCCTTTAAGGAAGATCTGAAGATTCTCGGACAGGAGGTACGCAAGCAGGGTGAAAATATCCCGCCGCTGATCAATGCCTACATGAACCTGTCGCCCACAATGAGATGCTTCGGGACCTTCATCAACCATCACTTCGGGAATGTCGAGGAGACCGGTATAATGATCACTGTACGTGACATTTACATCGACAAGATCAACCGCCACCTCGCCTCCTACCGGGAAAATTTCGACATCTCGCAATAGAAGTCTGAAGGTCTAAAGTCGGTAGGTCTGTTTTGCAAGCAAAAGCTGTAGCATAGGCTTGTAGGACTTTCAACTGGAGGTCTGCCTTATTTTTTGCCGGTTTAGTTTGGGGACACTGCCTTCAGAGATTTTTCGGAATATGAGATTCATTTTGAAGCTGCGAAGGGAGGACTTCAGTAAGCATTACTGTTTGAGCAGGCCGCAGGCCTGAGAGTTGTAATGCGTGGGCAGCTGAGAAAATGGATCTCCCGAAAAAGATCTGTGGCTGCCCTTTTCTTTGTTTCATTTCTTTTGGGCAAGCAAAAGAAATGAAAGACTATTTCCATTAATAAGCTCGGCTATTCTTCCCCTCAATATAATTCACGAAAGCACGATTGACCACCCGATTCCCCCCCGGAGTCGGATAATTTCCCGTGAAATACCAGTCTCCGGTGTGCCCCGGACAAGCCTTATGCAGACCTTCAACCGACTGGTAAACAACCTCAACCTCAGCATTTATCTCCGATGTCTTAAGCATCTCGGCAATTTGATCAGAGATCTCCTCGTAAGTGAAGTTGTCATATATCTCCTTCACAACGTTTACAATCTCATTATCAGGCTTTTGCAGCTCCGCCTGTGCTCTGACGTAAACCTGCCTGATGACATCCTCCCTTTCCCTCTTCTTCAACAGCTCGATTGCGGCTTTGAAGGCGATGAAGTCGCCCAGCTTCGCCATATCGATTCCGTAGCAATCGGGATAGCGTATCTGGGGTGAGGAGGAAACAATAACTATTTTGGCCGGCTCGAGCCGGTCGAGGATACGTATAATGCTCTCCCTCAACGTAGTGCCGCGAACAATGGAGTCGTCTGAGCACTACAAGATTATCCTTGCCTCTCCTGATTACCCCGTAAGTGACGTCATAAACGTGGGCGACCAGGTCATCGCGGTTGCGGTCCTCGGTGATAAAGGTCCTGAGTTTGATGTCCTTCACTGCAATCTTCTCGATACGCGGCCTCACATCCATAATCCTCTCAAAGTCAGAGACAGTGATGGCATCCCCCTTTTTGAGAATAGCCTGCCTCTTCCTGTTGTTGAGCCAGTCATCAATGCCCTTAATGAGTCCGAAGAAGGCGCTCTCGGCAGTGTTGGGGATGTAGGAGAAGACTGTGTTTTTAATATCATGGTTGACAGCCGCCAGCACCGGGGTGGTAAGTGTCTCTCCGAGCATCTTGCGCTCGCGGTATATCTGCTTGTCTGTCCCGCGTGAGAAGTATATCCTTTCAAAGGAGCATTTGGCGGGCGCAGCGGGTGGAAGTATCTCCTTCAGCGACCACTCACCGGATGCCTTGATTATGAGTGCCTTGCCCGGATCGAGCTCATTAACATCATCGGTTCTGATATTGAATACCGTCTGTATCACCGGACGCTCGGAGGCAGCCACAACTATCTCATCATCGGCATACCAGAATGCAGGCCTGATGCCTGCCGGATCACGGAGTACGAATGCATCGCCGTGGCCGAGCATGCCCGCCATGACATAGCCGCCATCCCAGCGGCGTGCGGTTCTCTGCAGGACGCTGGCAATATCAAGATCATTCTCTATTATGGGAGAAATGTCCCGCTTCGAATAACCCTTCTCCTTATAAAGCCTGTACAGGCGTTCGACCTCCAGGTCAAGGAAATGGCCCACGTTCTCAAGTATCGTAATGGTGTCCGAGAAGTCTACGGGATTCTGTCCGATCTCCAGGAGGTGGTTGAAGATCACCTCTATGTTGGTCAGGTTGAAGTTGCCGGCCATCACCAGGCTGCGCGAACGCCAGTTGTTCTCGCGCATTACGGGATGCACATAATCGATATTGTAGTTCCCATAGGTGCCGTAACGCAGGTGCCCGAGCCAGAGGTCACAAGGATTCTCCTGAAGCTCTGGATAGATCTTGTCAAACACCTCCTTGATGGGATTGGCGGAGTTGGAGCGCTGGCGGTGGATGTATCTTGTTCCGGGTTTGGCACCGATGCGTATGCCCGCCAGGCCGGCGCCGTCCTGGCCCCTGTTATGCTGCTTCTCCATCATGAGATACATCTTCTTCAGGCTGTAGTCCCACGATCCGTATTTATCAATGTAGTATTCTGCGGGGCGCAGCAGTCTCATCAGTGCTATCCCGCATTCATGTTTTATGCTCTCACTCATCTTACTTTACCGGGTTTTTAAAACCGATCACATCCCTGATCAGGTAAGCCTCAGGGTATTTTTTAAGTATGTCGAAGTAGACCATGGCAGCCTCCTCCCTTGTTCTGAAGTCGCCGACCTTCACCTTGAACCAGTTGGGCCTGTCGAAGGTACGGTATGAGGCTATGTTGGGAAAATCCTCCATGAACTGCGCCCTTATCTTGTTCGAGTCATCTCCCGCAGTGCGGTGTCCTCCGCGGTATATCTGGATGCGCCAGCCGTCGACGCCATCTTTCGCAGCATTGGCGAGGATGTGCCTGTTGATAAGGGTGTCTATTGCCGGATCCTGGATAATGACCAGCCTCTCAGCCACATACCTTGGCCTGCCATCATTCATGAGTTCCAGTACGCCAAGGCCTTCCTGGGCTGCGAGTGACAGGGGCAGGAGAAAAAGTACTACCGTGACAAGCAATGATGATCTCATGGTGCAAATATACAACAGTTTTTCACTGAAGCTTATTGCAATTATCATTCCATAGTCTTCAAAGTGTCTCAAATAAGCTCTCCCTTACCCTCAAAAAAACGATCAGCACTGGTCTCGGCCTTCCACCAGGTCTTTAATCTTGAACAGATTATCACTACGGAGTCCGGGCAAATATTGCACGGGGTATTAATTATGCATTTGGCTGAAGTATCCCGCCATTTTGCGAGATTCATACTGTTCTACTCCAGCGCTTCAGCCAGCTCGTCGGTGATCTCCAGGTTGTGGTAAACAGCCTGTACATCATCCTCATCCTCAAGCGCCTCGACCAGCTTCATCACTTTGCGTGCCGACTCTACATCAAGGGTTTTGGTCTCCTTCGGGATTCTCTTGAGCATCGCCTCGTCCGATTCGATCCCCAGCTCCTCCAGCTTGCGGTTGACGCTGCCGAAGTCGTCTTTGGCGCAGGTAACGGTTACAATCTCCTCCTCTACCTCAATCTCCTCGGCTCCGGCGTCAATAAGTTCGAGCTCAAGGCTCTCTATATCCTTACCCTTGATATCTTCGGCATTGATTGTGAAGACACCCATCCTGTCAAAGAGGAAGGTCAGTGACCCGTTGGGGCCGAGGGCACCGTTGTACTTGCCAAAGATGAACCTGACGGTAGCAAGGGTGCGGTTGGTGTTATCGGTCAGGCCTTCGACGTAGATGGCGATGCCGTGTGCCGCATAACCCTCGTAAGTCATTTCATGGTAGGCTTCGGCATCTGATCCGGATGCCTTTTTTATTGCCCTGTCGATATTGTCTTTGGGCATGTTGGCGCCCTTGGCGTTCTGTATTGCCAGTCTCAGGCGCGCGTTACCCGCCGGGTCAGGGCCACTCTCACGTACCGAGATCATTATTTCCTTGATGATCTTCGTAAAGATCTTCCCTCGCTTTGCGTCGGCCGCCCCCTTCTTTCGTTTGATGGTTGACCATTTGCTGTGACCTGACATAACTGTTGAAATTGGTATCAATGCAAAAATATACAAATCCCGCAATCTGCAACCTATGGAACAGGGCTTGGTGCATGGTTGCGCTAAATGTATACGTCCGAGTACGCTGTTCCTTTTCCTTGTCTTATTTTTTCTAATTTTGTCCCTCTGTTATGACGAAGAAATACTATATCGAAACATACGGCTGCCAGATGAATGTAGCTGACAGCGAAGTGGTTGCATCCATCCTCGGTGATGCAGGCTACGAACCTGTTCGGGATATCAAACTTGCCGACCTCATCCTCGTCAACACCTGCTCCATCCGCGAGAACGCCGAGCAGCGCGTATGGGGCCGCCTCGATCTCTTCCGCAGTGAAAAAAGAAAACGCCCGCAGGTGATTGTGGGCGTGCTTGGCTGCATGGCGGAACGACTGAAGGAGAAGCTCCTTGAAAGCGACAAGATGGTTGATATGGTTGTGGGTCCTGATGCTTACCGAGATCTCCCGATGCTGGTCGAGACGGCGGCCACCGGTCATTCGGCTGTCAACGTTCTTCTCTCCCGCGAGGAGACCTATGCTGACATATCACCAGTCCGCCTCGAGAGCAACGGTGTTTCGGCCTTCATCTCCATCATGCGGGGATGCAACAACATGTGCGCATACTGTGTTGTGCCTTATGTGCGCGGCGCAGAGCGAAGTCGTGATCCTGAAACCATTGTACGGGAGGCCCGTGAGATTTTTGCGCAGGGTTACCGGGAGGTCACCCTCCTGGGACAGAATGTCAATTCATACATATGGACAGGGAATAATTCAACCATGAACCATCTCCTGTCTGTTGAAAAACATCCCGCATCTTTCGAGTCCGGGAGATAACCCGGGTCATACATTCAACTGACCCCTGAGACGTGCCAGCCTGCCGTTACCGGGGATTCTTCAGCGCGGACAATCAAATCCGGTCGGATTTGTTCAGGTTAGCTTGAAATGGTTGCTGCTGTTAAATCCTTTGCTTCGCGTCCGGTTCGCTACATCCCACCCCAAGGATCTGTCGGATGATGTTATAGAGGTGATGGCAAGGCATGATAACATCTGCAGGCACATCCACCTTCCGGTGCAGAGCGGAAGCAGTACTGTCCTTGCCAGGATGAACCGCAGGTATACACGTGATTGGTACCTCGACAGGATTGCTGCAATCAACAGTATCCTTCCCGGCTGTGCTGTTTCCACCGATATCATTGCAGGTTTCTGTGGCGAAACGGAAGAGGAGCATCAGGAGACGCTGAGCCTCATGAGGGAGGTGGGTTTCGACTTCGCCTATATGTTTAAGTACTCCGAACGACCTGATACAAAGGCTGCCCGGCACATGAAGGATGATGTCCCGGAAGATATCAAGACCAGGCGTCTGAATGAGATCATCGCCCTTCAGAATGAGCTCTCCACCATCAGCAAAAAGGCTGACGTCGGTAAAACCTTTGAGGTGCTTGTTGAAGGAAAAGCGCAAAAAGCCTGTCGGAGCTAAAAAATGATGGGCCGAACCAGCGGTAACAAGGTCGTTGTCTTCCAGGCCTGACGGCGATCAATCCTGGCGATTATGTCAATGTCACCATTACTCGCGCCACCTCCGCCACCTTGATTGGGGCTATCGTCTAATTCCCTAACCGCTAAATCGTATGATTAGCCATATCATCCAAATCTCCAATTGCATTAACTCACAACCGCAACCACATATCACAAAACCCTAATAACCAAGACCTTCTGACCTTCATACATTGGACCTTTGTTCCCCAAAATTCAGAATTCGGACTAAAATGAAACCCTGCAACCTCTGCCCCCGCCAATGCAACTGTCGATCGCTCAAGGTCCCTGGGTTGGTGCCGCATGGACGACAGGATTCATATCTCCTCAATAGTAATCCATCGCGGTGAGGAACCCCCGATTTCCGGAGAAAAAGGTATTGTGAATGTCTTCTTTCCATCCTGTAACATGCAGTGTATCTACTGCCAGAATTGGGAGATCTCATGTCGCGACACCCAGGGTGTCATTAGTGAGCTTGGATGAGGTCTGCAATGCAATTATCGAACTCCTTCCCCATTCCGAAAATAATCTTGGTTTCGTCTCACCATCACATTGCATCCCGCAGATGGTCAGCATTGTTGAAGAGCTCAGAAGTAGGGGATACCATCCAACAATAATTTACAACTCCAATGGTTACGACCTCCCGGAAACCATCAGGTCACTTGAGGGCATCGTTGATGTCTGGCTTCCTGATTTCAAATACTCAGACGACTTTTTGGCCGAAGCACTTTCTCAAGCTCCCTATTACAGCAAATCTGCTTTAGCCTCGTTGAAGGAGATGCTTTACCAGGTTGGACCCACCCTTCATACGGATGAAAGAGGTATTGCACGGCGCGGTATCATTATCCGTCATCTGGTTCTCCCTGGATTTGTCGAAAACAGTCTCGGAGTGCTGAGGTTGATAGCTGAGCACCTCTCGCCCGACCTCCATCTCTCAATAATGTCTCAATACTATCCCCCTGACAAACTCCTGGCACAAAATCGCAAATCCTTGAAGCGTTCAATTACACGCCCTGAATACGAAGCCGTCATCGATTTATTTCACTCCCTCGGCTTCACCCGCGGCTGGCTCCAGGAATACGAAAGCCCGCAGACCTACCAGCCGGATTTCTCAAGAAAAAATCCGTTTGTCTAACAACGGCAGACGAGTTACAAATATCTGGGATAAAGAAAGTATCATCCCCTCTGGCATACTTCCGGAATAGGATTGAATTCATGGAAGTGTTTGATTGGCTTTTCATTCCCCGGTTTGTCTAATGCCTGCTATCATACAAATCTCCAGGTAATAATCAAGAAAAATCAATGACACTTAGGTACATAAGCCACCCGTGTACTAATGAAAGAAAAAATGCCTTTAGGAGCGGTTCAAAGTAACTTATCCCGGAATTTCCCGTTTATGACTTTATGAACCCATATTCTGACTCTAAAATGACACGGCATAAGGCCGGCATTATCTGTATATTTATCCTGATAACAGGATATAACGCATCATCTCAGCATACTCCTGCAAACCCGATATCAAGCAGGGTGTTTACACCCTTTATCATTAACCCTGCAATAGCAGGAAGCAAAGACTTTATGGCCCTGGATCTCTCAGCAACCATTCAGGGTAATGATATGTCTCAGCTCCTGAGCGGTAACAGCCGGATTGCGAAGAAAGGACCACGCTATTTCGGAGCTCCGGTGGCTAAAAGTTTTACCCAGTTTGGCCTGGGAGCATCTCTCTTTAATGATGTGTCTGGCCCATCAAGAAACCTCGGTTTCAGTGTTGCAGGATCATATCACATCCCCCTTGATGACGAGAACCTTTCATTTCTATCCGGGGTATTGCATTAAAGGGAATCTATAACATGATGGACTCAATAGCGGATCCTGTCTCACCTGCGATAAACAACTTTATCCCTAACCTCGATGCTGGCATATATTACTACGGGCAGAGTTTTTATGCAGGCCTTTCTGCAACTAACATTCTCGGTAATATGTCCGACAGTACCGATATGGCAATCTATAACATCCCTGTCTCCCGGCAATATTTTTTTCTTGCGGGATATAAATTCTTATTGAGCAGGTCTCTGAATATTATTCTCGAACCTTCGCTGATTGTCAACCTGAATGATTCACTTGACTTTGAGAAAAAGGAATCATATAATCCTATGCTGAAACTCTATATGGATGCCTTCTGCCTCGGTGCCTACCTCCACAACTACGATAACCTGACCTTCTTCTTTCAGTATAAATTCCCCAGGCTGTATATGGGTACCTGGTCGATTTCCCCGGAATGTTCCATTCTATAAAAGAGACCTCACCATTGAGATTGCAGCAGGTCTGAATTTCGGTGGCATCAATGCCAACTCCCGTAACAGGTATCAATGGTAAAAATAAAATTTACTGACATGAATCCTAAAAACACCATATTCTCTCTGGCATTTCTGGCTTTGGCTGAAGTTTCAATTGCCGGTCCTTTTAGCCCATCAAATGTGATTAGGTCAACAGTTTATGGCATTGAAATTCTGGCTGATACTTCAGAGAATAAGAACCTTAAGATCACACCGTTTCTTCTGGATATTATTGCGCCATCATCGGGAGTGCAATTTTACAGGAACGGAATAATCTTTCTCTCCTACTCCAAAGGTGATGAGAAGATTCCGGATAAACATCTCTCATTCGGTTCTCTGAAGACCTACATGGCCCCAATAGTGGATACAGTACCCGGAACCTACATGCCTTTCCTTTCTTCATCATCCAAAATATTCCCGAGCGAGGCCACTACATTCACAGCGGATTTTAACACAATGTACCTGAGCCTTATTCCTGACAGGGGCAGCAATGAAAAAATCTTCAAAGCAACCTTTAAATCTAGCAACTGGGTTATTGAGGATGAGCCCCTTAACTTTTGCGACGGCAATTATATATATTCCCATCCCACCCTATCCGCTAACGGGACATTTATGATATTTTCTTCAGATATGTCAGGATCCGCCGGAGGCCTGGACCTCTGGGTGACAAAAAAAGAGGAGCTAAGGTGGAGTACTCCTGAAAACCTTGGGAAACAGATAAACTCGACAGGAAATGAACTGTTTGCCTCATTGGACAACAGGAATAATCTCTATTTCTCCTCTGATGGTCTTCCGGGTGAAGGCGGCTACGATGTTTTCGTGTGCACATTTAACGGAACCGGATGGGATAAGCCAGTAAATCTCTCCAAAACAATAAACTCCAAGGATGATGAACTTGCTTTTACTGTCAGTCGCATTGATAAAACATCAGCTTTCTATACATCACGTGCGAGGTCAGGCAAAGTGAAAAATCAATTACTTCTGGTAACGGCAAGCAAGTCAGCCGCAAACAATCAGGATTCGGATCTGTCAGCAGGGCTTCTTGCATTGGCTGGAATAGAGAACCGCGACAAGACGGTAAAACAAGAAGCATCAGAGCCATCAGCCAAAGCAGTCCCTGAAAAGGTTGAGCAAAAGGCAATTCCCGCAGAGCAGAAAACTGTCGCCAAATCGGTGGAACCCGTGAAGACCGTGCCCGATGCCAAAAAGGTCGCTTCACCTCCGCAAACACCCACGGCAGTCAAAAAAGCCGACGAGAAGAAAGACATTGTTATTTACAGGGTTCAGATCCTTGCAAACACAAGACCTGTTGGCAGTCAAAATATAACAGTTGCCGGCAAAACGTATAAATCCTTCGAATATCTCTACCAGGGAGGATACCGGACAACCGTTGGAGAATTCAGCACAATGTCCGAAGCCGTAAAACTGCAAAATTCTTGCCGCCAGAATGGATATATCCAGGCATTTGTTGTGGCGTTCCGGAACAACATTCGCTCGACAGATCCGGCATTATTCAAATAGCTTTAAAGAGAAACAGATCCATTCTTAAGATTGTGCAGTCTTCGGTGCCCTGAGCTGCTATTCCCCGGGTATATCAGATCATACAAATCTGAGGAATCAAGTACCATTAATAGATTTAGTCTATTCCTTTACCCCGTTTGTCAAAAACGGATTTGTTTAACGGCCTCAGGTAAAAACCACAACTTACAAGCTCTTTTTACTGATAATCAATGAATTGACCAGGGTGTATCAGACCAATTGCTCCGTGTTTCCTCAAAAGCCGATAAAAAACCGCTCTTTTTGACTAACAAGTGCATTTTCAGCATCAATGGTTCCTGAAAAATGATGAACGACAATATTAGGTCCGTTTATTACCCCTTAAATGGTACCCCAATCATCTCTTAAACCTTGTCTCCCGAATCGAATAGGCTTACCTTTACAATGACAATAAATAGACTGAAGGGGGCGTTAAACAAATAGACCCCGCACCAGAGATTGATTTATAATTAATAATTACTGATGGATATATTCAGTACACTATATCGTTTGCACATTATTCCTTTTCTCAAGAAATGGAATCTTTTGAATTATATCCTGGGAGCACTTGATATCCTGGCGATATTCCTGGCTTTTGAGTGCGCATACCTGTTGATCTATTCAGATACAGGTATGGGACCCTTCTTTTTCATGGACAAAACGTTCCTCCTGTTATTCCTTGGAGTCACTCCCTTTTGGCTTCTCACACTCTATCTACTAAAAGCCACCGAGATACCCCGAACAAAGAAATATATATCCATCTTCTGGGAATACTTCCTCGCGGCCGGAGCGATCTTTCTACTGCTCCTGGTGATCTACTTCCTCTTTAAACTCTACACGGTATCCAGGACCTTTATAGTACTTATTCCGCTCTTTGGATTCTTTTTCCTGTTCACCCTTCGCATCTTCGAGTACAATGTGTTCAAAAAATACCGGGCAAAGGGTTTTAACTACCTGAATGTGGTGCTGATAGCTGATACAACATCCCTCCCATTCATTGAAAGTCTGCTGGAGCACAAAGAGTGGGGCTACAAAACCGTGGCTATTTTTACCAGCTCTGACGCAATAAAGGAGAAATATGAGGAGTCGATTATAATACTTCCCGAGGGTTATATAGAGGTTCTGAACGATCTCATGGAGGTGGATATGATTGATGAAGTCCTTTATGTCAGGAGCAAGATTCAGCCCTCCGAGATTAGAAAAATTGTCCGGTCATGCGAGGAGTTGGGGGTTGTCTTCAGCGTGATGTACGGCGATGAGAAACTGACACTCTCAAATGCTGTCAAAACTGAAATTGCTGACCGTAAATTTTTGACCTTTATAAATGTTCCGCATAGCACTTATGCACTAGGCATTAAGAAAATGATGGATATTTTAGGCTCCCTGGTAGGAATAATAATTCTCTCTCCTCTGCTTATCGTTTTAACAATATTGATCAGAACCAGTTCCCGCGGACCAGCCATCTATAAGCAGCTGCGCGTTGGGCTCCGGGGACGTCAATTTGAGCTTTACAAGTTCAGAACCATGGTGGCAAATGCCGATGAGCTCAGAAAAGAGCTCGAGGAAATGAACGAAGCAGACGGACCTGCGTTTAAGATAGCAGATGATCCGCGGGTGACAAAAGTGGGTAAATTTCTCCGAAAGTCGGGACTTGATGAACTGCCACAGCTCTTTAATATAATCAAGGGGGAGATGTCACTTATAGGTCCGCGCCCGCCCCTGCCCGAGGAAACAACTCAGTATGAACGCTGGCAGCTCAGGCGACTGTCTGTAAAACCGGGATTGTCATGCTTCTGGCAGGTCAAACCTGACAGAAATAGTATTAAATTTGAAAAGTGGATGGAATTGGATCTGGCATATATTGATAACTGGTCGTTAAGACTTGATTTGGTAATCTTGCTTAAGACGGTCAGGACCATATTCCATAAAACCGGACTATAATCAATCAGAAGTAAAAAGTACAATGGGAACCAAAAAAACAGGTTTAAGAGCCTTTCACTGGTGATCCTGACAATTGCTTTGTTGGCAGTTTCATGCGTCCCCGTAACCCAACTGAGCTACTTCAATGATGTGGATGAGCTTGACCAGCCTACGGTAAATCCAAGAATGCAGAAACTGATCAAGCCCTTTGACAAGCTATATGTGCGGGTGCTGAGTATCGACCTTCAAACGAGCCAGATTTTCAACACAACTGAAGAGATGAGATCCCAGAGTTACGGGGTGAGTTCCGGATTGCTGGGATACCTCGTTGATGAGGAGGGAAGCATTGATTTCCCGTTTGTCGGCAAAATCAATGTTGCATCGATGACCACTTCCGAAGCTGCCGTTAAGATTCAGAAAGCCCTGAGTGATTATGTCGCGAACACATCCATTATAGTAAAATATGTCGATAACCAGGTGACTGTTATGGGCGAAGTGCAGAGACAGGGAGTCTACTCATTCCCCCAGGACAAATTGAACATATATGAGGCTCTCGGGCTTGGAGGAGGGATCAGCAGGTACGGTGACCGGCAGAAGGTGATTCTTGTGAGGAACGAAGAGGGGAAAATTATCCATTACAGATTGAACCTGTCCGATTCCAAGATCGCCAGCAAAAGCTATTATTACGTTATGCCTAACGATGTAATTATAGTGGAACCGCTTAAGGCAATTTCCAGCAGTTATTCAAACATTACCTATACAACAATACTTTCAACCATAACAACTGCAATTGCAGTCCTTCTCTTCGCAGGCCTAGGATTTTAAAGAAAACCCCTGAATGACAAACATCAACAACGATTCGCAAAGCGAAGCCTTCAACATCAAGGAATTCATCACGGAAGCTTTATCCTATAAATACTTCTACATTGCCAGCTTCTTTCTCTGCCTCCTGATCGCCTTTATGGTCAATAAGTTCTCCCCGACGGTACACGAGGTCAGCTCAGTCATTGGACCGGTAGAGGATAACCGCTCCTCCCTGCTGGGATCGAATGACCTCTTCAGTGGTCTCGGAGCACTGGCGGAATCGCGGAATCTCGAAAATGATATCAACAGCCTGAACTCGTTCGGTCTTGTTGCCACCACAATCAGGAACCTCAACCTCGAGATAGGCTATTTTGCGGGGACAACCAGCCTTTTCAGAAAGCCTGCCAGGTCTATCTGGGGAACCCCTACACTGTAATCATCGATAAGTCGCATATACAGCCAATCAATACCAGATTTCGCATCGATATTCTCGATGACCAGAGCTACAGGATTACTGCATCGGAAGATGAGGCGTCATATTACAACTATATCGATAACGCCGTTGTCAGTGACAAAAACTCCGTTGAAATAGATACCATCTGTCGCTTTAACGAGACCATCACTGCTATATAACTACAAGTTTTCCGTTGCCCTGAACCGCGATAGTTACAACCCTAAGCGAATCAAGGAATCGGACTTCTTTTTCGAGTTCTATCATCTTGACTATCTGACTAAAGCCTACCTGAAGCGACTAAAGGTAGAGCCGGTCAGTATCAGGTCATCGCTTATCAAATGTGTTTTTTAGCGGTGAGAACAAAAGACTGACCATCGACTTCCTTAACAGCTACATCCAGTCATACCTCGACGATAACCTCTCCAAAAAGAATAAAATCGCGCTCAATACCATCACTTTCATCGACTCTCAGATTTCGGAGATGTCCGATTCGCTGTCGGTTTCCGAAAATAAACTGCGCGACTACAGATCGTCTAACCAGGTCACGGACCTCAGTTATCAGGGACAGCAGGCACTCGAACAGCTTAGCCAGATAGAAAATGAGCGTTCAATACTACAGATCCAGGAAGGATATTACAATTATGTTCTTGATTACATGGGGAAGAACCAGGATATGGCCGGCCTGGCGCCACCTTCAGCCGCTAATGTGGTTGACCCGATCATGAACTCCCTCGTTCTTGAACTTTTTGCTCTTAATGCTCAACGATCAACCATTCTCAGCAATAATGCCGAGAAAAACCTCTTTCTTGGTCAGATTGAAAACAAGATTAAGCTTCAGCAACAGGCTATTATTGAAAATGTCAAGAATAACCTTAACACACTGAACCTGACCCAGAACGAGCTTGATTACCGCGAGAGCAAACTCTCGGGAGTGATATCGAGGCTGCCCCGTACAGAACTCAATATGGTTAGTATGCAGCGGCAGTTCAACCTGAGTGACGCCATCTACACTTACCTGCTTGAAAAGAGGGCTGAGGCTGCCATCGCCAGGGCTTCCAGTTATCCTGATTACGAGGTACTTGAACCGGCCAGAGACGTGACCGCTGCTATAGTTGCTCCAAGAGCAAGCCTTAACTGGATGATTGCCCTGTTCATGGCATTCATGATCCCGACAATCTACATAATTATTCGGAACTTCTTCAATGAAAAGATTACTTCAGTAAGGGATGTGGAACGCATTATCGGGCAGCCGGTGATGAACCTGATTTACACCAACTACTACAAATCCGAATCAGTTGTAAAGGACTACCCCGGATCATCGATAGCAGAATCGTTCAGGAACCTGCGCAGCAGCCTGTTTCTGAAGTTCAGATCAGAACCGCACAAGGTCCTAATGGTCACATCGTCGCAGCCGCAGGATGGCAAGAGCTTTGTGTCAAGCAACCTGGCTGCATCAATAGCCTCCGTTGGTCATAAGACAGTGTTGCTCGACTGCGACCTGCGCCGGCCGACACTTCATGAAAAGCTTAAAATAGTTAACTCTGTGGGCCTCTCGAACTACATGGTCAAGAATGTCAGCAGCAAGGAGATTATCAGGAAAACCGATGTGGACAATCTCTGGTTCATCCCGGCAGGCCCGGTTCTTCCGAACTCTTCGGAGCTGATAGAAGCAGGAGTGCTTGATGCACTTATCGAGGAGCTGAAAGAACAGTTTGATTATGTGATCATTGATTCAACTCCTGCAGGACTTGTGGCTGACGCCACCCTCATGATAAAATATGCATCATATATCCTGCTTGTGTGCCGGAACGAGTATACCCGCAAGGATGTCTTTACCGACGTTCTGAACCTGTTCCAGACAAACAGCATAACCAACTTCGACATCGTATTCAACGACCTCAACCTGAAGAAGAGCAGATACGGCCGATATGATAATTATTACAAACAATAGCGGGGCAATTCCCAAATAGCTGAAATTAAAACTTATATGTAAATAACTATGACCACTGAAGTAACAACATCAAAGGAGAAAATCAAGAATTATATCATTCAATCATCACATGCTGATGCCGGGAAGATAAAGGATGAGTCTCTAATCTTTAAAGAAGGATTTTTCGATTCCATGGGATTTATTATGCTGATCACCTTCCTGGAGGAAGAATTCGGAATTAAAACTGTGGATGCTGATCTTATTGAGGAGAACTTCGAATCGATCAATGCAATTTCTGATTTTATTGTAAGAAAGTCTGAGGGATAACCATGTGCGGAGTAGCCGGGATAATTGATTACCGCGGTGAATCCGACACCGTTTCTGCAACGGAGGCGATGCTCCGCTCTTTCAGCTATCGCGGCCCGGACGAGAGTGGTATCTATCATACCCGGGCCGCAACAATTGGAAATGTCAGGCTCAGTATTATCGACCTGCTCACTGGTCAGCAGCCCCTGTCTGATGTATCAGCCCGGTACTGGATTGTTTTTAACGGTGAGATCTTTAACTATATTGAACTGCGTGAAGAGCTTGGCAGAAAGGGAATTAAACTTAAAACCCATTCAGATACCGAGGTTCTTGTCAACCTTTATGCCCTCTATAAGGATAAATGTCTGTCCATGCTGAACGGCCAGTTCGTTTTTGCAGTATGGGATAAGAAGGAGGAGGAGGTTTTTGTTGCACGTGACAGTGTTGGTATCAGGCCACTCTTTTATACTGTCTGAACGACGGAGTATTATTCTTTGCATCGGAAATAAAAGCCCTATTTCAAAAAAAGCAAATTACGCGTGAATTTGATCCGGAAAACCTGGCTCAGATCTATACATTCTGGTCAGCCATAACCCCCGGAACTGCATTTAAAAATATATCAGAACTTTCTCCTGGGCATTACATGACATTCAGCCGGAAAGGTCTCACGACTGAAAAATTCTGGGAGTTAAGCTTTAACAACGTTGACTCCTCCGTTTCACTTACTGATGCAATTGAAAGATTCAATGAGCTTTTCACAAATGCAGTGCGTATCCGCCTGCGGGCTGATGTCGAAGTTGCGGCATACCTGAGCGGAGGGATAGATTCAAGTACAACAGTTTCCTACATAAAAAAGATTGAACCCGGAATCTTGAATACCTTCTCAATTGGGTTTGAGGAAAAAGACTTCGACGAGAGCAGGTACCAGGAAGAGGCTGTTAAATACCTTGACACAAACCATAAGGCGATTACCTGTTCATCAAAGGATATTGCCGACCTTTTCCCGAAGGTTGTGTGGCATTCTGAGACACCTCTGACACGTACCGCACCAACACCAATGTTTATTCTTTCCAAACTGGTCAGGGACCATAACATCAAAGTCGTTATCACCGGAGAGGGTTCTGATGAGATACTAGCCGGGTACGATATATTCAGGGAAGCAATTATAAGGCGTTTCTGGGCTTCACAACCCGGGTCTTTAATAAGACCTGCGCTTTAAAAAAGATTTATCCTGACATCCCCCATCTCAGGAACGCCAGTCCCAATATCCTTAAAATGTTCTTTGGCTTTAAACTGGAAGAAACAACTAACCTGCTCTATTCTCACCTCCTCAGATGGAATAACTCAAACCATATTAAAAAACACTTCTCCGACCATATCAGGGAAAAATCCAACTCGTATGACCCGCTAGCTGACCTGCAAGGCAGATTACCGGAAAACTTCAGAAGATGGTCGCCCCTGGCCCAGGCCCAATGGCTGGAAACTACGGTATTCATGTCAGGCTACCTGCTCTCGTCCAGGGCGACCGCATGGCAATGGCCAACTCGGTTGAGGGAAGGTATCCCTTCCTTGACTACCGCGTAATTGAGTTCTGTTCCACCCTGCCGGATAGGTTCAAACTGAATGGACTTAATGAGAAATACTTGCTTAAGCGACTTATGGCCGGTAAGGATCCCGGAAAGCATAGTAAAACGCCCGAAACAACCATACAGAGCTCCCATAAGCAGTGTCTTCCTTTCAAAAGACAGGCCTGAATATGTAGATGAGATGCTTTCTGAAGGCTACACAAAGAGAGCAGGGATATTCAATTATGAGTCGCTTTCGACTATGTTTGGCAAGATCGAAAAAACCGGAACCTCTTCTGAGATGGATAATATGGTCCTGGCGGCTGTTATATCGACCCACCTATTGTACCATCAGTTTATTGAAAATAAAAACGACCTGTTCCAGAACCTCCCTCTGAAAACCCTAAGTGTAATAGAAGAACTATGAGTAATCAAGAAACCATTTACTAAAGACATTATCCTTTTAGAGGATGTTGAATATGCAGTCAGCCAGATAGTTGATAAAATCAAGGAGGATGTCCTGCACAGGTTTAAAAGGAACGGCGCAGTTCTCGGGATCAGCGGCGGAATTGACTCCTCAGTGTGTCTCGCCCTCTCGGTCAAAGCCTTTGGCCCTGAAAAAGTTATTGGCATAATGCTTCCCGAAAAGGATTCCAGTCCCGACAGTGAGATGCTTGCCCGCGATCTGGCTTTCAGGTTCGGTATAAAAGCGATTAAGGAAGAGATCACCCCTGCCCTTTCAGGGTTTGGATGCTATGAAAGACGCGACGAAGCAGTTAGGCGTGTTTTTCCGGAGTATGATCCAAAAACATGGAAAATGAAGATCGGAATCAGGCAGAGTGGTTTGTTCAATAACCTACCTCCTATTTTCAACCTTACCGTGATTGACAGGGATGGAAACGCAAAAGACAAAATCCTCCCCGTCAATGAATATCTCCAGATAGTTGCCGCTTCAAACTTCAAGCAACGGACAAGGATGTCAATGCTTTATTACCATGCAGAGGCGCTACATTATGCAGTTATTGGAACTCCCAATAAACATGAGCAGGAGCAGGGATTCTTCGTAAAATATGGTGATGGTGCCGGTGATGTGATGCCAATTGGAAATCTTTACAAGACGCAGGTATACCAGCTTGCTGAATATCTTGGCGTTCCGGAAGGCATTATTGAACGGACACCCACCACTGATACCTATTCTGCCGAGCAGACCCAGGAGGAGTTTTTCTACCAGTTGCCTTTCTCCCTTATGGACCGTTTTTGGTACGGCTTTGAGAACGGCTATCCGGCAGCTGAGGTGGCTGCGGTAATGGATGAAACCACTGAAAGGGTTGAGGCTCTCTATCGTAATTTTGAGCGCAAACGAAAAACAACGGAGTATCTAAGACTGCCCCCGGTCCGTGACTATTACCAGGCGTAAACATTATAAGGTACGATTCTGTTTACAGAGATTGGGGTCTGAAACTCTGAAGTTGTAAAACATACAGTTATGAATGCATTTGACTATTTCTTTGAGAAATCAAATAGCCTTGACAAGCCGCTTTTGGTTGGCAAGGAAGAGATTAATTATAAGGATCTCTATTCAAGCTGCCTGAATATTGCAGCATGGATCACTGATAAGGTGGGCACAGAAAAGCACATTATGCTGACTTCAGTTAACAATATATTCTTCCTGAAAGCCTACCTGGCCATTATCAAATCAGGCAACATCTGCATTCCCCTTGATCCTTACATTGAAAAGGAGAATTTCGAATATATCAGCCTGTTGACCGATCCTGCAATGATCTTCCTGACAGAAGATATCGGGAGGAAACTTCCTGTGAGTAATCACAAATGCATCTACCCAGGAGAAATAGAGGGAATTGAAAAGAGCGCAATACCGGGAAAGTTTCCGGTCGATTATAGCAGTGAACTTTGTGGAGAGATAATCTTCACTTCCGGGTCAACAGGGAAGCCCAAGGGAGTAATGATATCACACAAAAACCTGATAGCCAATACAGCATCCATCGCAGAATATCTGCAGCTTACTCCTGACGACAGAATGCTTGTGGTCCTTCCATTCTACTACTGTTACGGGTTATCATTGCTTCACACCCACTTGAGGGTTGGAGGATCCATAGTCTTCAACAATTCGTTTATTTTCCTGGGAGGAGTTCTTAAGAGCCTGTTGGATTACAAATGTACCGGTTTTGCCGGGGTGCCAAGTCATTTTCAGATCCTACTCAGGAAATCAGATTCTTTCAAGCAAACCAGCTTCCCTGATCTCCGGTATGTGACTCAGGCCGGCGGTAAGCTTGCTCCGATCTTCATTGATGAGTTCCGTGAAGCCCACCCCGAGACAAGATTTATTGTTATGTATGGGCAGACGGAGGCCACAGCAAGGCTCTCCTGGCTTCCTCCGGAAATATACGAAAGAAGGAAAGGTTCAATGGGAAAAGGAATTCCGGGGGTGGAGACTAAGGGTTGTAAATGAAAAGGGTGAAAAGATTAAGCCCGGAGAAACCGGAGAGGTAATAGCAAGTGGGGATAATATTATGATGGGATATTTTGAGGATGAGGAGGGAACAAAAAATGCCATCCGAAACGGATGGCTTTTTACAGGTGATCTTGGAACAGTCGATGAAGACGGCTATATTTATCTCACAGCACGGTCAAAAGAGATAATAAAAGTCCGGGGTAAACGCATCAGTCCTAAAGAGATTGAGGCTGTCATTCTGGCCTTGCCGGAGGTAATTGATTGCACTATTGAAGGCGTCGAAGATGAAATCGAAGGAGAGATGCTTAAAGCTACGGTCACTGTCAGGAAAGACAGCATCAGCCTGGTGAACAAGGATAAGCTAATAAAGCATTGCTCACAGCATCTGGCATTGTTCAAAGTTCCCCAGGTATATGAGTTTAAAGATGACCTTACCATAAGCCCCACCGGGAAAAAGATTAAGAAGTCCTAATCAAGAATGTATTGGTTTCTTTGGACTCTAAACCTAATAACGGGCATCTTGGTCACTGCTTTGTCTCTTGCTTGTCATATATGCATTGTTGATGATCCGGGCATTGTATTGTTATACAACCCACAAGAGAACATACATTTATCAAGAATTAAAGCCTATTCTATCAAAGAGGATCAACAATTTCGCGGCTTTTATGTTAATTTGATAATAACAAGGAATAATAAACAAATGAGACGCATACTTTTCATTTCGATAGTAATTATATCATTGGTTGCAGTCAGCTCCTGCAAGAATGATCAAGTCACTCCGGAGACGACTATTGTTTTTCTCCATCATAGTACTGGAAAAGTCATCTGGAGAGAGTGAAACAAAATCCAATCGCTTTCAGGATTGCGGGGCCGCTTAGGCCCCAATATTGCCGACAGAGTAGAACAAAGAGCAGCATTGCCTGCACTCATAAATCAGTACAGCAAAAGAAATAAGGTGGACTATCGTATCCGGGCTATTCCATTTCCAAAGGCCTCCCCGTATGGGTGGAACAATTACCCATTTGATTATTATAATATCTGGGTTAAGAATTCGGGGGAAAAGCCCTTTTCAGGAGAACCGACACTTGAAATTCTGACAAGGGACTATGATGTCATAATTTTCAAGCATTGCTATCCGGTAAGCAATATCGGGCCTGATCTTGATTCTGGCAGATATCAACTCCGATGTTAAGACCTTTGCAAATTATAAACTTCAGTACCTGGCGCTTAGGAACAAACTTCAGCAATTTCCTGACACCCGGTTTATTCTGTTCACGGTGCTGCACAGGTTCAGTCTAAGACTAATGAGGATGAGGCATTAAGGGCAAGGAGTTCTTTAAATGGGTAGTTGATGAGTGGGATGTCCCGGGTGACAACATACACCTCTGGGACCTTTACACCATTGAAACAGAAGGAGGCTTATATTTCAAGGAGGAGTATGCCAGGTCTTCCACTGATTCTCACCCCAGTTTAGAATTCACCGGTAATAGAGTAAAACTTTTATTGAATAGAATTATTGATGTAATTGAAACCGGAGGCAACGGAACCTCTCTAACCGGACAGCCCGATTAAACCATGTGCGTACAGTTGGGGAACCGTTTATACTATAAACCTTTTTGTTCTCCGTTGCACTGAGGACAGATCCATTTTCTCCCCCCATCTTTAAAAAGAACTCCGGGGTGAAGTAACCAAAATTACCGCCCGGCGTAAAAGTTAACTCCCCAAAATAAACCTTATCATTAACCTCATATAGATCTACCCTTACCTGGGCAAATGGTTTTGAGAGGGTTTTACACATCGCTACCATTTCATCAAAATTCTTCGGCCTGGGGATATCCATTGGCTCATTTTGAGCAAGATGACCTGCCAGCAATTCATGCCTCGGGTTCCAATTCAGATCATATACAATGGCGTGAAGCTGTGGTTTCTCCTTCCCCACCTTTTTTCCGACTCTCATACTATCTCTGTCATAGAGCACCATTATTATTACCGGTTCCCCGTGAATGCACCAAAATTTATAATCAATAAGTGATGCTGATAATCCGACAAAGGAATTATTTTCTAGAAGCTCCTCAGCTATAATTCTTCCTTCAATATTCCAGTAGTGAGGTTCAAAAGACATCAGTCCATGCCTTTCCCTGACCCATTTATTTAACAGCCTTCTGGTCTCTTTGATATTTAACTCGCTTTTGTCATCAACGAGAAATGACTGTCCCGGAAGAGTTATTGGTCTTGAGAACAAATTTATCTGGTAACAAACTAAAATCAATGTCTTCAGCTTTCTCCCATACACCATATAGTTTAACAAGAAGTATCCTCCAGGCCGCACTGAATAATGTAATCACGGACTTTGTATTTATCTGCCAGTTCAGTCCATTTAGAAGTATCTGAATAGATCTTAAGTCATTGAACCTTTCTATTAAAGTCTTTCGGATCCTTCAGGTTTAGTTTTTTATGTAGATTCTTCTTATAGATGTATTTAGCATAGTTTTTAGGAAATAGAAATGTCCAACCGTCATGAATAGCTTCAGTAATCGGCCTGTAAATGCTAACAAAAGAAATTCTTGACATATTCATAGTCATTTTTTAAAATGATAATTACCCGGGCAATACCATATTAGAGGGCACCCTCCCGATGTCAGATTTGAATCTAAAAGTAATAAAGTTAAATCACATGAAAAAAGCTTTTTAAAGTAATGAAGGGTATAAATTCCGGGCAGGAGAAAGTAAAGTCGGAATGCTATAAAGGATGCAAGCCGGAAGCCGGATTAAATGAACGGGCAAGAGAATCACAGACATGATAGCAATGCGAAACGGGAACAATTAGTTGAAGGCGAAGCCCCGGAGTACTTCTTATTCAATAAGAATTGTCAAAGGGAGTATCCATATTGATATCATCTTTAAATGATTCACTTAAACAATGAATCTGCTGGTTCTCCAGTTTGACACCGGACAAATCAATTTTTTCACCTTAATACCAAAAAATACTCCTCTGTGAAATAATTCCTGTTTCCCCCCCGGTGTAAATGTAAGCTCGCCAAAATATACTTTATTATTCACTTCATAAAGATCAACACCTGACTGTCGGAAATGGTTTTGAAAGAATCTCACAGATCCTGATCATTTCATCCAGATTATTAGGTGCTGGTATGGCCAGAGGAGAAACCTTCTTGAAAAAAATCCGCCATTAATTACTTCGCTTCGCGGCTGCCAGTCCAAATCATATACGCCTGCCCGCATCCCAGAACCGACCTCCTGTTGTTCTGATCCTATTGTAATATTTTCCCTACCAGCAATAACGACTACAAATTCCGGTTTCCCATGTATACAGGTGAACTTGTAATCAATCAATGAGGAAGAAACGGAGGCATTATAATCATCCTCCAATAATTCCTCTGCCATTATAAGCCTTTCAATATTCCAGTAATGAGGTTCAAATGAGATAAGCCCGTACCTTTCACTTAACCATTTATTAAGTTGGGACCTGGTTTGAGTAATATCTAAGTGAGATTTATTGTGAATCAGCATAGTCTTCCGAAAACCATGATTTGTCTTAAGCACAAAAGCGTCAGGAAGTTTATCGAAATCAATCTCCTCAGCATTCCTCCAAACCCCATGCAATTCGACTAAAATCTCCTTTAGTCCGCATTGTCTGACATATTCCCGGACTTTGTATTTGTCAGCAAGATCAGTCCATTGAGTGGTATCAGAATATATTTTTAACCATTCGATCTTTTCGTTGAAATCTTTTGGGTTTTTCAGGTCTATTGACTTATTCAGTCCATTCTTATAGATCCTCTTAGCATAGGTGACAGGTGAAATTACGGCCCATCCCTGTCAGCAAGGTCCGCGTAAGCGGACTCATTAACCTTGATCCCATTGTGTCTGGTGTTCTATTTCTGTTTTAACAAATATAAAGTATCATTTGTTTACCGGGAAAGGCCTATTATGTGAAAAAGCAAGGATTAGACACTATCCAATTTTAACTTGTGGGATTGGGGATAATTACACGTACAGAACATTCAGGCAGAGTAATCTTATAAGAAAATCAGCTCAATTATATGAATTACGGACTCCTTCATACATTAATTAATGTCAGTAAGTATAGCCGGCATATAAAAATTACAAGATCCCGTTTCCCATGATTCTATATCAGAAAACGTTAGTCCGGTCGCCAATTAAAGGGGGAATTCGTCGGGGCAAATCGCTAAATTTCTAGGCATCAGAACACTACATTTCAGGGGATGAGTTATTGCAGTGTTGTTAA
Organism: Bacteroidales bacterium; assembly: GCA_034522515.1. Taxonomy (GTDB): domain Bacteria; phylum Bacteroidota; class Bacteroidia; order Bacteroidales; family VadinHA17; genus SR-FBR-E99. The sequence goes on along the minus strand of JAXHLF010000011.1, from coordinate 440,626 downwards.
TAAAAAATGGAACATATTTATATTTTTGTCGTTAAAATAGGTATGTTTGTCAAAGTTTTTTCGTCATTCGTCAAAATGTATAGTCTTATGAGAGGAGTAACCCTTGGTCTATTTCTTGCAATATGTTCCGCAGTCACAGGCACTACTTATTATGTTTCACCTACGGGTCGTGATTCAAATCCCGGAACACTTAAGTTCTCCCTGGGCAACTTTTTCATATGCCTTCAATTACGCTAACCTTTCACCTGGTGATACAGTTTATTTCAGAGGTGGCGTGTATTACACAACATCAGCTCAGGCAGTAACATCAAATCCGGGGCTGGTCGGTACGGCTGCGGACCCTATTTGCTTTTTCAATTACCCCGGCGAAACCCCGATCATTGATGGGAGAAACAAGACAACCGAAAGCCACGGGTAACATTTTATTATTCGAGTCACGTGAAATTCCGTGGGATAGTGGTTAGAAACCACGCCCAGTTTTCTTCTGACGGCTTTCCTTCAGGATGGAACTTGTATTATTGTACAGACATATCCTTTGAACAATGCGAGGTTTATAACATCGGCGGCAGAGGATTTGCCTTCAGATGGTGCAGCCGGGCCACATTGATAAACTGTGATGCCCATGATGTGAACAACTCAGTCTCAAGTAGTCCGGGTGGTGATGGGGATGGCTTCTTTATGAGTCCCAGCTATCATAACTTTACCGGTCAGCACTATTTCTATGGTTGTCGTGCATGGAGATGCTCAGATGATGGATGGGATGTTGAAAATCTTGGACAAACCGTAATAGAAAACTGCTGGTCCTTTAATAATGGATTTCAGGCCTATGATGATCCGGGGTTGGGGAATGGGTTTAAACTAAACCTGACGCCGTTAGAAAACGTATCTCAGCTTAGTCGGATTGTAACTAATTGTATTGCTGCATACAACAGAAGGACCGGATTTACAACCAATGATAACGGCAGTGGGGCAAGGCATATGCACATTGATAATAACACAGCCTATGCCAATGGTAAGTATGGTGAGGCTGGATACGGATTTCAGGTTTATAATACAGAATGTTCTGAAGCTAGCGAGCAGTACAGAATATTTAGAAATAATATTGCCTATGCCAATACTACATTAAACTTTAGGCTAGCAACCGGGGCATCTTGTACAGTTGCGGCAAATAGTTGGGACGGCTAAACCGGAGTCACGGTTACAAATGCTGATTTCATTTCGGTAGACAGTACGGGTCTTGCCGGAACAGCGGCAGACAGACGGGTCACTCCCCAGCCTTAACTTCCTAAAACTAGCTAGTACTTCAGACCTCATCGATGCCGGAGTTAATGTTGGCTTGACGTTCAGCGGAGCATCTCCTGACCTTGGTTATGCAGAGTACACTTCCGGTTTTTCGGAACCTGCCATACAAATTACCTCAGCTCGGTAATCGACAATGCAACACCTTCAACCCTCACACTGACATATAACCTGTCTCTGGCTAACATCATACCTGCTGCCTCTGCATTCACCGTAAGAGTTAACTCCACGACCAGAACTGTCAGCTCTGTTGCCGTATCTGGTACAAGAGTCATACTGACCCTGGCCAGCCCTGTAGTATATGGTGATGCCGTGACGGTAGCCTATACAAAACCGGCCACCAACCCCCTGCAGACATCTGCCGGAGGACAGGCAGCCTCTCTGACTGCTCAGAATGTAACAAATAATGTTGCTGCAGTGATTCCGGCTTATGTCAGCTCGGTAATCGACAATGCCACGCCTTCAACCCTCACACTGACATATAACCTGTCGCTGGCTAACATAGTACCCACCACCTCTGCATTCACCGTAAGAGTTAACTCCACGACCAGAACAGTCAGCTCTGTTGCCGTATCTGGTACAAGAGTCATACTGACCCTGGCCAGCCCTGGTTATATGGTGATGCCGTGACGGTAGCCTATACAAAACCGGCCACCCAACCCCCTGCAGACATCTGCCGGAGGACAGGCAGCCTCTCTGACTGCTCAGATGTAACGAATAATGTTGCTGCAGTGATTCCGGCTTATGTCAGCTCGGTAATCGACAATGCAACACCTTAAACCCTCACACTGACATATAACCTGTCTCTGGCTAACATCATACCTGCTGCCTCTGCATTCACCGTAAGAGTTAACTCCACGACCAGAACTGTCAGCTCTGTTGCCGTGTCTGAGTACCAGAGTCAATACTGACCCTGGCCAGCCCTGTAGTATATGGTGATGCCGTAACGGTAGCCTATACAAAACCGGCCACCGACCCCCTGCAGACATCTGCCGGAGGACAGGCAGCCTCTCTGACTGCTCAGAATGTAACAAATAATGTTGCTGCAGTGATTCCGGCTTATGTCAGCTCGGTGATCGACAATGCAACACCTTCAACCCTCACACTGACATATAACCTGTCTCTGGCTAACATCGAGTGCCTGCTGCCTCTGCATTCACCGTAAGAGTTAACTCCACGACCAGAACTGTCAGCTATCCTGCCGTATCTGGTACAGAGTTCATACTGACCCTGGCCAGCCCTGTAGTATATGGTGATGCCGTGACGGTAGCCTATACGGAACCGGCCACCAACCCCCTGCAGACATCTGCCGGAGGACAGGCAGCCTCTCTGACTGCTCAGAATGTAACAAATAATGTTGCTGCAGTGATTCCGGCTTATGTCAGCTTGGTAATCGACAATGCAACACCTTCAACCCTCACACTGACATATAACCTGTCTCTGGCTAACATAATACCTGCTGCCTCTGCATTCACCGTAAGAGTTAACTCCACGAACCAGAACTATCAGCTCTGTTGCCGTATCTGGTACAAGAGTCATACTGACCCTGGCCAGCCCTGTAGTATATGGTGATGCCGTGACGGTAGCCTATACAAAACCGGCCACCAACCCCCTGCAGACATCTGCCGGAGGACAGGCAGCCTCTCTGACTGCTCAGGATGTAACAAATAATGTTGCTGCAGTGATTCCGGCTTATGTCAGCTCGGTAATCGACAATGCAACACCTTCAACCCTCACACTGACATATAACCTGTCTCTGGCTAACGTCAGTACCTGCTGCCTCTGCATTCACCGTAAGAGTTAACTCCACGACCAGAACTGTCAGCTCTGTTGCCGTATCTGGTAAACGAGTCATACTGACCCTGGCCAGCCCTGTGGTATATGGTGATGCCGTTGACAGTAGCCTATACAAAACCGGCCACCAACCCCCTGCAGACATCTGCCGGAGGACAGGCAGCCTCTCTGACTGCTCAGAATGTAACAAATAATGTGGGAGCCCCGGAGAATCTGCCTCCTGTAATAAATATCTCGTCTCCGACTAAAAGTACAGCTTTTATTTCTCCGGCGACCATAACAATTGATGCAGTCGCTTACGACCCGGACGGAATTGTCATTAAAGTAGAGTTCTACAACGGGACCGTGAAACTGGGAGAGATTATGACAGCACCTTATATATATACCTGGAAGGATGTGACAGAAGGCTCTTATATTATCTAGCCGCGGTGGCAACAGATGATAATAGTGCCAGGAAAACCTCGGAAGCTGTAAACGTAGTGGTAGAAAAATCATTATCTGCCATTAATCAGTTGCCAGTCGTAACCCTTAGAGGTAGTCCGGGAATTCCAAGAAACCCAAAAAGAATGATAAAATTACTTTGATTGCGGATGCTTTTGATCCGGATGGCACAGTAACAAAAGTAGAGTTTAAAAGTGGAGAGACTGTTCTTGCTGAGGATGCTACACGGTCTCCTTTGAAGTATGTGTGGGAAGCCTGTGATACAGGCTCATTTGTAATAACTGCAATTGCCTTTGATCATCTGGGCGCCCAATCTGCTCCTTCAGAAATAGGTTCATTGTGGACGCTGACTTTCAATCAAATTCCGAATTCATAAACCTATACCCGAACCCGAATAATGGTATTTTCACTATTGATTTGGAACTTGCGCTTCCGGAAGAAAAGAATACTTACTCAATATTCGGGATGAACGGAGACAGAATATACGAAGAAACCGTAACCGGCCTGGATTACACAAAGCAATTCAACCTTTCAGAGATGAAATCTGGAACGTATATACTCATGATAACCAGTGGCAAGAGCAATTATAGCTACGAAAAAGTTTATCAAGAATGCTAGTATTGTCATGAGCATTGAGGGTTCGGACATAATGATGACTGTTTATGACTTAAACCTATTCGTCTAAACCGGCTTCAGGATTGAAATCAAACTCCAGTCTTCTATAACTTTCTGATAAATAGCCCATCAGACCTGAAACAAACGGAACTATTGCTGCCATTTCAATGCCTTCTTCCACATTCTGCATCAGTCGGTATACAATGTCCTTGCCAAATGATTCATCATATAAGTTTTCAACAACCTCAAAGCCAATTGCAGCGCTGACATACATAACTCCTGAGATTAAAAATATCAGCCTCATTCTACTATTAAGGTGTAACCAGAACCTAAAAAAGACTGCCGAGGATACGATCACCGTAAGTAATCCAGAATGACCCATGGTGAACGTAAAACCCCTGCTTCCGCTCCAGTCAGTCGCTGTCCGGATAAACAATGACATCCTTTCATGCAGCACCAGCATTTCGTCAAGGGAAAGGTAAACGAATTTGAGATGTCAGAAAGGTACAGCATTGAAACATACGGAGCCTGTTCACTTCTTTTTATAACTGTAATAATCAGCAGATAAGCAAAGCAGCAAAACAATAAAAGGAAGGAAGAAGAGTGGCTGGGAAGATTCCCCTCGCCCGCGGAATTGAAGAAAGCGATCACTCCCTGTATGTACTCAGGTTGCTCAGGCCGCAGCAGAAGCTGCCCGATAATACTGAAGATCACAAGAATGATTGTAATTGACCACAAAGTTAAACTACCCTGGTCCTATTTACGATAATTGAACCTGTTTTGGCCGAAGGATTATTCATATAGTGATATTTAATGGTGGCAATTATAAAGAGTATACTGCCATAAAGAAAAGTCGGGATAACAGCAGTTACTAATTCAATCAGGGCAGTGACTATTTACCGTCCCAACCAGCCATTCTGGCAGGCATCCACCACATTGCCTTGGCAAGCCTTAATGCACCTGCTTCCCCAATGTGACCGATACTTGCATCGCCATAATTAGAGGGAGTTATGACAGGAATACATGTACCCGTTCCAGGTATCAATACTTTTACTGCCATTATTATCATAGCACAATATATCAGCATAATCAAATAATATGCGGGCAGGATCTGCTTTCACATAATCTCTAATATACTGATGCTTGATTGAACCTTGATAACCCCTTTCTCCAACATAATGTGTTGGCTCAACGGGACCAGTAGTAAAAAACACCTTCGTTTTGTACCCATTCGTTATACAATAATTTATATAATCCTGAGTAGCACTAAGATAGGTATCCATACTCACTGGATTGCCCGTTATTGAAAAATCCGCTGCATCAAGACCCCACGATTTACTTCCATCCGGCCCGTTAAGCGATCTGCCAAACCAATGGCATCATATACTGGATCAATGGTTGATCTCGAGATATTTATATGTATCATCGTAACACCAGCCAAAACCTATTGCAGCTATTTCCAGGTTGTGAGTATTGCAATAGGTAATCCCCGCTTTTGTTCTGGTTATTCCTCGTGCATTCGTAAACCGATCCTCTTTCACCATACTGGTACCTCCATCTGTCAGTGTATTCATAGTCTCCCCGGGTTCCTGTGCTGGCTCTAGAGATTCGTTGTTGTATATGCTTCGGGTGTCCCTGATTCCACAACACTTACAGCAAATCTCGGATCAGTACCTACGAGGTTTGCAGTCCGACCCTGATCGCTCTCGCGTGAGACTCGCCCGCATATACGAGCCACATCTTCTTGACTTCGTCTATATATTGCTGAGGTATCTCATCATACCGATCTACAATGGTGTGATCTGCAATGATCTGGCTCGTAGATCCTGTGGCCATCGTTCGGAATGTTTTTGGATCTCCAGAAGATGTTCCTGTTTCATTTGTTGCGTAAGCTTTTACAGTATACTCAGTATCAGGGGTCAAACCCGTCAATATGCTCACAAAAGGTTGATCACCTGAACCTTCAGTAATGAATGGACCGGAGAGGTCTGGATTATTGCCTGTTCCCCAACAGACCCCCTTTGAAGTAATATCAGATCCGCCATTTGAGACAATATTGCCTCCGGACTCAGCCGCGGTCTGAGTCATTGAGGAAATATTCATTGTCTCCAGCTCTGGAAGCGATGATGGTTTGTCACCTCCGCAACCGTAATTAGTAGACGATAGTATCAACAGTAAACCATACCATTTGATGTAGGGCGTGTTTTTCATACGACTTAGTATTAGTGATTATCAATACGTGTTTTTCTTCTGTGCGCGGAATCACCGTGGCAGAACTGGTGTCGAAAATCCGCCAAATAGCGGGTTCTTCCTTTTTATTTGGTCCGGGTCCTGGGTATCTGCTGGTGATCGTTGGTGTGATATCAGGCCCTTATTCCGGCCTTCCCCGCTCCTCCCTCTTCTTTGATAATAACTCTCTCCTTGAGATTCTTCGGCATTACTATGTCCACTCCCGTATTCCTCCCCTTACCTCTATCCCTTGTCACATTCTTTCTGATTCTTCCCCCGTATCTTACCTGTCACTGCGGTTTTAATGTATGTCCATCGTATGCATTTCCTTCTATTGCCATCGCCCCAACTATTATTCCTGAGCCGCGGGTATATGCAAATGAACTCTTGTTCCCAAACTCATACTGCTTATGCTCTTTCCCTTTCGATATGCAAGTTTCGTCATTATACTGTAGATTTATTCTTTCATTTTTGGGTTCCTTATACATCCACTCTTCTTATATGACTGGGGTCGGATTAAGCTGGCTGACCAGGTGATAGAGTTAAGCTATGCATGAAGTTTTCTGGGTTTTATGTGTTAGGTTTTTGGTTTCCCGTGCTGATGCTTTTTTTTATCTTCTATAGGTCTTAGTTTATGTCTTTTTTTCCTCTTCAGTTCTATTACCTTTTTCTTTGGTCTGTCGGAAAGGTGATGTTCTTCTCCTGTACCGTAGTATCTCCCTTACCTCTTTACCTCTTGCGGCTACTTTTTCAACAATTATCTCTTTAAGTCTTCTTCTCCCTTCTCACCTTACGTTTAGGAGTGTAAAAATCATGGGATAAACGGATATTTTTGAATAAATTCCCAAAAGTGCTACATACGGACTGTCTATATATCGCTATTACGTCTCATCACCAAGATTTATATCTTTGACATAATAGTCCACTATTTATGATGGATACGGTCCTACTTTCCATAAAGGGGAGCAAACTCCTTCTTAAGACTACCAGTCTATTCCTTTAGAGGCAAATTCATGTCGGATTAATGAAGCTCTCAAGTACCGTTTTGAACATTTGGGTTTGTTTTAAACGCAATACTTCATGTCTTTGTTCGAATTAATCATCAAGAAATTACGAATCGGGCGCTTCTCTCAATTAATTTGGTATAGGATAATCTGGGACTGATTTCAAAATATAATTTCAAAATTTACCTTCCTAAAAGCCTTGTATTGGCATTATGGTAGTTATTTCATCCATCTTGAATACCACATCTGAAACATTAAGAGCTTCCAGATAATAGGCTTATAGTGAAACCGATTCTGCCTGAATAGCCTTACCTGTTCAATAATAAAACCTGGTCTGAATAATCCAGATTCTTTAATGGCTTTTTCATTTAGAAATTCATCAATTAAAAACCCTAAATCACCCGTAAGCCAACTATATATTGGTAATGAAAAGCCCGCTTTAGGTCTATAATAAGTGATTGCGGAATATAATACGTAACGATATCCTTCAGAATTAATTTACTCTGTTGATTTTTAAATTTATACTCTGACGGTAGTTGCATCACAATTGGCAAGTCTATGATCCAGAAGAGGTTCACGACCTTAGAGATACTGACATTGTGGCCCTGTCGACCTTCGTCAAAATATCGTTTTGAAGGTACATCACATAATCGATTGCAAGCGCTATATCCAGTATGGTGTGAAAATTACTGAAATCATTATCAAACTTATTCTTATAATCATCGTTTTGTGTATTGAATAAGTTCATTTTGTAATACCCGGGCAGATTGGAAGCCATTTTTCTTTAACTGAGTAGCTTGTAGATATTTATCTCTGTTTGAGAGTCTCGCAAATGCTCAACAACTTATGCCTGGTGGCTTGTTTATTTGCAGAGATCGAATTTTGCGAGAAGTGTGCAAGAAAGGCTTTAATGCAGGATTTAACTGGTAAGGATCTTTATTCAGGAGCTTAAGAGTGCCTATCAAGCTTATAGTAATCGGTATAGCCAGCGAAGAGTTCATCTCCTGCATCGGCAGATAATGCAACTTTGACCCCGGCACGTGCAACTTTGCTTACGAGCATAGTAGGGATGGCGGAACTGTGGGGCAATGGCTAAGTAGTAGAAATCAGGAAGATCCGGATAATACTTTGTGCCTCTCTGGTTGTGCATATATACTCAGTATGGTCTGTGCCAAGATATTGTGATATCTGTTTCGCGAATGGAGCTTCATTATTTCCCTCCTCAAAACCAATTGTATAAGTTCTCAGTTTTTCCATCCGGTCCTTCTGAAGGATTGCTGTTACAAGCGAACTGTCATACCCTCCACTGAGAAAAATGCCTACTGGGACATCAGCCACCATCCTGTAATTACATGCTGAAGATGAGCAAATCGTGAACCTGAGATTTAGCATCGTAATAATCTAATTTAAGTTTTGATTTACCGTAATAATCATCAACATTCCAGTATATGTTATTTGTAAGCTCTTTCTTTGGCAAATCAATTAAAATATAATTCCTGGTTCTATTTTAAATGTTTGTTTAAAAACTGAATACGAGAGCCGGGATATAACCATAATCAAAAAACGAGGTAACAGCCTTACCGTCAATCTCTTTTTTATACGATGGATGGGCCATCGATGCCTTCAATTCTGAACCGAATATGAAAAGTCCCTCATGCCAATAGCAGAAAATTGGCTTTACCCCTGCCCTGTCTCTGAAAATTAAGAATCTCCCTTGCCTTTTATCATAGATGGCTATGACAAACATACCTATTAGTTCATTAACGAACTCTGTCCCCCAATATTCATATGCATGTAAAATAACCTCCGTATCCGAGTTGGAAACAAACCGATGTCCGGCTTTCTCCAGCATTACTCTGATTTCCCTGTAATTATATATTTCACCATTAAAAACAATGCATAATTCATTATAATGCATAGGCTGGTGCCCTGCTGGACTCAAGTCGATAATTGAAAGCCTTGTCTGCCCCATTCCAATGATCGCATTTGGGTCATGAAACAGTTGATAACCTCTATCATCAGGGCCACGGTGTTGCAGAGACATTAACATGCATTCCAAAATATCGGGTGATGTTTTTTGTCCGAAATCTATATACCCTGTAATACCGCACATATAAAACTTTTATCAATTAAGTTGTTACAACCAGAATATTTTGCTTCGACTCATTTTTATATATCAGCAGTTATTCCGCAAGATCATCTTACTGACTGATTAAAATCAAACACTATCCAAAATTTCCTTTCCAAGATATTTTTTAAAATGAAACTCGTCATAATACATTGATTTCTCCTCTGTGAACCGGTTAATCCCTGTAAAATCAAATACGGTCTGGTCACCAAATACAGACTTTAGGACAGAGAGATCATTATGATTAAACTCCCTCTGGTTGTATGTCGGGCAAATAATGACCTTGAAATCAGTCTCATGCCTGACGAAGACCTCATTTATCTCCTTCAGCATTAATATATGGTCCGGAGTAAACTTTGCCATTTCTTCTAATGGAGAGCCTGTTCGTTGAGGGAATTTATCCTTTCGAACCTCATAATAATTAGCTGAATCTCTTTTAAATTCATCTATGATCCCCTGATTATAAAATTCATTTGAAACGGTATCATATGAATAAGGCTCAGAAACCAGGAACTCACTCATATGTGGATGGAATTTTTGCTTATTTTATACTGTCCCAGTACGTATAAAAACCTCAGATCGCAAAAATTCAGAAACGAGGCATACTGGAAATAGAGTTTAGAGGAAGGATATACCTCATAGTGCTTCATATAAAGCGGAATGTTATTCACAAATTCCGTAAAGGTTTTGTTTTCCAGGTTAACGATGGCATTTTTTATTTGGACCCCTTTTTCATCTCGATATTTAACCTTTGACCAGATTCCGGGCAGTCTCTCTCTCGAGGCGTCAAATGAAAAGATATTGTTTTCAGTCTCAATATAATTTGTCCAAAGACTGGGAGGGATGAACAATGAGGTGGAGGAACCGAAGATAAAGGAGTCATATTCATACATCCGGGAGTTCCTCATGAACATCTCCGACGATACATAATCGCGGTTCTTATTAATATAGAAATTCTTATTGTAATCACTATAATTATAGAGCACCATATAGGGATCTGCAATAGCATAAATTGCTGTCAGTATTATAAACGGGAGGGCGAACAGTAATATCCTCACTAATAACTTGAGCTTCATATCCATATTTCTTCAACTAAAACATTTCATAAATAAAGGATGTCCCGCCACCTATCTGTGAAACGATCAGTACAGTAGCAATAAAGTAAATTATGTACCTCAGAGTTCTATGCTCTGCCCCATAATGAACTGACTTTTTCAAAAATCTTTTCGTGATCATTCTGAAGGATCTCAAAAGCGAGTGCTAAAAAAGCAAAAAACAATCCAAACCTCAAAGGCCCTGAAAGGAAAATATCACTGGTGAAGACCCCAATACTTTTAAGTGTTGAAAAAGATTCCAGTGCAGTTCCAAAATCCGGGCGAAAAAAAAAGATATGCGAGAATCCAAAAAAGAGATAGGTCAAAATCCTGCCAGCCCAAATTTGTGAAAACGCTGGCATTCTTGAAAAGACAGACACTCTCCACCTTTTGGTAAAGAACTCATAATTAATTGCTACGGCCTGAAGGAAACCCAGGATCATAAAGTTCCATCCTGCCCCATGCCATATTCCGAAAAGAGTAAATGTTATAAATACTGCAGTTACAGCAGCGTATTTCCTCCATTTCCGCAACTTAAAGCTCGTCTGCTTAAATATATAATCATTGAACCAAAAAGATAGTGACATATGCATTCTCCTCCAAAGATTTGTCACATTCTCGGACAGGAAAGGCTTGTTAAAATTCGGGAGGAGATCAATCCCCAGCGTCCTGGCAAAACCTATTGCTATATCAGTATAACCGGAGAAGTCGAAATACAGGTAAAGCGGTTGTACAAGTACAATCATTAGTATGTTCAATCCTCCCGCGGTATCCACATTGGAATAGGTCTGACCAATTGCAGCTGCCAGATGGTTAGCAATTATCACTTTCTTGAAGAAGCCCCATAAAGCTAACCTGAAGACCTGATACAATATTCTCAGCATTGAATGATTTAGGAATAAGCAATTGCGGAAGGAAATGGTTGGATCTTTTCGATAGGACCGGATAAAAATTTAGGATAGAATGTAATGTAAAGAAGGAAATGAAGCCAGTTTCTCTCCGGCTTCTCCCATTTCATCTTAATATTTACCAGGTAACCAATGCCCTGAAGGGTAAAGAATGAAACACCCACCGGAATAATTATATCAGTAAAATCCAATACCCCGGGACTTGATGAAATCAATCCAAGAAGAGGCCCAACCGTAAACCCATAGTATTTTAACAGAATCAGCTGTGCAAGGTTAAGTACAATTCCAGCCCGAAAGAGTGCTTTGGGATACTTGGCAGAGGGAAGCCGTAACCCTATTAGATAGTTCAACAGAGCGTATGCCAGAACATATAAAAGCAGATTAAGACTAAGGCTGGCAATGAACCCACAGCTCAACAGAATAAGATAATAGATCCTTATCTTATGGTTGAGAAGAATAATAGATGAAAAAGGCTATAATGGAAAGAACAGCAAAATAGATCGATATAAATTCCATATACTTGTAGTTGTCTGGGTTTGACTATATTTTTTCTGGCATTTGCCTGCCAGCTATCACAATTCTAATTTCTAATCAGAGTGATAAGTACTTGATTTCCGATACCGATTCATCAACCTGAGTTAATTTGCATGACAGTCAATGAAATTAGTTTCATATGAGGCCGAGGGTCACATTGTTGGTCCTCTCAGTTTGGAAATTATCCTCGCTTTCAAGAACTATCGGTTCACAATCAACGTCCCTGAGGAACACATATGGCCTGTCATATTTGAAATATGGTTGCCTGGTTATAGTTTTTGAGCTGTTATTGCTCAGTATATCAACTGTATCTTCAATAAGATTAAACCCTACATCTGCCATAACTCCGGTATAGGCCATATGCCTGATATTGACTTCTGTTACCTTGAGATTACCCTGAATATCCTCCTTGAGATCGAAGCTTAGAACCCCATGTGCCTTAGTACCCAGATTAGCACAGATATATTGCAGACACTCATCACAGAACTTCAGGATATGATCCTCATTCAGAAATCTCCCAAAAGAGGTATTCCCCGTCACACCTGATGGTGCAATGCTGGCCATGACATATTCCGCACACTCAAGAGATGCTCCTTTCAGGTATTCTCCATTGAAATAGAGCATCTCGGTGGCAAGATGCCTGCCTGGGAGATACTCACTAACGGTAAAGTCATCTATGTGTCTGTTAATTAGCAACCATGATATGAGGTTATCTTTGCCCAGGACTTTTAGAGACCCTAATCCTCCAGCACCTTTTATTGCCCTGATCCAGGATGGAAATCCGATTGATGCTTCTATCTCGTCAAATTTAGGATCGCTCTGGCTAATATTGACCGTCCGGGGAATGAAGTAAGTGCCCCTGAGCGCCTCCGACATTTTCGATTTATCCATCAGTGTTGTTGCCAGCTCGAAAGGAGGTATCAGAACCGGACATGGGAATCTTTTGAAATCCCTGTAAAAAAGGCCCCATCCGATAACTTCCATTTCAGGTTGAACAAATGCCTGGTCAATTCCTTCCTTTTTGATCAGATCATGAATGAACGGCCAGTATTCCTTTTTTGTAATCCTCGGGGCAACATAATATTTGTCAACGAGGCCGGGCATAAAGAAGCCGAGAGCTTTAGGATTGGCATCAATTCCTACCAGTCTGTACTCAGGATAGTGTTTCCTTAGCGTTCTGGCTATCGACCTCGGTGTTGGTCCACCGATCCCGGTTATCAGTATAGTCTTCATAAAGAATTAGGCGCTGTTTTTTTATATTCTTCCGCATGCATTTCAAGGACAGGTTTTAATCCCTTCTTTACCGGTAACTGCCAGACCAGTTTACACCAGTCATGATTCCCTTCGATCAGATCAGGACCTTCATCAGTCATTGCAATATCCCATCCGATAGAACGATTCTGTGTATGCATTGTTGCTGCTCTCTTAACTAATTCGATGGTTTCCTTCCAATAGGGAATCTGAAACCCAATTATGCTGATCCCGGTAACAGGGTGTACAACTTCATCAGGTCGGGTAATATCGCCGTAAACGGCCGGACCGTATATTGTTCCGGTTTCGTCATCAATCGGTGCGGCAATATTCCCTGCAGCCATATTGTCAACAGATGAATTGACCGAAATACGTAACCGGCTGCCGAGAATAACAACCTCTCCCTGAGAATTCAATTGTGTGAATATCCGCACAGTATTAACTGCCGAGGTGAAAGCTCCATAAACAACTTATGCTGCATAATGTACTCCTCAACTATATCATATCCATTGGCAGTCATAAAGCTCAAAAGCCCTTTACTCTTTATGTCCGATACACTCATGATCACAACCTGCTGTCCGCATTTTCCATTGTAAACCTTAAAGACAAGCCTCCCTGAAGGATTAGTCAGTAGCCTATCAGCCAGATCCGGCAATCTCTTAAGATCTTCAATATCAGCAACCGTATGCCTCATGAACTCTCCATACTTCCGGTAAAACATGGTCTTATCATCAAGTATAACCCTCTTGCCTGGTGGATTCATTATACGCTGATATTCATACATATATCCAGTTCCCGCCCAGGTTTTCCTATCCTTTCCCCGGATCTCATAAAACCTGAACTGGAAGTACTCGAGTAGTGATATATTATATTTAAGAGATGAAAGCAATACATCAACTAATAGTTTAAGTCTGGAAATGCGCCTGGTTGCGTTTACATACTCCAAAAAAGTAAGGAATTTCTTCCGTTCGAGCTTTTTAATATAATACCCCAGATAGATTAACCGTCTCATTGCATTCAGTTTTTACCGTCAAATGGCGCCATTGTTACATTTTCACCCGCATTTATTCCTTCTGCCTTTAATGCTTTTAATGCGGTCATCCAGTAAATTTTGAGATCAAGGAGGAATGAGACGTTATCAACATACCAGACATCGTACTCAAACTTTCTGGTCCAGCTTATCGTGTTCCGGCCATTAACCTGAGCCCAGCCAGTTATTCCGGGTCTGACAAGATGCCTCCTTCTCTGGTCCTCAGAATATAATGGTATGTACTTGAACAACAACGGCCTTGGCCCTACAAGACTCATTTCTCCCAGGAGAACATTAAGTAACTGGGGTAACTCATCCAGGGACAACTCCCTCAGCAACTTCCCTGTCCTTGTTATTCTCATATGATTTGGGAGTAAATGGCCTTCAGGATTTTTTTTGTCGTTCATGGTTTTAAACTTTATTATCCTGATTGGTTTCTCCTTAAATCCGGGTCTGACCTGGATGAAGAAAGGGGATCCTTTATATTCACAAATAAGAATTGCCAGCAGCATTACCAAAAGAGGCAATAACAACAGAAGACCGAAAAAGGAGAACAACACGTCTGTTACTCGTTTCAAGTATTTAACATACATATCGATCGAAAGTTTAACCAGGGTAATTAAAAAGCTTCAGGAAGCTTTTGGTTGATAATGTCTCGGAGGGTGGAGAACTTGTAGGTTTTGAGTAATTTGTTAAGTTTCGGCATCACTGATTCACGGTTGAACCAATATTTCCGTAATTGAATCTGGACGCTAATAGGTGATCGTCTGATGGCATCCGTATAAAACTTCTGAAACGGAGGAGGATCAATCTCATACGGATGCAAATAAACTATCACTGGTCTCTGCTTTATTATCTGTCTGAAAGCAAAGTCAGTAAAATAGTATGGGAATGCCCTCAAATATCCTCCTCCGCATGAAGGAAATTCCTTTCCGAGAATGTCCACTACTGACAATGGCGCTTCAATAATCTTACGACCATCTGCCAGGTTGAAATATCCGATCTCTTTAACAAACCCCGGCCAACCATATCGATCTGATTTAACCGGGAAAATGCTGCTGTCATATTTAATTCCCGCGTCCAGCAATAAATCCAACACCCAGAGATTGTTTTTACCGATTGAAAATTCCGGAGCCCTGTGACCCAGAACCTCCTTCCCCGTAATATCTTCTATAAGATGCTTTGAACTTACTATTTCTTCTTTTGCTTTTACAGGAGTCATGTTATAGTAGCGGTCATGCGAGTACCCATGAATTCCCAACTCATGGCCATGCTCTGAAATATTCCTGACTAGTTCCGGATAGGTCCTGGCTACCTCACCCAGAATAAAAAATGTTGCTATGGTATTGTGCTCCGACAAGAGGTCAAGTAAGCGCATTGTATTATTGAGGACACGAACCGTAGGTTCCATATCAGTGCGAAAAATATTTCGCATTGCCTGGTTCACAGCATCCTCAACATCAATGGTCAAGGCATTGGTAATCAAATCTCTCATGAACCCGATCTTAGTCCCACCGTATCCTGGCAAATTCTCAGGAATTTGTCAGCCCTTTCATATGGGTTGTTGAAGTTCCGGGCAATAAATTCTCCCTCATTAATAAGCCTGATTTGTAATTCCGGATCTCCGGCCAGCATAGATATCTTACCTGCTATTTCGTACGGATCCAACGGGTTAAAATACACGGCAGCGTTTAGACAAACAGTTCTTGCAAAACTCATGTCGGAGGTAAGAATTGGTTTTTTCATAACCATGGCCTCTGCATATGAAGCAGAAAAACACTCCAGCAGCGTGGGTAAAAACATAATGTCACACTCATCGTATAGTGAAGGGCACTCTTTGATGGATACCGGTCCTGTATTGAATATCAGTCCCGTATCGTTAGTACCAAAGGTATTGTGGTACTGCTCATCAGGCAGGGTAACAATGAATTTGAACCGGGCTTCTCCTCTTTCTTTGAAAATTTGTGTGACCCGGTTTATCACTTCAAGATTTTTGTGAGGATAATAGGAACTGAGCGTCAGCAGTCTGGTCTCTCCATGGACTTTTGCAGGAAGTTTTGCCGGGAAAGAGTATTTGTTAAAGAGTGGGCACTTGCCGTGTTCGAAATCACATGGATCGGAGCACCTGAGCTGAGTATTCTGGATAACCGCATTTTCACGTCTTCAGTTTGTACAAGCACAGCATCCAGTCTGTTGTACAGACGTAGTTGAATCAGTCTCATGAACCTCCAGTAAACCCGCTTCTTCAGAGAAAGATTACTAAAATAGGGTGATTCGGGATAGACGTAATGAGGTATGTTAAACCCTCCGATCAAAGGAGCCCTTGACCTCCAGTTACCATGTCCGCCAGTAGATATGACACAATCGGGTTTTATTCTAACTTCCAGCTTTCTGTACCAGATCATCAGTATGATGAAATTGATGATACTGCTTGCAGGGCGGCGTTGAATCTGATGAAAGGTGAAGTTATAGGAAATCTCGCCATATCCAGTTGCCCGGCAAGATTGGGTGCAACCACAACATGATATTCATGCTCAGGAAATTTCCTGCATTCATGGATGAAAGAAAGAGCTACCTGTTCTGATCCTCCCTTGAATACAGAGCCAGCATTAATTATCAACTTCACCTGCCTGAGATAATTTTTGTGATCATAAATATGGATTAGCGCGTTTGATTAAACATCTAACCTCAGGTTAACCTCGCTGTGTTCTTGGATTTTCTGAAATCTTCATTGGACATCTTTTTAATATTTCCGATCGTTCCATAAATAAAAGTCAAAGGGTCACTGATACTGAAATCCTGAAATGATTGATTCCTGTTAAAAAAATTGAACCAGCTCGTTTTAGTCCTGAAACGATCTTTGCTTTTAATAAACCATAGGAGATCAAAGCCTAAATGCCGTAACTGTTTTCCCGGTGTATAATTGCAGTGCATTAATTCCCTTCCCATGGATGAGTCAACGATAATGTTCCCATAATCGATACCTGATTCTACCGCTGACTTTACGCAGGCTGGAATTCGTCGGATTTATTTCCATGATTTTAAAAATTCCATCTTTGGGATCTTCTATCAAATCAAAATCGGCAAAACCAACCCACCCTATTTTCTTGAGTACAGAGTAGCAAATTTCAACAACGTCATCATCGATTACAGTCATATTGAAACAACTACTACCACGGTAACAGGATAAAACCTTTGTTTATCTATTACTGAAGCATTAATTAATTGATGATCATTATTGAGATATAGTTCCACCTTATATTGACGTCCACCAGCAGCTACCAGTTCCTGCAAATGGCACGGACCAAATTCTTTGAACATTCCTCTCATACACCTGTTCAAGGTCATTTCTGCGAGCTTAGAATCTTCATGCCCCTTCCTCCGGTTGTCAGGTTCAGGTTTTAAAATTGCAGGAAAAAAGAGCGAAAAATTGATTTTTGAGATCTGATTTGTGGTCGAATCTATCGTTTTGGGATGAGGGAATCCATTTACCCGGCATACAGTCATCAACTGGTTTTTGTCATACCCTTTCATAAAGACATCATAGTCAGGGCTCACAAACCTTGTGATTGCCATAAGCTCCTTTTTATACTTTACTTGAGGCGGTGCGCTCGGATCACTCATTGGATAACCACTTCGATAGAATTCATGACCAGGTAATCGGTCAGAAAACTGTAGTAATTTGCCTCGTCCCTTATTACAAGAGAGGTTGTAGCCTTAAAAGATGCGTAGCGAGTAGCGTACCCATAAGATAGTTTATGTGAATAAAAGATATGAAGGATGTGACCCTTTTTGTGAATTGATTTTGCTATTGGCAAAGTCTGTGTACAGCCGCCATCGAGCAATAAAACGACTATTCCTGGGCGAATTTTTCTTATCAATTTTCATATATACCAATATTTTCAATAAGTTTGAGGAAAAGGGTATAATGTATAATCAATTCATGAAGTGGTTCATTATTATATCGTACCCGCAAGAAGAGGTATAAGACTCGTTAAGTAATTCATGGCTGTTGCGGCTCATTCTTTGAACTAACTCTGAATTACTGTCATCACAAAAATACTTTACTGCCTTTATAAAAGAACTCAAGTCCCCGTTGATGGTAGTTAAGCCACAACCAGCATTCGGAACATATGTCTCCGATGTCAGTTTGATCATTCACTGAACAAAGAGCGGGTTTCCCTGCTTCCAGATATGCCAGTAACCGGGAGGGGAATTGGGGTACTGAATATTTGCGTCTAAAAGTATAACTCCGACATCGCGAGCCAGCAAAAGCTGGTCAAAATCCTCAGTAGGTAACCTGCGGTAGGTCCCTATATTGGTTAACCCCCTCCTGGCGATCTCGCTAACTGCGAAGTCAAAGTATTGCCCGCTACCTCCGATTAAAAAATAGGCCTCTTTCGAAATCCTTTGAGTTGCCCTATCGCCTCTAAATAGAAGTTTATCCCATGGGCTTTCCCAATGTTGCCGCTAAATATAAACACTGTAGCACCCTCGCGGCACTTGATGCTCTCTTCCGGACCAATGACCTGTGCGGATTTCAAAACCAGACTGCGAGGCATAATAGTATTCGGGCACACTTCGACCTTTTCCTTTGCTAAAAACTCGTTTTGTTCTTTAGGACATAGTCCATATTCATTGGTGACATGCACCCAATGAAGTCTGCAGTTTTATATATCCTGCGCTCATGAAATCTGAAGTATTTAAAGAGTATTCCGTTCCTGATGATAATCCCAAGATCAGCAGGTCCGTGTGGCCAGATGTCTTTTAGCAAATAGTAGAGAGGTGCTTTAAACTTACGCTTTAATGATCGAAGCATTCCGCGATAGAGTAATTGGGGGCGAATGTGCAATAATCAGATCAATTCTTAGATCCGGGACAGTCCTCAGCAATTCCCGTTTAAGTGTTGAACCTAATGAAAAAAGAGCAATAGCTTTTTTTAGTTTGTTCACCTTTCTTATCCTGCTGGTGGGCACTTTCGAAAATCTTAATGCTCTTCTCAGTAATAAATGAACTAATATCAACTTTCTCCTCGGCACTTAAGACTAATACCTTCATGCCCCGGATGACAAACTCATCCATCAGGTCTGAGTAGAAGATTACGTTCCTCAGGTTGGGCCAGGCAATAGTAATAAAAAAGACCTTCATTATATTACCGTTTCTTTATTCGGGTCAGGAGAAAGGATAAAATCATAAAATTGCTTTCCAATATTTCCTACATCAAATTTTTTACACTCAAAACCGCAGCCTGGCTAATGGTACTTGCCAGTTCATCATTTGCCATCAGCAGAGTCAGCTTCTCTTTAAACAGCTCTCGGTCAAATAACGGGATCAGGAAGCCGTTATCCCCATCAGAGATGAGGTCCGAAGGACCGGCAAGACAGTCATATGAGACAACAGGCAGCCCGGCTGAAAGTGCTTCACCCAGTACGTTCGGAAAACCTTCAGAGCTGGACATAAAGGCAAAAATCCGGCTTCTACGGTAATAATTATCTGTATCCGATTGATATCCCTTCCAGTATAACTGAGTCTTCTGCATTGAGGCTCAGGATAAGTGTCCTGAGTTCTTTGCCGACCATCTGTTTTTGAGCATCTCCGCCAACAATAATAAGCTTCCAGTCAGGATTCCCGATTTCGACAAAAGCTCTGACCAGATCGTCAAAATGCTTTGTTCTTACCAGTCTGCCGACTGAAAGCACAATATTCTCCTTAACCTGTTTCGAAGATGGCGGTATCTGTCTAACAGGATTACCTATTACCCTTATTTTCTTATTCCAATTCTTCTCTACAGCCAGCTCTGCTGCATACCTAGTTTGTGCGACATAGCCAGCGGCCTTCCTGTACAATATATGGTTAAGTAAATTATGAAACCTTCCGAGATCCTTACCGGCTGACTGCGGTCAGAAATATATACAGGTACTGTTGAGCCCCATAAGGGCTAATAGCACAAGGTTATTCCAGTATTCGCCAAAACTAAGCACTGATACCGGACTAATCCCTTTTGTTGTTTTCCTGACATGAAATAACCTCCCAAATGAGTATATAAATCTAAGCCGGTTATTAAATTTTGCCTTTGGTTTATGAATAATGAGATTCCCGGAACGCTATCAAACAAAGATGGGGCCTTGCCAAAAAGAACCAGATGGACTTCCATATATCTGTTTCCCGGCAAAAATAGAAAGCCAGTTCAGCCATTACACGCTGCATTCCCCGGCGGACAGCGAGGGAAGGATCAAGCAGATTTTTTTTTTGCAGGGTTTCTTCCGGTGACAGGAATCATGCAGAAATTACCTTAAGAATCCTGAATAGACCCGTGAGTTTCGCGTAGGCGAAGAACTCGAAACCCACTTTGGTACATAGCCTGATTGAAGCCGGATTGCCTGTGTCTGTAACATACCATAGGATGCCTGTTTGCCATCTGCTGAATCGTTCAACTGCTCTCCTGAGCATCATTTCACCAATACCTTTCCCTCTGAATTCATGGTTGGTCATTACATAGGCAAACTGCAAGTCATCCTTTTTCATGAATGGCCATTTGAAATATCCCGGGACAACCAGTAATGATGCCATTAGTTTACCTTCTTTATACATCAGTGATGCAGAATAATCCCTATTCCTGAAAATGCGAAACAAATGAAATAACCAAAACACAAAATATTTCCTGCTTTTTCCAGGGGGGAATGGGAGATCTCCAGCCGGGTTGCACACCTTTATGTTATAGACAGGGCTGGAATAAGCGTCTGTCTGATGATTTAAAAAATCGCCTGTGTTCAGCTTTTCCTCATTTGATACCTCAGAATCAATCAGACAGGTGTTTCTTTGTTATTAAGTCTCCAAGCTGCTCGGAATTAAGGAACTCAACTTAGGCCATTTCCTTAAAATCTTATACAATAGTCCCCTTAACAGAACAAGATTTCTTTCCCTGTTTTCAGGCACAATTGAACCTATGTAATTAAGTCTGTGCGTTTCAATGATTGCCGGCTTATGTAGAAGGAATGAATTACTTATCTCTTTCAGACAGGAGTCAACCCAGGCTCGTGGGTAAAAGGAAGGTTCAAATAAACAGTTTCTTCTTAGATAGACCTGGTGCAGGGCATTTCTTTTTCCAAGGGAATATCTCATAATTGTGTTTCTGTTTTTTGCAGGAATCTTCCTGTATCCTTTTCCCTGGAAGTACCTAATGCCATTTGCAGACAAGACCGCATGAAGATCATCAGTGCCATATCTGATTGGGGCTATAAATGATTTTGGTTCAGAGACCCAAAAGTCGTCATTGAATACTTGTAGTCATCCTTTATGATTCTATTATGATATTCGATGTCCATCAGTATTCATTAGGTGTAGAAAGCCTGTAAATAACTTCCTAGCACACCTACTGATACAGAATGAACGTACACTAAACAAATTCATGTCAAATGCTAACCTCACTTTCAGTAAACTCTTTTGAAGCGCTCTCATCCAAGTATTTAGATATTCAAATGTTCTCGTCCCATGGAATTGAGGATAAAGAGTCTTTCACTTATGCCTTCTTCCTTAAATGCAGTAAAGGAGTTTGATTGGCTACGAATATCTCTTATATGTATCGGTAAATATTTCATAATGGTACTTAGCGAAGTCTGTCTCCCTGATCTTTTCAAAATCAGGATTAGCAAGAAGTGTGTTGGCAGTAATCGACAGGGTAGGTTCCATGCTAAACCCTTTTAAATCCAGAAAGGACATCGAACGGAATTCGAAAGGTCTGGTTCGTTTTCAATCGCATCGAATTTGTCATGAGGGCATTCATTGACCCTTATTCCAGAGCTGGAGAAGCTTTGTTGTGAACCTCCTTTGATGGCATCCTGATGCTGCCCAAGATCATCACTTTCGGATAGGCACGATTTTCATTCGATTTACGCGGCCTGGTGTATCCGTAAACTCTGAACAAAAAATGATTTTAAGTGGTTGGCGTTCATTGATGCTTAATACTTAGTTTAAACAGGTTTTTTGTTGTCACAAATTCTGCTTCAGGCCAAGTCCGAACGATGGATGAAAGTCAACTATCTAGGTGTCAATAACCCCTGGCAGCGATATTCAGGATCCATATGTCCGCAGAAGTTAACCCGGTGTGAGCTGATTATTTGCCGGCTTGTGCCATCTGAAAGCCAGTTCAATATCTTTCAGGCAACGGTGAACTTCCAGCTGAACTGGCAGATACATTTGCTTTAAACTCAGGGCATTTCGAACAATGTATCGCTGACCTGATTTATTCGCTCTGGCCCAGATAATGCATGCCATATTTTCTATTGCTTACCCAACCCAAAGGTTCCTTGTCAAATTTGCCAATGTTAATCAGACTGATTCCCTTCCTTCCTTGGCTATGCTCTAACCTGTGGCTGAACGGAGCATTTGCCGGTGTCAAATAGTTGGCTTTGTAACCTGTACAGCTGCTTCTAAAGAGCGCTAGTCCATCGCTTACAATCTCTTCCTGCTCTATAGGTTAGTCCGGATTATCCATATCAAAAGCAGCCTGATAATCCTTCTTGATATCTGGAGGCCCTGAAGCGGGCCTATCTTCCAAACCAGCTGCCCTCGGTCAAATTGCCAAATTGGATACCGATTTCAACACCTGCCTTCAGGTCCGCCACGTCCAAACCACTGAATACTCAAGTGCTCTCCTGTCCATCGATATTGCGGAGAAAAATGCTTCTGCTCGATATCCTTACTTCCACAATTGTAATAAACTCTGCTCCATACTACGGATATTTCTTCAGAGTCTCTGTGAATGGGCTCATAAAAGTATTCTTGATAAAATCAAGCAGATCTGATTTTGTCAAAGTAAGACTCTAGGCAAAGAGACAGAGATTGAACTTCTCAGAAAAGATGAGTATGCCATTTCTGTCCTGAGATCTAACAAGAACCTCGGACAACAGTTAAAGGTCCGACGTTTGGATTGCAATTGTTTCGTATAGGTTATATCGGCTTCTCAATTCATATTTCATTCCAAATTGTTCGAAATCGAAAAATGCACTCTTCAGTTCTGATCCTAATACTGTCCAGTAATGGTCAACCATAAATAGTATAAGTTTTGCAATCTGAATTCCCATCCAGGGATGTTTGCATAGATTTCTGGAAGAAGATGTTTTCAGATGAACTCCATGAGCTTAACAGCCTACTAAGGAAATCAATCAGTGGGTGATCATTGGGAAGAAATGGGCGCCGTAAATGGATTGAATATAGATGACAAAATGGTGGTATTATCTAACCAGAGTACAAAGCATTCATAAATCCAGTAGAATAACACAAGTAACAGGAAGAAGATACAATGAACGAGGCGCCTCATAAATCTTTTCAAAAGCATTAAGAGTAAAAGTACAAGTGGAAAGAAACCAAACGACAAGAAATCGTTGAGAAGTAGAAATCGTTAGACAAGGTTGGTATCTGCATCATTACGCTCACAACAGCCCTAAAGAGTAGAACGAAAGAAAAAAAGGTCCAATAAGGACTAGCTTCGAGCTCCATGTGTCACTTTGCCCCTTGATGAAAGATTCCCCCAAACGACATGACATGGGAGACAAAAATATGCAGTGACTTTGTAATGCCATTACATGCCTACCAGTTTACATGTCAACAAACCTAGAGGTAAACACAACGCCTTCCGTATCAGTACTTCAATCAGCTATCACTGTCATCGAAAAACCGCGGCAGTGTAGTTAAGCAACAGAGTGAGTAATAAAGGGAATATTTACCTCTCGAAAATAAAAATACCGAATAAAGAAATAACACAAAAGAATAGTTCTGTTCTATTTCCAAGATAGAAGGTAAGAACACACATCATAAGAGATGGCAAAGGCGAAACTGTAATGTATAAATATTGTCAACGCACAGATCGAAAAATCCCTTGAGCTTTACGGTCAAGGAAGAAACGGGTCGCTCCATAAGAAGAAGACCTGGGAGGCAGTCCAGAAACGTACTCCATTAATAGACCATATTGGTATGATAAAAGCAAATATTTACGATTAACAGATAGAAGATATCAGATTCTCTGTTATTTTCAGTTCTTTCTATCAGGAACCAGATATTCCGTGTGTCAAAAAGCCGAAATGCTATCCCAATTACCGCCCAAAGCACACGGGAATCATCTGTAAATCTTGAGACAAAAAAGGCTACCAAAGGACCACGTAAATATCCACTGATCTTTGGCCACCTGACCATAGAACATACTCGGTAAAAGACTAAAAGCTTTTCTTCCGAATGTGTGAAGCTCCTGAAAATATTGGCTATATCTGGATGGAATCATTCCCTTTCCTGCATAAAAAAGGTAAATCCGTAAAAGATAATGAATAGCCACAATCCGTTTTTAGCCCAATCTGAACGGTAATTCTTTATAGAAGAGACCAATGCAAGAAACGGCCAGATAATAAAGATGGCCCACATTGCTATGCCTTCATACCTCGAGGTTAATGATTTCATTCGCTTAATCCAATGATCAGTGCATAGTTGCAGAAATTTATTACAGACAATCTCAATTCTATATTGGTTCGAAATCGTAATATCGACTAATCCTTCCTGCATAATTGCCAGCCAGAAATTTCCCTAACTAAATCTTTGTGCCAATACCCGGTTCTTGATAGGACAACACCGGTTTGTCCAACGATAAGATAATCAATAATCTTACTCAGGGTACCTGCCTGAAGCCAACATTCTCAAAATTGACCAGAAAATCCATTCTCGTGCAATACTTCGCCAGCAATTTCTGCCTGGGGAATTGGATCATAAATCAGTATCTTTAGAACTGCGCTGTTCTCTTTAATTTAGGATATATGTTGTGGTGTTGGCTATAAATATGGAATTTTAAATAATTATCCTCGTCTGCAAACAGCTCAATAAACTCTGAGCGGATCCCTGCGTCCAGGGAATAAACATTCCGGCGTAGGCAAACGTAGGGACAAGGATGTCCTTACCGATGTGTTTTTCAGAATATATACTCACTGAAATTTGAAACCCCTATGAGATAACCCTACTTATTATGAAACTCCGGGAAAGTAGGCATGATCCGCTCCAGCTCGGACTGAAATATAGTCTAGCCTTCCTCATAAACCATTTTTCAATATATCTAAAATAAGGAATGGTACACGGAAGGAGTCATTTTCGCCTGCCTACATAAGGGTCACCGCAATCGGCAACCCATACCCGTGCAATTCTGTGCTTATCGGCAGCGGACGGCAGCGACGCCCGGATGAACAACGGGTATCGGTACAGCAACAGAAATAGCAGATCGTAGCCGCTCTTCATTTTTTAAGGCTTTGGGCATCCAAAACAGCTCAATGCCGATCAGAATAACAGCAATAAAAAACGTGAGAGGAGCCTTCTGAAAATCCTGATCAGCCCTCTCCCCTTGATTCCACCACCTGAATGCTTCCTTTTGCCCAGGTCCTTTATCTTGAACACCGTAGCACTTACTCAATTCCTCATGGAACCGGGCTTATAGTGCGTAATGACAGTGACAGGTAATCTCCATCAGTGAAAATTCCTTGACGAGTTAGTAGTCGAATAGAGGATATAGGATAAAAAGAAACAATAAGTATTTCCGCTAAGGTAAGAGGCATACAGCCTTAACAATCAGGACAAAAACGGGACGGGCAGTTGGCTTGAGCGGTACATTGGAGATGAAGAAGATGAGGTTGGTCCGCCCGCCATAGCGGAGAACGGAAAGTTGCCATACATACCAGAGGATAGAAGTGCCCCAACCTTGTAGACTATGACCATAGAGTAAATATTAAGAATTCTCCATCAATTTTTCTTAAGGAGATGTATGACCCTACACGAAGTTATAATATAGGAGATAAACCATTTAAAGCCATTAAGAAGTTACGGGCAGGTGGAGGTAGAAATGCCAAGACTAAAGACAATGACCTCCCATCATACCGGGCACAGAGGATGTGAGCCAATACAATATCAGCACCCAATCATGGTTATCGCCACCTGGGGAATAGGGTAAAACTCAAGTACTACATGAGCAAAACGATAACGAAATCACATCCTCGAGGTAGAATGGTTACAAGGATGGCTGATCCGGCATAGCCAGTCTCACCTCTCATGCAGGATGTACTGGGCCTCACGGCATTTACTATCCCGATTTTCAGCCCATTCACTGAGAGGCCCGTCTGTGGTACTGATCCGGCCTACCGCCAATGGTATCCAGACCATGACTGAGCCCTTCAATTGTTGCATCCAAGCCCCTGTTCACCATAATCGAGTATATGGTTATTAGCAAGCAACAAAAAAGTCAAACCACATTATTAATTCCGTCAATGGTAACCGGCTCGATATATGTCACGTTGATAGCAGGTTTGCCGAAACCCTCCAAAGGGGCTCAAAATTACAGACAGCATAGTCAGCTGAGGTATTATAGAAAAACCATACAGGGGAGCATATTATTCCATCTGCCTGGTTCATTGGCTATATCCCCGCAAACAAAAAGAGTTGCCTCCAGTTAATTCTCTCCATTAAGTCCCATCAGCTGTTGTTTTTCTAATTCTGATTATTTATCCGGCCTAACATAAATTTCACGGAGCTTGTCCCTTGCCGTCTCTTTAATGAAAAAGTACTCTGGTATCCGGGACGATTTGGATAGAACCACTGTGAACCCTGATAACAATCTGAAAGGCCAAGATAATAAACAAACTGAAGGAAACAGGTAATCCGTCAGCAACAAGCATCCACTGATAAATAAAGAAAGGATAAAACCAGGAGGATGTTCCTTTTTAAACTACTCCCTAATAATAGCCGGCTATTCGCCCTGAATAATATGCTTTCATAAGATATTCTATAATGCCGGCCAAGTAGTGCCAATCAGAAGGGGGATAATGCCCAGAAAGATACCCACAATGATAGCAGGGACCGTCAGCAATTTTGTGGTAACCTGCGGTTGCCAACGTCTTTACTTACCATGAACAAATAGCAATGTTCTTGTCATGCATGAAGAGGATAAAAAATGCCTACGAAGCATAGCAACTGAAGGTAAATGATTCAAATGGTGATTTGATCACCTATGAGAGCAAGTAAAAGACCTGCACTTAGGCAAGCTGGTAGATTGTCTTATAAGGGTAATGAAAGATGCACTCGTGAGAAGTTTACTATAATTCCATTAACCGCTCAGGTTCGTTCTGAAGAGCTGACAATACAGGAAGAGATATTGCCAATTATGTCGCCGATGGTGGATGATACCATTGTTTTAAACATATTGGCCCGGAATAGAGCCCAGGGTACTGGGAGAAAAGAATTTCGCAATAACAAAGTTGTAAATTTAAAATAAAGATTAACAATCCTCACTGATCGGCCCGAGCTGAACCAAACGTGAACGTTTCCATGAAGCTGTCTGCTAAATTTCTACTGGTTCCAGCGGTAAGTCGTCGCGGATCAAACCGAGGTTGAAAAATGATGGGCTATGGTCCGGTAAACAAGGCTCCAGACACCATGACCATTGTATGCCAGGTATATCCCAAGCGTACCTGAGACAACAGTAAAGAGTAACTTTGATTAGTGTCTGTTTCTTAAAATTGAGCTGCTCGTGAGTATTGTAGTCTGAATAATTGTAGCAGCGTCGATAGTAACAATCGGTGCAACTATCTGGTTATCCTGGTCAGCTGGGGTTCATTAAAAAAATGCTGATGGATGGCGCAGCCAGGAACAAGCAACATAAACCAGGATGCCCACCAGGAAATGAAATAAAACACAGTGAGAAATCGGTATCTAAGTACAATCCTTTTCCTGATCGTGCATTGCTCAATCCACTATCGATGAATGGTTCCGTTAACACGGATCAAAACGGTGCTGTCCCCACGAGTCCATATTCCTGAGGAGTAAGCAGCCGTGCCAGGATAATGCCCACCACAAAACCAATGGACCTGTAGCAACTCTACCAATAAAACTCCAGGTAAGCCCGCTGACAGTTTTATGTTTAGTGAAGACATTACCTGCTTTGATTGAGTTCAACTGCTACAGATGTGGATCAAATAAACCATACAAAATTGCTCTTTTCGATGTTTAATCAGGGCAAATAGTCCGGACCTGGCTTCCATCTGGTATTATAAATGAGACTTACCAATAAACAGTTGTCTCTTAAGCAGTGATTTTTTTGAGTAATTTTTTATCCTTTTGTGTAACCATATTTCTCTCCATCAGCCAGTCACGTGTTGTTTCTTGGAGAAGAGGCATTAACTAACCAGGCTGACACCCTTGATCCCGTTTGCAATAATCTCCCTCAGTGTGACTTCCATCATATCTCTCAGGCTATGTCCCGGCCTGACAACCAGTAGACAGGAATCAGCCATAGTGGCAAGATGTATTGTATCGGAAACAGATCCCTATCGGTGAAGAATCAATCACGATGTATTCATACTTCTCCTTTAGCTGATTAAACAAGATCGCTGTTTTCGCCAATCGCAGTTCAGTTCAGAAGGATTTGGAGGCACCGGCCCTGCAGGCAGAACTGAAAGGTTTTCATAGCTGTCTCCTGAATATCAGTCACTTAACTTGTCTCTTGCTATCAGCCATGTAGATACGCCCCTATCATTGCTTAGGTTAAAGTCATTATAGATCATTTAGGATTTGCGCAAATCAAACCCTACTGGATAGCTACTTCTTACCAAGCAAACTATAGGCTGATGCCAGATTGATTGCCAGTAAACTGTCTTTACCTTCTCCTGGCATTGATGAAGTAACGCAGGATGACCGGTGAGACTCGTATCCTTTGTCTAAAAAATTGCAGCTTGGACCTAAGATGGCGATAGGCTTCGGAGACTGATGAAGTTGGGAACTTTGACCACCACCGTATTGATGCTCTCGGTACTACGGGGTATGCTGCCAAGAATAGGGCACAGAAGTGATTAGTCTGATCTCTTCCTCTTTAATTTTCTTGTTTAAAACAAATCTCAGGAAGACGTAACAGGTACTTCAAGGACAAACACCACCAAACATTCCCGAGACAGATTAATCTTTCACCGGTATAACGAAGCCAGGAGTATGCTAAATCTCAGAATCTGCAGGATCAATCACCTCACTATCAGACCGGTTAGATGCCTTTTGCATTTCCTGGTTCGCTCTGGTCTCAAGTAGAAATGTATCGAGTAGATCAGTTTAACCTGAACCTGCGCTCAAAACCCAGAGAGCTATCTCTTAGGTGCAACGTCTGCTGCCTGGGCGTTAGCCCTGATTGATCTGCTGCTGGTTCTCTAGATAGGGCTAGACTGTATTTGCCCTACTCAGAACCGTTAAGTGCTCTCTACGTAGGAGGCCGCTAGTTGATCTTACCCTTCTGCTCAAGACTTCGCTGAAGAGGATTCAGCTTTGTCCTGCTTCGTTCTTGCTTGATAACTGACCCTGAAGTGTGGCCAGTTCATCAACAGGTCATCGTAAGTCCAGGATACGTAAATTCCCATTGTTATCGAAACTATCAGGTATCTGACCCGGTAAAGTCCTGTGACAAGGTACTCCGATCAAGTAATCGTCAAGTAATTGGCCTCAAGATCCAAGACGTGCCCTCTCGTTCTCAAGGAGAGTCAGCCTGGCCCGATAATAGCCTGCCCCTGAATGAAGAGATACATCATTTATTGGCTGACCTGAATTGCTGGAGCTGTGTTTCCGTAGTCAATAATGAATCTGAAATCCCTACAAGCTGATTGTCAGAAGCTTATTCTCTGTCGCTTCCATGTTCTTCCTGCTGAGGAAATAGCCTGAAATTCCTCGATATGCTTATTCAGGAAATCGCATCCTTAGCCTGTTGGTCCCCTGCTACTAAGTGTTAGAACTGGGTGCTTCCCGGTTCGCTTTTTCAACCTTGAGCCCCTGACTGTAATACCTGATCAGCCTGTTTATACTGTGAAAGGTAAAGTCCAGCTCTTTTGTCAGGAGTTATTGAATAAGCCGCTGATCATTCCGTGACATTCAACTCTGAAGCTGCCTGCTGGAATCTTCAATAACTATCCGAAAATGAAGCGAGTTTTGACGAACATTAATCCTGACTTTCAGGATTCAAGACTGAAACCGGTTATTCCCCAGAAATGTAAATTGAGAACTCCGTATTCCATGGTAACGGGATTGAGTCATCGGCCATGATCCTGATCGGGTTTTCGGGATAGACAGGAAGCTTATTTCTTAACTGTTTTAAAATAGAACTCCTTCAGCAAACGGCAGCTGTCTTAGATGTTTACCCTAAACCAGGGCGGCGGATTTAAGTCTCGGTATACTGGTTTTCAAGGTTCCTCCATTTCCACCGGGTAAGGCCCAGTCCCTGCAGTAGTTCACTGTTATCAACCAGATGGTCTTTCCTCAGTTTCGTTGATCTAGAAGGGTAGTCTGTTGTTCTGTAAACCGGCATTGTGTGCTTGATATAGAATCGTCCGGCCAGGAATGCCAGTATGAGGGCAACAACAAACAGATACCAGTTCTTAATAATAAGGGAGAGTATTACGGTGGGATCCATAACGTCCCTTTTGTCGAATATGATAGCCCTGGCTAGGTCTTATTTTTAAAAGATATGGACTATCTCATTTATTCAGGATTTGTGAATATACAATTGGTTATACAATGTCTTGTTACATCAGATGATAATAGGATGCAGCTTTATGCCTCACTTTTCACCTATCAGTGCTCAGCCCTGGCTTAAAGCATCTACCTGAAAAACTCCGACTAACCACCAAGGACTAGTGGTAATGGCTGGAAGAAACAACGAATAGATGGATGAATTAACCTGAAACGGTCTTCCTTTTACTGGTTGTGCGTAAATAATGTCATTAGGCATTACATAATATAAGGTCTAAAGGATAGGATACTTCGGTCTGAGAGTGTAAACTCTTTGATAACAGGGACCGTATGGAGAAGGGCGAATTAACTGAACCCTCTGCCCGGTTTACCGTAGAACTGTAAGGTCGCCAGCTAAAGCAACGCCTCGAAGATGGTTAGGCGGTCTTTGGTTATCGGGATACTGTCCTGGTCATTGAAACCTCTCCTATTATACTTATGTAATTATTAACCAGCCTGATGGTGATTGAGGCATCAGTGACATAATTCTTAAAATCAATGGAGATCCAGCTCAACCTTAATCTCAGCAAGGGTAGGTGCCGGCTACTATGCACTTTTGCCTACAAAAGGTATTTCAATGTAACCATTGTCATCAACAGGATACCCAAATAAACGGGCACTTTCCTCCGTAACTGACCCTCCGGCTCCCACTGGCATCACATTAAACAAAGAAGACCATTGAGGATAAGGGGTGACAACCCTGATGAACGAGATAGTCATGAGGCATAATACGTTATAAGCGGCCGGCGTGATCGGAGCACCTGTATGATTCTCCAACTATATGTCTGCAGACCCGGTAGATTTATCTGAATATTGAATATGTCAGATTTTTTGCGTGTAACGCACGAGCTTATTATCATCATTATTGCTAAAAAAATTAGCGGATAAGGGTACTATGACACTTGCATGATAAAGGAATTAGAATATAAATTTACACAAAGAATTGCATACAGCAGCTACTACAATCTGACAGGTAAAATCGCAATTACATGTCTCCTCTCAGGTAATCAAAATCAGAACAATTAGAATGACTACCGGCAAATAGAAAACTGCCAGAACTCGGTATGATAACACCGTGCCACATGTGTTGGATAGTGAT
Source organism: Bacteroidales bacterium (assembly GCA_034522515.1). GTDB lineage: Bacteria > Bacteroidota > Bacteroidia > Bacteroidales > VadinHA17 > SR-FBR-E99. Next base: position 408,640 of record JAXHLF010000011.1, on the reverse strand, counting down.
GACAAACCCTAGATCAGTTTCAGAACACGCCATGATGTATCAGGAACCTGGTAATCTACCGGTGTTTGCCGTTCAGGAATGCTCCATGCTTTCATGAATGACCATTTCAATCGAATTCATGACAACCTCCGGATCAAACCCGGTAGAAACTATAGATCCGGTATCTACTGTGCTTTCGGGTCTCATCCAGTGGAATTACGGATGGAAATGGCAGAAAATTTCAGTATGTGAAAGATTGTTCACTGATTGTTCCACTATCGGATATTGTCCAAAGGGCGTTCATCTGAAGATTAATCTAATCGGTAAACCCAAAGGGTTTAAGAAACCTAATATGCTGGTTCATCCTTAAAAATTCTATTCTCTCCTCGAGACGCTTGCGTGTTCATGAGTATAGATCAATACAATTACCGGCAGCTCGTAATTTTCGGCAATTTGATTAGCAAAATCAATAATATCTTTTTAAGATTCCCTGGGTTACTCGACACTTCTCTTCACGGTGTGAGAGACAACAAAATAATTTCTGAGCAGTCAGCAATAAACTGTCAGTTAATCTTTGAATATTCTATCTTGTTTTTATAGTGATTGAGGACTTCAAACATTGGTAATCCTGTAAGATGGATGCGGCGGTGCGGAAGTCCTTCTGACAGAAGATGTTGGCGGGCGTGCTGCTGTCTGTACAAGATCTGAAATCGGCAATATGCGTCAATTATCCGTCTGTTGATCTCCTCCGGTACATTAAAGTCAAAACACCGGTATTGCTTCCATGTGAAAAATCAGGAATGGGAACCTCTTGGCCATATACGCCGAGAGGCATGAATTTGTGTCTCCGAGGACGAGAAGTGCATCAGGTTTTCTCTGACCGGAACAGCTCTCCTGACTTGAAGATGATATCGCCAACCGATGCGCTAAAGTGATGACGTATTCACACTGAGGTAGAAGTCCGGTTTTCTAAGCTTCCAGATCCTTGTAAAATATCTGGTTGAGAGCTGCATAATAGTTTAATTACTGACCGGTGTGAGCAATTATATGATTTAAATTGCTAATCCCCGATAACGAGATAACCCTTGAAAGGCGAATGATTTCAGGACGCGTTCCCGACTATTGTCAGGACTTTAAGCTTGGATTTGTGCATTACCTAATATATGTAATCAGATTAAAGTTAATTAGACACTTAAAAAACGTGAAAGTTAGGGATAATAGAGAGGTTTGTTGTAGATCCAGTTCAATGATGAGGCAAGCGAATCAAGCGGACTGTTACTTCAGACTTTCTCAAAAAATGTATCCGGATCAGTTGGGTCATAAACCTCACTGATCCAGAAGATAGTATAAAGATCTTCATTCCCGGTGTTCGGTTATATTGTGAGTGTACCAAATTGGCATATCAACATAAGAGGGATTATCTCCATCTAATTCAAAATTGAGGATTCTTTGAGTACCGACTCTTCTAAACTATATTGTTGCCTTTCCCCTTATTACGGCAAATCGTTCAGATTTCCTTGTATGAAAATGGTTTCCGCGAGTCACACCGGGTTTGGTCGTTGAAAAGGAAACCTGCCCGCCGCTGTTAAGCTTGACTGTTTCAACGAAAGAGCCTCTCTCATCAACACTCTTCCTTAGTTGAAACGAAAATACGTGGAATGATCTATATAGCATAAAAAGTATTGAACAGATTCCGCAGAAAAGGGTCACTAAGATCAGGTATTATGCCATTATCAAGATACTGGCCTCTGAAACTCTGCAGGTGTGAGAGTAACTCCGAAACTTTTACCTGATCTGTTGCCGGGCACTCTGAACTCAGCATCTGGAGACCTTGGTGGTAACCTCTATAATGTATTAACCGGACCAGGTCATTGATATAAATCAGACTGAGCTGAGCATCAACATCCACCTTTGGATGTTCATTGTGCGTCAGTTGATGGGAAAAAGTGGCAATAACAGAATTATAATATGGGTTACCAAATGGCCCGAATACGTTTGGGACTATCATCCCGGTAAATAATGCTCCGTTCCTTGAGGCCGTAGTCTGTAAAAGCTTCCTGCCCTCCCTTTGATTTTCCAAAGACGATTTGTCTCTCTCTTCCTGAATAGAAGATGCAGACAATATGTGCGGCTTGGAACCGGTTGTTTCAAGAGCTAATTGATGAGCGCTTTAACAAGATTGATATTTGTTTCATAAATAGTCATCGGGTTATTGTGCCTGTTAAGTGCAGCCAGGTGTATTACTACATCGCATTGCTTCACAAAATTTTCATGTTTGTCGAGTCAGAGAAATAGGAATCCAGAAATGGTATAATTTGTAATTCCGCTTCCTTTAATCCCAAAAAAATGCAGAGATGAGAGCCAGTAAATCCGGTCTGGCCGGTAATGCCAATTTAAATCATGGTTATTACTTTCTTGATCTCTGATTTACTGGGGGCTTTGATGCGGTACTAAGAGCCACCCCTCATATACACAATTGTCTATAAGGCAAATGAATAAGCCGCCCTGACAAACACCCCAAACGAATTGTACAACAACTCCCCATGGTCAAATGATCCAATCAATCCAAGGTTCAGTCCATTATTCAACCTTCTGTTTATTTCAAGATACCCTGAAAACTGATCATGGGTGCCGAAAATACCGTATTCGCCCAAATCAGGGAATATTCGTAGATTGCGCCTCATCAGTTGTCCAATAAGTTCCGTAATTCCGGGGACCATGATGCCTTGAACAAATACTCAACTGATTTCAGGGCTCCGGCACCCCGATGTGTAATGGAAACTAAGCGGTTGTTAATGGAAGTATTGACGTGGGTTTGATGCCAAACCAAGCCTGGCGTCGATCCTGGAAGTAATAAAGGGGGTTCCCAACCCTGCACCCAAATAAGACCAGCCTGAAATATCTGACCGTGGTTATAATATCCATCATATGAAGAGTCGTGGGTGGAGACCAGGTTTCTCCTGCCTGGTTTTTGGTGTACAAAAACTTTAAAGAAATTTACTCCAGTAGGTTTCCTTTCCCATGAAATCCAAATTCGGATAACAAATCCGTTTAACCCGTCCTGAATATTTGCCAGATTTCCCAAAGCCCCGGTCTCGTTAAAGTTCCGACGGTAAAGCATAATTTTTATTCTGGAAAACTCAAGGTCAAATCCTAAATCTATTGATCCCAAATGATTGCCAGGTCTTTCCTCCGAGATATCCCCGTTACTGAACGGTTTGGCTGCGATAACGTGCAGGTAAGTCTCTATGAACGATAAATTACAGACATCACCGTAAAACTCGTTGCCCTCTCCCCACATGACCTGATGGTTGAATCCAGCGTAAAATTTAAATTTCTGCATAGGCTTCCCAATCCGTCCGTAAAGAGACTTTTGGTGCAGATAGGTGTTTATCGGTAATATATCCCCTTCCCCTACCGCCTTGCTTCATGCTAGTCTGCCCGAACCATCCATGGGAAAAGTTACCTTTGATTGCCAAAAGCCGATCGAACCATGGTATTTGGTAAAAGTCCACGATTGAAATTTCAATCTTAGGAATCCCCAGGCCATTTCCGGAAACCCCATATGAACCTGATGTAAGGGTTGTGTCACAAAGGCCCATTATATCCTTGGAGCGGCCAGCTTTGACATCCAGGACTCCAAAGCGAACCTTACCATATCCTTCAATCAGGATTAAGTTTGAGTTTTGTCCGACATTCGCGCGGCCTTCAAATGAAGCACCCCAATCAAAGAGTTTGTTCGCCGGATAGATCATAATCTTTTCGCGCTGAACCGATAAAACTCACAGAGGCTCCATCCAGCGGGATGCTTCCAAACTGGTTTGACCTCAACCAGAAGGGTATCACTCCTGGTGTGGTGTAACCTCCGAGGGTCTGAAGGGTAAAGTTGTAGATGCTATCCTGCCCCGAAGAAATCCCAGGAGCTAGCAGAAAAAGTAAAACAGCAAGAATTGTCCCCTTTTTGATCATGATATGTTAGGTCCGACTATGTTAAGACATACCTTTTTTAGCTTGTTCAGGGTTCCAGTTCCGGAATCCCGGCCAACCAGCTATGGTTCGTAAACTATCTCGGAGCTCTCATTCAGCACATCCTGCCTGATAAAGCTGGAGAGCTGAGCAGAAGCTCCTTCGTCTCCTTTACATCCAACCTTTGTGTGTTGTGTGAGTGTGTATTCCTCTGCCTGAGAGAACGGCCTTGGTGCCCTCAGTAAAGAACTTATTATAGTTAAGATCGCGGGTGTCTGCCGGGATCTTGAAGTAATCACCCATATCCTCTGCCTTGACCATCTCCTCGCGATTCACAAGGGTCTCATAGAGCTTCTCCCCGTGACGCGAGCCAATGACCATAATCTCAGAGTCAGATTTATAGAGATCTTTTATCGCATGCGCAAGGTCCGAGATGGTGGTTGCCGGGGATTTCTTTACGAAAATGTCTCCGTTCTCGCCGTGCTCAAATGCATACAGTACAAGATCAACCGCACTCTCGAGGCTCATCATGAACCTGGTCATATTCGGATCTGTGACCGTGATAGGATGATTAAGCTTCATCTGATTGACAAACAAAGGAATGACTGATCCTCTGGAAGCCATGACATTACCATACCTGGTTCCGCAGAATACTGTTCCGCTGCCATTGGGATTGCGGGACTTCGCAACCATGACCTTCTCGCTCAGTGCCTTTGTCATACCCATCGCATTGATCGGATAGACAGCCTTGTCGGTACTCAGGACAATGACCTTCTTTACGTGATGAAACTGAGCTGAATCCAGAACGTTCTCACAGCCAAGTACATTTGTCCTGACGGCTTCAGTAGGGAAAAACTCACAGGAAGGTACCTGTTTCAAGGCTGCGGCATGGAAAACATAATCAACTCCTTTCATCGCATTGTCAATGCTGCGCCGGTCGCGCACGTCGCCAATGAAGTACTTAATCTTGGGAATTCTGATAGAACTGCCGCATATCGTCCTGCTTCTTCTCGTCGCGACTGAAAATCCGTATCTCATCTATATCACTGTAAAGAAACCGACGCAAGACTGCATTGCCGAAGGAGCCGGTGCCTCCGGTGATCAATAAACATTTTCCGCTAAAGTCCATGATTATAGTATAAACCACAGGTGGACCTCCCAGATTAAACCCTGGGTTAAACTGATTTTTGTTTTGCTTTGAAATTACCGTTTGTCGATTTATATTCCGGGATGAGGTCCTTCATAATTTGAACAACATCTTCATTGGATAGCAAGAGTATAAGTTGTTCAGCAGCTTGTCGATTTTCGCAACACCGATTTACTACTGATCTCTTCCACATGCGCTTTTTTGATCTTGTCGATGATGAGTAGGAAGTGGTTTGTTCCGCATCGGTTAGCAGTTCTTCATACAGCTTCTCGCCCGGACGCAAACCGGTATAGATTATCTGGATGTCCTTATCGGGAATAAAGCCCGACAACTTTATCATTGCCTTTGCCAGGTCGGCTATTTTAACCTGCTGTCCCATGTCGAAGACGAAGATCTCGCCTCCCTGTCCCATGAATCCTGCCTCCAGCACCAGCTGGCATGCCTCCGGGATGGTCATGAAATACCTGTACACCTCAGGATGTGTCACTGTTACCGGTCCTCCGTTCTCGATCTGTCTGTTAAAAATAGGTATCACGGAGCCGTTTGGAGCCGATAACATTTCCGAAACTTGTGATGATAAACTGGGTATTATGTCCATCGGCCTGTGGCGCTCGACTGAACCACCTTTCGCACAGGCGTTTCGAGGCGCCCATCACGCTTGGAGGGATTTACAGACTTGTCCAGTAGAGATCATTACAAATTTCTCCACCTCGTATTTAATGGCAAGATCGGCAACTATTCTGGTCCCTCCCACGTTAACCCTTATAGCCTCGTGAGGATTCTCTTCCATCAAAGAGACATGTTTGTAGGCGGCTGCATGAAAAACGATGTCGGGTCCGTATTCACTGAAGTATCTGCTCCATCCTTGAGGCATTGGTCACATCGGCGGGAACGATCTTGAACCTTACATCGAGGAACTTTTCCCTGAGTTCATTCTGCACGTAAAATAAAGGCGTCTCCGCCTGGTCGACAAGTATAACCTTGTCGCACTGGAAACTTGTCAACTGTCGGGCAATCTCAGAGCCAATTGAACCGGCAGCCCCGGTAATCATGATAGTCTTATCTTCCAGACCCTTTCTTAATGAGATTGATATTCAATTTAATTGAATCCCTTCCCAGAAGATCCTCCAGGTCCACTCTCTTTAACTGAGGAATCCTGAGCTGCCCGCTCATCCATTTATCCACATCAGGAGTATCAAGGACCTCAAGGCCGAGGTTAACGGAGGAACGAATTATGCTGCTCTTTTTATCAACGCTCAGCGTTCTTTATAGCAATAATCAGGCTTTCAATTTTATTTCTTTCAATAAATTCAGTGGAAAGCACCGAAGGGCCGTAAACGCTTATTCCATTTATCTTTTTGCCCTGAAGATTTTTGTCGTCATCAATGAACCCGGAAACATGGAAGCCATAACGCGGGATCACTAAGGATAACCCTTTTAACAACGAAACCCAGCTCACCCGCTCCATAAATCATTATACTCTTTTTATTAATGGGACTGCCGGTGGCAAACAAAAAGATTAATTTGATAAGAATTCTGCCAAAGAAGAGGATTAAAGAAACGGCAACATAATGTATCAGGAGAATCGATTGTGGAATCCACAGAATTTCAGTCCAGTGAAACCAATTACAACAACAGGAAATGAAGAACCAAGACTCATGGAAGAGCAGGTGGTCACCACAAACACCAGCGTGATATCGGTCAGGGTTGGTGTGGCGGAGAAGCCGGAATAAGATCGGAATACCAGGCCGAATCCGGTATAAACAGCCTGTGGCAATCAAAGCCTGATAAATGTAAATCTCTCTCTGTCCTCCTGGAATAGCAAAGTTAAATGTGTTAAAGAGATAGGCTATAATGAAAGCAATAAAGACGGTTCCGGAGTCAACACCAAATACCGTCCAGCGGGGCAGAGAATGCCTGTTGAAAAAGTCAAGTAACCGCTTCCTAATACTAATCATCCATGCTGGGTAAATTGCAACCATCCGTATTTTTTCCGTGCAAGTAGCCTAGTCTCGATTTCTGCTTCTATTGAATGAGCCCTCGCTTAGCGTCCGGGCGTGCTTTCGCCCGTCAGTCCCAGTCACATTCTTTTGTAATACTCTATAATTGAGCGATTTGCAACCATTATGGCAATTTAAGATATCAGCCAACTATTTATCAAAAGATGCCTGGTCGGACTAGGCTATGCACAAAATTTTCTAAAATGTGAAATTACATAAAAGAAACGGGAGTCTCAAAGCCTCAGTATGTCCGCATGTTAGAAAAAATGGTCATTCCATCGCTGTTTAACTCACATTAATAACGACTCATCAATGCATTTGTTCATCTTATCTAACAGCAACCGCTTTTGATCAAAACCTCGTTTCTTTTGACGAAGGTACCCCTAAAGTTGACGTAATGTAAAATCATAATGCCTGTTTAAGTTTCGTAATCATAGTAGTTTAATCTTTATATTTGCGCCCTGCCTTTTGCAACAAAAGGCACCATTCGTCGTATAAAAAGTAGTGTTAGTCAATCAAAATATGCCATTCGTCAAAGGAAACGAGCTTATGAGATATATCTTTCTTGTTTCTATTCTGGTCTTCGCAAAATCTGTCTGCGCTCAGACCACGCTGACCATTGAAGGAAGGACTTATACAAACGCTGATGCAACCTGGATGGGAGTTAGTATAGCACGCTCTGTGCCAACAGTTTTTACTTTCAGGAATAACTCCATCACCTCAATAAATACCTTTGGATATATGTTGCAGGCAGGCGAATGAAGCAGTTGCCGGCACCAACAATGATCTGAGACGGTGCCGTAATCACCGGCAACAAATTTACCTGGAGTGGTACCCATAGTGAACCTCGATAACCCACAGGGCTCTTCACAGGACAGAACATTAATCGTCTTCTATAAAGTATAATTACCTTGATCATGTTCCCATGGGTATCATCCGCAAGTCTGCCAATAACATGATCAATACTGCAGGTGGAGTTGCATACAACATAGTTAAGAGCGGGGCTGTCGGCATCAACATAAAAGGGATGAGCAACGTAAACATCTATAATAATACCCTTTATACCGACCGAATGACCTCAGAAACATGGCGGGGTTTGATTTACATTTATACCCATATTGATGCTCACTCCTAACTCAGTCTCGCACGGGACAAAAATCTTCAATAACATTTTCTACACCAAACATCAGACATATTGCATCCAGATTGAGGATGCCGAGAGCGCTATCGGCTGGAATCTGACTATAATATTTTTATTGTGAAACCGGTACTCCCGTTTCGATTATCTGCGGCATGTCAGGAAGAACATTTGCAGAGTGGCAGGCGCTGGGTTAGTGGATATTATTCCAGCGGATAAATCCTGAACTTCAAGGACCTGGTCAATTTTGTTCCTGCCGCAAGGCTGGATTACGGGAAGGATCTTGGTTCCGAATGGGCGAAAGGCCTCTCGGTTAATGCCAGGTGGGGAACAACAGATCCTGAAACAGCCCAGCAAAACGACAAATGGCAGGTGGAGCGAATCTATAAGGAAGTTACCTCAAGCCCGGGGACACCTTCCAACAATCCTCCTTGGTAAACATCTCCCACCAAGAGCACGGCATTTGTATCTCCTGCTTCAATAACAATAGATGCAGCTTGCCCTTAGATCCATAATGGCAATATCATAAAGTGGAACTTTAGATAACGGTGTGGTTAAATGGGGAGAGGCTTTCGGCCCCCATGGTCCTTCACCTGGAAGAGGTACAAAGAAAAGCTAAGCCTAACATCGTGGAATGGCGGCAGCAACTGACAATTCGAACTCCAGAACCATCTCAGATCCTGTTACGGTTATTGTTGAAAAGGCGGCACCTGCTGTCAACCAACTACCCTCAGTAACAATATCTCCTCCAATCAATAACGGAACTGTTACCTCTCCGGCACTTATTACCCTGACGGCCATAGCCTCAAGACCTGGACGGTCAGTAGTCAATGTGGTGGAGATTTCTGGGGACAGGGGCAAAATTGGTGAAACTTCAACACCTCCCTATTCATGTTCAATTGAATTCGATAAGGAAGGAATTTGAAATCACCGCAATCGCTTATGATAACCTTAAATGGATCAGTTATCTGGAGTATTCGTGATCCGAAAGACAATACCCTGACATTATTGACCTTTATCCTAATCCCAACGATGGGCATTTTAACATCGATCTCAATTCCTCACCGAAGAAGGCATATCCTGGCTGCAGTGGAATAGTAAGCCTTTAGGAAGAACCATATATGATGAGACCATTGCAAGAGGAGAGACATCCAGACAGATTGACATTTCAACCTCTCACCTCAGGTAACTATATCATCATTATCACAAATCGCGACGGAATCCTGGACATCGAAACAGTTCATCAAAGGCTTACGCAATTCCCCGGTAACTCTTTTGACACCGTTTTTTGCCATAACTAATTCCCATTGTTCAACTATCATTTTGAAGGATTAATCAAAATCTTTCCCCCTTCCCGGAAGTTTATTCAGTTTTACACTTGAAAAGCTGTCAGAGCATAAAATTTTGAATACGATCAAGGCTTATGATTATAGCACGTATTTGTGTTGATACAGGAAGTGAAAACCGAATTTTCAATTCTGATGTCAGATAAAAGAGGAGTTTACTAAAGATGCTTTTTGTGTTTTTCCGACCGGTACAGCGTTGTCCACGAGCTGTATCAAAGACCCGATCCTGCCGGACGAACGGTATTCCGGTAACGGATATCAATAAACTCCGTGAACAAGTGGAAATCATTATGATGGCGGTGCTGAAAGTCAAGCATATGCGGATCCGCCGGGAACCGCCATCTTCCGCCACGATTAAAGATAATTTTATTCCAGGGACCGGCACCGGAGAGTTTGCCGCACTATTGAAGGACTTGACCCAAACAAACAGTACCATGCCAGGGCTTATGCCGAAAACAGTGTCGGCATCGCCTATGGAAACGAGGTAGTATTTATTACGAGTACAGCAGCACCGGTTGTAACCACAGGGCAGGTATCCAATATTACAGCAAGTACCGCCGCACCAGCGGAAGTATAACCACGACGGTGGCGCATCAATCACCGACAGAGGGTAGGTCCGCTGAACACACGGGAACTGATTATTACCATATTCTTTAAATCGGAAGGAGCGGGAGCACAAGTTTCTCTCAAGCACCATGACCAATCTCTCCGGGACGGCACTGATTATGTAAGGGCATATGCGAAAAACAGTGAATGGACTGTTTATGGTGAACCGAAGACCTTCCTTACCAGGGTTTCTGACACAGAGGGAAACCTCTACAACACCGTAAAAATAGGAACACAGGTATGGATGGCCGAAAAATTAGGGCAACCAGAGCTCAATGACAATACGCCCATTCTGAATTGACTGATAATGCTCAATGGGGATTGGCACCTCCGCATCAGCCTATTGCTGGTACAACCAATAACCTACAAACCGACATACGGTGCGCTCTATAACTGGTTTGCTGTTAAATTTCTGTAAGCTTTGCCCGAGCGGATGGCATGTGCCAACCGATAATGAATTTCAAACTGTGGAACAGACCCTCGGCATGGCAACAGATCAATTGCAGGATGGGGCTGGCGCGGAACCGATCAGGCACAAGATAAAAAACACCACCGGGTGGGACTACGAGGGATGGGACTTCAGCGGCTTCTCAGCACTGCCGGGAGGTTACAGGTTTGGCGGTACAGGAGAATTCACCGGTTCGCAATAATTACAGACTGCGGACTGCCACGGAGGATGATGCCGACCGTAGCTGGTACAGAACACCGACAGTTCCAGATGCACCACAGAGCCTCGACCTCAAAGAAGCGCGCGCAACAGAGATCAGGCGCGGAGAACCAGCAGTTGCTGTTCTGTTGATGAAGCTTTTAATATACTCAGCCGTTAAAACAATTGACGCTTCGAGATCGTTAAGAAAATTATTATAACCAAATAACTGCAATATAAAAATCATGAAAAGATGATCTTATTCGGCAACCAACCGCATTGTTTTCATTATGAGGGTACGGTACAGGATGAAAAATGTACCCGAAGTGACGACCGCTGCAATATCGGAAGTTACTCTTACCACAGCAGTATCGGGTGGCTCTGTTATTTCTGTATGGAAGAGATCTTCAAGGGTGTTTCCGCCGGATCATTGAGGTTTGGAATATTCGGCTTGTTGATCTGAATGACGGAAACGGATCCGCAGCATTTACGCAAAGTAATCTGTGGTCGGCCTCACGGCAGGAACACCATACTTTGTCCGTCACGCTATGCTTAACCAAGCAGTGTCGGAACCGCATACGGAGATGAGCTTGCATTAACCATCAACCAGATAACCGGAGTAGTCCTGAGGACCTACCCCTGTCTAACAACCAACCGTAACATCAAACTAACGGCTGTCGCGGGCGGAAACATCAGCATGGCCGGCCAGGGTTCGATTCTTGCAAGGGGTGTAGTCTGGAATACGGTTACCGGTCCGACAATCGTCAATAACAAAACTACTGACGGTACAACCACCGGGATCTTTACCAGCAACATGACCGGATTGACATACGGAGTGACATACTGTTACCGTGCCTATGCCACCAACAGTTCAGGTTTACGACATACGAAACGGAATATTACGTTCATCACCCCGGGTAAACTCACGTGTTGAGGGCAATATATATACAAGACAGTAGTTATTGGAGACAAAGGTCTGGTTGAAAGACCTGAAAGTAACCAAGTTCAATGACAATGCTGACATTACTTATGCTGAGCCAGTCTGTTGACTGGGTTGTACTCTCAGCAGCACGGATACTCCTGGTACAATAATGATCCGGGCATTCAACAAACCTGTTTACGGTGCTTTATATAACTGGTTTGCAGCCAGCACATACAAATATTTGCCCGACAGGCTGGCATGTACCAACAGACGCTGAATATAATGATCTGGAAGTACTTCTGGGCCTTGCTCAGGCAGACGTAAATGAATGGGGATGGCGGGGTACAGATCACGGTTCCAAAATGAAAAACACCACAGGCTGGAACGCTGGTGAGAATGGAACCAACACGAGCGATTTTCAGCACTCCTGGAGGTTATCGTTTCTATTCGGATGGCACATACCAGGGTCAAAACAGCCTTGGATACTTTTGGACAGCAACAGAGCATGATGCTGACAGAGGATGGTTACCGGCAGGCTAGACGGAAACAACAACGCGCCGTTTACAAGGCATCCACGGATATGAGTAGCGGCAAATCAATACGATGGCATAAAAGAATTAACTCAATACGCATTAGATAAGAAGGAGGCTACCCTGACAGAGGTAGCCTTCTTCATTTGTCTGGTTCTGAACCCTGAGGCAGTCAGATTTGTTTATTATCTTTTGGGGAAAATCAATATGAAACACCTGCTATATATAATGTTAATTCTGTTATTTACAGGTTGTGGTTCCAATAACAACAATATGAAGAAAATAGTATTTCTGCATCACAGCACGGGTGAAGCCATCTGGAAAGGCAGCACCAATAGATGCGTTTATAAGCTAAACCGGTAAGGGCGATGTACAGAAGTTCTTCAGCGAATATAACAGAAAGAAACCAAACAAGCTCACCTGAGATAAGCGCCAACATTAATTTTCCAGAAGAGTTCACCCTGCAATGCTGGAACAATATAACTACCCCTACGATTATTACAACATATGGGTAAAAAATGCCGGGGCGGATTATTTTATGGAAGAACCGACGCTTGAAATTCTGACAAAGCAATATGACGTAATTATATTCAAGCATTGCTTTCCTGTAAGCAGAATAAATGCAGATACTGGAGTCGGCGGACATAAACTCAGATTTGAAGACCATCGAAAACTATAAGCTACAGTACGGTGCCTTAAAAAGTAAAATGCATGAATTCCCCGATAATAAATTCATCGTCTGGACACCTGCGGCAAACACAAAGCTGAAGTCAAAGGAGGATGAAGCACTAAGAACCCGGGAGTTCTATAACTGGGTGGTAAACGAATGGGACGAAAAGGGGGACAATATCTACATCTGGGATTTCTATAATTACGAAACCGAAGGAGGGGTGTATCTTACGGATTCAAATGCTCACAGCCCCGATAACTCTCATCCCAACGTACGAGTTTTCTGCCAGGAATCGCTACTCTGTTTGGGCAGTTCATTGTTAATATGATTGAGTCAAATATTGATTTAATGCAGTTTTAGCGGATAAGGCAAAAGAGTAAATGAATTTCAGGGCAATTTTTTACCGGCTGCATATTAAGTTACTGGAAAAATCAAGTAACAGTACCAAAATAAAATACCTGCGAAAACAGGGCATGAAAATCGGAGAAAATTGCCTTATCGGAACGATGAATTTCTCCACTGAGCCTTACCTGATTGAGATAGGTGACCACGTTGCCATTGCTGATGATACAGAGATTGTGACTCATGACGGTGGGATATGGTGTTTCCGCGATGAAATAAAAAATGCCGATCTCTTTGGGAAAGTCAAGATCGGCAACAATGTATTCATTGGGAACAACTGCAGCATCCTTCCAAATACAGTAATTGGTGACAATTGCATTGTTGGGACAGGCAGCGTCGTCAGAGGCAAGTTCCCGGACAATTCGATAATTATCGGAAACCCCGCGAAAGTAATAATGAATACCAGCGTCCAAAGATTTCTATATCTTCAAAATCCCGGCTTGCTCGAAACTAAAAATCTTCCACGGAGGAAGAAGACTCAAGCCATTAAGGACCATTTCGGTATTGACTGAAATGAGATTTTCAATCAATTGGGAAGTTTGGACGTCACAATATCTGATTTCTCTGTGTGTATTCATTTTAGCTGCTATTTTTAGGGGTTATACCCTAAAATAGACAGCCACAGTAATCAAAATATACTTGAGTGTTCTTCTTATCAATTAAAAATTGATGAGTCACGACTTAGACTTTATAACATAGTATTTCGACCACAATTTACTAAATATGCCTTGGACGGGTTTTGTCACCGACATTTGTACAAATGGCTCTTCACCTCTTTTTCTCCAATATATGAGGCAATACTATGTATATTATCGATCCAGATTCCGTTAGATGGGTCCATTGAATAATTGCAAATAGCTTCTATAGTGGTTATACTTGAAGTCCCGTTTTCTCCATCGCCTATTTCGTGTCCAGTAAGAATCAGCCAGTTACCTGTCCTCTTCGCTGTTTCGATCAATGCTTTAGATTTCGTCAAATGATTTTCCGTCCAATGGTTCTGAAGGAAGCTGTGCCATATCGCAGGGACAGGATTAGCCATACCTTCTCCATATAGGCGGCCACTTTGGAACAGAGCTGAAATAAGCGGCACATAACTTTGGGCATTTACCCCCTTTTCCTATGAATGTTTCACCACATGGGTAAGCAAATGAAACCGGATATATGCCCAACATTTCCTTTATATACTCATTTGCTGAAGAAAGCTTAAAATTCATCCTCGTAATAGTATATTCCTCCAATGAGTTACCGGTTATAAAGTCATGATTGACACTACACGGGGTGGTTATAGGTATGATTCCCAATCTCATGTCCGTTGGCTATTGCTATTTTCCAGGCTTTCTGTTTTGGCGCAAGTCTCCACATCGAGACAAAGGTAGCCTTAATCCATACTTATCCAATAAAGGAATGCCACTGTCTATCTGAGAATGGCAGGCATCATCAAAAGTAAAATTTAGTGCCGCTTTCTTCCCCTCAGGCCATTGAAAACAGTAAGCATTCTTATCAGACCCAGATTCTTTGGATTGCGAGTTGTGGTAAAATCTCCAATATTTTAATCCAACGATTATAAGGGCACTAATTATAAGTATATTAAAGGCAATAGATAATCTAAATGTCCATTTATGGTTCATTAAATATGCATATTTTTAATTCTATGTTTTAGTCCATATGTGTCTGTTTATAATACTATTATGCTGTACTCCCAGAATCAAGGGTCTCATTTGGTGGTTTCCTGGTATTAGGTTGACCCAATTTTTCATACATAATTAGCTGCAGCATTCGATAACATTGACCTTTGCAAGGCATATCATCACCTGCCCGGATTCAGTGAGCCTACACCTGTTTATTAAACATAACCATAATGTCTGAAGAATTTCCATGCATCCGGATACTCTTTCATAGGATTATATAGCTGTACAAGTCCAAGTCCGGATGCTACATTTCCTTCCAGAACATATAGTTGATCATCTGTCAAAATAAAATCCCAACCTACATATTTCAGGTAGGGCATTCTGCAAGACATTTCTATGATTCGTTCCTTAATTGAATCCCAGTCCGGTATTTGCTGGTTAAAAATGATTGCCTGGCTCCCCGGATGCTTTTCGAAGATTTCTTTGTGCCCTTCCTTGGTGTAAAAATGCGCCATGCTTAACCGGCCGTTTTTCAGGTCGATCTTTGCAGTAATTCCTCCCTGCTGGACATTGTCGGTAAATCCTGATCTTGGAGATCCGAACCTGTGAACTGCATATGCAATGAATGGCTTACCTGATTCCGGGTCTATCATTGTGGCAACCCTCATCGTAGTATCTAGACTGGGATTGGATGTTACCGGCAAGGCCACTTTGAATTATCCTTTTCTGAATTAAGTAATTGTCAAGTTTATTAAGATAACCGATCAGGTAACTCTGGTCTATAGGCTCCCTGTTCAGATAAAATTTGCCATCTCTTTGCCCGATACATACCAGACCAACCCCGCCATCTCCAGTTATTTTCTTAAGGATAAGATCGCTTAGTTTTTAAAACCCTGTAACAGCGAATAGAGGAATCCGGAAAGAGATCTCATCACAAAGCGGATAAAGGCATCCCTTTTCAAGATACCCGAGACTATGCACCACATACAGCTTGTCAATACCACTAATAACTGACTTAAGGTGTTTCTCAAATAATAGTTTATCAGCCAGAATGGCATTATACCTGCCGTTTATTCCCCTGTTCTGATAATTATTCCTGGTTGGCAGATAATCTACGGGATTATTATGCTCCAGATCGAACCACAAATACTCAAATGGAAGAAAACCCAGTTTAAAACTTGTAACCGTTTTCCCTAGATCTAACATCTTAAAGTCGACATTTTTAAGGAAGTCGCCAATAAAAATATCATCATAATACTTTGCGGTAAGGAAGCTTTTACTAAGGAGAGGCAAAGTCCTTTCGGCTATCTTTTCAATGATGCCCATAACCATGTATTTTCAAATTAGACTTCAGCAAAATCTTGACCGACTGTATGAAGACCCTTGGTGAATGCACAAGGATGTAAAGGCCAAAATTAAACAATAACCATGTGTAATACTTGACGTTAATCCTGTCCTGTGTCGGGTTACGAGCTTTTTTCAGCTCGTGTTGCATAATCCCGGTATCCGTAGTATAATACCGCCTTAAAGATTTGTTGAAGCATATAACCTTAAATTCTTTGCTGAAGTGATACCAGAGGTAACTTTCCGGGTAATGAGAACCCCTTATTCTTGGAAGGGTCTGGATTTAAGCAGATCCGTCCTTACACAACCCCATTTCTCTCCGGAGTTTATACCAAACTCCAATTGCACATTGTTTGTCCTCATTCCATCAACCGGATAACTGTCCCCAACAACTGTTTCGCTGTCGTTATCAAGGCATAATACATTTATTCCGCTCAGCGCTGTCTGATCGCCAGGAGTAAGGTTATTCCATTTTTCGAAGAAATATGAAAGGGTTTCAGGGAAGAAGTAATCATCTGCATCAGCAGGCACAAAGAGTTTCCCTCTTGCCAGCTCAACCGCCTTATTCCAAGAAATATGTTTACCGGCGTTGGGCTGTTCCTGATATACTGCATCAATTTCAGGATGCTCTGCCAGAAATGACTTCACCAGAGTTGCCGTGTTGTCTGTTGAACCGTCATTTATGATAATCCACTCGAAATCCCTGAAGTGCTGTTCTGTTATACTCTTAAAAACCCGGTGTATATGTTGCTCACCGTTAAATACAGGTGTAAAGACAGTAAATAAGGGTGATTTAATTTCACTAGTCATGTTTTCCTGGTTTTTTCATTCAAGCAGACCCGCCTTCTCGTCAGTGTCAATAAGCTCAATATTAAGGCCGTGCTTCGCCAGAAGAAAGGCGATGTTATGATTGTTAAAAGCTTCCCCTGGTTGAGGCGGAACAGGAGTTAAAAGTCCCTTGTCTTTGAGTTCCTTCAACTTCTCCTCCATGTTTTCAACCCTGAAACAGAGAGTGATGAAACCCGCCTCCCCGGTTTACAAAATTGATCAGCGACTGGTTATCTTCGACCGGTTCAATGGGCTTCACAAGAACACTCTCCTCCTTACAGAGAAAAACGACCTTCACTTTCTGAATGGAATTCTGAACCACCCCGGTCATCTGCCTGTAGCCAAAGACACTCTCCCAGTAAGAAATCCCCTCACTGATATTCTTTACAGCAAAACAGATGTGATCGATTTTCATAAATATTGTTCAATAAGATCCTTTGTCTCTTTTATATGTGCCTTTGATGAGGCTCCGAAGAGTACCGACTCTATCCGCGGGAAATTGCCCAGGTACTCAATGGCTTCCTTTGGTCGGAGGGCGCCGGCGGCAAGCACCTGCATCGCTATGGGCCGGAAACCCTCTCCTGCAGATACTTCTCATAGGTCTCCTTACCTCCTGACATCCTGAAACCGATCTTGTTGATCGATGAGAGAGATGATCGGATTAACAACCCCAACCGAGTCAAGAGCATCTAGAAGTGCCGGCATGTTCATCGTTATATATCCGGGTTCTGCATCGTATTTCTTTCTGATATACTGATCATACGCCGCAAATACATCCCATGCCTTCATGCCAAGGATCATATCTACGATTACATTCTGAATAAAAATAACCGGGGTAATTATTCCTTTGAACATCTTCATTTCTGCATCTATAAAGATCTCCATTAACTTGAGGAAATCCTTACTTAGATAGGCCATCCCGCCTTTGGCGAAGGTGCCGAAGATATTGCCTGGAATATACTGCTTAATGGTTCCCACTATTCCCAGCTCGGTAACGGCATTTGCATATTTATGAGCATAGGGCATCCCCGGGAAAATATTAAAATCCCTGTATTTATCAGGATTGCCTCTCATGTGATCACATATATTGGCAATCCTGTCATGAGTGGTACACATGAAGGTATTGACACCTGTTTGCCATTGCCTGATCGAGCACTCGGATTATTGCAGAATCATCCTTGAATCGGATAGCCTGCTCCCTCGACTTCTCATCAGAGAGGTGATTGACTGCAAAAAACTGGTTATCGCCAAAAAGTACCTTATCCATTTTCATCCTTTATCTTTTTGAGTCTGCAACTATTAAATCCATCACTCTGTCAGTTTCAAGCGCCTGCCTGAAGTTGTTAATCTCAGACATTCTCCTGTCAAGAACATGCCTCACGAAGTTGTCGATCTGGGCACTGTACTCTTCACCCTCAGATAGAAATCCACCGGGATGGCAAAATCAGTAATGTATTTCATGGTCCAACCCCTGTCAAGTTTCTCGGAGGCATCGGCTTCTTTCAAATAGATTTTAATCTCGGTAGCATCAGCAAACTTATTTTACCCTTTTTACCGATGACGGTAAGGGAGGTAGACATCTTCCTGTAAGTCTCATCACTCCAGTTCACGGATAGGATGCCACTCAGACCTGACTCAAGCCTCAACACAGAATAAACAGCATCTTCCACCTCCTTAGAATAGATCCTTTTCAGTTGTGATCCCTCGGCCTTTACCGGTTTTCCTATGATCTCCTGAATCAGGTTAATCACATGCGACGCATAATCAAAGAGGCATCCGCCTCCCTCCTCCGGGTCAGACCTCCATGTACCCCCTTTTGCTTTCGTCACCACTGGTCCGTAAGCTTCACCGGTAAAATGCACCAGCTCACCCAGGATACCCTTCTGAAGCAGCCTCTTAAGCTCGCGGAAAGTCCCGATGAAGTGGTTATGGTAGCCTACCTGGTTTACCAGGTTATTCTTCTCTGCAAGGCCAACAAGTTCCTCCCCTTCCTTGATGGTAAGGCTGAAGGGTTTCTCACAAAAAACATGTATACCTTTTTCGAGAGCATACATAACCATCGGGTAGTGATACTTTGTTGGTGTGGCAACTATGATAAAATCCAATGACTCTGAATCGATCATTTTCTTATAGTCGTCGTAAACCTTAACCTGCGTAAATTTCTTAAAGGCTTCAAGGACGAGTGAGGAGGTATCACAAACCGCAACCAGGTCAACTTCCTTGTGGGGGCTTACTATAGCTGCGTGGGAAATACCCATTTTACCAAGGCCAATAATTCCAGCTTTTAACATTTTCCTATTTCTTACTATTGAATAATTCCAAATATTCTTCAGTCACGGTTTCCCAGTTGAAACGTGACAAAATATCCACGCTGCCTCTTTCGACCATCTTTTTTAAACTCGCCTCATTAGTCAGGCTGAATTTTATCTTTTCAGCAAGTGATCCGGCATCTCCTGAAGTGAAAAGCGTTGCATTTTCTCCGGTTATAAACTTATTCTCAACAATATCAGACAGAATCAGTTGGCGTTCCGAGTCCCATCACGGTAAGGATAACGGGTGACAACCCTTCAATAAGGGATGGTTGAACATATGCATAAGCATTCTTCATCAGGATATTGGTATCATTTCCATAAACGTATCCGGCAAAGACTATTCTGTTGTCTATGGTTTTGTGTATCTCTTCTTCATAGGCAGAGGGATTGGGCGACCCTCCTACGAGTACCAGCTTTTTATTTGTATCTACTTTTTCAAACGCTTTTATCAGGAGATGAACTCCCTTATCAGGAATAAACCTGCCCACAAAAAGAAGGAATAGTCTTCGGGTGATGCCCATTTTTCAAGAACTGGGTTTCCCCCGTAGGCTCTCTTACTTCAGCACCATATGGGATAAAATAAAACTGCCGCTTGAATTTTTTCTCGAAATATTCCTTTGTGAAAATATTATCAAAGACGACTGCTGTAGGGAACAGGGCAAGTCAAATCGTTTGAAAACCGGTAGAACAGACTTGCCGTACCACGGCCATTTATCACGCTTCCAGTCCATTGCGAACTGGCTTACATAAACACGCTTCCCGGCGCATCTGAGAAAAATTGCCCATATGCTATTGGCGCCGCTGTGAATATGAACTACATCAGCCGTGTTATGAATTATTATATCAAATGTGGCCTTAAACGAGTGGATTAATGTGTCAAAACCGGCTTTACTGACTGTGCTGAAATACTTTATTTTTATGCCTTCGTATTCATTGTGCCCGGGAGACTGCTTTTCATCCGGATAAATGCGGCAATAGGCCGTCAGCTCGCAACCAAGCTTCACCAGGCGCGGGTAAAGTTCAAAGGCAAACTTGTCAGAGCCTGCCCCACCCTCTTTTGGCGGGATGGCTCTGAAGCCTCCGAAAGCTGCGACCCTCAACCCTCCCATTAGTCGAGATAACTCTTGTAGTAATTGTCAATGTAATCCTTCAAGGCTACCTTCCGAGTCGCGCATCAGGTAATACAGAATGTTCAAATGAGTTTCCGGTTTACCAGACCTCTCACAGAGGGGCGTTGGGCGAAGTAGGTCTCCTTAAAGAAATCTGAACCGACAGGGGTAAGTTTGATTTGGCCTTCCAGCTTCAGCAGCCTGATCAGTTCTGTTGCCACCTCAAAACGACTCGTCTGTCCTCCGCAGACCATATTGTAGAGGCCCCAGTACTCCTTTTCAACCAGAGCTTTGACATTCTTCGCGAAGTAGTCAGTCGGTATATGTTGGAGTAATTTCCTTGTCATCAACTATGAACAGTTCCCGCTTGCCCTCCTTGATCTGCTTCATAAGTTTCTGGATGAACTTCTTATCTTTTTTGGGTCCTGATCCCATCATCCAACCAGCCCTGCAAACAAGGGTACCTGTGTGCCGTTCTCAAGCTTGGGCAAACCTTTCTCCCATGTATTTTGCCCTGGCGTAAACACCCAGAGGATTGGGCTGGTCCCAGTCGTCGTAAAATTCCTTTGCCCCGTCAAATATTCCCGCCGTGCTTATGTAAAGAAGTGGTATATTCAGCTCATTAGCCAGGTAGACGGCGTTTTCAACCGTCAGAGTATTCGTATTATATGTTTCGTCGGCATTAAGCTCGCAGAACTCAAGAGTCGGTGTAGGCACCGAGGTGAAACAGGTAATCAGGCTTAAACTTCGTCACATCCTTTTTGTATGAATCAAAATCTCTGAAATCCAGAAAACTGAGCCATGATTCGTTCACATCCTTGTCGGTACACCTGAGAAATATAGTCGTCCCTGAACTAAGAGTAAAAAGCTTCACCCAACATTCCTCCGCATCCTGCGATATGATATCTTTTTCTTCATTACTTCCTGTTTCAATATATTGTTGATTTTTTCTTTAAGATCACGAGCTCAATAGCCTCATAACCCCTGTTGTTGATATGCAGAAAATCAGACTGGTACTCAGCATCAACCGTTACGCGGTTTTCCGACAATAGAGAGCTGGCGTCAAAACAATAAACCAGAATCTCATCACAATAGGATTGAAGCCTTAGATTGGCACTATTAATTGTCTCATTAACAGATTTATTCCACACAAGGCGCCTCGATAATTGGATTTTTCCGAACAGGAAAAATATCATATCAGGAACCAAGTCGTTGATATTTTTGTACCTGCATGATATTCGATAATTGATTCGACATTCCTGTAGTAACGCTCTGTGATTGAAGAGGCAAGATCTTTATCGAGCCCTATTGTCTTAAGATCGTTGATACCCACCTCAAGGATAACCAGGGAGGGTGTATGAGCGTTTCAAGATATGTCTTGAACCTGTAGTAAACCTGGGCTGAGGTCTGACCTTCGATTCCGAGGTTGGCAATCTCAGTCATCCGTCTGAGCAGAAGTTCCTCATTCCACCTGGCTACCCTTGAATCTCCGAGCATCCAGATGTCCGACCTTTTCAACTTTACCTCAGTATCTTCTGAGCTTCAGGCTGCCCATCTCCAAAGGATACAACCCTTTAAGAGATTATAGGTCTTATAATTATCTCTGTATAAATATAAAAATGCAATTGCAGAAGCCGCAGTCACCAGCACCAGCAGGATTATCAAAATCAATGATATCATTCTGCCATTCATTCTGTCCATTGCCCGTTCTGCCAGTTTAAAAGCTCCGCCCTGTCATTCATCCGGATTTTTTCACGGATTATCCTTGCGGGATTACCGGCTACAATCACGTTTGATGGAACATCCTTTGTTACCACTGCCCCTGCCCCGACAATTACCTCATCACCAACATGAACTCCGGGCATAATAGTTACCAGTTCGCAACTCCAGATAAACACCTCTTTCCGAATAAAGGTCTGTACCAGCAGGGGTTGACCGTTTGACCCGCTTGCCAGTGGTCATAGGCTTCAGAATTGTCACACCCGAAGCAATCAGGGGTATATTCACCTATGTACACGCGCCTGCCGGAAATAAACAGTCCAGATAAAGCTTACACTTCAGGAGTAACGGTTGGATGGATATCAAAAACCCGGAATCTGGCAATTTACTCACGGAGTAGACTGAACTTATACCTACGATAAGATGTCCGGATTCTGAATAGACAATCTGCAGCTTGCTCCTCTTCAGTGATATTGTCACCTGTTGACAACCTTCCTGTAAATATTCAGCAAGTCTCTGTAATGTGCCTTTTCCGAGAACTTTCTGGCAAGCAAACCTGTATGCTGTCTCTGACATGGCCAAATATTCATTTTCACTCAGGCTCACAGCAATGCTTATCTTTTCCTCAAGCTCACCTGAATTACCCATGCTGAAAAGATAGCCTGTTTTCTCTTCTATTATTAACTTTACGGATGCCGCCAATATTGCTGCCGATAACAGGTTTGCCGACAGAGTAGGCTTCGACTATGGTTAAGGGGTTGTTTTCATACCATTCGGATGGGACAAGAGCGAATGAGGCATTCCTGATATAACTGAATAGCTCCTCACCTTTTCTGAAGCCAAGAAACTCAATGTTTGTAAGATTGCTGTTCTTAATCTCATCCTTTATCATAGCTGACATGACTCCCTCACCGATGATTTTCAGCTGTACCTCCTTCCCAAGCCTTTTCCACGTATTTATCAGGGTCATAACGCCCTTCTCAGGCGCAAGCCTCCCATAGAGTGAAAAGTAAAGTACCCTTTATCTATCTAGGGTTACTCTGGCTGAACAAGGGATGAGAAACTTATACAGATGAATAAAAACGTTCCCTGAAAGAGCGGGTGTGAGCTTGTGCCTTCAAATAAGCCTGAATTTACTTACACAAATAATCCTGTTGAAATGATTTTTTAGGGTAAAAAATATTATCAGTTCAGACAAAATTCAATATAATTTACAATACTGTAATACGGAGATTTCTTCCAGTTACACCACGGTGATAGATGCAGTTTTCAACCTGGTGGCGGTCAGACACCTTTCACAAATCTTTACCATTCCCGTCAATCATTATGTTCCTTGGACAGAGCAGACTGTAATCGTGAAGCGTTATTACCCGTAGGGATTTTCTTTTTTCTTAATACTGGCAGAATAGCCGCAGTCAGGCCCCCCTTACTAAATGAAGATGCCGCCCAGATCGGGCTTAAGATGATCAATGACCTTCTTCAGATTGCGATATAACTCCCGGGAATAGAGTTTGCGTGGCATAAAAGCAAGCTGCTCAGACAAAATTGAGTTTCAACGCATCAGATATGTCCCTGACGAAGAATTTCTGAATATAGATCCCAGATAGTTGCTACTGTGACTCATCGAGAAATAACCTAGTCATGTCCTCTCGAACTCAAAAGATCTCCGGTATTCAGATAGACCACATCTGCCCCTCCCCTTCTGTAATGACAATTGTTTATAAGGAGAATCTTCAGTGGTTTCCTGGCAGGATCATGAGCGAATCGGTTATTGCCGAGAGATGAACCGTCTTTCGGATTCAGTCTAAGGTATAGCGTCTTCAGCAGCCAGAGGTGTCTGTAAACCTGCTATAAAGTTCCATTAGGACCTACGTGCGAACTGCCTCTATATGCCCAGACCTTTAACGGCAAGGGTCTCCCGTTGAATTTACTCTACCGGAGTTACGAGATCTGTCTGAGCAATTCCGCCAGTTCTTCAGAATTAAAGAGAGCGCCGCCCCATGAGGGACCCCTCAACCTCACTCAACATATCACTGACGTTTGCCAACCGATAGAAACAACTGGAATATTGCAAGCCAGGCACTCCTTTACCGAGGTGGGCAAACCCTCAAAATCAGGAGTTAGGAGGTCACCCGATTGCCGAATGCGTTGGTGTATGCCGGGATCAGGTTTCTGGCCAGTGTTTGTAAGTACCAGTGGTTCAATATCCGTATGATGATATTTATCCCTGTAATATGACAAGTGTCCTTGAAATATCGGTCTATATCCTCTTTGCATGGCCTTTCGGTTATAGAAATCCAGTGAAAAAGACATCTGTTCCGCTTTGATCTTATCAAGCCCCAGCTTTTCCTTGCACTGATTCTTGTCCATCGGCACAAAAAAGCTGGTATTTACTCCGTTGGGCAGGTAGACAACTTTTAATAATCTGCGTTCTTCAGGTTTGTTCTTAAGAATAATCCTGTAGAAGGAGAACGTACAGGATTCTGAAGAGTATTTCTGCCTCCTTCATTACGTGGGTCGGCTTGGTAGGGATGTTCGCAGTCTACGTGTGTGGAACTCACCTACCTGAAAGAAGCAATATCACTTCCGCTGAAGCTGTCGATGACAATGGATAATGTCGTACCTGTACTGTTTAAGTAATACTGCGCAACTTTCCAGAGGAGACCTAAAGTAGGCTCCCTTACCCTTCTTCGCGACTGTTGATGAAAAAAACCTCATTTTCAGCACCAAGCCGGTCCAGGATTCAAATCTGCTCCTTGATAAAGATCCCGAAAATCGGGAAATTAGGATATCAGGAATTCCTATTTGTTATATGGAGGATTCTCATTTCCTGATTAAACGGTTTGTTTTCATTCAGAGAGTTCGGGTTATCTTGTGGTGTTTTCCTGTATTACCTTCCTGACAGGAAGAGCGTTAAACAGCCTTTCCATCTCACTTTATCCTCTCACTGTTAAGCTAAGTGGTTCTTTTTTATATAACTTTCTTGCCTTTTCAGCAAATCCATTTGAGCATTCAATATAATCCATTGCCGAAATGAGATTTTTTATGTCACCATTGCCGTATAACCAGAGACCTTCCGTCTAGATTACCTATCCCGGATCAACGTAAAGTGAAAGAAGCGGGGATGCCACAAGCCCAAGCCTCTGAATGAAGATATTCGGAAATCCTCTCCATCGGGCGACGTAGAGATGAGTGCCTTTGATACCTGATATTTGCATGATGGTTTGTTCATGGCTTAATTCTGCCTGTCAGAGTCACATTTTCAAATGATTTCAGCGACTTAGAATATGATTTACCGAGTTCTTATCGCGAGGACTACCTATCACCTTAAACTTATGATTTGGAGAAAGTTGCACTATCTTATAAAAGTCTTCAAACCCCTTTCTCTTATCGAGAGAGCCCACATAAACAAAGTCTTTTTGTTTTCAGATATCAGTGTCAATTGAAAGCCAGATGTATCTATGACATTCGGAAATGCAACCGATTCAATATTCTTCCTTTTCAGGAATGTCCTTCTGGCCGCTGTGCTGAACAATGACCCGGTCAGCCTTCCCTGAGGAGGAACGCGATAAACTTTCTCTATCCCGGTAAGGCCGTTCGATGCACCGCCGTAGGTCCTTAACATTGGAGGAATAAAAATGTTTCCATCTTTTGCCTATGCTTAATATGTCAAGATCGGAGGCCAGGCCGAGAATAAACTTTGCCTTTACCTTACGTGCAGCCATATATGCGATTATATGCCTGTATTCACGAATCCTGCAGTAGTATACATCTGCATCAATATCTGCGAATGTGGAATAGAGCCCTGGCAACCTGTGAGTAAAGGTTCTCAAACCCTTTATGCCTTTGTTATAACCCTTAACAGGACATACCCTGATACCTTCAACTGTTGTCGGAACTCATCAGACGATATCAAGGTCAACGACAACCACTTCATGGCCAAGGCCAGCCAGTGTCTTCGCCATGGTGGCGATCTGAAGTTCACCACCCCCTCCGGTTTTACCCATGAGGGCGTCAGCAATTATTCCCCAGAAGCAGATCTTCATTTCTCCATTCCTTGAGCAGCCTGTGTAAGAGTTGAAGACGCGATACCCCTTTCTGCCAATAGTTCAAAGAAACCGGTGAGCAACCTGTAGAGTTCCTCCACGGAGTTGCTGTCCGGTCGGTATTTTGAGCAGCCTGGCATAAGCTCACTTGAGTGAAACATCATGGTCATAAACGGCAACTTTCTGGCAATAGTTGCAGTTCGTCAACTAAGTCAAGAGTACTCAGGTGGGCTCCGGGTACAGGCCGAAGCCAGAACAGGCTGGCTGCTGAAAAACAATTTCCTCAATCCCCTAAGCATGAGGTTGTCATTTACATACCTGAAGTGGCTATGAGCCAGCTTATCGCTTCATGGTTAAAGGAAAAGCGGTGGGCATTATTGTTATCGGGATCTCGGTAATTGTTCCATCGGGAAACGAATACCTGTATGGAGAAGCAGGACTATCTATGAAATCCGGTCCCCCCTCGCCACCCGGGACACCCTTATGTGCCTCCCAACTGACATATGGAGTGACAGAGGAATCAACGATATTGGGGATTAGACAACCAGTGCCTTTGCCACATTTTCATTGAACCCGTACCTCCCTGAGCGAAATGAGGTAGGACGCCTTCCGAATGAAGTATAAACCTGGTCTGTAAGATTTGCAAGTTTAGAGTTAAGCAAGTCGAAAGGCAATTCTGAAGCAAAGGCATGATTGGCATCATTCTCCCGGAAACCCTCCCTGTCAATGAATGGCGGAGAAGTCCAGGATCAGGGTGGGCTGCGAAGACCTCAGCACGACTCTCTGATATGTAGCCCGTGAATAGGTCCTTTGCACATGGGTCCTTAGCATACTTCAGAAGTAATGACGAGATAGGGTTGGCTTTATACCGTAATCATCACACAGAGCCTAAAAATCGAGGTACGTACTTTATGTTCTAGACAAGTAAGATCACGGCCATGGTCCCACTGATTATCGCCCTCTGTATCAATTGTTATTAAAAACTGCATATTACTGCTTCATCCTTTCCTCTGAAAATTGCGTTTCATCCTTTTCATAACCCCAAACATCCGGTAAATATTGTAGCCTCCGGCGACAAGATTGAAATTCATTTTCTTTGCAAAAAAAGTGTAATAACCTCCGAAACCCTTTTAAAACTGTTGACATTAAAAATCTGGTCATCGCTCCCAGCAAAATGATTATGTCCCAGAAATCAAAGTACCTGAACCCTGCTTCTTTTGACTTTTCGAGTGCACGGTAAACAACAAGATGTGTCAGGGGAAGCTCTCTTCGCTCCGGATCGGAAGCGCTTATCAGGTATCGTACAGACAGTCCCTGAAAGGCAAAGCTGCGCCTCCGACAACCATTCCGCCAGGTCACGCGCTACAAGCAACTGGCCCATTTTATTATCAATAAGATATTATATCTATCTTCCCGGCCTCCTTTCCAGAGTGCCCGGCAATCGATCTGTTTTTCGACACATCTTCACGATATACTGTGGTAAATGCCATTATACTGTCAGGATCCTGAACCTCCTGTACAGTAATCCCTCACCTTCAGCTTTCCTGATGTCACTTCTGTGGCCTTTTCTTATTCCCCGAAAAATAGACTCGGTACTCTTATCAAGATCAATTTCCAGTGATGATTTTGTATTTTCGTTATCAAACAGGTACCTGATTCTATGAGACCTGTTTAGTTTATATTCAATGAGGTCGCAATCAGGTCCTGTCTTCTTGTAAAGCTGAACACCCAGGTACCAGAAGGACCTTTTCTTATAGTGTTTTACAATTTCATTAATCGATAAAACGATCAACTCCGGATCATTGCATACAGGGCCGAACCAGATATGGGCAAAGCGGAGATTTTCATTGATCTGGCAGAAACTCTTAATCTGTGCTCCGTCCTGAAGCCAGAAATAGGTGATTTTTGTGTTATAGAGAATTGCCGAAAAACCTATTGACTGCTCAAGGGCAAAATAGTCAGCACCATAACAGAATTCCCTTATCGCTTTAATCTCCTGCCCGGTAAGTTCCGTTTTAAAAACAATCTGCATAGTTGGTATTTGACTATAACGATTCTATGAATTCGATTGCCTCTTAGCCTGATAACTATAGCTAAAGACGCTGAATGCCAGCTCCTTACCACTTTATTCCTACTTCTCTGGCATGAGTCCTGTTTTCAAGAACAAATGTCATTCTCTCCGCAAATGCATCAACACTGTCAGGTTCTGATGAAAAAGCATTCACATTGTCGGCAAGGTACTCCGGGATTTCGCCAACACTGGTAACAACAACCGGTTTGCCCGATGCAAGGTATTCTGATACCTTGGATGGGAATCCGGCGGCTGCCACAATACTGCGGGGACGGGCCAGCGCCAGTATCTCTGCGTTACACAGGTATGGAGGTATTGCGTTTCGAGAGAGTTTACCGGTAAAAATCACCCTGTCAGCCAAGTCTGAGGATTCAACAACGATCCCGAAAGAATTTATCATCCTCGCTGTGTCAGCCCTGCCAGCCAGTAGCAGGTTAATATCCGTAAAGCTGGCAGACATTTTCGCGAAACTGTTAATCAGGATGTCAACACCGTCTTTAAGTCGCGTCAGGCTTCCGCTATAGCATATGTATTTATAAGTGACTGGTCTTTGGAACGGCCCGTCAAACCTTTCACCATCAACGGTGCTGGGTACTTTGTCCAATCTTTCATTTCTTGCCCCCCTCCAGTGTGTAGAATTGGAATCATCAGATATCCCCGAGAGACTGACAGGAGAATGGCATTAGCTGAAATCTTATCTCTGAGTAGTCACCTTAAACCTACCCTGAGCACTTACTGCTGCAGTGCTGTTTCCATAGTCCTTTAAAGGATGTTCACTGCGTTCAAGGATGAGCTAGAGATCTGAAGATCCGCAGATAGAACATATGCGAATAACTGGGTTCTTATCAAGTTTGTCAATAACAGATAGATAACATCCAATACGTCCATTAGACGCGAAGTATCACTGGTGTAAGAGCCTGTAGGTTCTGAAATACTTACTGAGCTCGTATCAACCTGCGGATAATGAATGATCTGCTTCTTTCACCAAGAGCCAAACGAATGGTAATATCTGATTCCTTCGGATTCTCCCGACTGGTGGGCCATGTAGCTATTTCTGAAACAGATCACACTGACAGCTATACCATTCTCCTGGAATCCCTTTGCATAATTATAAACCCTGTTTGTTGAGGCGTCGCCTTCAGGGAACGTAAATGCATCGCCAAATATCAAATATTTCATTAGAACCAGCTAATAAGCCCTATAGGCAGGGTGTTTTTCAAAGAGTATCAACGAAGCTGATTATTCTTCCAGCCTCGATATTATAATTGAAGACTGTCTCAGTCAGTTTTTTGCCCTCTGCTGCAACGGATGCTGCATAGTCGTAGTTGGCAATAACATAGATTCAAGTTTACTGCTCAGCCCTTTTAGCATCGCCCGAATCTACAATAAAAGCGTTGACCCCGTCTTTCAGAGTAATTTGATTATATCTCACCCACATCAGACCGTGATGAGTGGTATGGATGCGGCAAGGTATTCTGTCAGTTTTGATGGAAACGATGCCTGCGACTCCATGTCTTTGCTACGTACCATAACCAGAATTTCAGAACCTGCTATGTATTTCGTAATCTCTTCTCTTGGCATATAATCAAGCAGGTTGATTTTGTTCAGGATATTCATCTCTTCAGCCAGCGAAATGATTATGTTTTTGGTCGCTTTCAGTGCCGTGTCCACCAAGGACCAGAAATAATTGCAGCGGCTTCTCGCCACTGACTCGGCAAAAGCTTTGATGAGGATATCAACATTATCACGCCTGAAGGTCAAGGCTCCAAAGTATCCTATATATTTATATGTCAACGGCTTGACCTGTATTTCGTAGAAAACCGGTAAGGGTCTTACAGTGCTTGGGACAAGCAGGTAGTTTATGCTCATTGATTCCCTTGTCCTTATGGAAATCTACCAGAATCGGAAATGCGGATATTATCCCGTCACGAAGCGACGATTCGATCTTAGAACTTGAGATTGCCAAGCTGCCTGGTAAGCAAGCTCTTACCATGTAACCGCAGGGGATGCTCGCTGCATTCTTTTATAAGTTTTGACCCGAACTTACGCGACAGGTACCAGGCAAATATAGTGGGTGACCAGACCTGGTAGAATATACAGTGATCTGCTTTATGCTGTCCTCTTTGTGAATGTTCTTAGAAGACGTCTGGTAAGATATTATAGTATTTCTTGCCCTTTGAATATCTCCTTACAAAAGAGTTGTTATGCCTGACTGTCTGGCCAAAGGGATGATAAATTGATCCGCCTCGTTTCACCGGTATGATCAGGCAGGTAATCATTCCTGAAGCAGATAATATGAGTGTTAATACCGTGTTCAAGGAAGCCCTTTGAATAGGTATGGACCCTGTTTTGTAGCGCTGCGTCGCCCTCGGGAAAAGTAAATAAATCTCCAATGTATAATAATGATGTTTCCTCCATTATCAAAAATCCTGCTTGGGAAGATGCCGTGCGAAAAGAAGTTCGACTTTATTGGCATCTGATATTAGTACTTAATCATCAATTATTAAGCTTATTGCTAATTTGTAAATAGAGTCTTTCATAATCACTTACCATGCGGTCGAGATAAAGGTTTTGTAATCATACTTATAACCATTTTCTACCATCCGAATATGCTCAGTCTGGCCATTATGAATAGCATGAATTAGTTTTCTCTCAAGATCTTTAAGTGTGCCATCGTATACCAGCCCATTTCTTCCTGTTGCATATAGTTATTAGTATTTGCACCTGCGGAGATAATACAAAGACATTTTGACAACATTGCCTCAAAAATCACATTCGGGCAACTTTCCGCTATAGATGATAAGATGAATATATTAAACCTTTTATAATAGGATTCAATTTCCGATTGTGAATCCAAAAATAGTAACGAACTTATTCAATTATGTTTTCTTTTACAAACGTCTCATTGTTCGCGGACTCTGTTCTTGGTGTTTTGTCACCTATCAAGTAAAAATGAAACTTATCGACTTGAGATATTACTTATTGCCTGAAGTATCTGAATTTGATTTTTTTAAAATTGTCTGCCTTCCGACTGTGCCGATAATGATTTCATCAGATATTGGTGGCGGTAACTTCCTCCGCACTGAATCTTTCGATCTCAATACCATTGTAAATATTGGTAATATGAGAGATGTGCTTCGACCCGACGATCCTTAATAACTGATCCTTAACCTTACTGCTATTTGTAACTACATGAGATCTGCTTACCAGAATCTTCTCAATAGTTTTCTAAAACCCCTAAATCTTTTCAAGACCTGTCCCGTACGAATACACAATCCTCCCGGTATACATCCGCGGTGCAGCAACCTCAACCAATAATCCATTATGAAACAAAGTGTATGGATGACATCGAAGTGAGAATCCTTTAATGTCCTCCATAAGAAGATTGCATTACCAAAATATCTTTAAAATCTTATTTCCCTTGTAGGCAGGTCTAATTTTTACTTATATAATTTTAGAATCTTATAAAAAATATCCTTGTTATCATATATGAGAAGAGTAAGTACTAAATACGGTACTAGACCCCTGATAAAATTAAGGGTCTGACGTTCTGCCCCTCCCTGCGGTAAGTGGGATAAAACGAAGCAGATTTTTAACTTCTTGTCTAACAATCTTTTTCCCAATTAAAAACTTAACCTTATCTCACTTCAGTCCTCAGAAATTTGATATTGAGTTCTTTACGTGGTAACTTGATTAATACTTTCTTCTCTCGTTTTCCGGCATTGACTCGGCGTTAAATCGGTATTGCTATTTTTCAACAACCTGACAATATTGGAATTAAGCACTTAGCCAACTTTTTTAATTTGGCTTGGGAAATTTCTCCAACAAGGACTCACAAGAGAAAAATAATATGGTAAGGAAAGCCGCAAAATCAAACCCTCCGGCAGACCATCTGGTCTGGAATCTTGAATACCCGTGTCTTTAAGACTAACAGCTTGATTTCATTATACTCTCCATTCCTTTAGATGAAAACCCTCAGGTTCGTTGGAAAAAAACATGGAAATATCGTAAGGACCTGATAATGCGTGAGGTGTTTGAAATACATATTTTCCTCCTGGCTTCAAAATTGTATTTACGAGCTCAAAATGAAGCTTTGTGTCTTCCGGATGCAAATGCTCAATTAACTGATAACTAAAAGCTAGAGTCAATAGTACTAGCCTTGAGTTCAGGAATATGTATAACCGTCATAAATGATTAGTTTGAAGTTTGGAGGAAAACTGTCAGCAATGGATTTCGCTGATCTGAAATGTCAATTCCAAATACTTCATCAACCTTCTTTGCGGTTTCAAATTGCCGCGAACCGGCAATCACCGGGCGCAAATTCTACATATCGTGCTTGACTTGTCAATAAACCTGTCTATAATTGAAGCTTTGACCTTATTGGTGATTGCAGTTTCCCTGTCAGAACTACGCTGGGTAAGCCGAGGATGATCAGGCACCATGCTAAACAGCTCATCATACATTGTGGCAAAAATAGGTCTTCTTGCTTCCCTGTCCGAATTCTTAAGCTGCTCAGCAAGAGATTTTTCAACAAAATAATGATTTAGAAGCTGGTCATAACTCCTGTTAGGCGGTAAAGGATGCTTTAACTTCATAACACTGTATTCAACAAATTAATATTTCTGCTAACACCAAACACTATCCAATTCTAATGATGATTGAAACCTGTCAACTCTAAGATTGGGTTCCTGGGACAAATTCATAATATCAAGTACTTGAATTTATAATTTTTGCCCCACTATTCTTTATATATCAGTCCCTCGATCCTTAGATCCTTTTCCTTAATTCCATTTGGGGTAAAAAGTCGGAACATCCAAAAACTCATCAATCATCGGCAAGAGAATGATAGTGTAACTAATTGAAACAAATAATATCATTATGAAAAACAATATACTGCCCTTAAACTTGAAAGACCGGGCAAAAAAGCCGGAAGCCAGATAGCAATACTAATATGAAAACAAGCAGTCCTACCAGACCATGCTGTGCTAACAAATTTCCCAATCCGGTAATTGTTGAAACATTAGCGCCAATTTTACTGGTCCAGCTGGCTTCGGCATTCCCACCTAAACCCAGCACGGGGTTTGCCAAAAAGTCCCTGAATGCAATCAAAAATGAAGCAAAACGCTGAGGTGCTATGGAGCTTTCTCTCCCGATGCTCCCTTCAACCATAATATCTATCATTTCAGCTTCCCTGATCAAACTGACAATTTTATCACTCATGAAAGGAAGTGAAAAGGCCATAATAATTAGTGCTATAACAGCCGGCCAGAGAAGTATTATCAGTTTCTCCTTTTTATTGTAATAATAGAACAGGATGATAACGATGAAAATAACATAGCCAGTTGTGGATTGTGATGAAACAAGGGCTGCAGCAAGTACCCAGAAACGTGTTCTGCTATTCCGGTCAGACTGAAAAAAGAACAGATTTATAAAGATTGCCAGTGCCAAAAATACCGCAAAACCCCCTGGCTCCCATGCAAAACCGCAATTCCTGGGGGGTAGAAAATCAAACTGAACTGACATCGTTGTTGGCTGAACGGAATAGAAAACTGCATTGTAACCGCCACCGCTGACATAAGACCAATTTTCTATTGACGGTAACATTCCGAGGTAATTGAACAGAGTATCTCCTCCCAAAACTATCTGTATCATCCACATCATAAGGCCGATAATAGCAAGTATGTAAAGGACCGATTCGTATATCCGGAATAGATTAATATTTAATGCTTTAACAGTGACATATACAGTAAAGAACAAAAGTAAAAAGCTAATGAAATAGGTTGGGCGGAACTCATTGAATTTTACCGAGATGGCAAAGAAGTATATAAAGAAGCCCAGTACCAGAAGATAGATTTGCTTATTGAACACTATTCTCCATTTCAGGGCGAGGACACCGCTGAGTATTACCGGCAACAGAGCCCATACCGGATTATCCATGATAGAGGTGGACGCAACATGCCTGATTGCATGCCCTGCATATATTACCAGCACCAGAACAAAGAAGTACTCAAAAAAGGTGATTCTCTGAGACTTTGCGTTGGTTTTTGTTTCTATGACAGGCTTTTTTATCATCATGATACCGGGAATTGAACCCTGGAGAAATTTTTACAATGAAAGATATGTAAATCCTGACTTCAATTTCAACTTTTCTGCCAATGAACAGGATAAGGTGCGAAACAAGATGACTGGATAAAAACAACATAGGAATCATCACACTTAATAATATTCTTATGAGGGTAATCTGTCGTATACCCCTAAAACTCTTCAAAGCTGCCTTATGCATTCTTAAGTTTCTGGCAGCCTCTCTCCTCTGTCCCATGCCAATTAAGGACCATGCCAAATAAAGTACAAGTATAGTGTCATATGGAGAATCAACCAGCCCCTGTGCTGCAGACCCGGACAACTTATGATAATCCTTTGCTTCAATCAGGTAACGGACCCAACCTGTGGATACACTCGGGTAACGGAAGTTCTTCAATTAGCCAACAAGAATGATTCAATTGCCCTGGATCTCTCTCCCCTCCTTTTATAAATTATGCCTGAAAGCTCCATGGAAAGATAGGATAAGGCCTTTACCTGATAATCGTTGTCATGCCTGTAAACCGACTGCCACATGTAATTTGTAATGCGTCGGCCGTCACATACATTCCCTTTCTCAATGACTGGTAAAAGATATCTTTGAAGAAGGGCAGGCGCCTTTTCCACACACTCAAGAGCCCTGTGGATCAAGCTCAGTGCTCTACCGAAGTCGCCACTCTCGAAGGATTGCCTCGCCTTGAGGTAATAGATCCATGCGTAGTCAGGCAAAGCCAGGGCTAGCTGATCAATAAATAACGTCGAATTGTGGACTTTCCTTAGCAGAAATTCCATCCGGGCTGCCTCAATAAGAGGAAGCAATTTTTCATCCTCACTTTTTGCTGAGGAGATTGCTTTGTCGATTCGTTCGAAATAGTTCTCCTGCCAGTTTTCTGGAAATTTCTTTCCGTAATCATAGTTGTAGAGAAGAGGAGTTGCAGTCCGGTAATGAACCAATGAAGGCGATATTGATTCATTATATGTTATTCTTTCCGGAATATTGGCTTCTGTATCATTTGCTGCACTAATTCTATCCCATGCCATTTCACCCAGGTTGCAGGAACCTTACCTGATCTTTGCCCGTGCATTTTCCGCAACCTTTTTCGCCAACTCCGGATTATTCAGATAGCGGCTGATCAGCTCAGGCAGATTATCTTCATTATATGGGATATACTCTTCCCATGGCACCCAGAAATCGCTCAGGACACAGTTATCTTCATGACTGAATAAAAGACATCCGTTCAGTGCAGCTTCGTACGAACGGTTGGAGAGAGTATGTGCCCAATCGATAACTATCTTGCTACGCTGATAATAATTATAGATTTCAGATCTCTCAATTCTTCTGAGGAACCTGATATTAAACCTATTTCCTGAAGATGATGATAGTTTATAGAATGCCTTATGCCTTTCATGGTAAAAGGAGTTGTCATAATTGGCTATCGCAACAACATCTATATCCCTGTTTTCATACGCGGAATTATGAGTCCCGCGCCCTGGCGTTGAAACAGCAAAACCTCTCAAAGGAAGCATATTGACATGAAAAGCTTTGTAAACTGATCGGTCAACGGTTGAAGTGTTCAGAAAATCAAAAAACTCTACCAGGCCTCTGTTGAATACTGTATCTGACCAGGAGTCGCGGGTGAAAATTATAGTCTTGACCGGGCATTTATAAATATCCGGAACATAATTAAGCGCTGACGTATCACAGCTCACTATGTCCGGATACCATCCAACCGGCAGCCTGCTAAGCAGGTCCTCAATAGTCGTTTCTTCAAACACCCTTAGTATAGGTATCTCCTTCCCGTTATACACAAAACGAGGATCAGGCACCGGACCCCACAGGATAATGTCCTGCTCAAAGAGCGACTTGAACCCGTCAACCTCCCAGCTAAGGACTCTGTGCTCAATAGTGCCAAGATTGAAAAAAAGTATCTTCATCTATCTTCCTTCGTTTTTCCTGAATCTTTCAACCAGAAGGGCCTTTAACCCAAGCCTTCTGTCAAGTTCCCTGTAGGAATAATAAGCTGAGGCTGAAATAATAACTGAGCCTATTAAATACAAGTATGGGGAATCCAGGTATCTGCTTGTCATGAAACAGGATAGCCCCAATAAGAATTGAACACCTGATATTTTAGCAAAAGTCCCCAGAAAAGAGAAGGAATACTTCTTCCTTACAATCACAAAAACCTGGCAGAGGTATAGAATGTAGCCCAGAAGGTATGAGATCCCGAGTCCTTCAAGACCTCCCCATAAATATCC
This sequence comes from Bacteroidales bacterium, assembly GCA_034522515.1. Lineage (GTDB taxonomy): Bacteria > Bacteroidota > Bacteroidia > Bacteroidales > VadinHA17 > SR-FBR-E99. Next base: position 371,897 of record JAXHLF010000011.1, on the reverse strand, counting down.
CAGAATATTGAACCCCAGCATATATATGTGCACTGCCAGTTCACTTAAGAAGAAAGTCCTGGAGTCACCCTTTGCAATAATCAAATATGCTATGGGCCAGCTGGCTGCCTTGAAAAATATCCCAAGGGCAGCCCAGTGAATCATATTAACAACAGGAAGGAACCTGTTTGAATAGAGCAGGATTACAACCCAGTTTATAAAAATCAAAAATACTGCAAGTATGGGAGCCAGAATGAGTATGGCTACCTCAGCCTGCTGGTTTATTACGCTCTTGGTTTTGCCTATATCATGAGCAACTCCTGAAAGCCTTGGGAAATAATCTGTGGACATGGCAGTAAATACCATGCCAACATATGTATTAATTATGGCAAATCCGGCATTATACAGACCCACCTCATCAACACTTCCAGTGTGACTTATAAATATCCGGATAATATAAGCTGACGCCATTGCGATCAAGGAGCTGAGGCTTAGCATGAAACCCAGCTTTACCATATCACTGCCTTCGGTTATAACAGTGGCTTTATCAACCGTTACCTTTTCAATCTTTACCCTGGAACTGTAATGCCATGATAAAAGCAAGGCAACGATTGAGCTGACGATGATTGCAGGAACAATCCCATCCAATCCCCAGACATAATAAATTGGAACCGAGATCAGCAAACCTGCAAGACTGCCGGCCAAATTTGCCCGTGCCAGGTAATTGATCTGTCGCATTCCCTGCAACACGACCATCTGGCCTGCAGTGATCTGTGTTAATAACAGAGTAATTGCAACCCATCGGAATCCTATCGTATATTCCTTGTCGCCGAATGTCAGTTCACTGAGCCAGGGGGCAAAAACAAGTGTAAAAACAGCTCCGAGGATACCGGTAATCCATACCAGGCGCCTCAGCACGGCCACTACAGTTCCAATTCGCTGAACATTTCCTGAAGCATTGGCGGCAGCCACATTCCTGACAGCACTGGTGCTGAGACCCAGGTTGGTAATTTTTTCAATCAGGCCAGTAGTTGAAGTCAGCAGGCCGTAAATCCCCATACCACCTGGCCCAAGAAGTACTGCTACAAATTTTTGACCGTATTATGGAGATAATGATGTTGATAACCTGAACACCTCCGAAGATGGAAGTGGCTTTCATTATCTGACGGTAGGAGGTATTCTCTTCGGTCATTCAGAAACAGAAATATTTCAGATATAAGCTTCCCAATTTGTTTTAAGGCCTGAAACTATTTACAGCTTGCGTCACGCGGGCCGCTTCCTCCAGATCCATAACCGGACTAATTGGCAGGCTCAAGACCTGATCATGTATTTTCTCAGTGACAGGCAGGGCCAGTGAAGCCCACTCCCTGTATGCTCTCTGCCTGTGCGGAGGGATAGGATAATGTATTACGGTCTGAATATCATTTTCTGTAAGAAATTGCTGAAGCTTATTCCTGAAGGTAGTACGGATAACGTAAAGGTGCCAGACATGTGAAAGTTTTGAGGAATCCATTCCATGATTCTGTACGCTAGGGTTGATTATCAGAGGATTGTTAATGTTATTCAAATAGAATGCGGCAATTTGGTCACGGTGGTGGTTGTCTTTGTCAAGCCTTATTAGCTTTACCCTCAGTACAGAAGCCTGGATTTCATCAAGGCGGGAGTTCAGTCCTTTATACAGGTTTTCATATTTCACTTTTGACCCGTAATTAGCTACAGACCTGATAACATCAGCCAGATCATCATCATCAGTGGTTACTGCGCCCGCATCACCAAGTGCACCCAGATTCTTCCCCGGATAGAAGCTGTGTCCGGCGACATTACCCAGGGAACCGGTACGCCTGTCTTTGAAATAACAGCCCTGAGCCTGTGCATTGTCTTCGATGAGAAGCAGATTATGTTTGTTCACCAGATCTGAAATCCTGTCATCCATCGCACTCTGCCCGTATAGATGAACTATCATTAATCCTTTCGTTCTTGGGGAGATCGCTTCTTCTATCTTGGCAGGATCTATATTGTATGTCTCAAGGGACGGCTCAATCAGTACAGGTTTAAGTCTGTTGTCGGTTATTGCCAGTAAAGAGGCTATATAAGTATTTGCGGGAACCAGGATTTCATCGTTTTCTTCCATCCGGCCCATTTCAATATATGCCTTCAGGATAAGCCGCAAGGCATCAAGTCCGTTTGCCACTCCTATGCAATGCCTGGTTCCGGTGAAGTTGCCATATTCCTTCTCAAATGTCTTAACCTGCTCGCCAAGGAGATACCATCCGGAATCAAGCACCCTGGTTATCGCCGCTGAGAGATCCGGTTCGAAACTCTCATTAATTTTCTTAAGATCAAGAAATTTTATCATATCGCTATAACAGAACCATTCACAGTTTTATACTCCTTGTGACAAACAATACACCTCATCATCGAATCCAGTTTGTTTCCGCAATTGCAAACAAACCCCCGATGCCGGGCAGGACTGCCCATCCAAAGAGTGTTTAGCCAGTGACATTTTTAGTAACAACACTGCCAGCACCAATCAAAGCGTATTCTCCTACCGTAATCCCAGCTAAAACAGTTGAATTCGCTCCAATCGTAGCTCCCTTTTAATAATTGTTGGGATGGATCTCAAATTTGTGTTTGGATCTCGGATACAAATCATTGGTAAAAGTGACATTGGGGCCAATATGCACATTGTCTTCAATAGTGATTCCATCCCAGACATAAACACCGCACTTGATGGTGACATTATCTCCAATCATCACCCTGTTTTCAATGAAGCAGTGTGAATTGATATTACAGTTGCTGCCAATGACTGCTCCCGGCAAAACGATAGTGAATTGCCAGATCTTTGTGCCCGGACCAATATTGGTGGACTGGACATCAGAAACAAAATTACTATTCATCTTAAGGGTATTTTAACCTGAAGCCGGTAATTATTTAAACATCAGAGATACCGGATCAATCTTGCGGGGATGCCCATTACCAAAGTATTGTTCCGGATATCTTTGGTGACAACTAACCGGCTCCCACCACCGCATTTTTCCCTATGGTGATGTTGGGAAGAAGCGTTGCTCCGGCACCAATTTTTACATTATCCTCAATTACAGGACCGTTTATCTCTTTCCGGTCATATCCCGTAGATCCGAAATTATTGTCATTTACGGAGTTAACTCCAACACCAATGACTACATCACGGCCAACTATAGAATTGCCGGTAATATGGGAATTTGTCATTATTTTAGTGCATTCACCCACAATAACATTATAAAGAAGGGATACATTACGGCCTATTATGCACCTGGGGCCAATAATACATTTTTCACTTATTGCGACTGCATCTCCAATTAGACAATCCGCACCAATTATAACGTCATAATAAATTATGGAGTTAGGCCCTATAGAAGTATTCTGCGCCAATTTCAACATCCATAGAAAAATCAGATTCTCAGTAGAACTGACGGAACCCTGCGGTTGCTTTCCTATAATAGCGCCAGGATATATTTCCACCCCATCCGCTATTCTTACACCCTCATTAATAACCACGTTTGGGTGTATTATTACGTTATTCCCTATTGTGACATTATTTCTAACAATAGATATATTCAAATATCCTGACATTGTCACCTATATTCTTCGTCTGTACTGTTGCTTTCTCACTTATCATCATTAATACTCATTTTCCTCGCAGACCCAAACCCGTCTTAAGGTTAAGTTAATAACTGAATTTGTCAGAAAATGTTATTGCGAGAGGTTTTAATTTCTTCCCTGAATTTAATAAACTCCTGATAGTCCCTTATATAATCACCTTGGTCAAATTTTTCCGATGCAAGAACAAGGCAAATTGCTCCTGATGAAAAATTGATGATTTCACGCCATATTCCTGGCATGACGTATAATGCAAAATACGGCCTGTTAAGCTCAACAACCTTTTTGTTCCTTCCGTCATCCAGCACCACATCAAAAGAGCCTCCGGCAGCGATAATCAGTTGCTCAAGATTCCTGTGAGCATGGCCGCCTCTTTCAGAACCGCCGGGAACATCATACAGATAGTATACCCTCCTTACATCAAACGGATAATCTTCACCGTTCTGGATGATTGTTATATTACCCGCCGCATTATGGATCTTTGGCAACTCAACAACACTGCAGTTAAATATATCAGATACCCCTTTCCTCATCATCCTTCTTTGCTCTGTAGAAACTCACTGAAATCTCGAATATAATCATCCTTATCATAGTCAGATGATGCAATGACAAGCGCAAGCGAATTTGTTGAAAAATTCTCCATCACCCGCCAAATCATTTTTGGCACAAAAAGACCATAATAGGATCTGTTCAGGGAATACCGATACTCCTGCCTCCCAGTCGTTCAGGACCACATCGAAACTGCCGGACAGGGGCAATTATCAATTCCTCTAGTTTTTGAAAGCGTGTCCGCCACGAGTTTCTCCTCCCGGCACATCGTAAATCCAGTAAACGCGACGGATTTTAAAAGGCAGGTGTGTATCCTCCTCGGCAAAAGAAAGGTTACCTCGCTGATCGAGGTACTTTGGAAGGTTAATTAATTGTGGATATATTTCTTTTTTTAATCATACCAATAATAATAACGTATCAAAAGAGAAAATAGCATATTCGCAACAAGAATTCCCTCGTTCGTCGTTAGAAAAGGGTATGTTAGTCAACTTTTTGTAGGTATTCGTCAAATTATATATTTGTTTCATGAGAGCCACATCCCTGCTGTTTTTTCTAATGCTTTGCTTCGTTGCCTCAGGGTCAGTATACTATTTATCCCCGCAGGGAAATGATGTCGCGGGCAACGGATCGAAAAACTATCCGTGGTTTAGTCTTGAAAAGCATGGAAGTCAGCCTCTGCCGGAGATACAATTTTCTCCGGGGCGGAACCTACGCCTATAAGACCATGCAGGACTTAACCGGCAAAGATGGGGAGCCGGCAGAACTATTAAAATATGGGCCTTCCCCGGAGAAAAACCTGTCATAACCAAAGGACCGCTTTTTGATATGGCAGATCAGTCCAATTTAATATTTATAGATTCGGAATACATGCCTCTCAAAGGTCTGGAAATATGCCATTTCGCCCAGAAGTCAGGAATAAGAGCTTCTTCTGCCTTATTTGGTCATACAAGCAATTCCATTTTGAAAACATTGACTATCACCATAATGGCTTGGGTATGGTCATAAGGGGTAACTCAACTAACAATCTGATTCTAAACTGCGATTTTTATCAGAATTATGATCCATAGAATGCTGATCCTTATTGCCATGCCGATGGATTAAATATTGCTGAGATACCCACTGGTAACCTTAATACTGTCAGGGGTTGCAGATTTTATGAGAATGCCGATGACGGTATCGATCTTTGGAACAATGAAGGTGTTGTTGTAATTGAAAATTGCTGGTCATGGCGGAACGGATACAGGGAAGATGGAGTTACACCCGGAGGTGACGGGGCTGGTTTCAAGTTAGGCAAAACGGTAACTGCGGATTACTCTTTATTTAAAAGGATCCTCACCAATAACATCTCGGTTTCAAACAGGATTTTTGGCCTTACCCAAAATTCCGCAACGTGCAAGATGTTTATCTGCAACAATATTTTTTACGACAATAAACATATGGGTATATACTTTTCCGCATCATGGGGAGATGCAGCACATATGATAAGAAATAATATTGCATATAAAAATGGTACTGATGCAGCCATAGGAATTAATCTGCCGGTACTAGACCACAACTCCTGGCAGCCAGAAGTTACAGTAACCAATGATGACTTCATAAGCATTGACCCAACCCAACTTGTAAGACCGAGAAAATCAGATGGTAGCTTGCCGAATATTACCTTCATGCATATTGCCCCTGGGTCTGACCTTATTGATGCCGGAATTGATGTCGGAATCCCTTATTGGGGAACAGCGCCTGAAATCGGTGCTTTTGAAATTGAGACAGGAATATTTCACCATAATTTACTGCCAGTCGTTTCAATTTCTTTCCCTACAAAAGGAACATCGTTCTCACCTCCTGCCACGTTGACTGTGAGTGTTGAAGCAAATGACCCGGACGGCTCAATCACCAAAGTGGAACTGTTTAACGGTGTTGAAAAACTTGGTGAGATGACATCTGCCCCTTACTCCTTTACTCTCAAGGACCTGCCAGCCGGATCATATTTACTGAAAGCTGTAGCAACCGATAATCTGAAGGCCACAGCGGCTTCTTCCCAGCTTGAATTTATGGTATACCGCCCATATCGAGGCCAGAGACTATTTTAATTTGTATCCTAATCCAAATAACGGACAGTTTAAAATTGATTTTACAACATTAATGGAGGCCGACAAATTTTACAATTACTGTGGTTGATCTGATAGGCAAAACTGTGTTACCGCGAAGAACTTTCAAAAGAAGAAAGCACCAGGCAATTCGACCTGTCGCACCTCTACAGCGGCACTTATATTGTAATTATCGCAGCGAACCAGATACTGCTAACCCAAAAATTCATCAAGGGATAACCTTTTTTTCAGTCAAGGATTATCAGCTTCCTGATATACCTGTGCAGATTATCAGCCTCAAGTGTTATTGTGTACAATCCTGCCGCAAAATTCCCGGGAACCGGGATTTCAGTCAGGCCGTATTACAACAGGCCGTGTAAGCACTTTTTTTCCATTTGAGTCATACATTTTCATTGTCTGATACATTCTGGCTGCATCGGTCAGTAAAAGGTAGAAAGTGCCGCTGGTCGGATTTGGATATATCAGGGTCATATTGCGCGGCAACTCCTCCTCCTCCTCCTCTTCTTCTCCTCCTCCTCTTCTTCAATATTTATATATGCGTGCCCCTACCTGCCATAGTCCGTTCTGATCCGTAGTAAGCATCTCTGCCCTATTCCACATGGCATCGACCGCCAGCCCTGCTATGTATGATGTTCCCAGGTCTTTCCCGTAAGTCAAGTCTGGCCACTGGGGACAAAATCTGTTATATCAAGAGAAGTTAGGATTAAGACCACCGAATGAAGGTCATAGCCCATCGCCTGCCACATGGCAAATGTTTTGGTCTTTCCGTCCACCTGAAAGAGAGGCTCGCCAGTCTCACACCAAAACACATTGTAATCGCTCTCAAATCCTTCCAAGGCAATCTAAATCATGAATATTATGTTAAAAACCCGGTTCCTGGTATAAAAATCATTATTATAAACCTTTGTTCCACGAGAAGGTGCATTCAGGTCATTATCAGTGTTGTTATAAATATCTACCAGACCCCGCCATGTCTGATCTGAGGTCTTGTCGCTGTAAAAGGTATTATTGTAAATCCTGATCCCGTTGATCCCCTTTACGGCAATTCCGAGTTTTGGGTTTTTTAAAATATTATATGCAATAACCCCATTGATATCTGTCATTTCGTTGGATTTCCTCTGAATTGCATTCGGCGTGTTCAGCAGGTAGTTGTATTTGATTACAACATCCAGGTTATACCCTGTGAACAAGGCATGTGTCATGCTTGTCTCATCGGTCCCGTTCCACGTGAACTTGTTACCCATGATGATCTCGCCATCGAGGTTATTGTTTGTTGTCATCGGATTTTCATCCCCGGCCTGCAACAGGTAACCGAAAGAATTAACCGAGGTCACTGAGTTGTTCAGGAACTGAAACAACGTACTCTGGCTCCGTGGAACATTTACTCCCTGGGATGTGCCGGCCTCCGTTTCAACAAACTCCTGCTCCCTGATTATCAGGACCTGCTGGGAAAAAATTGCGTAAGAATTAATAATAAAAATAATAACTATCAGTGTATTCCTCATAAACTGTCAATTAAATGATAAAAAGAATTAAAGTGCAAATTGCTATTCAATAACACTGAACTCCAACCTCCGGTTCAAACGGTCGGTGATTAGGATGGCGCCATTGGCGTATTACTTCATTACACTGAACTCCACCCTTCTGTTCTGGCGGCGTTCAAGCCAGTCGGTGTTGGGAGCTACCGGCCTGGAACCGCCATAACCTTTGGCGGTGAGTCGCGAGGCGCTTACGCCCCTGTTAATAAGATAGTTAACTATCACCTGTGCGCGGGTCTGCGATAACCTTTCAAGAGTACCGGCAACACCCTGATTATCGGTGTGAACCCCTATCTCAAGCTTGATGCCGGGATACTTGTTCATCATCATCACAACCTGATCAAGCATCAGATAGGCATTGGTGACAAGCCTGTTGTTGGCATCAAAATATGTATCGGTCATGACACCATAGTTCTTCTTCAGGATATTCAGCTCCCTCTCGGCGGGGTCGGTCAGGACATAAAGCCGGATGGTGGCAGCCTTGAAGCCACCGTTAACCATCTCGTTCCAGGCAGGATATGCCGCCATGAGACTCATCTGCTGATCTATAACATAACTGTATATCCCGGCATCCGGGTAATGAATCTCCCGTACGGTGTACTTCGCCGGCACACTCCTGAAGATCGCATTCGAGAGCCCCATCTTGGTCTTTGAAGAGAGGATCTCCACCTGGAAAACGGCCTCCTTCAGGTACTCTGCTTCCGATGAATACTGTCCTTTAATTATCAGATTATCAAACTGCCTGAGATCGACTACCCTCTTCTCCGGGGCCGGCCTTGCGGCAAGCATTGATTCCATCTCGCGCTGAGTGTCAAAGACCATGATCTGCTTCGTCACGGCCCTGGTAAGGACAGTGCCCGACGCAGGTTCACGGAGGGTCAGTCCCAGTCTGACCATATATTCCCCGCTCTTGGTGTATTTATGCCTCGCTGATGCCCCCGACTTCTGGGTTCCGTCGCCCATGTCCCAGAAGAAACCTGTGATGGTGTATCCCGGACAATATGACTTCATCGCGTCGAATTCCACTGTCTCGCCTGCAACGGCATAACCGGATGAGGTGATATAAGGCTGATTGTAATCGATTATCTCGATGTCATAGGTCTGCTTGCGAAAATAGCTGCTGCCGGTCCTGCGGTCCTTGATATCGAGGGCGATGTTGTATTTGCCGGGCCCCGGGAAGCAATGTTCCGCAGCGTTTCCTGACACACGTGTATCGTCGCCGAAATCCCAGACATACTCAAGCCTTTCCTTCTCGATCTGAATATTCCCGGTGTCGGAGACAGAAAAACAGTAGAGGTTTTCCTTCTGGGGCTCAGCGAACCATATCTGCGGGATTCCGGACTTAAACCGGTAAATATCTACAGACCTGCCTCCCCTGTCGGATGAAATGTACCCCTCATTCATTGTAGGATTGGTGACGATGCCATAATCGTCATACTCGGTGTTGATCGGGGGAGCAAGCCTGACCGGTTTAAACCATTCATTGCCCTTTTGTCTTGTAACATAGACATCTTTGCCACCTAGCCCGTCGTGACCGTCGGATGCAAAGAAGAGCTCGCCGGTCTCGTTAATGAAAGGATATGTCTCATTCCCCACGGTATTTACCGCCGGACCAAGATTAACAGGGTCCTCCCAATATCCGTTCCTCCAGTTGCTGTAATAAATGTCCATGCCGCCCAGTCCGTCAGGCTTGTCCGATGCAAAATAGAGCCTCTTGCCGTCATGAGACAGGCTTGGCATGGTTATATTGAACCATTCGGTATTAAACCGTATCTCGCGATTCTTCCCCCAGCCTTTCTCCTCAGAAACGGCATAGAAGAGCCCCAGCTTGTTGCGATAGGTCGACAATAATTTGAAGTTACCCTCAATGACCAGATTCCTGGAATAGTAAATAGTATCAAAGGTCCGGTTGAATGTCGCCGGGCCGTCATTCAGCTTGCTCTTCAGGTCTTTGGAATAGGGCTTGCTCTTGTTGCTGCCGGCCAGGGTGTCGGCATAAAACAATTTAATTACAGGTTGTCCCTGGCTGCTGACCGCCTGACCCCTGTCAGTGCAGAACACCAATCCGTTTTTGTAGAAAACCGGCGCAAACTCATCATACATATCGGTGCTGAAAGCACTTTTCGTAACAGTATAAGGTTGCTCCTGGGTGAAGATCACCCCTTCCGTTAGAATAAATGTCAATAATAATACCGAGGTCCTTATTTTCATTGTCCTATTGTTCTGATTGTCCAAGTTACTCCAAAGTTTTGTATTCAGATCCTAATTTTTTAAACTAATCCCTATAAACAACACAGGTACTGCAGTTGCAAATCTAAAATAATAAGAGGATTGACTACATCAACCTTATAGCGGAATTCATACCGGAGCATGATCTCATGCGAGCCGCTGTTGTAGGTACTAAGCTCGCCAAAGGTGTAGTCATATGAATATGCAATCTTAAACTGGTTGTTTATGGCAAACTGGGCGAGGGCTGTCACTGAGCTGGTACTCCGGGTAAGTGGCGCCCAGCCATAACTTGTCATTAAGAATGAAGTGTGCACTGGCGTCGTACAACAGCTTTTCACCCGGTGAGTAAGAGACAAGGGCCGAGGGCATGAATTTTGTCTTTTGACCCAGGGAGAAGAGGTAGCCGGTATTCAGAACATAGTTATATTGCCCTGGGTCCACCTTCAGTGAATACTTGTTTTTGTCAAAGTCGAACTCGTATCCGAGCAGCCTGGGGATGGAAAATCCAAGAAAGTAGTTTTTCACATTGTAGTATATCCCGAAGCTGAAGTCAGGAACGACAAACACCCGTGAATCGATAAGGTAATACTCATCACCCGGATCAAGTACTATAAGGTCTGACCACGCAGTATTGGTTGCAATCAGTCCTGCCCCAAGGCCAAGTGCCAGGAGGCCGTCTCCGGCATTGATCCTGTAGGCGTACGAGGTCATGAACTCTGTCTGTTTTGTCACGCCTATCTGATCATTGACCACAAAAAGGCCCAGCCCGAGCTTGTTCGAGAGTACGGGAGCATCGACGCTCGAGACTCATTGTCCGTGGCGCTCCATGAGCCCAACCCACTGCTGCCTGATAAGCTGCTGCAACACTCAGTCCTCCCCTGCTGCCGGCATAGGAAGGATTAATAGTCAACGGATTCAGGATGTACTGATTCGTTACCGGGGTCAGCTGGCCGGCAAGACTGACCGGTATGAGCAGGAGGACCAGTGATTTGATTATCTTTTTCATGTTCATTATTTTTTCTATTCGGAGTAATGGGTGCCCGGAATACTTGGTAAGCTAAATACCATGTTGCATCTGTTTGGCAATATTACAGTCACTTTGGCTTTTATCAGAACATTTATCTTCTTACGACGATATACCCGCTTAATGATGTGCCGTTTTCAGCTCTCACCACATAGAAGTAGGTGTCGTCCGCAAGAGGATTGCTGTTGTAATCCTGTCCCTCCCAGGAGTTGTCATAGTCGCTGTTCTCATAGACTTTGAGGCCCCTCCGGTCAAAGATTGTCAGCCCGGTCCGGCCCAGGGACTCCAGTCCCCGGAGCACGAAATAGTCATTGGCGCCATCCTGGTTGGGTGTGATGAGGGTAGGAATGATCAGGCTATTGACCTTCACCAGCACATAATCGGTAACCGGATAACATGCACCGTTGGTAACGGTCCAGCTGAAGACATTGTCTCCCAGTGTCAATCCGTTTACCGGTGTTGATTCATCCATTGCATCAAAGAGCTCTCCCGTCCCTGAGACAAGCTCCCATATGCCGGTACCCACAGAAGGAATATCAGCATTCAGTGTGGTTCCAAACTGGTAATCAAGCACCTGGTCACGACCGGCATTGGCCACGGGCAACTCATCTGCAGTCACAACCACCAGTCTTTATTGTGCTGTAACCAGCGGTGGATGTTCCCATGATGTAATAGGTGCCTGCAATGAACTGCTGCAGGGGCTTGTGAGGGTTAGAGTGGCTGCGGCATCAGCTCCAGTAAGTGTAAGGTAGGTTGCATCTGACCCTGCCGTCACTGCCGGCTGGGTGAGATCAGCTGTCTGATCGGAGCATATATTGGGCGGATTGCTTATCACCAGTACCGGTGCTCCTGGTCTGGCGTTGATGACAATATCTCCCGTGGCTGCGGAGGTGCACCCGGCAGAATTGGTCACCGTAAAAGTATAAGTACCCGGCTCGAGGCCTGATACAGTACGTGTTGTTCCTGTGCCCTGGCTGGTGAAGCCGTCAGGATAACGTGTCAGAGTCCATGTGCCTGATGAGGGCAGTCCTGACAGGACCACGCTTCCTGTGGCAACGGTGAGGGTCGGATGGGTAATGGTACCTACCACAGGAGCAGTCGGAGTCGGAGGCTGCGCATTTATGACCGCATTGGCCGATACCGAGGAGGTGCATCCGTCTGCGTTGGTGACGGAAAAGTTATAGGTTCCGGCCGCAAGAGATGAAATAGTGGTGCTCGTACCTGTGCCATTTGAATGGCAATTCCTCCCGGGTATCTGGTAAGTGTCCATTCTCCTGTTTGAGGCATATTTTCCAGAAGTATGCTGCCTGTGGCCTGTTCGCATGTCGGGTGCGAAATTGTTCCGATGACCGGCGCAGTCGGCGTGACTGGCTGAGTAATGATCACCACCTCTGCCGAGGCCGGGGAGACGCATCCTGCAGCATTGGCAACCGTGAAGGTACCAGGTACCGGCGACTATGCCGGAGATTGTCCGTGTTGTACCAGTACCTGTTGTATTGACGTTTCCGGGTGTGCGCGTCAGGGTCCACGTACCCGTTGCGGGAAGTCCGCTCAGCGCCACACTTCCTGTTGACAAAGCACATGTAGGTGACGTAACAGTACCAACAACCGGTGCCGGAGGCGTGTCAGGCTGCGCATTAATGACAACATTCGCGGATGCCGGCGACGTACAGCCCAGTGAGTTGGTTACGGTAAATGTGTAAGTTCCCGGTGCCAGCCCCGTAACAGTGGTGCTGGTGCCTGATCCGGTTGTTGTTGTTCCTCCGGGTGTTCGGGTAATGGTCCAGTCACCCGATGCAGGCAGGTTGTTAAGCATAACGCTTCCTGAAGGCACCGCACAAGTGGGTTGTGTAACCGTACCCGGCAGTGGAGCGGCAGGGATAGCATTTACTGTCAGCGTATAGGTGACTGATGCCGCTGCGCACGGTGAGCCAAGTGGATTATTAGTAGTCACCGTGATGACAACGGTCCTTCCCGCATCAGCTGCCACAGGGGTATAGGTGAAAGAGAAAGGCGAAGCCGATGAAGAAGCCGGGGTGACCGTGCCTCCTCCGTTCTCGGTAATCGTAACGGTTGTGGCGCTACCGCCGAAGGTGTTGCCGCTGACGGTGACCGCTGTGACGCCGCATGTGCTTCCCGAGGAGGCTGTCAACGTCAACAGAGGAGGATTAACACATCCGCAGTTGACCGAGAATGTTGTGCCGGTGGCAGTGCACCCAGAGGCATTGCGGACAGTGATGGTATGGTTACCGTTAGCGACATTGCTGAAGGTAGTCCCAGTCTGGTAAGCGCCGGCGTCAAGGCGGTATTGCGTAGCCTGCGCCTGTGGGACTGGTGACTGTGACCACCGCCTGACCGAAACCCCTGAGCAATCAACTGCCTGCACCGGTGCCGCAGGAACGGGCAGAGGAGCATTGATTGTTACCGAACCGGTAGCTGCAGAGGTGCAGCCGGCAGCATTGGTGACAGTAAAGGTATATGAACCTGACGGGATCCCGGTCTGGGTGGCTGTTGTACCGGTACCGGTACTTATATCCCCATCGGGGAGTCTTGTCAGTGTCCATATGCCCGTAGAAGGTAACCCGCTGAACCCGACGCTCCCCGTTGATACGGCACAGGTCGGCTGAGTAACCGTGCCCGCAATGGGTGCAGTCGGGACAGCGGGTTGTGTATTTATGACAACCGGAGCGGAAGCAACAGACGTGCATCCGTTCGAGTTGGTTACTGTAAATGTACGCGAGCCGGCAGCCAGGCCTGTTACAGTCACTGTAGAGGTCGAGCCGGTGATACCGCCCGGGTTGACTGTCCAGCTTCCTGCCGGGAGTCCTCCAAGGACCACGCTGCCTGTTGAAACGGTGCAGGAGGGCTGTGTGATTGTGCCGATTGTTGGAGCTGACGGCAGCGGATTAACCGTGACAGTTGTCGTTGCCGACTGCGCGCTCTGACAGCCGCTGGCGTCGGTTACCCTCACCCAGTAGTTCCCTGTGGAGTTGACAATAATGCTGCGTGTTGTGGCACCCGTAGACCATAAGTATACTGAGCTAACACTCGCAGTGAGTGTCACGGTGCCGCCGGCACATAAGGTTGTAGCTCCCGATGCTGTGATTGTCGGGGTCGCAGGGATGGGATTGACTGTTACCGTGGTGGGTAGTGATGCGGTGCTGAGGCAGCCGAAGGAGTTGGTAACCTGAACCGTATAGCTGCCTGTAGTGTTAACCGAAATACTTTGCGTGGTCGCTCCGTTAGACCACAGGTAGCTTACTCCGACGCTGGATGTGAGTGTCTGGCTGCTTCCGGTGCATATGTTTACTGACCCCGAGGGTGTAATTGTAGGACGAGAGGGTAAGGCGTTCACGATGACCGCGGTAGTGGCTGATGTCACACTCTGGCAGCCGGCAGCGTTGGTAACCTGCACGGTAAAGTTACCAGTTGCGGTAACTGTGATGCTTCGTGTTATTGCTCCTGTTGACCATAGATAGCTGCTTGACTCAGGAGCAGTCAGGATGACATCTTCTCCTGAGCAAAATGTCAGGGGTCCGTCGGCGGTAATGACCGGCTGTGGAGGATTGGCGTTGATGGTAAGTGTAGCTGCAGCAGACTGATCGCTACTCACGCTGCAGTTTGTGGCGTTGACCCTGTACTGGTAACTGCCCACGGCAGTTATTCCTGACACACCAAGTGACGCTGTGGTGGCATTGGCATAGACCGCACCGGCAGGGGTCCCGTTGGCAACGCTTACCCATGTACCGCTGCTGTTGTATTGCCATTGGTAGGCGGGAGTTGTCCCGGTTGCCGTCACACTGAAAGTCGTACTGGCTCCGGCACAAATACTCGCATTGGACGGATCTGCGGTTATCACTACAGGAACACATGTTGAGGTGACAGTCACTGTTAATGTGAAGGTACTTCCAACACACGTACCTGTCCTCGGTGTTACGGTATAGATGGCAGTACCGCTTCCTGATGGAATGGTCAGTGTACCGTTGATGGAATTGACATAGGTCACCTGTGCAACACCTCCGGTCACCCCACCGGTATATGTTGGTGCAGTCCAGGTATACTGTGTGCCTGCAGGTGCTCCCGCCGGAGTGACGTTGAATGTGCCTCCGGATGATATCGTAGCCGTCTGATTGCCTATTGCCGGTGTGACAGGCTGATCAAGGATTGTTGCCGATGTTCCTGGTGATGTACATCCGGCCGAACTCCTCGCCGTAACTGTATAGGTTCCGGGGGCCACGCCTGTGAAGACTCCTGTCGTGTTGGTATAGGTCGAACCGTTTATGCTGTATGTCATACCCGCTCCTGTCGGAGCAGTGATGGTAATCGTGCCTGTTGCCGTTGCGCAGTCCGGTTGTGTGAGATTGACTGTGGGTGCGGCAGGAATGGCGTTGACGGTCACCGCTGCCTGGGAGTTGACGGAGGAGAAGCCATCGTTGACAGTGACATAGTAAGTAGTATTTGTTGCTGGTGTCACCGTAGGACTTGCAGATCCGGAGGTGAAGCCTGCAGGAATAGAAGTCCACGCATAGGTGTACGTCGCTGATCCGCCGCTGGCGTTAGCTGCCAGTTGCACTGAGGTGCCGGCGCACGCAGTAGCCGGTGTAGCAGTGGCTGAGGCACTCAGAGCACCACCGTGACATTAACGGTGACCTGGTCAGAATTGACGCATATCGTGGAGGTTGAGGTGGCGGTAAGGGTAAATACTGTTGTAGCTGAGAGGTTTACAGTAGTGGTTGTAACGTTTGACGGGCTGGTTACCTGTGCAGCCGGTGTCCAGCTATAGGTGAAGGGACCGGTGCCTGTCACTGATCCGGTCAAAGTGGTGCTTGTCCCGTTGGGAATGGACTGGTCGGTTCCGGCGTTTACCACCGGGAGAGAATTGACAGTGGCAGTAACAGCGGTTCTGGTGGCGGTTGTGCATCCGTTATTCGTTGCATCGACATAATAAGTTGTCGTCGTGCTGAGGCTTGGCGTAGTGAAGCTTCCACCTGTTCCAAGTGATGAACCCCCTGTTGGCGCAGCATACCAGTTAATTATTCCGGCGCTGGCGGTAGCACCAAGAACAACTGTTCCGGTCCCGCATCTTGATCCGGGAGTGGTTCCCGATATAGTAGGAATAGTATTAATGGTGGCTGTCACCGCAGTTCTGGTAGCTGTTGTGCAGCCGCTATTAGTTGCATCGACATAATAAGTTGTCGTCGTGCTGAGGCTTGGAGTAGTGAAGCTTCCACCTGTTCCAAGTGATGAACCCCCTGTTGGCGCAGCATACCAGTTAATTATTCCGGCGCTGGCGGTAGCACCAAGAACAACTGTTCCGGTCCCGCACCTTGAATTAGAGGTGGTGCCTGTAATTGTGGGAATTGCATTTACCGTTACCGTCGCAGCGGTGGATTGACTGTTACTGTTGCCACTGCAATTGGTCACGAAGCATTGGTACTGATATGTACCGGCGTTGGCGATACCAGAAATGGATAACGAATTCGTTGTTGCCCCTGTATAAACAGATCCGGCGGGAGCGCCATTGGATACGCTTACCCATGTCGCCCCATTGTAATACTGCCACTGATATGTATAAGGTGGTGATCCAGCCAGCACGACACTCATCGAGGTTGCTGCTCCAGCACAAATTGAGGATCCTGACGGGTTGGTTGTAACTGATACCGGGGCGCAGGCCTCGGTGACCGTTACGGTTCCGCTCATATCGCTATACATATACGTGCCTATTCTGTGGGCTCTGACTCCGTATGATCCTGCAGTCTGATTTCCATAAGAAATTGCACTTCCTGTTCCATTGACAGCAGAACCGGAAACGGATTTAATCCTTAATGAGGAGATAGTTCACTCCTGGTGTCTGAGACCCGCTCAGGCCAACAGGGGCAGGGGCGGTTCCACCTCCTGTGACATTGAATAAAGAGAGTGATCCGTTCAGAACTGGATTGATGAGATTTCCGTTGACCATATTTGATGTCGCCGGAACCGAAAAGCCACCAGCATCAGAGTAATAAACAGCCGTTGCATTTGGCGCAGTTGTAACTACAAGCATATCAGCTGCGTTTGCAGCAAATACTGCAGTATTGGTAAGCCTTACCCTGCAAATTCTGGTGCCATACTCCGGTAGCAGGTATCTGAGAGCAGGAAGCCTGGGTTCCCGGTATAGTGCCTGCAGTAGCTCTCCATGATGTACTTCCTACGATTATTGAGGGGGGAAGCTGGATGGAGTTGGTCAGGTCGCTAAATCCGGCAACGATTGTTCCGGAAATTGTACCCCCGTTAGTTATAGCTGAATTGAATGAAATTTTGTATTGACCCCAGGAATAGTAAAATGTGCCACTTGTGGCCCTAACATATATGTCAACCACCAGGTTATTCGCATCGACAAGCGAGTCATTCCTGAGCGTGACTTCACATGTATGTTGAGTGCTCCCGGCAGGGAAATGAAAAACAAAAACAGGCTGAGAAATACTCCGATCTTCTTCCTGATGTTGAGTGACATTGTGCCCATTCCAACTGTTTTACCGTTATGATATGCTTTCATCTGTTCGTCTTTTTCTATTTCTTCTTCAGAGGTGCGATCGGAGTATTCATTCCAACGCCTTTCCTGTTATTGTTGAATACCATCGCCAGGTCAAATCCGTCAACAAAACCATCGCCATTGATGTCCGGAAGCTGGTATCCGTAAGAGCCTAATCTGTTGTTGTTGAATGTAAATGCCAGATCGAAGCCATCAACGTATTGATCTCTGTTGGCATCACCGCCATAGATACAGTATATGCTGCCGGTAAGAACCATGTTATTTGCCCAGGCTTTACTGATTGCATCAGTAAAGTTGTAGGTTACAGTGCTTCCCGCAAATGAAGTGGCCTGACCCCAGGTTTCAATGTGGTTACGATGTTTTATTACTATGTGATAATTGCCGGATAATACTCCGGGAACAGTGGTAAGTGATATGGTTCCGTCAGTATTTACAGGGACTCCGTGCTGGCTGAAGACTGTTGTGTAAGGTGAGGTTGTCTGGGCCAATTCGACAGTAAGTGTATCAGATATAAGACCGGGGAAAATGTCAAAGGAGTTTTCTCCGTCAACGCAGCCCTGGACTTTGATCAGGCCATTCGATCCATTGTACAATCCTTCGAGGAATAAAGTAAGATTCAGGGTTTTGGTACATATGTTTACATTAATAGTCCCGTTGGCTGTAATATTTCCACAGCCACCTGTCAATGTAATTGTATAGTTATATGTTCCCGCTGTGGTCGGTGTTCCACTGATTGTAACGGCGTTGGAGGCCCAGTTGGCATTCACCCCTGCCGGAAGGCCTGAGAATGATGCTCCTGTTGCACTGGTGGTCGAATAGGTGATAGCGCTTATCGCAGTGTTGAGGCACAAACTCTGATTGTTGGTGCCAACTCCGGAGGTCAGTGTAATTGTGTTTATAGGATTGACTGTGATGTAACCTGTCTTGGTCTCAACATCCGAGGCACCTTCAGTGATAGTAAGCGTCACATTCTTCGATCCGGTGGTACTGTAGGTGACAGAATGCGGTCCCGGTCCCGTGGCTGTAAGAGGAATGGCTCCACTGCCAAAGTTCCAGCTGTAGGTCGTACTACCGGTAGTGCCCGTCGACAGGTTAGTGAACAACACTGGTGATCCAACACATATTGATAGAGGATTGCCTGCAAAGTTCGCTGTTAGTCCGCAGCCCTGGAGACTGATCGCCAGTGTTCTGGGTGTACCATTGCAACCCGCAGTATTCCTTTCCGTGACAGCTATATTGCCGTTGGTGGTCCCGAAGTTGACAGTGATGCTGCTCGTACCCTGGCCTGTCGCAACCGTAGCTCCTGTGGGGACGGTCCATGTATAGGTTGATCCTGCCGTGGACGTGACACTGTAAGTTACACCTGATGGCGCTGCATGCCGGTGGCACTGCCGGTGATCACCGAAGTGACCGGAAGCGCATTGACAGTGGATGGTACCGTTGGCTGTGATCGATCCGCATCCGCCAGTCAATGTGACCGTATAACCGAAGGGACCCGTGGCCGTTGGTGTACCGCTGATCGTCACAACTCCTGCTGACCAGATGCCCGTTACTCCTGCCGGTAATCCTGTTACTGACGCGCCGGTCGCTCCCGCGGTTGAATAGGTAATATTCGTTATGGCTGTACCGGAGCAGACCGTCTGAGTGTTGGTTCCAACCCCGGAGGTGAGGGTTATTGTATTGGCCGGAGTGACTGTTATTGTTCCGGTTGCATTAACACTGCCACAACCTGCTGCCAGGCGGTATGGTGATTAATGAAGGCTCCCGCAACTGATGGTGTGCCGCTGATGGTAATCGTATTTGTTGCCCATGCTGCTGTAACTCCCGCAGGTAAGCCAGTCCCTGTCCCTATTCCGGTTGCACCTGTCGTAGTATGAGTGATCGGAGTCAGTGATGTATTTATACAAAGTGTTGGCGTAGAGGAGGCGACAGTAACCGTGTTATTCGCCCTTACCGTGATCGTACCGGTTGCATTAAAACTGCCGCACCCTCCTACCAGAGGTATAGTGTAATTGAAGGTTCCCGCTACTGATGGTGTGCCGCTGATGGTGATCCTGTTCGAACGCCCACGATGCTGACACTCCTGCAGGTAAATTAGGTCGGTGTCCCGATGCCCGTCGCTCCTGTTGTGGTATGAGTGATCGGAGTCAGTGCTGTGCCTATGCACAGCGAAGGCGTGGAGGAGGCGACGGTAACGGTATTGTTCGCCCTAACTGTAATGGTACCGGTTGCATTGACAATGCTGCAACCACCTGTCAGCGGTATGCTGTAATTAAAAACTCCGATCGCTGTAGGCGTGCCATTGATGGTGATTGTATTTGATGCCCAAGCCGCCGTAACCCCTGCAGGTAATCCCGTAGGTGTACCAATGCCCGTCGCTCCGGTCGTCACGTGAGTGATTGCTGTAAGTGGTGTGTTAATGCATGAGGTTGGCGTCGATGAAGGTGCGCTTACTGTATTGTTAGCTGTGACTGTTATTGTTCCAGTTGAATTTATAATGCCGCATCCTCCGGTAAGGGTTACTGTATAATTAAAGATCCCGGAAATGGTTGGGGTACCCGTGATAGTCACCACATTTGACGACCACCCGACGGTAAGACCTGACGGAAATCCGCTGAAACTGGCTCCGGTGGCACCTGTGGTAGAATATGTGATATTGCTTATTGCAGTATTCACACAGACAGTCTGATTGTTGGTGCCAACTCCGGAGGTCAGGGTGATTGTGTTAGTGGGATTTACCGTTATGTAATTAGTCTTAGTCTCCGTATTTGATGCACCTTCAGTGATTGTCAATGAAACTGTCTTTGATCCTGTTGTGCTGTATGTCACTATATGGGGGCCTATTCCCGTTATTGATGCCGGTGTTGCTCCCGATCCAAAGTTCCAGCTGTATGTCGTGCTTCCAGTGGTACCGGTAGATGTACTGGTAAATGTCACTGTAGAGCCAACACATATTGATAGAGGATTGCCTGCAAAGTTGGCTGTTAGTCCGCAACCCTGGAGACTGATCGCCAGTGTTCTGGGTGTACCATTGCAACCCGCAGTATTCCTCTCCGTGACAGCTATATTGCCGTTGGTGGTCCCGAAGTTGACAGTGATGCTGCTCGTACCCTGGCCTGTCGCAACCGTAGCTCCTGTGGGGACGGTCCATGTATAGGTTGATCCTGCCGTGGACGTGACACTGTAAGTTACACCTATGGCGCTGCATGCCGGTGTGGCACTCCCGGTGATCACCGAAGTGACCGGAAGCGCATTGACAGTGATGGTACCGTTGGCTGTGACCGAACCGCATCCGCCAGCCAATGTGACCGTATAACCGAAGGGACCCGTTGCCGTTGGTGTACCGCTGATCGTCACAACTCCTGCTGACCAGATGCCCGTTACCCCTGCCGGTAATCCTGTGACTGACGCTCCGGTCGCGCCCGTGGTTGAATAGGTAATATTCGTTATGGGTGTACCGGAACAGACCGTCTGAGTGTTGGTTCCAACCACGGAGGTGAGGGTTATCGTATTGGCCGCAGTGACTGTTATGGTGCCGGTGGCATTAACACCGCCACAACCTCCTGCCAGGGGTATAGTGTAATTAAAGGCTCCCGCGACTGATGGTGTGCCGATGATGGTAATCGTATTTGTTGCCCATGCTGCCGTAACTCCCGCAGGTAAGCCGGTGGCTGTCCCTATTCCGATTGCACCTGTCGTAGTATGAGTGATCGGAGTCAGTGCTGTGTTAATACACAGTGTAGGTGCAGAGGAGGCGACAGTAACCGTGTTATTCGCCCTTACCGTGATCGTACCGGTTGCATTAAAACTGCCGCACCCTCCTACCAGGGGTATAGTGTAATTGAAGGTTCCCGCTACTGATGGTGTGCCGCTGATGGTGATTGTGTTCGACGCCCACGATGCTGACACTCCTGCAGGTAAATTAGTCGGTGTCCCGATGCCCGTCGCTCCTGTTGTGGTATGAGTGATCGGAGTCAGTGCTGTGTTTATACACAGCGTAGGCGTAGAGGAGGCGACAGTAACGGTATTGTTCGCCCTAACTGTAATGGTACCGGTTGCATTGAGAATGCTGCAACCACCTGTCAGCGGTATGGTGTAATTAAATGTCCCTGACGCTGTGGGGGTGCCTGTGATAGTGATAGTATTTGCAGCCCAGTTGGCCGACACCCCTGCTGGCAGTCCGAGGGGTGTGCCTATGCCAGTAGCGCCTGTCGTCGCATGAGTGATTGCTGTAAGTGCCGTACCAATGCAAAGTGTTGGTGTCGACGAAGCCGCGCCCGCTGTATTGGCTGGAGTAACCGTAATTGTACCTGTGGCATTGACCGTACCGCATCCACCTGCCAAGGCTATGGTGTAATTAAATGTCCCTGACGCTGTGGGGGTGCCTGTGATAGTGATAGTATTTGCAGCCCAGTTGGCCGACACCCCTGCTGGCAGTCCGAGGGGTGTGCCTATGCCAGTAGCGCCTGTCGTAGAGTGAGTGATTGAAGTAAGTGCCGTGTTGATGCATAAGGTCGGCGTTGATGAAGCCGCGCCCGCTGTATTGGCTGGGGTGACCGTAATTGTACCTGTGGCATTGACTGTACCGCATCCACCTGTCAGGGGTATGGTGTAATTAAATGTCCCTGACGCTGTGGGGGTGCCTGTGATAGTGATAGTATTTGCAGCCCAGTTGGCCGACACCCCTGCTGGCAGTCCGAGGGGTGTGCCTATGCCAGTAGCGCCTGTCGTAGAGTGAGTGATTGAAGTAAGTGCCGTGTTGATACATAAGGTCGGCGTTGATGAAGCTGCACCCGCTGTATTGGCTGGGGTAACAGTTATAGTTCCCGTTGCATTGGCCGTTCCGCATCCACCTGTCAGGGGTATGGTGTAATCAAATGTCGCCTGACGCTGTGGGCGGTGCCTGTGATAGTGATAGTATTTGCAGCCCAGTTGGCCTGCATCCACCCCTGCTGGCAGTCCTGAGAGGTGTGCCTAATGCCAGTAGCGCCTGATCGTTGTAGTGAGTGATTGAAGTCAAGTGCCGTGTTGATGCATAAGTGTAGGCGTGGATGAAGCTGCACCCGCTGTATTGGCTGGGGTATGACAGTTATAGTTCCCGTTGCATTGGCCGTTCCGCATCCACCTGTCAGGGGTATGGTGTAATCAAATGTCCCTGACGCTGTGGGGGTGCCTGTTGATAGTGATAGTATTTGCAGCCCAGTTGGCCGATACCCCTGCTGGCAGTCCGAGAGGTGTGCCTATGCCAGTAGCGCCTGTCGTCGAGTGAGTGATTGAAGTAAGTGCCGTGTTGATGCATAAGGTCGGCGTTGATGAAGCGGGGAGAGACGAAGCGTCGGCGGAGGGATGGTAAATGCCCTGCGGTGGGGGGAGGATCCTGGGTACCGGGCGGGGGCCGGCGTAAGGGGGAGGGGGGGGTCGGAGAGCCGCGCCCGCTGTATTGGCTGGAGTGACAGTTATAGTTCCCGTTGCATTGACCGTTCCGCAACCACCGGTCAGGGGTATGGTGTAATTAAATACTCCTGACGTTGTGGGCGTGCCACTGATGGTGATAGTATTTGCAGCCCAGTTGGCCGACACCCCTGCTGGCAGTCCGAGAGGTGTGCCTATGCCAGTAGCGCCTGTCGTAGAGTGAGTGATTGAAGCAAGTGCCGTGTTGATGCATAAGGTCGGCGTTGATGAAGCTGCACCCGCTGTATTGGCTGGGGTAACAGTTATAGTTCCCGTTGCATTGGCCGTTCCGCATCCACCTGTCAGGGGTATGGTGTAATCAAATGTCCCTGACGCTGTGGGGGTGCCTGTGATAGTGATAGTATTTGCAGCCCAGTTGGCCGATACCCCTGCTGGCAGTCCGAGAGGTGTGCCTATGCCAGTAGCGCCTGTCGTCGTATGAGTTATTGCTGTAAGTGCCGTACCAATGCAAAGTGTTGGCGTTGATGAAGCCGCGCCCGCTGTATTGGCTGGAGTGACAGTTATAGTTCCCGTTGCATTGACCGTTCCGCAACCACCGGTTAGGGGTATGGTGTAATTAAATACTCCTGACGTTGTGGGCGTGCCACTGATGGTGATAGTATTTGCAGCCCAGTTGGCCGACACCCCTGCTGGCAGTCCGAGAGGTGTGCCTATGCCATTAGCGCCTGTCGTAGAGTGAGTGATTGAAGTAAGTGCCGTACCAATGCAAAGTGTTGGCGTTGATGAAGCCGCACTAGCGGTATTGGCAGGAGTAACAATAATAGTACCCGTGGCATTGACACTGCTACAGCCTCCGGTAAGTGGTATGCTGTAACTGAATACTCCCTGACGTTGTGGGCGTGCCACTGATGGTGATCGTATTGCTCGCCCATACAGCATTAACTCCTGCTGGTAATCCCGTAGGTGACCCTATGCCCGTCGCTCCTGTTGTAGTATGAGTGATTGAAGTAAGTGCCGTGTTGATGCATAAGGTCGGCGTTGATGAAGCTGCACCCGCTGTATTGGCTGGAGTGACAGTAATAGTACCCGTAGCATTTACTGTTCCGCAGGCACTTGTCAAGGATACAGTGTAATTAAATGTGCCTGACGAAGTTGGCGTACCAGTAATATTTACAGTATTTAACGAATATCCTGCATCCACTCCTGCAGGTAATCCTGTAGCTGCCGAAATACCTGTTGTTCCTGATGTTGTATGTGTAATCGGAGTCAAAACTGTGTTAATACAAAGTGTAGGGTGTGGATGAGGCTGCACTAACCGTACTCAAGGGTATGACTGTGATCGCGCCTGTGGCGTCAACTGTTCCGCAACCACCTGTCAGGGGTATGGTGTAATTAAATGTCCCTGACGCTGTGGGGGTGCCTGTGATAGTGATAGTATTTGCAGCCCAGTTGGCCGACACCCCTGCTGGCAGTCCGAGGGGTGTGCCTATGCCAGTAGCGCCTGTCGTAGAGTGAGTGATTGCTGTAAGTGCCGTACCAATGCAAAGGGTTGGCGTCGATGAAGCTGCACCCGCTGTATTGGCTGGAGTGACTGTTATAGTTCCCGTTGCATTGACCGTTCCGCATCCACCTGTCAGGGGTATGGTGTAATTAAATGTCCCTGACGCTGTGGGCGTGCCTGTGATAGTGATAGTATTTGCAGCCCAGTTGGCCGATACCCCTGCTGGCAGTCCGAGAGGTGTGCCTATGCCAGTAGCGCCTGTCGTCGTATGAGTTATTGCCGTAAGTGCCGTACCTATACACAATGAAGGAGTCGTAGAGGGCCCGCTGACAGTGTTGATGACGGTGGAGATCACCGCCTGGCCATTCATTGGCGAAGTTCCGGCCAGGTTGGTCCCGCTCACAGTGTAAGTGCCTTCCGTCTGGTTACCAAATGAAAGTGCCGCACCGGTTCCGGAAGTAGTAGTCACTACCAGACTATTGCGGAAAAGAGTGTAGGTCGCATCTGCTTCCGAGCCGTCAAGCCCTACAGTCAGACCTGTTCCGCCCACACAGTATACCCCGGTACCCGTGACATTGAATATAGCCGGGAGCGTTGAATTCAATAAAGGATTGCCGTCTATAATGGCATCAACGCCCGGAGTCACATTCAAAGTGGTGGCATCACCGTTGATATATGAACTCAAAACTGTCGGATACAGAGGAGAAGAGGCCGAACTGGCACAAAATAGCAGGTCAGGCCTGGTGTTCGGGGTGAAGCTGACTGAACTTGTGATCGTGAAATGAGCCAGAAACGTACCGTTTCCTGTTGAGGAGATAATTGTACCTGATCCTGCCCCGGGCGGAACCGGTGGTATACTGTTCGCAGCCAGCCTGATGAGAGTTTGACCCGGATACCCGGACAGCGAAGTGACGACGTCGGGAGTATTGACAAACTGCTGGTCACTATCAAGACCGGACCCTGCATTGCTGTAACTGACCGTCAGCACTCCTGCACCATAGATGGCTGAGTTCAGCAGCAAACCCATCTGCAGCGTCGTAAACTCAAAGGTCTGGGCATTATCCGCATCAAGGAGGTACAGATCAAAATCAATTGTGTTCGTCGTATGAGACACATTCCGAACAGAGAGAACGTAATCGTCAACATCCGCCCAGGCAGAGGTGCCCGACAGGAGAAACAGCATCAGCATCATTGCCCCTGCACGCAAATTGAACAGTCTCTTCATAATCAATTTCAGTATGAGAATTTATTCAAATTCTATTGCGCTTCCTAACGCAATCTACTCAATTACAGTTGTCCGGATTTATGTGAAATGCGGATAGCTATAATGTTGTAATCATGATTGTTAACAAATGTTCCTAATTAATTTAGAATACACCTTCGTTCCGTCAGTCACACTGACCGACCTCTGGAATAAGCCTGAAAAAAGAGTGCCAGGCTTCCGGTGAAATTCCCGGTGAAGAGCTGGCACACAATTATAACAACCGTGTAGGATTCACACCTCTGCCGAAATGACAGAAGGTCCGTGTAATAATAAAAATATGCTCAGCCTTAAAATCGACATTAAAATTAAACTAATTGAAACACAAAACAGATTTTATTTGACTAAACAGTATTAATCATACGTCAAAATAACCCTTCCTGAGACCAAGCCTTTTAAGGAACCCATCACATACAGCACCCCGGTGCATTTTTTTCAGCTTTTAATCAACAATGGTTGTATTTTCAATTCTTTGACCTTACTTTTAAAGTGACCGAAGCGAAATTAATTACGCGAGTGTAAATTATTGCTAATCATAATTCTAGAGTCATGACAAAAGGACTTGTTACCAAGAAAAGCCAGAAGAAAGAGCCGGCCAAGAGCCTGAAGGAGAAGCGTAAGGAGAAAAAAGAAAAGAAGAGCGCAAAATAGAACAGCGACCTACGGATCTCTTCCGGGCCGATATATCAGGCTCACTACCAGTATCCATTATGAACCTCCGTCCGCCGTGAGGGGGGGGTGTCGCACCAACAATTGTACTGAACAGCCGTTTGCAAGGAGGAGGAGTGTCTCATCAGTTGGTGCACTGAACCGCCACCCGCCAGGGTGATGCGGCGCCGCCATGGTAATGAATCGTTCACCTCACCAAACACGCTGCAGGGGTGATCTTTTATTTTCCCCTGACACACAATAATCAATCAGCCTCCCCGGTTGTATCTTTGTCATTATAATATCTTCATGCCACGGTTGTAAATCAACCCGCAGGAACCGGATGAAAAACAAGAGCACCAAGTCGCCCTTCCCCTGGACATCCGTCAGTGTGCTGCTGCTCTCTGCAGCCATGCTGACAGCAGTGATACTGCTCTATTCATCCGGACAGAAGGAGAGGATACTGCACGATGCCGCCACCGAGATGGAGGCCGTCGCCCGCCTGAAGGCGGAACAGGTTGCCAAATGGAGAAGTGAAAAACTCAACGACGCAAGGCTTATCCATGAAAATGTCACACTGGTGGAGAACGTCGATGCGATGTTCATCAAGGATAGACCACAGTGGGAGAAGTCGAGACTGGAACAATTCCTGAAAACACTTATTGAAAACTACGATTTCGGCGGTGTCGTGCTGGTTGATGCCGGCGGAAACCCCGGACTGGCCGTTCCCGCATCAGAGTCGACAGCAGGTGAATTCCTCAGACGCAATATCACCGCCTCAATCTCCAATCCTGTCATCTTTATGACAGAGTTCCACGCGGCTACGGTGGTTTCATACCTCCACCTTGACCTGCTCATCCCGATGAGGATGCCACATGACGGAGCACCGTGCTGGCAGGTGTGCTGGTCAGATAAGGATCGATCCCGAAAAAAGAACTTTTCCCGATGCTCTCCACCTGGCCAACCCCCGGAAGAACATCCCGAATGTATCCTTTTCAGGTTCGAAGGTGACTCGGTGGTCTACCTCAACGGATCACGGCTGGCAGGATTTGACCGCCCCGTTACCTTCGCCTCCGGAGAAATGGAACTCAGCGCAATTAACCCTCCGGCAGAAGAGGCAGAGGCAAGAACTTATACCGACTACACCGGAACCGAAGTGGTGGCCTCGGTCAAAAAGGTGCCAGGCACACAGTGGTACCTCACCGCCAAAAAGGAGACCGAGGAGATACTGGAACGGTTCACGCGGGAGATAACCATGCTATGGGGCATCATGGGCCTCGTCTACCTGGCCCTCGGTAAGCATCGCCTATCTGATTATAAAGTCAACCAGAGCCCGGTACCTCCGTGAAAAACAGAGGGAGGAGCTGAACCGGCAGGCGATCATGAAGCACCTCGACTTTGTGATGAAACACGGCAACGACATCATTTTGCTGATAGACAGTAACATGAATATTGTCGAAGCGAACGGATGCGCCATCCAGACATACGGCTATCCGCGCGAAAAACTCATAGGGATGAATATCTCGGATATTCGCACGCCGTACGAGGCCCCGCTGCTGGGCAAGCATGCTCTGGAGCTTAATGAGACCGGCTCGTCACATATCGAAACCGTTCATGAACGGAGCGACGGGACAACCTTCCCCATAGAGATCAGCGCCTACACCGTGGAGGTCGATGGCGTACGTTTCTATCAGAGCATCGGCCGCGATGTCTCTGAACGCAAACGCACCGAGGAGGAGATGAAGGAGAGCAACAGGAAACTGAGCACCATCATCAACAACCTCCGCGGGGTGGTCTTCCGCTGCAATAATGACACCGACTGGACCATGCAGTATATCAGCGACGGCATCTACGAGCTGGCCGGATACCTGCCCAATGAGTTCATAAGCAATAAGATAAGATCTTATAAATCAATAATTGACCCGGAGGACGTTAACCGGGTCTGGCAAGGAATACACACCGCCCTGAACACCGGCTACCTATATACCATCGAATACCGGATCATCACTTCATCAGGAAGCAAAAAATGGGTCTGGGAGAGGGGACGCGGTTATTATGAGGGCGATGAGCTGGTGGCCCTGGAGGGATTCATCTCAGACATCACTGAACGAAAGAGGATCGAGGAGGAGCTGATCAGGGCAAGAGACAAGGCTGAACAGAGCGACAGGCTCAAAACCGCCTTCCTGCATAATATCTCCCATGAGATCCGCACCCCGATGAATGCCATCGTTGGCTTTACCACCCTGCTCGACTCTCCTGACACCACAGAAGAAAACCGGAGGGAGTACATAGATATAATATATCAGTCAAGCAACCAGCTGCTCTCAATCATCACCGACATCGTCGACATCTCAAACATCGAAACGGGACAGGTTAAGGTCAACCGCACGGCCGTCAACCTGAACACCATGGTCAGGCACATCCACGATCAATACCGGGTTCGTGCACAACAGCAGGGACTGATACTTAACTTCACTATCCACCTTGACGACAATGATGCCCAGGTGATTACAGATGAAGTCAAGATAATACAGGTTTTCTCCAACCTGCTTAACAATGCACTGAGGTTCACCCGCCAGGGAAGAATCGAACTGGGGTATGTCGTCAGGGGTGAAACTGTTGAGTTCTTTGTCTCGGACACCGGGATCGGTATCTCCCCGGAGAACCAGCAGAAGGTCTTTGAGAGGTTCTTCCAGGTGGAGGGGCCAAGCTCGAAACAGTACAGCGGTACGGGTCTCGGGCTGTCAATATCGAAGGCTTATGTCGAACTCCTTGGAGGGTCGATATAGCTCATTCAACTCCCGGAGAGGGATCATTGTTCTGTTTCTCGATCCCTTATAAGAAGACCGCACGACCTGAAGACTGGTCCGAAAAAGACCTCACATAAAATCAAGGAATAAAAGAGAGGGTGAGCCGCAACCCTGACCCCGCGCTTTTTCATACTAAGCTTTCCCCGCCGCCTTTTTAATAGCTATCCCCAGCTCGTCAAGCTGATCCGCCTTTATTGACGATGGCGTATCAATCATCAAGTCGCGTGCCTGGTTGTTTTTCGGGAAGGCGATATAGTCACGTATTGTATCCGATCCTCCCATGATGGCCGTCCACCTGTCAAAACCGAAAGCGATTCCGCCGTGCGGCGGAGCTCCGAATCTGAAGGCGTTTAGCAGGAAGCCGAACTGCTTCTGTGCCTCCTCCTCCGTAAAGCCCAGAGTACGGAACATCAGCGACTGCGTCTGGGGATCGTGTATACGTATCGATCCCCCTCCTATCTCCGTGCCGTTGATGACAAGGTCATAGGCATTGGCGTGCACCCTGGCCGGGTCGCTCTCCATGTACTGCAGGTCCTCCTTCTTCGGGGCCGTGAATGGATGGTGCTTCGCATAGAAGCGTCCTGTCTCCGTATCCCACTCCAGAAGCGGGAAATCGACCACCCACAGAGGGGCATAGACAGAGGCATCACGTAATCCCAGCCTTCTGCCCATCTCAAGGCGCAGCTCGCCAAGGGCGCTCAGGGTCTTCTCCCTGGCCCCCGCCAGTACCAGTATAAGGTCGCCGGCATCCGCTCCCGTCATCAGGGCAATATTGGCGAGGTCATCAGCAGTGTAATACTTATCAACTGAAGACCTGACTGAGCCGTCGGCTTCAACCCGAGCCCAGACAATCCCGCTTGCCCCTATCTGCGGGCGTCTGACCCACTCCGTAAGTTCATCGAGCTGTTTCCGCGAATAAGCGCCACACCCGGGAGCAGTGATGGCCCCGATATATTGCGCACCGTCAAATGGCGGGAAATTCCTTCCCCTGACAGCCACTGTGATCTCCGTGATACACATTTCGAACCTGATGTCGGGCTTGTCCGATCCGTAGCGACTCATCGCCTCCTCATAGGGTATCCGAGGAAAAGGCTCCCCGAACTCCAGTCCCTTTACCTCACGGAACAGATGGCGCGCCAGCCCCTCAAAAGTGTTGAGTATGTCCTCCTGGTGAATGAACGACATCTCGCAGTCTATCTGTGTGAACTCGGGCTGGCGGTCGGCCCGAAGGTCCTCGTCGCGGAAACACTTTACTATCTGGAAGTACTTGTCGAACCCGGCAACCATCAGCAGCTGCTTGAATGTCTGAGGGCTCTGCGGCAGAGCGTAGAACTCTCCATGGTGGAGCCTTGACGGCACCACGAAGTCGCGCGCACCCTCGGGAGTCGATTTGATGAGCACCGGCGTCTCCACCTCAATGAAGCCCTCTCCGTCGAGGTAGCGCCTCACCTCCTGTGCCATCTTATGCCTGAGGATAATATTCGAGCGCACATTCTGACGGCGCAGGTCGAGGTAACGGTATTTCATCCGCAGCTCATCGCCGCCGTCAGTCTTATCCTCTATGGTGAAGGGAGGCAGATCGGAAGTATTAAGGATCTCCACGGTCTCAGTGATAATCTCGATATCGCCCGTGGCCATCTTCGGGTTCTTGTTGCTGCGTTCGGCCACACTCCCGGTAACCTGAATCACAAACTCGCGCCCGAGTTTCCGGGCTTTGTCGCAGAGCGAAGCATCAGTCTCCATATTGAAAACCAGCTGGGTAATGCCATAACGGTCCCGCAGGTCGATAAAGGTCATCCCCCCCAGATCCCTCGACCTCTGAACCCATCCCGACAGGGTTACCTTCTCTCCTTTATTGCTGATTGACAGCTCTCCGCAAGTGTGTGTCCTGTACATTTCGAAATTATTGAGGAGACAAAAATAAGATTATTCCCGGTAATAACCGGTAATAACTTTCCGCTGACTTTTCAATCATTTTTCCTAAAATTGCACAAGATCAGAGGCCCGTTCACCAGCATGTCAACCATTCCCGGAAAGGAGAGCAGCTCTTCGGTTCCCGCTAATGAGAGCGGTCCGAAAGGTCGCTCTATTGAGAGTGGCCCGGCAGCTGAAGCAACAGGTCCCAAAAAAGAGAGACACTCAGCGGTTTCCAGGAAGAACATTAGCCCATCTGCCCCCACAAAGGAGGGCGACCCAACAATTCCAACAATGTACAGCAACCCAACAGTTCTCAAAAAGAACACAGCACGACTGTCGGTGATGTCAAACACCCTGCTGATCATCATGAAGCTGGCGGTTGGACTGGTGACCAACTCCGTCAGTATCCTGTCCGAAGCCATCCATTCATCACTGGACCTCATTGCGGCTGTGATTGCCTACTTTGCAGTGAAGGTCTCGGGGAACCCGGCAGATGAGAGACACCCATTCGGACACGGGAAAGTTGAAAATGTATCGGGGGTCATCGAAGCGGTACTCATCTTTGCCGCATCGGCATGGATCATGACCGAGGCCATTAAAAAATTCATTCATCCTGAGGAACCCGGGGTGCTGGGACTGGGTATCCTCGTCATGGCAATTTCCGCGGTGGTCAATACCTTCGTATCACGAAGACTCTATAAGGTTGCCAGGGAGACTGACTCCGTAGCTCTCGAGGCTGATGCACTGCACCTGAAGACCGACGTCATCACCTCGGCCGGTGTTGCAGTGGGCCTGGCGCTGATGTGGATCACGGGATGGCACATCCTTGATCCGATTATTGCAATGCTTGTTGCCATTCTTATTATATATGAATCATGGATGCTTCTGAGGAAAGCCTTCTCGCCGCTGCTTGACACTGCACTGTCGCCGGTTGAACTGGAGAAACTGGAAGCCATCCTCGGAGAGATGGGGGTGAAGTACCACGGCCTTCGCACAAGGGCTGCAGGGCATCAGCGGTTCGTGGAGTTCCATCTCGACGTACCGGCGCAGGAGACCATCGAGACCATTCACCGACAGTGTGACCTGATTGAGGATAGGCTTGAGCGTGAGTTCAGGGATATAAGCGTTGTCATCCATCCGGAACCTAAAAACTGACTTCATGGAACCCGCAAGCGACGAATATTACATGCGGATGGCCCTGACCGAAGCAGCCAGAGCCGCTGAGCGCGACGAGGTGCCCGTGGGGGCAGTCATTGTGGCGGGGAAGAGCATCATTGCCCGCGCACACAACCTCACCGAGACGCTAAATGATCCCACGGCCCATGCTGAGATGCAGGCCATCACGGCAGCCACATCATACCTCGGGGGAAAGTATCTGACCGACTGCCTATATACGTGACCGTCGAGCCATGCGTGATGTGCGCCGGAGCACTGGCATGGAGCCAGATCTCGGCTGTGGTCTACGGAACCCCGGATCCGAAAAAGGGATATACCACAACCGGCGCTGAAATACTCCATCCCAAAACCGAGGTGCGGAGCGGAGTACTCTCAGGTGAGTGCTCCGGACTGATGAAAAAGTTCTTCCTTAAAAAGAGACAGTAACCTGCCCCCTGCCAGAGATAAGAGAAATATGGAGCTTACTTCCAGGCGCAGGTAAAGAGAGACAGAGAACTACTTCCTTTCAGGAAATTAAATGAGGCAGGGAGCTTCTTCCTTTCAGCATATCAATAGAGCCTGAGGGCTGCTTTTCTCCCGCAGATCAATTGAAATAAATTTCTTAGGTTTGTTAAAAATAGTAAGGCAATGACCATCGACAACGGCAAAAAGATAGTTCTGCTCAGGCTTATCGGGTTCATCTCGACACTGATTTATGTACTCTATATCTTCCTGGCATATTTCGAAAAAGTATTCAGGCATGCAATGAGTGAGAACAGCGTCAATATAATGACGGTAGCAGTTACGGTTGTTTACATGGTCATACTATTCTGGCCGGCTTTAATGAAATACAGGTACATCTATTTCTCTTCAGACGAACGGAATATAACCCTACGATGGTACAAGGCCGGACTGATGACCGGAGAAAGCAAGAGCATTGAGATCCCTACTGATAGATTTGCAGGCTATGAGATGACCCGCAAATTGATGGGTCTGCATCATTATCTCACTCTTTACCAGAAGATACAGGGGAAGAAGGCCGCCTACACCCCGGTCAGCATCACAGCCCTCTCCAGAAAGCAGAGAGCAGGAATCTCCGAAGCTCTTAATATTTATAAATCAGCAGGTTAGCCCTTGTCAGACAAAACATGAGCAAAGTCATTTTTCATGACTGAAGGTTAGATGACCTTTGGAAACGTTTTGATTTTAAATTAATTCACAACATTCAAAATAATAACTGAAATGAAAGTAAAAACGATTCTGGCTGAGCTCGAGAAGAAACACCCGGGTGAAGTCGAGTATCACCAGGCGATCAAAGAGGTCCTCGAATCGATTGAGGAGGTCTACAACGAGAATCCAAGGTTTGCCAAGGCAGGTATCCTGCAAAGGATAATTGAACCAGACCGTATATTAACGTTCAAGGTGCCATGGGTTGACGACCAGGGCAATGTGCAGGTCAACCTCGGGTTCAGGGTGCAGTATAACAACGCCATCGGCCCCTACAAAGGCGGTCTCCGTTTTCACCCGACTGTAAACCTCTCAATCCTTAAGTTCCTGGGGTTCGAGCAGATCTTCAAGACGCTCTCACCACTCTTCCAATGGGCGGTGGCAAGGGCGGCTCCGACTTCGATCCCAAGGGCAAGTCAGACAACGAGGTGATGCGCTTCTGCCAGTCGTTTATGCTTGAACTGTGGCGTCTGATAGGTCCGGAAACAGACGTACCTGCAGGCGACATAGGTGTAGGCGGACGTGAGATAGGCTTCCTTTACGGGATGTACAAGAAGCTTGCACAGGAGCACACAGGAGTACTCACAGGCAAGGGCCTCAACTGGGGCGGCTCGCTCGTCCGTCCGGAAGCAACAGGATTCGGATGCGTCTATTTTGCCAACGAGATGCTCAAGACCCGCAATGAATCGTTCAAGGACAAGAAAGTGGCTGTCTCCGGTTTCGGTAACGTTGCATGGGGCGCCGTAATCAAAGCCACGGAGCTGGGAGCAACAGTGGTGACCATCTCCGGTCCTGACGGATATATCTTTGATCCAAAGGGAATCAGCGGCGAGAAGATCAACTACCTGCTTACGTTGCGCGCATCGAACCAGGATATTGTTGAGCCTTATGCTGCCGAATTCAAGGAAGCAACATTCCACAAGGGCAAGAGGCCATGGGAAGCCAAGGTTGACATCGCACTGCCTTGCGCAACACAGAATGAGCTAGGCAAGGAAGACGCACAGCTCCTGGTAGCCAACGGAGCAATATGTGTCTGTGAAGGAGCCAACATGCCCTGTACACCTGAAGCCGTTGAGATTTTCCATCATGCAAAACTTCTGTTCGCACCGGGCAAGGCTGCCAATGCAGGCGGTGTAGCCACATCAGGTCTCGAGATGACACAGAACTCGATGAAACTCAACTGGAACAGGGAAGAGGTTGATGAGAGACTGCATTCGATCATGATCAACATACACAATGCATGCGTCAAGCATGGCACAGGCAAGGACGGCTATGTGGATTATGTCAGGGGAGCAAATATTGCAGGCTTCCTGAAGGTTGCAAACGCAATGCTTGATCTGGGAGTGGTATAATTCCGAACCCGTACTATAATATTTGAGGTGGAGACGTGCAGACTGTGCGTCTCTTCCTGTCTTTAATCCTTTTGCGAAGTTCAGATCGTGCGTCTGGTCCTGATTCCAATCCTTTTGAGAAGACCAGATCGTGCGTCTCTTCCTGTTTTTACCCTCTGATCCGGTAGACGCTTCCCGGGCACGGGGTGATCATGCCTGCCAGCTCCATCTGGAGCAGTACCGTGGATAATTTGTAAACGGGCATCTCAAGCATCCGCGCCATGGCATCCATGGTGAGGTCGCCCTCGCTCTTCAGCGCTTCCACTATTTTCCTTTCATTGTCGGTCATTCCCGTAAAGAGCACCGTCTGTACCGGTGCCGTGAGTGCGGCAGGCTTCCATCCCAGAAAGTATTCTATATCGCTGCACTTCTCTACGAGGGCAGCTTTATTGCACCTGATGAGTGCATTACACCCGGCCGACCACTCGTCGCCCGGACGGCCCGGGACAGCCATCACGTCACGGTTATACGAGGAGGCGATGTCCGCCGTAATTAGTGCTCCGCCCTTAATGCCTGATTCTATTATCAGCGTCGCGTCGGAGATACCGGCGATGATACGGTTGCGCCTGATGAAGTTATTTCTCTCCGGCAGCGTGGAGGATGAAAAGTCTGTTATGTGACCGCCGTTCTGCAGCATCGCCCTTGCCACTCCGGCATGAACGGAGGGGTATATGGTCTTCAGTCCGTGGCCCAGCACGGCTGCTGTCGGTAATCCTGCCGCCATTGCAGCCTTATGGGCTGCGATGTCAATACCGTAAGCCAGCCCGCTGACGATGAGAAGCCCCGGGAAGTGCTCCGCCAGCCCTGCAATGATCTTCTGGCAGAGCTCGCGTCCATGCTGGGTCGCATGACGGGTGCCTACCACGCTCAGTATCATCGGGGCATTGAGGTCGGCGTTGCCCCTGAGATAGAAGGTGACGGGTGAGTCTTCGCACTGACGGAGGCGTACGGGATAGTTGTCGTCAAGGTAGAAAAAGACCTTTATGCCTTGTTTCTCCGTAAACTCCGCCTCTTCTGCTGCGGCATCGAGGTATTCATGGCCTGCAACGGCCTTTGCCA
The DNA here is from genome assembly GCA_034522515.1 of Bacteroidales bacterium. GTDB lineage: Bacteria > Bacteroidota > Bacteroidia > Bacteroidales > VadinHA17 > SR-FBR-E99. Next base: position 335,921 of record JAXHLF010000011.1, on the reverse strand, counting down.
GGGTCTCCCCCACACCTGGGATCTTCGTCAGGTTGCGGTAAGACTCGGTGAAGACGGCCTCCACGCTTCCAGCGTATGATACAAGCCTGCGGGCCGTGATATCACCAACGCCCGGTATCATGCCAAGGGCGATCCTGTGCACAAGTGATGTATGTGACATTGGCAATTATGTTAGCGAGACTATGTAAATGTATAACGATTTGAGGATAAATGCAAGGAGCCTGAAAGTATAAGGTCTAAAGTCTGAAGGTCCAAAGGTCCGAAGTATGGAGTCTGAAGGTCAGGGTCTCGTTGCCGAAAATATCCGGCCAATCGTCTCCTAACTCTAAAGACTGGAGACTGCCGGCTTCCGGCTGAGGACTGGAGACTGGAGACTGCCGGCTTCCGGCTGAGGACTGGAGACTGGAGACTGCCGGCTGCCGGCTGAGGATTTGAGGATTTGAGGACTGCCAGCTGCCGACTGATACCTGCCTGAAAAGAATTACTTTTGTGCCATGAACATCATTGACACCCATAATCACATTTACCTGCCGGAGTTTGACGGAGACCGCGATGAGGTGATCAACCGGTCGGTCAATACGGGAGTGCTGACGGTCATGATGCCCAATATAGACTCATCATCAGTGGCTCCCATGCTAGCCGCAGAAGAGCGATATCCGGGTATCTGCCTCCCGATGATGGGCCTCCATCCCACCTCTGTAAAGGAAAATTACCGTGAAGAGATGGAGCTTGTTGAAGCAAGGCTCAGCGAACATAAATATTATGGCATTGGAGAAACCGGCATCGACCTATACTGGGATAAGACCTTCATCAGGGAACAGATAGTTTCATTCAGACGTCATCTCGAACTGGCGGAGGACTACGGACTGCCGATCGTCATTCATGCACGTGAATCGCTTGATGTCATTTTTTCCGAGATCGAAGCCTTCGGCACAGGCCGCGTGACCGGCATTTTTCATGCTTTTCCCGGCAACGCCGCCGAGGCCCGGAAGGTGACAGAACTGGGATTTATGATAGGCATCGGCGGAGTGATCACCTTCCGCAACGGACGACAGCATGAGGCTGCCCTTGAAGCCGGCATAAACAATATTGTCCTTGAGACTGACGCGCCATACCTCGCTCCCGTCCCTCACCGCGGCAAGCGCAATGAGAGCAGTTACCTCCCGCTGGTGATAGGTAAACTGTCGGAGGTGCTGGCCATCTCTCCCGCCGAAGTGTCGGACAGAACCACAGCCAACGCAAAGAGACTCTTTAAAATTTAGAGCATGAAAGAGAGCATATCGATACTGATAATATATACCGGTGGAACCATTGGGATGGTAAATGACCCGGTGACGGGAGCACTGGTGCCAATAGACTTCAGGCATATCTCAGACCAGGTGCCTGAGCTGCGAAGGTTTGGTTTTACCCTTGAATCCGTCACCTTTGACCCCGTCATCGACTCCTCGGATGTCAGCCCCGACACCTGGGTCATGATAGCGGAGACCATTGCCTCAGGCTACGACCGGTTCGACGGATTTGTTGTGTTGCACGGCACTGACACCATGGCATACTCAGCTTCGGCGCTCAGCTTCATGCTCTCAGGACTCGAGAAACCGGTGATCTTTACAGGGGCTCAGTTGCCCATTGGCGTTCTCCGTACTGACGGCAAGGAGAATCTCATCACAGCCATAGAAATTGCCGCCGCGCGTGAGAACGGGATGCCGGTTGTGCCGGAGGTGTGTATCTATTTCGAAAACAAGCTTTTACGCGGTAACAGGACAATCAAGTACAGCGCCGAGCACTTCAACGCCTTCACCTCTCCCAACCTCCCGCCGCTGGCTGAGGCCGGACTGCAGATACGGTACAACCGCAATATTATAAGGTATCCGACGGTCAGGAGGCCGCTGGAGGTCTCCGGCAATTTTGACACCGGTGTTGCCGTCCTCAGTCTGTTCCCCGGTATCATGAAAGAGACGGTCCATTCCATCCTCCACACATCCGGTATCCGGGGGCTAATCCTTGAGACTTACGGCACGGGCAATGGGCCCACCGTCGGCTGGTTCCTCGATGAGTTACGCGAGTTCATGGGTTGCGGCGGCCTTGTACTGAATGTGACACAATGCCAGGCCGGCACGGTGGAGATGGGACTGTATGAGACCTCGGCGGGACTGAGAAGTGCCGGGGTGATCAGCGGCAGGGACATAACCACCGAGGCTGCCGTGACGAAGATGATGAAGCTGCTTGGCAGCGGGCTGCCGGCTGAGAGGATCAGGGCATTGCTGGCGAAGCCTCTCTGCGGCGAAATGAGTTGAAGCAGTTGAGAGGATCAGCTACCTGCTGGCCTTTCCGTGGCGTGACGAATTTGGATCAGGTCTCTCTGGGCCGAAATGAGCTGAAGTTGCGGAATGAAAAGCAACCCTCTGGCCAGGTCTCTATCCGGTGAAATGAGCTGAGTCTGCTGCCGTCATAAAAATTTTTGTAAATTGCGCCGTTTTTGGAGAGATGCAAGAGTGGTTTAATTGGCACGCCTGGAAAGCGTGTGTACCTCAAAAGGGTACCGGGGGTTCGAATCCCCCTCTCTCCGCAAAGATTAAATGAATCCCGCCCCCGGCGGGATCATTTATTTTACCGAAGACTTGAATAGAGCTTGCTCTTTGAAAGGTCTGAGGGAAAATAAATGAAGACCTGAAGGGTTCATTTAATCTTTGCAGGGATCCCCAGCAGGGGATCACGATCCCGCAAGGCGGGAGAGTAATCCCTCTGGTACATGCACATGAGGGTGATACTGGTCTCCAGGTTCCCCAAAAGGGATCACCCGAGGGTAATCCCCCACTTCGACTCTGGAGAGTACTCCCGGGGGGGGGGTCTCCTTCGCCGCTCTCGGGCGCGGCGGGTCATCCCCCATTTTTTTTTATAATCCCCTTCCCTTGTTCGCTTTCCATTTTTTTTTATTTTTGTCAGAACATTCCAATAATAATCTAACATGATGAAAAGAGTTTTTGTATTTATGGCATTTGCAGCCCTGCTCCTTATCGGCACAGCACAGACTTCACAGGCCCAGACAGATCAGACTGCAACAACAGCACAGCAACTTTCAGAACAGACCCAGGGAACCACTCCCGTTGAAACCGAAAAGGTCCTCCACAAGGAGATCAAAAGGCTCTTTATCGAGGGCGGCGCCGGATTCATGGGAACCATCCTCCTCTGCCTTATCCTTGGCCTTGCAATTGCCATTGAGAGAATCATCTACCTCAACCTGGCCACAACCAACAGCGAAAAGCTGCTGGCAAGGGTCGAAAAGGCACTTAAGGAAGAGGGCCTCGATGCTGCCAAAGAGGTATGCCGCAACACACGCGGACCGGTAGCAAGCATCTTCTACCAGGGTCTCGACCGAGCCCACGAAGGCGTGGAGATGGCCGAGAAATCAGTCGTGGCCTACGGCGGCGTACAGATGGGCCTCCTCGAGAAAAATCTCTCATGGATCTCCCTCTTCATTGCCATCGCCCCCATGCTCGGGTTCCTCGGAACGGTTATTGGTATGATCGCTGCTTTCGATGCCATTGAGCAGGCAGGAACAGTGTCAGCTACAATCGTCGCCGGCGGTATCAAGGTGGCCCTTATCACAACAGTGACCGGTCTTATCGTCGCTATTATACTCCAGATATTCTATAACTACCTGCTCTCAAAAATTGATGGAATCTCAAACCAGATGGAAGATTCATCAATCGCGTTAATAGACATGCTGGCAAAATACAATCAAAAATAATCTGCCATGTCAGAAAATTCCAAAAAGCTCACAATGTACCTCTCGTGGGCGCTGATGGCCCTCACGATTATCTTCGCCCTGCTCTTCTATGTAGGAGGAGTGGTGGAAGGTACTGCCGGGACCAGATACGAAGAGCCGAAGGTGACCAACTCTTTCATCTTTTATACATATATTCTTACAGGTATTACCCTGCTCCTCACTATCTTCTTCAGTGTCAGGAACCTCATTCTCAATCCGAAAGGCCTGAAAATGTCATTGATTGCACTTGGCATTGGAGTGGTCCTGATTGTCATCGCTGCCCTTCTTGCTGATGACACAGTGCTTAACCTGCCGCATTACAAAGGTGAAGGTAACGTTCCGAGAACCCTCCTGTGGACCGATATAGGGCTTTATGTTGCATACTTCCTCACTGCCCTGGCTATCATTGCCATACTCTATTCAGAGGTTTCAAAGTATTTTAAGAAGTAACCGAACATTCCGCCTGACCGCGGAAATATAACTATTCACCAAATGGCAAGAAGGCAAGTACCGGAAATAAATACAGGCTCAATGGCTGACATTGCATTCCTCCTTCTTATTTTCTTCCTGGCTGCCACAACGATGGACTCAGATACGGGGCTGATGCGTCAGCTGCCCGCTATCCCCGATCCAAACGTCCCGCAGGATATGAATAAGATCAACGACAGGAACATCCTGGAGGTGAAGGTCAACAAAGACAACCTCCTTCTGGTTGAGGGTCAATTGACGGAGTTCAGCCAGCTCAGGGAGATAGCCCATGACTTCATACTCAATGCCGCTGACTCACCAAGAATGCCTGAGAAGGAAGTCGTCAATATCCCCTACTTCGGCAATGTTGCTGTGTCAAAGGCGGTCATTTCACTTCAGAATGACATCGGTACTAAATACGGTGTCTATATCGCAGTACAGAATGAGCTGATAGCCGCAAGGGCGAAGCTGCGTGACGACCTCGCCAGGCAGGAGTTTGGAATACCCTACGAGAGACTGGATGAAGATCGCAAGGGAGCCGTTGACGACTTCTTCAAGGTGCCCATCTCAGAGGCCGAACCAAAAAGGATAGGAGGAGACAAATAATATGGCAAGGTTCATCAAAACAGGAGGAAAGACGATCAGGGCACTCAATACCTCATCGCTGCCTGACATCGTCTTCATGATACTCTTCTTTTTCATGGCAGTGACCACGATGCGCGAGACAGACGTCATGGTCACCGTCCGGATCCCCGACGCCACCGAAGGCAAGGTGCTCGAGAAGAAATCGCTGGCCAGTTTTGTCTACATTGGTGAGCCCCTCGAGGCATTCCAGTCGCTCTACGGCACGGAACCAAAGATACAGCTTAACGACACATTCAGGGAGATAGCTGATATCCAGGACTTCATTGCGCAGGAACGTGAGCAGCTCAGTGAGGCTGACAAGACAAAGATGCTCGTAGTGCTCAAGATAGACAGGGATACACGCATGGGTGTCGTCACCGACGTGAAACAGGCACTGCGACGTGCAAGCGCCCTTAAGATCATGTACGCCAACACAAACGTTGACCAGATCACGCTCCAATAGAAAAAGAGAAGGAGATTAAAAAAGAGATGCACCGAAATGCGTCTCTTTTTTGTGATCCCGGGGCGACTCGAACGCCCAACCAACAGAACCGGAATCTGTCATTCTATCCATTGAACTACGGGACCAATCAGGGTGCAAAAGTATACCGCCGGCAGCACTTTTCAAAACTTATGATGCAAATAAGAGAGCAGCAGTAGTCGTGCGATACTATTTTCAGCTCGTATCCTGCAAATATACAAGTTGGCCTGGCAGGTTGACGGTACATATGAGGCAATGCCGGGAGTCACGGCTCAGGCATCTGCAGCACATCGCCGCAATCAATATCAGCTCCTCAGGGGATTTTTGCCAAAGTTTTCCTAATTTCGCACCCCATAAGCGCAGAGCAAAAAAGTGGACATGAAGGACTACAATTTCAGCGGGATAGAAAAAAAATGGCAGGAGTTCTGGGAGAAGAACAAAACCTTCAGGACCAGGGATGATTTCTCCAATCCGAACAAATACTACATCCTTGACATGTTCCCCTACCCTTCCGGCGCGGGACTGCACGTAGGGCACCCCGAAGGTTACACGGCCACTGACATCATGGCCCGCTACAAGCGCATGAAGGGCTTTAACGTCCTCCACCCCATGGGATGGGACGCCTTTGGCCTGCCGGCAGAACAGTATGCCATCCAGACAGGCACTCACCCCGCAGTTACCACAAACAAAAACTGCGACACCTTCCGTCGCCAGATAAAAGAGCTGGGACTCAGCTACGACTGGGACCGCGAGATAAACACCACCGACCCGGGCTACTTCAAGTGGACACAGTGGATCTTCATCAGGCTGTATAATACATGGTTTGATCAGAAGCAGCCGAAAGGGACGACCGATATCAGTGAGCTCCCGATCCCCCTTGACGTGCTCAAGGCAGGCGATGAGGCCAGAAAGAAGTATATCGACTCCAAAAGGCTTGCTTACTATGACGACGCCCAGATATGGTACTGCCCCTCCTGCCGCATCGTCTGCGCCAATGAGGAGGTGCTGACCGACGGCTCGCACGAGAAGTGCGGCAACAGGGTGGTGCGCAGAAACCTCAAACAGTGGATGCTGCGCATACCACAGTACGCCGAAAGGCTCCTCTCCGGCCTTGACAAACTCGACTGGTCGGAAGGGTTAAAGGAGATGCAGCGCAACTGGATAGGCCGCTCCACCGGCGCCGAAGTCGATTTCAAAGTTGACGGGAGCAATGAGATCATAACAGTCTATACAACCCGCCCCGACACGCTGTTCGGGGCAACATATATGGTGATCTGCTCCCGAACATCCGCTGGTAAGCAAGATCACCAGCACTGAACAGAATCAGACAGGTTGAGAAGTACATCGGCGCTGCCTCAATGAAGTCGGATCTCGACCGCACTGACCTGTCGAAGGATAAGACCGGTGTATTCACCGGCACATACGCTGTCAACCCGGTCACCAACAGGAAGATCCCCGTTTGGGTAGCCGATTATGTCCTGATGGGATACGGCACCGGAGCCATCATGGCAGTACCGGCCCATGATGAGCGCGACTTCGAGTTTGCGCAGAAGTTCGGGCTTGAGATAATATGCATCCTTTCCCCTGCCGTGGCAGACCCGGAACAGAAGAGGCGAATCATCTCCGGCAGGGAGTGCTGGAGCGGTGACGGCATCTATATCAATTCCTCAAACAACGAACTCGAAATAACCCTTGACGGACTGAACGTGGAAGAGGGTATAGCAACCATAACAAGGTGGATCGAGAGCAGGAACATAGGAATGCCACGCGTCAATTACAAGCTGCGCGACTGGCTCTTCAGCAGGCAGCGGTACTGGGGCGAGCCCTTTCCCGTGATCCACTGGGATGACGGACGTATAACACTCCTCGATGAAAAGGAGCTGCCCCTCACCCTGCCGGAGCTTGAGGTCTTCGAGCCCGGCGAGAACGGCGAGTCGCCACTCTCAAATGCAACCGACTGGCTGCATGTCACAGACAGCGAGGGTCGCCAGGGCAAGCGCGAGACCAACACCATGCCGCAGTGGGCAGGCTCATGCTGGTACTACCTGCGATTCATCGACCCGAAAAACGATCTTGAGATATTCGATAAGGCAAAGGAAAAATACTGGATGCCGGTTGACCTTTATATAGGAGGTGCCGAACATGCCGTGCTGCACCTTCTGTATGCCCGCTTCTGGCACAAGGTTCTCTTCGATCTTGGCATCGTCTCAACCGACGAGCCCTTCACCAGGCTCTTTAACCAGGGCATGATACTTGCCTTCGCCTATGAAACGTCAACAGGCGGCAGGGTATCATCGGATCAGATAACCGAAAAGGATGGCAGCTTCTTCATATCCGAGACGGGAGAGGAGGTCAGGCAGATAGTCGCCAAGATGTCAAAGAGCCTCAAGAATGTGGTCAATCCAGATGACGTTGTAAGGAACTACGGGGCTGACACTCTGCGCCTCTTCGAAATGTTCCTTGGTCCTCTTGACGCTACCAAGCCCTGGGACGAGAAAGGCATAAAAGGACCTCATAACTTCCTGGCAAGAGCCTGCCGCCTGATAGCCAACAGCGAAAATATCACTGATGGCGAAGAAGATCAGGAAGTCCTGAGAACCCTGCACAGGACCATTAAGAAGGTTACTGAAGACATCGAAGGCCTGCGGTTCAACACCGCGATCTCGGCCATGATGATCTTCCTGAACACCGCACTGAAGAAGGAGAAGATCACGAGTGAGAGCGCGGCCATCTTCATAAAATTGCTGTCGCCCTTCGCGCCGCACCTCGGTGAAGAGCTCTGGCAGCTGACCGGCCATGACGGAACAATAGCCTACGAACCATGGCCCGCGGCTGAGGAAAGGTTCCTCACGGAAGATGTGTTTGAATGCCCGGTGTCTGTCAACGGCAAGATGCGGTTCAAGATCGAGCTGCCCGTCAATCTGCCGCAGGAAGAGGTTAAAAAGATTGTTCTTTCTGATGAGAGGGCGCAGAAGTGGATCGGCACTGCCACCCCGAAAGTTATAGTGGTCCCTAACCGTATTGTAAATATCGTTTTATGAGATTACAGCTTTTCGGACTTGCCCTCCTGGCAGTCATTCTGATCATTGCAGTCTCCTGCACAGGCTCCACTACCACGGAAATCCCGTTAAAAGCACCAGAGTCCGGCGCAGCCGCCGCAGCCATGGCTGCCTCGGATACTTCCCTTGCGTCACCAGCGCAATCTGACACCTCCGTTGTACTTACAGCACAATCGGCCACTCCCGGAGTGTCACCAGCGCAATCTGACTCTGTAACTGCTGATGGCGGACCAGATACGGCTGCCGTTTCCGCAGTAGCAAACGGCACTTCGGCTGCCGCACCTTCAAAATCTGACAGTGCAGGCATGCTCTTCGGCATCCCCCTTGACTCATATAATATAGTTACGGGAAAGGTGAAGAGGAACCAGTTCATCTCATCAATCCTGCAATCATACGGTGTGCCATGGGAGAGTATAGAGCGCCTGCTCCGGGAGAACAGTGAGACATTTGACCCCCGCAGGGTGCGTTCAGGAAGTGCGTACTCTGTACTGCTGACAAAAGATACTCTTAACAAACCCGACTACTTCATTTACCAGCATGACCCGAAGGTATCATATGTCTTCTCGCTGAAGGACACTCTTGCAATTTACAGGTATGACGCTGAGATTAAGAGGGTGCTGAGTTACTCCTCCGGCACAATAAGCACCTCCCTCTGGGAAGCGACAACCGAAAAAAATCTCAATCCCAACCTCTCGGCCGAGCTCTCCGAGATCTATGCATGGACCATCGATTTCTTCGGTCTTCAGAAGGGAGACCGGTTCAAGGTGATCTATGAGGAAGAGTTCATAGGGGAAGAGTCAGTCGGTATCAGGAGGGTTCACGCCGCTCTCTTTGAACACGCCGGAAACCCCATCTTTGCCATCCCCTATATCCAGGACAGTACGATGTCATTCTATGACACCACCGGCGCCAGCCTGAGGAAGGCGTTCCTCAAGGCACCTCTGCGTTACTCGCGCATCAGCTCACGGTTCTCGGGTGGAAGGATGCATCCGATCCTTAAGATTGTCCGTCCGCACCATGGTATCGACTATGCAGCCCCCATCGGAACACCCGTGGTGGCTATCGGCGACGGCAGGGTCACCAGCACCGCCTATGAGGGCGGGGCGGGCCGTATGGTACGTATAACCCACAACAGCGTCTATTCAACGGCATACCTCCACCTGTCGCGCTACGGCCCGGGGATAGCACCGGGAGTATATGTGAAGCAGGGGCAGGTTATAGGATACGTGGGAAGCTCCGGCCTCTCCACAGGGCCTCATCTCGACTTCCGGTTCTACCGTAACGGCTATGCCATTGACCCGCTGAAGGTTGAGGCACCCCCGGTTAACCCGGTAGCGCCGGAGGCCATGGAGCAGTTTAAAAAGGTGGCGGAGGGATATATTAACCTGCTGAACACTGTAAGCTACTGACAAACGTGCGATGTGCGTCCCGGCACTCCCGACTTCATCGGGACAGGTGGGTGCACGGGATTGAGCCTGATCAGAGGCTGTTAACCAGCCTGCTGATGACCTCCGGGTAGTGGCGGTATTCCAGGGTATGTATCCTTGTGGCCAGGCTGTGTACATCATCATCCGGCAATACGGGGCACCTTGCCTGGAAGATTATGTCTCCGGCATCATATTGCTCGTTGACATAATGGATGGTGATGCCGCTTTCACTGCACCCGGAATCTAGTACAGCCCTGTGTACCCTGTCGCCGTACATCCCCTTCCCTCCGAACTGAGGCAGAAGGGCAGGATGAATATTGATTATCCGCCCTCTGAAAGCCGAAATCACCTGACCCGGAACCAGCCACAGAAACCCCGCCAGAACCAGCAGATCAGTCTCCCTTCGCTGAAGCATCATCAGCACCTCTCCCGTCTCATAAAACTGGGCACGGTCGAAAAAAAAGGAGTCGACCCCATGTGCAGCAGCCCTCTCCAGAACCTTGGCCTGAGGCTTGTTTGACAAAACAAGGGTTACTTTCGCATTATTTGCGTTCGAAAAGTATCTGATTACGTTTTCCGCGTTAGTCCCGGCACCCGAGGCAAGTATAGATATATGCTTCATCTTCTGATACTTAAGTTATATTTCTTCGCCGGGCGCCGGAGCTGTGAAAAGAGGCTTAAAAAACTGATCTGCTTTAATTTATATTTGCAGAGATGTAAATTTCCGGTAAATTGCTTGAAAAATATGGTACAAATATATTTCTTTGCAGAGTTTTTAAAACGAGTATTAACGTAAAATTGATTTGTATGTCTGACATTTCTACAAGAGTAAAGAAGATCATCGTTGAGAAGCTTGGCGTTGATGAGGCAGAGGTTACACCCGAAGCACACTTCACTAATGACCTTGGTGCTGATTCTCTTGACACTGTTGAGCTGATCATGGAATTCGAAAAGGAATTCAATATTGGAATTCCTGATGATCAGGCAGAAAGCATCAGCACAGTAGGCGAAGCCATTAAGTATATTGAGGAAAACGCAAAGTAGCTTTCTCCGATAACCTGACATGAGGCGAGTAGTAGTTACCGGAATGGGGGCATTGACCCCTATCGGCAACACACTGCAGGATTACTGGAAAGGTCTTGTTGATGGTGTCAGCGGGGCAGGGCCTATAACCCATTTTGATACCACGAAGTACAAGACGAAGTTTGCCTGTGAGCTCAAGAACTACGATCCTGCTAATTATTTTGACAGGAAGGAGTCGCGTAAGATGGATCGTTACGCCCAGTACGCCCTTATTGCGGCTGACGAGGCGGTAAAAGATGCAGGTCTTGATCCGGAAGCGACTGACAGGGACCGTTGCGGCGTCATCTGGGCGTCAGGTATAGGCGGAATTGAGACTTTCATGGAAGAGGTTAAAGGGTTTGTCACGGGGGACGGAACTCCCCGTTTCAGCCCTTTTTTCATTCCCAAGATGATCAGTGACATTGCTGCGGGTCTTATCTCGATAAAGTATGGCTTCCGTGGGCCCAATTTTGCAACTGTGTCAGCCTGCGCCTCTTCAACCAATGCCCTGATTGACGCCTATTATTACATCCTTCTGGGCAAAGCCGATCTCTTCATTGCGGGAGGGTCGGAGGCATCTGTCAACCCTATTGGCATAGGTGGTTTCAATGCCATGCAGGCCATGTCAACCAACAATGAGGAGTATGCCACCGCCTCGCGTCCTTTTGATGTCACCCGCGACGGGTTTGTCATTGGTGAGGGCGGCGGAGGTCTTATTCTTGAAGAACTGGGTCATGCCAGGGCCAGGGGAGCAAAAATATACGCGGAAATCATTGGCTCCGGCCTCACGGCTGACGCCTATCATATCACGGCACCTCACCCTGACGGCATGGGGGCAGTGAATGTGATGAAGCAGGCTATTGCAGAGCCAGGACTGACGCCGGCCGATATTGATTACATCAATGTACACGGTACCGCCACCCCGCTCGGTGACATTGCCGAGACCAAGGCTATCGTGAGCCTCTTCGGCGAACATGCCTACAAGCTGAATGTAAGTGCCACCAAGTCGATGACCGGTCATCTCCTCGGTGCTGCCGGTGCCGTGGAAGCCATAGCAACCATAATGGCCGTGGTGCATGATATCGTCCCGCCGACCATTAACTTCAGGAACCCTGACGCTGCCATAGACCAGAATCTGAACCTGACCCTTAACAAAGCACAACAGAGAACCGTGAATGTTGCCCTGAGCAACACTTTCGGTTTCGGAGGGCACAATGCCTCTATTTTGATCAGGAAATTCGCAGAATAGTGTTCCTGCTCAACAGGAGGAAGAAACAGTCCCTCATTCACAACAGGCGGGAGTTTCGCTCAGGGCTGAAGCGTCTTCTGGGTTTCCGGCCGCTGAAACTCCGCCTTTATGAAAAGGCATTCATTCACAGATCGGCAACATTTACACTTCCTGACGGGGTAAAGATCAATAACGAGCGACTCGAATACCTCGGTGATGCAATCATTGACAGCATCGTGTCAGATTATCTTTTCCGGCTCTACCCCGAAGCCCCGGAGGGTTTCCTTACAAAGACCAGGGCGCGTATAGTCAACAGGGAGACCCTGAACCATCTTGGGCTCTCCATGGGACTGGACAAGCTGATAGTATCGAACCTGGCACCTTCAGACTCGCCCCGGAACCTTTACGGCAACGCCGTCGAGGCTCTTGCAGGCGCCCTTTTCATTGACAAGGGTTATGACCGCACCCGCCGCTTCTTCATTGAGAGGGTGCTGAAAAAGCATCTCGACCTGGAGGCTGTCCTGGCAGCAGAGACTGATTACAAAAGCCTCATACTTGAATACTGCCAGAAGAACAAACAAAAGATTAACTTCACCTCACAGGAAAAGCCAGGCCTCAACAGCATCCACCCCCAGTTTACCGTTACGCTGCAGATAAACAATGAAACAGTGGCGCAGGGAGAAGGGGCAACTAAGAAGGAGGCGGAACAGGAGGCTTCAATGATCGCCTGGCAGAAAGTCCGCAAGACAAAATAATGAGCGCCGGAAGGAAAATAACCATACACACCATTGCAGGTGAGGTGACCCCCGACTTCCTCTTCCTTGGCGTTGTCTCTGCCGAGCCTGACTACCGTCTCTCGGTAATGATCAACAGGCATCTCGGCACTGACCTCCGAAAGTGCCCTGATGAAATTACCCTTCAAACCGGTTCCGGCAGGAATATGTTCACACGCTTCACCTCCGGCAGCCCTGACTTCACGCTGGTATCAAACCGCAGCGAAGGGAAGATACTGCTCCGGAAACTTAAAAATATCGACTATTTTTTCTGAAATGCGGTCAGAAAGACAGGCAGATGGCAGAAGAACTGGCGGTAACCCTCAGGGAGATCACGGAAATAACTGCGGTATTTGTCTTTGACAGCAGGGAGATCAGCGACAGTAACCTCCCGCTGCTGGCACTGTAAAAAGAAAGAGGAGACAACCTCTTGCCTCCTCTCCAGTGTTAACCCTAAAACTAACCTAACCTATGAAAAAAACTCCATTTATGTTATGACAATAATCGTGCCATAACTGATGCAAATATCAAAATTATTTCCGGACATCTCTCTTAAGGATATGTTAATTTATTGATATGTAACATTTTTTTAATTTTTCCCGGGCCCCGTTATTTCCGAAATCCTGTTAAAATACGTTAAACCTATTGATAACGGTTTTAACAGATTACTTTTGCTAAAATATGAAGCGCGCGTATATAGTTCTGCTGGCCGTTTTTTTCTTTCTGGCCATCTCAGCACTGGTGATCATCCAGGTAAGGTGGATCAACAGTGTTGTCAGTGCAGAGGATCAGGAGTTCAGGTTTGCGGTCAACGAAGCGCTGAAAGAGGTGGTGAATGATCTGGAGAGTGCAGAAACCTACAACCGGATCATCAGTGAGATCAACCCTGAGCCGCAGGACCTCACCCCCGGTGATCAGGTCAGTCGCCTGCCGCCACTGTCGGATGAGTCAAGGCTTCTTGAAAAGTACGGGTTCGACCCCAACACCAGATCCGTAGTAATCAACAGGGCCGGACGCACCTACCTGCTTGATTCAGAGAGTCTTGAGTCCGAATCATTTTTTGAGAATACCGAGCCCGGGGAGCAGAGTCTCACAGTCGGGGCCACAGGCCGCATGACCAATAAGATCATCTCCATTGAGAATATCGTCAGTCGCATACTGCATGAGACACCCCCACTGAGAGACCGTTTCTCTTCTGATGAGATCAACGCCCTCATAAGAAAGTCTCTTGACGCCGTCGGTATCCATCTCGACTATGAGTGCGCCGTTCGCGGCGACTACGGTGGGTTGATATACCGCACACCGGACTACACCGAGAGCTCCGGGGCAAACAAATACCTGCGGCAGCTCTTTCCCAATGACCCGGTTCCCGGAAACAATATCCTCACCATCTATTTCCCTGAAGAAGATCAGTATAAATTCAGCAAGATCGCTTTCATGGCCATCGCCTCAATGTTGTTAATACTGCTGCTGATAGTACTGTCAACCGGGACATTCATTGTCATCTTCCGCCAGAAGAGGTTTTCGGAGATAAGAAGTGACTTCATAAACAACATGACACATGAACTGAAGACACCCATTGCAACAATATCACTTGCTTCGCAGATGCTCGCTGACAGGACCATACCTGATGAGGCCCGGAACTCTGAGGGACTCACCGCTGTAATCAACGAAGAGAGCAACAGGCTGAAGGTGCTGGTCGAAAAGGTACTCCAGACTGCCATCTTCGAAAAAGCCAGGCTTGAGCTTGACAAGCAGAATACCGATATCCATGCCATCATAATCAGGGCGGTGGATGCTTTCAAGCTCCAGATCACCGGTCGCGGCGGGGTCATATCAACGTTTCTCGATGCACCTGATCCCATGGTGACCGCAGACGAACCCAACCTTTTCAATGTGCTCCTCAATCTCATTGACAACGCGCTGAAATACACCACCCGGGTGCCTGAGATCACGGTTACAACTGCAGGTTACCACAAAGGAATTGTCATCACCGTTTCTGACAACGGCATAGGAATCCCCAGGGACCACCTGAAACATATTTTTGAGAAGTTTTACCGGGTACCTGCAGGCAATACTCATAATATCAAGGGATTCGGCCTGGGTCTCAGCTATGTGAAGAAGGTAGTAGAAGAGCATCACGGAACCATCAAAGTGGAAAGCCAGCTCAATAAAGGCACCAGGATAGTCATTCACCTTCCAAAAGAACAGTCAAAATGAAGAAGACAAGCATCTTACTTGCAGAGGACGATCCCAATCTGGGGATGCTGCTAAAGAACTACCTCGGTGCCAAGGAGTATGAAGCCACCCTTGTTACTGACGGAGCACAGGCATTGAAGGTCTTCAGAAAAGAGAAATTTCACCTGTGCCTTCTTGACGTGATGATGCCCGAGGTAGACGGCTTCGCTGTTGCAAGGGAGATCAGGGCCATCGACCCGCATATCCCGATTATTTTTCTGACTGCAAAGAACCTCAAGCAGGATGTTATTGAGGGCTTCAAATCAGGGGCCGACGATTATCTCACCAAACCCTTTTCGATGGAGGAGCTGGTCTACCGCATCGAGGCAATACTCCGGAGGTCGTCAAAGCGCACCACCGACGCTCCTGCAGATACATACACCATCGGCAAGTTCACCTTTGACGTGGCAAAGCAGCTCCTCACCTACCAGGACCAGTCGCGCAAGCTCACCACCAAGGAATCGGAACTGCTTGAGCTGCTGTGCCGCCACCGGAATGAGGTTCTCGAAAGAAACTTCGCTCTCAAATCAATATGGATTGACGATAACTACTTCAATGCAAGGAGCATGGATGTTTATATCACGAAGCTCCGCAAGTATCTTCACAGGGATGAGAAGGTAGAGATCCTCAATATCCATGGTAAGGGTTACAAGCTATTGTGCTAAAAAAAATACCCCGCGCGAAAATTCCGCGCGGGATATAAGTTTAGGTTAGTTTCAGGGTCTTTCTGTTTGGTAATCGTTCTTCCCGTCAAGGCCCAACGAAGTGCTAAGTTAACATAAATTCATTATTTCCAACACCCCGGAGCTTTTTTTTTCACGTCAGTCAAGCTTAAGCACAGCCAGGAATGCCTGCTGCGGCACCTCAACGTTGCCTATCTGACGCATTCTCTTCTTTCCCTTCTTCTGTTTCTCAAGCAGTTTCCTCTTGCGGGTGATGTCTCCACCGTAGCATTTAGCCGTAACGTCCTTGCGCACTGCCTTAACTGTCTCGCGTGCAATAATCTTTGCTCCGATGGCTGCCTGGATGGCAATGTCAAACTGCTGACGCGGTATCAGCTCCCGCAGTTTCTCACACATCCTGCGGCCAAAGTCATAGGCGTGGCCACGGTGGATAAGAGTTGAGAGTGCATCAACCATCTCCCCGTTGAGGAGTATATCAAGCCTGACGAGATCAGCTTTCTTATAGTCAGTGATATGATAATCAAAAGATGCGTAACCCTTTGAGATGCTCTTCAGCTTGTCATAGAAATCAAAGACTATCTCAGAGAGGGGCATGTCGAAGGTAACCTCCACCCTGTCACTTGTCAGGTAGACCTGGTTCTTCAGTGTTCCCCGCTTGTCAATACAGAGGTTGAGTATAGGCCCCAGGTATTCCGATTTGGAGATTATCTGCGCATGAATATAGGGTTCCTCGATCTCATCTATGACAGTAACGGGAGGCATTCCCGATGGATTATGGACGTCAATGATGTCACCTCTGGTCGTCAGCACGCGGAATGATACGTTGGGCACTGTGGTAATGACATCCATGTCGAACTCCCTGTCAAGACGCTCCTGGATGATCTCCATGTGAAGGAGTCCGAGAAAGCCGCACCGGAAGCCGAAGCCGAGGGCTGCCGACGATTCCGGGACGAAGGTCAGGGAGGCATCGTTGAGCTGCAGCTTCTCTATTGACGCCCGCAGATCCTCGTAGTCATCGGCATCAACGGGATAGATCCCCGCAAAGACCATTGGCTTCACTTCGGCAAATCCTTCTATGGCCATCTGGCACGGACGGGCAACATGGGTGATGGTATCGCCAACCTTTACCTCAGCTGAGTTTTTTATGCCGGAAATAATGTACCCAACGTCTCCGGCGCTGAGCACCGGGCGCGGCTCGCGCTTGATCTTCAGCACCCCTATTTCGTCAGCGTCATATTCGCTTCCCGCATTGACGAATTTCACCATCTCGTGTGTTCTGATAGTGCCGCTTGATATCTTGAAATAGGCTATGATGCCCCTGAACGAGTTAAACACCGAATCAAAGATCAGGGCCTGCAGAGGGGCATCCGGGTCACCCTTCGGAGAAGGTATCTTTGAGATTATCTCATCCATGATGCGGTCAATGCCCATACCTGTGCGGGCACTCGCTTCAATGATATCATTACGACTGCACCCTATCAGGTCAACGATCTGGTCCTTCACCTCCTCGGGCATGGCGCTCAGGGAATCCATCTTGTTCAGGACCGGGATGATCTCAAGACCATGTTCGATGGCCATATAGAGATTGGAAATGGTCTGCGCCTGAATGCCCTGGGTGGCGTCAACCACCAGCAGCGCTCCCTCGCAGGCAGCAATGGAACGGGAGACCTCATACGAGAAATCGACATGGCCCGGGGTGTCAATCAGGTTGAGATAATAGTGCTTCCCCTCATGCTCATAATCCATCTGAATAGCATGACTCTTTATGGTGATACCCCTCTCCCTCTCAAGATCCATGTCATCAAGCATCTGATCCTGAAACTCACGCGGGCTTATGGTTCCCGTCTTTTCAAGAAGCCTGTCGGCAAGAGTGCTCTTGCCATGATCTATGTGTGCTATGATGCAGAAGTTGCGTATGTTGTCCATCAGTGGGGACCGGTTCAATTCAGGTGCAAATATATACAATTTGACCCTTAATTTACTGCAGTCATTTTATCACCCGTACTCTGCTCCATTTTGGTTAATTCAGCATATTACCTAAAAAGGAACCTAATGATAACCCCCGCAGTATCGGTCACTCTGCTTATCCTGGGATTTCTTATCTGTGGGAAAGTGGCCGAGCGGTTTTTTGGGATGGAACCTTCGAGCTCCTCAATACCATGTCAGGGGTCAGTGACCCTCCCGGGGAGCCTGTATGACAGTGCTGATACGATCCGTCACCGGCATGTCACAGTTGAGTTTCATCACCTCCCTGCGGAAAAAGAAGTAGGTGACCACAGCCGCCACCATATCCGATACCGGGTTGGCTATCCATACTCCGTTTACGCCCCAGAAGCCTGGAAGAATAAGTATCAGTGGCAGCAGGACAATAATCTGTCTCAGCAGTGAAAGGAATGTTGCCAGCTTTGCCTTGCCGATAGCCTGAAAATAGGTAGATGCGATTATCTGGAAACCTACAACAGGCAATACTGCAGCGTATATACGAAGCCCAATCACACCGGCTGTCCTGAGTTCCATATTGTCAGAGTTGAACATGCTTATAACCACACCGGGTATCAGCATGCATATGAGCCATCCCCCGGTAGCCACCAGTGTTGCATACTTAATGGCCTTCATCACTGCCTCCTTTACCCGGCAATTGAGTCCGGCGCCATAGTTGAATCCTATGATGGGCTGCGTGGCCATGTTTATCGATATTATTGTGATGACCAGCATCATGGTGGCGCTGTTGACAATACCCAGGGCACCCACGGAGATGTCTCCCCCGTACCTGATGAACTGGGTGTTCATGACTGCCATCACCACACTGGCAGCCATGTTCATGGCAAACGGGGCAAATCCAATTGATACGATATACTTTATTATATACGAGTCAGGGTAAATATCCGGCAGTGACAGCCTGGTAACACTTTTACTGCTGCGGAAGTGCAACAGGACCCACACCATAAGTACGAACTGTGAAATGATGGTTGCAAGTGCCGCACCCTTCACTCCCATATCGAGGCCGAAAATGAAAATCGGATCAAGGATTATATTCAACCCGGCGCTGATGAAGATGGAGTACATAGCTATGCGCGGGTTCCCTTCTGCCCTGATGATGTTGTTCAGAGCGTAACCGGTTATGGCAAAGGGTATCCCTGCCAGAACTATATTGAAATAGTCTGATGCATACCCGAGGGTCTCCGGGCCTGCACCAAATATCATCAGTACTTTATCTTTAACGATAAACCCGGTGATCATCAGCACCAGTCCCGTGGTTACGGAGAGGAACAGTGCGTTGCCCAATATCCTGTTTGCCCTGTCATAATCTTTTTCACCGAGGCTCAGGGAGATCCGCACGGCTGATCCGATGCCCACCATCATCCCGAATGCCATGATGATGATCATCAGCGGGAAGACCACGGTCAGTCCTGAGAGCGCCAGCGCGTCGACACCCTGCCCTATATAGATACGGTCAACGATGTTATAGAGCACACTTGCCATCATACTGGCAAATGCGGGAAGGAAATACTTCCACATCAGCTTGCCTATCTTCTCATGCTCAAGGTCGTGTACCTGCCTCGGATCAACCATAATTTCAAACGACCCCGCAAAGATGAGATGAATTATTGAGTTTTCAATAATCCAAATGAAAGTCGGCAGTCCACAGTCCCCAGTCAGCAGTCATTGGCTGCAGTCTGAAATATGGTGACTGGTGGTTGTGGACTGAAATGACTGAGGACTGAAGACTGGTGACTGAAGACTACAAAAAAAGCTGCCTCTTCAGGAGACAGCCTTTTTTTTCAAGTCAATAAGCTATTACATCATGCCAGGCATGCCGCCGCCACCCATTCCGGGGTTGGGCATCGGGTTATCTTCCTTCTCCTCAACAACGACTGCCTCGGTGGTGAGTAACATGCCTGCTATTGAAGCGGCATTTTCAAGAGCTATCCTTGCAACCTTGGCAGGATCGATAACACCTGACTTCAGAAGATGCTCGAATTTATCAGTCTGAGCATTGTAACCAAAGTCATTCTTTCCTTCGCGAACTTTCTGCACAATCACTGCACCTTCCAGTCCTGCATTGATAACTATCTGACGCAGAGGTTCCTCTATGGCTCTCTTCACGATCTCAATACCTGTGTTCTGGTCGTCGTTATCACCTCTCAGTTTGTCAAGCAGGGGAATTGCCCTGATGTAAGCCACTCCGCCGCCGGGGATTATACCCTCTTCAATTGCAGCACGTGTTGCATGGAGAGCGTCATCAACGCGGTCCTTCTTCTCTTTCATCTCAACCTCTGATGCAGCACCGATGTAAAGGACTGCCACGCCGCCTGCCAGCTTTGCAAGTCTCTCCTGGAGTTTCTCCCTGTCGTAATCTGAAGTGGTGGTTGATATCTGCTGTTTGATCTGGCTTACGCGTGCCTGGATCATTGATTTTTCACCTGCGCCGTTGACGATGGTGGTGTTCTCCTTGTTAACGGTCACTTTGTCAGCTACGCCGAGGTCGGCCATGGTGGCATTCTCAAGCTTCATGCCTCTCTCCTCGGAGATGACGGTTCCGCCAGTCAGGATGGCTATGTCTTCAAGCATCTCCTTACGCCTGTCGCCAAAACCGGGAGCTTTGACTGCACACACTTTCAGAGAGCCTCTCAGGCGGTTGACAACGAGAGTTGCAAGAGCTTCTCCCTCAACATCTTCTGCTATGATCATAAGGCCACGGCCGCTGCGGGCTGTCTCTTCCAGGACAGGGAGAAGGTCTTTCATTGATGAGATCTTCTTGTCATGGATCAGTATATATGGATTATCCATCTCAACTTCCATCTTGTCAGGATTGGTGACAAAATATGCTGAGATATAACCGCGGTCGAACTGCATTCCTTCAACAACCTCAACCTTGGTCTCAGTGCCTTTGGCCTCCTCCACGGTGATGACGCCTTCCTTCTTTACCCTGTCCATTGCCGTGGCAATGAGCTTACCTATCTCTTCGTCATTGTTGGCGGAAATGCGGGCAACCTGCTCGATCTTTTTCAGGTCGTCACCGACGCTCTGCGACTGGCTCTTCAGGCTCTCAACAACCTTTGCGACTGCCTTTTCTATTCCTCGCTTGAGGTCCATGGGGTTTGCTCCGGCGGTAACGTTCTTGAGTCCCACGCTGATGATGCTCTGCGCAAGGATGGTGGCGGTGGTGGTACCGTCACCTGCCTGGTCTGAAGTCTTGGAAGCCACTTCCTTGACCATCTGTGCACCCATATTCTGATACGGGTCTGACAGCTCTATCTCCTTGGCAACGGTCACACCGTCCTTGGTGATCTGAGGGGCACCGAATTTCTTCTCAAGAACCACATTGCGTCCCTTTGGACCAAGTGTTACCTTAACGGCATCTGCAAGACGGTCAACGCCTTCCTTCAAAAGGTTGCGTGCCTCAATATTGAATTTAATTTCCTTTGACATTGCTATTCTTATTTAAGGTTATTACGAGATATAGAGAACATCAGACTGTGAGAGAAGGAGATAGTCTGTGCCATCGATATTCAGCTCCTGACCGGAGTATTTACCATAGAGAACAACGTCTCCCTTTTTGAGTTCCATCTCTTCATCTTTCTTCGCAGATCCAACGAGAATTACAGTACCAGCGCGTGGTTTCTCCTTTGCCGAGTCCGGGATAATAATACCGCTGGCGGTCTTCTCTTCTGCCTCCTGAGGCTTGATGAGAACTTTACCTGCCAGCACTTTTCCTTTTAATTGTGCCATTGCTATTAGTTTTATAGTTAAACAATATTTTCCTGCTTTTGGATTTCATAATCCGTGCCAAATGAAAAGTGGCAAAAAAAAGTGTCAGTTCATGACAAACTGACACTTAAATATCTCTTAAATGTCATCTTACTGGTTGTTGCCGTCAGGTAGCTGTTCTTCCAGGGGGATCTGGGTGGGCAGCATGGGGATGGCGTTGGGATCCTGTGCTTTTTCAATTGACTGCTTGATGACTGATTCCTTCTGGCCCTGACCCCTGGGTATTGCAGCGGTTGCTGCGAGGCAGAGAACAAAGATTGCTGCGCCAAGTGTCCAGGTCGATTTCTCGAGGAAATCAGCAGTCTTGCGTACGCCCATCGACTGGCCGGCGGAGGTGAAGTTGGCTGCCAGTCCCCCTCCCTTGGAGTTCTGTACAAGTACCACCATTATTGCGAGGATGCATGCGATGATGACCAGGATTGAAATAAAAATATAGATGCCCATTGTTGTATTATTTTATTAAGTCCTTTATCTTTTCAATACGGCTCGCAAAGTAAGCACTTTTTTCCGGATATTGCAAAGAGAGTTTTTCATAAATATTTATTGCCTTCGTGTAGTAGCCCTGGGTGACGTAAATCTTTGCCAGTGTTTCCGTTATGAATTTGCCTGGCTCATCGGGACTCTGTTCCGACAGGTCTCTGACCGGATGCACCTCCCTGGGTGACATCCTCTCAATGGTTGAACTGACCATTATGAACCTGTCAATCAGGTCCGACGGTGAAAGCTGCTTCTCAGGTTCCGGCTCCTCTTCGTTAATGTCGGTGATGAGCTCCAGCAGTTCCCCGGGTTCAGGTTCCTGCTGAGCCTGGGTTTCAGTTCCGGCGTTAGTTTCTGCTTCGACTTTGATTTCAATCCGGGTTTCGGCTTCAGCCTGGGTTCCGGGTTCGGTTTGATTAAAGTCTACGGCCAGGGTTTCTGACTCGATACGGGTTTCTGCTTCGGTTGTGACCGGAGATTCTGCTTCACTATCATCCTGCCACTGCGGTTCGGGAATGGCATGAAATTCTTCCGGCAGCTTTTCTTCCGGGGTCTCCCCGGCACTGATCACTTTACGTTCTGACTCCAGCTCCTGGAGTCGCGCTTCTATATCTGCAACAAGCTCTTCCCTTGTCCGGAGGTCAACGATCGACCCGGCTGGCACTTCCGGCTCAGTTGCCGTAATTTCCTCCGATAATGTCACCGTCTCCACTTCAGGTCATCCGACTCCGGCCCTCTCCTTCACTGGCCGCTCTCGCCTTCCTGACCGGTTCCGGAGCTTCCTCCTGTGCTGACACTGTCTCCTCAACGGCCGCCGATGCCTGCTCCCCGGGGGCAACCACTTCAGACTCCTCCGGGGTGGCTTCCTCAATTATTTCTTCTGCGTGGAACTCCTCCGCTACTGTCAATTCTTCAGCCACCGGTTCCGGAGCTTCCTCCTGTACTGACACTGTCTCCACTTCAGCCATCGGTGCCGGCACCTCATCCTGCACTGCGGATGGCGCTTCCGGCTCCGGTGCCGTAATTTCCTCCTGCACTGACACTGTCTCCTCAACCGTCAGCGGCTCCGACACCTCCACTGGCAATGTCACCGTCTCCTCAACCGTCACCGGCTCCGGCACCTCCACTGGCAATGCCGCCGTTTCCTCTTTCGTCTCCCGCTCCTGAGCTTCAGATGCCGCCGCAACAGCCTGCTGAACAGCAGCATCAGACTCAGCAGTACCAGACCCGGCAACATCTTCCGGCGGAGAAACGAACAGGTAGTGATAAAGCACCTCCCTGTCACTCACAGAGAGAGCCGAGGCCTTAAGCTGGGAATCAAACCTAATATCTGAGTTCTCCTTCAGCCCCCTGAGCAGTATCAGGTGGGCGGAATGGAACCACGGGAAGAGGGCCGTCAGCTCCCGCAGCCCCTCGAGATCACCGGGGCCAGGGAGGTCAATGCCGGCAATGAACCGGTTGAATTCATTCCTGTTCATCAGCAGCCCCTACCAGTTGACAAATGCCCTGTTAAAAATATCCTCGATAAGCATATTCACAATCTCTTCAACCAGGGTCGCCTCAACATCAGCGAGATCGAGCGAACTGTCGTAATCCTGATACCTTGTGAAGGTCTGCTCGTAACTGTTGTCGACATTAAAACTGTTCACATACTTGACCCTGACTGAGACCGAGAAGCGGTTCATGGCAGCCTGCTCGTCGCCTCCTACTGTCAGAGGCTGCGTCTTGTAGTCGGTTATGTCTCCCTCAAAACTCAAATCGCCTCCTGACGTCACAATGTCGAGGTTGGTCTGTGCCCTGCACATGTCTATGAGTGCATCGGTCACCCGCTGGTTCAGTCCCGGCTGTACCAGGCTCGCCCTGTTCTGAAATGTCGCAACACTGATGTTCCTGGCGTCAACGGGAATGGATGCCCCGGTAAAAGAGTATTTCATCTTTACTCCGCAGCTTCCTGCAATGACAAGCAGTGCCAGAGGCAATACTATCCGTACCAGTTTAACCATCAAGACCGTATTCTTTTATTTTCCTGTAAAGCGTTCTCTCCGAAATGCCCAGCTCGGCTGCGGCAAGCTTTCTTTTTCCGTTGTTCTTGTCGAGCGCCTTTTTTATCAGCTCCTTTTCGCGGTCGGTGAGCGACAGTGATTCCTCTATGACTTCCTCGGTATCCTCAATGGCCCTGCTCTCCCTGGCAGAACCATAACCTACCGCTACAGGTTGTGCCGGCTCGAATGTTTCCTTTCTTACAGCACTTTCATTGAACAGATTACGTACCGCCCTGGCACCGCTCTCCGTAAGATTGTCCGGCTCACCGCCTGAATTCAGCAGGTCATATACAAGATTCTTGAGATCATGCATGTCGCTCTTCATGTCAAAGAGCACCTTGTACAGTATCTCTCTTTCGGTACTGAAACCTACACTCTCTGCAGTCCTGACGGGCACCGGGAGGCGTCCGCTCTGAAAATCGGGAAGATAATGCGAGAGCATGGCGGCGTTGACTTCACGCTCCTGTTCAATTACTGATATTTGCTCAGTGATATTCTTCAACTGCCTGACGTTACCCGGCCAGTAGTAGTTTAAAAGCATCTCCCTCGCCTGGCTGTCAGGTCTGATGGCCGGCATCCGGTAACGCTCGGCAAAATCAACGGCGAACTTGCGGAAGAGGAGTATGATGTCTTCGCCTCTCTCGCGTAACGGCGGTACACGCACGGGCACAGTGTTGAGCCTGTAAAAGAGATCCTCGCGGAACCTGCCGGAGGAGACCGCCTGAACTATATCTACATTCGTTGCCGTTATGACCCTTACATCAATCTTCTGCACCTTCGAGGAGCCGACCCTGATGAACTCACCAGACTCCAGCACTCTCAGCAGCCTCACCTGCGTCGAGAGGGGCAGCTCAGCCACCTCGTCCAGAAAGATGGTGCCGCCGTTGGCAACCTCAAAATATCCCTTCCGGCTGTCGGTGGCTCCGGTAAAGGCGCCCTTCTCATGTCCGAAGAGCTCTGAA
The DNA here is from genome assembly GCA_034522515.1 of Bacteroidales bacterium. Classification (GTDB taxonomy): domain Bacteria; phylum Bacteroidota; class Bacteroidia; order Bacteroidales; family VadinHA17; genus SR-FBR-E99. The sequence goes on along the minus strand of JAXHLF010000011.1, from coordinate 310,859 downwards.
TCGATTGTCCCCTCAGGAATAGCCCCGCAGTTGACAGCAATATAGGGACCGTGCTTACGAAGGCTGAAGGTATGGATTACCTGCGGGAAGACCTCCTTGCCGGTTCCGCTCTCTCCGTTGATGAGTACAGAGAGATCCGTGGGGGCTACCTGAACGGCAATATCTATTGCCCTGTTCAAGCCGTCATGATTGCCGATGATCCCAAACCGCTGTTTTATGCTCTGTAACTCCTTCATCAAAATCCAATGAACTGCGAATTTACGACTTTTTTGGATTATGCGATAGCTGTTTTTTAGTTAAATGGAACCGCCAAAAGCATTCCCGCCACCCGATAAAAAGCGATTATTCCTGAGGGTTGCTCCTCTCGCGCTTTCCCGGCAAACCCCTTGCCTGACAGACGGCATAACCATGATCGAAAGGGTTTACCGGCAGACCTCAAAGGTACCTTACGAGTCGTGGGTGGCGACAGACGACAGCGGTATCACCATACCCTTCCCGTCTTCGGAAGAAGAGCTCTAAACATTTACTCACTCTCTTTGTTATACTCATTGAGTAAGTAACATTGAGAGAGATGAATGCAGGAAGCAGGACATACTCCATAAAGGATCTTGAGAACTTTTGCGGCATAAAAGCCCATACCATACGGATGTGGGAGAAGCGGTACGGGATCCTTACGCCCGAAAGAAGTGATTCCAATATAAGATACTATACCGAAGAGGAGCTGAAGAAGCTCATCACTGTCTCCATTCTCAACCGTAACGGAATGAAGATATCAAAGATAGCACGTCTGACAGACAGCGAGCTACTGCGCGAAGTACTTAAGAACGGGACGGGAGACGAGACAAGTGACGGTACCTTCAGGCCGGGAGAGCTGATAATGTCAGCATTAAAGTTCAGCGAAGAGGAGTTCAGGGAGAAGTTAACCCATTTTGTCAGGAATCAGGGGCTGACGGAGGCCTACCTGCAGGTATTCCATCCGCTCATGCAGAAGGCACGGGTGCTCTGGCTAACCGACTGCATTTCAAAACCCCAGGAGCAATTCATAAGACATGTTATCAGAACAATCCTTATCTCCGAGGAGATCACCGTGGAGAACACTCTCAACGGACGAAGGGCAGCCATCATTAACCTCGGCGATAACGAAAGTGAAAGCAATCTTGTCTTTCTTAAGTACCTCCTCAAAAGCAGGGGTTATGATGTTGTTTATACTGAAGGAACACTCTCGGCCGATGACATCAGGGGAATTCACTCCGTCAGGCCTTTCACCGTTCTGGCAGTAAACATGCCGGCGTCAGAGCCTGATGATGAGGTAAGGGGATTCTGCAGTGAGATGCTAAAGGAGCTGGAGCTTAAGAGAGTGCTGGTACTTGGCAGATATGCCAGCAACGGTTCGTGGAGCAACGGCAAGACAGCAGCCGTCTGCACACCTGCCGGACTGACAGAATGGGCAGACAGCCTCTGATAATTCCGAAGATTATTTATTTATTTTTCAGTTATCCTGACCACTAGTGAGTCAGCAATCTGCAGCGCGGTTGTCAGGCTGCTAAGGTCGGTGAACAGTTCACCGGTGGCTCCTGTCGGATCACCGTGACCAGCCGGTTTCATTACATAACTGTCACGCATATCATTCATGTCAATGAGACTTTCATAGACCAGTGACGGCTGGGCATTGGACAGGTAATATTTGTCATCCGGATACTTGTCGTTGGTCCAGTATTCATTCCAGTCCCAGTTCTGATTTACCTCGAACATAACCCTGAATTTACCTGGAAGGGCCTTGTCGGCGCGGGTCTGCAGCACAAAACTGGTGGTTGGTGTGGCCCCGCTGTAAGCGTCAGCCACCGGATTCTCCGGATCAGGCATATAGAGGCCGTCAGAAGCCCTGATGCCCCGCCTGTGAGACCAGTATGGAAGGGTTTGCGGTGCCCTTTTGGCAGCCTCCTCCCATTTACCCGACGCATTCGAACCGTATTTGAAGACACCTGTGGCAATAGCCCTGGGTACAAACAGGGTCTGAATATAATCTCCCTGCTCATCCTCCAGCCAGACGGCCATAAGAGGATAATAGAGTGAGGGACCTCCGTAGAACTTCACTTCTATCTGCGGACCGGTTCCGGCCTGGTTGGTTACTACATCGGTAAAGGTCTGCCTCTTCGCCGGTTTTGATGCCGATGGCTTATCTGAACATGAGGCAACCAGTACCATTATTGCTGTTATGATTAAGTATTTCATCTCTTTCACTTTATTAGATTTCGATAATGATGCCCAGGGTAGGCAGTACCGTTCCCGCGTCTGCCTCAACGTATTTCAGCAGGTAACGCGAGGGATCCTCCGGATCGATAAGGGGGATGCCGGCACTGTCAGTCTGCTGCAAAAGGATGTCAGGCTGATCAGCCTGATAGTTCAATACATTCTGAACATCCACATAGAGCATAAGCGACCATCTGTCGAAATAGAACTGCTTGTCAACCCTGATGTCCAGCTGATTGAAACCCTTAAGCCTCAGGGTGTTGAATTTTGTGTAGTCAAGATACCCCTGACCGTTTACGTCCCATGCCTCTATTAATGATGATTTCTCATAATCATAAGGAGTATAGGGGGCTCCTCCCACATATCTCCAGCGGAAGCCCGCATCCCATGTTTTGCCGATACTCTGTGTGGCCGTGATGCTGATCAGGTGAGTGTTGTCCCAGGCCGTGGGTATATAACCGCCGTCCGTTCCTTCAAACTCGCTTCTTACAAAAGTGTAGGAGAAGACCATGTTCAGGCCATTGAAATCCCTTGCCCGACCCATCAGCTCAACCCCGTAAGCCCTTCCAATGGCGGTTGAAGCAAGTGGTTCATTTCCGAAGATGCCGTAACCGGCACTCTTGGTCGACAGTGGTACCTGGTCAATGACGGAGAAAGGATAGTCATCATAGTGTTTGTAAAATCCCTCAAGGGTGAACTGGAGCCTCTCCTCCGGAATATATTCAAGTCCTCCCACCAGGTGATTGGCAGCCATATATTTCAGCTCGTTTTCCCTGTTTATGTAATTGCCATCGTTGTCCTTCAGTCCCAGAGAGGTGTACGGTGGAAGCTGGTAGTAACGACCAACATTGAAATTGAGGTTGAAATCCTCAGTCAGTGTATATGATGCAGAGAACCGGGGAGAGATCTGTGTGAACGGGTTGGCCATCTCCGGGGAGAAGCTGTTTCCGTCAGCGCGGATTCCGAATGAGAGCCTGAGCTTTTCATCAATGAACGCCTGGCTTACCTGCCCGAAGGCAGCATATTTGAAGAAGACGAGATTGGTGCTGTAAAGCTCGGTCTGAAGATCTTGTCCGTTAAAAAACTGCCTGTAAGTGTCATTGCGGTATCTCGACATCTCCGTTCCGGCGCCGTAACTGACCCTGAAGGAGCTAGGCCAGACGACTGTGCGTTCGTACCTGAGGCGGATGTCTCCCTCTCCGCTCTGGTAATCAAAAGTTTTATTGCTCGGGATCTGATTCATCATTGTTGAGATATTTGTACTGAGTGTTGTTCAAATAGTTGCGACTCAACACAAGCATATCAGAGCCGTTCCTGCGGAAATGCCGGTAAACAGCACCTACCGTATAGCTGTATTGCTCCTGCGTGGGCAGGTATCCGAGAATATATCGCTGGAATTCCGTTTCATCGGCCTCCAGGTTCAGTTCGAAGTCGTCCTTGGCCCCGATACCCAGTATTGTCAGCTCATTTTTCTGATCAAAGCTGATCTTGTATTTAAACTGGAAATCGGTATATGTCGGGAGGAACGGGAGTCCGAGCGCTCCGAAGAGGAACTGCAGGTATGACCTGCGTGCCGAGACGATCAGGGAGCCGCGGTCACCTACCGGGCCGTTGAATGTAAGACCGAGGTCCGATGCTCCAAGGGTTGCTTTAAGAGATCTCTTCTCCTTGTTGCCGTCGATCATGGTAAAGTTCATCACCGAACTAAGTGCATTGCCCCTTGACGCAGGGAAGGCCCCCGAAAGAAAGTCGACTGAACTTACGAAGTCGACGTTGATGATCCCTGTCGGCCCGCCGGATGATCCCTGGGTAGAGAAGTGATTAAGATACGGTATCTCCACGTTGTCAATGAAGAACCTGTTCTCATTGGGCCCTCCTCCCCTGACAATGACATCATTCCTGAATGCAGGGGTGGAAGCCACGCCCGGGGGGAACGACTGTATCACCCTTGAGATGTCGCGGTTACCGCCCGGGTTCAGTTCGATCTCCTGGATGCCAATGATCCTGGCTGAGATGGGACTCTCAATCTTCTTGCGGAAGGGTGATGCCTTGATGATCACATCCGTCACCTCCACCACTGTGGTCTCCAGGGGAATGGAAAGGTTGACCTCATTGTTGTTTGTAACCATTACACCTTCGGTCACATAAGTCTTGTATCCAACCGACGAGACCCTCACCTCAACAAATCCCGGGGTAATCCCGGTGAACAGGAAATTGCCGTCAAAGTCGGTCATAGCACCTATAGTGGTATTCCATATAACGACACTGGCAAACGGAACAGGCTCATTGCTTGTTGCATCAACCACCTTACCGCGTATGACCCCTCCACCCGACTGTCCTGAAAGATCGGCTAATACCAGGGTTAACAAAATCATTGAAGGAATAATTTTCATTTCTGTACACATTTTGATATAAAAAACAATACAAAAGACAGATGGTTCAACATAACAGGAACTTTATTTTAAAGCAGCTCCCTGAAATATTTTTCCTCAGCCGTCAGATCGACATATGGTGCCTTAGCCTTTAAATCACGGATCCTCTCAAGCATAGCAGTAGCAAAAGGCGCAGTTTCTCTCTTCCCGCCGAGGGTGCGGTGAGCCATGGCGCGAGTTATCCTGGCGGCCTCGCTCCATAGGCGGAGCATGGGGCTGTCAAGAAAGACCGCGCTGAATTTCTCCCATATATAATCAATGGATGTCTCTGAGGGATGTACCATATCAGAAGCATAGAACCTGTAATCGCGCAGCTCATCCATGAAGATCTCATAGGCCGGGAAGTAGCCCGCAACGGAACGGTGTGACAGAAGCTCCTCGACAGCCAGCAACAGGTGGGCCTTGCTAAGCTGGTTGGCATGGGCGCCATCGCCCAGGTGACGAACCGGGCTGACGGTGAACCAGACCCTGAGTCCGGGGTTCAGCTCAGCCAGGCGATCAAGCGTTGGTTTCCACCGTTCAGCAATCTCACTCCACTCAGCCTGACGGCGGGTGAAGAGCGACGATGGCAGCTTGTGACAGTTGGCCGCGATAGCGCCGCTCTCCCTTAGTGTGTATACATAGGAGGTGCCGAAGGTGACAAACAGGAAAGAGGCCTCCCTGATAAAGGAGGAGGCAGTCCGGCTTACATCATTGAGCCTTTCAATGAGTACATCACGCTCATAGGAGGAGAAGGCGGTGTGATGATCAAGACTCATGTAACGGTTCTGATGGAGATAGATGTCGTTCTCACCATATATATATGATGACATGAATCTGTCAAGCGCCCCTGCAACCGAGAAGGGATTAAACAGGGTCCCGTGCGGATTGATCAGGACGTTCAGCTTGCCCGATGCCATGCGATACCCTGTTTCATTTGCAAAGCAGGAACCGAGGAACATCACCGGCGTGGCAAATGTGATCCTGTCAGCTGAAGAGGGAAGAGGAACTGCAGTCGTGAGTTCCATAACATAAATTATATCAATGTGTCAATCCACTCGGTAATGAAATCGAAATGCTCATCCTTGAGCAGATCATTGTGCAGCTCATGATAGCCTCCCTCCCAGAGCTTGATTGTTGCCTTCGGGGCGGCTCCCGCCACCTGCAATGAACCGGAGGGTGAAGTTATCATGTCATTGCGGCCGTGAGCTATCAGCAGTGGAACGGTGATTTCTGAAGCGCGGCTCAGTGTCTCCGCTGCGGTGTCAGTCACCCATCCGTACAGTCCGGCCGAGATCATGTCATGTACAAGGGGATCATTCTGGTATGCGTCAACCACCCCCGGGTCACGTGACAGGTACCCGGTCTTTAGTCCTGAAGGCTGTGTCATACCGGGCATCAGTTTCTTTGCCACGTTAGCGACAAGCATCTTGAACCTTGCCGGTGACTCGGTGAGCATCAACCAGGGTGAGGTGACAATGGCGCCCTGTACCCGGGGCCTGCGGCTGACCAGGTAGTTCAGGACAATGCCGCCTCCAAGGCTGTGGCCGTAGAGGAAGAGAGGCACGCCGGGAAATTCCGTTGCTATCTCTTCGCTGATCTTGTCTATGGTGTCAAAGACCTTCGCGGGAAAAGCGATCACTCCCCTCCTCCCTTCCGAGTTTCCATGACCTGGAAGGTCAAATGCGCGGAGGGCCACTCCTCTTTCATTGAACCGGGCAGCCCAGCCCTCGTATCTGCCTGCATGTTCCCCGAGTCCGTGTACTAGAAGTATCACAGCCTTTGGGGCTTCGGAAGTATTAAAAATGTACAGGGCAGTATTCCCTGACGGGTAGTGCTTAATCTCCATTTGAGCTTTTTTGTAAAGATAATTAAAAGTATTCGGGCGCCTTCCCTGATAGAACCGGTAAAATTTTTCTTCCTGTCATAATTTAGACTACTGCTATATATAATACTGATATACTGTTCATTATTATTTAGAAAATATCAAAAATACTGTCAGAAACTCATATTAAAGGATATTCGGATTTGGATATCCGATTTTAATGTTTAACTTTGTATCAACAAATGAAAAAATAAAGAGAGATGACTGCACAGGAATTTACAACCAGCATAATAAGTCTGAAGGGCAATCTTCAGAAGTACGCCCTCAGTCTCACCCTCGATCGCGACAACGCGCTTGACCTCGTACAGGATACCTTCCTGAAAGCAATACAGAATCAGGATAAGTTCGTGGATGCCACGAACCTTAAGGCCTGGGTCTTCACGATAATGAAAAACACCTTCATCAACAATTACCGCCGCAAGATGCGGGAAAACACGATGATGGACGGCACGCAGGAGCTCTATTACCTTAACCTCCCCTCAGACAAGGGAAGCATTTCTCCCGAGTCTGCTTACGCCGGAGATGAAATAGAAAGGGCCATAGATGCATTGCATGACGATTACCGTCTCCCCTTCCGCATGCACATTGACGGTTTCAAGTATGAAGAGATAGCGAAGAACCTCAATCTCAAGCTGGGAACGGTAAAGAGCCGGATATTCTTCGCACGTCAGAAATTAATGAGTGTTCTTAAAGATTATAATGGTTAGGTTTGGTTAGTGGTTTACAGGACGGGCTGCCGGAAATTATTTTCCGGCAGCTTTGTTTTTAATCCCGGCAGGCTTTTTGTCTATCATCCCCGGAACGCTCTTTTTTAAATACCTTTATAAAAAATTGATTGAAATGAAAAAGTATCTGTTTGTTACCCTTTTTGCAGTAATGCTCTCAGCAACCGCACTTGAGGGCCAGGAGAAATACCTCACAAGTCCTGTCACCCATGTGACAGTCTTCAGGCAGGGCGCCCAGCTCTCCGGTGACCTTCCTTTATCCGTTCAGGCAGGCACAGTCGACTTTATTGCCGGTGGCCTTTCGCCTTACATAGATCCCAACAGCATACAGGTAAGAGGTGAGGGCGACTTCATGATCATGGGTGTCAACCACCGGAACAACTACCTTGAGAACCCGGCTGAGACGGCATCCATAAAGGAACTCCGTGACAAGATAGAAGCTCTTGAGATTAAAATAGAGGACGAGAGGACGGCGGTGGATGTGCTTCAGGAGAAGGAGCTCTTCCTCAAGTCCAATTATGACGTTGTCACCAGCAAATCGACCATCACCCCCGAACAGCTCAGGGCGTTGCTCGACATCTATTCCACCAATATGGAGTCGGTTAAGACGGCTCTCCTTAAAAAGAAAAGGATAATAAAAGGCTACTTGGAGGAGAAGCAGCAGCTCGAGAAGCAGCTTGCCACCCATGTCGACAAGTCGAAGTTGCCCACAGGCGAAATAGTGGTGACAGTTACAGGCACCAAACCCGTCACGGGCAAGCTTAAGCTTTCGTATGTTGTCATGAATGCAGGCTGGCAGCCCTCGTATGATATCAGGGTGGATGACATCACTGACCCGGCATCGATAATTTACAAAGCCAGCATATGGCAGAACAGCGGTATCGACTGGAAGGATGTGAAGGTGAGTCTCTCCAACGCCTCGCCCATGACTGCCGGAGCCCTTCCAACGCTTGAGCCCTGGTTTATAGACATTTATCAGCCCTTTACCAATATGACACTTGATGAGGTGGTGGTAATGGGTTATGGAACCAAGTCAAAACCAGCCGCCCGGCAGGCCAAGACGGCGGATGACATAATGATGGCGGAGGAGAGCGCCCCTCTCCCTGTCACCGTCAGCGAATCGAACATCAGCTTCAGTTTCGACGTGAACGTACCGCAGACTGTCATGTCAGACGGCACTCCCTCGGTTGTGGAGCTGCAGAGGCTCACCGTGCCTGCGACATACAGCTATGCTGCCACCCCGAAGCTAGCCACATCGGCTTACCTGGTGGGCTATATCACCGACTGGGAGAAATACAATCTGCTTCCCGGAGAGTCAAACATCTATTTCAGCAACACATTTACAGGCAAAGGTTATATCAACACCGCAGAACTCACTGACACTCTCCCGGTTTCGCTGGGTGCCGACAATAACATCACGGTCAAGCGCGACCGCAGGACCGACTTCACATCACAGAAGCTCATCGGGGCCAACAGGGTTGAGACCAAATCGTTCCTCATCTCCGTGCGCAACAACAAGAGCAGGGCTGTCACAGTCAAACTGCGTGATCAGATTCCGTTGTCACAGAACAGTGACATAACCGTTGAGGCACTGGAACTGACAGGCGGAAAACTCAATCCTGTCACCGGGGAGATCACCTGGGACCTGAGTGTCGAGCCGCGCGAAAACAGGGAGATTATTCTTACATACAGCGTGAAATACCCCAAAAACCAGAAGGTGATACTTGAATAACAGGCAGTTAGCACCCATAAACACAAGAGGTTATGAACAGTTGTTTATAACCTCTCTTTTTATTATGTAATGAGTTGTATGGTAATTACTTATCAATGTTAATAACGCGGTGTGATTCGTGTTACTTTCTTCATGGTAGAATTAGCATGAAAAACTTGTCGGGGAGGTATTAACCTTTTATATTTGTCAGACCATGTGAGCGATAAAAAGTCGCTCTGAGGTAAGAAGGTTCTTTCGAATGGTTTAATTATCAATCTGAAACTACATCAGACTTCAGAGTCTCACGCAGAACGACTACGGTCGGGAAGCGTCTGTCACGGGTGCAGGCTGAGAAGCCTTCCCATCCTGGCAGTCTGACGGGGCAATCATCAGACGGTGTAACAACCGCGAGAAGAAAGCAACACAGATGCAATGCTGAAAACTAATAAAGCAGCAAATGTGCCCGCGCAGAGAGAGGATCATCATGCCACCCGAACCGGCGAGGATAGGATGGAGATGATCCGGGCATGACAGCAGTTGTCCCTTCGGGGAGTGTCAGGCCTCAGGGGTTCATGACTTCGCGTCCCAGTATGCGTTCCGCAATGCCGCAAGGCAATGCAGAAAACAGAAGAGACACCGGAACAAGGTCAGCAGTCCGCCTCGGCGGGCATCGACAGACCTCGGAAAGGGAGGAGTTAACCGAGATGGACCGGCTGTAATAACAGTAGCATGGCGATAGCGACGGTCAAGGCTGTCACTCGTCGGAATGGGAACATATACGTAAGTATGGTTCCCATTCGTGTTTTATACAGGTCGGTCCTGCGGGCCTGCAAAAAGGGGCCCCTGCTGGGCCATGAACAAAAGGCCCCGATGGGGCCGGAGACAATCACAAACAGGCGGGGCCATGCGGAGCCATGAACAAAAGGCCCCGCATGGGGCCTCAGGAAGGACATAATAACGATGGTATTGGGAGCCGGGTCAACGTCCCCTGATGACCCCCCGTGTTGAATTCCTGATGAAATCGAGAATGTGATCCCGCTCCGGTGTAGGGGCAAAGTTTTCCGCAATATAATCCAGCGCCTTGCTCCCGTTCATGCCCATGTTGTAAAATGCCCGGTATATCTCATGGAGCTCGTGCATCTTCTCCTTCGTGAATCCTCTCCGTTCCAGTCCTACAGTGTTCAGCCCCATGAACGACAGCGGATCCCTGTCGGCCTTGATGTATGGCGGCACATCTATGCGCACCTTCCCGCCGCCGCCGATTATGGTATGGGCTCCTATGTGCACAAACTGGTGCACCATCGCCCGCCCATGGTAACCCAGTCGCCAAGCTCAACCTCGCCCGCAATGGCTGACATTGCAACCATGATAACATTATTCCCCACGCTGCAGTCGTGAGCAACATGGACATATGCCATAATAAGGCAGTTCCTGCCGATGGTGGTCCTGCCCCTGGAACGCGTACCCCTGTTCAGCGTCGCAAACTCCCGTACGGTGGTGTTGTCTCCAATCTCCAGTATGGTCTCCTCACCGCTGAACTTGAGGTCCTGCGGGATGGCCGAGATTGATGCGCCGTTGAAGATGCGGCAGTTTTTGCCAATACGCGAGCCGTCATAAATGACTGCCCCGGAGCCTATCCATGTACCGTCACCAATAATGACATCACCATGAATAACGGCAAAGGGCTCAATGGCAACCCCTTCGCCCAGCCGGGCTTGCGGATTAATGTGTGCCAGTGAAGAAATCATATCGTGTTATTTGTTCTTGATAACCTGTGCGGTCAGCTCTCCCTCAGCTACCAGTTTCTCCCCGACAAAAGCCTGCGCATACATTATCACTATACTCCTCCTGATAGGCTCAGTGAGATCACACCGGACAACAATAGTATCACCGGGGATGACCTTATGCTTGAACTTCATCCTGTCAATCTTAAGAAAGTATGTCGAGTATTTATCGGGTTCATCAACATTGCTGAGGACAAGGATGCCTCCCACCTGAGCCATGGTCTCCACCAGCAATACCCCCGGAAAGACGTGCTCCTGTTCAAAGTGGCCCTGGAAGAAGGCCTCATTATATGTAGTGTTCTTTATGCCCAGAATGTGGTTGGGAGTAAGCTCAAGAATACGGTCTACCATAAGGAACGGAGAACGGGTGCGGCAAAAGCTTCTTTATCTGCTGTATGTCCATTACCGCAGGCTTGGTGGTGTCAAGCAGGGGTATCTCCTTCTTGGTGGTTTGTCTTTTTATCTGCTGGCGCAGGAGCCTTGCCAGCCTGGTGTTCGAGTAATGACCAGGACGGGTGGCCACAACTTTTCCCTTGATGGGCTGACCCACCAGTGAGAGGTCTCCAATAAGGTCAAGCAGCTTGTGTCTTGCAGGCTCATTCGGATAGCGCAGCTTGGTGTTATTGAGCACACCGGCGTGGTGTTCGGTTATCCCCGGCTTGTTGAACATCTTCGCAATCCGGTCTATCTCCTCCTGTTCAACCTCGCGCTCAAGTATAACCACTGCGTTCTCAAGATCGCCGCCTTTGATCAGCCCCATCCGGAACAGCGGTTCAAGCTCATGGAAGAACACGAAGGTGCGGCTGCCGGCTATCTCCTTCTCAAAGTCGTCAATCTGATCAAGTATGGCATACTGGTTGCCCAGTATCTTCGAGTTGTAGTCTATCAGCACGTGGGCGCTGAAATGGTCATCGGGATAGATTATCAGGTCAACCCCATGCTCTTCGTCCGAGAAGGTGATTTTCTCCTTAACAACCCAGTAGTTGCGCTCTTCCTTCAGCTCCACAATGCCTGCCGACTTGATGGCCTCGACGAACATGCGCGAGCTGCCGCCCATTATCGGGGCCTCAGGACCATTTATATCAACCAATGCATTATCGATCCGCATTCCTGCAAAGGCAGCCAGAACATGCTCAATGGTTGCCACTGATGCCTCTCCCTGTACCAGGGTGGTGCCCCTTGATGTCTCCGTAACATTATCGGCAAGGGCATCGATCACCGGCGAGCCGGGCAGATCGGTGCGGCAGAATTTATAGCCGTGGTTTGCCGGGGCCGGCTTGAAAGTCACTGTGACGTCTATGCCTGTATGGAGCCCTTTTCCTTTGAGAATCACCTCCTTAGCCAGCGTCCTTTGCTTATCGCTCATCTTTGAATGCTTTATAAGTCATGCAAAGAAAAGTAAAATAATCCGAACGACACAACAGCAACCCTCACATCTATATGATGTTCAAACAATTTCCTTTAGACCGTTACTATGGAACTATCTGTTTTTTAAAGATTCTACCGTTTTTGCCAGCTCATCCAGTTTCCTGCTGATGTCAGGCAGTCTTCTGAAGTGAACAAGACTTTTCATGTAAATTCTGCTGTCAAGGGCAGGGGAGCCGAAAAGAGTGGCATTCTCTTCACTTACCGTGCTCATGATGCCGGACTGGGCTCCGATTTTGCAGCCGTCTGCAATGCTCAGATGGCCTGCAAAGCCTACCTGTCCGCCGAACATGCAGTTCCTTCCTATTTTTGTTGACCCTGCCAGCCCGGTCTGAGCGGCAATGACCGTGTTCTCTCCTATTTCTACATTATGCCCCACCTGAATCAGGTTATCAAGCTTAACGCCTCGCCTTATGATGGTTGACCCCATTGTGGCCCTGTCAATGCAGGTATTGGAGCCTATCTCCACATTGTCTTCAAGTATGACATTGCCTATCTGGGGTATCTTAACGTAATTGGTATCACCTGCAGGTGCGAAACCGAACCCGTCGGAGCCGATCACCGCCCCCCCATGAATGATACAGTTGTTCCCGATGAGGCAATCCCTGTACACCTTCACCCCCGGATGCAAAGTACAGTTCCTGCCTGTCGTGACATTGTCACCGATGAACACATTGGGATAGATTGAGCAGCCGTCGCCTATGACTGCCTTATCCGAAACATAAACATGCGCGCCAATATAAACGTCTTTACCTATGACGGCGCTCTCTTCAATCACGGCTGTCGGATGTATTCCCTTCTTCACCGACCTTGACTGCTCCTCATACATAGCCAGCAGCCTGGCCAGGGCCTGGTAGGGATCCTCAACCCTGATCAGTGTCGCTGTAATCTCCTTTGACGCGATGAAATCGTTTTTCACCAGCACGGCCGATGAGCCTGTTGTATAGATGTATGGTTCATATTTGGGGTTTGACAGGAAGGATAGAGCGCCGGCATGACCCTCTTCGATCCTGGCAATGGTGTTCAGCCTGGTATCCGGATCCCCGTCTACTGTCCCGTTAAGTAACCGGGCTATCATTTCAGCAGTAAATTCCATCTTTTATAATTTTAAATTCGAAAATATCTCTTTGGGATAGCAGAGGTAATATTTGGTCACCTTCTCTGACAGCGCCTCCTTGTCGAAAAGGTCGGAGACGGCAGTGATGTCTGTTTCGTCATGCCGCTTTTGAGAAGGATTCGCACCTCGGGTGTGCCGGGGGCATAGGTCTGGTTATAGACGTCACCTGTGTTCACGTAAAACTTAACCTCGTCTTTATTAAGTTGCATCAGCTGTTCTGCCTTTCTTTCAAGCCCGGCCACCCTGGCTCCGTCAAACGGGTTCCTCTGCAGTTCAATGCCCAGCAGGTCACGGTTGACAAGTCGTCTGCAGAGGTCTGCCAGCACCCTGTCACTGCAGTTAACCCATACCTTTGTGGCTGACACGATATCGCTCTCGTCGAGAGCGGTAAAATTCCTCACCAGGTCTGCATTCTCTGCCGTGCTACCGGCACTGTGACGTTCCTGCAGGAAATATTCAAGGGCAGGAGCGGCAAAGAGTGCTGTTCCGGCGGCGGTCACCTCCCGGGCCCTGAGCAGCAGGCTGGTCAGGAGCTTCTCGGCTGAAACCACCGTGCGGTGGTTATATACCTGCCAGTACATCATGCGTCTGGCTATAAGGAACTTCTCCACAGAGTAAATGCCCTTCTCATCCACCACCAGCCTGTCGCCCGAGACATTCAGCATCCTTATGATCCGGTCTGACCCTACCGACCCCTCTATCACACCTGTAAAGAAGCTGTCGCGCCGCAGGTAATCCAACCTGTCCATATCCATCTGGCCTGTCACCAGGTCATGAAAGAATCTCCGCGGGTACTCTCCGCGGAAGATGGCAATGGCGTCAGTCAGTTGTCCTCCTGTCTGACGGTTCAGCTCTTCCATGATCAGGAGTGACATCATCTCATGAGGCATCTCCTTTACAAGTGAGTGCTCCAGTGCGTGAGAGAACGGACCGTGCCCTATGTCATGCAGCAATATCGCTGCCAGCACCGCCTCCTCCTCTGCAGCAGTTATCTCAATACCCTTGGTCCGAAGTGTCTCGATAGCCTGTCCGGTGAGGTACATGGCCCCCAGGCTGTGCTGGAAACGGCTGTGGACAGCTCCGGGGTAAACATAGCTTGTCAGCCCCAGCTGCCTTATGTTGCGAAGTCTCTGGAACCACGGGTGGCTCACCAGATCATAGATAAGATCGCACGGCATACTTATAAAACCGTATACCGGGTCGTTGATGATCTTCGATTTATTCGTCAAATGGCGCTGATTTTATGCCGGTAAATTTATTCAATAGTTTGCAAAATTAGCTCAGAAAAGCTTCAGATACAACGCTCTTCTGTTTTTTTACCCCTCTACTGCTTTTGATTATTGAAAAAATGATATTATCTTTGCACCCGATTAGAAGGGTATGGACGGACTAGGGGACAAAAGTCCCCTATTTTGTTATCAAAAAACAGACTATGGTTACAAAGGATCATATCAGGAAACTTGCGGAGGGTCACATCAGTGGCACCGGAATTTTCCTCGTTGATGTAAGGCTGAGCAGCACCGGACGGATCACCATTCTCATTGACAGGCCCGAAGGTGTGAGAATTGAAGACTGTGCCTCCCTTAGCAGATACATAAACAGCGAGCTCGGCGAGGAAAGCGGCGACTATGAGCTCAATGTATCATCCCCCGGCCTTGACATGCCCCTCCTCGTTCCTGAACAGTTCCTTAAGAACGAGGGCAGGACGGTTGATGTGGTGACCAATGAAGGCGACCGTGAAAAAGGTCTTCTTGTAAACGTCACCAAAGGAGGATTTGACCTGAAGGTCGACACCAGACAGAAGAACAAGGAGGTCGTCACCGTGGTCAGATCATATAATTTTGAGGACGTTAAGTCAGTTAAAGTAATTATATCATTCAAATAACAGAACAGAATACCACAATGGAAAATGTTAATCTTATAGACACTTTTTCAGAGTTCAAGGAGCTGAAGAATATTGACAGGCCCACCATGATGAGTGTGCTCGAGGATGTATTCAGGGGTATGCTTGCCAAAAAATACGGTTCGGCCGATAATTTTGACATCATTGTCAATATTGACAAGGGGGACTTTGAGATATGGCGTAACCGCGAAGTGGTTGAAGATGCGGAATTTACTGATCCCAATACCCAGATACCCCTCTCAGAGGCTCATAAGGTCGATGAAGATTATGAGGTAGGTGAGGAGGTGTCTGATGAGGTCAAGTTCCTCGATTTCGGACGCAGGGCCATCCTGGCTCTGAGGCAGAACCTCGTGGCACGTATCCTTGATCTGGAGAAGAACAATATCTATCTGAAATACAAGGACCGCATCGGCGATATTGTCACCGGAGAGGTCTACCAGGTGTGGAAGCGCGAGACGCTGGTTCTTGACGATGACGGCAATGAGCTTATCCTGCCAAAGGGTGAGCAGATTCCATCCGACCACTTCCGCAAGGGTGACACAATACGTGCGGTGGTCATCAGGGTGGAGATGAAGAACAACACCCCTAACATCATCCTCAGCCGTACATCCCCGGTCTTCCTCGAGAGGCTCTTTGAGCTTGAGGTGCCTGAGATCTTTGACGGTCTGATCACTATCAGGAAGATCGTGAGGGTCCCCGGCGAGAGAGCCAAGGTTGCTGTGGAGTCATATGATGAACGCATTGACCCCGTAGGCGCATGTGTCGGGATGAAGGGATCAAGGATACACGGCATCGTACGCGAGCTGCGCAATGAAAACATTGACGTAATCAATTACACATCGAACATACAGCTCTTCATCACCAGGGCTCTCAATCCCGCCAAGATCACCTCAATCAAGCTCATTGAGGCCGACAAGAAGGCGGAGATCTATCTTAAGCCAAGCGAGGTATCTCTTGCCATCGGTAAGGGCGGACTGAATATAAAGCTTGCGGGCCAGCTCACCGGATATGACATTGAGGTCTACCGCGAGCCGGATAATGAAGACGAAGAGGATGTATCTCTTGATGAGTTTGTTGATGAGATCGAAGGATGGATCATCGATGAACTTAAAGCGATAGGATGTGACACCGCACGGAGTGTGCTGAGGCTTACGATACATGACCTGGTGAAGAGAACAGACCTGGAGGAGGAGACGATCAAGGAGGTGGTAAGTATTCTCAGGTCGGAATTTGACAAGTAATAAGGGCTTTCCCGAAGGGGAGAAAAGATAAAAAACTTATTAAGAGGTTATCATAAAGGTATATGACTGAAGACAAGAAAGCCATACGTTTAAGCAAGGCAGCCCGCGAATTCAATGTCGGGATTCAGACGATTGTCGAGTTTCTTCACAAGAAGGGCTTTGATATCAGCACTGATCCCAACTGCAAGATTCCGCCTGAGGCTTACGCGCTGATAGTAAAAGAATACAGTGGCGACCTCAGTGTCAAGAAGGATGCCGAGAAGCTGGCTCTCAAGGAGAAGGTTACTCCCAAGAAGTCGCTTTCCATTGATGATATGGAGACAGGCAAGGCAGGTGACACAGGCGAGCCTGATGAGGATTTCCTCATAACCGACATCTCAGGGGTCAAAAAGCATCTCGATCTCCGCACTGAGATAAAAAAACCTGAGATAAAGACCGTAGGCAAGGTTGACCTCACACCTCCGGCAAAACCGGTTAAAAATGAACCCGAAGCACCTGTTGAAAAGCCTGTGGCTCATGAGCCCGCAGCTGAAACTGTTGCTCCGGAACAACCTGCTGAGACGAAGCAACCCAAAGTTGTCGGAAAAGTCGATCTCGACAAACTTACCGGTAAGCCGGACAAGTCTGAAAAAAAACAGCCAGCAAGGAAACAGGAACCGGAGGTTGCAAAAAGTGAGCCCGGTAGCCAGACACCTGCTCCGGTGACCCCGGAACCGGCAGCTCCCGAAGCACCTGTGGCGGCTACCGAACCAAAGGAGACAGAGATCTACCGTCCAGGCTATGAGAAACTGGCAGGACCGAAGATCGTTGACAGGATAGTGCTCGTACCTGAAGTCAAGAAAAGCAGGGATCAGGCCAATGAAGCGCGTCAGAAGCATGACGACAGGAAGAAGCGTGAACGGATAAAACCCAAACTGCGCGAGAAGGTTGCAGTGGATGCAACAGCTCCCGCACCGGCAGCAGACCCGAAGAAGGATAAGAAGGCTCCCCCGAGGACCGATCACCGCGGCGGTGACAGGAAGAAATCATTCCGCGCCCTGAGGCCTGAGGTTGACAGGGAAGACGTCGACAAGAACATCAGGGATGTCAACCTGCTCATGAGCAAGAGCAAGTCGAAGGTGGCCAAGCACCGCCGCGACAAGAGAGATGCCGTCGGTCAGAGAATGAGGGATGAGACCGATAAGAAGGAACTCGAAAAGAGCACCCTCAAGGTCACCGAGTTCGTCTCAGTCAATGAACTGGCATCGATGATGGATGTGCCGGTGATAGATATCATATCTACATGCATGAGCCTGGGTCTTATCGTCTCAATCAACCAGAGGCTTGATGCCGAGACCATGGCCCTTGTTGCCGAGGAGTTCGGCTTCGGGGTTGAGTTTGTGAGTGCAGAGCTGCAGGAGGCCGTCAGGGAAGAGGAGGATGAGGCCTCCAACCTGCAGCCGCGTCCGCCTATCGTCACGGTCATGGGACACGTCGACCACGGGAAGACCAAGCTGCTCGACCATATCCGCAACACTAACGTCATCGCAGGAGAAGCCGGAGGTATAACACAGCATATAGGTGCATACAGGGTGATGCTTGAAAATGAGAAGGTCATAACCTTCCTCGACACCCCCGGTCACGAGGCATTCACCGCCATGCGTGCCAGAGGTGCCCAGATAACTGACATAGTCATTATCGTTGTGGCAGCTGATGACGGCGTCATGCCGCAGACGCGCGAGGCTATCAACCACGCACATGCCGCAGGAGTCCCTATCATATTCGCCATAAACAAAATAGATAAACAGACTGCCAATCCTGACAGAATACGCGAGGAGCTCGCCAGCATGAACTTCCTGGTTGAAGAGTGGGGAGGGAAATACCAGTCGCAGGAGATATCAGCAAAGAGCGGGATCAACATCGATATCCTTCTTGAGAAGATCCTCCTGCAGGCTGAGATGCTCGAGCTGAAAGCCAATCCTGAGAAACTTGCCCTTGGTACCATAATTGAATCGTCTCTTGACAAGGGACGAGGCTTTGTGGCCACGGTGCTTGTCAAGGCCGGAACGCTGAAGCTTGGTGACGTTGTTATTGCAGGCAGTTGCTACGGACACATCAAGGCTATGTACAACGAACGCAACCAGAAGGTGACTGAGGCCGGGCCATCGATGCCGGTGCTCCTCCTCGGCCTGAACGGAGCCCCTCAGGCAGGTGACAAGTTCAACGTAATGGAATCCGACAAGGAGGCCAAGGAAATAGCCACCAAGAGAGCACAGCTGCAGAGAGAGCAGGGACTGCGTACCCAGAAGCACATTACACTCGATGAGATCGGACGCCGCATAGCGATTGGTAACTTCCAGGAGCTTAATATCATTGTCAAGGGTGACGTTGACGGATCGGTTGAAGCTCTCAGTGACTCACTGATCAAGCTGTCGACCGAGGAGATACAGGTCAATATTATCCATAAGGCTGTCGGACAGATTTCTGAATCTGACATTCTGCTTGCCGCAGCTTCCAACGCCGTGGTGGTGGGCTTCCAGGTGAGGCCGTCACTCAGCGCCCGGAAACTTGCCGAGAAGGAGGGCATAGACATACGCCTCTATTCAATCATCTACGATGCCATTGAAGAGATCAGGGCGGCCATGGAGGGTATGCTCTCTCCGGAGATCAAGGAAGAGATTGTCGCCACCGTCGAGGTGCGCGACGTATTCAGAATCGGGAAAGTAGGTACGGTCGCCGGTTGCTTCGTACGCGACGGCAAGATTAACCGTAATACAAAAATCAGGGTTATCCGAGACGGAATAGTTATTCATACCGGCGACCTGGGATCCCTGAAAAGGTTCAAGGATGACGTCAGAGAGGTAACATCAGGGTATGAGTGCGGTCTTAACATCGACGGCTTCAATGACATCAATGTCGGAGATGTAATAGAGGGATACCAGACCGTGCAGGCCAAAAGAACCTTGTAGAACTGGCGATTTTCGATTTTCGTCCCGACACTTCGTATACGGGATTGATCCTCCGCCTGCGTGGCCCGCTCAAATTTGCTGATTTTGCCTAAACCGACAATCGAAAATTCTTTTTATCGCAAAAAAAAAGCTGCCCGGGAGCAGCTTTTTTTATCTTATTCGGTGCCTATGCACCTATCATCTTTTTGTAAGTCTCCGCATCAAGCAGCGCGTCAAGCTCTGAAGGATCACTGAACTCCACCCTGATCATCCATCCTTTGCCGTATGGATCGGTGTTGACAAGCTCGGCAGCTGTGTCAAGATCCTCATTCTTGGCAGTCACGGTGCCGCTCAATGGCATGAAAAGATCCGAGACCGTCTTGACGGCTTCCACCGTTCCGAAGACCTCGCCATGGCCCAGCTTCTCACCCACGGTCTCGATCTCTATGAATACTATATCGCCCAGCTCATGCTGTGCAAAATCGGTAATGCCTACAACAGCTTCATTGCCTTTAACAAGAACCCACTCATGATCCTTGGTGTACTTCAGATTTGCGGGAACATTCATCGCTTAATATTTTATTAGTTTGACTTTGATCTTCAGGTATCAGGTTGTCAAAAATACATCTTTTTTAGTTTTTAACCCCTGATTGCCGCTTTTTTTAACTCTCCTGGGGTAAGCTTGCTACTGAACAAGTGTAAACCTGAGGCTGAACCCGAAATTGGTGTTGGAGGTAAGGAAGGTATTGGCCACAAACGGATCATTCATTGCATGGTCGGCATAAATCTGCAGGTTGAACCTGTCACTGAGCAGATAGTCGGCTGTGGCTCCGATGGTAAATACCCGCTGTCCTGCCACGGGCTGGTTAACCTCCTCTATCAGCTTGCGCGCCAGTGTCTTGTTATCCCGGATCGAAAAATCAAGCTTCAGGTTGAGGTCGCTCTCAAGGGCCCGCTGGCCGGTACGCGACCTCAATATGATAGACACGTTGTCAAACCTGTATCCCGCACCTATGGTTATCTCTTCATTCCTTATGTCAGCCACCTGGTTACTCGTCAGGTTGAGGGTGACCGTACGCGACTTCCGGTACTCGAACCTCGTTGAAAGTGAGTTCTTCCAGCCGAGGTCTATATTTATGAAAGGACTGAACTGTTCATTAATGGTCACCGCATTGATCTCATTGAGCGGAATGAAATTTGAATTCAGGTCTCGTATCCTGCTAATCCCCGACTCATCCGGATCATAGTAGAGGCTGGTGTTGAATGAACCGATGGTATAGGTTGATCTGTACTGGTGTGAAAGACTCACTGAGTTGAATATCTTCCTTACTGCCTCATACTTCGTCAGCCCTTCGAAGTTGATCCGCCAGTTGGGCATCATATGAAGCGCTGATGGGAGGAGGAGCCAGTGAAATCTTTCCAGCATCCCTTTTGGTATAAGCGGCAAGGAATGAGGGCACAAGCACCTCACTTGAGGTAATGCCATAGCCGCTGGTGTAGGGACCCGTAATCTGCTCCCCGGTGACAGGATCGTAGTACGGATCATAGGTATTGTCGGCCTGGCTGCGCTCATTGCCCCTGCGCTGAGAGATGATGACCGTATTGTCGCGGAACTGCTCGAAGGTCTGCGAGACATAATCGCCTGCCTTCGGTATCTTCTCAAAGGCTGTGCCCCATGAGACTACTGATATGGTGAAGGAGCCCGTGGTGCGGGTGTTCCTGGTGCTGTCAGGGAAATTGCCGTTGTAGTCGGCCCTCAGGTATGACGAGATGGTCTCCGAGTAACGGCGGTCGGCGGTGAGGTCAACCCGTAGTCCGGGGAAGGGCTCAATATTGGCCCTGAGGTTTATCATCTCGCGCTGACTGTAGGCGGCGGCATTGTTGAGAAGAGAGTCGGTAGTGATCCATCCGTTCATGACTGCATCGTCAAAGAAACGTTCATCGGTCAGACCAACGAGAAAGCGCCATCCGGGTGATGACATGCCCTGGTAGCTTTGCTGACCCATGAAAGAGGTACCGGGCATATATCCCGGCATAATGTGCCCCTGCTCAAGTGTATATGTCCCTGAAATATTGCGCAGGGCCATGAGAGCACGTATCAGATAGCGTCCCGTAACATTCGCCATCCCCGGCTTCTTCTCAACCCTCCCCTTGATGTCTATGCTGGCATTGGTAACATCAGCATCAGCTATGTAGTCTATCCTCATGTCAGATACCACATCATACTTACCGGTAACAACCGTACCATCAGGCGCGGTGACGGTGACAGTGATATCTTTTGTCTTGAGGTTATGGTTGATGATCCGGGCTTTGCCGGCTCTGAGCGGTATCCCTCTCCGTGAATGGGTTACCTCCTCGTACCCAAGGCTCATCCGGCGCTTGGCCCCTGGCTGGGTGGTGGCTTCAATCTCCTTCAGGAATTTAACCTTGCTGTAGATGTTGGTGAAGTTGGCCTGTACGGTGAGCTGCGCGTTACTTGAATTCTTGATGGTGTTACCCGGGATGATATTCAGCGAATCAGCAAAAACGGTTCCGGCAAGCCAGTCATACCGTGCACTGTAACGGGCATTGGATGTCATCCACGAGAGCAGCGGCAGCTTGTTGACGGGTATGTTGTAATTGAGGTTCAGCAGATGGTAGTAGTTCGTCGTCCGCCCAAATTCCGAGAGGCTGGTCATCACTGAATCACGCCATTGATTATAAGTATCGGGATAACGCTCGCGATCAACCCCGCCCGCCGGCTCATCGATGCGTGCAATGGTGCTGGCCGTGAAGTCGACCTTCAACTGCTTGGTGATGTCATACTTGATGTCATAGAAGCGCGTCCAGAGGAAATCCTTTGTAAAGAAAGGTTCAATGATAAGCCCCGGATTGTTGATATTTCGGGTCTTCACCTCATTGTAATACCTGTAGAGATCGGTCCTCAATGTGATATGCTTCGGGAAGAGATAGATATTGAAGTCCCTGATCAGCCTGAAGGCAGAAGAGTTGAAAAGCCCCGACTTCTGGAACGGGGTGTAGTTTTTCGGTGCAGCGTCAAAATCGTAAGCTATTCCTCCCCTGTAGGTCTTCTCAACGTCTATCTCCGTTTTGGTGGCCGTATTATAGAGCTCGTTGAAAGCATAGTTTACCGACAGGTTAGCCGGATCCCATGGCTGAGGCTTCTGACCTCTTTTTGTTGTACCGGCGTTACTGACCGTCAGTGTACGGCGGCGAGTGTACTGTTCTGCCAGGGTGATGATTGAATCCCTTTCTGCAACTGACTGTGCATTATCCAGCGACTCGCCCAGCTCGATATCAGGGTTCAGGGGGTCGTATTGCGGCCTGATGCGATTCTCGGAGTAGCCCATGTAAACCGGTATCCGCATGCCAGCCTTCTCAGGGAATAACTTGCCAAACTCCAGGTTTGACGAGAGGTCATACTGTATGAGCTGCTCCATACTGCGTTCATTGACCTTTTTGTCAATGCTGCCCCATCCGGGGGTGGATGTCTGCCCCACCAGGTTCAGTGTACCCAGGTCGGCGAGGCGTGCCTGCATCTGGGCGTTGGCGGCCCATCCCCCTTCCTCGCGGAAGTCACTAAGGCGAAGCTCGTTGATCCATACCTCGGCTGATTTTGGAGCGCCGTCGTCTCCCTGCGGATTACGCGTCCTGATCGGGTTCCTGACCCCTGCCATCACCACCCTGACATTGCTGAGATTGGGATTTCCGCTGACAGAGATTCGGGCATTACCTACAAAAATGGAATATATGTCGGCCTCACTGAGGGTTGATCCGCTCTCACGCATGGCCGCATCACGCGCCTGCTTGGCATCCAGGAGCTGTGACAGGTCAATATCCAGCTTGTTTTCTTCAGGCCATACTATCTCTCTCTGCTCGTCGATATCATTGTTGTACCTGCCGTAAGGAGTGAGCTTCAGCGGGATCTCATACTCATAGAAGTTGCCCTTGTAGTCTGATCCGAGCCTTACAAAGACGGTTACTTCATCATCGAGGAGAGGCTGCCCGATGAGTGCCTCGGCATGCACCTCCATCCTGAGCCTGCGGTACTGCCTCATGTCAAGGGTAACATTCTTGTAGGTTGCCCTCGCGTCACCGTCAGCCAGATCCCGCACGCGAAGCACCATCGACTGTTCATTGAGCTGCCTCAGCTGAGGATTGGCGGGGTCAATAACACGATCGAAGCCCGGGGGCAGAACATAGTTCACCGGTTCCTTGCCGGCGTTCTCCTCTATGCTCACCGAGCTTATCTCGAAGGTGCCGTCATCCTCTTCAGGTATAGTGATCCGCTCTCCGCCTTCAAAAAAGGCAATATTGTACTTGCGCCACTCAGACCTGACAAGCTCAAGACGGGCAAAACGCAGGATGACCTCCTCATCGAAATTGCGCATGTGCATCCGGAAGAAACGTATCGATTTGAAATCGCGTATGGAGCCAACCACTCTCTCATAGTCAGTGACTGGTATCTTGAACTGGTACCACTTGACCGGAGACTTTTCACCGTTGGCGAAAGTGGCAGTATATTCAACCTCATCAACAATGAAATTCCTGCCCACAATCATGTCCTCCCGCCTCAGGCTCACATGGTACTGGTAATAGCTTTCGGTCTCACTCAGGGTGTTGTCACGGTTGATATCCTCCATGTCAGGCAATGTGGTTCCGCTGGTGGGATATGATTCGTTTGACATCTCTGACGTTGGCGAGTTACCGTCAGTGCCGTTGAACTTCTTGTATCGCTCCAGTATCCCCAGTTGAAGGAGATCGTAGTCAGATCCCCTGAAATAATGGAAGTCATCATTTGAGGGGTCCTCAAAGATCATATCAAGAACCTCAGGACTCACAACGGCTCCTACTGTCTGCAGGTAACTGTCAAAGAATGATACCTCATCTTCGTTGCCCAGCCCGTCGAGGCCCACATCCTGGTAGCGTCGTGATTTAATGTTATTGTCAAATGCCTGCACAACAGCCTGTACCGTTGGCACCCGTCCCCAGACCGTGGTGTCAACGTTAACCACCAGTGGCGAAGTAGGGAGTCCGTTCTCAAACTGCTTGCGTGAATCACGCAGGATATCCTCGGAGATATTGCCCAGGTTGAAGTAGAGGTCACCGCCATCATGCCCGGGGCTCTCTGCATAGGGGTCCATGACCCAGAACTTTATATACTGTATGTTTGCAGACTCGAAGTCGTTTGTGAGCAGCTCTCTCATCATTCCTCCCCAGCGGGTGCGCGGCGAGTTCAGCAGACCGTCGGCACCGAGACCGGCAGAGTACCCGTCAGGTATCACGTTGAAGTTGTAGGGGCCCCTCTCCGACGGATAAAAGGCAAGGTTAAGGACGGAAATGTTGGTGGGAATACCGCTGGCCGACTCCTTATACGGAAAAATCTCAGTTTCATAGACCTCCCTTACATAATGGCTCGACTGCAGGTCGGGATCGGCTTTGATATGGTCAGGCGTGGTTGATCCGTTACGAAGGAACAGCGGGTCAATAACATACCATGCCAGCCTTGCCCTGTTGAAGCCTGACCTGATATCCTTGCTCAGCTTTGCTTCCGGGAACAGGGGATCCTGCCCCTGCGGCACGCTCGCGAGCGACCACGCATTGAAGGCGCGGAGGTCCAGTGATATCTCACTCGCCTCAAAATCGTCAATATAGACCGCCCCTTCCTTGGTAATGGCCTTGCTGTGACCCGGGGCCAGGTATGCAAACTCGCCGAAGAAATTGATTGATGAGGGGGCATTCGTCTCAATCAGCGGAAGCCAGTCTATCGCGTTGGTGAGAAACTTGGAGTCAGAACGGTATGATGCATCAAGCCCGTAAATGGTATTAGAAATCGGATCCTCACCGTAAGTGACCTTCTGGGTATAGGGCCTCTCTGTCAGCCGCAGCACCGTACCTCCGAGGTTGAACTTGTCGGAGAACCTGTAGTTCAGATGCGTTCCTATAAGGCTTTTTGTCTGCAGCCCGAAGAACTGGTTGCTCTCAAGCGAGACCTGAACCGGAGTCTGTGACTCAATGAGGGCAGTGTTGATGATCTTGACTGAACCCATATTGTAGTCTACGGTGTAATCGACATTCTCGGTGAGCGTCACGCCTCCGGCAGTCACCTTGACGGAGCCATCGGGAATGTTGGCCACATTGAGTCTTATCTCCGATCCCGAAGCTGATGTAAACTGTCCGCTGAGAAGATACTTGTTCTTCTCAGCCATCTGCCTGGCTACCGTCTGGGTGGAGTCATACAGCTCGGTAAAGACATATTTCCTTATCTGCTCCGGATCGGTGATGTATTTCAACAGGTGGCGTCCGAAGGGCTCGAGTACCGGAAATATTATCCGTCCTTTTTCTGCCATCACGGTTATACCGTCTACAAAGTCAAACAACCCGTCGGGCTCCCTGTCAAGCTGAGAGTTGAGCTGGTCAAGCCCCAGGGCCTGCAGGAGCACCTGGTTTTCGAGCGGCGTGCCGGGCAGGTAATTGAGTGAGTTGCCGGTCTTGTCATCCTCGTACAGGATATTGACTTCGAAATTCTTTGCCTCTATGCGCCCCGACCCAAGATTGTATATATTCTTCATCATCAGTTCCCAGGTCGGGATCTGAGGACTCAGGTTGGTTCCCTTGAGGAGTTTAAGGATAAGGGCGTCGGGAGCAGAGATACCGTCAGTTGAGAACTCACCCACCTTGAATACCTGGCCATTAAGGGTGTATTCATAGGCTACCGCCAGCACCTCATCATTGTTCAGAGCCACATTGAGCGAGATATAGCCAAGCTGCCTGTTGACGGAATACTCCCGGTCAGTCAGTTTGCGTGCATTCTCAATCTTCTCATAGTCGCGGCCAATCTGGAAACCGGGATAGAGTGGCGCCAGGACATCAGCCACCTGGTTGATGTTTCTCACACCGCCGTATGTGGCATTCATCTCTGCATAAAGGCCGTTGCTGTTGTTGGCAGGATTGACCGGAGCGCCCGGAGTGCTCTGGAATGAGGGGATGGAATTGTAAATATTTTCCTGGTTCTCTGCAAGGTCAAGGAACGCAACTATGTTACGGTTGCTCACATCCTCAAAGCGGCTGGTCTCATTGGTGATCCATACTTCGATCTTCTCAATATTCAGCCCGGTGCTTACAATGGGAAGGTTTGCCAGTGATCCGTCAAAACTGTCCTTGAATTGCTGTGCAACGAAGAAGTGACGGTTGGCTTCATATTTGTCAACGGTGATCTCATAATCACTTATCTGTGATCCCCCCTTGACCTCCACCACAGATGACTCTCCCTTCTGCTGCGAGAAGACGGTGGTCATCGTCAGCTTCCCGAACTGCAGCTCGGCCTTGAGGCCAAAGAGGCTGTAGCTGCCGGTGATGAGCGTGCCGTTGAGCGGCAGGGTCACATCGCCGGCCTCAATCTTTTTGATGATCTCATCCTCCTTGCCGGAGTATTCGAGCTTGGTGCGGTTTTCAAACTCGAACATAGCTTCAGTATTGTAGTTGATACCCAGCTGCATCTTGTCACCGATGGTACCGGTAACATTCATCTGTATCTTCTCCTGGAAGTCGAAGGTGGCGATGGTGCGCAGGTTCTCCGACAGCGTCGGGTTTTCGGTGTGCGAGATGTTGATCCCGAAGATGAGTTCCGCCGAACCCTGCGGCACGATGTTTATGACGTTGCTCCCAAAGATCCTGTCAAAGGTCTCTCCTCCCACCTCTATCTGGGGTATGAGTGACGACCTGAAGCCCGAGGCATCTCCCCTGAGGCTCGCATCCCAGTATTCACGCATGGCCTGATCAAACTCATACCTCCGGTACTCGTCAGGATTCATGTAAACAGGGCGGCGATAGTCGAGCCCGCCGATCTTCTGATAGATTATGTACTGGTTGTTCCGGCCGTCATACTCCACCTTTGTGGAAGGTTTGACGGGTTATTGAGGAAGAGCGGAGATGATCTTCTGGCATCCCATGGGAAGGAGGGATCAGGATTGAGTTTCAGGAGGGTGTCGCCGGTACTGGTCTGTGCACCAAGGGCCACAGAAATCAGTGTCAGGGCAGTGAATAGCCATACCCTGATCCTGAGACCTCTATTTTGTAACGAAAACTGCAATCCGGCACGTCTGTTTTATAACAGTTTCAGCGCCCTCCTCACTATCTCCTCCACCGGGAGAGTTCTGTTCTCCTTCAGGAGGTTGTCAACAACCTTAATGGCGCTGTTCCTGGCAAATCCAAGCATCACTAAAGCTGATAACGATTCTTCACGTGCAGTATTGTCGGAAAATGCAATAATTTCATCGGAACCGGTGTGTTTTCCTGTTTTGTCTTTCAGGTCAATAATTATCCTTTGTGCCGTCTTTAATCCTATGCCCTTGACAGCCTTGAGAATGCCAACATCGCCCCCCGAAATTGCCTCCCGGAGGTCGCCCGGCCTGACTGATGAAAGCATCATCCGGGCGGTGCCGGCGCCGACGCCCGAAACGCTGATCAGCTGCCTGAACAGATCACGCTCATCCCCGGTGACAAACCCATAGAGCAGGTGAGCATCCTCACGAATAGATTCATGGATCAGGATCTTGCACGTATCTGCCTTATCAAGAGCGGCATACGTGTTGAGCGAGATATTAATATTGTATCCTATGCCGTTGCATTCCACCACCACGAAGGCAGGATTAAGCTGGGTGATCTTGCCGGTTATGTAATCGATCATAGTGCGTGGTCATAATTTTCTGGCTCGGGAGGAAGCTCGTCAACGTGATCATGATCGGTATGGATCTCTACCTTCTGGGCCTGGAGGGGGTTACGCAACAGCTCCTCATACATCTGCCTGTTACGGTAAATATCGCATGCTGCATATATTGCCTGACGCATTGAGTTACCCGAGGCTTCATTCTTCCCTGTTATATCGAAGGCGGTACCGTGTACCGGTGAGGTTCTGATAACTGAAAGCCCGGCCGTGAAATTGACGCCGGTATCGAAGGCCAGAGCCTTGAAAGCGCTCATGCCCTGATCATGGTACATGGCAAGCACGGCATCAAACCGGCTGAAGGCACCTGACCCGAAAAAGCCGTCAGACGAATAGGGCCCGAAGGCAAGGATTCCCTCCTCATTGGCCTTGGAGATGGCTGGGATGATGATATCCCTCTCCTCCGTGCCGAGCAGACCGCCGTCACCGGCATGCGGATTGAGACCAAGGACCCCGATGCGGGGACCGCGCACGGCAAAGTCGCGCAGCAGTGAACGGTTCAGCAGTCTCAGCTTGCCCAGAATCTGATTGACAGTGATGGCGGCGGGAACATCCCTCAGAGGAAGATGCTCAGTGACAAACCCTATTTTCATGCTCTCGCAGATCATCAGCATCAAAGCCTCCGAAGCGTTGACCTTCGACTTCAGGTAGTCAGTATGGCCTGTGAAGCGGAACTTGTCAGACTGAATATTGCTTTTATCTATGGGCGCGGTCACCAGCACATCAATCTTTCCTCCTGTAAGGTCTGCTACAGCACTCTCGAGGGCAGCGAGCGAAGCCTGCCCTCCTTCCGGGGTCGATTTTCCAAGCTCGACACGCACCTCATCATCGAGGCAGTTGACCAGGTTTGCCTTCCTGGGATTAACCTCGGCAACAGACTTGATATTATTGAAGTTGAAGTTGGTAATATTAAGCACCTTGCGATGGTAGGCGGCCACTTTGGGCGAGCCGTAGACCACGGGCACGCAGAGATCGGTGACGGAAGAATCGGCCAGGGCCTTGATAATGATCTCATAACCGATACCGTTGATATCACCCTGTGTTATGCCTGCAATTATAGGTTTTCTTTCCATTGTAAATCCTGTCTGGTAAACAGCTTAGAGGCTGTTCAGCGTGGTAAAGTTAATGAAATTATTGAATGATTTAGCTATAATATATTACCTTTGTGGTCTCCTGTGACAATGCGCAGGATGTGATAAAATGGGTGTCACAGAACAATTGTACGACAAGGTTTACGTTGGCGGGCGGATTACTGCCCCGGAGGCACTCAGCCTCTGGGAGGAGGCTCCCCTGGCCCTGCTTATGTATCTTGCCGACGGTGTGCGGCGCAGGCTGCATCCCGGCAACCAGGTCGGATGGATGATTGACCGCAACGTCAACATCACCAATATCTGCTTCTCCCATTGCCGCTTCTGCAATTTCTGTCGCACGGCAAGAAGTGATGATGCCTACGTGACAACAGACGAAGAGTATGACAGCAAGATCGCCGGGCTGACCGCTATCGGAGGCGACCAGCTGCTGTTGCAGGGCGGGATGAATCCGGACCTGGGGCTTGATTTTTATACAGGTCTCTTCAGAAGGCTCAAGAGCAGATGGCCTGGCGTAAAACTGCATGCCCTTGGTCCGCCGGAGGTGGCATGGATAGCACGTTCCGGGAGAATGAGCTACCGCGATGTGCTCGTCGCACTACGTGATGCCGGTCTGGATTCCCTTCCCGGCGCCGGGGCTGAGATCCTCTCCGACAGGGTCAGAAGGATCGTCTCACCCGCTAAAGCAACCACTGCCGAATGGCTGGGCGTGATGCGTGAGGCACACCGGCTGAACCTCCCCACCTCAGCCACCATGATGTTCGGCCATGCCGAGACGGTGGAGGAGAGGATCGAACACCTGATGCTCCTTCGCAAACTGCAGGATGCCAAGCCTGAAGGTCATGACGGGTTTGTCACCTTCGTCGTCTGGCCGTTCATGGACCGTGGCACGAAGCTTGCCGAAAAGGACGGTATACGCAGCAAGGTCACTGCCGCTGAATACCTGAGAATGATAGCCGTCAGCAGGCTGGTGCTTGACAATATCCCCAACCTGCAGTCGTCAATTCTCACCGTCGGGAAAGAGACGGCGATGATATCGCTCCACGGTGGAGCCAATGATCTGGGTTCGGTGATGATAGAGGAGAATGTGGTCAGTGCCGCCGGTGATCCCTTCCGGGTGGATCCGGAGACGATGAAGCAGATCATCACCGATGCGGGCTTCACACCCGTCAGGCGCGACCAGCGCTACATGCCGGTGGGGGACCAGGGAGGGGGGCATGGGGGGGGGCCATGATTCTTTATGTTGTCTGACACCTATTCTGCACCCTTTTTTACGGTATACATCAACGCCTCGACCTGGCGCAGCAGCTCCCGCTTCTCCTCTCTCGGAGCATATACGAATCCTGTCACCACCACTGCCCGCGCTGTCTCTTCATCAATGAAGGCATATGAGATGAACGGCCCGCCCATATAACCTCCTTCGAGGGTCCACAAACCCCTCATCTCGATATAGTCGGTGCCATTTCGCCTGAATGAACGGCAGCTGACAGGGATCTGCTTCTCAATGACCATGAATGATCCTCCGTCGGGCCCCTTTACCTCTGCCGAGGTGACCTTCTCTGTGAGATTGGCGAGATCAATGCACCCGATGGTCGGGGTCATCCGTTCAGTTACGGAGACAATTACTGACTGCGTTGTTGAGGGGGTCTCGGCAGAGACCATCATTATCCCCTCACGGTTAAAATCAGGCTTGTAGCCCGCCGGCAATATCAGCTCCCACTTTTTATCTTCCGAGTTGACCACGCTTCGCTCCTTCCCTGCCGATTGTGTCAGCCAGGAGGTCAGTCTCTCACGCTCAGCATCATTGATGCTTTGCCTTATGGCTTCACCGTTCTCCCTGATGCATTCGGCAACTGACTCCTGATCAGCACCGGTAAGAGTGATCACCAGCTGGGTCTCAGCCCATCGGTTCCTGGTATAGACGACCTCCGGTTCCGTTCTATCATTGTCTATTTTAACAATTATGATATTGCGGTGGGCTACATAAATATCACGGAATCCCGCGGGATTAACGGGCAAAACCTTGAAGGCTGGCTCCGGCTGAGGAAGTCCGATAATGACAGGACTAACATGTTCCCTGACGGCTGCTCCGGGACTGCCGTTCCAGGAGGCTTTGTCCATAACAACCACAACCTCCCCTGTGGCGCCGGTGACATTGGGAAGAGTACGTGTCAGCGACGAGTCGCCGCATGAGGCCATGAAAACCATGACCGGGAATAAGAAAAATGCAGGGGTTCTCATTGTGCTCCGCGTCTGAAATAAAAAGCCTGCACTCACATGCAGGCTCATAAAATAAGATATATCAATCCTAGTTATCTTCTCCTACGCCCTTCTTCGCATCAGCGCCTTCCGTGTCCTTGGCTTTCTTAAACTCCTTCAGTCCCTGTCCGATGCCTTTTCATCAGCTCGGGTACCTTGCGCCCGCCGAAAAGTAAAAGTACCACCGCCAGTATCAGGATAATTTCAAGAGGTCCGATCTTTCCCATTTCTCAGAGTATTTGTTTATGCAAATGTACAAATTCTTTCGCAACAGCTGGTGCTCATTGATGAATAATCATTTTCTGATAAGTTTCAGTATGTCATTCCCGTTGGCGAAAATCAGAAGTGCAAGAAGGAGTATCATACCCGTTATCTGGGCATACTCCAGGAACTTGTCACTCGGTTTCCTTCCGGTGACGACCTCATAGATGAGGAACATTACATGCCCTCCGTCAAGCGCGGGGATGGGGAGAATATTCATCACTGCAAGTATTAGTGAGAGGAAAGCCGTGAGGTTCCAGAACGACTGCCAGTTCCATTTGCCGGGGAATATGCTTCCAATGGTAATGAAGCCCCCGAGTGATTCATAAGCTTTCGTGTCTTTCGAAAATATCAGTTTGAACTGTTTGAGATAATCCGAGGTGGTGTTCCATCCCTTTGATATGCCTGCCGGGATGGCCTGCGCAAAGTTGTAGTGCTTCGTGCTCATCTCCAGAATATTCGATACGTCCCTGACAACACCAATGATTCCGGCTTCCGTAGTCCTGAAGTTGAAATCAATAAGGTCGCTCTCTCTCCTGACGGTGACAGTAAGTGGCTCTCCCTTGTGCGCAGCGATGTAACCCTGGAATTCGTCGTACCACTCAAACGGAATGCTGTCAATTGCAATAATCTCATCACCCATGGCCAGGCCTGCGTTTCTCGCCGGGGACTCTCCGGCAAAGCCGGTAATGACAAACGGCCCGAAAGGTATCCGGGCATCAATGATATCAGGATTTTTCAGCAGAAGCGGGATATACTCGCGTTCAATAGGAATGTCAACTATTTCTCCCTGCCGGTCGACGGTCATAACTCCGCGTTCATTCAGCAGGATGTCGGGGACGATAGTATAGAAGTTGTCAACCAGTTTCCCGTCGACAGCGATGATCTTGTCGCCGTTGCGCAGGCCCATGGCATAACCGGTAGAGTCGGTAAGGATCCCGTATTTGACATTTGATGCTGCCAGGTATGTCTCACCCCAGACACTCAGCACGCCAACATAGATAATCAGGGCGAAGATGAAGTTGAAAAAGACGCCGCCAAGCATTATCATCAGGCGCTGCCATGACTTTTTCGACCTGAACTCATGGGGCTGCGGCGGCTGCTTCATCTGCTCCTTGTCCATCGACTCGTCAATCATCCCGGAGATCTTCACATACCCTCCGAGGGGTATCATGCCGATACCATATTCGGTTTCCCCGAATTTTCGCTTGAAAATCGCAAAGGGCCAGTCGAAAAAGAGATAGAACTTCTCAACCCTAGTCTTGAAGAGGCGGGCAAAGAGAAAGTGCCCGAATTCATGGACAATTACCAAAATTGAAAGCGACAGCAAAAGCTGCAATATTTTAATAAGAACGGTCATTTTCTGCTTGTTTTATTTATGTACTCCATGGCGAGAATCCTGCTCCTTTTGTCAGTCTCCTCATAAGCATCCATGGATGCCTCATTGTTGTATACTGTTTTTTCAAGGACATACTCCACTGTTCCCGCGATGTCATTAAACCCTATTTTTTCCTGAAGGAAAGCTGCCACGGCAGCCTCGTTGGCGGCGTTTAGTGCGCAGGGCATGTTGCCTCCGCTCTTCAGTGCCGTGCGTGCGAGCGGCAGGCACCTGAAACGCTGCGTATCGGGTTCCTCAAATGTGAGTGAGCCGATCTCAGCAAGCGACGGCCGTGGCAGCTCCGTTGTCACCCTTTCGGGATATGTAAGGGCATAAATGATTGGCAGTCGCATATCAGGAACACCAAGCTGAGCTTTAACCGATCCGTCGACGAACTGCACCAGCGAATGAATTATTGACTGGGGGTGAATAAGTACATCAATCCTCTCTCCGGGGGTGCCGAACAGCCAGTGAGCCTCTATCACCTCGAGCCCTTTGTTCATCAGCGTGGCCGAGTCAACGGTGATCTTGCTGCCCATGCTCCAGTTGGGATGGCGCAGCGCCTCCAGCGGGGTTACCTTTGCCAGTCGCTCCGCGGGTGTATTGCGGAAGGGCCCTCCGGATGCTGTCAGAATTATTCTTTCAACCGAGCTCTCAGACTCGCCGTTGATGCACTGCATTATGGCAGAGTGCTCTGAGTCGACCGGCAGAAGACGGCTACCGGTCGTGGCAGCCGTGCGGGTGATCAGCTCTCCTGCCACTACCAGGGTCTCCTTATTTGCCAGGGCTACCTCCCTCCCTGCCAGCACCGCAGCAGCAGTGGGACGCAATCCTGCAAAGCCGACCATGGCAGCAACCACCGTATCAATGCTGTCAGATGATGCCACCTCCTCAAATGCCTGTCTCCCTGCCAGCACCTCAATTCCCAGTCCGGCCAGACCGTCCCTGACCACGGTGTAAAATGCCTCATCGCCAATGACAACCCTCTGTGGCCTGTAAAGCCTTGCCTGTTCCATGAGCAGGCCTGCATTGCTTCCTGCAGTGAGCGTCGTCACAGTGAAGAGGTCAGGGTAACGGGCCACAATACCGAGGGTCTGAGTGCCGATCGATCCTGTTGAACCGAGGATTGCGAGTCGTTTATGCATCTGCCGCCGTGCTGTCAGAAGAAAATATATTGTGCCGGGTCAAGGGGTTCGCCGTTATGCCACAGTTCAAAATGAAGATGCGGGCCCGAGGTGTAAAGCTCACCGGAGTCACCGACGATGGAGATGGCCTCGCCGGCCCAGACCCTGTCTCCCATCTCCTTGAGGAGCGTGGCATTGTGCTTATATACGGAGACAATGTTGTTACTGTGCTGTATCATCATCACAAAACCCGTCTCCATTGTCCACCCTGTCATAACCACCGTACCGTCGAGGGTTGATGAGACCACCGCCTTGGGCTGAGTGACGATATCAATGGCATAATGCCGTGTGCGAAGATCAAAATTGCTTGAGACAATACCTTTCACGGGAGGGAAGAAATGAATGCTCGCCAGGCTGGTGCCCCGTGCCGAAGCGGTTGTGCCCGTGGTGAGACTGTATTCTTCCTCCTTCTCAACCCTTGACTTGAATACTGAGTCCTCGGCCGACTTTCTGAAGACTATGTTGCTGTAGTCACGGGTGCTGTCACGCATGACTACCTGCCCTATGGGCTGTCTGCCGGAAATGACATCATTCAGATCCTGGAAGTACTTGTCCCTTATCGCCAGTTCGCGTTCGAGAGAGTCAAGCATGATTGCATTCATGATAATGTTACGCCTCATGGCCACATCCGGATATCCCGGGATGAACTCACGCAGGTTGGTGAATGCTATCAGGGAGGTATTCAAGCCTATGATAAACAGGAAAAGAAGGGCTGCTGCCAGCAACGCATTCGACTTGGTAAGACGTATGCGCCACACCTCCTCGAAGGTGGTGTCATTGAATACGGCGAACCGGAACTTGTCGCGCCATGTGCCCTTTCTTTTTTCGTTCTTAGCCATCAGAAAACCGGTACGAAGGCACAAAGATAGCAATCATGTTGGGAAAATAGGCAATAGGGAATAGGCAGTAGAGGGCCGAGCGTTAAGAAATAGCGAAAGAGCCAGACTGCAGCGGTGACGGACTTTCGACTTTATGGCTTGACGACTGATTTTGACTGCCGGCTGCCGACTGCTACTGACTGCCGGCTGCCGACTGGTACCTACCACCCTATTCCGTAATCCTCGCCGAAGTTGCTTGAGCCGCCCCAGAAGGTGCCGTGAGTATGATCAAACCCGATGGCATTCACCGGGCCCGAGGTGCGCTCCTGGAACGAGAGGCGGTAGCCCATCGCTGCCAGCTCCTTCCTCACCCATGCCGGCATGCTGCTGTTAAGGACCAGGCCCCCTGCAACCTTCTCATGATCACCGAAGCTTGAGTACATCTGCAGGGTCTTGAACGACGGGGCCTCGCAGGCCTCCTGGACCGTCATACCGAACTCGGCGACATTCAGGAAGAACTGCAGCAGGAGCTGGTCCTGCTCGTCACCACCCTGCTTGGCAAAAGCGAGGAAGGGTTTGCCATCCTTCATTGCCAGGGAGGGTGTGAGTGTCACGCGCGGCCTCTTGCCGGGCTCAACCACATTGAATGGATTCTCCTTCTCATCAAGCACAAAACTCTGCATCCGCTGACTCATGCCGATACCCGTGTTGCCGGCAATGCATGCCGGTATCCATCCGCCGCTGGGGGTGACAGAGACAACCCACCCCTCCTTGTCGGCAGCCTCGATGGAGGTCGTGCCCGACTGGAAAGTACCGAGAAAACGCTCATACTGATCAGGGTCGTCCGCAGGATAGATATTACGCGCCGAAGCCTGCCATGAATTCAGCAGGGTGGCGAAGGGGTTCGACTTTCCCTCAAACGGATAGGGATCACCGGGCCGGCTGTCAGGGTCATTACTGTCATGGTTGATCAGTTTTGCGCGTTCACGGGCATACTCCTTCGAGAGCAGTCCCTTCATAGGCTCTTCCGGCGGAAAGGCCGGGTCACCGTAGTAAAAGTCCCTGTCGGCAAAGGCCAGGTTCATCGCCTGGTAGAGCGTATGAATATACCTCACGGAGTTATATCCCATCTCCTTCAGATCAAAGTTCTCAAGGATATTAAGTGTCTGAAGCATCACCGGTCCCTGTGTCCACTGTTGCAGTTTATACACCTCTATACCCTTGTATTCGGTCATCATCGGCTCTTCCACCTTCACCTGCCATCTGGCAAGGTCTTCAGGCGTAATCAGCCCTCCCTGCTCAATGCATCCCCTGGAGAACTCAACTCCGATGTCGCCTTTGTAAAAGCGGTCATAGGCGGCATAGATAGCCTCTTTTCTCGATCTCTTTTTCTTCAGGGCCTGCTGTTCAGCCTCAACCAGTTTCGTCAGAGTTGCCAGAAGATCATTCTGTACAAATATCTCTCCTGCCGACGGAGCTTCGCGTTCCTCTCCGGCATGAGGCAGGAAGACCTTTGCAGAATAAGGCCACTCGCTGATGCGGTGCTTATTGCGTTCTATGGAGTTGGCCGTCTGCGCCTCAATGGGATAGCCTTCGGCCATCTGCATGGCGGGTGCCAGCACCTCCCTGAGGCTCATGGTACCGTATTCGGCCAGCATAACCATTAATCCGCCCGGCGTTCCTGGTGTGACTGCTGCCAGCGGCCCGTACTCGGGAGGGTACTTATAGCCCTTCGCCTTATAGAACTCAGATGTGGCGCCTGTTGGAGCTACGCCGAGCGCATTGATGGCGATAACCTTCTTCGTGTTGGGGTTATAGATCAGCGCCTGCGTCTCACCTCCCCAGCTGAGCACGTCCCACATTGTGCAGGTGGCGGCCAGCATGGCGCAGGCGGCATCGACGGCGTTGCCGCCGCGGTCGAAGATCATGGCCCCGGCGGTGGCCGCCAGCGGCTTGCCCGTGACAGCCATCCAGTGCCTGCCGTGCAGCGGGGGCTTCTGGGTGGTGACGGGGAAGGTGTTGAACGACTGTGCATTTGACATGATAAACAGGCTTAAAAGACTGATTGACAGGGTAATTCTTTTCATAACGGATCTTTTTATAGTGATTGCGGTCTCTCAGGTCCGCCGTCAGGTGCAATTTCGTAAATAATTTCAAATTGCAGCAGGTGTGAAATGAGCAAACCCGATGTTCTGCAGCAGACATCGGGTCAAATTGAGTTGTGCGTCCCTTACCTGGTCATTTTCAGACAGGCGGCGGTTGATGACTTCCCACAATGTAAAAAGAAGAGGTGTGGCTTCCTGCCTAGAACCTGGCAGTCGTCATGATCACCATTGAGCCAGGGTATCGGGCATTCTCCTGTTCTTCGGCTGTGATAAAGATCTTAACCGGTCTGAATGAACTTAGCGTCTCAAAAGATGCCTTGAGCGAATTAGATGTACTTATCCGACCTATATTTACTTCTGCATCCCTTTCGGTAACCATCCACACCACATAGGTGCGGTCTGCCGGATCGAGCCTATCTTCTGCGGCAAAATTCTTTAAGTCTATCTTAATGAGATAGTTGTTGCTTTTGTCCCTGGTTATTTCTACATAACCTTCGGCTGCCGGCAATACTGATGATTGAAGGAAAAAAGCCTTCTTGGAACATGAGGTGAACCATAAAGCTATCATAACCAACAGAGTGACTGTAAAGATTTGTGTTTTCATATTTTCGGTATTAAGTAATTGTTTGAGGTCAATTTGCATCATTTAGCCAATTGAGTTTATACCCTGCAAAGGTTCCCTTTTTTATCAGCAGGTCCCTTACAAAATTCCGGCAAAGAATTACATAATTCACACATGTAATAAGAGTACGGACCCCGCACTGTTCCGGGTTCCGGAGTCGTATGTACTGAACCTGCAAGGCATGATGTTCTCTCCGGTAGTTTCATTGGCCTGCCTTAGCTCATCATTCGGCCTCTCAAACTCTATCTGATAGACCTGAAGTTAATGGAGAGGCTTTTGCGTGTCGGATTCCCGAATCTCCGAAGGTGTTTTCCTCCGTCGCCCAGGAAGAATTTCACAATGGATTTGAAGGGGTCACTATTTCCCGTTATAGTACTTCATGGCCTCAGGCATGAACTGCTCAAGTTTACGCAGTCGTGTTGCATCAGAAGGGTGGGTGCTGAGAAATTCCGGGGGTTTGCCTCCGCCCGATGCAGCCATCCGTTGCCAGAAAGGAATCGCCTCACGCGGATCATAACCAGCTATGGCTGAAAATATAAGCCCATACTGATCGGCCTCAGTCTCCTGCTGTCTTGACCATGGTAACATTGCTCCCACATCGCTTCCTACTCCATATGTCATCATAAAAAGATCCCGGGTCTCCTGAGGCTTCTGGGCCAGGGCCACCTCAAGGGCCATGCCCCCAAGTTGCTGTACCATGGCCTGGCTCATCCTTTCGTTGCCGTGCCTGGCAACCGAGTGTGCTATCTCATGGCCTATAACTATTGCGAGGGCTCCTTCATTCTGCGTTACAGGTAAGAGTCCCGTATAAACGACAACCTTCCCTCCCGGCATACACCATGCATTGATATCCTTACTGTCAATAGTATTGAATTCCCATTTGTACCCCTCCAGAAGAGATGATTCTCCCCGGCTTTCAAAATATTTTGTTATCGCCTTTGATATGCGGGCACCTACACGGTCAACGATTGCCGCATCGCGGCTGGTGCGGGGGTTCAGTACCTTATTCTCTGACAGGAAGACTTTATACTGGTCCGTAGCCATCATCTGAATTTACATTCCTTTATAAAGGTTCAGTTGCTCTCGCTCGTTAGAAGATTTAACGCATACTCCGTCAGAATCTAGGGCTATAAAAAGTAAATATTATCTTTCATTTCAGTCAACCTGTTCTATCTAACTCTTGCCATACAAATTGTCACGCAAGTTGTGACATTTAGAACCGTTCTGCCGGTTTAAGAGGCAGGTTCTAAATTTGAATGTTCTTCAGGTATTCAAACGCCCCGAATGCCTTAAGAAGCCATATTATCAGAACAATCACGACCACAATATTCAGGATTCTTTTGATTTTACGGTCCATTGGGATGAAATTGTTGACAAGCCATAAAAGAACGCCTGCAACAATCAGGATGATCAAAATAGTAAGCAACGGCATAACAAGTTAAGTATTAGTTGAGTTCAAAGGTAGTCAGAGGCAATACTACTCGGAGTTACACAACAATAATTAAGAATTACATAATTCACACATCAGCGCTCAATCTCACATGTGAATCATGTAACTCATATGACAAAGTTGTGTAACCATGTATCATTCTCCAGTACCTACCTTTCATAAGAAACTTTTTAATAGTATCCTGATTTGTGGATAAATAACAATTAAATTAATAATTATGAGAAAATTAAGAGTGAGTTTAATCATGATTGTCAGCACTTTAATGATTATTTCAGGCTGTGCATCATGGAACAAGACCCAGAAGGGTGCAGTTGTAGGGACTGCTGCAGGAGGCACAATGGGAGCTGTTATCGGAAGAGCGTCGGGAAATACTGCCCTGGGTGCTATTATCGGTGCCACGGTAGGCGGTGCCACGGGTGCGGTAATTGGCAATCAGATGGACAAACAGGCTGAGGAAATAAAGAAAACCGTTCCTGATGCCAAGGTTGAACGCGTGGGAGAAGGTATAATTGTTGAATTCAGCAGTAACGTCCTGTTCGGATTCTGACGAATCAACACCTGTCAGCCGATGCAAAAACAAGTCTTGACAAACTTGTCAGGGTGCTGGAACTCCTATCCTGAAACAGATATTGAAATACAGGGTCATACTGACAGCAAGGGCAGTTTAGCCTACAACTAGGCGTTGTCTGAAAGGCGTGCCACAGCAGTGTCAGGCTATCTTGAAGGCCAGGCCTATAATCAGCCAAGCCGCCTTACAATTAAAGGATTATGGCGAGAACCATTCCCAAATACGAAAACAAAACAGCCGAAGGGGAGAACCGAGAACCGCAGGGTGGAGTTTCTGATCACCGCCAATGAGAAGATGAAAGCTGAGGCTGCAAAAACAGCAAGCAATTAGTATCCTCTATTTTAAATTAACAAATTGATAATCTTTTAAAATTTATGACTATGAAAATGAAAATTTTGACAATATCAGCGATCCTTATCCTGTCATCAGTGGCGATGCAGGCTCAGATTGGCTTTGGACTGCTTGGCGGTGTAAACTTCCAGAACATAAATGGGAAGGACAGTAACGGGGATAAGCTTGAAAATGGTCTCCTGACAGGTTTTCATGCCGGGATAAACGTTAATATCCCGATGGCACCTGACTTCTATTTTCAGCCCGGACTTATTTTTTCAGTCAAGGGGGCAAAGAACGAGTTTTTTACTCCGCCATTAAAAGCTTCGGGTGATTATACCACGACAACCAGGCTCTCATATATTGAGCTTGCCCCTGAACCTTTCTGTACAGGCCACAGCTGGGCAACGGACATTTGTTGCTCGGGTTTGGACCCTATGTCGCCTATGGGATTGCAGGCAATGAGACGACTCAACTCAATTCATCCTCCTTTGAGCGTCCGGTGGAATTTGAAAATATCTGTTATCTGATTGGAGCCGATCTGATTTCGAATGCATATTACAGGCCTTTTGATGCCGGTGCAAATATGGTATTCGGATATGAATTTGGGATGGGAGCATTCATGCAGTTGAATGCACAGCTTGGACTGCTGAAGATCAACCCGGAGTATGAATGGATCTCCTGATGATCGAGACTGCATTAAAAACACTGGTTACGGCCTTTCACTGGGATACCGTTTCTAGCAAAATGTTTATACTTCAAAGGGCCGCCCTCAGAAGAGGGTGGCCCTTTTTATTTACCGCTGTATAACCCTGATCAATAATTGTTTTAGATGTGTGAATCTTGTAAATTATGCCATCAATTATATAAGGCTTTCTAGCCGGATGTCAAAGAGCAGTGTTTCAATCTTGCTTCAGGATTACGGCTTCAAAGTAATGGATATGACCGTGCTGAACGGAATAACATATTTCCATGCAAAAAAAGCCCGAACCGCTTAATAATTGCAGTCCGGGCCTTGTGCTTAATGCACGGAACCGGTCTCAGCCTACCTTTTTGAAGGAACCAGCATCAAGACACCCCCAACCGCCATTACGGCAATACCGATAAATGGTGACCAGTTAAGGTTATGGCGCTTGTTCGCCGAAATCTGGATTTCTCCCATATCTACAATTTTCTCTCGTGTAAAGAAAGTGACCGTCGTAAAAATTGTCAACGCCAATCCAATGATCA
Organism: Bacteroidales bacterium; assembly: GCA_034522515.1. GTDB lineage: Bacteria > Bacteroidota > Bacteroidia > Bacteroidales > VadinHA17 > SR-FBR-E99. The sequence goes on along the minus strand of JAXHLF010000011.1, from coordinate 269,462 downwards.
GAATGATAATACCTGCTTTTTTCATATAGTTGATTTTAGTGATAGCTTAAACTCAGGGCCTTCTCCTTACAGGCAGGCTCACTGCCGCAGTCAGGTGAACAATATAAACATCAGCAGAACTGCGGCTGTGGCTATGACCATGGATTCCATCAGAAGCTTGATCCGATAGTCGCGTAACTTTCAGTCTGGAGGATCTGTTGCTTATATTTCATTATTTACTATATCTCTATCTGATCGGCTCTCATCAGGCTCAGTAATCCATTATCAGTTCTCAATCTGGTTTTTAAAAGGCTCAATGTATTCCATAAGCCTGCTGCACCGGAATCGGCCTTGATCTGCCTATAACTGATCTGTTTGTTTTTCAGGCAGACACAATGACTATCGGATACCGCGGAGCGACTTAATGGTATTAATTGAGGAACAATCTCAGAAGATTCTTCTCCCCTGGATGACCCTTACCAGAATTGCAATGACGGCAATGACAAGAAGCACATGTATCAGGCCTCCTGCACTGAACCCAAAAAAACCTATTGCCCATGCAATTACAAGGATGACCGCAACTATGTATAGTAAATCTTTCATTTTAGCTGTTATTTGTTGTCTTAAAGAAGAACTATCAGTAAAATGATAATAAGAAGAAGTGCGGTGGCTGAGATATAAAATCCGCTTCCTATGGACTTAAGCTCGCTGTTAATTGTCCGGACTTCATTTCGCAGTTCTTTCTTTTCCGACGCTTTCAGGTCTGATAAGTCAGATTCCTTGATTTCGTTTAATCTGAGAAGCAACTCGTTTGCTCTTGCTGCTTCTGCGGGACGAACCGGACTTGGATCAGCTGTCGGAGGCGGGGTAACTTTCGGCTTGGCGCTCAATTCAATCGGGATAAAAGCTCAATGACATCACTGTTGCCATCAGACAGAGAACGACTTTTTTCATTTTGTTATGATTTTAGTTAGTAATGATTAAAAGAATAGTCTTCAATTTCCATTTTGACTCAATTGGAGCAATTGGACCAGCAAATGTACCCTGCAAGGCCGGCAGAACCGTTACATCATTGCAGGTAATAATTACATAATTCACACCTTAACTGAAATTTCAGTTAAGTGGAACTCAGACTTAACTAAGGAATATCACTTTGCTGCTGGTCCGGTTGATATGGCTTCCTTCAGGACACTCATGCCATGGACTGCTCCAAAATAAGAGAGCCTGTTATTACATGCCAGTTTAATGCATCCTATCAGCGCCTCATCATAAAAGAGTGAAGGAGCTCGTCTGAAACCTCTATCCTGATGGTCACATTCTGCTCCTTACAGAAAAGGTCAACCGGCATGGTGAATCCATCCGGAACACCGGTCCATTTTGCAGCAATGACCGGACCCTGGTTTCCGTTGGGTGAGCCTGCAGCTCCTTCGATGCCAGCAGGACTGTAGTACCATTGCAGAACCGGGACCTCGCGCCTGTACAGGTATACTTCAAAGAAGTCATGCCAGTCCTTCCCGGTTTTATCCTCAACAATCCTTATGAAATCCTCCGTTGTGGCATGCGATGCAGCCGCATGTTCAGAGTAAAATGTCTGCAGGATATCAAAAAACAGAGTACTGTCGCTGACTACATTGCGAATTGTATGAAGTATCATTGCCCCCTTGTTGTAAACATCATTGTCTCTGTCATTCCAGTAGCTCACACCGGCAGGACCAACAACGGGAAATCTGTTCCTTATTGAGGCGGCTATATTATATCTCGCGTACAACAGTGAGTTTGCGTAGCCCAGTGTACTTTCTGCAAAGAGCATCTCGGTATATGTGGCAAATCCCTCATGTAGCCATATATCACTGAAGTCACTGATTGACAAGGCGTTACCCCACCATTCGTGTGCAGCCTCATGCACGATGATATAATCACCCCCCAGCCATCCCCGGTTTGAATACCCGCTGCCGTAAGCAATGGCTGTCTGATGCTCCATTCCTTCATATGGCGACTCAACAAGCCTGAAAACCTCTCCAATCCAGGGATAAGGTCCGTATAATCTGGAATATAGACCGATAATATCTTTCACCTGCAGGAAGTGTTTTTTTGCCCTGTCAAGGTTAAGAGGCATAACATAATAATCAAGGTCCAGGTTGCCGTACGGTGTAATCATTGTATCACTGAAATGCTCATATTTACCTGCATAGAAGGTTATGTTGTATATATTGACCGGATACCTCGTAAGCCAAATGTATGTCTCTTTATTGTTACGTGATGTATGACTCTGCATTAAGCCGTTTGAGACAACCTGCAAGCCTGCCGGAACTGTCATTCGGAGCATGACGCTGTCAGGTTCATCTGAAAGGTGGTCCTTGCATGGAAACCATAGGCTGCCTCCCTCGGTTTCACATGCCACTCCTATCCATGGATTGCCATTAACATCTGTTTTCCAGACAACGCCGCCTCCCCACGGTGGATTTTTCGCACGGGTTGGTTTGCCCTCATATTCAACCGCCAGGATGTAATCATGACCAGGCATGAGCAGATGTGGGGGTGACACATATACAGCCCGTTCATTGCGCCTCCAGGGGACATCTTCCCCTGAAAGCTTCATTCCGGTGATCCGTAGGTTCTCATAAAGGTCGATGCGGATTGCTGAGAGCCCTGAAATTGCCTTGAAATGAATGTTAACTGTTCCGCCCAGACTCTTCCGGGCGGGATCAAGCACCAGATCCAGGTCGTAGAAAAAAACATCGTATCCTGCACGGTCTTCATCAAGCCGCCCGATAAGTGTATCCCCCTGGGTAAAACGCGGGTATGTGCCAGGCTTATCCGGGACCCTGGCAAAATCCGGCACCCTCATTACAGCGCAACCGGAAAGCAGAAAGAATGCAAGGATTATGTGCAATAGGCTCCTTTCATGGCCATTCAGAGGATCCGATGCCTCTGTTTTAGCTTTTGCCTTAAACCTTCTTCGACCAGCTTATGCTTGTTGATTTCCTGAACAAGCTTTTTGTTTGAACTTTTCAACTTTTTTATTTCAACCTCGGAATCGATTTTTTTCTCAATCAGTTGCATGCGCAATTGCTGTATAACCTCTAGTTTTTGTTCCAGTAAGAGTGATAACTCAAGAAGCTTCTGCTCCTCCCTTTTGATGTCCGATATGTCTGTTGCGACAAGTATGGAATTATCACCCTGGAGATAGGCAGGCAGAAGGTGAAAAGAGAGCTTCAGGTACAATGAGTTGACCAGGGATACAGTAAGAACATTATTGGTTTTGTGTTTCTTTCGAACGAGCAATTTATCAAATTTGGATCTGTCTGCAGGAACAATGAAGCGTTTAAAGTATGTACCAATGACTCTCTCAATAGGTTCATTCAGCATTTCCGCGAATCTATGATTACAATAAATAATAAGTCCGTCCCCCGTAAAGAGTGACAGCTCCCTCATCCATTTCTTCAATGAAAGTGCGATATGGCGTTTCAGCAGAACTGATGGAATAGACCTGTTCTCCTCCCCTGCCCGGGACCACAATCGCGTCTACTTCACCGCTCCGGATTGCTGCAAGAGCCTCTTCAGTTTCAAGAAGGCGCAATTGCAATTCCTTATTCTCGATTATGAGCTGTTCCTTTGTCCTTGTCATCGACTTTTTATTGCTAACCTGATTTGTTTAATTTATCAACCTCTTCCCCTGATTATAGCTTCTTGATCTCCAGCCCTATAAGTACCTTTTCAATGTCTGACATATCGCCAATAATACGACGGAACGGAAGGGGCAGCTTTTTAATCAATGTGGGAGCTGCAATTATCTGCTCATCCCTTGCCATGTCCGGTTTCTGATACAGGTCTATCACCTCCAGGTCATAACGGCCTTTAAGGTACTCCTCGCAAATCTTTTTAAGGTTAGTAAGGGCAAGCACCGACTTGCTGGTTGTGCCGGTAATGAATAACCTTAAAACATACTTGTCATTATGCATTCTGGATACTGCCTGATTTAAAGCTGCAGTAGCTTTTTTTTCTTCTTCTGTTTTCTTTTTCATGATCGTCTCTCATAAGTGCCGTACTGAAAAATCAGTCGGCCGGTAGCAGATTGAGCCCAGCAAGTACGCGCTCAGTATCTGAAAGGTCACCTATGATCTTACGAACCGGTACAGGTAGTTCCCTGACCAATGTGGGCAGAGCGAGGATCTGGTCCCCATTACCCCGCTGCGGGTTTATCAAAAGATCAATTACTTCAATGGAATATTTTCCTTCCAGCTGTTCGTCACAAATTTTCTTCAGATTGGCAAAAGCAGTAAGAGCCTTAGGTGATTGGCCTGCAACATATAATCGCAGCACCCACTTTTCCTTTTCCGTTTTAGTAGCTCTCCGTTTTACGGTCTTGACATCGGGTTTTTCTTTCATTGGCTTCATCGGGTCTATCGTTTGGTGGTTTTCTTTCTTTTACTCTTTTCAATGAAGGACTTTCTGCTTACCGCCATTTGCATTTTATCGCTTTCCTTCAGATTAATAGTGTCTTGCTCCGTTTCTATAATCTTCAGATCTTCAGCTTCTTCCGACAAAAACTCGGCATGCAGTGCTGCTACACGGGTTTCCAGTACTGTTCGTTTTCGCTCCAGTTCACGCTTTCTGCGTTCAATATCCTGCTTACGCCTTAGAATTCCGGCATTTTCCTGAGCCTCCTGGGCTACACGGGCTGATCCGGTCAGGACTCCGCTGGCACCGATATAGACCTCCCGCAGTTTTACACCGTTATCAGTCAGGATGAACTCGCGGATCTGGTTGGAATTTGCCATCCCCCTTGATTTCAGCACATACATTCCCCTGTTGCGTTCGCCGTTAGTTTCTATTTCACTTAGCAGTAGCCATGTATCGATCAGGGAGGAGATGCCTGCATCAGAACTCTCCAGTGCGCTCTCGGTTGAGGTCAGGCTGGTAAACAATGCTGTAATCTGGTTCCCCTTAAGGAAATCGACGATCCGCATCAGCAGCGTTTTTACTTCGCTCTCTTTATCCCCGAGAATAAAAGTATTTATCCCGTCCATAATGACTATATCAGGCTTGAAAGAATTGACAGCCTTGTGAGTTACGGCCAGATGCATTTCCAGTCCGTAGAATGTTGGCCTGGTAGCCTGGAATTGGAGCAGCCCATTAAGCACCCAGGGTTCCAGTTCTATCCCTATAGAACGCATATTGCGCATCAGCTGGTTGGGTGATTCCTCGAAACAGAAATAGAGAACCCGTTCTCCACGTCTGCATGCCGCTTCTGCAAAATGAGCTGCCACACTTGTTTTTCCCACGCCTGCAGTACCTGAAACAAGCACGGTGCTTCCAAGAAAATATCCTTTCCCCTCTAGCATCTTGTCAAGTTCTGCTATCCCGCTGGAGATTCTTTTATTTGATACTATATGTTCCAGCCCGAGGGAAGTTATTGGCAGCACTGAGAAGCCGGTCTCATCGATAAGAAAGGGATACTCATTGGTTCCGTGCAATGAACCACGGTATTTTACAACTCTTAAGCGGCGCGTGGAGGTCTGTTCGGTGACGCGGTGATCCAGCACAATAACACAGTCTGAAACATATTCTTCCAGGCCCTGCTTTGTAAATGTCTCATCTCCCCGCTCACCCGTTACAATGGCAGTCACCCCTTTTTCTTTTATCCAGCTGAACAACCGTCTCAGTTCAGCCCTTAGAATCATCTGATTCGGCAGTCCGGCAAACAGCGACTCAATGGTGTCTAAAACCACACGTTTAGCTCCAATGGAGTCAATGGCATAACCAAGACGTATGAACAGGCCCTCCAGGTCGTATTCCCCTGTTTCTTCTATCTCACTGCGTACGATATGCACGTGGTCAAGTGCAATTTTCTTTTGCTCAATCAGACCCTCCAGATCAAACCCGAGAGAGGCAACATTCTTAATTAATTCTTCGTTGGTCTCCTCGAATGACATAAACACACCCGGTTCATTATAAAGAGTTGCGCCACGCACAAGAAATTCCATTCCGAAAAGCGTCTTCCCGCATCCGGCAGCACCGCATACAAGGGTTGGCCTGCCGGCAGGTAACCCTCCGGCTGTAATTTCATCAAATCCCTGAATTCCGGTTGGAGACTTCTGCAGGCTTGTCATTGGGAGCGATTGTTCTTTCCTTTTCATTTAGTTTCAGTTATATATCCTTATGCCAAGGTACAATTAATCTTGCTGGTCAGTTTATGATTTTTATTCAGGATTTTACCCTCACAATTGTTTACACTGACCCCGGCTATATCTCCCTTCGATCCGTCTCCCGGAGTTATCTTCAACCTCCCTCAGGCAATGATGAGGCGGGTTTATTTCAACATAATTGACAAAATTGGAATACTTTATTGAGGGAACCATTATATATATGCATGAAATTGTTACATCATTCACATGTTTTCGGGCGAGGATGACCTTTTGCCCTTGAGGTTTTTGAACTGAGTGGGAGTGAGTCCGGTCATCTTCCTGAACTGGTTTGAAAGGTGTGCAACGCTGCTGTAATGGAGCTTCCACGCTATCTCGGTGAGATTAAGCTCATTATATGCAAGCAGTTCCTTGACTCTCTCTATTTTATGTGTCAGGTAATACTTTTCAATGGTCGTCCCCTTTACTTCAGAGAAAAGGTTGGCAAGATAAGTGTAGTTGTGATTGAGCTTCTTGCTCAGATGATCGGAGAGATTAACTTTTATCTGATCGTCGGTGAAGTGAACCAGTTCTATTATCGATGTCTTTATTCTTTCAACCAGGATGCTCTTCTTGTCCTCCATCAGCTCAAGATCTGCCTCCTTCAGGGCTGCAGCAAGTCTCTGACGCTGGTCGGGTGAAATATCGCCTTCTATTTCTGCTTCACCAAGCTCAATGGAACTGTAGTGCAGGCCGAGGTTAACAAGCTCGGCTTTCACAACCATTTTGCAACGGACGCAGACCATATTCTTGATATACAGCTTCAATCCGTTATTAATTAGGTTGGCATAGGTTTATATAGGGCAAAGGTACTCTATTTTTCACACAGGTGGGTTTAAGTGATTCGCCATAGTTGCTGACAACAAAAATCAATAAATAATCATTGCCGGTTGCAATTTATGTGCCATTATTTTCCCAATCTTAATTTAATGGCGCCGCAATTCTGCCTGAACTGTTTCAAATGGCCTGCTATTTTCCCTGCAGTATTACAATGTGCTGCATTTATACACTGAGTATTAAATTATGCTGCAATTATGCCTGAACTATTTCAAATGTGATACAATTCTGCCCGGAAGTATTACATTTGTTCCGGATTTCTTAAACATTGTGCGGGAGATTGCCGTTATTCGATATGATTGGTACGGCAAATTTATTTTGAGGAGCAGGCAATTTCTGAACATTTAACGAATTTTGAGCAATGAACGAATTTGACATCAAGGCGGAGGGATGGGATAAAAGCAATATGCACCGTGAACGGGCCGCTGCTATAGCCGCGGAAATCATAAGTCAGATACCCCTGAAAAGGGAGATGAATGCCCTTGAGTTCGGAGCCGGTACCGGGCTCCTGAGCTTCATGCTGAAAGATAATCTTAAGGAGATAACCCTCATCGATAACTCGGAGGGAATGGTGAAGGTGCTGAATGAAAAGCTGATAGCGGCAAAGGCAGATAACCTTAAAGTGGTTAAGGCCGACCTTGAACATGAAGATCTTGCCTTGGGAAGTTTTGACCTTATATACACCCTGATGGTTCTTCATCATGTGGGAGATCTTGAAACCATTATCAGTAAGTTCCATGACCTTCTCAACCCGGGTGCCTTCCTGGCAATTGCAGACCTTTACACCGAGGATGGATCATTTCATGGGGAGGGCTTTGGCGGTCACAGGGGTTTCGATCCGGGGACACTTTCGGCTCTCTTGCAGAGGCATGGATTTACAGGAATAAACTATCGTAAGGTCTATGTCATTGACAAGGAAGTATCGGAGGACAGTCGTAAAAAGTTTGACGTGTTCCTTTTAACTGCAATACGATCATAACCAGTTGCTGCGAAAGAGCTTGCAGGTTCCCTGATTGCGGCAACATCCAGCAAACATAAAAAACCCAATAGCAAAATCAATACTGTAATAAATGGCTAACATAATAACAATTTTGACGGTGGCAAGGTGATCACTGCTCATATTAACGGTAAGACAATCAGAACAGACCAGTCAGTAAAAAATGGCGGCTGGCTTTGAGCTTTTTCTTGCTTCAATAGGAACCTGCGCGGGCAATTATGTCAAGTCATTCTGCGACCAGCGCGGGATACCGGCCGAAGGCATCAAAATCATCCAGTCTGTGGCCTTTAACCCAGAAAAGAGAGTCCCCGGGAGAATAAGTCTTGATATTCAGCTTCCTGCGGATTTCCCGGAGAAATACAAGGCTGCAATAATCAATGCGGCTGAGCTTTGCCTTGTCAAAAAAACCATCAATAATCCACCTGAATTCCAGGTGTATACATCCGTTGTCTAACACGCAACGTTATAAGGCTGTAAACTCTGAGCCTGCTATATCCTGTCAGTAAATCGTACCTTTAAGGTGATTAACATACGGTTCATGAAACATTTGGGATACACGCAGATTGACCCGGCTGATATAATTGACAACCTCATCGGGCTGATTGCCTCTGACTGGATGCTTGTCACCGCCGGCAACAATGATAAATTCAATACCATGACCGCCAACTGGGGCGGGGCAGGCTATCTCTGGAATAAACCGGTAGTTTTTGTATTTGTCCGTCCTGAGCGTTACACGTATGATTTCATAGAAACCACTGAAGGGTTTACACTTGCCTTCTTTGATGAAAAGTACCGTGATGCCCTCAATCTGTGCGGCACAAAAAGCGGTCGCGATTGCGACAAGGTTGCTGAGACGGGTCTGACGCCTCACTTCACGGAGCTGGGCTACCCCGCCTTCACCGAAGCACGGCTGGTTATGGAGTGCCGGAAGCTGTACGCAGACCAGCTGACCAGAGATGCCTTTCTTGACCCGGAGCCGCTGAGGACCCATTACAGCACCAAAGGCGGCATGCACAAACTGTATATCGCGGAGATAGAGAAGGTCTGGATAAGAGACTGACAGAGATGTATAACTATGAAAAATACGACCCCGCTCATCAGTGGTGATTATACCAGTTTTACAAAAACGAAGGCCTCCGGAACCAGGATGTCATCTGCAGGCAAAACAGGCAGGCTTATGGGTATATATAGCCTATCTCAATGACGGGCAAACCCTTTAATAGTATCTGGAAGAACCTCAGGATACAACATCATGACAACCGGAGGATTGGTGTCTATGGTTATATGGGGCTGACCGCCCTGAAAATAATACTCCTTTACTTTCTATTCATGGTGCCGCTGGTTCTTATCGCCAGACACCTTATCGATGCTGAAAGGATATTCCAGTACCTGACCGACAATCTCAGTGACAGTTTAATCATTGGCATTTTCTTCGTTTCCGAATCCTTTCTCGGGATGATCCCTCCGGATATTTTCATGATCTGGGGCACGAAGTTCGACTCTCCCATACCCGTAATGGTGTTACTTGGCCTGCTCTCATATACCGGCGGTGTCATCTCATACCTGATAGGGCACTGGCTGGCATTAAGGCCAGGATATCAGAGCTTATTCAGAGCGCGCACTCGAAAAATACATTCTCCTTGCAAGAAAATGGGGAGGCGCTTTCATTATTATTTCGGCACTCTTTCCTTTTTCCCCTTTCTCAATGATTGTCATAGCAATAAGTTTATTGAAATACCCCCTCAGGCTCTATTTGCTCTTTAGCATTGCCCGCATCGCCCGGTTTATTGTCCAGGGAGCATTATATACAGGCCTGCTAAATATAGGTTAGATCAATTTCCCCCGGCGAGATTGTTAAGATAATTCCCGGGCCTGATGATATCCTCAGGTGATTTGAATTTTATCTTCTCCTTATCGAGTAATCTATGAAGCGGCTGATTAAATTGGAAAGGGACAATTTCAGGGGGTTAAACCTGGAGCACTTAAAAATCACGGTAAGGGCATTTGCCAGGTGAGTGAGAAGGCAATCCAGATTGTTCCCGAATGAGTTTCCGCAGGCATAGCAGAATGCCAAAGGGAATGGATGCGAAGGTTTCGGTCTTCCCCTTCGGGCTATGTGCACCAGCAAATAATATCACATTTATCTGAATTATAGCAAATCGTCCTGACGATGATTCTGTCGGGAGAAGGAGAAGAACCAATCATAGTTATTATATTTGTACGCATGAAGTCGTTTCAATTTGTTGATCCGGACTGTCCGAGAACCTTATTGCTCCTGACTTTGTTTCTATGAAACCAAACAAACATGATACTATGAGACTAAGAAACAAACTTTTTCTGATAAGCCTTGCGGCATTGGCAATTGCGGGTACTTCAGCCTGTAACCAGGCTCCGGCAAAAAAATCCGCACAGACCGGTACGGTTTATTACAGGAACCTCCTCTTCAGCGAGACACCCTGGGACACTGAGAGAGGAACACGCGAACTGACAGTCGAAGAGGCAAAGGATGTCAACAGCTATAAATTCATCTATGACGATGACAGTCGTCTCCTGTCAGTCGAATTTGTAAGAGGAGATGAACTGCTATCGTACGGCTCACTTGGCGGGGCGGCACAAGATCACCTTACGAGCATTGCCGATAACAAACAGATCAAGCGCTTCTTTGACGAGAACAACGAACCGATGGAATCAGGCAGGAGTCTTTACCGCTGAATATACATCTCGATGACAAGGGCGTAAGAACCGGACTTGAAGTTCTTCGGTAAGGATGGACAGCCGGTTGAAAACCGTAATAAGATCAACTACTATGTCTGGCAGATCCTGCCTGACGGCAAGCTCCAGGAGAAAAGATATAACCTGGCAAACGAGGAGACAGTCATGAACGCGTTCTGCCCCTTCTATGAGCTACGGTTCACCTACAACGAGAAGGGCTATGTAATGGACATGGCAAATTATATGGGTGATACCCTCTATAACTGCACGGCAGAAAACTGCGGCGATATAGGCGTTTCGTACTTTGAGTTCGAACCGAACGAATTCGGGGACCTTCTTAGTTTCTCGGTCTTCAATGTGACCGGGCAGATGTCCAATCTCTACTGGGGATGGTCTCGCAGGGTAAGCAAATATGACGAGAACGGGTACGTACTTGAGTCCGCTCTCTTTGACCAGGATAATGAATACCTGGGGGCAAAAGTGTGCCTGTGACTCAGTATAGCTACGATAAGCATGGCGCAGCAATTGAAGTCAGGAACATGGACAAGGAGAGGAATATCATCAATAATCCTTCAAATGGTGTGGCCATTACTGAATACAGGTATGATGACAAGGGCAACCGTACGGAAACAATAAGACTACGATAAGGACAGGGTCCCTGTTACTCAGTAACCTTACCATACGGACTCAGATCATGAATAGCAGAAAAAGTATTTATATGCTTTTTCTCTTCGTGATTGCTTGCAGTTTTTACCGCAGGCAGTTGTACCGGGAAGCAAAGGCGAAAAGAAGCCGGAAGCCACAGGCGGAACCACAGGTCAAACTCTGCCGCCCCTGAGTTATCGGTCAGGAGACACTAGCTTCTTCTCAAAGAGCTGGAGGCCAACGGCGATTATGTCAACAGCCAGCAGTTCCCCAGCCTGATCAAGGCATCAATCGTAAAAGAGGAACTGGGTAAGAATAACCTGGTCATTGACCTCAGACCGCAGGAAATCTATTCAAAGGGCCATGTCGCCGGAGCCGTGAGCAGGCAATTCAGCGAGCTGCCGGAGTATTTCGAATCCGGCATAAAGCCCTTTGAATATGACAAGATAATCCTGGTCTGCGACGATGGTCAGCTGTCAAGCTACACCACTGCCCTTCTCAGGATGATGGGATATGGCAATGTGTTTGCCATGAGATGGGGTATGGGCGGATGGAATAAGATCTATGCGGAGGAGGGATGGCTCAGCGGTTCATCAGGCAAATATGAGGATCGGCTTGAGACTGAAACCCATGATACCCCGGCAGCAGCAGCGATGCCTGATCCGGGCACGGGATTGTCATCCGGGAAGGAGATCGCTGATGCAAGATTCAGAAAAACTCTTTGAGGAGGGAACGGAAGATGTCCTGATCACTGTCTGATGAGGTCTTCAGCAATCCTGGAAAATACTTCGTTATCAACCTTGAACGCAAGGATAAATATGACGCAGGCCATATTGCCGGGGCAGTGCGGTATAAGCCTGAGTCAACCCTGGGTTTCCCTGACATGATGGCCACCATCCCCCATGACAAAACTGTTGTCATCTATTGCGGTACGGGGCATAATTCGGCATTTGCGTCGGCCTTCCTCAGACTGTTCGGCTATGATGCAAGAACACTGAAGTACGGAAACAACAGCTTCATGTATGACAGGATGGTAAGCGAAAAAGCACACTTTCGTGGCTGCCCTTTACATCTAGCAGAATCAAACGATTTTCCAGACAGTAAAATAACAGAGGTACCAATTTCGCCCCTTGCGAACTCAATATTTTCCGGCCCGGCACAATTGTCAGGCCGGAATTTTATTTTCAGGGTGTATCCGGACCCTGACCGGTGAAGACAAAGAGATTTTTTATGCCCATCTCACTAAGCACCATCCATATCCTGGCAGAGACGGATGCATCACCGGAAAAGAGGATGACAGGGCCCTTGTTTTTCCGGATCAGCTTAATGTTTTCCCTTTCAAGAATAGATTCAGGCTGGATAATTACGGTCCTGTCCATAAATTGCACCGGTATCTTTGTCATAGTCCTCCGAGATTGATCATCAGGACCTGGTTCACGGTCAACCCAGTCCGTCTGATTCATGTCAATAAGGTTAGACCCGTCCGCTGATGATGCAGCCCACCTGACAGCATCATACCTGAAACTGTTCCGGCTGAGGGAGCGAATGAGTACCATGGCAACCACCAGAGCCACGATTGTCAGAATGAGCCAGTTTTGTTGCAGAAATTTCATCGTGTTTCCTTTTAAGTTATCTGATCATTCGCATCCGCCGTCAAGCTTCTTTGCTGAAAATTTTTTCGACTCCAGGTACTTTAGCTTAAGGCTGTCAGGAAGACTGTTCAGTTCAGTGTACATCTCGCCGGCACGCCTTCTTGTCTCAAACAGGGCATTTTCCCTTGCCGTTATCCTTTCTCCGGTGAACTTCGTTTCAATCACGGTTGTGATCCATTCCGTGAGACCTCCTTCCATGACAAAACTGTTTTCGTACCCCAGTCCCCTGGCATACACAAGGGCATAATCCGATTCCAGATCCCCGGCAGAGTAGAAAATTGCCATGATATTCCTGTTGCCGAGCCACTTTTCAGGATCTGATTCTATGAACTCGTAATAAGGTACATTGACTGCTCCAGGAATGGCCAGTTTTCTGAATTCCTCGGCAGGCCTCAGGTCAATGAGCCGGAAGGCTGTGTCTTCCCTTACGATTAAATCAGCCACCTGGTCAGCAGTGAAGGAGGTCGCCTCATCAAGCACCTCAGAGAGAAGAGCATCCGGCTTTGCGGTAAACGAGCGGTTAGCCGTCAGAGGCAGTAATGCCAGGATCAGACTGAGCAAAACCAGAAGTGCGGAGATTTCTTTTCGGATCTTCATGACTGAATATTATAAATCGTTTGTTATATCCGGGCGGGCAAATCTCTTTTCGGCCATCTCTGCCACCCAGAACATCGTCACCGCCGCTGCCACAAGCAAAAGAGTAAACAGTCCGGGCGAGAGGCCGAGTGTTTCGTTTATCTTCACCGGCCCCCTGTACTGAGCGGTAGCCATACCTTCAATAAGGGGATAGGTTTCCGTGAACAGAAACGCTCCTGCAAATCCCCCGGCAACGAACACCATGGCGTCAATTTTGCCTATTGACATTGCGCAGATACCTGTCCCCGGGCAGAACCCTCCCATTATGAATCCCGCTCCCATTATTATCCCTCCCACGATGGAAGCTGTCACATAAAACTCATTTACATATACCTGATTCAGATTAAGTAATCCGAAGTAGCCCAGGAACTGTGATCCGATCAGGGCAACTATTGCTGCTGTGAAAAATACTTTCAGAACTGTGGCGTCATAGCCGTAAAACATTCCTGCCAGCTTCCGGCTCGATGAGAAGCCGGCCTGTTCAAGCGCAAATCCAAATCCCGTGCCGATCAGCAAGGCTGTAAGCATGTTGAGCCATTCCGGGAAATCATATAATGATGAGAGAGGTGCCATATCTGTTGAGTTGCTTGTTATTATTTATTTTCCTTATCCCCGGATCCGCGATTTTCGTTTTTCGATTACCTGACCTCCGTTGCCCGATTTTCAACTTTCGACTTTACGGACTTTGCGGACTTCCGACTTTCCGACGTTCAGACTTTAAGGATTTTACAGACTTTCGACTTCTAAATCCAATTTTTCCTGAATATCCATGCAAAGAGATAGGCTGAGCCGAATATGGTGATCATCGTCACAAACCCTGCCACCGAGAGCACTGCCATCCCTGACAGCGCCGCTCCGCTGGTACACCCCCTGGCGAGCTGCCCGCCATAAACGAAGAGTACTCCTCCGAGAAATGCAAAGATCATTCTCCGTGTGACTGAAATCTTGGGCGACTTCTCAACCTTCAGCTTCAGCCTGCCTGAAACTGCTCCGGAGAGAAATCCTCCTGCAACCAATCCGAATATCTCCAGCGTCAGCCAGTTTGTCATGGGTTTCTTACCGTTTTCAAAGTATTTCGAATAATAATCCGATTTTTCAATATGCTGCGGACTGACAGCTCCGACAATTGAAACGACACAGTACTTTACCCCGCCGCTGGCACCGAGACCCCGTCCGGAGACAACCATCGCCAGAAGAAGTACCATCCCCAGCAATGCCCCTGCCAGGTAAGGATTCATATAGTTTCTTTTCATCCCCTTGAATTCTTAAGTTACCGGTTCATAAAACAACAAAAATAAAACTATATGTGGAAGACCATTGAATTTGGGTTAAAAGAGGTGTAACTTTGATGTCAGATCAGATATGATAACTAAAAACGCTTAATCATGAAAAGCAGGTTTTGGAAGAAGATTGTCGGGGGATTGAGCTTTACTACAGCGTTATTTGTATTTCAGGCCTGTTACGGAACACCGCAGGATTTTGGAGCTGATGCTTATATTGAAGGCATCGTAAAATCCAAAACATCAGGGTTGCCGGTGAAAGGGATATTGGTCTCCATCCCTGAGTATCAGCAGAATTTGTACACAGACGCGAATGGAGTCTTTTCATTTTATACAGTTCCGGATGAATCGTGCAAAATCAGATTCGATGATACCGATGCGGAACTGAATGGTCTTTTCCTGAGTAAAGATACCCTCCTGTCTGTTTATCAGGGAGACAGGTTGCATCTTGATATCTTTTTGCAGGAGAGATAGATGTACGGAATCATCAGAAAAAGCCTTTTCCGCCGCTTCAGAAAATCCGAAACAGAGCTTCATCCCCTGAGATATCTGTTCTGGGAATGCACAACGAGGTGCAACCTTGATTGCCTTCACTGCGGCAGCGATTGCTCGACAGACGGCGCTCACGGGGATATGCCCCTGGAAGACTTCCTGGCGGCACTTGATACAATAGAGTCGAAATCAGACGACCTGATTGTGGTACTTACCGGTGGGGAACCTCTTCTGAGAAAGGATATTGAAGTATGCGGCAGGGAGATCAGGAGAAGGGGAGTGCGGTGGGGCATGGTAACAAACGGATTTCTGTACAATAGCGAGAAACATGTTGCCCTGTTAAATGCGGGTATGGGTGCCCTGACCATCAGCCTCGACGGGTTTGAAGATACACACAACTGGCTTCGCAATAACAGGAGCAGTTTTTTCAGGGTCGATGAGGCAATCACCCTGGCTGCCGGAGCACCCAGACTGAATTTTGACGTGGTCACATGCGTTAATAAGAGGAACCTGCACGAACTGCCTTTGCTTTATGATTATCTGGCATGGAAAGGGGTAAAAGCCTGGCGGCTGTTTACGATAGTACCGATAGGCCGCGCCGGAAAGAATCCCGACCTGCTGCTGTCGGATCTTCAGTTTCAGCAATTGGTCAACTTCATCTGCAGCAAAAGGACGCTGAAACTGATTGACGTTAAATTAAGCTGCGAGGGTTATGTCGGCAGGTATGAACTGAAAGTGAGAGACAGTTTCTTTTTTTGCAGGGCAGGAATAAATATCGGCTCTGTCCTCATTGACGGTTCCATTTCGGCATGCCCGAATATTGACAGGGCATTTTCCCAGGGCAATATATACAGGGACAATTTCCATGAAGTCTGGCATACTAAATTTCAGTCCTTCAGAGACAGGCGCTGGACAAAAACCGGTCAATGTGCGGCATGCCCTGATTATAATGACTGCCAGGGTAATGGATTTCATAACTGGCATGGAACAATGGAAAATGTTCTTGTTTGCCACAATGAAAAACTTCTTCCTCTTTCTTAACCTCACAGCAATGAACAGTTCATATAATACCAACCCATCATGAGAAAAATCAACAGACTTGGTTCCCTGGTTGCAGGAACGATCTTATCAGCAGCACTCTGCCTGCTGTCGAATAATACAGCAGCCCAGACCATTGATGTACAGAAAAAGCTTAAGGGCTTTGATCAGACGGTGGAGCAGATCCTTAAAGACTGGAATGTCCCGGGATGCGGGATAGGATAGAGCAAGGACAAGCTGGTCTTCGCCCGCGGGTATGGGTACCGTGAGCTTGAGAACAGGTTGCCGGTTACGCCCAATACCCTGTTCCAGATTGCCTTCGAACACCAAACTCTTTACTTCAACTGCCGTGGGATTCCTGGTTGAGGAGGAAAATCCACTGGGACAAGCCAATAAAAACCTATGTACCGCAAATACAGTTTTATAATGATGAGTTGAATGCCAGTGTTACAATAAGGGATATGCTTTTACACCGGACCGGCATCTCGAGGCATGATGGTATCTGGGTCAGGTCAGATTTTACAAGGCAGGAGCTGTTTGACAGGATTAAATTTCTGGAGCCGAGCATCCCCTTCAGGTCTGGCGCACTGTACAATAACCTGATGTACGTTGCAGCCGGACAATCTGTTGAATACCTCTCGGGCCAGACATGGGAGGCTTTCGTGCAGGAAAAGATCTTTATCCCGCTTGAAATGTCTCATTCCATGTTCATGGCAGAGGATATGCTTAAGCAGCCTGACTTCATGACTCCCTACTACGAACAGAGGGATACCACCGTTTTATTGAGGTCGCTGTTTTATACCCAGAACCAGGGACTGGGTCCCGCAGGGTCAATCACATATCAAGTATCGATGACCTCTCCAAATGGGTGATAGCCCAGATCAACGGCGGTAAATTTCAAGGCAACCAGGTTATTCCGGCGGGGATCATCAAAGAGACCATGAAGCCTGCCATCCCCTATTCATCGGTACCTGACAGGTACTTCGAAAACCTGAACGCCATGTATGGCATGGGTAGGGCTACATCGAGCTACAAGGGCCATTACATGGCACAGCACGGTCGGTTAATAGGAGGCATTTATTCAATTATCTCCATAATGCCTGCTGACAGTATAGGTGTGATCGTATTTACGAACCGCATCTCGCAACTACCCTGGTATCATAGCATTTACAATCTATGACAGGTTACTCGGACTGCCTGAGACCCCGTGGAGTGAAAGGGGACTGAAAGTATTATCTGAAGGGCCGGGAGACCGCCAGAGAATCGCGCAAAAAGCCGGATACAGACCGCGTAATGGGGATAAGTCCCGTCACATGCCCTGTGAAGATATTACGCCGGTATTTTTGAAGACCCGGCATATGGCAGGGTTCATATCACCTGCAGCAGTGAGGGCCTGGCATTTAAATTCAACCAGTACGAACTGCCTCTTAACCATTACCATTATGACCGTTTCATGACACCTGATGACCAGCTTTTCGGCAAATGGTCACTGATGTTCAGCACCGATGCACAGGGAGACATCAGCCAGCTTAAGATCAGCCTTGATGAGAAGGAGGTGATCTTTAACAGGGTTCCTGACCCGCGACTCCGCGATCCTGAGTTTCTGAAGAAGCTGGCAGGACTATATGAGAATGGAGGAACCAGGGCTCTCATAGAGTTAAAGAACGGGGAGCTTATGGTCAATACTGCTCCTCCGCAGCACCTGAATCCGTATAAGGGAAATATGTTCAGGATCAGGGAATTCTCGGACCAGATAGTGGAGTTCATTTTTGATGAGACCGGTAATCCGGTTGGACTGAAGCTTACCGCAGACGGGAATTCACTTTTTCTGGACAAAAAAAATTAGCATCGCAGTTGTGCAGATCACCTCATCCGATAGCAAATAGCCCCGGGCAACAGAAACCTGGGGCTATTTCTTTATGAGCAAAGTATCTCTTTAGTAGTAATTCTTAACGGTAACCCACTTCTTCATTACCTCTAGGTTCAGGCGGGCACAATCCATCGGAGTTTTTCCCGGCACCGCCTCTGAAATAATGACCCTGGCTCCTCCCGTTTTTTCAATCATGGCCAGCACCTCCCTGACATCCGCAACCCCTTCACCGACAATTGTGCTTTCAAACTGACCCTCCTCTCCTGCCCTGATAACATCCTTCAGGTGCAATGAATCAAACCGGCCGGGGTAACGGTCTGCAACATCTCTGGCAATGGCGCCTCCGTTAAAGAGGTTCCCGTATCCAGCTGAACCACAACAAGATCAGGATCGATGCTCCGCATCATGATGTCAAACAGGCTCTCACCGTTGAACTTTTCGCTGAATTCAAAGTCGTGGTTCGTGATACCCGAATTTCATCCCCCACTTGTTGCACAGCTCTCCGCATCTGTTAAAGACATCCATGAAGATCATGAAATCGTCGTAGTTCCTTCGGATGCTCTCCTCGAGCCATGGAGTGACAACATATTTCTGCCCGCAGGTGGCAGCATCCTCTACCGTGTACTTCCACCTGTCCGAAAAGTCACTGGCAGTTACATCCCAGTCACTCCTGACAGAACTTACATGCCGGCCAAACCATGGAGAGACCTCTCCCCGTCAAGTATCTTTTTGAATTCCGGCGGCGTAAAGCCGTAGAATTTGCGGTCTGAATAACCGGCGTGCTCAACATACCTGTACCCCATCCCTGACAGCTCCGTCAGCGATCCCCCCGGATCGAGTGACATGTCATCCCTGATTGAATAAAGCTGCAGCCCTGTAATGCCTCTCTGTCCGGGTGCAGCACAGAATGTGTTTCCAAAGAGGGCAGTGCCGGTCACTGCCAGAGCGCCTGTTTTTACAAAAGTTCTCCTGTTGCAGTTCATAGTTAAGTTTTTAAAGGTTATACAAACCAGTCTCCAGTGATCTGATCTCAACAATTTCCTATAAATTTATTAATATTTTCATTGCCTGGTTAAGCAAAATTTAGTGTCATGTCAGACGAAAACCTAACTGCCTGCAACCCCGGGACTGGCATCCCTGGGAGGATGTCGTGGAGCGTTATCAGCGTCATCCTCCTCGTCTCGTGCTCTGCGCCCGTTACCACGGATGTATTCATTGCCGGAGGTGGCACCGGTGGCGTGGCTGCTGCGATACAGGCTTCAAGAATGGGTGTTCGCACCGTTATCGCCGGGGAGAACGAGTGGCTCGGAGGAATGCTCACCAGCGCAGGAGTGAGTGCCGTCGACGGCAACCACACTCTTCCGGGTGGTATTTGGGGTGAGTTCAGAGACTCTCTGGCAGTTCATTACGGGAACGAATCCAATCTTAAAACCGGATGGGTAAGCAACGTCATGTTTGAGCCCTCGGTGGGTAACAGAATTTTTTCGGAAATGGCGGCAGCAGAACCCGGACTGACGGTTTTGCGCAATGTGCGGGTTGTACATGTGAAACATCGGGGAGCTGAATGGTTGATTACAGCTTGAAAACTACCGGGTGGTGCACCGAGATACTCTCTCCCCGATACTCATTGATGCCACAGAACTGGGAGATATCTCCAGGATGTGCGGTGCGAAATACGACCTCGGAATGGATTCACGGTACGATACCGGCGAAGATATCGCACCGGAGAAGGCAAACACCATCATCCAGGATCTTACATACGTTGCCGTTCTGAAAGACTATGGCCGGGAGGGTGCCTATGTCCAGACCAGAAGGTTATGATCCTTCGCTGTTTGGCATGTTCATGCATAAATCCTCTCTGTTCCGGGAGGGAAATGAGACGGCGAGATGGTCATGCGAGGCTATGCTGAATTACGGAAAACTTCCGAACAACAAGTAACATGCAAAAAACTGGCCACTGTCAGGAAACGACTACTACGCCAACATTATAGAGATGGACCCGGAGGGCCGGGCTGAAGCACTGAAGGAAGCTAAACGAAGAACCCTATGCTTCCTGTGGTTTATAAGGAATGAGCTCGGTTACCATAACCTTGCTCTTGCCGATGACGAATTTCCTACCGCGGACAGCCTCCCGCTAATACCTTATCATCGTGAATCGAGAAGAATTCACGGGAAGGTGAGATTTAGCCTAAACCACATTACAGAACCATTTGATCAGCCTGATAAACTCTACCGCACAAGCATTGCTGTTGGTGATTACCCTGTAGATCACCATCATTCAGCCTATGAAGGACCAGAGGCATTGCCGGATCTCAGCTTCTATCCAGTACCCTCATTCGGTCTGCCGCTTGGCACTCTCATTCCTGAAGATGTTGAAGGGCTGATCGTTGCAGAAAAATCGATTTCCGTGACCAACCTTGTCAATGGTGCGACACGACTGCAGCCTGTCGTACTCCAGGCAGGCCAGGCTGCAGGGGTGCTGGCAGCACTTGCTGTCATAAAAGGGGTCGGGATTGCCGACGTGCCGGTCAGGGATGTCCAGAATGTCCTGCTTGATGCCGGCGGATACCTGCTTCCCTTTCTGGATGTGCCGCGTGATCATGAGTGGTACAAATCGCTTCAGCGAATCGGATCAACGGGAATAATGAAGGGAGTTGGCAAGAATTCGGGCTGGTCGAACCAGACCTTCTTCAGGGCATATGAGATCACACAGGCATCAGATCTGGAGGGTTTGAAAGATATCTACCCTCTTGCAGAGTACGACTTCAGTGAAACTGATCTGACGGTTAAGCAGGCGGTTGACCTCATTCGCCTGGTGGCCAGACAGAACAGCATTGAAATCAGTGAGAGCGGGCTGGCGGAAGCCCTCATGATGGTTTTCAGAGGTGGGGTAAGCGAGCCGGACCGCCCGGTATTGAGGGGTGAGATGGCTCTGCTGATTGACAGGGCTCTTGATCCTTTCAATAACCGCGAGGTGAACCTGAAAGGCGGGTTCACCGGGCTACCGTTTCCCTCCTAATTCAGGGTGTCTGTCGACCGCCATCATTACAATCCGCTTTACCATCTGGCCGTAGGTCCAACTGGTCATTTCTGCTGCCAGGGCGAAGCTGGTGTCAATGCTGATATCGTTATTGGGATTGATATCGAGGAGGTAGAACTCGTCGCCGCGCAGACGGAAATCGAATCGGGCATAGTCGAGACATCCGAATCCTTTCCATGCCTTAATTACCTTCTTATGCAGCCTGTTAAGCAGTTTTTTATCAAGAGGGGCAGGTATCAGGGTTTCGATTTTTTCGTAATGAACCGAACCGGAGTTGTACTTCGAATCATAAGTGCATAGTCTGTCACGGGCTTCGGAGAATGCCGAAAAATCCATTTCTGCCGGGGGCAGGACTTCGGGCGGTTCATTGTTCCACACTGAGACATGGAACTCACGACCGTCAATAAAATCCTTCACCAAAGCAGGCTGATTCAACATATCGTTCACCAGCCTGACCGGTCCTGAAGGGAAGAGGTATCGAAAACCACCGAGTTTTCGGTCAGCGTAAGACTGCAGTGGTCCATTGCTGGCTTAACAATAGCAGGAAAAAGGGTCCAGCTTGCTGCTTCTTCTGGCGTAAGTACTTCCCCATATGGCACCCTTATTCCCAGAGATCTCAGAACCTCCTTCACCTTCTGTTTATCGTAGCTCAGTTCTATTACCTTCGGGACATTTCCGGTATATGTGAACCCGCTGCCGTCAAGTATTTCCATGACTCTTCTTTCACTATTCGGGATGCCAGGCAAGGTTTCACAGAGGTTAAAAACTATAGTGTCGGCCGGATCATACCTTTCCAGTATTTTCTCCATGTTCGGGTCGCTCAGTTCCTCGATGTATGTTTCAATTCCTTCATCCTGCAGTGATTCACAAAGGACCTTACCGGAATCCCGGTATTGTTTATCTTGTTGATATCCGAGGCAGGATCAAGGTCGTAGAGTAAGATAACTTTCATTAAAGAATTGTTTCGCCACTAAACTAAAGTAAATGTTTGAAAAAAGTAGGATAAAAAGGAAAAAACAGTTGAATTAAACCTTAATCAATCTCACCGTATTGGGTATGCTTTATGGAAGGTGGTTTTCTGTGTGTTTGGAGGCTGGCAGGATGTATGTTATCTGGTACATGTTGTTAGTGACCCCTTCTGCTCTTCTCAATGACAGTGTTGGTTTAGCATGACAAAACATACGTTCCAGCTCCTTGTATCTGCAATAGGCTGTGAGGGCAATGCGGGATTCTGTATTATTTCCGTTGCTGACAATGCAGCATCCTGTAAGCAGCCAGGTCTTTAAAATAAAATTATTGACCAGGTTTCTGGAGAATAAATTAACTTCATATCCCGGTAAGCAGACTTTCCATACAACAAATCCCTCAAACCATGAACCCGATAAACATTCTATCTCTTAACGACTTGAAACTTTCCGGCAGATATCATAAAGTGCGCAGCTGCCTGCCCCTGAATCTCCTTCTGTTCTGTTTCATCTTATGCACAGCCGCACTCCACTCCCAGGGAACAAGACTGTTGCGCCAGCCTTCCATAACCGAAACTCACATTGCCTTTGCATATGGTGGCGATATATGGGTTACGGATTTCGAAGGCATGAAAACAGAGCGTCTTACCAGCACTCCGGCTGTAGAAGGCAATCCTCACTTTCTCCTGACGGGAAATGGATCGCATTCAATTCTAACCGTTCGGGGACACAGGCTGTCTATGTGGTGCCTGCTGACGGCGGCACCCCAAAAAGGCTTACCTGGCATCCGGCTCCTGCTTCCGTCTGTGGATGGTCACCGGATGGCAAGAGGGTCCTCTACACATCATCAAGAGACAATGCGCCCTCATCCTATTCACGGCTGTGGACGGTTTCCGTTGAAGGCGGACCCTCAGGCACTCTGACAAGCCAGTGGGCAGCAGACGGGTCCTTCTCGCCCGACGGCAGTCAGATAATCATCGACAGGATCCAGCGCTGGGATGGTGAGTGGCGCAATTACCGGGGAGGTCAGAATACACCGCTTGTGCTGCTGAACCTGGCCGACCTGAGCGAAAAACTCATCCCCAACGAATCAACAATTGATATCCAGCCATTATGGTTGAATAATACCATTTACTTCCTTTCTGACCGTGACCGTACATCCAACATATGGTCCTACAACCCCGCCACGGCAGATCTGAATCAGGTGACTCACCTCACAGGATCAGATATTAAATGGCTCAACGGGCATGGCAACATTCTTGCTTATGAACGTGACGGCTACCTCCATACCCTTGATCTCTCTACCAATGAATCACGGCAGTTGAATATAAGCATCAAAGCCGATTTCCCCTGGGCTGAAACCAAATGGACCGATGTAACAAAAAATGCAACGAGTGTCTCACTCTCGCCAACGGGGAAAAGAATTATACTGGAAGCCCGCGGGGAGATATTCACCGTACCGGCAGAGGACGGTGACGCAAGAAATATTACCCGCACTTCCGGTGCTGCTGATCATGCTCCGATATGGTCCCCTAAAGGAAATGAAGTAGCATGGTTCTCCGATGCCGGCGGCAAGGGATATACTCTGCTCATTGCATCACAGGATGGTTTGACGGAATCAAGATCCATCCCAATCGGTGAATCAAAAATGGCATGGGAACCTGCCTGGTCCCCCGACGGGAAACTTATTGCTTTTGCCGATGATAAGGTAAGAATAAGGATCGTGGATGTCGAAAAAGGAACCATTAAAACAGTGGAAACTGCCGGAGCAAATACAGAGAGAGGAAATATGGAACTTATATGGTCACATGATTCCCGCTGGCTGGCATTTACAAAAACAGGAACAAATAGCTTCAGACAGATTAAGGTGTGGTCTGCAGCAAACGACAGTATATACTCGTTAACCAATTCATTCGCCGACTCATTTTCTCCGGCGTGGGACAGGGACGGGAAACATTTGTATTTCCTTGCCAGTACGAATCTCGCGCTCGGCTCGGGATGGGCAAATACAAGCGCCATCACTTCCGACCCCGTGTATGCCGCATATATTATCAACCTTAAAAAGGACGATCCCTCGCCTTTCAATCCGCGCAGTGATGAAGAGGCGGTAAAACAGGAGAAAAAACCGGAGCCCGCTGTTAAGAAACCGGAAAAGGGTAAACAGCCTGAAAAAACGGATAAGGATACCACCGGCGTGGCAAAGAAAGAGGCTGTAGCTGTCTCTATAGACTTTGCCAACATTGAACGGAGAACTATAACCATGCCTCTTGCAAGGGGAAACTACCGCAGTGTATTGAGCGGTCCGTCAGGAACAGTATTCATTGGCGAGCAGAAAGAGGGAGTAACCGGTTTCGTAATCCAGAAATTTACCCTTGAAAAACGCGAAGCAAAAGAGTTTTTAAGCGGCGCCAGCCAGGTTTCCGTTTCGGCAGACGGTAACAAAATGCTTGCCCGGACAGGCAGCGACTGGAAGATAATGAATACCTCGTCAGCCACCGGCGCTGATGGCAAGCCGGTCAAGCTGGCTCTGAAGATGCTTCTCGACAGGTCGGAGGAGTGGAAACAGATATTTGAGGAGGCGTGGCGATATGAAAAGGACTATTTCTATGACCCCGGAATGCATGGCAGAAACTGGAATGAAGTTTATGAAAAGTACGCTCCCCTGATTCCTTATGTCAGGCACCGTGCCGATCTGACATACATTCTTGACCAGATGAACGGAGAGCTGTCAGTGGGCCACAGTTTTGTCTTCGGAGGCGACTTCCCTGAAGTTGATAAACCGTCCGCCGGATTGCTCGGCTGTGATCTTTTCCCTGAAAACAACCGCTGGAAGATCAGGCGTATTTATACAACTGAAAGCTGGAACCCTGAGCTGTCAAGCCCGCTCGACAGGCCCGGCATAAAAATCGAGGAAGGCTATTATCTCGTGGGAATTAATGGCAAAGAGCTGACTGATACGGATGATCCCTGGCAATTCCTTGACGGTACCCTGGATATGCAGACCACTCTCCATATCAATAAGACCCCCGATTTCAACGGATCATGGAAGGAGGTGGTCAAGCCGATCGCCAGTGAATCAAACCTGCGCCAGAGGGCATGGGTTGAAGATAACCGCCGGATGGTTGACAGGCTCTCGGAAGGAAAACTGGCCTATGTATGGGTGCCAAACACAAGCGGCGCAGGATTTGTCTCATTCAACAGGTATTTCTTTGCCCAGCAGGATAAAAAGGGTGCCGTGATTGATGAACGATTCAATGGCGGGGGTCTGCTTGATGACTACATGGTTGACCTGATGAACCGCCGCTTACGGGCTGCGGTCACCAATGAGGCTCCCGGAGGGATCCCCTTCCGTCTGCCTGCAGGTATCCTCGGCCCAAAAGTGCTCCTGATAAATGAGATGTCAGGCTCGGGAGGCGACTTCTTCCCCTGGGTGTTCCGCCAGCAGAAGACAGGTCCGCTGATCGGTGCACGTACCTGGGGAGGGCTGGTTAAGTCGTCAGTGCATTATTCGCTGGTCGATGGAGGCGCTCTGACAGCTCCCGACAATGCTGTTTTTGACCCGGTCAATAATAAGTGGATAGCTGAAAATGAAGGCGTCGCACCTGATATAGAGGTGCGCCAGGATGCTGTCTCCCTTGCAAAAGGGATTGATCCCCAACTGGAGAGAGCTGTCAGGGAAGCATTGAAGTTGCTGGAACAGGAGGGTGAAATTATAATAACACCACCACCCTATCCCTCTCCGGCAAAAAAGTGAAATCATGGCCTTTGGAAAAGAGTATTGAATGGGTGCCCCGGACTTCCATCAAGGAGTTACATCATTTAAATAAGGCCGGAATAGGCAAGAACCTATCATAATCAGTGTTATGAAAACGATTACTTCCTCAACCAAATCAGGCCGGATCAGTATTGGAATAATTGCCCTGCTGGCACTTGGCAGTTCTGCAACTATGACTGATGCGCAAGAAGTTACGGTAAAACCGGTGACTGACGTCAGGGAGGTAATGAGAGAACATGCTCTGATTGCAGAAGTCAACCTCTGGCCCGGGTTTAATCTGAAGGAAATTCCTGTCGCTGTTTACGACAGTGTAAATACCTGGCTCTTCTTCGCAGATCATGCACCTGAAGGTTTCAGGAAGGCTGATCATGATACCGGAGTCTTTGTTCTTGAAGGCCAGTATCCACTTGTCAGGGGTAATTCAGTTGTCCGCTTCGGAGAGACATGGACTGCCACCAGTATATTGAGCAACTCCTCGCGCAGAACCGGTGAGAGGTACAATTCAAAGGACCTTGCCGGCATAATTGTCCATGAACAGTTTCATGTTTTTCAGAGGATTAAACACCCTGGCTGGCGGCAAAACGACGGGGTGCTGCTCTTTTATCCCGAGGAGACAAAAGAGGCCCTGTTTCTAAGGAGAATTGAAAAAGAGGCATTTAAAAGGGCTGTTCTTGCCACAGATAAGAAGGAGATCACCGGCTGGGCATTAACTGCATTGGACTACAGGAAAGAGAGACTGGACATGGTTCCGGTAACCTTCGGAAATTATGAAAGGGATCTGCAGCGCACAGAGGGATTGTCAGATCATATAGAACGAATCTCCAGGGGAGTAGATCCGCTGAATGCATCCAATATGACAAACGGCATTGCCCCTGCAGGTGTCAGGGACCTTGGTTACTGGGAAGGGAGATGGATAGCCATGATCCTGGACCGGTTGAACCCCGACTGGAAAGTGCAGCTTGAAAGCAATGACACCCTTTTCCTGGAGGAGATTCTGGAATCTGCCATGATGGATCCACCCCTCGGTAAGCAGACTTTCAGCGAAGGGGAGATCAGCCAGCTAAGACTTGATTCGGATAAAATTTTTGATGAATGGCAATTTAAAAAAAGCGAAGAAATTGAGAGTTACGAAAACCTGCCGGGATACAGCCTTGAGATCAGCTCAATTTCAAGTCCACTGAATATCAGGATATTCGAGCCCCTCGAGATAGAGCTGCTCCCTGAAAGGGCTGTCTTCCACAGGCTAATATTTTCCGCGGCAAACCAGAAGGGAAACATAAGGATATTCAATCATCCCTGCATTACATATTTCGACGAATCATTCAGATTGGTAAAACTTTGCATTTATGGATTACCGGAAGCTCCTGAGGTGATCACGGAGGAAAAGAAACTCATCCTTAAATATGGGGACATTTCCCTGGAACTGAATTACTCGGAATTAACGCTGAAAGGAGCTGATTATCATATGATTATTTGAAGTTAAGTTTCGTATTTTTATCTCATAGAGTTAGGCTGCCATCACAGAGGAGAACATTGGTTATTTATAGAGTACCAGATATGCACAGGCCGCTTAAATCAGATGATGCAAAAATGTTAATGGATTTTCAATTGTAAAAAGCAATACAAATGAAAAAGCGACTGTTTCTTGTCTCAATGACATTGTTCTTTGTAACTGCCGGTTGCCGGCAGACTAAGAACTTTCCCATTACAGACCTGCATGTACATCTAAAGGGCGATTTTGCCATTGAAGATGCAGTGCGAAAATCTGAAGCTGAGAACATCCAATATGGTATTGCCGTAAACTGCGGACTGGGATTTCCTGTTCAGAATGATTACCAGATAGATTCCTTCCTCCTCATAATGAAAGATTACCCTCAATTTTACACGGCAATGCAGGCCGAAGGCCGGGAGTGGGTGGAGCTGTTCTCGAAGGAAGCGATTGAAAAATTTGATTATGTTTTTACAGATGCCATGACCTTTACGGATGAAAAAGGCAGAAGGAACCGCATATGGCTGCCTGAAGAGACCTTTATTGACGATGAGGAGGAGTTTATGAACTATCTGGTTAAAACCCTGGTCACTATTCTAAATACAGAACCCGTCGATATCTATGTGAATGCAACATTCCTTCCCGCACAGATGGCTGACAGATATGACCATTTCTGGACTGAAGAGAGAATGGATGAGGTAATTACCGCCCTGCAGACCAATAATATAGCCATGGAGATCAATAACAGGTACGAGATCCCTTCCGCAGATTTCATTAAAAGGGCAAAAAAGGCCGGTGTCAAATTCACCGTCGGCACCAATAACGCTGACGGGAACTTTTCCGGCGCGAAGTATGCACTTGATATGATAAAAGAGTGCAACCTGCAAGAAAGTGACTTCTGGCTGCCTGTCAAAAAGGAGAGGATCTGAATTGATCACTTGATTTTAAGGTTCCGGTGCCGTCTGGAATCAACACTGCCACCGGCATAAATGCATGTGATATGAAAACTATTCTCCCGGATGATAACTTCTTTCCGTATATTTCCTTACATCCTCAATATAAAACCGGACATCTTTAAACAGCCCCTGGGTATACATAAGCGCCTGGTCATCAAAATGAACTGAACCGGGATTGCTGTTTATCCCGCCTGCCAGTATGCTTTTAGCCTTTATGCTATCGCCGAATTCAACCACCGCCACGAAGCTGTTGCCGCTGGTGCCGTACATCTTTTTCGTTCCCGGATACTTGCGACTCTGAAACGAGGCCAGGGAACCCCACCTTGAGGAAGCAAAAGGCACAGGCAGACTGGCCCTTTCATCATTGAACTGCTGCACGATGTCCCCGGTGAGACGCTGATACCTGTTTATTTCACCCCATGGAGTCTTCCAGGTGCCAAAATCAGCGTCAAGTATTCCTATAGCCGCCGACAATGCATCAAGCTGCTGTTTTTCAGTCCTTCCCATAAAGGAAGAACTAACGGTATCATTTACCGGCTCAACCGGGGTAGCCATCAGTTCCTGTCCGTAATAAATTGCCAGTGAAGTTGGAACAGAGGTCAATGAATATCGCATATCCCATTTGTCAAGCATTTCGATCGGTTCTGCCAGCCTCTTCCTGATATCCTGATCATTCAACGAAAAATCCTTATATGCCTTTACAAGCGAGGGGATCATATTTTCAAAAGCAGTCAGATAGGAATCGTAAGCTGCACTGATCAACTTATCAATTGTAAAATCTGTTCTGTTCTGTAACACTTTGACGGCATGCAATCCCCTCGGATTCTCGGCATCCGGAGCCATGTATGCAGGGTAATTCTCTCTCTTCGGACTGTTATCCCCACTTGCGGTGAATGGTGTCGAGTTACAGTTCTGGATCCATCCGTTTGCAGGATTCTTTATCGTGATCATCTCATCAATGGAGTGCAATCCCTTCCACTCCGTTTCGGGGTCAGAGCCATCAACCGGCTGCGACCAGTCAAATTTCGGATCTCTTACCGGTATGAAATTTCCATGGAAATATGCAATGTTTCCCTTATTATCGGCATACACGGTATTATTTGATGAGTTTGTCCTTAACTCCATGACTTTGTTAAATTCTTCATAGCTGCGGGCCTTTGTCCGCATGTATGATTGAGTAAGGGCCTTCTCATGCTCAACCATCAACTTTACTGTAACCCATTTGTCATCCTGTGTCCTGATGACAGGACCGTGATGACTGTAGTAAACAGTGATCTCTTTACTCAGGATATTGCCATTTTCTTTATAGTTCAGCCTGATTTTCTTTTCTGTTAAGGGCCTCAGTTCATTTCCGTATTCATAGTAATACTTCCCCTCTTTCTCTACCACTGTCTCCAGGTAATAATCAATAACATCAGCTGCACTTGAAGTATGCATCCACCCGCAATGTTCATTAAATCCCTGATAAACGAAGAATTGTCCCCAGGTAACTGCACCGTATGCATGTAATCCCTCGTCGCTGACCATGTGCACTTCAGACCTGAAAAACAAAGAGGTGTGAGGGTTAATAAGCAACAGAGCATTCCCCGAAGCACTAATCGTTGGTGAGATTGCAAACCCGTTTGATCCTTTTGCATCGGATTTCCGTCCAGGATATTTCTTCTTTGCTCTCGGCTATCGCTTTGTCTCCATAAAATTTTTCAAGGCACTGACCGGAATAGTTTCAATATCACCCCCAATGCTTCCCTCACTGAATGTCAATGCCATCCATGGCTCAAAACGGGTCAGTAACCTTGGTTTTACTTCGGGATGCTTAAAGAGATAATAGTTTATTCCGTCAGCATAAGCATCCATTAGCTCTTTAAGCCAACGGGGAGAATTTTCATATTCCTTTTTGACTTCTACGGTATCAATAAACAGCCTCATCCTCAAGTCAGTAAATAGCTGAGATTCCCCTTCAACTTCAGCCATGCGACCCATTGAGTTGATATAGTTGGTTTCTACCCTGTTAAAATCATCTTCGCACTGTGCATACATTAAACCGAAAACCACCAGAGCATCAGTTTTTCCGTAGATATGCGGTACAGAATAAGTGTCTCGCATTATTGTTACCTCTGCGGCCTGCTTTTCCCAGCGCTTTATTTCATTGGCCTGATTATTTTCGGGTGTGCAGCCGCCAGGTAAAATCGTGAGAGTGACCAGTGACACCGAAAGTTTGAAGAAGGAGGAACGTTCCATAAGTAATCTCTGATTAGTTTTGCCAGGTTAATATTCATTGTGATAAAGTTATTAAAGTCTTGAACATGGACCAGTAAAATTCACTATTCCCTGTCCGTTATCCGACATTCTCCCCAGAACATGGTCAATCAAATATTTCTTTGAGTTTGTCTGAATGATTGGCTAGGCATTTACTCCATTGAGGATTACCCGGCTGTGGTCTTGTAAGCCTCCTGAGGAACTTGAAAAAGCCCTATAAGAGGCATGTAAAGTATTACTTAGTAATTGATTAGGAACAGATATTAATTATTCCTTGATTATCTTTCGCGTAGAAACCAGGTCGTTATCAATATAAATCCTGATGAAATAGATACCCTGGCTTAAACTCTGCAGATTTAGTGAATTGACATTCTCCTGCGATAGTATTTTCGGCCCCCTGTATCATATATTTCAAATCCTATGTTTCCTGTGGTTCCTTCCGTTTTAACATTGAGATAACCCGCTGTCGGGTTGGGGTATAAAAGAATACTAACTTCAGACGAAGAACCGGATATTTCATTAACACCAGTTGTGGTTTCATCAATTGACCAGCGAACAAAATATATATGTACATGATTATCAACCCGTAATAGTTGAGTTGTATCTTCTACCGACACGGATAATGAATTTCCGGGGAGCAGGTCATTTTTTTCAATTAACACCGAGTCAACATTTTCTTTTAACAGGGAGCCATTTAGCGTCCAAATTCTTTTCAGGGTATTGGGAGAGGGTGTAATTAAGTCAAGTTTAAATGTAAGCGGGTAAATCGTATCACTTATCACCCCATCAGGTGGGCTGGAAGACTTAATTGGGGAAACAAGAGAATGTATTTTTTCGACTATACCCTCTGCACAAACTGAGCAAAAATGAGCTTCAAGATATTGCATTAGACAATATTGATGCGGTTTATACCATATACGTGAATTCCCTCCACAACAATGCTGATAAATACCAATAGAATTAGCGCCAATCCAGTTTTTCCATCTCACCTCAATAAAGCAGTTGTTTCGTCATATTAATCGCCTCTCCGTCAAATTGATCACCAGCCCAATATTCGTCCCTCAATCCTGCAAAGGAATGCCCTAATTCATGTGTAGAGATTTTAATGAGAGGAACCATTGAGGCAGCCGGATACATTCCTCCGCTTCCACCATAATGAGTACTATTTACAATGATCAGGACCATGTCATAATCAGGAAAATTAGAGGCCAGAACATTTGAGATAACCTTTTTAGTAGCGACAGTAATCTATTAATACCACATAATCGAAGGTGACCCAAAATAATTCACCGATATTACGTATATCGGCTCCTTAATCAGCTTTCCCTAATGACTTGCACCGCTTTCATTCTTGAACTTTATTATGATAATTAAAGTAGTTCTTTATTAATAGGGGATTTCTTTAAAATATCGGTGTAAATCATAGCATCCTTAAATTTAGAAGCTCATCTATGGTATAGCCGTCACCCAGGATGACAAGGTTAATATGTTGGTCTAATCCCCATTGTAAACAATAGTATCAGTATCAAATTTCTGTGCCAGGGAATTAGTAACAATGAACCATAATAATGCAACAATTTCTGCAGCTCTCATCGTTATTTTATTCTTGTTACTATCAGATAAGAATTTTGATTTTCAGAATATCTTTTCTTTAGTGCAAGGCAGTGGTTTTCTTATCAAGTTGCATCCGGACTGAAAACTGAGTGCTGTCCAATGCTACTTCTTTTCTGAAAAATGAATTATTCGCATCGACTGATTCAAAACTTACATTTAACGGATCAGAGATAAGGACACTGTCAACACCTTGCATCTGTTTGTCCAGGGCGATGCACTTCAGATCACCCGGCCTGGATATTTCTGGCTCAGGACTATTCAATTTAAGTTTTCCTTCTGTAACAATTTTATTAATCAGCAGGATTTCACAATCGCCTTTGATTTGTTTTGCTTATTTAATAGTTCAAAAAAATGATTTGCGGAGCAGTAGTTTCGTTATTATCTGAAGTCATGATACTTGCATGAGTTCCTCTGCAAGACGGAAGTACAAAAATTAAACATGAAACCAGTATCAGATTTAGGAATGTTCTATTCGGCATCCGGATCATATAATAATCAAATGTAAGAAAATCAGGTTATCTTCTTACAGCCCATTTCATGGACAACTATGTCTGAGTATATAAATCTGACCTTTATCCATCCCAGGTAAACGCCATTTTCCTTTTCAAGCTTGACCCCGATATATTTATTCTCTACACTCCAGTCGCCAACCTGGGCGCTTTTATTTCCCCATATTGGATTCGGATTCGGAGAATAAGGTTTACCAGGAAAAGGAAAGTAATAGATACTGATGGATAACGGGATTAGGTGTGTACTTAAAGATACTTCATCCCACTGGGTTTCAGAGAACCAATTGGATTGGAGCCTCAATGTATCCTTGAAATCGAGCTTGGCCGGATACAGATCTGGACCAGGTGAACCAGGTAAATCGTGACAATCTATGTTGCTTCCAATCGATAAACATTCAATTGACCTTAACGTAGATAACACAGTGCCCCCCTAGCAAATAGGTAGACCTGACTCCAATGCTAAACCTGAAATCATAATTCCCGTCAGAATCAAGATCAAGATCAAGAATGGGTGACGTAAATGACCAAGGCGGAACACTAGCCACTCTAAAATAACTGGTGTCAGGCATAGGTGCGGTTGCCTTAGAATCTCCGATCACCAGGTAATCAACAACGCTTGTTTCAGGATCTGTCTCTTCACACGAACAGAGTATTCCGGCTGATAGAAGGATTAAATAATAGTCAGTTGTTTCATGGCAGTCGAATTTTATGATTATTGACTTAACTATTATTGAAGGATCTTTTTTTCATAAAGAATCCCGGGGTTCCATCTGTAGATATAGTTGGCCGTCTCCCCGGGAATACCATAGCCGAAGGAAATCCCAAATCCATGATTCATCGAATAAAAATCGGCTAGTAAAATGCTATGTTTAAGCGAATCAACTTCTGTGAATGTGTTACCTTTATCTGTTGAAATAAAAGTACCACTAGGGACAATATCGTAAAAACAATTCGCCAGAATAACCGGCTTGTTCCATGGCACATTTGAAAGTGATGCGAATGTTGTAGGTATTGCTGTTTCAGCGCTCCATGAATTTCCTCCGTCTTCAGTAGTTAATATCTTTGAGTAGGTATATGGCTGCTCCTCCCATTGGTCATCTACAAACGTAATTCTACCGTAGGATGCAACTGAAAAGGTTTTTGAGTTTATCATTGAGATGCAATATAAAGACTCATAGTTCGGCCCGGGAAATTTGATGACATCCCATGTCATTCCCCTGTCTTTACTGATAATGATTCTGCCGCAACCGGTAACATATCCTATTGTATCACCTGCAGATTTTATCCCTCCGCCAGTCATCCACAGAGTTTTAGCTTCCCCGGGGATTACACCACCCCAGAGCGCGGAAGGTAATAAACTCCAATTCAGGCCACCGTCAGTAGTTTTATAGATGGCCAGGGTATCGTCAACAATAGCATTATGGATAACTGCAAAAATTCCGATGCCGGTGTTGACATCAAAAAAGTGGAGCCCCGAACCGAAAAGACATGTATCCAGCTCTTCCCTCACCTTCGTCCAGGTAGATCCTCCGTTTGTCGTTTTCATTAACCCTTCCTCATTTATGTAGATGAAGGCTGTATTGCCGTCCACCGGGCTTACCAACCCTGATGTCACCTTATTGGAATTAATCATATCCCTGCTATCCCATGTTTTGCCCCCATCGTGGCTGAATATTACCTTTATCGGCAGATTGGCCTCCAGCCCGGGACACGAAACTGCCGCTCCCCAGATATTAAGGGAATCAGAGACGACCAAACAGGTTGGGAAATAATCTCTGCTAAAGGAGAAAGAGCTCTTTTCCCATAGGGGAGCAACAGCCGCCGGGGGTTCAATAATCTCTTCCTTCCTGCAACCTTCCAGAAAAAAGATCAAATAAATAGAGGTCACGACTAAAGTGATGACAGGAGATAACTTTTTCATTTTTTCCCGGCTTTTGGTTTTGTACATTGAAAACTCAATTTCAATCAATACACAAATTTCCCGGGAATCAGGCGAATTGATTGATCCGTTTCAGACAGACTTTGTCATAAATCGGACAACCCCGGAAATATTACTACCTGAAAGGATGACTGACCTTTTTACCTTTTCAGTACTCCGCTGCTGAACAGGGAGCTGGGGTTCCACCTGTATATCCCATTCAGGTCATCCCTGGTGGCATCATGCAGGTTAAAGGTCACTCCAAACCCGCAATCGACAGAATGAAACCCCAGAGCAAATATGTTGTAATTCAGGGAATCTGCAGCCGTGAATGTTCTTCCGCTATCGGTCGAAATGAATGTTCCGCCTTTTGAATAGTAGAAGTAACCGGCAGCTATATAAATTGAATCGTTACCTGGTATCGTAGCCAGTCCCATCCTGGTTACGGGAAGTGAGACTTCTGATCTCCAGGTGAGGCCTCCATCCTCCGTTGAGAGCAATCGTGTAGATTCATATAAATTGGGGATCCTGCCACCTGGGGTGATCTCCCATTTCCCTCCGGACAACACTGCAAACTTTTCGGGTGAAATGAAAGCAACCCTATATAATATTTCTTGCTGCAATGTATCAATAAGCAGAGTCTTCCAACTGTTGCCCCTGTCGGTAGAGACAATGATTCTGCCGGAAGCAGTTGCAAAGCCAACCATCTCTTTTGAATCACTCACAAGTGTTTTCTCAGTTGTGTAGATAGGTTCCCCCTTCAGGAAGCCGCCCCATTCATCCTTTCGTATCTTCTCCCAATTGTTTCCTCCATCGCTGGTTCTGTATAAGACCACCCTCTCATCTCCTTCGCCGGGGTCAGTGGTGATGAAAAGCGAGATCCCCTCCTTTTCATCAAAGAAGTGCAACCCAATATTCTGATATGACCCTGCGAATTTTTTATTAATATTCCCCCATGTTTTGCCTCCGTCAGTCGTACTGAACAGACCCTGGTCATCGATAAAGATCCATCCGTATAACCCTTTAAATGTTGAGAGCTGGCATGATGTGTAATTCTCAGAACCGGGAAAGTAGTAGTAATCCCAGGTTGAGCCCCCATCGTGACTGGAATATATTGAGACCGGGAAATTTGGCGGAGCGTCAACACCCAGGATAAATGAGTATGTGATAAGCCAGATATCTGATAAACCATCTACTAAAATATTCGCCGGATATTGAAACCTGGCAAAGGACAATCCGGTCTCTGCCCATAATGTGGAATCAGGTTGTCCCCCTCCTCCCTGTCTGTCAGCAGAGCAAGAAAAAAGATGAAATTTATTGCAACTGCAAGGCCCGTCAGCATAATTTTCAGTAAAGACTTACTTCTCATAAAAAGTTATTTATTGACATAACAGGTAGGGGTAACTCCCATGACCCCTTTAAAGACGCGTGAGAAATATGAGAGGCTGCTGAACCCTGATGCGTATGCAGCCTCTGATATTCCGGCACCCTTTTCAGTGATCAGCCGGGCTGCATATTTGATCCTTACCATTCTTATAAATTCTACAGGATTCAAACCGGTAAGAGCCAGCAGTTTCCTCTGCAGGCTCCGCGATGAGAGATTCATCAGGCGTGACAACTCCTCAACGGAAAAGTCGCTCCTTATAAGATTCGATTCGATTACTTCAAGCAGTGTGGAGAGGAACTCACCACCCTGCCCAGTCTTCTTCAGTGAAAAGGTATCAAGCAAAGATGACCCGGCAAATTTTTCCCTGAGTTTCTGGCGCTCCATGATAAGGTTCTCTATTCGTACAAGGAGTTCCTCTTTGTCGAATGGTTTTACGAGGTAATCACTTGCTCCCGCCTTCAGCCCTTCGATCCTGCTTCCTGTATCTGCCTTTGCAGTGAGAAGTATTAAAGGTATATGGTCCGTTATCCTGCAGCCCTTGATCTTTCTGCACAGTTCCAGACCGTCAATTCCGGGCATCATAATGTCACTTATTATTATTTCAGGGACCAGCTTTTCTGCCATTTCAAATCCTGAATTTCCATCGGATGCTTCAACCACCCTGAATGCCGATTCAAGTGTCCGGACCATGAATTGTCTTAACTCATCGTTATCTTCAACAACCAGGACCACGGGCATACATGCAGATGTGACAAGTGAACTGTTTCCACTGCTTTTCTGTGCAGACAGAGTAGCGCTGTGGGATTCAAAGGGGTCACCACTCTCTGATTTCATGTCCCCTCCGTCTGTGACTAACTCATCTGTTGCCAGGTGCTCTTTTCCTGCAGGAATTATGACTGTAAACTTAGTGCCCTTCCCAAGCCTGCTCTCAACCCTGACCGATCCATAATGTCGTTTTACAAGCTCGTCAACAATAGCCAGCCCTATCCCGGTACCTTCAGTTTCAGAAGTATCGTTGTTTCTAACCCCGATAGAACCTTTCAAATATCCTTGAAAGCTCCTCTTCAGGAATGCCCTTACCTGTATCCGAAACTTCAATCCTGATGAAGGGCTTTTGGTCCGGTCCTGCTACTTCTGTTAAAGAGACCTGCACTTTCCCATATTCGGGTGTGAATTTCAAGGCATTGGAGATAAGGTTCTGCATTATTTTATTTATGATCTCCCTGTCAAACCAGCCGGTTATGCTGCCGGGGACAGATTCAAAACCTATCTCTATCTTTCGCCTGTCGGCATCGGAAATATAATTCTGCCAGATCAGTCTTATTTCACTGGTAATATCGACCTGTCCGGCTTTCAGAGCAAGTGTACCTGATTCCATCCTGGCGAGGTCGAGCAGTTCGTTTACCAGGGTCAGGAGCCTTCCCGAAGATCTCTTTATTGTTGAAATACGCACTGCCTTTTTACCGGGTTCAGTTTCATCAATAAGCTCATCAGCAGAGCTGTTAATGAGCGTCAGAGGGGTCCTGAACTCATGGGAGATATTTGTAAAGAACCTGGTTTTCATACCATCGATCTCATCACGCTTCTTTAGCAACTCAGCCGTTTTATCCCTTACCACATTTTCCAGCCAGGCAGATCTTGCCAGGAGTCCCTTCTCGCGGAACCGGATATATATAAATATCAGAGAAGCCGATGTTACAACTGCAAGAAACAGAAACCAGAAAGTAAGATAGAATGGCGGCCTGATTCTTATTGAAAGGGTGAGCTGCTCCGATTGCGGATTCCCGCTTTTATGAGATGAAATGATATGTAACTTGTATCTGCCCGGTCTTAGCGTTCCATATGAAATGGTCCTGTTGGTTCCTGCATTAATCCAATCGTCATCAATCCCATCCATCATGTATTTGCAAATAATGGCACCCGGCTTATAATAGTCCAGGATACTTACATCAAATGAAAGGAAATTCTCCCTGTGGGAAAGAGTTATCTCCCCGCTGCCTTTTACAGCAGGCATAGCAGGTGACTGGTTATCAATTCTGTAGGGTTTGTTGTAAATCCTGACCTGCGAGACCACTACCTCCGGAGATCTGTATCCTGAAATAAGAGAATCAGGATTGAATATAACCAGTCCTTTTGTATTGCAGAGGTATAGATTTCCATCTCTGTCGAGGCAACTGCCCGGATAATATTTGTCTCCGGGGAAACCATCTGCTTCGTGAAAATTATAGAATTTCCCCGTAGCCGGATCGAGGCATGAGAGCCCGTTTAGTGTGGTTACCCATATCCGCCCTTCCCTGTCTTCAATCAGGTCGAAAATATTATTATCAGCCAGGCCCTCTTCTTTACGGTAATTCTTCATAAATAATAATGATGTCTTATCAACCGCGCTGCCACGGTACTTCTGGCCAGGTTCAAAAAGTTGATACTTAAATATACCTTCTGACATACTCCTGAACCAGAAATACTTCTCCCCTTCATCATTTGTGATCAGGAAGAATGAAGTAGTGAGCTTCAATGAATCGCTATAGTTAAGAGCTTCATAGGCTGATGGACGAAATCCGGTGGAATCTACGGGTACCAGGGGAAAAGTTATTCGATATATAACACCCTGGGATGATTCAATAAAGTACTGGTCATCTTTGGTTCTGACGAGAAAGGTGGCTGGAAATCTGACCGGATTCCGATTGAGATAAAAATTATAGGATTTCCCTGAAAGGGTATCTGAAAGAAAAGTCCCATACCTGAAATTCAAGGTCCATAAAAACCCTTCTGCAAATACAAACTGAAGGCGCGTTGAATTAACAAGTTTATCCGGAATACCAAGTGCAAATGGGTTGCTGACAAATGACGTCCTGTTGTTTCTTACTATAGCTTCCTGGATAGAATTGTCGGCAATGAATATCCTTCCGGGGAGCGGCTCCTGGATGGTATAAATATATTTCCATTTGAGTGTATTGGAGAGAGTGGAATCAGGGAGCATCCTCTCAAAACTATAACCCCGTGAATCAGAGGTTTTGGTTCCCCTGTTAAGGCCATAGCCGTTTGTTCCAACCCACAGGTTCTCACGGGAATCGACAAGAACCCTGAGCAAATCATTTGAACTAAGGCTCTGCGGGTCAGAAGGGTCATGAGATATTATTTTTATCCTCTCAGCCCGGTAATTAAGTATCGATAACTCCTTGCTGGTGCCAGCCCATAACAATTCATGTGTGGGGTCATAATAAAATGCATTGAAGGTGTAGCCATAAATATTAATACTGTAGAAAAATATATGATCATTGAGAATCATTTTATAGTTCCCGGTTTCAACATCATAACGGTAAACCCCGTTTGTGGTCCTGACCAGCAGAGATCCAGCCTGATCATATGCAAGGTTTCGTATTTGCTCAGCATCCTTTTCGGGGTTTATTATCCTGACGGGGTTTGAACTTAGAATATATTCACCCTGCTCATGCTGCAATTCATTTGCTTCAATCTTTTCAAGCCTGTCCGTATAAGCTATCCAGTAGTGGTTGTCCCTGACCCTTTCTAACCCTATAATTGATTTGCTCAGGATAAGGATATCGTTATCCTTAAAATAATACCTTGAAACAAGAGTGTCATTTTCAACAACATTAACCCGAAATAATCCATTTTGAGTGGCAACCCATAGAATCTCATTTTCGACTCTCTTAACAAAACTTATATGAGTTTTGCCCAGTGAGAGTTTCTCTCTAACAAAGGGGTATGCCTCATCATATCCATTTTCAGTTTTTTTCAGGATTCTCAATCCTGTTCTTGTCCCTACCCAGAGATTTCCCAGCTTATCAGAGCAAATGTGTGTGATAGTACAATTCCTCTCAAATTCCCTGATAAGGATGAACCTGTCATCGAGGTAATCATACCGTAACAGGTACTTTTTATCACATGAAATCCATATATCCCCGGTATCGTCAATATGGATATTCTGGATATCAATAAATGACGGGATGCCAGGCTGG
Organism: Bacteroidales bacterium; assembly: GCA_034522515.1. Lineage (GTDB taxonomy): Bacteria > Bacteroidota > Bacteroidia > Bacteroidales > VadinHA17 > SR-FBR-E99. The sequence continues at coordinate 229,250 of JAXHLF010000011.1, read as the reverse complement.
TCATCACCATGGTATTGCATTATTTTCTCTCCATCGAACCTGTTTATGCCATCTTTGGTCCCTATCCATAAATACCCATATTTATCTTTAGCTATGCTTAAAATAAAAGGATTGGATAATCCCTCCTCGACACCGACATTCCTGATATTGGAATTGCCCTCCTGGCATGTTGCCGGGAGATTAGTGACAACGGCAAGTGCCACTACCAGACATAGTATCTTGATGACCCTACTCAAAATATGACATTAATCTGAGTCAGTATATGATATTCAGGACCAAACAATGAACTAAATTTAGGACAATTTTCTGAATTAAGATGCTGAAATGCTTACTTTCTGATATGAAGATTGCTAAACTTCAATAAATAAGATTGAAAAAAAAGACATTTTGATTTCATCCTAAAACACTTCAGGCTTTCTGTCGTGTTCAGGTTACCTGCTCTCTGTCAACTGAATACCTCTGGTAGAGCTTATTATCAACGATATCCCTGATCTCCCTGACAGCCATAAATAATTCTGTGTAGGTAGTGTATAAAGGAGTGATGCCAAGTCGGATATTATCGGGATCCCTGAAATCCGGGATGACAACAGTTTCTCCGAGATCCGGATCGATCAGGGCTTTGCAGATACGGAAGGCCTCCGGATGGCGCAGCGAAACGTGAGATCCGCGTTTCTCAGGATCCATGGGAGATCCGGACTGAAAGCCCAGAGGATAGAGAAATTCCTCCGCAAGCCTTAAGAGGAACTCTGACTGCGAAACACTTTTCTTCCGGATCCTGTCCATACCGGCCTCGTTCATCATGTCGAGAGTGGGTTCAATGGCTTTTAAGGATAATATGGGTGGCGTACCGGCAAGAAACCGCTTTATGCCTTCACCCGGACGATAGTTCAATTCAAAATCGAAGGGATTTTTCTCTCCAAACCACCCCCATATAGGCGAAGAGAGCTTATCCTGGAGATCCTTACGTATATACAGAAAAGCAGGTGAGCCCGGACCTCCGTTGAGGTACTTGTAAGTGCACCCCACTGCAAGGTCGGCATTTGATTCGTTCAGTTCACCGGGGACGGCACCAATGCTGTGACTCAGATCCCATAACACCATCGCTCCTTTCTCATGTGCAAGGGATGATATCTCCTTCATGTTGTACCTGAAAGCGGATTTGAATGCCACATGCGAGAGTGACACCAGCGCGGTATTGTCGTCAATCATTTCATTCAGATCGCCGGTATCGATCGTCATTCCGTCCCTGGAATGAACAACAATCAGTTCATATCCCTCGCCAAACTCCTTTACCGAGGCCCTGCAGAATGTAAAGGTCAGAAGGGAAGTTCAGTTCATCCGTCACTATCCGGCGTCCTGCCCGCTTTGAACTTAAGCGCTGCATGGGCCAGTTTGTAGAGGTTGACTGAAGTGGTATCGGTTATAATTACTTCGCCCCCGGAAGCTCCGGCAATCCGGGCAATTTTATCTCCCAGTTGTGTACTTTTTGTAAACCAGTCCTCGTTCCAGCTTCGGATCAGTCTCTCACCCCACTCAATATTGACTGAACGCTCAAGTATGACTTTGCTCTCAGCAGGCAGTCTGCCGAGTGAATTCCCGTCGAGATAGATCAGCTTTTCATACCCCGAAAAAAACTTTGACCTGTACGCGGAGAGCTCATCCAGCTCATCCAGGGCTATGGCCTCCTTATAAAACGCTTCCATCCCCATTATTAGTTCTCTTTCAGCATTTTTACAATCTCCGGGACTGCCAGTCTGACCCACTCTGTGTACATCTTGCCCGATGGGTGCAGGCCATCACCGGCAATGAGAGTCTCATCCTGCTCAGCAAGCCTTGATATGCCTGTCACGTCAATCCAGACAATACCCCTGGACAGCGTTATTTCTTTGTTTATCGCATTGTGCTGGTCAATCTCCCGGGTAATTTGCTCCCTGTCTCTGCCCGTTGCGAACCTGGTTACTCCCCAGTCCGGAATGGAGAGAACAATGACCCGGCCGGTGTCATTCCCGGCAAACCTGATCGACTGATCTATCAATTCCCCGAATTCTGTCCTGTAAATATTGATATCCTGGCCCCGGTACTGGTTATTTACCCCTATCAGCAGGCTAACCAGATCATAGGGACCCAGCGGACTGGCAGCTGTGATGCCAGCCTTCAGGTCTGAAGTTGTCCAGCCGGTGACTGCTATGATCCTGGGTTCTTCCATCAGGTATCCGCGCTTAACCAGGGAGTCTTTTATCTGAACGGGATAGCGCGAGGTGATGTCAACGCTCTGACCGATAGTGTATGAGTCTCCCAGCGCAAGGTATTTCAGCTTGTTCTTTTCTGGTTCCATTTTTTCATCGGTATCCGGATTTATAGATAAACGGTTGCTTCTTAACCTCACTGCTGCATGACAGAGCAGTAATACAAATCAAAAAGGTCAATATATGGGTTCTCATAGAAACAGATCTTTAAATGAAAAGTCAATATACTAACATTAGGAGTAAATAAAGGTTTGATATTGAAACAAATTTTCTTTTCAACACCCTGAAAGAGGGGACCCCTACTTGACTTTCCGGGGCCGGAAGAAACAGGATCAATAATTTTATTTAAGTTCGCAGCCATATTTGATTTCCAATATTGATTGAAGGATTTTTTGATTACAGCCTCTGGGGATTATTCCTGGCCAGTTTTCTGGCTGCGACGGTTGTGCCTTTCAGTTCGGAGGCGCTGCTTGCATTCCTGATCATTAATGGAACGAATGCCTATGCTGCTGTGTTGGTAGCCACGGCAGGCAACTGGCTTGGCGGAATGAGCAGCTATGCTATTGGATACCTTGGCAAGTGGGATTGGATTGAAAAGTACCTGAGGATAAAACGTGAAACCATTTGAAAAGTGGCATGACCGGCTCTATAAAAGAGGCGCACTCTTTGCATTTCTTTCCTGGGTTCCTGCAGTGGGGGATATTTTTGCCGTCGGGCTTGGCCTTTTACGGGCAAATATCCTTATCACTGCCATCGCCATGCTTGCCGGAAAATTCTTTCGTTACGTGGTATGGGGATGGCTGACAGGACTCGTATTCTGAAGCTTATAAAGATGTTATCAGGCTCCCTCCTTTTCTAAAGTTGCCTGCCCGCAAGCAGCTTTAACATATTTCCCATCATCTTTCGTTTGCTTACCTTGTCGCTCAAGATGCCCAGGTACAACATCGCAGCATTCCTTGGAGGTATCGTTTTTTTGGTTTTTTCCATCAGGCTCAGCGCCTCTTTTTTGCAGGTAGTAACACACAGGCCACATCCAATGCACCGGTCAAGGTCAATAATTGCTTTTTTATTACCAATTTGAATAGCCTCCATCTGACACCTCGTAACACAAACCGCGCAGCCATTACACAATTCTTCCTCTACTTTTGCATAAAAATTATGCGCAATCAATTCAGCAGGCTTCTTATATTTTTTTGCGGAGGTCAGCACGCCACAGCAACATCCGCAACAAAGGCAGATACAAAATGGCTGAAGTGAATTACCCGGTTGCAGGACCAATCCTTCCCGTTCAGCCCGGTTAATGATTTCCATGCACTCATCTTTAGTGATGGTTCTGGCCTTTCCCCTGTCCAGATAACTTTTTGCATCAAACATCAGACAAACTTCGATATCCTTTGTTTGTTTGCAGGGCTTGCCAAGTAATGCCTCCCCTTCCTTGCATACGCAATTTGCCACCTGGATGGTCTTGTCTGTCTTCTCCACAATCTCACGCATATTATCGTAGGTGGCGATATTAAATTCCGGGACAATGGCCTTCATATGGGGACTTGTACGTAACTGCGGCAATGAAGACCTGAAAAATTCATCATCAAAACCCTCATCGAAGTACTGATGAACCAGCTCCATCATCTCCTTGCTTAAGTCACCAAGCTGATGTTCAAACATCCCAATGGCAAGCATTGCATTACTGTATTTGAATGGCTCCGTGCGAGACCTGTTAATAGAACCTTTCATAAACATATCATGAAGTATGGTTGCTACTTTATCGGGCTCGTACGAAATCGCGAATTTTTTCACAAGTCTTTTCCTTACCGTTTCCACGGAAGCATTTCCCAGACTCAGGCAAAGAGCCGCTTTTGCCTCAATGGGTGTAAAAAGTAATTGCAGAATCCTTATTTCTACTCCTGAATTTGTTTTAGGATAGCCAATGGGCAGCTTATCAAGATGTTCCTGTAGCTGTCTGTAATATGCAATTTCTGAATCCATGACCTAATGATACAAAATTAAGCATAATGATCAAAAAAAAGCCCTGGTGCATTCGTATCTGGGCTTTTCCTTTGTAGCGGAGTTAATTAGATTGATTGGGTACAATCATGGTAATTCAGATAGGTAGACTGTTATTACCATTTAATGTTAACCCCAAATCCAATTGATTGCTTGAATTGGATTTTCGCAACCTTGCCTGTTACAACACCATCTGCATCATAAATATTTACCTTGGAATCAGGATCAAAGAAAAGATTAGCAGCAAAAGTAGTTGCCAGATAGCGGTTAATTTTCATAGTAATAATTGCGTCCCAGTTAACAACAGGATTTCCCAGTCCGTCTAAAACATTCATAAAAACCCCCAGTTTTGTATCCACAAGGAAATTCTTCAACAGCTCCCCTTTATATCCTATGAGGAAGGAAGGACCAAATTTTATCAGATACTTTTTGCCGGGTGAGACACCAAATGCACCTTGTGAAGAAAGTGTATCATTAAAAACATATGTTGACCTTATATTACCTGGTGTCATATAGATACTAAGCTGGGGCTTAGGATTATAATCAAATCCGAGGCTCAGGTTGGTATATGCAGGTGCCGCAAAAGCAGAATTGAGAACATCCCCGTCCATTGAAGGGCTGAACTGTGTACTGATTGTATATAATCCGCTGAATTTCCAATCTTCGGACAATCTTTTTCCAAGTTTAGTTTCAAGTTTCAACACATCTTCAGTTTTGCGACTTTTGCTATTCTGCTGTTTCTGTAGTCCGTAACGAATATCGATCTCTGTACTCCACGACAATTTTCCGTTATCATAAACAAAATGTGGTTTTAGAATTGTTGCTAGCCCTATCTGGTTTGTTCCACCTGCCACCCAGTTTGTAAAAGTTGACTCACTAATATTGAACATGTATGTTCCATCCAGCTTCCAGGGACTTTTTTGCTGTATGGCAGTTGAATCACTTTGTGCAAAAACTAAATGTGAAGAACTTGCCGTGAGCAAAAGTAATATGATCGCTCTGTGAATGTAATTTGTGATCAACATAATACAATTATTCACGCCCCTTAGAGGGATTTAATAAAACTGAAATGATGTGACTGCAAAGTTATTTTTTTGGTCTGTTTTCGCCAACTGCCATGTTTGTTTTTGTATTTGTTTTTGCATCGATTCACAAGAGAGTTCAATACGATGTGCTTGATAAATATGTTATAAATGACCATTTTTTCTTTATTCAGACGCTGGCTTTCTAAATCTGTGAATTATGTAATAACTTCATTTGATTGTATAAAAGTACATTATGAAATCATCCCCACCTTTGAAGTCTGCAATAAGATCTCTACAATAGATAGTATTAAATATGAATTAATATGTATATGATACTCTTGTAGCAAAGAATAATTTATTTCTAAAAGAAAAAGGGGAGTATTACTATAAGCTGATATTAATCTTTAATAATTATTACCATGAGTATTGAAAAAAAGTATTTAAAAGACAACAGGAAATGTAAGGTAACATTTAAACTACCTTCTTCCCTGGGAGAATCTGCAAGAACAGCAAATGTTGTGGGTGAATTTAATAACTGGGATCACACCAGGCATCCGATGAAAAAGGCAAAGAACGGAAAGTTTTCTCTTTCGCTTGAACTCAATAGCAATAGTGAATATCCGTTCAGGTATTTGGTCGATGAAACCAACTGGGAAACCGATTGGGAAGCCGACTCAATTTCACCAGTGCCCTGGGGTGATGAGTATAACTCGGTTGTGAAGATATAGCGAAAGACTTCAAATATAATTGGACTATTTGACAGGGCGGGAATCTGTCAAAACAGTCAAGGTCCTTACAGAAAAAGAATTGGATTTGAATAACTAAATCGTGCTTATGGAACCACGCCAAAGGACAGCATCATTTCTAAAAATACTTGAAATAGTGAGTTTTGATGAAAACTTATTTAGAAAGGAGTTTATCAAGACACTTGACTGGGTTTCAAAAGAAGATTACGCAATAATTGAGGACTGGATGAGATGCAATCATTTCTCTGATCAATATCCTGATCTCTTAAAATTAGTAGTAACACACCGTTCATCAAATACCTTAAAGAGATGTATTACATTGCTTTAACGCACTGCACGTAATCAAGTATGTGTAGATTAAGAGGATTGCTCGCTCCGCTCACGTTCCTCAGGGGGAGTGCTTAACAAAGAAAAAGCCCTGCATCCGCCTTCGTCGTCTGTCGGGTCTTTTCTTTATCCCTCGCATGAGCAAGCTCTGCTCTGGCTCAAAACAAAAATCCCCGATGCTGACGCACAAGGGATTTTTCTTGTAGACAAGAGGTTTGAAATATCTAACCTTGGATTAATTAGGGATATACTGTCTATTATAAGCCTCGCGGATGAAATTCAATGTAGCTTTCACTCGTATACTTGAAAATGCTTAACTTTATCGTGAGACATCCAGACTTCTTTATTGTAATGAAGAACTGTTACTTAATATTGTTTCTTTTCCTAATACTTGGCTGCAAGAAGACCAATGATGGTGACCCTGAACCTTTCAAGGGACCTTACATAATCGCAAACGGCTGTTACCATGGGTATTTTTATTTCAAGGATAAATCGCTATGGTGTGATATCTGTTTTGACACAGCGACCTATAAATATGAAGAATGGCCTTCTGGAGGTATAATGTATCAAAAGGATATGGGATGTCTTACTGTCGGGACATATTCAATCGATAGTTTCAGACTTACATTTACACTTGACTCAATAAAACATAAGTTTTTCCCATGCTAAATGCCTGAATCCGTTTTACCTGGCGAATACAAAATAACAAATATCGTGGGTCGTGACTCCGTTATTTTCGAAAAGGGTACGGGGGATAACAGAATTATATACAAGATGAAGAGAGTCTGGCCGTAATATGGCAGAGGATTGCTCGCTACGCTCGCGTTCCTTTAGGGGAGCTTAACACCGAAAAAGCAAAATCGCCCAAATCAAACAAGGACATTTTAAAATAGTTATATCAACGGGCCAATACTTTGGAGAAGGAATAGACATTAGTAACTTAGAGTGCTTGTTCATTGTATAACCTTTCGCCTTTGAAGGTAAAAAGATCCAGTATATTGGTAGAATGCAACGATCCGAAAAGAGACCAGTAATATTTGATCACAGAGATGTGAAAATTGACTACTTTGAAAAGATGTTCAAACAAAGGAAAAGGTCTTATAATAAATTGTTGAAATAGATGTCTGAAACCAACCGAATAGAATTTAAACAAGAGCTCACCGAAAAACTTGACATTGAAAAGGAAGTAATCGCTTTTCTCAACTATCATGAAGGAGGCATTATCTACTTTGGCATTGATAAGAATGGAACAATTATTGGCGTCTGTGATCTGGATGGAGATATGTTGAAACTAAAAGACAGGATAAAAAATAACATCCTGCCATCTTGTATGGGGCTCTTTGATATTCAGGCTGCAAATCAGGAAGGGAAAGATATCATTAAGATCAATATCGCAAGTGGATCAGAAAAACCATATTTCAAGAAGAAATTCGGCATGACAGAAAAAGGATGTTTCATTCGAATCGGAACAGCCGCTGAACAAATGCCACAGAAAATGATTGATGAGCTCTTTGCAAAGCGTACACGAAATTCCCTTGGTAGAATAATATCCAGGAAGCAAAATCTGAAATTCGAACAACTGAAAATTTACTACGAATCTTCAGGGTTAGCTCTTAATGATAACTTTGCCGCAAATCTTGAATTGCTGACTGAATCAGACAAATATAATTATGCAGCTTATCTTCTTGCCGACAATAATTCCACATCAATTAAATTAGCAAAATATAGCAGTACTTCTCGTGTTGATTTAATTGAGAATAATGAATATGGATATGCCTGCTTGATACGTGCTGCAAAACAAGTCCTTGATAAAATTGAATTGGAAAATCCTACCACAACACAAATAACATCAAAAGAAAGAGAAAACAAGAGGCTATGGAACCCTATAGCTATAAGGGAGGCCGTGATCAACGCGTTTGTGCATAATGAGTTCACAGGAGAGGTGCCACCCAAATTTGAAATTTTTCCTGACAGAATAGAAATTACTTCTGCGGGAGGATTACCTGATGGTTTAAGTGAGGAAGAATTTTTTGAAGGTTTTTCTGTTCCAAGAAATAAAGAATTAATGCGCGTTTTTAAGGATATTGGAATGGTTGAGCAATTGGGATCAGGTGTACCAAGGATATTAGAGAGTTATGATCGAAGCTGTTTTTCATTTTCTGATAATTTCCTAAGAATGTCCTTCCCTATGGGTGGTCAAGCTGGTGGTCAAGCTGGTGGTCAAGCTGGTGGTCAGGGAATTGGTGGTCAAGCTGGCCTTCTAACTGAAAGACAAAAAGAAGTACTTGATCTAATTATAGAAGACCCATCCATATCAAGAAATGCTTTATCAGAAAAGCTTGGCATTAATCAATCGGCGGTCCAAAAACATATTGAAGCTCTCAAACAGAAAGGGATTATTTCAAGGGAGAGTGAAACAACGGGATATTGGGAAGTACACAAGATCTAACTTGTTTGCGGTAATAGCAGACTACAAAAAGAGTCAGAATTAAACCTGAATGTAATCAGGATGGAACTAAACCATATATCTAACCTGCAATATTTCTTGTATTTACCTGAATATATGAGCTATATGATGTAACCACAATGTAACTGATCAGCTTCTGAATGACTCAGCATATCCATATCTAACTCCGCCTCACACCCTTCTCTATGTAAAGCGCTATTTTCAAACCAAAACAAGGGCATAAAAAAGTCCTCATCAAATCTTGTGAGGATTATACTCCCTGCGGCCGTATGATCCTCAATTGGGGGGCTTAACAAGAAAAAGCCCTTTATTCTCTTCGCTCATAAAGTCCTTAATTATTTCTGCCCTTCGCTTGAGCAAGCTCTGCTCAGGCCATAAATAATTAAGCCCTGATCATCCTTTCGTCTGATCAGGGCTTTTTCTTTGTAGCGGAGGGAGGATTCGAACCTCCGACCTTTGGGTTATGAGCCCAACGAGCTGCCACTGCTCCACCCCGCAATATGGGTGCAAATATACAACCATTTTATTTAATGGCCAAATTAAAACAATTTATTGAGCTGGTTTACAGGACTGATCATCCAGAATACTCTGCTTTCAAGTAATGCCCTGTGCCCCTCACTCCGGAGATCATTGAAGCTTTGGCATAACCGGTCAATGGTGTAAATCAGATAATAAAACCTCCGGCAAGAAAGTACCCCTGATTGTTTGAATTCCCCTTTCTGATTCGCATCTTTAACACAAATTCAAGAAATAATGAAATACACAAAACTTGGCGCAAAGGGCCCCCTGGTTTCAACCGTCGGTTTCGGCGCCTGGGGTATCAGCGGACGCGACTGGGGAACCACAGATGACGATAAATCACGTAAAGCCATACTTGCGGCCCTTGAGGCCGGAGTAACATTCATTGACACAGCCGACGTCTACGGCTTCGGACATTCCGAGGAACTGATCAGGGAGGTGCTCGACCAGTGGCCCGGAAAGAGTAAGGTAGTCATTGCCTCCAAGGCAGGAAACAACTTCTACCCCTACCTCGGACAGCAGCATAAAACAACGCCGGCCAACATAGATTATTCCGTTAAACACCTCACGTTCGCAGCGGAACAGAGCCTCAAACGCCTGAATGTGGAGGCTCTCGATATCCTTCAGCTTCACAGTCCTGACCTCGATATCCTTGAACAGGATGAGCCGTGGCTCGCCCTCGAACAGCTGAAGAAAGCGGGCAAGATTAAACATGCCGGCTGGAGCGTGCAGTCGTTCAAAGAGACCGAACAGGCACACATCCTTGAAAGACACCATGAGCTCCTTGATATCATACAGGTAAGATATAACCTGCTTGAACGTAAGGCCGAAGAGGTTCTGTTCCCCATAGCCCTGAAACAGGGTACGGGAGTAATTGTTCGTATCCCCCTCCTCTTCGGATTCCTGTCGGGAAAATTCAGCAGCGCCTCCACCTTCGGCGATAATGACCACAGGAGGTTCAATCTCTCTCCTGAGAAGCTGGCCGGCTACCTGAGCGCCCTGGAATCTTACCAGCCGGTATTCGACAAATATCCGCAGTATTCTACGGCCCAGATGAGCCTCAGGTTCTGCATCTCCCACCCGGCCTGCCATACAGTCATCCCCGGCGGCAAGTCCCCGGAACAGGTGATGGAGAATGTCGTTGCATCAGATATTGACTTTATTCCCTTCGATACTTATACCTTATAGCAACCGAACTTAAATCTGATTAAATTTACATCACCGGCGCGATCAAATTCAGAGAAGCGTTGTTATTAAAATAAAAAGCCATGCCACGAGTATTCAAAGCACTTGAGATAGAGAAGGAAGAGAAAGAGGCCAAGCGCGATTATCTCGACCGCCATATGCCTCATGTCATCTGCCAGGACACCGCCAGGCGCGGTGATAAGTTCATGGTCAAGGTGCGATTGGGCGAGGAATACGCACACCCTGATGATCCCGACCATTTCATAGGCCTCATACAACTATGGAACAGGGAGACACTGCTGGCTGAAGCACGCTACTCGGCCGGTGTCAACGGTAATAAACCGACTCACTTCGAGGTCGATTTCTTCATCGTGGCCCCTGACGTCTCAATGAACCTCAGCGCCATGGCCGTATGCACCAAGCACGGACTCTGGCAGAGTGAGGACAAGGCCGTTAAAGTGACCGACTGAAAATTACAGATAACCAAAAATAAGAAGATGGGAAGCTATGTAAACGGACACCTCATCAGGGATGAGAATGTAGCCTACGAAACCATGTACCACTGGGTTATATTCTTTTCACTTAAATCGATATTTACCCTGACGATATATGCCTGGATGAAAAGGTGGCTCTCGGAGTTCGTTATCACCAACCGGCGCATTGTTATAAAGGAGGGATTCATCGCCCGGAGGACCTTTGAGATGAACCTCTCAAAGATCGAAACTGTAAATGTCGACCAGACGGTGATGGGCCGAATCCTTAACTACGGATCAATTACTATCATCGGTACCGGCGGCACAACCGAGACATTCCATAACATAGCCCGGCCGCTGAAATTCAGGCAGGCGTTCCAGGAACTTTGCTAGAGGAGTCGCAGTGCCTCTTCAACTGCCTTATAAAGCTGTGGATCAGTGCCCTTCTGCATGTCGCCGAAAGTGGTGCGGACATAAATGTCAGGTTTGACTCCGGTCTTCTCAAGGTCATTGCCCTCGAGATCGTAACAGCCCCAGGCAGGCAGCCGTGTGAATGACCCGTCAACAAGCTGTTTTCCCGAGGTGAAAATGATCCACCGGTAAGTCTCGGTGCCCACTATCGTGCCAAGCTTAAGCGCCTTGACGGCCGCTGCAGTCATCTCGGCGTCGCTTAGAGACTGCTCGTTAACCATCACAATGATGGGCTTGCCGGAAGGTGCAAAGTTGGGCTGGGGAGACCTCTTCCCTCCGCGCGCCTGCCATTCGAGATAAGGCCTCTGTGAAAGGAACTGTATCACATCATCATGCACATTGCCTCCGCGGTTATTCCGAAGATCAAGTATGAGGGCATCACGGTCCAGAGCCATCCCTGTCATGTCAATGATAAACCTGTCGAGACTCTGGTTACCCATGTCCTTCATATAGACATAAGCCACCCTCCCCTGTGTCATGCTGTCAACCATCTGGCGGTTACGGTCAACCCACTCATCGTAAAGCAATGTTTTCAGCGCAGCAGAAGAGACGGGTGCCACAGTCATATCATACTCTTTACCCATTCGTGAGAAACGCAGTGTGAGCTCCTTTTCCAACTTCGGCAGTGTGAACGCACGGTCACGGTCGCGCGTCGGTTCAATTCTCACCCCGTTAACGGCAACAAGCTCATCACCCACCCTGAGTCTATTGTCAAGGATGTCGACAGGCGACCTTTTCACCCAACCCGTCACAATGAACGGATCATCCTCGCTGAAGAGTATACCTGTTGCATTGGTCTGGAGCCGGTAAAAGGGCCTGGCCTCATCACCCTGGCTGGAGAAGCCGAGATGAGATGCATTGAGCTCACCAAGCATGTCGTTCTGGATGGTTCGCAGATTGTCCCTGTTCCTGACCTGGGGCAGAAATCCCTCATACCTGTCCCGCATCGCCTTCCAGTCTATACCATGGTAGTTTTCATCATAGAAATGTTCCGCCAGCGTTGCCCAGTTCTCATAAAACATCTGAACAAACTCATCATTGAGGTTCTTGCTGAAGCCAGCTTCAAGGGCTATCTTCTCAGCCTTATTCTCTGCTGGCTTCACCTCCCATACATCACCGGACATCAGCGCGTAATACTTATCTCCGGTGCGAACCAGCCTGCTGAAGGGTTTGTCGCCTATCTTTTCGCTCTTCGGGGGTTCAAAGGGTGAGAGTTCAACCTTTGTAAGCACTCGCTCCTGAGGTGTGGGTGAGTTATTGAAAAGAACCAGTGTCTTGCCCTTCTGACTGAACACGTGCGGACCAGACTGCTCATTGCCTTTGACATCAAGCTGCTCCCATCGCTCGTCGATGCCTTCCGTCTCAATCCTTATGTCGACAACCACACTGTCTTTCGTCGGCCTGGCTGCGAAGAGCCTGTTGTACTCCTCGCTCCTGAGGGTCTCACGGAACCTGTGCAAAGGTATGCGGTAAAGCTTGCTGACACCGCCACCCCGTGGAAATCCCGGCTTGTACCGGTCGGCACTGACATAAATGTACCTGCCGTCAGGCGACCAGAAGGGTTCTTCCTCAGAGACGCCGTTACGCGTGATGCCAACATTTGTGCCCGATTTTACGTCATAGATGAAGATGTCCTGCTCAAAGTTCCGGTAGGCAGTGTAAAGAATAAAGCGCCCGTCAGGCGAGAAGCGAGGCTGGGAGACGCGGAACCAGAACTCATCAGTTATCGCTGTCTTTGCCTGGAAATTCTTGAGATCGATCAGATCAATATTATTGTTGCCGCTGACAAAAAGGGCAACATCTCCATCCGGAGACAACAGCAGATTCTGTGCGCTCTTTTCGGTAAAGGTAAGTTGCTTTTCTCTCTCCGGAGAAGAGGCCGATATAGTGAAAAGGTTTGTCCATCCCTTCACGGTGCGGGTATAAAGAAGCGATTCGTTATCCTTCATCCACCGGACCTCAACCACACGCTCGCTCCTGTCGGAGGACATCTCACGGATGAATTTGCCTGCGATATCCGATACAAAGAGCCTGCCGCGGGAGACAAAGGCTATTTTCTTACCATCACCCGATATGTCAAAGTCAGTTATCTTCCCGGCGCTGCTGTAAGATATCTCAGTAGCAAGGGTCTCATTTGCCCAGATGCTTATATCGCACAGTGTACTCTTCTTCTCATCCACATCATAGGTCCAGATCCGGTAATCATTCCCGAAAACAACAATGCTGCCGTCAGCGCTCACCTGAGGCCTGCGTATCGATGTGGTGAAGGTTGTCAGCTGTTTCTTCAGGCCGTTTTCAATTGTATAGAGGTTATATTCATCGTTGGCCTCGTCCGAGGCAAAAAATAACCTCCCGGACCTGTCAACAGAAGGCCATAGGTCCTTCCCCTCCCACTCCGTCAGTCGTTTGTATTCTCCGGTAGCAGTGTTGTAGTACTCAATGTCAGGGTCGTTCTCCCCCCTGTACCTTTTCCTGTGAGAGAACATATAGCTCTCCCACGAGGTTGTAAAATAGTATTCCTTCCCTTCACCTGAAGGCAGTTCAGCAATGTTATGCGCCTGGTCAAAATAGTTGTCTGAAAAGAGCCTGACGGCCGTTCCTCCGGTTACCGGCACCTTATACGCTCCGAAGGTGTTCTGACGGTCAGAGGTGAAATATAGGGTCCGGGAGTCCCATGACCAGCTGTCGGCAAAATCGTTGCCGTCATGAAAGGTCATTTGACGTATGGTGCCTCCTTCAAACGGCATTACATAAATATCCGCATTCCCATTCTGCGTCGATGAAAATGCCAGCCACTGCCCGTCAGGCGAAAAACGAGGCAGGGACTCATCACCTGTCATGGCGGTCAGCCTGTGAGCCGTACCCCCCTGGCTGTCAACGATCCACAGGTCACTCTCATATACAAATACAATCTTCGATCCGTCGGGTGAGATGGCGGGGTCGGTGAGAAAAGAGGCATGATTCTGTGCACCCAGTGCACAGATAAATAGAAACATAACCGGAATGGAGAACAGCTTTTTCATTTTCTGGAGAGTGATGGTACTGTCACCAAAGATAGAAAATATTGCTTTGATGATTTTGTTTTCATGGCTTCTGTAGGCAATAGAACTCGGTAAACGGGTGTTGGAAATTTAATTCTCAGCCATTGATTATATTTGGAAAGAATTATTCCCGGCCATGAAAAAATACTATCCCCGGACACTGTTTCTGCTCTCCGGATTCCTGATATTGACATTACTCGCTTCCTGCAACCGAATGGAGGAGGAGGAGTACACTGAGGAAGGGGTTTCAAAACTTCTTGCAACCTACCGTAAGACAACGATAAGTGATGTGGTCTACAGGCTGGAATTCACCATCCCCGAAGGTAAGGAAGACCCCATCAGCGGAATGGCAGCCATTGAGTTCAGCCTCACGTCGAAACGGCAGCCCCTGGTGATTGACTTTCGGGCAGATGATGCATACCTGGAATCCGTAAAGGTGAACGGTCACTCCGTTGAACCTCTCCTGACCAACGGTCATATTGTGATTGGCGGAGCACACCTTGCAAAGAGCTTCAACAGAGTCGACATCCTCTTCCGTGCCGGCGACATGTCACTGAACCGCAACGACGATTATCTCTATACATTGTTCGTCCCCGACCGCGCCTCAACAGCCTTTCCCTGCTTCGACCAGCCTGACCTGAAAGCGCGCTACAGCCTGACTCTGAACCTGCCCGCCGACTATCGCGCCATGTCAAACAGTCCGGTTACTGCCTCCGACACCACTGGTGACAGGGTTGTGATCCGTTTCGCTGAAACGAAACCGATAAGCACCTATCTCTTTGCATTTGCAGCCGGCAGGTTTGAACTGGTTGAGAAAGAGATCGACGGTGTCAGGATGGAGATGCTGCACCGCGAAACCCGCCCGGAATACATAGAAAACAATGCAGGTGAGATCTTCAGGCTCCATCACAGCTCGCTGAAATGGCTCGAAGAGTATACTCAGATCCCCTATCCCTTTGACAAGTTCGGCTTCGTGCTTATACCCTCATTCCAGTACAGTGGCATGGAGCATCCGGGGTCGATCCTTTACCGGGCCTCCTCACTCCTTCTCGAAGCCACACCCACCCTCAACGAGGAGCTGTCGCGCGCCTCCCTCATCGCCCATGAGACATCACACATATGGTTCGGCGATCTGGTAACGATGAAGTGGTTTGACGATGTCTGGCTGAAGGAGGTCTTCGCCGGGTACATGTCTGACTTGATAGTGAAACCGGATTTCCCGCACATTAATCATGACCTTCGATTTCTGCTGTCACGTTATCCAGCGGCTTATGATGTTGACCGCACGCGTGGCACCAATCCCGTGATACAGGAGCTGAGCAACATGAAGGATGCAGGTTCGCTATACGGAGCCATCATCTATAATAAGGCTCCTATCGTGATGCGGCAGCTTGAAAAACTCGCCGGCGAGGATAACCTCCGCCAGGCGCTTCAGATATACCTCAGGGACTACTCATGGGGAAACGCCCGGTGGGACGACCTCATAGCCATTATTGAAAAGGTAACACGTGAACCGCTGGAAGTATGGAGCAGGATGTGGGTCAGGGAAGCTGGCATGGCGGTCATCACGCCGGTCATAGCCAGGGAAGAGGGATACCGGGTCTCGTTCCGGGAAGATGACCCGGCAGGAACGATCAGACACTGGCCGCAGACCCTGGATGCGATGGTGATAACTGCATCCGACACCATCACGGGTGAGGTGCAGCCTGCCGGCAGGAAGTCATTCATCACCGCCGGGGGAGAGCCTGTGTGTATCATCCCTGATATTTCCGGCAGGGCTTACGGAACATTCCTGTTTGACAGCGGCGCAATTGTGCACCTCAAAATCCATATCAATGAATTCAAAGACCCGCTGCTGCGGGGAATACTCTGGATCAACATGTATGAGAACCTGGTGAACGGCACCGTCTCACCGGCTGATTTTTATAGTGCGGTCTTCTCCGCCCTCGAGGCTGAGACAGACCTGCAGATTCGTAACTACCTGTCAGGCAGGTTCTCCTCAGTCTACTGGCACTACCTGGCCGATGACGAGCGTAGTGCCGTGTCTGCAGATGCCGAACAGATGATCCGCAATAAGATCACCCTTGCCGGGGATGCATCCGAAAAGAGAACATGGTACGGGCTTTACCGGGGTGTGGCTGTCACCGAAACGGGATTAGCCTGGCTGGAAGGTATCTGGAATAACGCCGAACTGCCCGGCGAAGTTAAGCTGAGCGAGGATGAGCTATGCACCCTGGCACTGACACTGGCACTCAAGGGGCACCCTGATGCAGAACAGATCATTGCTGCACAGCGTGACCGCATAACTGGTACAGACAGGCTGCAGCGGTACGAATTTGTTTTGCCCTCGGTCTCCCCTGACTCAGCGGTACGTGATGCATTCTTCGAAACTCTCCGTGACCCCGCCGGCCGCGAGCATGAGCCGTGGGTGCTGGAGGCACTTGGTTACCTCCACCACCCGATGGTCGCCCGGAGGGCGGAAAAATATATCCTCCCCTCGATGGAGATGCTCGGGGAGATAAAAAGAACCGGAGACATCTTCTTCCCGGAACGCTGGATCACAATAACACTGGCCGGGCACCACTCGGCTGAAGCCCGTGAGACGGTTGAGAAGTTCCTTGATGACCGTGCGGACTACCCCGCAGACCTGAGGCTTAAGATTCTTCAGGCGGCGGATCATCTGTTCAGGCAGCAGAGGGGCGAGCGTTAATAAATGACCCAGTGGGTCATTTTAGCGATGCGGCCAGATTGCAGGGCAGGCAGCAGTAGGCAGTTGTGAAATATTTTTTACTTTTATAATCGCAAAGATTTAATCAACTATTCCAATGGGTATCCTGCGAGTCCTCGTCTGCATCTTCTTCCCGCCCCTGGCTGTGATAGACAAGGGTTGCGGCTCCGTGCTGATCATCTTCCTCCTTACCCTCTGCGGATGGGTGCCGGGAGTCATCGGGGCGCTGATAATCAACAATAAAAGATAAACTCATCCTCCCGGCAAAGGCATTGCCGGCACCGGATCGCGACAATCAGGTGCCCGGAACCAGGAAAGCAGAGCCACACGAACGTACTCCGCCTGATAATTGACCGGAGCCCTGCAAACCCCCTTGCCACATCTCCAATCTCGTCATTTTTAATTAATTTTGCTCAATTCAAAAAGGTACATCAAACTTTAACCGGGCACATTTGTTGAGTGAGTATACCCGTTGAAGGAAAAGTATATGGAAAACGATCAGGATAAGCTGCTGGACGAGGTAACATCAGGTGAATACAAATACGGTTTTGTGACCGATATCGAAACCGACGTTATCCCCAAAGGCCTTAGTGAAGATGTTGTCAGGCTCATCTCTGCCAAGAAGGAGGAGCCTGAGTGGATGCTCGAGTTCCGCCTGAAGGCCTTCCGCCACTGGAAGACAATGAAGATGCCATCATGGGCCAATCTGAAGATCCCTGAGATCAACTACCAGGAGATTATCTTTTACGCGGCACCCATGCAGAAACCTGCCCCGGGCAGCCTCAGCGAGGTCGACCCGGAACTGCTGAAGACATTTGACAAGCTGGGCATACCGCTCGGAGAACAGAAACGCCTCACAGGCGTCGCCGTAGATGCGGTGATGGACTCTATCTCCGTCAAGACCACCTTCCGCGAGACGCTGGCAGAGATGGGCATCATCTTCTGCTCATTCTCCGAAGCGGTGAGGGAACATCCCACCCTTGTGCAGAAGTACCTCGCCTCGGTGGTACCCTACACTGACAACTTCTTTGCCACACTCAATTCGGCAGTATTCTCCGACGGCTCGTTCTGCTATATTCCCAAGGGCGTCAGGTGCCCCATGGAGCTCTCAACCTACTTCCGCATCAACGCCTCCAACACCGGGCAGTTCGAGCGTACCCTGCTCATTGCCGATGAGGAATCATATGTGAGTTACCTCGAGGGGTGCACCGCCCCCATGCGAGATGAGAACCAGCTTCATGCAGCAGTTGTGGAGATCGTTGCAGAACGCGGCGCCGAAGTCAAGTACAGTACTGTGCAGAACTGGTACCCTGGTGACAAGGAGGGTAAGGGCGGAATTTTGAATTTCGTCACCAAACGAGGGATATGCAAGGGAGACGATTCTAAAATATCATGGACGCAGGTTGAGACTGGCTCTGCCATAACATGGAAGTACCCCTCATGCATCCTGCGCGGGAATAACAGCACTGGCGAGTTCTATTCCGTCGCCGTCACGAACAACTACCAGCAGGCAGACACCGGGACCAAGATGATCCACATCGGTAAGAACACTAAGAGCACCATTGTCTCAAAGGGCATCTCCGCGGGGTTCGGACAGAACAGCTACCGGGGGCTGGTGAAGGTGCTGGGAAAAGCCGAGGGAGCTCGCAACTTCTCACAGTGCGACTCCCTTCTGCTGGGAGATAAGTGCGGGGCGCACACCTTCCCCTACCTCGAAGTTGACAATCCTACAGCTATCGTCGAACACGAGGCCACCACCTCCCGCATTGGCGAAGACCAGATCTTCTACTGCAACCAGAGGGGAATCTCAACAGAGGATGCCATTGGACTGATAGTCAATGGCTACGCCAGGGAGGTCATCAATAAGCTGCCGATGGAATTTGCCGTTGAGGCGCAGAAGCTCCTGCAGATCAGCCTCGAAGGAAGCGTTGGTTAATTGCGCCGTAGCTCATGTCAGGCGCCATAACAAATTATATGACAACAACTTAAGCACCAGTACGACAAAACGGAATCAACAGCAAACAAGATATGCAAAGCGAATTTTTATTACAGATAAAGGAACTCAAAGCCACCATTGACAAGAAGGAGATCCTCAGGGGTCTGAATCTCGAGGTCAGACCCGGGGAGATTCATGCCATCATGGGACCCAACGGAAGCGGGAAGAGCACCCTGGCCAATGTTCTGACAGGTCGCGATATTGCCACCGTCACACATGGCTCAGTCACCTTTGAGGGAAAAGACCTTCTTGAGATGTCACCCGAGGAGCGGGCCCGGGAAGGTATCTTTCTCTCATTCCAGTACCCTATTGAGATCCCCGGCGTCAGCATGGTCAATTTCATGAAGACTGCCATCAATGAGCAGCGTAAACACCGTGGCCTTGAGCCGCTGTCAGCCTCAGAATTCCTGCGTCAGATGCGCGAGAAGAAGGAGTTGGTGGAGATTGACTCTGCACTGACCAACAGGAGTGTCAACGAAGGCTTCTCGGGAGGCGAAAAGAAGAAGAACGAGATCTTCCAGATGGCGATGCTTGAACCGAGACTGGCACTCCTCGATGAGACCGACTCGGGTCTTGACATAGATGCGCTGCGTATTGTGGCCAACGGAGTCAACAAGATACGGAGGCCCGACACATCGGTCATCGTCATAACCCATTACCAGAGACTGCTTGACTATATCGTGCCCGATTTTGTGCACGTGCTTTACGACGGCCGCATAGTGAGATCGGCCGGACCCGAACTGGCCCACGAGCTGGAAGAGAGGGGATACGACTGGATTAGGAAGGAAGCAGACGTCAGCGAAGAGACATGGACTACAGACCGGAAGTAATAAGCAAGCTGTCAGCGCTCTATGAGGGCAGGCAGGACGCGTTCCTGAAAGACTCACCGGAGATCTTCAACAGGCACCGCGCTGCCGCTTTTGACGAGTTCCTCCGCCTTGGAATTCCTGACAGAAAGAACGAAGCCTATAAGTACACTAACCTCGAGAAGTCCTTCGGTTTTCAGTACCAGGAGTACTATTCGCCCGTGCCTGAGGACTTCAGGGAAGCGGAGAAGTTCCACTGCGAGGTGGAGGATCTCGATGTGTGGAACATGGTGCTGCTCAACGGATTCTTCCCTCGCGGCGAAGAGGGGCTGGTGATGCTTCCCGGAGGGATCTGGGTGGGCAGCATGAAGGCTGCAGTAAAGCAGTTTCCCGGTATGGTGGAAAAACACTACAACAAGTATGTTCAGAGTGAGAACGACGGCCTGGTGCCGCTGAACACTGCGATGGCCTCTGACGGCCTCTTCCTCTATGCCCCGAAGAATACGGTTTATACAAAACCAATACAGATTGTAAACCTGCTCCATTCCGACAGGGACATATTTGCACAGGACCGTAACCTGGTGGTGGTTGAAGAGGGAGCTCAATTGTCATTGCTCGTGTGTGACCATGCCATCTCCCCGCAACATTTCCTGACAAACACCGTGACGGAGATCTATGTAGGTCCCAACGCCCGGTTTGAGATCATCAGGGTACAGAACCAGCATAACAACTCAGGCAAGATAACCCATACTTTCATTCACCAGGAGCGCGACAGCTATGCTTCATCAAACAACATCACCCTTCACGGTGGCCTCGTACGCAATGCAACATGGCACCTGCTTAAAGGTGAGCACGCAGAGACCCATTCGTACGGCCTCTACCTGGCGGACAAGCAGCAGCATATAGCCAACTTCGTCAAGGTTGATCATGCCGCACCGAACTGCAACAGTACCCAGCTCTTCAAGGGTGTACTCGATGAGAACTCCAGCGGAGCCTTCAACGGACGTATAATGGTGCATAAGGTGGCTCAGGGCACTAATGCCTACCAGAGCAACAACAACATTATTCTTTCCGATACGGCACGAATGGACACCAAACCGCAGCTCGAGATATACGCCGATGATGTGAAATGCAGTCACGGTGCCACCGTCGGCCAGCTCGACGAAAATGCTCTCTTCTACCTTCGTTCGAGAGGCATTGATGCACGCGAGGCACGGCTGATGCTCATGTTCGGCTTTGCTCACGATGTGATTAAAAATATCCCCATCGAGGCGCTGCGCGATCGGATCGATAACCTGGTGCAGAAGCGCCTCCGCGGTGAACTGTCGCGCTGCGCTTCATGTGCTATACAGTGCAACTGAACAGAGTGATGAAACTGTCAAAAACCATAGAAGAGATACGTTCCGAGTTCCCGATCCTTTCAATCAAGGTACACGGTAAACCACTTGTTTATCTTGATAACGGAGCCACAACACAGAAGCCCGAACAGGTAATCCACGTTATGGAAGAGCTCTACCGCACATCCAATGCCAATGTGCACAGGGGAGTCCATCGCCTGTCCGATATGGTCTCCGACCGCTATGAGTCAGCCCGTGAGACCGTCAGGGCATACATCAACGCACCGAAGAGGGAAGAGATAATATTCACCGCCGGCACTACAGCCTCGATTAACGCCATTGCCTTCTCCTTCGGCGAAAGATTTGTCCGCGAGGGCGATGAGATCGTCATCAGCGGCATGGAGCACCATGCCAACATCGTGCCGTGGCAGATGCTCTGTGAGCGCAAGGGCTCCAAACTGAAGATCATCCCCCTTACCGATGAGGGTGTCCTTGATCTTGAAGCCTACCGCAATATGCTCACGGAGCGCACGCGGATCGTTGCCGTCACACACGTCTCCAACGTGCTCGGAACCGTCAACCCCGTGAAGGAGATGGTGACGGAGGCCCACCTGCACGGTATACCAGTACTCGTTGACGGAGCACAGGGTATTCAGCACGGCGTTGTTGACGTGACAGATATCGGATGCGACTTCTACGTCTTTTCGGGACACAAGGTGTACGGCCCGAACGGGATCGGTGTGCTTTACGGGAGAGAGAAGCTGCTCAATGAGATACCCCCTTACCAGGGAGGAGGCGACATGGTCTCAAACGTTACCTTCGAGAAGACAACATATAATGAACTGCCTTTCAAGTTCGAGGCGGGAACAACAAACTTCACAGGGGCGATAGGCCTCGCAACAGCGCTCGACTACCTGTCAGCCCTTGGACGCGAGGCAGTTGCGGAGAGAGAGCAGGTCCTGCTTGCCAGGGCTACCACCGGGTTATTATCCATCAGCGGGGTGCGCATCTACGGTTCAGCTCCGCATAAGGTCTCCGTCGTCTCTTTCCTTCCGGGAAACATACATCAGTATGACGCAGGCATGATTCTTGACAAGATGGGTATTGCGGTGAGAACAGGAACCCACTGCGCCCAGCCTCTGATGGACCGATATGGTATCAGCGGAACAATAAGGGCCTCGATGGCCTTCTACAATACGGAGGAGGAGATTGATGCACTTGTGAGAGGCATAGGCAGGGTGACGGAAATGTTCGCATGACCAAAAAATATGAATATCAACGATATACAAGACCAGATCATTGAAGAGTTCGCTCTCTTCGGCGACTGGATGGAGAGGTATGAATACCTCATCGACCTGGGAAGAACACTTTCTCCCTTCGATGTGGCGCACAAGACCCCCGACTTCCTCATTGAAGGTTGTCAGAGCAAGGTGTGGCTGTTTCCATCCCTGACTGACGGAGTGATTACCTTCACGGCTGATAGTGACGCACTGATCACACGTGGCATAGTAGCCCTGCTGGTAAGGGTTTTTTCAGGCCGAACGCCGGATGAGATACTGGGCGCCGACATCTATTTCATTGAGCGGATAGGACTGCGGGAAAACCTCTCACCAACCCGCTCCAACGGACTGCTGGCCATGATGAAGCAGATGAGGCTCTATGCCCTGGCATACAAATCGAAACAGGAACAGACATGAATACACAGGAGATACAGGAGACTGAAGCACGGATAGTTGGTGTGCTGAAAAGCATATTTGACCCCGAGATACCGGTGAACATTTATGATCTTGGCCTTATCTACGAAGTCAGGGTTGATGAGGAACAGGTTGCGCATGTAACAATGACACTCACTGCCCCCAACTGCCCCATGGCTGAAGATCTCGTGGAAGAGGTAAGGTATAAGGTCGCCGGCACCAAAGGGGTCAGGGAGTGCGACCTCACCCTTACATTCACTCCGCCGTGGGACCGCGACATGCTGACCGACGAGGCCAAGCTTGAATTGGGATTGCTCTGATAACGGTACCGTGACAGATGCCCGCAAAATAGCGCTAACATGGAAAATCCGGGAAAGTCTGCGCATGGAAGGCTTTGATATTTTCGGTATCGCCCAGGCCACACCCCATCACGAAGACAGCCGGCATATAAGTGAATGGATCGCGGCCGGTAAGAACGGCTCAATGAAATTCATTGAAAGAAACCTTGATAAGCGAGGCGATATAACCTCGCTGATTGATGGGGCAAAATCAGTGATTGTTGCAGGTCTCCGTTACTACAGCAATGATCATTCAGCAGGAACTGATAACTATTTCGTAAGCCGCTACGCCCGGGTAAGGGATTATCACCTGGTGATGGAAGAGAAACTGGACCGGGTTCAGAAAATCATAAAAAAGGAGGTGCCTGAAGCATTGTTCCGTGTATTCTGTGATGCCGGTCCTGTGACCGAAAAGGCGTGGGCCATGCGCGCCGGGCTGGGATGGCGCGGACGGCACAGTCTGGTAATAAACAAGGATATCGGCTCATACTTTTTTATCGGCGAGATTGTTACCACAGCAGAGTTTCTGTATGATGACACCTCGGCCCGCGATCGATGCGGAGACTGCTCTCTTTGTGTTGATGCATGCCCCACAGGTGCCATCTGCAATGACCGTACAATAGACGCCCGCCGCTGCATATCTTACCTTACCATCGAACATGATGGAAATCTGCCGGAAGAGTTCAGTGGTAAGACAGAAAAAATGATTTTTGGATGCGACCGCTGCCAGGAGGTCTGCCCATGGAACAAAAAAGCCGTTCAATACACTGATAAAGACCTTGTTCCAGAGTTCCCCGTAACATCCCTGACGCGAAGGGAGTGGCAGAACATGACACCCGAAGATTTCAAAAAGATTTTCAGATCGTCACCAGTTAAGCGGACAGGTTACAAGATGATCCGGAGAAATATCGATTTCGTCAACTACGGGTCACCTGAAAAGAGGTGATATCCTCTCCCTGTTACCGTCATTTGGAGCAGGAGTCAGCCCAAGGATGTCAGTCACAATATTGTAAATATCGACATTAAAGAGCGTGTCGGTGACAAAGCCTTTTTTAAAGGCAGGCCCCTCGGCATAAAAGATTGAGTGCATGTCGCGGTATCGCCAGTCGTATCCGTGGTCACCCCTGCTGTATCGACCTTCAGGTCTCAACCCTGCTGTGAAGCCCTGGTCAGCAATTAGGACAACAGCGGGAATACGAGGGTGCGTTCCGTAATTCAGATGAGCCGGAAGATCCTCCTTGCGATATGCCTTCATGCCCATCTGGATGTTCAGCAGCATCACTACGCTGTCGGTCTTGCCCTCGGCAGGCTCAACAGCCCATACCGGGTTGCCGCCGTAGATCCTTTTCACCATAGCTTGCGGCAAGGTGTCAAAAATATAGTTGTAGCGTGATTCGTCAACCTCCGTCATGCCGTGATCGGAGAGAACGATTAGATTGACTTTTTTTGCATGCGGCAGACCTGCCAGGCCTGTTCTGAGAACACCGAGCAGGCTGTCAAGAGACCTTACAACGGCACCTGTCTCCGGTGATACCGGACCGTAACCGTGACTGATAGCGTCAGGCTCCTCGAAGTAAAGAGTGACAAGATGAGGCCTTTGATTTGCCGGTAAAGAGAGCCATGCAAGAACCGTGTCAACACGGTCTCCAAATGCTACCTCATCATCAAAAACCTTCCAGTAGTCAGGCTGCATGCCCTGTATGGGCGCCTCCGAGCCAACCCAGTAAAATGACGCGCTCTTAACTCCCTGTTTACGCGCAGTGACCCACATCGGTTCTCCGCCGTAAAACTCACCGTTGGCAACCATGGCGCGGTCACCTATCCTGTATACCAGGTCAAGGTCGGGGGCATAGAAGCTGTTGTTGACCAGGCCGTGATGGTCAGGGTAAAGGCCCGTGGCTATTGTGTAGTGATTGGGAAATGTTTTCGTTGGGAACGATGGTATAAGCCTTTCAGCCATCACCCCCTTCCCGGCTATGTCATCAAGCACAGGAGTGCCGTGAATTGAATCATAATCCCACCTGAAAGCATCAAGTGAGACCATCACCACATAGGGCCTGTCCCTTTTCACCTTCATGTTGCTGCAGGCTGAAAATGACAGCACTGATAACAATGCAATTATTATATTAGTCAGGTATCTCATCAGAATTTCCCTTATGACTTTTCGCTTCAGAAAAGTAAACAATTTTTAATGGCAGATGTTCCTGCCTGCTATGGAATTAACCCTTATTTTTGGATAATTAACTGTTAAGCCCAATGAAGAGAATATTTCTCACCCTTATCATGAGTTCAGCCGTCATCGTGGCAGCAGCGCAGAAGAATTATGCACTGCTGGTAATTGACATACAGAACTTCTATTTTCCAGGAGGCCGGTCTGAGCTGGTTGAGCCTGGAAAAGCAGCTGAGAAGTCGTCCATCGCAATCCGGGAAGCCCGGGAAACGGGTAACCCTGTCATCTTCGTGCAGCATAAATCGGAATCAGGCATGGAGATCAATAAGTCAGTGGAGCCGATGCCGGGGGAGAAGATCTTCGTCAAGGAAGAGGTAAACAGTTTCCTGGGCACAGGATTAAAGGAGCATATTGACGGCCTCGCGATTGACACCCTGTTGATCTGCGGGATGCAGACACAGATGTGCGTGGAGGCAGCGGTGCGGGCAGCACATGACTTCGGGTATCATGTCTACCTGCTGCATGATGCCTGTGCAACCCGCAACCTCAAATTCGGTGACCGGGAAGTGTCAGCCGCCGATGTCCACATCTCAACTCTGGCAGCGATGAAAAGCTACGCAACGGTTCTCTCCGTAGCCGAATGGCTCGAAAAATAACAAGGAACCGGTGACCAGTTTCAACGCCTTCCGGAAAGAGAGAACCGGCAATATCAGTTGAGCTTATTTTTCCATTGCCCTGGCCCTGAGGTCGGCAGGCATTTTTTCTATGGCATACCTGAGGGCTGTCCGGGGCATGACGGCCTTATGCTTCATGACGAAATCAAACACCTCCTTCTGATGTGGCTTGCTGGCCTCCTTAAGCATCCACCCGTAACCCTTCTGTACCATGTCATCCCTGTCAAGAAGCAGTATTCCGGCAATTTCAAAAATGTCATCGAGGAATTTGCCCTTGCGGGCAGGAATTACCAGGGAAACGGCTGATGCCCTCCGCACCCATCTGTTTTCAGCCCCGGTCCAACTCTTCATCTCAGTGATATACTCCGGATACTTCTGTATGAAATCGCCCACAGTGTGATTACAAAGGGTGTCGCATGACGCCCAGTTATTGACATATTTATGCACCCAGCTCTCAATTACCTTAAAATCCTCCGGAATGAACTGCCCGGCCAGCTTCTCAGACCACATGCAGGCAATGAAGGTCTCCTCCATCATGCCGGACTGCCACAGAGAATTACACAGAATAAAAATCTCCTGTTTTGTACGCATTCTGATAAGGTCATAGTTATCCCTCGCAATCTGCTTTACTGTATTGCCCCTGATGCCATAAATATTAACCTCCTCCCTGAAAAATCTCAGCCCTGCCTCCCTGGTCTTTTCATCTGATGCATCCCTCAGTGCTCTTCTTACCCTGTCAAGTATCTCCTTCATTACGTAGATTTTCTACCGTCAAAGATGCAATCTCATCTGCATAACTTAAGACATTTCCGGAAGCCACATCTATAACCCGGGCACCTGTTATTCCGAATTTGTCGGTTACCTCTTCCGTGAGGTTTTTCCTGACTGCTATGATCAGTATCGCACCAGGTTCATTAAGGATCCATACTAACCTCTCGCTCCATCCCAGTCCTCTAAGCTCAAGCGGGCCAACCTCATCCAGTATGACCACATCCTTATCATGATTTGTCTCAGGATGGAGTGCGTTTTTCCCTGCTTCGTATCCGGCATCGTCAACAGTGAACCTGTCAACACCCATGGTTTCACTCCCTGTGTATCTCAAAAAAGGAGCCCTGGCTCCGGTGCTTATGTCGGAGACATCATAACCGGTTGTTCTCTCCTCCTCCACTATACGCAACCCCAGGATACCTCCGACCCTTACCCCTTTTTCCTTCAGCAACCCGCTGAGCTTTGCCAGCCATGAGGTCTTACCCTCGCCAATAGTGCCCGTTACGATAAAGACCTTCTTTTTGCTCCTCGGTCTTCTCCTTTCCTCATTCAGTCGCCTCTCCACACGGGTTATCATGCGGTTGAGTATTGAGACCGGCTTCTTTAGGGCCGTCCTCAGGTCAGGCATGTCAGCTATCATTGTCGGAAGGCTGGCAGCCGACATCTCGAGGGCCAGTGGCAACTGCCTTAGACGGGTACGACTGAAGAGGCTGCGGATCTTCTGGTTGTAGAGCTCGGTGCCCAGGGCGGAGAAACCGACAATGATTATCACTGCCCGGAAGTTCATCTGTACCCCGATGAGTATCGCCCCGTGCAGGTCATGCTTGCCCGGCTGGAATGCAGTGAATGCCAGCGCAGATAGCATGGTGATGATGACGAAGGTGATCCAGAAGCCGGGTTTTGACAGTTGTCTCATTGCTCGCTTGTACCTCATAGCAAGTATGGTGACAACCGGAATAACCACGATGATCCACCAGATCCAGGGCAGCAGTCCTACCACCAGCAGCATGCCGGCTACCAGTATAAGGTCTGCTGCGAGCCATGCAAGCGAATAACCGAATGAATCACCACTCTGCCTGTCAGGGGTTCGGATCACTGCCGGTTCTGGCAGCGACTCCTCCGGAGGGAGGGAGGAGATCCTGCGGCCTGTGATGATGCCGACGACAGCCGTGACAGCCCCAAAAAGAGCGTAGATTGCCAGAAGCAGCACCAGCGGCGCCCAGAAAGCGTCAAACTGCAGGTTCAGCTGCTTGGAGGCATACGCTGTTATACTCGAATAGATGTCAATAAGGTTGCCGCCGTAGAAGATGATCATGTTGAATATCTTCTGGAAAAGATTCCATGACATGGCGAGCATCGATCCGATAATAAATCCGAAGAATGTCCTGCCAAAGAGTCTGACTGAGGCTTCCAGAAGCAGAGACTCCATAATGATCGCTATCATCGGCCCGAAGATGATGGCGCTGGGCGACATGGCTTTCATGAGGGCACATATCAGTCCCGCGCGCCAGTAGAGACCATGCTCACGCCACTTGAAACTCACCGAGATGAGTATCACCAGTGCTATGGCAGTCAGCAGGTTGCCACTGAAAGGTACACGGAGGTTATGCAGGAAACTGCCGAGAACAATCTCGGCAGCAGCCCATATCGTACCTATAATGGATGCCTTGATCCACTTGTCACTTATGGTTGCGGTGCCTCTGCTCAAACAGGTGTTGATGGTTTAATAATAATTCTCAGAAAGGATCGCACTCCCTGTATGCCTCAATGACCTTCTTTACTCCCTCAGGCCCCTTGACGCTGCGGCCGTGCTCCATGCAGATCACTCCGGTATAGTCACGTGAGAGCAGATAGCTAAAAATACTCTTATAATTGATCTCTCCCGTTGTCGGTTCATTGCGACCCGGATTGTCACCTACATGGAATGCGGCTATCTGATCCCAGCATGCTTCGATGTTCGGAATCAGGTTTCCTTCGGTGATCTGCTGATGGTATATGTCGTTGACGATCTTCACGGCACGACTGTTAACCGCTTTGCACACCTGGTAGGCCTGAGGCATCTGAGTCAGCCAGAGACCCGGGTGATCACGCAGGGTATTGAGCGGCTCAATCACCAGCGTCACGCCCTCCGGCTCCGTCAGCTCGGCGCAATACCTGAGGTTGTCAATGACGTTTGCCCTCTGGATATCCGAATGAAGCCTTTCATCATATCTCCCCGGAACAACCAGCGCCATTTTGAATCCTGTTCGCCTCGCCACATCGATCCCCTCTTCCATCTTCGTTGTAAGGAAGTCGCGTACCTCCTTGTGCGGCAACACAAATGAGGTTTTCCCAAAATCGGCATACAATACCCATGGTCCCATCATCAGACCCATACGCTGTATGGCGGAGGCAATGCGCTCCTGTTCAGCCGGCGGACGTCCGGGAAGTCCGTTGTCAAAGACCGCCCTGAAGCCCTTATCGGCTATGAACTGAATGTTGTCAACCGGATCGTCGCTGCCGCAAAGCTCACGGAACATTCCTATCGACGGGGCATAAGCCAGCCTGAAGGGTTTATCAGCGTCAGGAAGCAGCGTTGACCTGCTCCTTCCCGAGAGGAGTGACGGTGCGGCAATAAGTGCCGCGCCGGTTGCTGCAGCCCCCCTGAGGAAACTGCGTCGTGATTTTGTGTTCATATGATTATTATCGTATCTGTCTGTCCGGCAGGGGTGTCCATTGAGTTGACATCTGCCGGGTCCTATATTATTTACTCACCCGGTACAGGCACACTCTTTGAAACATCAACCGGCCCCATATCAAATACCTTCGGCCCAAGTTTCAGCTCTGAGTTCATCATCTCATCCCAGGTCACCTTCTTTCCCGTATAGGCTGAGACGCGTCCCATGATACCCGCCATGGTTGATACGGCGACAAATTCAGCTTCATTCAGAGGCTTCGCGTTACGAATGGCGGTGACGAAATCGATGTGCTCCTGATCATAAGGACTTCGTATAAGCTGATCGGTCATCTTGCCCGCTTCATCAAGCTTGTACCCGTCATATTTCCATAGCTCGGTACCGGCAGGGTCCCATATGGTGTTCTGGCAATTGGAGTTGCCCATTGTACCCTGTATCCATTCGGAGACATTCCCCTCGGTTCCGTTTATCTGGCGGCACATGCTGTGAACATGCATGCCTTCGTCAAATATGAAGTCGGTGCTGAAGAAGTCGTACTGGTCCCCCGTGACGCGACGGTGACGGGCGCCGAATGATACCGCCGATACCGGTTTCTTGCCGGTAAACCAGCTGATGACATCAATATTATGCACATGCTGCTCAACGATGTGATCACCTGAGAGCCAGCACCAGTTAACCCAGTCGCGGATCATATACTCCATCTCCGACCACGCAGGATTGGGATCACGGTACCACAGCTGGTTCTGGTTCCAATAGCAGTTTGCGGCCACGATGTCACCTATCATGCCCTCCTGCACTTTGCCCCAGGTGGCAACATAATCATGCTGGTGATGCCTCTGGGTTCCGGTTACAACACACAGTTCCATGCCCTTTGCCTTCTCGCCCGTCGCCATTATCTGCCTGACGCCGGCGGGGTCAACGGCAACAGGCTTCTCCATGAATACATGTTTGCCTGCCGCCACGGCGGCTTCGAAATGGAGAGGACGGAAGTAAGGAGGTGTGGCCAGCAGGATCACATCGACGCCGGAATCAATAACCTTCTGGTAGGCGTCAAAACCAGTGAAACAGTTCTCATCTGCTATCTCAACACCATCCTTGGCCAGACGTTCGCGACATGAGGTCACCCTGTCGGTAAACACGTCCCCCAGTGCTGAGATGGTCAGATTGGGTCCGCAATGCAAAAAGTTCAGGGCAGCGCCCGTTCCCCTGCCTCCGCAGCCAATCAGTCCGGCCTTAAGCAGCGGTCCGTCAGGTGCCGCGTCAAGCATGACAGGAAGGAGGACATTCTTCCTCTGCTTTGGTGAGCAGGAGGTTATCAGTGCCGGCACAACAATGCCTGCTGCACCAGCAGCTGCTGCTGTGCCCAGAAAGTTTCTTCTTGAGATGGATGTTTTTTTCATGATAGTTTATGTTCTATATTCCAAAGTTATAATTAATGTTGGCAGGACAATACTTTAACCCCGTCAGGGTAGTAATTATTATTATATCATTCTGTTCTATAATACGTTAACGCTTATGGCGTATTTTTACTAATGCCTACTCCCTGAGATGACTGCCGACTGAGGACTAAAGACTGCCGACTGAAGACTCTCACTAATGCCTACTCCCTGAGATGACTCCCGACTGAGGACTAAAGACTGCCGACTGAAGACTCTCACTAATGCCTACTCCCTGAGATGACTCCCGACTGAGGACTGAGGACTGAAGACTGCCGACTGCCGACTGCTCAAACTCCATCACCACCCGAAACCCCACATAGAAACAATCCGAATACCACCAGATGCTCTTTGGCATCTGAGGGTCAGTCTTCAGCCATTCGGCTGTGCGCGTGTAGTCACGTGCAGCGCTCCTGACGCCTGCTGCTCCATCACGGTATGACCCTCCCCTGATGACATGCTCATCAGTGCCTTCATACATGTCGGAACAGAACTCGGCCACGTTTCCGCTCATATTCTTCAGTCCCCACGGATTGGTCTTCACGGCTGAGGGTTCCTGCGTCTTTGACGGACTGTTACCCCGGTATATCACATAGGTGTTAATAACCGAGGTGTCAGGCTTACCCCCGAAAATTCCTTTCCTGTCATATTTTGACGGATCACCCTCAAAGAAATAGGGCGTCTGCGTCCCGGCCCTGCATGCATACTCCCACTCCGCTTCTGTTGGGAGGCGGTAATTTTTTCCTGTCACCTGTGCAAGCCACCGGCAATATGTTTCGGCAGCGTACCAGCTCATTGATATTGCCGGTCTCCGGCCCATACCCCAGTTCTGATCAGGCTTGCCGTATGGAGGTGTGGCTCCCGTAACTGCATCCACATCGTCTATCTTAAGCCGTGAACCCTCCGTGTCTGTCGATCTGCCCTCCGAAGCCGTCTGCCTGTAAAACGCCATATACTCGTCCCAAGTCACCTCCACCTCCGCAATGAAGAACGGTTCTATCCTTACCTCCCTTGAAGCTTCGTCTGCCTCCCTTAACGGCTCATCTTCAGGACTCCCCATGGTATATGATCCTCCCGGCACTGCAATCATCCGGAACGATACACCTGAACCTGGGATCTGCTCGGTAAAATCCTCGAAGGAGGAGACAACGGCGGGGGTCTTGTAGATGGTGTCAGGCGCACTGACCCCACTTGCAAAACCCTTATTGCTGCCGTGGACATAGTCCTTGATATAGTGGCCGGCGTTGAGGTGACAGCTGATGCAGTGCAGATCCTCTCCCTTATCGGTCATCTGCTTGTAATAGAGATGCGCCTCTGACCCTTCACGCGTCAGTTTGGCAGGGAAGAGATTCTCATGACACTTGACACAGGTTGAATTATATACATGCTTTGAGGCTCTTTCAAGCGTCGAGGCTGCCTCCCAGTCTAACTCCGTCGAGTCTTTGGTCCAGTAACTCCAAAGATCACGCATCCCCGTCTTCGCCTTTTCAACGAGGTAACCCTCCCCTTTCGGTGGCAGGTGGCATTCAGTGCATGAAACACGGTAGCCCGACTGTGTGGCATAATGTACCCCCTGTTTCCAGCTGGAGGTAGCTTGCGGGTGTACATGACATGAGGCACAGAAGTCATTGGTGGAGGTGGCCTCAACCGCCTTGCCAAACCCCAAAAATATAATCGCTCCGGCTATAATGCCGGATATAAACCACAACCAGATCCTCTTCCTCACAAAGACAGAATTAGGGTTGTCAAGATAGTAAAAAAAGAAATTCCGATCATACTCCGGAGGTTGTTGCACGGCAGGTAATAACGATATCAGCCGGCAATAGGAGTTAAATTATTACATTTGGGAAAACGGCAAAAATGAGACGGACAATAATTGCATTACTTCTTCTGCTGTTCATCATGCCTGTCAGTGCGCACCCCTGGAAGCCCAGGCACTATGTGATCATTGACAGCGACGGCGGCATTGATGACCTAAAAGCGATATGCTTCCTTATGGCATCGCCTGATGTGAGAATACTCGCCATTACCGTTTCGGACGGCTATCACAAGGCTCCTGTTGCCTACGAAAAAATCAGGAGTATGGCAGACCTGCTTTGGCACGAGGGGCTGCCCGTCGCTGATACTGACGGCGCCCTTAAACTTATCGGGGAGACGCTGGCAGGCGAGACAACGCCCGTAACATTCATTGCCTTGGGGTCTCTGCAGACAGTTGCAAATGCAATGGAACAGCAGCCGCTGTTCACCGGAAGGGTCAAACAGGTGCTCTGGACCAACAGTGGCCTGCCGGGAAAAGATGGATTTAATTATAAGTCTGCGCCAGCGGCCGCTGAGAAAGTGCTTGCCGGACCGCTTCAGGTAATCGTCGCAGGCGGAGGGGGCGAAGGCTTTTATGATGAATACCTTCTTCAGCAGATATCTGACATCCATACTCCCTATGCCTCCATGGTAAAGGATCTGATCGGCACAATGCCTTCTCATTCGTTTGTATATACGGCATTTGACGAGATGGCCCCCCTGCTGCTCCATTTCCCGGAACTCTTCACCGTCGCAGGAACAGATGGCCGGACATTATACCGCACTCCGGTCAACATCGCCGAACTCAGACAGTCTGCCCTGAAAATGCTAAGGGGAGAGACAGTGGAGCGGATGCAGGTAATCAAGAAGATGCCCTCCGACACTTCATTCTATATGCCTGATTTGCAGCCATTTGTAACGGAGATACGCAACAGGTACGGCGAAGACGAGTGGACCTCGGGAGTGATAGGTAACGAACTGCACCGGCATCTCGGAGTATATGCAATAATAGGTGTTAAGATGGGGATAAGAGCACGGGAGTATTTTTGCACCGGTGTTGATGAGATGATGGTAACAACCCACGCTGGATCAGTGCCTCCACTGAGCTGTATGAATGACGGCATCCAGGTAAGCACCGGAGCAACCCCCGGGCACGGATTGCTGACGGTCAGCACCGAAAAACCGTTTTTTGCGGCGGCTGATTTTTCCCACAAAGGACGAACGGTGCGCATCACCCTCAAGAAGGAGCTTGCCGAAAAGGTCTCTTCGGAACTGAGGGAGATAAACTTTATCTACGGACTTGACAGCGACATCTACTGGGAACTGGTCAGACAAAACTCAATAAAGTACTGGCTCCAGTTTGACAGGCATGAAATATTTGATATTGATGTCGTTAACTGAACTGAACCTGTGCCTAAAAACTTCTGTCAAGGATTAAATCCGACTGCATCACCACATCTGGCAGATACGGCGAATTAAAGACGTCGAATTAAATACTCAGGAAAAATTTGCTGTATCACAGTATATTATGTCTAATCTAATTGAACTCGCCAAATAACTTTGACTTGTTGTACCACTTGACAACAATCCCATATAGCAGGGCTGTCCAGAAAGAGAAGAGAGCGTAAACCAGTGCCGGCTTGACCATATCATTGCTCTGAATCAGCGTTCCGGCTACCAGGAGGGCAAGCGTAGTGTTCTGAAGAGCGACCTCCACCCCGATGGTCCATGAAGTTCTTAATCCGGTCTTGCCAAAGATACCCGAGGCCATCCCTGCGGTAAACCCGGCCAGATTTATTATTACAGCGTACGGCAGGATGCTCCACAAATCGGCAGCGGTAATTCCGGACCCGCCCTTTGACTCGTCCGCAAAAGCTATCAGTGTATATACCCCGGCGAAGAGAACGATCATCACGGTCCTCACCGGCTTCTTGATCCGATCTGCAATCTTCTCACGGTAGTACCTCAGCAGCACCCCGCTGAAGGCAGGCAGCAGAGTGACAAAAAAGATCTGAAGGAAAGTCTGGACCAGAGGCAGTTCGAACGGCGAGTGTCTGCCCGTGAAAACAGTAAGCGCAAGATTGACAAGAACAGGTATGGTGACGAGTGTGATAAGGCTGTTGACAGTTATCAGAGAGACAGAGAGGGCAACATTTCCCGGAAGAGAACAGTTACAAATCCGGAGGTGGTTCCCCCCGGACACGCTGAAAGTATTATGAACCCAACCTTGATCACCGGAGGCAGATCGGTAAATCCGATTATGGCGAATACAATTAAGGGCAGAAAGACCATCTGCGATATCAACCCGAGGACAAATGCCTTTGGTGACCGGTATATCTGCCTGAGATCATTAAAGTTGATGGAGAGTCCCACCCCAAACATGATTGTGGCTAGCACTGCACTGACCAGAATATCAATATATGTCAGGTTCATTGGCGCAAAGTAACTTCATTTTGGGCAAAGTGACAATATTTATCCATTGACCAATCAAGGAAAAGCATGTCATATATTGCTTCTTATCAAGGAAGTCAGTAAATTGGTTTCCGAAAAGGAAGTTATGTGAAGTCTGAGTAATGTACCTTTACTCACATATATGGAAGTCGTTTGTTCGAAATGAACGGTGGAGAAGGAATATTTTCACCCGGATAGTTTTTGTTTTCATTGGTTTATATTTCCTTCTGGCTTTTCTGATGGCTGGCCTTGATCTAAGTGCCAGACTGGCCAAAAGTCAAGGGGATGCAGTAGTCAGTTTCAACGCATACCTGATATGGTACCTCGCTGCCGACCTTCTGATAAGATGCTTCCTTCAGCCCATCCCGTCAATGGGAATAATACCTTACCTGCGGTTCCGCATACGCAGGAATAAACTGATAAATAATCTATTCCTCCGCAGTGCGGTTAACATATTCAACATCCTGCCTCTGTTTCTGATCATACCGTTTGTACTCAGGGTTCTGATTCCTCTCGATGGACTTGCCGCAGGGCTGCTCTATTTAGCGGGGTGCATGATGCTTCTGGCTCTAAATAACTTCTGTTCACTGCTAGTCGGGTTCATGGCAAGAGGCCAGCTACCTGTACTACCTTATCCCGGTGGGCATTGCCGGAACACTGGGATTGTTCCTCAAACTCGGTATTCCGATTGCAGGCGCTTCCTCCGCCCTGGGTCAGGCACTGGTTAACGGGAGACCTTTGGTTTTTGGAGTAATTGTGGTCATGGTTACGGCTGTGATCTGGCTTACCCGGAGGACCCTGCACAGAAACTTCCAAATTGACAGGGGTGGCTCTAAAAGAGAAAACAGGCCGAAGGGTTCCTCTTTATACGGCATTTTCAGAGGTTTTGGTGACACCGGCCGCTACATGTCGCTTGAGTTGGCAATGCTTCTCCGTAATAAGCGCCCGCGCAACACGATGCTCCTCGTGCCATTCTTCCTTGTCTATTTCTGTTTTATGTTTTATCGTGAAGACGGATTAAGCAGTCCCCTCTTTATGTTAGTTGTAACAATAATGCTCATCGGATTAGGGTCCGTGTCATACGGGCAGCTGATATTCAGCTGGGAAAGTTACGTATTTTGACGGCATAATGGCACGAAAGAACGACTTCGTGAGCTACCTGAAGGCAAAACTTTATCTCCAGGCAATATTTACGGTATTAACCTTCATCCCCATTGCAGTCGTAATTGCAATAACAGGAAAACTGGATATGTTGCTTATTTCATCCTTGCTGCTTTTCAATCTCGGGGCTAACCCTTTCCTGGTGATGATGCTTGCCTTGCTGAATGACGGACGCATTGGCCTTAATGAAAGCACATTCATGAACTACCAGGGCGTCAAGGGAAGCCAGTTTATAATGGGATTGCTCTTTGTGGTTATACCTCTCGGGCTTTACAAGCTGCTCGAATTCCTGGCAGGTGATACCGCCGGCAAAATAGTTATTGCCGGCATCGGCCTTGCCTTCCTCCTGTCACACCCCTGGTGGCTCAGGAACGTGATTGCCGTCCTCTTTAGCGCACGCAAGTACAAATTGATGGAAGGATTCCGAAAACTATCAAACTGACAACCCGAAACCCATGATCAAGGCAGTAAACCTGACAAAAAGCTATAAACAGAAAATCGTTCTGAACATCAACGAGCTAACGGTTAACGACGGAGAGATCTTCGGGCTGGTCGGAAATAATGGCGCCGGCAAGACCACCCTCCTGCGCCTCATGCTTGACCTTATAAAGGCTGACAAAGGTGAGTTGAGATCCGGAGAACATGTTATCTCCAAATCCGAGAAATGGAAAGATTATACATCCTCATATCTCGACGAGGGGTTCCTCATCGATTTTTTGACCCCGGAGGAGTATTTTGATTTTATTGCAGAAGAGTACGGTTCTACCAGAGAGCTGATTGCCTCAAAACTTTCAGAATTCAGCAATTTCTTCAATGGTGAGATTCTGGGTCAGAAGAGGAAGTTCATCAGAGATTTTTCCAAGGGGAACAAGCAGAAGATGGGCATCGCCTCGGCCCTGATCACCGGGCCAAAAGTGCTGATCCTTGACGAGCCGTTCAATAGTCTTGATCCTACATCGCAGATTATTCTTAAGCAGATGCTTAGCGACTACAACAGAAAGAGCGGAGCACTGATTGTTATCTCCAGTCACGATCTTAACCACTTGACAGAGATCTGCACCCGGATAGCCATTATTGAGAAAGGATTGATAATCCGCGACCTGCGTAACGATGGCCGCGCGCTGGCCGAACTGGCAGACTATTTTTCCGTGAGGAAATTCAATTAACAAGCATGGAAAGAGGGGGAGTCAGGGGATCCGGGGGCCTGGGATCAGAGGGACCGGGGGACTATGATAAATCCGGGGACTGTGATAAATCGGGGGAACCGGCGAGCCAATAATCAGTATTTCAGCCTGTTATCCGCTCGCATTGTTAAATTAAGTTATATCTTTATCATTGTCTCATGATAATTATTGGTTTAACGGCTCATTGTATCATTTAAACCATACATTTACCGCCCAATCAATATATATTATATCGGTGAATTCGTTGAAAATCGGGAAGCCTGGAGATCCGCTGTTCCGGTCATACAGGGAGGGATGGGTGTAGGAATTTCACTGTCGGGACTGGCAGCTGCTGTTGCCAATGAAGGTGGTGTTGGAGTAATATCAAGTGCGGGCCTCGGGCTGCTGTACAAAGATCTTTCAGGAAATTTTCTGGAAGCAAGTATCGAAGGACTGAAGGAGGAAATCCGCCGGGCAAGGGAAAAGACCAAAGGCATTATTGGTGTCAATGTGATGGTGGCCATGACAAATTTTACAGACATGGTCAAAACAGCCATTGAAGAAAAAATTGATATCCTTATAGCCGGGGCAGGACTTGCCTCTCGATATGCCCTCGTTCCTGAAAAAGGAGAGCACTACAAAGCTCGTCCCCATCGTCTCATCTGCCAGGGCTGCTAAAATAATCTGCGAGAAGTGGAAGTCAAACTACGACTACCTTCCTGATGCAGTTATTGTCGAAGGCCCGAAGGCCGGTGGTCATCTCGGCTTTAAAGAAGAACAGATCGCCGACACCAACTTCACACTTGAGGTGCTGGTACCGGATATCGTGGCTGAGTTAAAGACATTTGAAGACAAATACGACCAGAAGATCCCTCTCATTGCCGCCGGCGGAATCTATACCGGGCAGGACATCCATGATATCATGGAGCTGGGGGCATCAGGCGTTCAGATGGGAACAAGGTTCGTCACAACCAATGAATGTGATGCATCCGCTGCCTTTAAGCAGACCTATATTAATGCGAAGGAAGCAGACATTGAGATCATCAAAAGCCCGGTAGGAATGCCCGGCCGGGCAATCCTAAGCAGTTTTATTGAAAAAGTGAAGGCCGGAAAGAAACAACCAAAGAATTGCCCTTTCAAATGCATTAAGACATGTGATATATCCAGTAGTCCCTATTGCATTATCGTTGCACTGATGAACGCATTAAAGGGAAATTTCGAAAGCGGTTATGCTTTTGCCGGTGCCAACGCATTCAGGTCTACAGGTATATTTTCCGTGAAAGAGGTCTTCCAAGTCATTTGCTGCAAGAATACCGAAGCAGTAAATAAAAGGAATTCGCAAATTCTCCTTTAGCAAGGAAGTGCCTTCCAGTCGCTGCTGACAGAATACCGAAGCAGTAATTAACGGGAATCCGCAAATTCTCCTTTTACCTCGGATCTACCACCTGCCCCATAAATACTATCGTGCCCGTCGTGGTCTCGCGTATGAAGTAAAGGAACGGACGGTTGATATTGACTACCGTAACTGAGGGCATAGAGGTTAACTCAGAACTCAACAACAGTAGCAGCGGCAGCCTCAGTGCCTTCCTCATCAGTTTTAATGAAGGTTTGATGTAATACCCTGGATATCAATAGGCCCTGGTCGGATATATTGCTGAAGTCAGCTCCCATCCCAAAAGCCACGCCCATCCCGAGAGCAGTGAGGTCATCCTTCAGCTCCCTTTTGTACTCATATTCAAACTTAGGCAGGCTCAGATGAACCTCGGTAGCTCCATATGACAGACTCTGCATCCACTCTGCCCAGTTCTCCGGATTCAACGTGGAAGCAGCTGCCACCAGTGAAACATCCTCATCAGGAAGCATAACCACCATGGAATAGTTTCCCTGCCCATACGGCAACTCAATCAGGGTGGCATCCCCCGTTGTCGTGACCGCAAAGTCTTCTTCCTGGTACATCATCGGGATCTGCACTGACTCGCCCGGAGTGATATAAAATGGCTTGTTCTGAGTATCTTTTGCATCAAACTGGTATCTCCACTTGCCGTTGAAGTAGATGGCATTAATCAGCAGCATTGCAAGATCTGGACTAAGATGATCAAGCATGTCCTGTATCTTGTCATGCGTCTTATCCTCAATCCAGTTATTGACCATATCAACAGCGCCTGGATCAGTAACGTCAATGTTCCTGGCTTCAGCCAGATACCAGGTCTTCAGCGCATCAATGTAAGGCTGTTTTACAACCAGCCTTTTCTCAACCCATACCGAGTTGGCAATCTCCATGGTAACCCTCGGGTCAACAGGGATCATCTCCTTCATCAGCTTAAGATAGGTCTCATTGATCTCCTGAAGAGTCTTATCGTCATATCTCAGTGTATGCCTGACCGCATCATAAGTCTCGCCTGCAGCACCGTTGAGCACCATTGACAGGGCGCTTGTAATGCTGAATGGCGAGATCATGATGTTCTCCGCCCCCTTCTTCTCCGCAACTATGGGTAAAAAGAGATCAAAGGCGAATTTGTTAGCCGAGTCAACAACATCCTTCTGTTTCAGAGTGAGTTCTATCGGAACCGGGTCTCCCGGAGGAGGATCATTTTTGGTTCTTTCACACGAAGCCATAATTCCGGAAAGGGCTGCAATCGCTATAACGGCAGTGAATAATCTTTCTCTTTTCATCCAGATTGAAGATTAGGTTACCAATTATTTTATCAAAAATCATACCACTTCGCGTCCAAAATTCTGATTATTAAGACCGGAGTTGATACCCTGCGCCGGAGTTCGGTAATTTTTTCATAAGTTAGCAACTGTATAACACGAGAGTGAAACCGGAAAACGAGATACTCAGGATAGCCCGCAGGATACAGGCTCTGGCACAGGCAGGACTGCATTATGCAGAGGACGAATTTGACAGGCAGCGCTATGAGGAGCTAAGGGACCTGAGTGTGCAGCTTGCT
Source organism: Bacteroidales bacterium (assembly GCA_034522515.1). Classification (GTDB taxonomy): domain Bacteria; phylum Bacteroidota; class Bacteroidia; order Bacteroidales; family VadinHA17; genus SR-FBR-E99. The sequence continues at coordinate 188,601 of JAXHLF010000011.1, read as the reverse complement.
GCCACCGCCGCAGACAAGCCAATAAATAAGATTAGGGACCTGTACAAATGAGACCGGGTTTCAGACACCCAAGATAGACATCAGGTCCGTGGTTATCAAAGGAGATAATAAGGTTCTTCTCGCCAGGGAACGAAGCGATGGCGGTTTCTCCATGCCGGGAGGCTTCGCCGATATCAACTGCTCTCCGGCAGAAGTAGCTGTGAAGGAGGTCCGTGAGGAGACCGGCCTGGAGGTCAGGGTAACCCGGGTGCTGGCAGTGATCGACACTGACAGGCATAACTTTCCACCCTGGAGTATCACTATTATAGAGATAGTGCTGTTATGTGAACTTACAGGTGGTGAGCTTACTGACAGCAATGAGACCACCGAAGCGGGATTCTTCGACTTTGAAGACCTGCCGGTACTATCAGAGAAACGCAACACGCGCCAGCTGTTTGAACTGATCAGGAAGCAACTGGCCACAAAGCTGACATATTATGATTGAGATAACACTTTACTGAAGCAGATATGACTGGCTTGACTAAAGAAGAAATCGTCCGCTACAACAGGCAGATTATTATCCCGGAGATTGGGGAACGGGGACAGGAGATGATTCGCAATGCGAAAGTGCTGGTCATCGGTGCCGGCGGACTGGGTTCACCTGTGCTGATGTATCTTGCTGCCGCCGGCGTCGGTACCATTGGCATTGCTGACTCCGATGAGGTTCACCTCAGCAATCTGCAGAGGCAGATTCTCTATCACACAGAGGATATCACAAGGCCAAAGGCCGAAACGGCAGCCGAAAGGATCTCCCTGCTTAACCCGCATGTGACAATACAGTCTTACCCTGTGAGATTCAGCCAGGAGAATGCAGCAGAATTGCTGAGAGGGTATGACATTGCGGTTGACTGCACCGACAACTTAGCATCAAGATATCTGCTCAGCGATGCAACCCGAAAGGCAGGAATCCCGATGGTCTACGGCGCCGTAGGGCAGTTTATGGGACAGGTGTCGGTGTTCAATTACAGGGGAGGTCCTTCATACAGGGACCTCTACCCGGAGGAGACGCGCAAAGCAGCCGATGCCAAACCTTCGGAAAAGGGGGTGATAGGCGCCCTGCCCGGAATAATCGGGTCATTTCAGGCATGCGAGGTCATCAAGATAATCACCGGCGCGGGAGAGCTCCTCTCCGGAAGACTCCTGCAGATAGACGCACTGAACCTCAGGTCAGAGAATATCTCATTCTGAATCTTTTATTTGCCCGGTGCCTCTTTTTTTCCGAACTTAGTTTTTGATATTCCACAGGTACTGCACTAATGACTGCTGTTGCTGCTTCTTTTCTGACCCTTGCCCTGTTGCTCCTTCCTTCTGCGGGAGAGGCACAGTCTTACCAGGAAAACCCTGACACCGCAGTTATCAACAAACAGTCAAGAGATGCATACATCGGAGCAAGGCGCACGCCGGACCTGTCAATTATCATGGCCCATCAGGCGCTCAGCGCATCACGTCAAAGCGGATATATAAAAGGTGTGGCAGATGCCTCACTGGCCCTGGGGATGGCCTACCTGGCCAAATATAACCCGGGCGACAGCGCCCGATACTATAATGAACTGGCTCTTTTAACCTTTGAGGAGACCGGTGATATTGCCGGTAAGGCACGGGCATGTTACGGACTTTCCTTTGTTTACAGTATCAAGGGCGACTATCTCAACACGGAAAAGTACGGCGCTCTCGCTCTGCAGTACTTTGAAGAGGCAGCAGACCACCGTGGCATGATTAACATCCTTAACGTCCTCTCCTATGTTGCCCGGCAAAAACAGGATCTGCAAAAGGCAAAGACATATCTTGAGAAAGCCATTGCAACAGCCAATAACGTAAAAGATACACTCTTACTGGCTGATGCTACCAACAACCTTGGAAATGTCTACAAGGATATGGCCCTCTTCAGTCAGGCCATCGAAACTTATTTCGAGGCCCTCCGTCTCTGGGAACTGAAAGGCGACTCAAGCGGAATGTCCCTGGCTTTTGGAAGCATTGGCCTGTCATATTATTTTCAGAAAGATTATGACAGGGCGCTGGAGTACTATACAAAGCACCTTAATCTTTCTGAGAGGAGAAAAGACCTATTCGAGGTTAGCAAAGTATGCAACAACATAGCACTGGTTTACAATGCCAGGGGCCTGTTCGACAGTGCTCTTGTCTACCAGCGAAGAGCCCTGGCGCTGAACAGGGATATGGACTTCCCGGCCGGAGAGGCGGATATCTCCTCTAACCTCGCCTCAACTTTTCTTCACATCAGACAGTTAGATTCTGCCCACTGGTACATCAACCGGGCTATCGATATCAGATCAGGTACCGACCAGCCTGTACCGCCTGTTTATTACATAACCCTGGGTAATATACTTCGAGTTTCAGGACAGAAATCAGCAAGCGGCAGTGAATGGCCTTATGGCCTATAATATCGGTAAGGAGATGAACCTGCCACTTGTGGTCTGCGATGCCTCTCTGTTGCTTAGTAATATATATGCAAAATCAGGGCGTCAGGACCTGGCATACAAATATCTCAAACAACACAAGCGTCTTAAGGACAGCATCAGTAACGATGCATTCCTCAAGCAGGTCACACGCATGGAAATACAGTATGATTTTGATAAGAAGGAAAAGGCAGCGGAATATGAACGGGAACAGCAGAGGATAATCCAGGAGAATAAGATCAGGGAGCAGCGATTATATCTGAAAGGCTTGTTTATTTTGCTTGTTCTGCTGACTCTGATTTCGCTGCTCTATATCCGTCAAAACAGACTTAAGTCTCAATATGCCCGTATTGATCTACGAGCAACGGTTGCTGAGGACCCAGATGAATCCGCACTTCATCTTCAATTCTTTGTGCGCGGTCCAAGAGCTGATAATGGCTGACAAGCCGCAAAAAGCCAATGCCTTCCTGACAAAAATAGCCAGGCTGATGCGAAATATCCTTGAGAACTCGGGGGAAGAGTACATTGCACTCGATAAGGAGATCGAAACCCTGAGACTATACATGGATGTTCAGCAATTCAGATTTGAGAAAGGATTTGAATATAAGATCAGACATCGATCAGACGATTGACATTGAAAATCTCTCCGTTCCACCGATGCTGGCTCAACCCTGCGTTGAGAATTCCATTGAACATGGCCTGCTCCCGGCTAAGGAGGGGGGACGCGTCACTGTTCTCCTATGCCATACGTGACGGGCTGATGATGCTTGAAGTAACGGACAACGGTGTGGGCAGGATAAAGGCCGCTGAAGAGACCCCGCGTATGAAGAAGCAGTCGATCTCTACAAAACTTACTGAGAAAAGACTTGAACATTTCAGAAAGATTCTCAAAGAGAAGCAGATAAGCTACGAGATCATCGACCTTTATGAAGATGGTGCTGCAGTTGGGACAAAGGTGGTGATGATGATTCCGTATAAGAAGATTTATGCATAATTTAAGACCCGGTTAACTGGTCTGTTATGAAAGCGATTATTGTAGATGATGAGCCTGCTGTCAGGAGTACCATTTCAACCCTTCTGAAACAAAACTTCCCTGACATGATCGTCAGCGCACAGGCAGGCAGTGTAGCGGAAGGTTATGCCGCAGTCATGGAGCACCAGCCTGACATTCTTTTTCTCGATGTCGAGCTTCCTGACGGACTGGGGTTCGACATGCTGAAGAAACTATCTCCCGTACACTTCAGGACCATCTTCATCACCGGGCATCAGGAGTATGCCCTTGATGCCATCAAGGTCAGTGCGCTTGATTATATACTCAAGCCGATAGATCAGGATGAGTTAGTCTCGGCAATTGAAAAAGCACGGAAAGCAATAAACCACGAAGAAGAGCAGATGAAGCTGCTGGCGCTCAGTGAAAATCTGCAGGGAAAGAAAGTCCTTAAGCGCATCATCCTGCGCACTGCCGATGCGTTGCAACTTGTCTCCGTCAGTGATATAATAAGGGCTGAGGCCGAAAGCAACTACACCCACTTCCATCTGGCGGGCGGCAAACGCATCATGGTCTCGCGCACCTTAAAGGAATACGAGGCGATGCTTTCTGGTTCAGGACTGATCCGCGTGCATCAGTCGCATATCGTAAACCTGAACCATATTGATAAGTTTTTCAAACATGACGGTGGCTATCTGCAGCTGAAAGACGGCTCCACCATTCCCGTCTCCCCCAACCTCAAGCAGAAGGTCCTGCAGGCCATAACTGACCATCTTTACGAATAGAATCAAGCTCAGGGCCCTTTGCCCTGCGCCAAACCCTCCAATACTAATCCAAAACCCCTCTTTGCTCATTTGCTATTGATTTGGGGTATATCCGTGGTGTAAATTGGTTTAAAAACCATAATGCCATGAAGTACTCAGTTATTCTTGCAGTAGTGATAGCCCTTCTGGTCCTTTTTTCTCCTGAGGTCAGATCCCAGGAGGTGAAAGTAGATGTCAAGGGCAAAGTCATGGAAGAAACCGATAACCGCGCCAACCAGAAAACAGACGAAGCCATAAATGCCGGCTTCGACAAGATTGAGGAGGGCATCGGGAACCTTTTCAAGAAGAAAGATAAAAAGGCAAAGGGTGACGCAGGTGATGAGTCCGGTTCTGCTGACCCCGGAGAGAAAGGAAAATAACCGGAAAAGACGAAGCCGGAAACCAGTGCAAAACAGAGCTCACAGCAGAAACTCACATGGAACAAATATGATTTTGTCCCTGGGGAAAAGATCCTCTTTGAAGACAACCAGGAGGGAGAAGAGAACGGGGAATTTCCTTCGCGCTGGGATCTTGCCGGCGGAGGCAATGTTGAAAACGCATCTTTCGACGATCAGAATGTGATGTACTTCAAGGAGGCCAGTTCATGCATTGTTCCATTTTTCAAGGAGCCCGCAAAAGATAACCTGCCTGACCTTTTTACTGTCGAGTTCGACTGCTGGTTTGAGCCTGACGAATACTGCCAGTACCTGGTCAGCTTTTATGACCACAAGAACCAGAGTGAGAGTACAATAGAAATAAATCCCCTGATCATCAACGCCAACCATGCTGGCATCAACAGGGTTGGCGAAGGCTTCTACCCCGGCTTTGAGGAAAAAGGTGAAATCACCACTGGATACTGGCGCCACGTGGCCATATCATTTAATACCAGGGCACTGAAGGTTTATCTCGATGACGCACGAGTGGTTAATATTCCCAATCTCGGCATCAATCCTGAGGGGCTGACCATCTGTTGTGACGCCATGAATACCGTTGGTTCGCAGGGGGTGAACCGCCTTGTCAAAAACGTCAGGATTGCTGAGGGAGCTGTGAAGCTGTATGACAAACTGATGCAGGATGGGAAGATTGTTGCCAACGGTATCCGCTTCGATGTTAATAAGGCCACTATCAAACCCGAATCAATGGGGGTCATTAATTCAATCTATGGCCTTCTCAAGGAGCACCCAGAGATTATGCTTAGTGTAGAGGGTCATACTGACAGTGACGGCGATGACAGTTTTAACCAGGATCTTTCCGAGCGCCGTGCAAAAGCCGTGGTTGATCAGCTGGTCAAGATGGGCATCGACGGATCGCGCCTGACAAGTGTCGGCTGGGGCGAGAGTAAGCCTGTAGGTCCTAATAACACCTCAGAAGGCAAAGCTGCAAACCGCCGGGTGGAGTTCGTAAAAATGTAAAACCACTATAAATCATTACTATGAAACCAGAAAACTTAATTTTCGTTTTTTCATCTGCTCTGCTGATTCTTTTCTTATCAGGATGCGGTCAGAAGAAAAAGCCGGCTGCTGCAGATGCTCTGACAGGCACAGAAGCTGCAACAGAACAGACTTCAGAGTCTGATCTCACTGAACCTGATACCGGCAGTAAGGGTAAGCCCCTCGGCGTAAAATCAGGGATCATTGAATACACCTTCTCAGGCGATAAAACCGGAAAATCAACGCATTACTTTGATGATTACGGCATGAAAAGCGCGGTCTACACTGAAGTTGTTTCAGATGGCGAGGAGAGAAAAGGTTGGGTCGTGTCCATCGGCAAGGACCAGTACATGTGGGATCCTTCCAATCCCGGCCAGGGAATGAAAACAAAAAATCCGGCCACAAAAATGCTGATGGAAGCATCCGGGAAAGACATAATGACGTATATGGCAGGCATGTACGAACAGATGGGTATGACGGAAAGCGGAACGGAGATGTGCCAGGGAAAGGAGTGCACCGTCTTTAAGGGCGACATGGGCAAGGTGCTGATCTGGAAAGGCATCATGATGAAGATGGAAATGAAAATAGGCGATATGGCCTCCCGCCAGGAAGTCACCTCCATCAAAACCAATGTCAAGGTTGATGGTAAATATTTCAGGATACCTGATAACGTCACCTTCAGCGAGATCCCTGGATTTTAAAACCCGGATCGACAGATAATTAGGAAAGTTAAATGTGTGAATAAAAAATTAATGCATTCTGATAAACAGGAGAATAAAGACATGAAAAACAGATATTCTACGCTCAGTACCACCTTGATGCTCTGCATAATTGCATTGATCTCGGTGCCCTCATGCGAATGGTTCAGGGAAGATCCTCTCTGGATGGGCAAATGGCAATACAAGGACAAGATATATGTGGGTGATATCACCTATAATACCACCACCACACTCACCCTCGCTGAGTCTTCTTTCGAGGAGATTTATATCATTAAGCGCGATAACTCTTCCGAGATAACATCGCTGCTTGGACTGAAGGGCAACTTAACTGTAAAGGGCAGCAAAATGACCTTCACTCTCAGCGCCGTCGGGGAGTGCGTTGAGGATGCACAGCAGAAATGTACCACGGCGATTGAGTGGTTCCCGAAAGGCTCAGCCACCTATAATACTTACATGCAATATCTTACAGAGACCGTTACCGGTGAATTTGAAGCTGATGAGGATTGGCTCTGGCTGGTGCGCGACCGCAATAAAGACGGCGATACCGAAGATGATGGAGAAGATGTTGAATTTGAACGCATTTAAGAATTCACAACTATGCTATCAGTAAAATTACTAAAGGGGAGCCTGGCTGCAGCAGTACTCTACCTGGTTCTGTTCTTCCCAACAGCAGCCACTCCCCTTTTCACAGAGTATCCGCGAGAGTGTCGTTATAGGAACACGCGGCGGAACCATAATGGTTGAAGACCCTAACACCGGAATGACAGTAGGGCTGAGTTTCCCCGAAGGTGCTCTCACAGAAGATACGGAGGTGACGCTGGTGATCCACGGCACAAAACAGGCAGGGGTAATCACTAAATGCCACATCAACGGAATCAGTATCCTTCCCAAAACACTTCTTTTCCAGGAGAAAGTAAGCATTGATGTTTATAATCCTCCCGTTGTGGTAACCCGGGAAATGTTGCTGTACCGTGTGGTTAGCACCCAGTTTATTATGCCACTGGGTTCTCATGAGCAACACCTTGAAGAGAATTGGATCTCAGGCACAATATATGCAGGCGGCACCTTCAGTACAGGAACACCTACAGCCACTGAGATAGCTTCACAGTGCCGGAAACTTGCGGCCTATAATCCTGCCCGGCCACTGGCTTATGCGGGTGAAGAATCTGACACTCCCGTCAGCCTGCCTGAGAAAATGAATAACATGTATGAGTTTTACGCCTGCGGAGGTCCGTTTGCCGGCCCGCCTGATGAATACCTGCCTTCACCAATCTGCACAACTGCCGATGATGAGGAATGCATGCGGTGGCAGAAAGCCCTGACAAAAATAGAGGCACACATGACCTGGGTTGAGCAATATATCTATACGAAGAACCCGGAGGCGGAGCAGGCTGAGAGGCGGGCGGCGGAAGATGACCTGCAGGAAGCAATAGACGGGTATCTCAAAAAGGCTTCTCCAGCCAACAAATGCGGCAGCTACATCAAGGCAGCGGCCAAATATACTGAATCTGCCACTCTCCTCGGGATGAACATTAGGGATGAATCTCCCATAGCGCAGCAATTCAATAAGCTGGTTGATGAATGCTCATTCGTATTCGCCGTTGAGACCCGTTTCTGGATCAACCAACCAAAGGAGAAAAGAAAAGATGGATCATCGTATGAGGAAAAGTTAAATAACTATACCACAATAAAGTGTTACACTCCGTGGAACGAATTCCAGGCTACGGGAACCCAAAAGGTGCGGGGCGAAGGTGAAAGATCAATCACCTGGGATAAACACTGGGTGGGAGACGAGAAGGAAGATCACATGACAGTGACCTCAGCCTGGAAGGTTGAAAAAATCGAGGGCGCGATAAGTCAGTATGTTGATGATCATGGCGAGCAGACTATGCTGGCTAATATTTCAATATACTGGAAGGAAACCACCAGTACCCGTATCTGGGGCAAAAATCCGCATGGGCCCTACGATGTGAGTGGTACGGAAACAAAAACCTCTGTAGAACATACAAGCTACAACCTTGAAAATGGCTATTCTGAGAATATAGGTAATGAGAGTTCAGGACATAGTCTCCGGGTCTATATTTTGAAATCCCCCGGCGACGGCAGGGATGACCCTGATGACTGCTTCTGACCAATCATATATACTGCGAAGTTTATACTATGACAACACAATTGTTATGAATAAATGGATCCTGACATCATCAATCCTACTATTAATACTTTCATCAAATCTAGTTTACGGGCAGGGAGACAATTGCCAAAAACTTAAAATTGGAATATTAAACAAAGGTATCTATAATGATAGCACACTATATTATTTAAATAAGCTCCATAACAAAAACCTGTCAATTGAAGCCTGGATTAATGAAATAGACATTAAAATTCTTGAAGAATTGAATAATTCAGGATATAACGACCTTGAATTTTCTCCCCTAACACTAGTCCCGACTTAGAAATGGATCTAATTTTCTTTTATGATCTATTTCTTTGGACGGCAAACGAAGATGGTTCAACCGACAAATACGCATATGCATATTTTAAAGACCATGTATTGTACCAGACTAATCAAATAATCGTATTTAAATTGAGAAGTCAACTGGAAATTAATTCATCATGTTTTTGTGGGCCTTCAAGGAATTACATTTTATCAAATAAAGATACCCACTCAGCAAATATCTATCAAGCTGTAAAAAATCTCGTATCGTTAAACTGGCCAATGGACCGAATGATCTGGTATTGGGAGTCTGAACATCCTGTTCCTGCAAGGGAACCTGAAATGGAAATAAGGTATGAAAAGGAATATCTATCACTTCTCGACCCGGAATGGCAGAAGATGGAGATTTATATCAGAATCAAAAACTGCAGGGGACAATATGTTTACGATAAGTTTAATGGTCAACCAGTTTATTTCTTCAAAAGAAATAGACCGATTGGAATATAAAGATGGACGAAAGTGCAACATCGGACCAGATTGTGATTTGTTTTCAACAGTTTATACAAATTCAGAATATGAAGCCATAGGTGAATATAGAAGTAGATTAAAGACCTAGGGCCTTCAATCGAGAAGCCAAGATTTAAAACATGTGGAATAGGTAATAATTCTCTTATTGAACATGAGGGAGAAATTATAGTAAGGGGCCTCGAACTCCTTGTCGAACCGTGGCGGAATACAATCCATAACGGAGAAAAGACAACAATCGCCATCGATCTCCATGAAACCGATCCTGACGGCAACAAATACCCGGCAGAAAACCAGGAAGTACAGATAAGCATAACAGGCCTTATTGACGGGACCATATCTCCGTCAGGGAACGTAACTACAGACGATATGGGGGTGGCATGGATTGACTATAAAGCCGGGAAAGAGGATAAACAGATAAAAATAACCGCCACTTTTGCCCCTCCCGGATATCCTGAAAAAGTCAAAAGTGAGGCAACAATAAATGTAAAACCTCTTGAATACGATGCTACTCTGACTGTTAAGGGCAGCTATAAAAAAACCGAAAGCAGTTCCTTTAAGGAAGCTAACGGCTGGGGCGACAGTGAAAGAACATCTGACCTGAATGAACTCCGCGAGGCATCTTTTTACATACCCCTTAAAATGACCGATGCTTATGATGTGGAGGCTCAGAACCTGAGGTATGAGTATTACCTCCCGCTCGAAATTAACCTGTCACATTTCAACGCATCATATAAAAGCACTGAGCACAGATCTTCTATCGCATCAGACCAGGGCTCCACAACCACCATCCTGAAAAACAAGGCTGCTTCGGACCATAAACTGTCAATGAAAGAGATACTGATGCAAAACAATATCGTTATGACTTCTGATCTTAAAACCGGCAAGGTCATGAAAATAGATCTGGATGGGTTCCCCATTGAGTTCACATGGAAGGAAACTGTTGATACACATACTGAGAGCTGGTGGCAACCTCCTCCCCCCACCGGGTCACGAAACAATAGATGACAGTCAGTCCTCATCATCAGATTACAGTTTTGAGGTCGGCCCGGTTGAAGACCCGATTCCGGATCACACCATTAAGAGAGCTAATGAGGCCATAATGACCTATCTCAAGGACATGGGAGTTGAAATACCTGAAGATGCTGAGATCAGCGGAAAAGGGGAGGTCCCGGAAATCGAGCCAGACCTTATTGTGAAATTCGGCGATGGCAAGACATATTTCGGGGGCGAGGGGCAAAAGATCATTGACAATTCAGAAGGATCAACTGTTCACCGGGAGGAATACAACTTCTCCTGGCAGGTAACCCGTAAAAAGAAACCCTTGTAAATAAATTTGACTTCGCCTCGCCTTTTGCTTAACTTACTGTCCGGATAAAAATAGCAGTTCCATTATGTTGATTTTCCTGCTTAACTCAATATAATAAGATAAACGCCTGACTAATGAAAACTTCGATGACATTACCACCGATCTCAGTTGTGTTTATTATTTCTGCAGTGTACCTGGTATCCTGCAGTAAGCCTACTCCCCCGGCAGTAACAACCGCGAATGTCTCAGCAATAACTTATACTACTGCCACCTCAGGAGGCAACGTTACGGGCGACGGAGGTGCCGATATTATCTCCAGGGGTGTTTGCTGGAATACCTCTGCCAAACCTACTGTCTCCAACAGCAAAACATCTGATGGCCAGGGAACAGGGTCGTTCTCAAGCAACCTGACACAGCTGACTCCCGGTACACCCTATTATGTCAGGGCCTATGCAACAATGAAGCCGGAACCGGTTACGGAAATGAAATCATGTTTACCACCACGGCGATATCCCTGGCAACAGTCACAACTACAGTAATCTCAGCAACCGGAACAACAGCAATTATAGAGGGAAATGTAACAGCCGACGGGGGAAGCCTGGTCACTGCCAGGGGTATATGCTGGGGCCTTAATACCAACCCAACAGTCAGTGGCAACAAAACAACCGAAGGCTCCGGAACAGGTACATTCAGGAGTACCCTGACAGCCTTGAGCACAAATGTTACCTACCACGTCCGGGCTTATGCCACAAACAGCGCCGGCGTACAATACGGCAACGGAGAGACCTTCATTCTGACCGGAGATAAGCCTACAGCTGTTACAGACCAACCATTAATTCAAAGCGGATCAGCAGCAGTTCTTTACGGAACCGTCAATCCCAACTGGGCAGAGACAACAGTTACATTTGAATACGGCCTTACAACCAGTTACGGGACAAGTGTACCAAATTTCGAAGGTCTGCTTGGTGCCGGCCTGTATGACTATTCTGTCTCCGCCAATATTGACGGACTTGAACCCGGAAAGACTTACCATTTCAGGGTCAGGGCAGAAAACTCCCTGGGGATAACATTCAGCGCCGACAGAACCTTCACGACCTATGGCGACAAACCTACAGCTGTTGCAGACGAACCGTTAATTCAAAACGGGTCAGCAGCTGTTCTTTATGGGACGGTCAACCCCAACTGGGCAGAGACAACAGTTACATTTGAATACGGCCTCACAAACAGTTACGGGACAATTGTACCAAATTTCGAAGGTCTGCTTGGTGCCGGCCTGACTTTTCTGTCTCCGCCATAATTGACGGACTTGAACCAGGTAAGACCTACCATTTCAGGGTCAGGGCAGAAAAACTCCTGGGGGTAACTTACAGCGCCGACAGAACCTTCACGACCTTTGGCGACAAACCAACAGCTGTTGCAGACGAACCATTAATCCAAAGCGGGTCAACAGCAGTTCTTTACGGAACCGTCAACCCCAACTGGGCTGAAACAACGGTTACATTTGAATACGGCCTCACAACCGGTTATGGGAATAAGTGTACCAAATTACGAAGGTCTGCTTGGTGCCGGCCTGTATGACTTTTCTGTCTCCGCCAATATTGACGGACTTGAACCAGGTAAGACCTACCATTTCAGGGTCAGGGCAGAAAACTCCCTGGGGGTAACATTCAGCGCTGACAGAACCTTTATAACACCATCAGGAAAATAAAGGCTTGATTGGGTCCGGCTAAGGGGTTACCGTAACTATCATTTAAGTTTACCCTGCTGTTTCAGCCACTCGAGTGTGAGCATGGCTCCCTCCCTGAATGAAGTTTGCGTGTAACCGAGCTCGTTAATCGCCTTCCGGCTGCTCAAACTCCAGTGATTGAGATATTTCTTAACCCATGACGCCGTTATCAGCGGAGGCCAGCCGGTCAGTGGCGCTTGCCACTCCATGGCCGTGGCAATGACAGACATAATCCAAACGGGAAACGGGATGAGCAGCCTTCTTCTGCCCGTCACCTCCGCCAGCGTTCCGAAGAACTGATGAAAGGTAAGGTTTTCACCACCCAGGATGTACCGGTGACCCGGCTTCCCCCTCAGCGCAGCAAGCAGATGCCCCTTGACTACATCATCCACCAGCACATAACAGCCGATACATGTTCCGTCACCGGGTAGAATGCGCCATCTCCCCTTTCGATAAAGTTTTATCATCTTCGTCAGGGAATTGCTTTCATTGACCGGACCCGGCCCGTAAACACGGGGTGGATTGACAATGACCGTCTCGAGGCCTTCCCTGTTGTATGACCTGACGAGCTCTTCGGCCTCAGCCTTGGTCTCCTCATACTCATTGAAGAACGGCACTGTTCTGGGGAATGACTCATCTATGGGATCCACTCCGGGAGAAGGACCTATCACCGCTGCTGACGATGTAAAGACGAATCTCTTCACCCCTGCCCTGAGAGAAGCCTTAAGAAGGTTTTCCGTGCCGGTGACATTTACCCGGTATGGAAGGCTTTTGTCCTTTGACCACGGTTTGGCAAAGGCTGCAAGATGAAAAACAGTGTCGCATCCGGTCACACCCGCATCCAGGACAGACAGATCGTCAAGATCTCCCGTTACGACGCTGACACCTGCCAGGGCGGCAAGCGAAGTGAATTTTTCGGGGGAACGGACCAGACATCTTACCTGGTGACCTTCGGCAGAGAGTCGCTCTGCGAGCCTCTGTCCGATAAAACCGCTGGCGCCGGTGATAAAACAATTCATAGGGCACGTAATGCCCTATAAAATTAGGGATATTCAGATTACAAAAGCAGCCACCCGCTATTTTTCAGAATAGAGCCCTTCTCTTGACAGAAGATGATCAAGATTGGCCAGCCCGTAAACGATAACAGCAGTGACAACAGAGGTGTGCTCCTGGTATTCGGCAATGCTCTTGTCGTAAGTGTCACGCTCGGTATGCCATATCTCACCGTAATTGAAGTTGTAACCCTTAACATCGGATTCATCAAAACGAAGTGTCGGAACACCGTTGATCGCAAAATGTGCATGATCGGAACCACCTGCCGTTACCGGTCGAGGGCGGGGGGCTTCGGTGCGCTTCTTAAGGGTGAAGGGGAAATCAGGGTTAATGCTGTTGAGCGGCTTGCATATCTTTTCAAAATCATCATACATGGCCTCCGGAACTGTAATACCCAGGACCGGTGTTGGCCCCCCGTCGCGATTGAAATAGTTGGAAATCTTCGGCAGCTTATCCTTATTGCTCTCAACCCAGTGCTTTGACCCCAGCAGCCCGAACTCCTCCCCGGCCCAGAGGCATGCGAGTATGGTACGCTCAGGTTTCCCTCCTGCTGCCATTATCAGCCGTGCCACCTCCATTGTCGGACTAAGCCCCGACCCGTCATCTACGCCTCCCGTTGCAACATCAAATGCATCGAGATGGCCTCCGAGCATAACATACTCGTCGGGGTACTTCTTACCACGGATCACACCAATTACACTATAATATTTTACCGGCCCGGCTTTGAAATGATTTCGTATGTCAAACTCCAGAATGAAATACTGCCTCTCTTTTGCCATCTCGGCAATGATCTCATACTGGTCTTCATCCAGCTTGATATCACATACAGTGGGAAGGGTTTCAAAGGTCATCTTGTCAATGTTCTTCCTGTCATACAGAGCCCTGATCGGCACCTCTGACGACTGGATAACGCCAAGGATTCCAGCCTCACGCATCTCCCGGTAGAACAGTGCAGGTACCTCCTTGAGAGTATGGAGCTCCTTCGGGGGATTGCTCCTGTTCATCATGTTCTCCCGCATGATCTCACGGTTGATCCTTGCCACTGAATCGTTATAGGCAATGACACCAGCCCTTGCCGAGTCAGCGCTCTGCGACCAGTCGATGGGCCAGCCTTCGTTTTTCCCTCCGATGAGAACCCACGCCCCCTTGAGCGCCCCCTTCATCCGGTCAAACTCCTCCTTGCTCTTCGGCTCAAGCAGCACATGCCCGCGCTGAACACCTTTCGTTCCTGAGGTATACGAGGGGGTGGCGAAATGCAGTATCATACCATTGTCAGAAAGCATCCTGCCGAACCACGGACCGCGGTTAAATCCCACAGGCACCGTTCCGGCCTCATCCATGATGACCTCCATACCCCACTTCCGGAATTCCGAAGCACACCATTCGGCAGCATTTTCATAAGCATCGGAGCCTACAAGCCTGCCCCCAAAACGGTTTGAGACTATATCAAGATGTCTCATTGTCTGATTATCTGTTGTGCCGAGCTCAATAATGCGGTCGGCAACCCTGTTGTGCTGTGCGTCGGCACTACCGGCTAAGATCACTATTGCCAGCAGGGTAAAAAGGGTTTTTTTCATTGGTTATTTTTCAGATTGTGACCGGAAATTTAGACATAATCGTAGAACGATAAGCCTCAAGGGCCTATGTTTAGCATAAATTAACAGTTCGCACTGCCAGATTAACCAGAACCCCTGTCCTGAAAGGCTTCGACGAATTTCTGAAGCGGAACATCGGAGTTAAGCCTAAGTACGGATTATAGCCTCCTGAGCTGATACCCTACGCCTTAAGTCTCTCAGTAAGTATGGCAACCCCCTTTCCGGCCCCTTCGGATATGTAATCAATCTTATGATGGGTATGTACGGCCACCGTTTTAGGATCAATTATGAATACAGGTGTGGTCATAGCCACATAGTGAATTAGTCCTGCTGCAGGGTAGACATTAAGGGAGGAACCAATAACCGCGAAAATATCAGCATATGATGCAATATCAGCAGCCTCTTCCATTGCCGGAACGGCCTCCCCGAACCAGACAATATCTGGTCTGAGCGGAGAACCGTCGGAGGCCTTCTCTCCCGGCTGGATATCGCGATATCCAATATTGATAATGCTGGCGGGGTTTCTACTGCTGCGCGCCTGGGTAAGAAGCCCGTGAAGGTGAAGAATTTTTGTGCTGCCAGCCCTCTCGTGCAGGTCATCGACATTCTGTGTAATAATGTGTACGTCGAAATCCTTCTCCAGTGCAACCAGGCCTTTATGTCCGGCATTGGGTTCAGCTTTCTCCAGCTGCCTGCGGCGCTCGTTGTAAAACCTCTGAACCAGGTCGGGATTGCGATGCCAGCCGTCAATTGACGCGACCTCTTCCACCGGGTACTGCTCCCATAGCCCGCCGCTGTCGCGGAACGTCTTTATGCCACTCTCGGCGCTCATACCGGCGCCTGTCAATATGACAAGTTTTTTCACAAAATAAAAATAACCAAAAATTAATAGTGGAGTAAAAAGAAAGGGCAATTTAGGTTTGCCTGAGTCACACCGACTACAGGATTTCCTTCTCTATCAGTTCGATAAGTTCAGCCGCATCCTTTTCTTCGTAACCCTGTCTCTGATAGATTATAATCCCATTCTTATCAACCAATACATTCCTTGGAATATATTGTTTGAAAAATTTGCCATAGATTTCATGCCCGGGATCTGGTCCAAGCTCAAAGGTAAATCCCTTCTTTGCATTGAATTCTTTGATCTCTTCCATAGAATGATCCCGTCCTAAGGCAACCACCATAAAATTCTCTGACCTGTATTTTTCCCAGATTTCCTTTTCCAGAAGCGGTAATTCTCTCATACATGGTGAACACCATGTTGCAAAGAATACCAGGAGGACAGTCCGTCCTCTTAACTCAGACAACTGATATTTTTTGCCGTCAATGGTTATGAAGGAAAAATCAGGTACACTCTGCCCTACTTGTGTAATATCAAATGACTGATAGTCAATTGTTTTTGTTTCCTGAGCAAAGACTCTGCCAGACATAACTGCCAGTAAAAGGAGCATAAGTAGTTTGTTCAACATTTTGTGGAAGTTTTCGGGTTACACTTGAAACCATTAATTCTATATTTGATAATAAAACAGTTTTGCGACGAAAAGGGACCATAAAGGCCGCAATTATTTTTTATATCTTACCAAAGTATATGCTTTTCTTATCTTCTGGTTTGTGTTCATAAGAGGTTAATGGATAGAAGGAAACAATATAACCTTCAATTGGTTACTGGGGAAGAAATTACACTTAAGTGTGTTTTCGATACTTACTATAAAAGCATTTGCCTTTTCATTCAGAAGTTTGTACAAGATGCCGACGAAGCGAAAGACATTGCCCAGGACGTTTTTATTTGTGTCTGGGAAAGAAATGTTAGTTTTTCAAACCTTCACCTGTTGAAGTGCTATTTATACCAGACCGCCAGAAATAAGGCCCTCAATGCTTTGGAGCATGAAACAGTAAGAAAAAGATATCTGGAAAATATTGTAACAAATCCTGGTTCTGAAGATTTTTTTGAAAAGAACTATATAGAGCGGGAAACTCAGCGTATGATCCTAAAATTGCTGGATATCTTGCCACCAAGAGCAAGAGAAATCATGTTTCTTCAGCTTGAAGGGTATAAGAATCACGAAATTGCAGATAAATTAAAAATCTCAGTATATACAGTTAAAAACCATAAAGCCGCCGCTTATAAAACCCTGAAGGAAAATCTGAAAAAAGTAGTTTTTTTACTCCTTCTCATTCTCCCTGGTCTCCTCTGACAAATATTTTTTTATGATTCTAATAGTTCCTGATTCAATTTAACCTGTTTCAATGATATATTAATTATGATAACGGACCACATAATACTACGGATACCGGAAATTATCCTGAAAGAGTTAGCCGGAAATGCTTCGCCGGAAGAGATGGATAGCCTTAGACATTGGCTGTCTCAGTCTGCTGATAATGAATTACTGTACCAGGAAATTCGAAAAAGAGAGAACCTTCTATTTGAAAGCAGCAAATTAGATCACTTTGACAATCAGGCCGGATGGGAGAATGTTGTTAATAAAATATCTGAAAGGAAGAAGAAGTCTGCATCCGTTATTATTCTTTCCGTAACAAAATATGCAGCAGTCATAGTCTTACCGTTATTGCTTGCGTACTGGCTTATTAGTGACAGAAAAAACAATGAGGATTCTCAGATATCTTTTAGTACGCTGGAAGAGCAAATAACGGAATTGCAGGAATCTTCGCTTATACTGGCTGATGGCCAAGTAATTAATTTACAGACAACCTCAAAAGAATCCATTATTGAAATAGCCGGAACCCATATTGCCCGGCAGGACTCAACGCTTCTATACAGCACAAATGAGTCGACAAAAGAAGAACTGACAAACCAGTATAACAGCCTCATAACTCCCAGAAGCAGAGTATTCAGTCTCATTTTGTCTGACGGTACAAAAGTCTGGCTGAACGCCTCTTCTGCAATCAGGTATCCTGTACGTTTCACCTCAGCCACCAGACAGGTCTATTTGACTGGCGAAGCTTATTTTGAAGTATCCAGGGATGCAACCAAGCCATTTATTGTTATTACTGATAAAATGGAAGTCGAAGTAATCGGGACTTCCTTTAATGTAATGGCATATTCCGAAGAAAATGAACTTGAAGCAACAGTTGTTTCCGGCAAAGTCAAAATTAAAACCCAAAAGAGCGATCTTATACTAAACCCCGGCAGGCAGGCTCAACTAGATAAGAAGACCAGTACGCTTCAGGAGCTGAGTGTTGACACGGAATATTATACATCATGGCGGCTGGGAAAGTTGTCCTGTCGTTTCGAGAGCCTCGAAGATGTTTTAATTAAACTTGGCAGATGGTATAATGTTGAGTTTGTATTTGATAATAGTCTCAAGAAAGAATTACACTTCTCCGGAACTTTGAATAAGTACAATGATATAAAGGAAACACTCCATATTATTGAATTGGCAACTGATGTAAAGTTTGAATATACAGAAAATTCTGTTATTGTTCTTTGAACATAAGGAAAAGGAGGATGCGGCTACATCCTCCCAAAGTTTAATTAACTCCATTACCTAATCGTAAGTAATCCATTAATCTAAACATGTCAAAGGTATGAAAAAAAGCTATCCTAACCTGTTTCCTCCGGGGAGGAATCTAAATCTGTTAACTAAGATGAAACTGATTTTAGTTTTTCTCACAGTAGTTCAGTTAACTCTTGCAGCAAACTCTCAGGCAAGTTTTAACATCATCCTGAAAGATGCCACTCTGGAAACTATCCTTAAAGAGGTCACAATCCAAAGCGATTATGAGTTCTTCTTTGCTCATGAAGAATTAGCATCGACTGGCAAGATCTCTCTCAACGTCGAGAATGCATCCATTGAAGAAGTCCTTCAGAAGTGCCTTGAAAACACAAATCTTGATTATGAGCTTATTGACAATGTTATTGTTATTAAGCACGTTGGAGAATCGGTCATAACAGAACCTGAATATCAAGAAAAAAAGATCAGGATAACCGGTACTGTCACCGGGAAGGAAGACGGTCTCCCTATGCCCTGGGTAACTGTTGTTATCAAAGGCACCACTCAGGGGGTTACTACAGATAACAATGGTATATATGTAATTGATGTGCCTGATGAAAATTCCGTGCTTGCTTTTTCATCAATAGGTTTCCTGACACAGGAAATTGCTATTGGTTCCAGAACAACTATTGACATTGTACTGAATTCGTCAGTTACTAACCTGGGTGAAGTCATTATTACTGCAATAGGTACAACCGTGAAGGTTGACGAAACCGGATCAACCAGCTCTATCGTCAGATCAGAGATGATTGGCAAATCAGGCGAAGCTGGAGTCATCAACTCAATCGCTGGCAAAGCCTCCGGTGTAAAAATAACCAAGTCAAACGGTGACCCGGGTTCAGGATCTTCAATACAAATCAGAGGCTCAAATACCATTGAAGGTGCAAGTCAGCCTTTGATCATACTTGACGGTATCCCTGTCAGTAATGATAATATTGGTGAAGTCACAATCAGCCAGCAATCACGGCTGGATGATATAAACCCCAAAGACATTGAATCTGTTCAGATCTTAAAAGGAGCTTCAGCGGCCGCCCTCTGGGGATCAAGAGCTGCTAACGGAGTTATTGTCATTACTACGAAGATGGGTAAGATTAACCAAAAACCACGCGTACAATATGCCTATACGCAATCATTTGATATGGTATCGGTCAGAGAACCCATACAAGATAAATATGGTCAGGGAAGGAATGGAGTGTGGAGTAGCACGGATGGGGAATCCTGGGGAGATAAAATAGCTAACCGTTCAGGGGCTCCAGATGTTGTAAATGAATCCGGCGCTTATTTTACTGCAAACACCACTGGCAATAAATACTACCAGATAACTCAGAAAAACTCCCGGGAAACCTTTCTTGAAAGTAACTGGGATCAGGTTTTTCAGACAGGGGTTTTCGGACAGCATACCATATCAATAGACGGGGGGAGGTGAAAAGACTTCGTACTTCTTTAGTTTTGAGAACCTTGACCAGGAGGGTATTATTAAAAACTTTGATTATCACCGTAGAAATGTCAGATTAAACACAAAGACCCAACTCTATAACTGGTTGAGCTGGAATAACAAAATCTCTTATTCTAATGTAACATCTAACAGGATTGTTCAGGCCGGCGAAACCACAAACGGCATCATGCTTGGCCTGTTACGTACTGCTCCTGATTTTAATATTGCTGACCATATAGGCACATATGTTGCAGCAAATGGGTCCGCCTATGCTAACAGACAGAGGTTCTACCGAAGCCAGATAGGTCAGTCGACCAATCCCGTTTACAGTAATCCCTTATGGACTATCTATGAACAGATGGCCCCCTCCGAAGTAAATCGTTTTATTGTTAACCCGGAGTTGACCATCAACGCGGCTGAATGGTTAAGATTTATTGTACGGGGCGGTATAGATTTTTACCAGGATTACAGGGATGAATTTTATCCGATAGGTTCATCAGGTTCAGCAAGATCCAACGGGTTATGGACTAAAACTGGTATAACAAGCAAGGAAATAAACTTTGACGGCCTGGCAATAATCACGCATGATCTCACTGAAGATATTATGTTTTCTGCAACACTGGGGGTTAACTACAACGACCGGAATAGGTTCAGTAATACAAATACACTTGCTCCCTTTGCCGTTGATTCAAGGCTGATGACTTCCGATCTTAATCCTGACAAAAATGCAACATCATGGAGTACTACCGAGACACATATCCGTTCGAACCGCGGATATAGCGTTCTGACTTTTGGTTTATTGGATCAGTTGTTTTTGACTGCATCCCTCACAGCTGAAGCCGCTTCCACAATTAAGGGAACCTTCTTTTATCCATCGGTAGATGTGGCCTGGCAGTTTACTGACCTTCTCAACCTTCCGGCCCTGAGTTTCGGCAAGCTAAGATTTGCATGGGGAAAAGTCGGAATCCAGCCTGCTCCTTATAAGTTCAGCACACTGGCAACGACAGGCTTCGGCGCATTCGGAGGAAGTTTCATGGTTGACAGTGAAAAAGGTAACAGTAACCTGAAACCGGAAATCAAGACCGAATGGGAAGCAGGAACAAATATGCGTTTTTTTAATGACAGAGTAGATTTGGGCGTAACCTATTACCAGAACCAGACCAAGGATATTCTTTTTGCGGTAAAAACAAACCCCAGTTCGGGCTATACCTTTAATTATAAAAATGCAGCCGTTATTGAAAACAAAGGATTTGAAATAGATCTGTCCGGTAAAGTTATTGACAAGCATAACCTGCAGTTATCATTATTAGCCAATTTTAACAATAACAAAAACCTGGTTGTCGATATAGCCGGCGCTGAGACTGTCGATATAGGAGGCACCTCAAAAGCAGTCAAAGGATATCCGATGAGTTCCTTTTATTTGCCAGGTTCACTCCGCGACGAAAACAATAATTTCGTACTAACTGCCAACGGATTCCCCTCAGTTAGACACAAAATACCGTGTACTGGGAGATCCTAACCCCGACTGGAGGGGAGGACTTGGGTTAGAAGTAAAATATAAAAAACTCGACTTCAGTCTGTTATTTGAACACTCTCAGGGAGGTGAGTATATCGACAGAACAAGCCTTGTGCTTTATGGTTTTGGTTTACATACTGATGTGGCGAATGAAATTACCCTGACTGAAGATTTGAAAAATATCAACGGTCAAGTTTTCCCGGCTGGCACAACTGTACGGGGAACGTCGGAAACTTTGGCGCAGGCAATGTCCTTCTTGATGAAGTATACTACCGCGGTATAGGAGGAGGTTTGGGCTTCAACAAACTCAATGACCTTTTTGTCAAAGATGCTACCTGGACAAAATTACGTAATGTAACACTTGGCTATACTACACCGAAAATCACGATTTCATCAAAAATAGTGTTAAGTTCTTTAAGAGTATCTGTTACAGGCCGGGACCTGTTTCTCTGGACAAAACTTGTCGGCGTCGATCCTGAAACAAACAATTACGGGGTAAGTAATGCCTCGGGAATGAACTACTTTAACAATCCGGGAACGCGTTCAGTATTGTTTAATCTTGAAATTAACCTCTAAAAGTGCTCACAATGAAAACGAAATATCTAAGATACCTGTGTTTTGCTCTTGCTGCTTTGACAATTGTCAGTTGCCAGAAACTGGTTGAAGGAATAAATGATAATCCCAATCAAATGACACTTGATGCTGTTTCTCCCGGATTGTTCATGAATGGAGCAGAGCTGTCAAATATTACTGTTCAGTTATATGACTTAAATCGCATGGCCGGTTTTTATTCCGGACAGCTAATCGGGGTTGATCAGGTTGAAAAAAGCAAATATGAATATTCCATTACAACCGGGACATTTGACTGGAGCGGATATCAAAGTGTGATAGCCCCAATCCGGGAAATGCAAAAGAGAACGGTTGATAATCCGCTTTATCAGGGAATTACAAGAGTGCTGGAAGCTAACCTCATAGGAACGTATGCTTCTCTTTTTGGAGATCTGCCATATTCTGAAGCTGTTACTGATGTTGAAAACCCCAGGTTTGATGATCAGCTTGAAGTTTTTGAAAACCTTCAGTCTGTGTTGTCCGATGCAATTGACTTTCTCGGTAACGCGACAGGATATGTTGTTAGTCAGGATTATATCTTTAGTGGAAACCGGATAAAATGGCTTCAGACAGCCTGGACTCTTAAAGCTCGTTTCTATATGTATACAAAGGATTATGACCTGGCTTTTATTGCAGCTCAAAACGGAATATCAATCAGGGCGAACAGCATGTTGTTTAAACCTCTGGATGTTGCTGGTGATAACAGCACCAAGAACAAGTATTACATCGCTCTGGCAAATAACCTTATCGTAGGAACCGGAAACAGCTACCTCATCAGGTTACTTGATGCCACCAGTGGAATATCACGTAATAACGCAAAAACAAATGAAGCAGCCCGTTTGGCATATTATATCATTCACCACGAAAGTGCTGCAAGTAATACAGGCATTGCGGCACCACTCGAACCTGAGCCCATTGTGACATTCCAGGAAAACCTGCTGACTCTTGCCGAAGCCGGTGCAAGAACCCAGGGCTTCAATACAGGATTACAATACCTGAATCAACTCAGGGCAGAACTTAATACAGGTCTCTATTTTAATTCAAGCGCTGCCGGTTTTACACGGCAGTATGACCCTTATGAGGTGGCAGATTTTGATATCGGGGGTATCGAGAACCCGGACGGTATAGAACCTCTTAGGGCCTTGCTACGCGAGATCATTGAAGAGAGATACATCTCCGGGTTTACCTCATTTATGCCTTATGATGACTCCAGAAGACTTAAAAGAACAGACTCTGACATCGCTGTCCCCTTCCCGTTAAATACACCAACAGCTACACAGAATGTCGAACGGTTCCTTTATCCGGCAGACGAGATAGAGTCAAATGCTAATGCTCCGGAAGATCCGGGAATGTATGCTGTTACAAGGGTTAATGCGTTATAGCCTGTAAATTTTAATTTAAAGAAGTGTGGAGGTTTTGAATAACCTCCACACTTCTCTTAAAATCGATATTTCTTGTCCAACCACATAGCTTACATGCAAATGCTATTGAAGAGTTGTTTGTCTGAAATAATTATTGCTTGTGCATTTCTGATAACAACAGGATGCCACAGCACCTCAAATGAAAGTGACTGGTTAATCTCGGGTAAAGGAATCACTGCCACCAGGGGGATGGTATCATCCGCTCATCCCCTGGCCTCGAAAGTTGGAGCCAGGATACTTGAACAGGGCGGTAATGCATTTGATGCAGCTGTTGCTGTCCACTTTGCTTTGGCTGTCGTTTATCCCGGAGCGGGGAACGTTGCCGGTGGAGGATTCGCAGTATATCGTATGGCTGATGGGGAAACCGGCAGCCTCGATTTCAGGGAGAAGGCCCCGAAAGACGCAAGCCGTAATATGTACCTTAACATTGATGACGAAGCTATCGCCGGACTCTCATCTTTCGGCCCGCTCTCCGTCGGCGTTCCCGGTTCAGTTGACGGTATGATCATATTACACAAGAGACTGGGATCTATGCCGTTTGAAGAACTTATCCAGCCTGCTGTTGACCTGGCTGAACAAGGTTATCCTTTAACAAAAAAAGAGGCTGATAAACTTAATTCAAGCCAGGAAGCTATTCTGCTAGCTAATGACAGCTCAACTTTCTTCTATAACGGAGGAAAATGGAAAGAGGGAGACCTTATCATAAATCACGAACTGGCAAATACCCTTAAACTGATCAGAGAAAAAGGTCGTGATGGATTCTATGCGGGCGAGACAGCCCGGAACCTGATAACTGAATTGTCACAACAGGGAGGCATCATTACTCAGGAAGACCTTGATGATTACAAATCTGTCTGGAGAAAACCTGCTGAGAGTACATACAGACAATTCAAAATCATTACAATGCCGCCTCCCTCAAGCGGAGGAATAGCTTTAATTCAATTGCTGAAAGGCAGTGAGAAATATGATTTTCAAAGATTTGGTCATACCAGTGCTTTAAGTGTACATATCATGACAGAACTTGAGCGTCGCGTTTATGCAGACAGAGCAACCTATCTGGGCGATCCGGATTATTATGATGTGCCGGTGAAAATGCTACTTGATAATGCCTATCTGGAAAAACGTTTCTCTGATATAAGCCTGAGTTCGAAAACCGATTCCCGGGATATCAAGGAAGGCAGTGTTGATGTGATCGAAAGTACCGAAACCACGCATTTATCAGTCGTTGACAAAAATCATAATGCCATTGCTGTAACAACAACCCTGAACGGAATTTTCGGATCAAAAGTGTATGTTGAAGAATCGGGCTTCTTCCTGAATAATGAAATGGACGATTTCAGTGTTAAGCCCTGCCACCCTAACCAGTTCGGGCTTGTTGGCGGTGAGGCTAACGCTATAGCTCCGGAAAACGGATGCTTAGCTCTATGACACCTACAATTGTTGAAAAAGATGGCAGACTATTTCTGGTGGTAGGAACACCCGGAGGTTCTACAATAATTACATCAGTCTATCAGACAATCCTTAACATGATAGATTATGGAATGGATGTTCAACAGGCCATAAATGCAAAAAAAACTCATAGCCAGTGGCTGCCCGACCAGATACTGTATGAGAAAGGCGGCCTTGATTCCATCGAGATCCTAAAACTTATACAGATGGGGCATTTACTTCAGGAAGTAAATGCGCTCGGAAGAATCAATGCTGTTGAAGTCCTTCCTGACGGAACATTGCTGGGAGGTTCAGATCCGCGAGGTGATGATACGGCAGCAGGTGTGCGTTGAATAATTTTAAAAAACTGCTTTCAATTATAAACACATTGATAAAAGAAACTCAAAACGTTATGAAAAAAATTATCTCAATCTTCGCAATCGGATTCTTAATGATCCTGTCAGATCATGCCTTTGCCTGCACTACATACATTGTTTCAGGCAAATATACTGCCGACGGCAAACCCCTGCTCTTTAAGAACAGAGATACCGGCGAAATGAATAACGCCCTTGTCCTTTTTGAAGATGGCAAATATAAATATCTGGCTTTGGTAAACGGCAAAGAAACCAGTTGGAACAAATCTGTATGGGGCGGTTATAATGAACAGGGATTTGCCATAATCAATTCTGCTGCATATAACAATAATACTGATGATACCGTCAAACTGACGGGACGGGACGGGCTTCTGATGAAACAGGCACTTATGTATTGCAGCACTCTTGAAGATTTTGAACATTTACTCTGATTCTTCCAAAACCTTTGGGTGTTAATTCCAACTATGGTGTCATTGATGCTTCCGGAGGTGCTGCATATTACGAAACAGGAAATTTCAAATATGTTAAGGTTGATGCTAATGACCCCGCTGTAGCACCCCGGGGTATAATCATCAGGACAAATCATTCTATGAGTGGTGATCTGAGTAAAGGATTCGGATTTAACCGGTTTGATAATGCAACGCTTTTAATGAGTAGTGCATGGGAAGAAAACAATCTTTCTCCTAAGCATCTGTTACAAACAATCCCCAGAAGCCTGTACCACCCCAGAACAAAAACAGACCTCTCGGCAAACATCCCTGCAAGCAGAGATATTCCCGAATATAGATTCTTTGTGGATTATATCCCCAGAATCTCAACAAGCTCATCCTATCTGATCGTGGGAGCAAAGGATAAAGAGCATGCAGATGATGCCATGATGTGGACAATCCTTGGCTTTCCGCTTACTACCGTGGCTATCCCTGTCTGGTTATCATCAGGCGAGCTCCCGAAAGCAGCTGCTATGAATTTCCAGGATTTCAAAGCGCCAATATGTTCAGTTGCTTTGAAATTCAAGGAAGACTGTTTCCCTATCACAATAGATCATGGTGAGAACTATATCAATCTGTCTGCAGTCCTGAACCAGGAAGGAACAGGTTATCTTCAATTACTCCGCCCTGTTGAAGAACAGATCTTTAAGAAAGCAAATCTTTTAATCGCAAATCTTGATAATGACAAAAGCGGGAAAAAAGACATTCAAAAGTTTTATAACTGGCTTGATGATTATCTTCAGGAATCATTTAAAGAGTTATTTGACACGGAGCTTTTTGACAGCTATCAGACAACAGCATTCATATCTGGCCCCATACATTGACTTCCGGGACGACTCACGGTTTCCCGAATAACCACTTTCTCCTAATAGGCTAAAGCGAAGGCAGTTTTCAAAACCCTGCCTTCTATTTCACATCATGCTTAGCAGATTAGTCTTTTTCATAATTTGCAAGTATTCTTGCATATACTACGTTATGCCTGGTCATACTGATGATGGTTACCCGTTTGGCCCTTACCCAACAGGCAGATTCATTTAAGACAGAGCGTAACCGTATGGTTAACAGTCAGATCGTGGCCAGAGGCATCAGTGATTACTCCACCCTGAAGCCAATGCGGAAAGTGCCGAGGCATCTTTTCGTTCCAGCGTCAATTGATGTTGAAGCATACCGAGACAGGCCACTGTCTATCGGCTATAACCAGACTATCTCTCAGCCGTTCATAGTGGCCTACATGACTGAGCTGGCAGGGCCGGCCAATTGCAAGAAAGCCCTGGAGATCGGAACCGGGTCAGGTTATCAGGCATCCGAATGCAGGAATACACACCGGCAATAGACATTTCGTTCTTTTTTCTGTTCATTTTATTAAATCTTTATTTATACATTTAACATATTTTAACATTTAAACGTTATATTATTGTTATTCAGTTATTTGAATGAGTGTTATATATATTTTATCTCGCTATTTACATGGTTTTTGTATATTTTCTTGTGTTATTATTTTGAACATTTCCCAAGGACATGATGTTTTACTGTCAAAATTAACAATCAATTAAAATTTAAACATCATGAAAAAGCAAACCCTTACTTTCGGACTGATCGCCCTGATGGGGATCTTTGTTCTCACAGGCTGTGAAAAAGAAAAAGAAGAAGAGATGAAGGCTGTGGCGGATATGACCATTGCAGAATATGCTCTCTCAAACAGCAACTTCTCAATCCTGGTTCAGGCTCTCTCTAAGGCTGAACTGGTTGACGCCCTCAACGGCTCAGGCAACTTCACGGTATTCGCTCCTACAAATACAGCTTTCACCGCTCTTTTTGCTGAGCTGGGTATCAGTGGAATAGCTGACCTCTCAAAGGAAACGCTTACTCCTATACTCCTCTACCATGTTCTGGGTTCAGAAGCAAAATCATCGATGATCACATCGGGCTATTATGGTACTTTGAGTCCTGCTCAGGGATCATACCTCAGCCTGAAGGTTGATGTATCATCAGGAGTGAAACTTAACAAAACCACTTCTGTCACCATCGCTGACGTTGACGTGAAAAACGGAGTGATCCACGCAATAGATAAGGTCCTCCTTCCTCCTACGGTGGTAGACCAGGCGCTGGCCAATGACAACTTCACCATCCTTGTTCAGGCAGTTGTGAAAGCAGGTCTTGTTGATGTACTTAACGGTACCGGCCCCTTCACCATCTTTGCCCCGACAAATGCAGCCTTTGAGGCACTCTTTGCAGCCCTCGGTGTAACAGGTATCGCTGATCTCACTGCAGCACAGCTGACCCCAATACTTACATACCATGTCGTCAGCGGCAACGTACTGTCAACTCAGCTTACTGCAGGCACCGTTCAGACCCTCAACGGCCCCATCACAGTGACCCTCAGCCCGGCACCCGCCATCAACTCCAATTCGATGATAGTTGCAACTGATGTACAGGGATCCAACGGCGTGATACACGTGATTGATAAAGTTCTCCTGCCTTAAGGCATCTACATATAGTCCCAATTTTCCAGGGCGGCGCTCAGACCGGGCGTCGCCCTTTTTTGTTCAAAAAATATCCTTCGAATCAATACAAAAGATTATTTTTAACCTCCGAATACTCAACAAAATGGACCGTTACACAATAGCCGACCTTGAAAAGCTGACCGGGATCATGGCAGGCACAATCAGGATCTGGGAGCGCAGGCATCGCATCATCAAGCCGCACCGCACTGACACCAACCGCAGATGGTATGATGATGATGACCTCAGGAGGATTTTGAATATCTCATTACTCTATCGCAAGGGTATCAAAATCTCAAAAATTGCCAGCCTGTCCGGGAAAGAGATCGATGAAAAAGTCGCCCTCCTTACTGGGGAAGCGACAGATAATATCACTTATATAGACACCCTGATCGTGGCCATGACCGGGCTCCAGGAAAATATAATCAATGATATCCTGATGCGGTCAATCGTCAATACCGGTTTTGAAGAGACCATCACAGGTGTTGTCTTCCCGTTCTTAAGAAGGGTAGGCTTCATGTGGCAAACCGGTTCAATAGATATAGGCGGAGAGCACTTCGTTACGAACATCATCCGGAAAAGGCTTATCACCGCTATAGACTCACTGCCGCCTGCTGACAAACCGGACCGAAAAAAGGTCATCATGTACCTTCCGGAAAATGAACTGCATGAGATGGGGCTTTTATTCTATACCTACATCGTCCGGAGGGCAGGGCATGAGGTACTCTACCTCGGACAGGCCACCCCTATCAATGCCCTGATAGATGTCGCAGAGCGATGGCATCCTGATATTCTTGTAACCGGGTCGCTTACCGGACTATCTTACGTTAAACCTGAAGACTACCTCGGGAGAATCAGCACTCAGTTCCGCGACAGGAAGATCCTGGTATCCGGTGCGCTGGCCCCGGTAGCTATAGAGAAAAAGTATAGCAATATATATGCGGTCACCTCCGTAGCCGAACTGAAAAAACACCTATAACTCCAGCCCCGATGCCTTTACAGAATTGCTAACTTTGTCTTCATGGAAAAACTTAACCTGTTTTTTGCCCAGATAAAAGACATAAGCTTCTGGCAGAGACTCTTCCAATGGAGGAAGATCCGAACCCTCAGCTTTGATGCCTATGAGGAGTACAGATCGTTTGCCAGGGAGCTGGAGACGAACAGGGAAAACATCGAGAAACTGAAGAACCGCTTCACTGATATTTCTGCCCGAAACGAAAACCTCCTCCAGAAGGTAAGAGAGACCGAGCTCCTGTCGGCCCGTAAGGATGCCAGCCTGGAAGAGCTTAACGGCCGGCTCAGGGAGTACTCGGGAACCATCAATGAACTGACGAAGAAGGTCACAACATTCGAGGCAACCAAGGAAGATAACGTCAGGAACTACAATGAGAACATTGCCCGCCTGAACCAGACCAAGGAGAGCTTCGAGGCTGAACGCAGAAGGCTGAACGAAGACCGCGTGAGGGAAGCCGCGGACCGGTTCGAGGCGATGAAGGGACAGTGGGCCGAACATGAGGCCGACGTTAAAAACACCATCATCAGGATATGCGACGTCAACCATGTGAACTACATTGACAAGGTACCCTTCAGGGGTAATCCCGACAACACCATCGAGATCAGCGGCGAATATATCATATTCGATGCCAAGAGCCCTGCAAACGACGACCTGTCTAACTTCCCCCTTTACATTAAGTCGCAGGCAGAAAACCTGAAGAAATACGTCAGCCAGGATAGCGTAAAGAAGTCCGTGTTCCTGGTCGTACCCACCAACACCATCGACAGGTTGAAGCAGCTTACCTACAGGCTGGGTGACTATGACGTGTTTGTGATTACCCGTGACTCTCTCGAGCCGGTCATACTCTCTCTGAAAAAGATTGAAGAATATGACCTGGCTGATAAACTCAGTCCGGAGGACCGTGACAGCATATGCCGTATTATCGGTAAGTTCGCGCATACAACCAAGAGAAGGATACAGGTCGACCAGTTCTTCCAGAAAGAATTCATTGATATTGTCCTGAAGAGCGAAAAGGAGCTGCCGGAGGATATCCGGACGCAGGTCATCGAGTTCGAAAAGTCGGAGAAACTGAACCCTCCCACGGAGAAGAGGGCTAAGATCATCTCGATAGACGAGCTGCAGAAGAAAAGCGAAGAGATCGATGCCGAAGCTCAGGCCCGGAAGCTGTCGCTTCCCGGTACCGGAGATGAATAAACCCCCCATGATGCGCAAAGAGAAGGACTTTATAGGAGAAAAAGAGCTGGATGACAACGCCTTATACGGCATTCATTCGCTCAGAGCCCGCGAGAATTTTCCTGACAGCACCCCTTTTCATATCGAATGGTACAAGGCCATGGCTCTTACAAAGCGGGCATGCTACCTTACGGCCGCCGGTTTCTTTTCCGAAGCGGCAGAGCAATATGATCTCGGGAAAATGCATCTGAGAATCGTCAGTTCAGGTAACCTCGCTGCACTTGCATCCGCCGCTGATGAATGCGCAGAAGGAAAGCACTTTGAGTATTTTCTGGTGCCGGCCCTGTCAGGCGGTGCTGGTACCAGCATCAACATGAACCTTAATGAGATCATTGCCAACCGCGCCCTGCAGATGACAGGCCACAGCCCTGGAGACTATGATCTCATTGATCCCATAGAAGATGCCAATGTCTTTCAGTCGACCAATGATGTTGTCCCCACTGCCCTCCGTGTGGCGGCGATGCAACTCCTTCTGGAACTGGAGTTTGCCATCAATGAGCTCCGCAAAGCGATGGAGGAGCTTGAGAAGAGATACCGGAACACCCTGCGCATAGCCTACACCCAGATGCAGGAGGCTGTTCCCTCAACCTATGGCCGCCTCTTCAGCAGCTACAGCGATGCGCTGTCGCGCGACTGGTGGCGGGTCTCAAAGTGTCTTGAACGCATAAAGGTGGTTAACCTGGGCGGTTCGGCTATCGGTACCTCCATAGCGATACCCAGATACTTTGTGGCTGAAGTGGTACCCCGTCTGCAGCAGATGACGGGGCTACCTGTCACAAGGGGCGAGAATCTCTCCGACGCCACCTCCAATCTTGATCCCTTTGTTGAGGTGCACGGCATCCTTAAGGCCCATGCCGTCACCATGGAGAAGATGATGAGTGACCTGCGGCTACTGGCCTCAGACATTCACGGGACCCGCTCTCTGACCATCCCGGGGAAACAGACAGGCAGCTCTATCATGCCCGGAAAGGTCAACCCGGTAATACCTGAGTTTGTTATCAGCTGTTCCCACAGGGTTTACAGCAATGACCAGCTTATTGCCGGCCTTTCTGCACAGGGCTGCCTTGAGTTGAACGCCTACCTCCCCGCGATCGGTCATGCGCTGCTCGAAAGCCTAAAACTTCTTATATCATCAGACACCTCCGCCCACAATCACCTCCTCCGCGACCTTGAAATTGATTCCGGGGTATCGGAACATAGGGTGATGTCAAGCCCAGCTGTCGCAACAGCCCTTCTGCCACTCATAGGTTATAAAAAAGCAGCTGAGATGGCAGCCCTGATGAAAGATTCCGGCCTCAGCATCCTTGATGCGAATGAGAAGCTTGGATATGTTGACAGGGCGAAGCTGAAAGAGATACTAAAGGCTGAGAACCTTGTGCAGGGAGGGTACCGGCTCAAAGACCTTGAAGAGTGATTGCCCTATGACAGCAAAAGGAAGAGACACAAAACCCCATGTGGGAATATTCGGCCGGAGGAATGTGGGCAAGAGCTCACTTATCAATGCCCTCGTGGGACAGGATATAGCAATTGTCTCCGATGTTGCGGGCACCACCACCGATCCGGTGAAAAAGAGCATTGAGGTTCACGGACTTGGTCCCCTTATCTTTATTGACACCGCGGGTATTGATGACACCGGTGAGCTGGGTAAGCTTCGCATTAAGAAATCTATGGCAGCACTGAGGCTGATAGATCTGGCCATCCTTGTTCTGTCGGATAACAGGTTTGACAGCTATGAGGCTGAACTGGTAAGAGAGTTCGGAGTGCTTGACATCCCTTTTGTCCTCGTCCATAACAAAAGTGATGCTGAACCTCCGACTGACTCTTTCCGCGCGGAGGTAAGAAACCTCACCGGTATGGAGATAACCGGATACTCAGCCCTGCAGCCCGAAAAGTATAATTCTGAGTTGCTCAGGGTATTAAAGGAGACCATGCCAGCCACCGCCCTGAAAAGCCGGGGTTTGATCGGCGACCTGGTGAGTCAGGGCGACATCGTACTGCTGATAACCCCCATTGACATCGAAGCCCCGGAAGGCAGGATGATACTTCCGCAGGTGCAGGTGATACGTGATATACTTGACAACGACTGTACGGCCATCGTACTCAAGGAGAGGGAGGTAGATGCCTTCCTCCGCCGGACGGGCATAAAACCTAAGCTGGCCATCACTGACAGCCAGGTCTTCCTGAAGGCTGACGCCTCGATCGCGCGCGACATACCCCTGACAAGTTTCAGCATAGTGCTGGCAAGGCAGAAGGGCGACTTCGGGGAGTACCTTAAGGGAACCCCGAAAATAGGTGAACTGAAGGACGGCGACCGGATACTGCTGCTGGAGTCTTGCACGCACAATGTCTCATGTGATGACATCGGAAGGGTGAAGATACCCAGGTGGCTTACCAGCTTCACCGGCAAGAAACTCGAATTTGATAACGTAGCCGGACTGGATGCGATCCCCCGTCCTGTTGAAGAATATGCCCTGGTGATACAGTGCGGAGGATGCATGGTGACACACCGTCAGCTGATGAACCGTCTGCGGGAGCCAAAAAAACATAATATCCCCGTCACCAATTACGGCATGGCCATCGCATATGTTCACGGCATTTTCAATCGCGCCACCGAGCCCTTCACCGGCAAAACGGGGAAGGGGGGAGATCTGCTTTGACCCGGGGCACTATGCCCTGAAATTAAAAAAGCCGGCGATCTGCTCTGAACACCGGCCTCCTTTGTAATCATCCGCGGCTAGAATGCCGAGACAAAACCCACGCTCAGCTTGCCGTAACTGATTCCGCTGAAGACCTGCGTAAATTCTGTCACAAGCCTGATGTTGCGTCTTGCCAGGTAACCGGCATGGAGGGTAGCTGACCTGTAATCGAGCTGATCCAGGTCTGATTCCACCCAGTTCAGCAACCCCGTAAGATACCATGTGCTCATATCCCCTTTGGGCGAGTAGATGATCTCGGCAAAGCCTCCGCGTGTTGATACGTCCTCCATCATCGGCAACTCAGGATCAGCGAATACATCGGAATCCGTCCTCCACAGGTATTGAAGTCCGATTATGAGCTTCTCATTGAAGTCGAGAACAAGATCGGGACCGAACATCTTCACCTGACTGACAAAGTCGCCTGTGTTGTTCTGCAGCACCTCCTTCCCTGTGTAACCGAAGAAGCCCAGGCTGGCATAGTCTCCGATATCCTGGGTCAGTTTAAGCAGCATGTTCTTGTACTTATCCTTGTCGAAGACATATCCCTTGTTGGCTCCAACCAACCCTGCGCCGCTGACAACCTCAAAAACCACCGATGTGCCGGTTTCAAATCCCTTGTCAAAAAGAACTCCCTTGTCATACTTAAGGTTAATGGTTGATTCACCTGGTGCCGTGGCATATATTTTATAGTTTTCAATGGTGTAGCGCATCTCTCCCTTGAACATGGGGTCAGAGGCTGCAAATTGTCCCAGATATACATTTATTCCAGTTCTGAAGAGGTCTTTATACATGATGAAGGCATCCTCAAGCCCGGCAATCTTACCACGCTCATCAAGCATGAAGTAGAAGTAGTACGAGAATCTGTCAGAAAGTTCTCCTCCCGAGATTATCTTCAGCACAAAGGGTGTGGCAAAGTCAAAGGAGCCCTCATCATTGAAGTTGAAGGTGGCATGACCGTCAAATCTGAAGGCCAGGGGCAGTTCCCGGAAGAGCGACAGCCTGTCGTCGCCCGTCTGTATGAAGTGGCGGGGCGATTCATATTCAGTCATCCTGAAGCCGTCGCCTGCAAACTCGTCGCCGAAGGCCTTCAGTCGCGGCATCGCCGGGCTGTGACACACCTGGCAGCTGATCTGGTACTTACGTGCGAAGGCCGGTATGGCCGCACTCTTTTCCAATGGCAGGATAAGTAGAACCGTAACCGCCATAAAGGAGATCCTTCTTATTGCAGAGGCTTTCATATTTTTCATGATCAGATTTTGTTTATCAGGGTAGTATTTCAACTTTTGTCGTATGGTCATTTACCATCATTATCTCCGACTCTTCGGAGGGTACTTTCAGGAAATCAGCCACCGGCTTGACCAGCAGCTGGTAGTTCAGCACAGCTCTGACCTTCATCTCCCCGGGAGCAGCTTCATACGGTATCCTGAAGGTGAATTTCTCCACCTTGGTCTCCCGGGGCCCTATCCTGTAATCAACCCCGAATGACCGCGTGTTCCATTGCATGATGGTCATGTTCCCGTCCTTGTCAAAGTAAGGCATACGGAAGATCCTGTTGCCATAAGGGATGCCATCGCGCTGTACGCCCTTGAAATCGCTTATCTTCAAGGGTATACCCATATCCTGGTAGGCAAGATAATCACCAGAGATGGTGTACTCCTCTCCTTCAAAACCCTTCGGGTCAACGTTCAGGTGGTAACTAGTGCCCCTGGAATCTGTGGCCTCCACATCAAGCCATGCGATACGGTCTTCAACGGAACCTGTCGGGAATTTATGGCCTGTCTTCTGGTTGAACAATGCCACCGTGAAGACAATGGTCTCTCCGGGTTCGGCCAGACGCATGTCAGGTTCTATCCTTAACTCAATGGTGCCTCTCACCTTTCCGGGGTCGTGTGCTCCGTTGAAAAGATGCAGCCGGGCATCGTCATGAGTCTTGCCCATAATGGCCAGCTGATACGGCCCCCGAGGCATGTGACAATCGTGGCACATAACACCCTCGGCAGCATATGGACCCTCCTTCCACTCCAGCTGAGTGCTCTTGACCATCATCCCGAAAGGATTCATCTCATTGTGGCAGTTTCCGCAGAACTCTGTCGACTTCAGGAAATCATTCTGCACGATCTTATGGGCAGGAGATTGCATCTGCGGTTCACGTCCGCTGTATTTGGTCTGGCCCGGGACAATATAATAACTGAAGTTCACCGGCGGATCAACCTGTGCTCTCTGCGTCAGGTGGCACACCTCGCACGACACTGACTCGTTGGCCATGCTCTTCTCCTCCGGCCTCGGCGGAGGAAGCGTTCCTCCCATAAAGGCAAGAGGGGCATGACAGCCGTTGCAGCCGTCGGCAGCTTCCTTCATGAAGGGATCAACCTCGGCATGGGCTACGGCAAGGTTAAAATATTCGATCTCATCCCAGTGATGGGTATAGGCCTGTGACATCATTGCCTGCGACCATTGTTCGTATACGCCGGGATGACATGAACGGCACTTGAGGGCCGTCTCGAAATCCTTGTAAGCGTATTTCCCCTTAAGGTCCTCCTGGGGCAACGATCTTACAAGTGTAAATGCCGTAAGTGCCATTGTGATAACAGCCGGAACCACAGCCAGTGGCAGAAGAGAAGTGATTTTAGGTCTCATAGTTTTGTGAATTGACCCCAAAAGATACAAAATAAAATCGTTCCACGTTATGTATTATAATGGTTGCCTCCATTGTTACATTGCTCCGGAAGCCCTGCTTATTCCCTGCACCCCCAGACATCGCCCGGCAGCAATAGTATTTAAAATATTTTTTCTATATTTGGCTTGCTAATAACCCATTATGCTCCATAGCTGGACACTGGAATATCAGATAAAAATCAACCGCTCCGGATTGTATTATTAAAACGGAACAGCAGCAGAGACGTTGCCATCAGTTCTTCTGCCTGAAGCCTCTCCGCTTCATATCCCACCGGGCAATCATTTGCCTCGTTTTCTTTAACCCCCGTTTTAATAATATAAATATTACAATTATGGATACATTAATTATAACCGGTTCAGGACTTACCGTCAATGATATTGTCAATGTAGCCCGCCACGGGCAGAAGATTGAGCTTCATGCTGATGCCCGCAAAAGGATACTCGAGTGTCGCGCCATGCTTGAGAAGAAGATCGTAGCACATGAGATCATGTACGGCGTCAACACCGGCATCGGCGAGTTCTCAGAGATGGTGCTCAACGATGACCAGATAAAGGATTTCCAGAAATACCTTGTTTACAACCATGCCGCCGGTATCGGTGACCCTGCGTCAATAGAAACGGTCAGGGGCGCCATGCTCGGCCGTATCAACGTTCACGCCCACGGCAACTCCGGATGCCGTCTTGAGATCACCGGGACCTATGTCGAAATGCTCAACAAGGGGGTCACACCCTTCGCATGCCAGAAGGGATCAGTGGGTGCCTGCGGCGACCTTGCCCCGATGTCGCAGATAGCCCTCCTGCTTATGGGTGAAGGTAAGGCATACTACCAGGGCGAACTCCTTGACGGCGCCGAGGCAATGAAGAGGGCCGGTATTGAGGTACCCGGACTGCATGCCCGCGACGGGCTGGCTGCAATAAACGGCTCCAACATGCTCACCGCCATGAGCGCCATCTGGCTCGTTGATGCCAATAACTGGCTGAAGCAGGCAGAGATAGCTGCGGCAATGTCGCTCGAGGCCCTGAAAGCCAATATGAAACCCTACGCTCCCCTGTTGCATGAGGCAAGAGGATTCAGGGGCGCCATACGAAGTGCCAATGCAATAAATATGTGTGTCGCCGGCGGCGATCTGAAAGAGGGAAGGGTCAAGTCGAAGGTGCAGGATGCCTATTCGATGAGATCAACCCCGCAGGTGATAGGCTCGGCCCATGACATGCTGGCTTACGCCCGCAGCCAGGTTGAGATCGAACTCAACGGTGTGGGTGACAACCCGATCTTCTTCCCCGATAAGAACCTGCAGCTCTCCGGAGCCAACTTCCAGGGATCACCGGTCAGCGTGCCGATGGATATGGCCGGCGCCTGCGTGACAATGGTCAGCGTCATGTCGGAAAGAAGAATGAACCGCCTCAATAACCCTGCCCTGAGCGTAGGGCTGCCCGACTTCCTGACCAAAGGGGCGGGTATGTTCTCGGGCCTCATGCTCAGCCAGTACACCGCCGACATGCTGATAGTGGAGCAGAGGATACTCTCAATGCCTGCATCAATACAGTCTATCCCGGCTGCAGCAGACCAGGAGGATTTTGTCTCCATGGGCATGAATACCGCCATCAAGAACAACCAGATACTTGATAATGCATATGGCATTCTGGGTATCGAGCTCATGGCAGCGGCACAGGCACTTGATTTCAGGAAAGAGGAATACAGCTTCGGCACCGGCGTTCAGATGGCCAAGGATGTCATCCGCAGACATGTTGAATTCCTTGACATCGACCGCCCGCTCTACGACGACCACACCAACATGAAGGAGCTCGTGAAATCATGCGAGATACTTCATGAGGTGGAAAATACCGTGGGATCGCTGGAATAGAGGAAACAGAGGGGCGAACGAACAGCAATGACCTGGTGGGTCATTAAAGTGAGCAGCCGGCTTGCTTGGTTATTATAGCCTTACATTAATCGTAAAATTGTATGGCATAGCGTAACTTTACGAAAATAAGGGCTATTTCTAATAAAAAAATGCGCAAAGAATACTGAATTTACAAAAATCTCTTCAGCTTCTAACCCCTTAATTCAGTCGTTCTCTGCGCATGTAAAAAGCAATTATTTATCTATACTATTAAAATCATAACCTTCTGCTTTGCTGATAGATTGAGCAGCGACAGTGAGTAACACGCCATAAATCACTTTCGAGCCAATATCGGCAATTGTGTAGGTTATTTGACGACCAACTACTCCGATTTCATTGAAGAAACCTCCTTCTATTCCCAGAAGATGCGGCATCAGATAAGCACCCGGGTAAAGCATCCAGGTTACCAAAAATAATATCCAGATGGTACTGAGGGCCTTCCTTGCTTTCTCAGGCACACCTTCCTTCCCCTCTTTAATAACCTTGTACATCAGGTACAGAATGTGAATGAAGAATACCGTGGATATGGCACCCCATATAAAGAATTTGGGAATACTGGTAACCTCATAGAATTGTCCTATGTATCCTGTAATGATCATAGCTGCTCCGGAAAACCAAAATTGGTTCCGGATGCTGGTGAAATTACTTTTAGTCAGGGTAACCACAAAAAGAATCTGGAATAAGAGCATGGGAACATCGATCAGCCAGTTGAGATAACGGTAGCCATTGTTAAAAAGATCTGCTCCTGCTGCAAGAAAATATTTCCCCTTTTCTATATCGAAAGCGAAAGCATTGGTCCAGTTATCGGCTTGCTTAAGAAGAAGTAAAAACGCCGATACCATCACCACTCCCGATAAAACTGAAGAGGTCCTGAACCGGGGAGCCACTGTTTTTATCGTAAGAATAAAATACAGGAGTCCGGCCAGCATGACTGCATATCCCAGTGTTAGCACATGAGCGACCATTTGGTAAGCCATTTCAGACAAACCCTGGTCCAGCCCTACATAATTTTCAAATGTTGCATTGCCTAATGGTTTCATAACTTAATTGTTTTGTTTTTTTAAAAAATAACAGGAATATATATCATTTTGTTTGACTAAACATGAAATTATTTCATCAATAAATGATGCTTTGTCACAATAATTCTCTTTTTATTATTTAAGATTGCATAGTACATGACAAGAAAGCAATAACTAACGGATTGTTAATATCTTATAGCTTTGTTAATAACAGTTAGGCATTTTATTTATATCAAAACTTCAATATTCAATATTTTGGAAATGTAACGCTAATACATTTCCCGACTATGAATCTCAAGGCTACCAACAAAGTTGCAATAATATCAGTAATCTTGAAGGAGTTTTTTCGTATTTCTCCTTTGGCAAAAAGCAGTGCAGATTTGCGAATTCACTGTCGGCGAGTGAGATTTATAGATCGCCTGTGTGAGATCACGCGGCAGAGACTTCCCCGATAGCCTGCAGACGTATCGGATGGGTATAGTATTTCAGGAGATTGTTACGTTTCCACATTTTCCCGAACCGGTTTGAAGCAATATTTATCATTGTTCCATGTTGTATAATTTTAGAGATATAAATACCATCAACCATGAAAAAGTACCTCATCCTGCTGCTCATTGCTTCAGCAATGTTTTCCTGTGCCACACAGGAGCTTTACCTGAACATCACACAGCCCGCGCCGGTGACCATCGCCCCGGAGATAAAGATCGTTGGGATAATAGACAGATCGAACCCCACGGACCAGACCAAAACGATTGATATGATTGACCAGCTGATGACGCTGGAGGGGGACGAACTTGATTCCTTAGGCACGCGTGAGGCCATCAAAGGCGTCACAGAAGAACTGCGGGAAAATGACAGGTTTTATGAAGTGAAGCTGCTTGACAACCTTAAGTTCAAGGCATCCGCCGTTGGCTCCCTGCCGGCACCCCTGACCTGGGAGCAGGTGGAGGTCATATGCCGCGAGAATGGTACTGATGCACTGTTTGCCCTGGAGATGTATGATACTGATACGCGAATAAACTACTCCACGGCAAAAACGCAGATCAATACGCCACTGGGTGATATCCCTGCTCTTGAACACATTGCCTCAATGGATATCCTCGTTAAAACAGGCTGGAGGATCTATTCACCGGCAGACAGGTCAGTTCTTGATGAATATATCGTCGGAGAGACTGTAAACTTCACAGGCAGAGGAATAAATCCGTTGGTTGCTGTCAGTGCATTGATGAACCGGGAGGCAGCAGTAAAGCAGGTGAGCAATAAGGCGGGACATATCTACGCCCTTCGTCTAATTCCCTACCGGCTCAGGGCAACGCGCGATTATTTTGTAAAAGGCACCGATAATTTCAAGATCGCCAAACGTAAGGCACAGCTCGGTCAGTGGGACGAGGCAGCTGTTCTCTGGGAAAAGGAGACAAGCAATCCTGACATTAAGGTAGCCGGCAGAGCTCATTACAACATGGCAATAATAAATGAGATAAACGGCCACCTTGAAACAGCCATTGAATGGGCGCAAAAAGCCTATTCAGATTACCGCATCAAGAAAGCCCTGGATTATGTGCGGATCCTGGGTAACAGGAAATACAATGCGGAGCTGCTGGAATACCAGGAACAGAGGTGATAACCTGTTGTGCCCGGAACAGCATTGAAAATTTATTTGTCGCGGGCGATAAAGTATTGTAGGTTCGATTAAAAATAAAACTGATCCCCAGCAGGGCATACGCTATTGTATGTTTATTTTGTCAGGAATTCCTGACATCATGAAAAAATATTCCGTTTGCCTGATCCTTCTGCTTTCAGTCCCGGCCTTCTCCCAGCACCCTGACCTCCTGACTTATGTCAATCCCTTCATCGGCACCGACCGTATGGGCCACACATACCCCGGAGCCACGGTGCCTTTCGGCATGGTCCAGCTCTCTCCCGACACTGACACCATTCCCTATGAGTTAAACGGAATGTATAACAGGGATGTCTATAAATACTGCGCCGGATACCAGTATGGCGACAGCACCATAGTTGGTTTTTCCCATACCCACTTCAGCGGTACGGGCCACTCAGATCTGGGCGACATACTGCTGATGCCGTCAACGGGGGAACTGCAGCTTAACCCCGGCACGGCCGATGCCTCCGAAAAAGGGTACCGCTCCTCCTTCAAGCACGACAGGGAAAAAGCATCACCGGGATATTATGCAGTGACCCTTGACGATCATGACATACTTGCCGAGCTGACCGCCGCAACGCGCACCGGAGTCCACCGCTATACATATAACAGGGGAGGTGAAGCCCATATCATCCTCGATATGGTCCACGGCATCTACAATTATGAAAACAAAAATGTCTGGACATTCATCAGAGTCGAGAATGACACGCTCGTTACCGGTTTCCGGCAGACGAGCGGGTGGGCAAGAACCAGGACCCTATATTTTGCCATCGCCTTCTCAAAGCCCGTTGCATCATACGGTTTCGTTGACGGCTCCCCGGCCCAGGCCTACAGAGGCTTCTGGCGCCGTTTTGATCAGCGAAGGAATTTCCCGGAAGCCGCAGGCCGCAAAATAAGGGGGCATTTCGACTTTCATACCGCACCCGGGGAACAGATAACCGTCAGGGTGGCACTCTCACCCGTCAGCACCGAAGGCGCCATCGGGAACATGAAAGCGGAAGCTCCGTTGGCGGACTTTGACGCCGTCAGGCACAAGGCTGAAGAGATGTGGAGGAATGAGCTGGGAAAAATAAAGGTTACAATGATGAATGAAGACCAGGCAGTCAGCTTCTATACCGCACTCTACCATGTCTTCCTCTCTCCCACCATATTTATGGACACTGATAACCGGTACAGGGGACTGGATCAGAATATCCATGGCGCTGACGGATTCACCAATTATTCAACCTTCTCTCTTTGGGACACCTATCGGGCGCTTCATCCCCTGTTCACCATACTGCAACAGGAACGTACGGCCGGTATGATCAACTCAATGCTCGCCCATTATGACCAGAGCGTGCATCACATGCTGCCTGTATGGTCACACCATGCTAACGAAAACTGGTGCATGATAGGGTATCATGCAGTGCCGGTGATAGCCGACGCCATCGTGAAGGGTATTGGCGGGTTTGACTATGAAAGGGCGACGGAGGCCTGCATAGCCACGGCACATAACGGATGGTACGATGGCCTCGATGACTACATGCGCCTGGGGTATGTGCCTGACGAACGAACCGGCTCGTCGGTATCGGTCACCCTCGAATATGCATATGACGACTGGTGTATCGGCCAGATTTTAAAGACGTCAGGTCAGGCGGCAGCCGGCACGAATAACGCAATGTACGATGAATTCATTCGCCGGTCGCGTAATTACATGAACGTATGGGATTCGTCATCCGGATACATGCGCCCCCGTAAGGCCGACGGCACATTCAGGGAGAATTTCGACGTCCTGAGCACACACGGCCAGGGATTCATAGAAGGCAATGCATGGAATTACAGCCTTTACGTCCCGCATGACCCGGCACAGCTCATATCGCTTATGGGCGGACAGAAGAAGTTTGTGCAACACCTTGACTCATTATTTACAATGCACCTGCCCGACGAGTTCTTCGCAGAGACCGAGGATATCACCCGGGAGGGTATCATCGGCAATTATGTGCATGGCAACGAGCCATCGCATCATGTTCCTTACCTGTATAATTATGCCGGTAAGCCAGGGAAAACACAGTACTGGACACGACATATAATGGACACAAAATATCTGCCTGCTCCGGATGGTCTGAGCGGAAACGACGACTGCGGGCAGATGAGTGCATGGTACATCTTTTCAGCACTTGGACTCTACCCTGTGGCACCAGGCTCCGACAGGTACGACCTTGGCAGTCCGCTTGTTAAAGAGGCTGTCATAAACCTTGAAAACGGAAAACAATTTACAATCAGCGCGATGAATCAGTCACCTGAAAATGTATATGTTAAGAAGACAGAACTGAACGGGAAAAGGCTTGACCGCTTATGGATCAATCAAAGTGAGATAATCAAAGGCGGCAGGCTGGTTTTCTTTATGGGCAAATAATATCCCCGGAAGGGGTGGCGCTATCCTGATTTCTCCCAAATGCCTTGAGTATAAAGAAAAAGCTCTTCTCTCCTGACCATTCATCATTTCTATTTGACAGTCAGTCAAAAATATTTCTTTTACACTGGTACATGGTCTAACTTTATGTGAGAATTTGTGTTTATATATAAACTAATAAGCTGACCCATGAAGAAGCTGTTCTTCTTTTCCTGCTCATTGCCTGTACTTCTCTACTGTTTTAAGCTCACAGGAGATACCGGCTGATTTATTCAAGACCACGTCTGAAGCAGTTCAATCGACCCCGATGCCGCATTAGCTGCGGATGATACGGACAAATAGATAAGCTTGAGACCGATGACATCTCAAAGAACTTCATAAAGCTCAATCTGACTTCTCTGGCCATCTTGAACTTTTCACTCCAGTATGAAAGAGTCCTGTCAAGAAGTGTATCCGGTGCATTAGCATTCGCATATATGCCTGAAAATACTATTCCGACCTATATTGCTGACCAGGCTATCAAACAGATTGACAATAATTCGGATGAAGGAATTGGTCCTGAAACAGAGGATATCATCAGAAACCTTCTGATCAGCAGTTATACGATTACTCCGGAAGTCAAATTCTACCTGGGCGAAAAGAGGTACAGCACAGGATTTTATATTTCACTGTTTTACAGATATGGCAGTTATTCATTCAGTAATATACCCATACCATACACAAACGACCTGGATGAAGAAATTACTATTGACACCAAGGGTGATATAATATCTCACACCGGTGGGTTTCTGCTCGGCTATCAGTGGGCTCTTGGAAAACATATGTGTCTCGACTGGCAGATATTCGGGCCTCACTTCGGAGTCAAGTCCCGGTGATTTCCTGGGGTTGCCTTCTTCTCCCCTTTCCCAACAGGACCAGTCAGACATCGAGGAGGAATTTCTAAAAGTTGAATCGTCGATGATTGAGCAGTCAGTAGATGCCATGGCTGATGAAGTCAAAATGCTGATAGACGGACCCTGGGGAGGATTAAGGTTCGCGGTGACAATAGGCGTTAAATTCTGAATAGAGAATCCTGGAGGCGCTACTA
Organism: Bacteroidales bacterium; assembly: GCA_034522515.1. Taxonomy (GTDB): domain Bacteria; phylum Bacteroidota; class Bacteroidia; order Bacteroidales; family VadinHA17; genus SR-FBR-E99. The sequence goes on along the minus strand of JAXHLF010000011.1, from coordinate 144,603 downwards.
TTTATTCCTGAACGCCTCCGCACCCCTGTCGAGCCAGTCGATATAAGCCTGGATGTCAAAGTCAGTGCCGCGGGTCTCAATAAGTGGCCTGCCCTCTGTGTCAACAATGGCATAAAGAGGCATTGAGTTGGTTTTGAACATTGAAATCTCGATATCCTCGTTCTTTTTACCCAATGTCTTCTTCTCTTTTCCGTCAACCTGGGAGATAAACACCTCACTGTCCGGTAATTTGGTCCGGTCATCAATGTAAAGGCCAACCAGCACAAAATTCTCCCTTATACGTCTCTGCACTTCGGGGTCTGACCATACACGCGCGTCCATCTCCTTGCAGTTGGCGCAGGCGTGGCCCTTGAAATCGATCAGTACCGGCTTGTTGAGCTGGCGCGCGCAGGCCAGTCCCTCCCCGAGGTCAAAGTAACCCTGCAGACCATATTCAAAATGAAGGAAGTCTGAATATTTCGGTGTCCCGCAGATGGCTGCTCCGGCAGTGCCAGGCGTACCCGGGGCCACACTACCCGGCACAGCCGCTCCCCTGTTCTCACTTATGGCTTTAAGCAGATTGAAACCTGATGTCTCACGTGGAGGAAGCATCGCCGAGATGCGTGTCAGCGGTGCTCCGAAGAGGCCCGGTACAAGATAAATGGCAAATGTGAAGGATGCGATTATCAGCACCAGCCTGAAAACTCCTATATGAGGAACATCACTGTCATGCGAAAATTTGATCTTGCCCATGAGATAAAGGCCAAGCAGGAAAAAGAGGACAATCCATATTGCCAGGTAGATATCGCGTGAGAGTATTCCCAGACCGTAAACCGTGTCAACCACGGAGGCAAATTTCAGACTGAAGGCCAGCACGATAAAGCCAAGGACCACCTTGACCGAGTTGAGCCATCCGCCTGACTTGGGCAACTTGTTCATCCATGAGGGGAAGAGCGCGAAGAGGGTGAATGGCAATGCAAAGGCAAGCCCGAATCCGAACATGCCTATCGTCGGACGGAGTACATCACCCGAAGCAGCCTCCACCAGCAGGGCTCCCACAATTGGCCCGGTGCATGAGAATGAGACAAGAACCGTGGTCAGGCCAAGGAAAAAGGCGGCAAGAGCACCTCCCCTGTCAACCTTTGAGTCTGAGGTGCTGACCCATTTCGTGGGCAGCACTATCTCGAACGCGCCGAAAAAGGATGCGGCAAAAACCAGAAAGAGTGCAAAGAACAACAGGTTGGGTATCCAGTGGGTGCTCAGGGTATTGGCAAAGCCCGCCCCCGCGCTGGTGAGTGACACTATGATACCTAAAGATGAATAAAGAAGTATGATCGACAGCCCGAAAATCAGCGCTTTCCCGATTGCCGAACCCTTCTTGTCGCCGCCCTGCGAGAAGAAGGCAACTGTCATAGGTATCATCGGGAACACGCACGGCGTCAGAACACCGGCAAAACCTGCAAGCATCGACAGCAGAAAAAATTTGAGAAACCCCTTTTCAGGCTTTTCCGTCGTCATTTCAACCGGTAAGAGCGGATCAGGGTCACCTTGCTGAATTGTCGTTATCTCCGGAGCATCAGCCACCTCCTTTAGCAGAGGCTCAGCCGTTGATTCGCCGCTAGCAGCTGCTGTAGCGGCAGATTTCTCATCCGGCTGCCCGGCCGGTTTTGTCGCAGCCGCCGAAGTGCCTTTCAACTCTATGGCAAAATCGACATCGCGCGGGGGCAGGCACTGCTTGTCGTCGCATGACATGAAGGTGACATACCCTTTTACCGTTACCGGCGACTGTGACACAGTTACTTTCTGACGGAACTCGGCCGCCTTGCTGTGCATGCCGATATTCATCGAGAAGCTGTTGTCATACTTCACCTCTGGCCTGGTGACCTCAGCAGTTTTGCCGGAGAGTGTGAAACCGTCACCCGGCTCGAAGGTGAAGCTGGTGGGAATAGGTCCTCCCGCCTCAATATCCATAGCATAGAGATGCCAGTCCTTCTCCAGTTCGGCCGTCATCACCAGCTCAAATGTGTTGTCTCCGGTCTTTTCACTCCGGAAACTCCAGGTGACAGGCTCAAGCACCTGCGCATATAGGGCAACTGCCGAAAAAAGCAGAAACAGAATTGTCAATGTTCTTCTCATCATTTTTTGTTTCCTATTAAGACATCCTTGCGATTGTCTGGTACTACCTATAACCAAATAATTTTACAACAAAGTTTGATCAGGGCACAAAGAAAGGAACTTTTTTGCACATTTCGAGCACTGCCAGCTTCCAGCCACATGATTACAAATATTTGACTTTTAATGTTCTGAAGATTAATTTTGATTTCGCACTTTTTTATCTTATCTTCGTTAATTCTTTGTTAAGAATCATTCTTATTTGATGAAATCTGAAGATTACAGGATAAAGCTCAGGGAGAGCGGACTGAAGGTCACGCCTCAGCGACTTGCGGTATTTGAAAGCAGTGGATGTGCCGCATGACCATCCCACAGCCGAGGAGGTAGGCCAGTTCATAAGGAAAAAGCATCCTGACATTGCAACCGGGACTGTCTATAAAACTCTTGAGACACTGGTTGAAAAGGATATCCTTAAAAGAGTCAAAACCGACCATGGATTGCTCCGGTATGATGCCGTGAATGATGAGCATCACCATATCTACTGCACCCACTGTGACCGGATAGAGGATTATTATGACGGTGAGCTGACAAATATGATTTACAATTATTTCGAAAAGAAACATATCCCCGGCTTCACGATCGAGGATATAAAGCTGCAGATAGTTGGGAGGTACACTGACCAGAGGGAGTCGGTTACAAAAACAGGCAGGTATACTGGCAAAAGCGAGTCAGTTACAAAAACAGGCAGGTATAATGGCAAAAGTGAGTCAGTCCGAAACACCGGCAAGTCTACTGATAAAATGAATTCCGGCACAAAAGGATGATAAGGCTTTTGCTCATATCGGCCGGAACCGTTTCTCTTGCACTGGGAATCATCGGGATCTTCCTCCCGGTGCTGCCCACAACTCCCTTTGTGCTGCTCTCCGCAGGCCTGTTTCTCAGGAGCTCGCCAGCCCTGTACAATAAAGTTGTGAGTGGGCGGATCACCTCGAGGTATATGACCAGGGAGACTGGACGGAGAGCGGGCATTTCAGCCCTGGTCATAATGTGGTCTATGATCTTATTGACAGTGTTTTACGCTGCAAATAATGCCTGGCTGAAAATCCTTCTGATAGCCGTCGGACTTACAGGAACGGCATTCAAACTCAGGTACTTTTTCGGAATTAAAGATAAACAGATAACAAACAACAACTAAAACAGTACGAAATGGCAAAGAAGAAACTCACCACAGCTGCAGGAAGGCCCTTCTTCGAGAACGAAGACAGCATGACCGCAGGTCCGCGTGGGCCGGTATTGCTCCAGGACTACCATCTCCATGAGAAGCTGGCTCACTTCAACCGCGAGCGTATCCCCGAGAGAGTTGTACATGCCAAAGGAACCGGCGCTTTCGGAACCTTCACCGTGACCGGCAACATTACAAAATTCACCAGTGCGAAACTCTTCAGCAAAGTCGGTAACAAATGCCGCGTCCTAGCAAGGTTCTCCACCGTCGGAGGGGAGAAGGGCAGCGCCGACACCGAACGCGATCCGAGAGGATTTGCTGTCAAGTTTTACACTGAAGAAGGAAACTGGGACCTGGTAGGCAACAACACCCCTGTCTTCTTCATAAAAGATGCGAAGAAGTTCCCCGACTTTATCCATACCCAGAAACGTGATCCGAAGACCAATCTCAAGAGCCCTGCAATGATGTGGGATTACTGGAGCCTCAACCCGGAAAGCCTCCACCAGGTGATGATCCTCTTCAGCGACAGAGGCACACCCGACGGCTACAGGTTCATGAACGGATATGGCAGTCACACATTCTCAATGTACAACAAGAAGAACGAACGGGTATGGGTTAAATTCCACTTCAAAACACAGCAGGGCAACAAAACCCTTTCGGGCCCGCAGGCCGAGGAGCTGAGAGGTAAGGACCCCGATTACTCACAGCGTGACCTGGTTGATGCCATCAACCGGAAAGATTTCCCGAAGTGGACTCTGAAGATCCAGGTTATGACCGAAGCGCAGGCGAAGAAGTTCAAATGGAATCCCTTCGACCTTACAAAAGTATGGCCGCACAAAGAGTTTCCGCTCATCGAAGCCGGTGTGATGGAACTGAATGAGATTCCGGCGAACTACTTCGCCGAGGTCGAACAGTCAGCCTTTGCTCCGTCAAATACTGTCAGAGGGATTGGCCTGTCACCCGATAAGATGCTGCAAGGACGCATACTTGCCTATCCCGACGCACACCGCTACAGGCTGGGCGCCAACTACGAACAGCTCCCGGTGAACAGACCGATTGTCCCGGTCCATAATCATCAGAGAGACGGCTTCATGGCGCTTGACGGCAACGGAGGCTCGGCCCCCAACTACTTTCCGAACAGCTTCGACGATATTGAAGCTGACAAGGAGTACAAGGAGCCGCCAGTGAGCATTGACTCAGATGTGGCTGATACATGGGACCGCAACAAAAATGACGATGATCATTATACCCAGGCAGGAGCCCTCTTCAGGAAGGTCATGACCGACCAGCAGAGAGCCAGCACCGTATCAAACTTCGTCGGAGCACTAAAGGGTGTCACCGGACCAAAAAAGAAGGAGATACTGATCCGTCAGCTCGACCATTTTTACAAGGCAGACAAGGAGCTGGCAGTGATGGTGGCAAAAGGACTTGGAATCAAATATCCTGTAAAATAAACAGACGGTAACCAACTAAAAAAAAATAACATGGCACAAAAAGGAAGAGAAATTGTAAAGATGAACGTTGATGAGCTTATCAACCTTCTCAACAAGGCGCTGGCCGACGAGTGGCTGGCTTATTACCAGTACTGGATCGGCGCAAAGGTCGTAAAGGGTCCGATGAAGGATGCAGTGATAGCGGAGCTCGATCTTCATGCAACGGAAGAGCTGTCACATGCCGTGCTGCTAACTACCAGAATTGTACAGCTCGGGGGAACACCCGTACTTTCTCCGGCTGAATGGATGAAAATAACCAACTGCGGCTATGATGCGCCCACCGATCATTATGTCGAAAAGGTGCTGGAACAGAATATTAAAGGCGAACAGTGCGCAATCAAGGTTTATAGCAATCTCCTCGACCTGACGCGAGAGGGTGACCCGGTGACATACAACATCATCCTGAATATCCTGTCGCAGGAGGTTGAGCATGAGGAAGACCTTGATGCACTCCGCGAGGACCTGGAGCTGATGCTGGCGAGAAGACAATGAGGCACCAGGAATTAAGAAACAAGAGTTAAGAATTAAGAATCTTAAACAATTAATTTGTTATTAATCAATTAAATACATAAAATGGACAACACACAATCAAATGCAATGCCGCGCATTGGCGACAAGGCGCCGGAATTCAAGGCAGTAACAACACAGGGTGAAATCAACTTCCCGGCCGACTATACTGGCAGCTGGGTGATACTCTTCAGCCATCCGGCTGACTTTACTCCCGTCTGCACATCAGAGTTCATGACCTTCGCCTCAATGGAGGAAAAGTTTGCCAAAGCCAACACCAAACTCGTGGGACTGTCTGTTGACGGTCTCTACAGTCATATAGCATGGCTGCGCACCATTAAGGAGAAGATCGAGTACAAGGGAATGAAGAATGTTGAGGTGAATTTTCCCCTGATCGAGGATATCACAATGTCGGTTGCTACAAAATACGGTATGATGATGCCGGGTGAAAGCAACACAAAAGCTGTAAGGGCTGTTTTCTTCATTGATCCCAAGGGGATTATCCGTACCATCATTTATTATCCGCTCAGCCTGGGACGCAACTTCCAGGAGCTCTACAGGGTGGTGGTAGGCCTGCAGACTGCAGATGCATTCTCTGTTGCTCTGCCGGCCGACTGGCAGCCGGGTGACGATGTAATTGTTCCCACAGCCGGATCATGCGGCGTGGCAAAACAACGTATGGAGAGCAAGGAGGAGATGAAATGCTACGACTGGTTCTTCTGCACCAAGAAGCTGGACAAGCAGAAGGTGCTTGATACAGTACTGAAGAAATAATTACTTCTTCAGTCAGTTTAAAGTGTAAAGACGCATCAGCCGGTGCGTCTTTACTTTTTTGGATTGACCGTGATTGCGACGGATATGATGCAATCTGTTTGTCGTCGACTTTTTATGATCAATATGATTTAATATGGACATCACGGACGGCGCGGCCGGAGGGATTATTCTGGTTACGGAAGGCCTCATCCCATGCCAGGGCCTCCGGGGTGCTACAGGCCACTGACGGCACGGAAGGCACGGTCATGGCAGCTGTCTCCGAGGGGAAGTGTTCCGCAAAGATGGAGCGGTATTGATACTCCTCCTTCGTCAGCGGAGTGTTGACGGGGAACCGGTACCGGGCTGTTGCCATCATGTCATCCGTAACCTGACGTGAGGCAAGCTCCCTGAGGGTGTCAATCCAGTTATACCCCACCCCGTCAGAGAACTGTTCCTTCTGACGCCACGCGATCTCATGGGGAAGGTAATCCTCAAATGCCTTCCTGAGTATCCACTTCTCCATCCTGCCGTTGCCCGCCATTTTGTCTGCCGGATTCAGTCGCATCGCCACATCCAGAAACTCCTTGTCGAGGAATGGGACGCGGCCTTCTACGCCCCATGCAGCCAGCGACTTGTTAGCCCTGAGACAGTCGTATAGGTGAAGCTTGCTTATCTTGCGCACCGTCTCATCATGGAACTCTCGCGGTCCGGGAGCCTTATGGAAATAGAGGTACCCTCCAAACACCTCGTCGGCGCCCTCTCCTGAGAGCACCATCTTCACCCCCATCGATTTAATCACCCGGGCCAAAAGATACATCGGCGTTGATGCCCTGACGGTTGTGACATCATAAGTCTCAAGATAATATATCACATCACGCACCGCATCAAGCCCCTCCTGAACTGTTATGTGGATCTCATGATGGACGGTCCCGATGTGGTCAGCCACCTTTCGTGCTGCAACAAGGTCAGGCGACCCCTCCAGCCCGATGGCAAACGAATGGAGCTGTGGCCACCACGCCTCTGCTGTGTCGTCGGTCTCTATACGGCGGGCAGCGTACTTCTTTGCAATAGCTGATATGACTGAGCTGTCGAGGCCGCCCGAGAGCAGTACCCCATATGGTACATCGGACATCAGCTGGCGGTGTACGGCCTTCTCCAGTGCCTCACGCAACACTGCAATGTCTGACTTCGCTTCCGCCACCGCCTCATATGAGGTCCAGTCGCGGCTGTACCATTTAGTAAAGGTGCCCTCCCTGCTGTAGTAGTAGTGACCCGGAGGAAAGAGCTCAATCTTCCTGCAAATCCCCTCCAGCGCCTTGAGCTCCGAAGAGAGGTAAAAGTTGCCATGGATGTCCCACCCCATGTAAAACGGGATGATCCCTATATGATCGCGTGCCGCCAGGTAGCAGTCGTTAACCTCGTCATAAAGCACAAAGGCAAAGATTCCGTTAAGCTCATCGAGGAAGGCCGTACCCCTGTCGGCATAAAGTGCCAGGATGACCTCGCAGTCAGAGAGAGTCGTGAAATCATATTTCCCCTTATACCGCTCCCTTATTTCGCGATGGTTGTATATCTCGCCGTTTACTCCCAGTATCAAACGACGGTCGCGGCTGTAGAGCGGCTGGCCGCCCGACTGCGGGTCAACTATCGAAAGACGTTCATGGGCAATAATGGCCTTCTCACCGCAATAGATCCCTGACCAGTCGGGACCGCGGTGTCTTAACTTCTTAGACATTCCGAGCACCTGCGGACGGAGCTGCCCGGCTCCCACCTTCAGATCAAAAACACCAACAACCCCGCACATACAATAAATAATGATTTGTGAATTTAAGGGAGCAAAAGTATCATTATTTATTATATTATGGATATTCTATTGATATATTTTATTCTATTTACTCTTTCAATTAATATAATATATTCCCGACCGGGGACTGCCGACTGAGGACTGCAGGACTGCCGCCTGGACTGCCCACTGGGGACTGCCGGGCGGGGGAGGAGAGACGGCCGGGGACTGCCGGCTGAGGACTGCCGGCCGGGGACTGCCGACTGAAGACTTGGGACTGCCGGCCAAGACTGTACTACTGCCTCTTATTATAACTATCAAAGAAATCATTCCCCTTGTCATCTGTCAGAATGAATGCCGGCATATCCTTCACCACGATCTTCCTGACAGCCTCCATCCCCAGTTCTTCAAAATCTACCACTTCCACTGAAACAATATTCTCAGCTGCCAGAATGGCGGCCGGTCCGCCAACCGAACCCAGGTAGAAGCCACCGTGCTTTTTGCATGCATCAATCACCTGCCGCGAACGGTTACCCTTGGCCAGCATGATCATAGATCCTCCGAGGCCCTGGAAGAGGTCAACGTAACCATCCATGCGCCCGGCTGTGGTGGGGCCGAATGACCCGGAGGCCATACCCTGAGGGGTCTTGGCCGGACCGGCATAATAGACCGGGTGCTTTTTGAAATATTCAGGCATGGGCTTGCCTTCATCAAGCATCTGTTTGATTCGGGCATGCGCCATATCACGGGCAACTATCAGCGTCCCGCTGAGGCTGAGCCTCGTCCTTACCGGGTACTTCGTCAGCTCCGCCAGAATCTCCTTCATGGGGCGCTCAAGATCCAACTGGACCGGTTTGTCGAGCTCGGGAGCCTTCTCAGGCATGAACCTGGCCGGCTCAGTCTCAAGCTGCTCAATGAAGATGCCCTCTGCGGTGATCTTACCCTTGATGTTACGGTCTGCACTGCAGCTGACACCTATCCCAACGGGACATGAGGCGGCATGGCGCGGAAGGCGTATGACACGCACATCGTGAACAAAGTATTTACCCCCAAACTGGGCACCGACACCGAACTCCTGACATATGAGCTCTATCTTCTCCTCCCACTCCCTGTCGCGGTAAGCCCTCCCGGCACTATTGCCCGATGCCGGCAGGTCATCAAGATAACCGGCTGAGGCCAGCTTCACCGTCTTCAGTGTCATCTCTGCCGAGGTGCCGCCGATGACAATAGCCAGGTGATAGGGAGGACAGGCCGAAGTGCCCAGGTCCTCAATCTTCTCACGGATGAATTTCCGGAGAGAGGCTTCGTTAAGCAACGACTTTGACTGCTGGTAAAGGAATGTTTTGTTTGCGGAGCCACCCCCCTTGGCAATAAACAGAAACCTGTATTCATCGCCGGGGCACGCCGCTATGTCTATCTGTGCAGGAAGATTGCTGCCGGTGTTTCTTTCCTCGAACAGTTGCCGTCGGCACTATCTGTGAATAACGAAGATTCTTTTCGTTATAAGTCTCCCAGATACCCTTGCTGATATGAAGCGCATCCTCAGAGCCCGTGAAGACATCCTCTCCCTTCCACCCCATCACTATGGCAGTGCCGGTGTCCTGACACCACGGCAGATTGCCCTCAGCCGAGATCACAGTATTGCGAAGCATCACCCACGCCACAAACCGGTCGTTGTCCGTAGCCTCCGGATCCTTTAGGATTGCAGCCAGCTTCTCCAGATGTGAGGTGCGAAGATAGAAGTTGACATCGATGAAGGCCTGCTTCGCCAGCATGCTGAGAGCCTCAGGCTGAACCTGAAGCATCCTCCTGCCGCAACACTCCGTCACCGTAACATGGTCTGCATTGAGCCGGCGGTACCTGGTCTCATCCTTCCCGTGCTGGAAAGGTTTTTCATAAATGAATTCGGACATTGTATTGTTGATTTAGGGGTGATACAGTATCAAATATACTAAACAGAATAAGCAAGGACATAATAGAGCATAGGCTGAATGTAAAGAAGGGCTGATTGCCGGGTAGAGGATAGAAATCGATTCAGCGGAGCCGTCAGATGTGCAGGGAAGGCTGCACACAAAAGCCAATAGTGTAGTCTCCTATTTAGATCCTGTCTAAATAGCGAGGCTTGCAAAAAATTATGCCTCAGGCCGAAAACGTTTGAAATAACTAATACAACGCAAACGCCCGAAAAATCATGCTTCAGAAGCTTCCCCAGGGTATTGCGGAACCGGATTTTCAACTAATTTTGAGTAGCTTATGTGATTCGGGTAGAAACTAACAGCTAACAGACTATGAGTGTGATCTACAGGCGGAAACCCAAGCTCTCTTTCTGGCAGATTTGGAACATGAGCTTTGGTTTTCTGGGCATCCAGTTTGGCTTTGCCCTCCAGAACGGCAATGTGAGCCGTATCTTTCAGACACTAGGTGCTGAGATTGACGATATTCCCATTCTCTGGATCGCCGCTCCGGTAACGGGTCTGCTGGTGCAACCAATCATAGGTCACATGAGCGACCGCACATGGAACCGCATGGGACGTCGCCGGCCTTACTTTATCACCGGTGCCATACTGGCTTCACTGGCTCTGGCAATCATAACAAACTCGCCGACGTGGATCTTTGCTACGGTGATGCTCTGGATAATGGATGCATCAATAAACATATCCATGGAGCCTTTCAGGGCATTCGTAGGCGATATGCTCTCATCAAAACAGCGAACCTCAGGGTTTGCCATGCAGAGCTTCTTCATCGGGATAGGGGCTGTTGTAGGAAGCTTCCTGCCCTGGATGCTCGCCAACTGGGTTCAAACGTTCGCGAGGTGCCTGCGGAAGGAAAACTTATTCCATTTAACCTGAAGCTTTCATTCTATATCGGCGCCGTGGTACTCATGCTGGCAGTACTGTGGACAGTAATCCGGACCAGGGAGTATTCCCCCGAGGAGCTCGATGAGTTCGAAAAAGGGGAAAAGATCGCCCGTGGCGAACTTATTCCGGAAGAGAAAAGACCCTCCTCCGCCACTGACGCCATTGAGGCCAAAGCAGACAACATAAGCACGAAAGACGGAAAGTCCATCAATTTCTACCGTCCGGGGATCATCTGGCTGTCAGTAGGTCTTGTGCTTACCCTGATTCTCTCAAGGGCCGATCTCGAAAAAGAGCTTTATGTCGTTACCGGGGGTGTCGCCTTCTTCGGCCTGCTGCAGATACTGGCAGGTGCGCTGAAATCGGCAGGCAAGGCAGGCGGCGGCCTGAACAGCATACTGACCGACCTCAAGAACATGCCGGCTACCATGCAGCTGCAGCTGGTTGTTCAGGTCTATGCGTGTTCGCCCTTCTTCTCTTCGGATCTACGCAACATCAGCCGTCACATCACAGGTATACGGCACCTCAGACACAACATCACTGGCATATAACAAGGGCGCCAACTGGGTGGGCGTACTCTTCGGCGTCTATAACGGATTCTCGGCCCGTGGCATTTCCTGCTCCTCGTGCTGGAAAAGTACACCTCGACGGAAGCTTCTATACTATGTCCTCGTGATCGGCGGCCTCAGCCTCATGTCGATAAGTCTCATACACACCCCTGGCATGCTTGTCCTTCCGATGCTTGGCATAGGACTTGCCTGGGCAAGCATACTCTCAATGCCCTACGCCATCCTGACCGGTTCTCTGCCTCACAACAAGATGGGAATCTACATGGGCATATTCAACTTCTTCATCGTCATCCCCCAGATACTTGCAGCAAGCATACTCGGAAGCATGGTCAAGCATCTCTTCGATGGCAACACCATGCTTGCACTGGTTTCCGGAGGCATTCATGGTCATTGCCGCCATCTCGGTTCGCTTCGTGAAAGATGTTGACGACAAGAGATAACCATGGAACTGAAAGGATGCATCTTTGACCTCGACGGCGTCATAGTCGACACTGCGAAGTATCACTTCAATGGCATCGCGAGGTCTGCCAAGGAGCTTGAATTTGCTTCACCTTTGAAATCGAGGCGCCTCAAGGGGGTGAGCCGCATGGCCTCCCTGGATATCCTCCTAAAAACAGGAGGCGTGACGGTGAGCGACAAGGAAAAGGAGCACCTCGCCGCCCGCAAAAACGGCTGGTATGTCGAATTCATCTCCGGCATGACCCCCGCAGAGATCCTGCCGGGAAGCATCAGGCTGCTGAAGGCACTCAGGAAGGAAGGGATTCTCACCGGCATAGGCTCGGCAAGCAAAAACGCAGGGACGATCCTTGACGGCATCAGGCTTCGCGAAATGTTCGACGTGATAGTGGACGGAAATAAGATTCACAAAGCAAAGCCTGACCCCGAGGTGTTTCTGAGGGGAGCGGAAGAGATGAACCTGCATCCTTCAGAGTGCATAGTCTTCGAAGATGCACAGGCAGGTGTCGAAGCCGCAATAGCCGGAGGGATGAAGTGTGTGGGCGTGGGAAGCCCGGAACTGCTCGGAAGGGCAGACCTGGTCATCGCCGACCTCAGAAAGATAACCATTAAACAATTGAGAAACATATAATTGGAAATGACAGATTCACGATTCCAGCCCGATGAATGGAAGATCATCGAGACACGATTTGAACCTGACAGAGGGCGCGACTCAGAGAGCATCTTTGCCCTGGGAAACGGAATGATGGGACAGAGGGCCAACTTCGAGGAGACATATTCCGGCGACACCCTGCAGGGAACCTATGTGGCAGGAATATACTACCCTGATAAAACCGTTGTGGGATGGTGGAAGAACGGCTACCCAATTACTTCCGCCAAGGTGCCCAATGCCCCTTCATGGACGGCGATCATCGTCAGTATTGACGGAGAGGAGCTTGATCTTGCAGTCTGTAAAATAAAGAGCTTCCGCAGGGAGCTTGACATGAAGGAAGGGGTGCTGACACGAACCTTCACGGCAGTGATGCCTTCAGGCAGACGGGCTGAGGTAACCGCAAAAAGGTTTGTTTCCATGAGCCAGCCCCGAGAGAGGCCGCCAGTCAGCTATTCTGTGCGCATCACGGGAGGCGGGGGAACAGCCGACAATCATCCCATGGCTCAATGCCGATGTTTATAACGAGGATGCCAACTACAACGAGAAGTTCTGGGAGAATGAGTCGGCTGAACAAGAGGGGGCAAGAGCGGTGGTCGTGGCTCAGACACGCAAAACAGCATTTGTCGTTGCCACAGCCATGGAGAACACCTTCACCGTCAACGGGAAGCCGGCAAAGGGCATAGCTTCAATCACCACTTCTGACAAGACGGCACACTGCACATTCACCTTAGCCTATGCTGACGGTGACACCATCGAGGTAAAGAAATATGTTGCCGTACTCTCATCCTTCAACCACCCTGCCGAGGGTTTGGCCGGGAAGGCGATGTCAATGGCCGGTGAGTCCGCTGGAAAGGGCTTTGATGCTATGCTCCGCGACCATAAGAAAGCATGGGAGAAGAAGTGGGAACACGGTGATATACGTCATCAGGGGCGATATAGCCGCCCAGCAGGGCATCAGGTTCAACATCTTCCAGCTGAACCAGACCTACACCGGAGAGGACCCTCGACTCAACATCGGACCGAAAGGATTCACCGGCGAGAAATACGGCGGCAGCACATACTGGGATACGGAAGCATTCGCCTTCCCATTCTATCTCAGCACCGCCGACACCCATGTAGCACGCAACCTGCTGTTATACAGATACAAGCATCTCGGCAAGGCTATTGAGAATGCGCAGAAGCTGGGATTCACCGGCGGCGCTGCCCTCTATCCCATGGTAACGATGAACGGCGAGGAGTGCCACAATGAGTGGGAGATAACCTTCGAGGAGATACACCGTAACGGCGCCATCGCCTATGCAATCTTCAACTATATAAGGCATACCGGCGACCAGGATTACCTTGCAGAATACGGGCTGGAGGTGCTGATAGCGCTCTCACGCTTCTGGGCGCAACGCTGCAACTGGTCACAGGAGAAGGAGCTGTATGTCATCCTGGGCGTCACAGGTCCGAACGAATATGAAAACAACGTTCAGCAACAACTGGTACACCAACACCCTGGCCCGCTGGACTCTAAAATATACCTCCGATTCGCTGGAATGGCTCAGGTCGGCAAGTGCAGTGAAATACAACTCTGTTGTGGCACGCACCAGGCTTGACACCCAGTGTGAGCTCAGTATGTGGAAAGAGATAGTCGACAATATCTATCTTCCATGTGCATTATGATCTGGGCATTTTCCTCCAGCAGGACGGCTTTATGGACAAGGTGCAGCAGACCGTAAAGGATCTCGGTCCTGCTGAGAGACCCCTGAACCAGCACTGGTCGTGGGATCGCATCCTCCGCTCGGTATTCATCAAACAGGCAGACGTGCTCCAGGGAATATACTTCTTTGAGGAGGAGTTTGACGAAGAGGCCATCAGGCGTAACTTTCGACTTCTATGAACCGCGATGCGTTCATGAATCATCGCTGTCGGCAAGCATCCATTCAGTACTGGCAGCAAGACTGCATGACACCGAAAGGGCTTATACACTCTATCTCCGTACAGCAAGGCTTGACCTTGACGATTATAACAGGGAGGTAAAAGACGGTCTTCATATCACAAGCATGGCCGGCACATGGCTGGCAATAGTAGAAGGCTTCGGCGGAATGAGGATATGCAAGGACAGGGTCTGTTTCAACCCGCTGATACCCTCCGCATGGAGCTCATACTCATTCATCATCAGGTACAGGAATAATCCCCTCAGGGTCGAAGTCAACGGCTCGGCGGTGAATGTTGTGAACCTCTCACAGGCAGCCATCCCGCTTGTGGTTTACGGTGAAAAGATCACCCTTGAACCCGGGGAAGAAAAAAAATTCGGAAAATCATGAAAAAAGTAAAACTGTCACTATCCTTCCTGCTGCTTCTGGCACTTATGCCGGCAGCCGCACAGAAAATAGAACATATTGATCCTCCGTCATGGTTCACTGGCATGAACGATGGCGCCCTTCAACTTATGGTCTACGGACAGGGAATCGGATCATACGAAGTGAAGACAGACTACCCCGGCGTGACTGTCTCCACTACTGGTGCGACACCGAAAACCCCAACTACCTCTTCGTTAACCTGGACATAACCCGCCAGGCACAGCCGGGTAAGGTGAAGCTGACCTTCGTCAGCGGCAAGAAACAGCTTACCCATGACTACCCGTTGTATGAGAGGCCCGCAAGCCCGGCAAGAGGGTTCAACAGCTCTGATGTGATCTACCTGCTCATGCCCGACCGCTTCGCCAACGGTGACACCACGAATGACAACCTTGAGGGGATGACTGAAAAACCGGACCGCAGCAACCCTGGCGGAAGACATGGCGGCGACCTGAAGGGCATAAGCGATAATCTTGATTATCTGCAGCGACTGGGAGTGACGGGCATCTGGCTGAACCCCTTCCTTGAAAACAACCAGCAGCGCTCATCGTATCATGGATATTCAACAACCGACTTCTACCGTTCCGATCCCCGCTACGGCTCCAATGAGGAATTTAAAAAACTGATCTCAGAGGCACACAAAAGGGGGATGAAGGTGGTTATGGATATGATCTTCAATCATATCGGCTCCTTCCACTGGTGGATGAACGATCTGCCATCGAAGGACTGGATCCACCAGTTCGATGAGTTCACCCGCACAAACTACAGGGCCTCCGTCTACATGGACCCCTACGCATCAGAGCGCGACAAAATGCTTATGGAAAAGGGATGGTTTGACCATACCATGCCCGACCTCAACCAGAGCAATCCGCTTGTTGAGACTTATCTCATTCAGACCAGCCTGTGGTGGATAGCCTTCAGTGACCTCGACGGCATCAGGATGGACACCTACCCCTATCCGCAGCCTGATATGATGGCAAGATGGGCTAAGCGTGTCGAGGAGGAGTTCCCCGGATTCTTCATCGTTGGCGAGGTGTGGTATGATGATCCGGCCCAGATTGCTTACTGGGCTCTGAACAAGGAAAACAGCGACGGCTACCGCTCTAACCTTCCCTCGGTGACCGACTTCCCTGTCTGCTTCGCCACACACAGGGCCTTCACCGGCTCCGCAAACCCCACCGAAGGTCTGTCGAAGCTGTACAACGTCCTGTCACAGGACTTCCTCTATCCCGAACCTCTCAGGAATGTGATCTTCCTCGACAACCATGACATGACACGGTACTTCACTCAAACCGGAAGAAGTCTGGATATTTACAAAATGGGGCTCAGTTTTATCATGACCACCAGGGGAATCCCGCAGCTCTACTACGGCACGGAGATAGTCATGGACGGAGACAAGAGCAAGGGAGACGGACATCTGAGGTATGATATGCCCGGAGGATGGCCCGGTGATGATAAAAATGCATTCGCAGAGACTGGCCTCTCTGAACAGGAGAAGGAGGCGCTTGAGTTCACGCGACTCATTCAACTGGAGAAAAGGGTAAGGAGATCATCCATACCGGAAAGCTGAAGCACTATGTCCCGCAGGATGGGGTTTACGTGTATTTCAGGTACAACTGCTGCGAAAGCGTAATGGTCATCCTCAACAACAATGAGACGGAGACCAAAACTATCGGTGGTGAAAAATACAGGGAGTCGCTTGAAGGCTTCACCGGCGGCTATGAGGTGATCACCGGCAAGACAATTGACGACCTTACCTCATTTGAGATAGCACCAAAATCAGCAATGATAATTGAACTTAAATAACCTGATCATGATGAAAGAACACATTTTTAAGAATTATCCTTCTTGCCTCGCGACAGCCGCAATGGTTGTGGCATGCAAGCCAAAAGCGGCTGTTGTCATTGAGCCGCTGAAGACATCGGTTAAACATGCCGAATGGACCCGTAACATGGTCCTGTATGAGATCAATGTAAGACAATTCTCCGAGGAGGGAACCTTTGCAGGAGTTGAAAAGGCGCTGCCTCAACTGCAGGAGCTGGGAGTGAACGTACTGTGGTTCATGCCCATCTACCCGATAGGTCAGCTGAACAGGAAAGGTGAGCTTGGCAGCTACTATTCCATCAGTGATTATGTGGGGGTCAACCCGGAGTTCGGCACCATAGACGACTTCAAGATGCTGGTAGCCAGGGCTCATGAGATGGGCTTCCATGTGATCCTCGACTGGGTGGGAAACCACTCCGCATGGGATAACCCCCTTGCAACGCTCTACCCCGAGTGGTATGAGAAGGATTCCGTGGGGAATTTCATCTCTCCCTTTGACTGGACCGATGTCATTCAGTTTGACTATACGGCTGAGCCGCTGTGGGACTACATGGTGGGAGCCATGAAATACTGGGTTGCTGAAGTCGGCATTGACGGTTACAGGTGCGATTTCCCGGGACTGGTGCCGGAGGAGTTCTGGTTCAGGGCTACCACCGAACTCAATGCAGTCAGACCGGTGCTCATGCTTGCCGAGGATGAAGATCACTCCTACCTCCTTGAGCGTGCCTTTGACATGAACTACGCATGGGCGCATCATCACCTCATGAACGTCGTTGCTTCCGGCCAGCGCAGGCCAGCCGCCCTCGACAGCATCCTGCAGTATGAGATGAAGCGTTATGACCCGGAGTCATACAGGCTGAGGTTCATGACCAACCACGACGAGAACTCGTGGAACGGCACCATCACCGAGAAGATGGGTGATGCTCAGAAGGCCTTTGCAGCCTACCTGTTCACCGTGCCCGGCGTGCCGCTTCTTTACAATGGACAGGAGGCTGACCTCGACAAGAGACTGGAGTTCTTCAAGCGTGACCCGATAGTATGGAAGGAGACGGAACTCCGCCCCTTCTACACAAAGCTTGTGCAACTGCGCACCTCACACCCTGCCCTGCGTCACGGTACCGAGGGCGGCACATATGAGACCCTGAAGACAACCCAAAAAAACGTATATGCATATAAGCGTGTCAAGGGTGACGATGAGGTACTTGTCGTACTTAACCTGAGTAAGAGCCCCGTCATCGTGGCCCTGAAGGACGGAGCCACCGCAGGAAGCTACAACGACCTGTTTACTGACTCTGCGGTTGAGATAGCCCAGGGCAAAAAGATGGAGATGAAGCCATGGGGTTACATGGTCCTGACAAAATAGGTTTTAAGGTTTGTTATCGTCAAAACCCCGGTATCAACGCCCGTTTTTACATTTCTTCCTGATAAATGTCAAGGTCTAAAACCGAAAATTTGAGCCTGCGACGCAGGAGGAGGATCAATCCCGTACGCGCACCTGTCCCGATGAAGCCGGGAGTGTCGGGACGACAATCGCAACCCTAATATCTAACCACCCTTTTCACCGACGACACCCTTCCCGAGGTGACTTTAACATAATAGACCCCTGCCACAAGGCTGTCACCGTCGAGTGTGACTTCACCGATGCCGGCAGGCACTGCAATCATCCTTACCCTTGCACCGGCAGCGGAAAAAACCTCAACCGTATGCGGCTGGTACTCATATTCTCCGGTTAACCTGACAGCGGTCTGCCCTGAGAACGGATTCGGATAGATGTCAAACAGGATTCCTGCAACCTCCTCATTTGCATACTGGTCCTGAATAGCTGCTAAAAAAGCAGGCCGGTTTACCGACTTTGATGTGTAAAGCCTGTATTCGCCCTGCAAAGATCATGGGCGTATTTTGACTGGCGGCACTGACATCTATGGCGGTCCCTGAAAAACTCATACCATGTGCCTGTTCTGGTAAAATTGGGTGCGATCTCGCGGGGGAAGAGGTCGAAATTACCGATCAGGACAACGTCCATATCGGCATGCTGAATGTTAAGTCTTTTCGTTTCCCCGGACTCGTAAATAGTGAAATTGTCTGAGCCGAATGCCGGCTGGTTTTTTTTCAGTCCGGCAAGGGCTGAAAAGTTATCATAAAGATTCCGCCTTGCAGCAACATTGTAATAGTCCCACATTATTGGCTTCGGACCCACCCGGTCATTATTGTAATTGATGGGATAGTCATACCCAAGCTCCTGGAACTCCACGAGCGTCTTCGGCCCTGGTACCAGCATGAAGAATGTGGCCGTCAGCTTGATCCGCTTCAGGGCAATATTCAGGTCCCTTATGTTATATCCCCCCACTGCCTCTCCGTCGTTCAGGTTAAGAAACATGATCCTCTCCTCATCATGGCTCTCCATGTATTCGACAATACCCGGGACACTCCATCCGCGGTTTTTCCATGAGGCATCGGCAATGGACATGTTCCAGTCGCTTTTACTTGTTGATGCGGCCTGGTATCTGTTCCTTGTGTAACTCCACAAGAGGAATCCGCTGGCTGCCAGTGCCTTCTCCTCGTTGTTGTCGGTAAAATGCTGGAGTATCAGTAATCGCCTCAGGCTTGTAAGACCATATCTTACTGCCTATTCGTTAGGATTGCGATCCGAGAAGCATTGGTTATAAGCCGAATCTGTAAAATCACCGCCGTTGCTATTTTAGTCAAACCCTTTGTAAAATAGAAATACTGAAATCCGTCTGCCCTGAAACTCGATCAATCCAGTAATGGCAGCAGTACACTGTCAACGAAGACTTGCGTTGTCTGATAGCTTGTCATGGTTGAAATCAGAGCCTCCGAAACTGTAAGCGGTAATGAGGTGATGGTGACGTCGAACCATGGGTTGTTTGACTGCAGGCTGGTTGGTGGTGCTGTTCCGGTGCATAGCCTTACAAGCGGGTTGGAGTCGTAGGCAGTGGTTGAGCACTACGTCGAGTAATCAACTGCCATGCCGCGGCTGTGGCAAGGGAGTTCAATCAGCTCCTTCAGTCATGGTTGCCGGAGGACCGTAATATTTGTCCACGGCAAAATACATTGAAGGATTGTATCCCCAGCTGCTGTTGCCCTCGAATTCATTTACCGGCATCAGCTCAATGGCATTCACCCCAAGGCTTTTAATGTAATCAAGGGTGTCACGTATCGTCTTAAAGTCATGGGCTGCCACATAATCGCGCACATGCATCTCATATATGATAAGGTCATCCTTGGCGGAAGGTGTAAACCCGGTGTTCTTCCATACATATGGCGGCGGCCTGATTCTGAAATACTGAGACAAGAACCGTCTGCCAGTCCAACCGGGTATGGTCTTAAGGTCAGGGTCAGTAGCAGCATCAATGTATTTGTCGTTCCACGGATCGAGGATCTTTGTCGCATAAGGATCAGGTATGCGGATTGTTTCGTCTATCATGTACTGAAACCCGTACTCTGTTCCGGGAGCAAGTCCCGACACCTCCAGCCAGTACCAGTTACCGTCAGGACTTTTTTTCATGTACCCTTCCGGGCTGTAGACCCAGTCATTGAAATCGCCCAAGAACAAACACATTGCTCTTATCGGCGCGTGAGCAGGAGGGCGGCGGAGTTGTCTCCTGTGATATTTACCCCAGGCTTAAGCCCTGCCGGCACCGCTCAATGGCAGCCGTTGTGCGGATAAAGTCATAGGCAGAGTCCGCCTTCATGACATTGTTATCCAGGCCCTCACCAACAGCTTGAAGAGTCCGGAACCGGGTGCAGTGACGCTGTGAGAAAGGGTCGTTTCGGTTACTTTTTTCAGCCTGACATTATTCTGCAGGAGTACTAATGAATCGCAAACTGAGGCAGAGGCCAAGACCGGTATCAGCTCTCCCGGATCGGCAAGTGAAGTGTAATTATCAGGTTGCGAGAATAAAAGCTCGAAGGCTGCTTCCTCGCTGACGTTGTAGAAGATATCTGCCACCTCCCGCGTCACGTCCGGTGACGGTGTTGGTGAGAGCTGAATTGCGGAATACAAACGTGATTTTCTGAATCTGCTCTCCGGCCGCAACACCGTAATACTCTCTGATGGAAGGTGTGATAGACAGCGTGTCAAGCGTTGGGTGATGCTCTACGTCAGTTTTGCTTTTGGCAGAAAGGTGCCCCATGGAGCAACGACGTACTTCCAGTCTGAAGGACCTGAACTCAGGTTTGTTATCACCCCGGTGTGGGCATAAACATCATCACCGGCATAGTCCTTAAGCCCCATATCGCCCTTGTCAGCATTAAAGGTAATGACAACCGGCCCTGATGAGACGGGAAATACCGGATTGGTAACAATGACCTGCGCATTTGAAGTCAGACACAATGCTGCCAGGGCAAGTATAAGGATTACTGTTATTGCTCTCTTCATCTCACGTTAGCGTATTGAATATGTGTTAAATATAATCAAAAACCTCTTCTGGTCAAAGAAGAGGTTTTTGATTTGAAAGAACTAAACGGTTAAATCCGTAATCCGGTTTTTCCTCCGTTTACAGTTTTTGGTTAAAGTTGCCACCTTCGACCATGGATTCAGTGTGATTGTGTAATTACCAGCCGAGGCAACTGAAATGTTGTCACCGCCATCGGTTAGCCCTGTCAGGCTACCACCGAGGTTGTAACCCCAGTCGTCATTGGCCCTGAACTTAAATGCAGCTGCTGTCAGGTTCAACGTTACGGTAAACCTGCCGTTTACTGCATCCCATGTCATGTTCGTGTCATCTGACCAGCCACCGGGAGTTGCATCACCAATGACGCCCCATCTGTCTGCACGGTAGGTGTAAGCAAGTGGATGGCTCAAGTCAAGGGTGATTGCGTAGTCATCTTCAACCGTAGTTGCCAAATTGTCGCCTCCGGCTACAAGGGCATTGCTGCCTGCCGGTGCTCCGTAATTGTAACCCCAGTCATTGTTGGCCCTGAACTTCCAGCCTCCGGCAGTCATGTGAATGCCGCCTTTCCATACGCGTACTGCAGGATCATAGGTCAGTGGCAGTTGGGAGCTCCATCCGGTGAGATCACCGATGACGCCCCAAACGGTTGCGACTGCGGTGTAGGTCATCGGGTCAACACCGGCGTTGACATTTATCTTGTAATAGCCTGCGGGCAAAACGATGTTACCTGCTCCCCCATCAGAAGAAAGCGTTCCGGCAGTTGAACCGGCTCCGTAATTCGGACCGTTCCAGTTTGGCTGTGTGGCTATCTTCCACTCGTTTGAAGCGCCTGCCATATATACATAACCCTCCACGTTGTTGGGATTGGCCTCATTGCTTTTCACCATCGGCGACTTGTCGGGTGACCAGTCGGCAAGGCCTGAGCCCGGATAACTGGCTGCGACATAATTGCCGGGCACATACCATTCACGCACACTGACAAGAGTTGTAAATGATATTTCCGGGCCATAGGCAGTCCCCACACTGTTGGTTGCATAAGCACGTACATAGTATTTCGTCAGACCCCTCAACCCGGTAAGGTCGCTGACAAACGCCCCGATGGTTGTGCCGTCTTCTGTCTTGCTTCCTGCAACGGTTGGATTGGCTGTAAGGCCGTAACATACACCGCGGGCAGTGATAGCCGCCCCTCCGTCAGCAGTTACATTCCCGCCGGTTGTGGCCGTGGTACCTGTAACAGCGGTGGCAGCAGCAGTAGTGACAGTTGGCAGTATGGGCATGGTGGTAAAGGTAAGCTCCTCACCATATACAGTCCCTGCCGGTCCTGTTGCATAGGCGCGCGCATAGTAGGTCTTGGCAAAATCAAGACCGGTGAGCGGAACATTGTAGGCAGCCGTAGTGGATACCCCTGTGAAAACAGCCTTTGACTTGGCTATCGTGGGAGCAGGTGCCTGATCATAGCAGACGCCCTTTTCAGTAAAGCCGTCACCCTCAGCCACAACAAATCCTACAACGGTGGCTGCGTTAGAGGTTACGTCAAACACTTTGGTGGTCCCGAGAGCGGGATCGAGTCTGACCTCGGATGTCTCCTTGGTGCAGCCTGCAATAAGTATTGCCGCTGCTACCGGGAGCATCATAATTCTGATTATTGATTTCATCTTCATAAATCTTTCTTTTATTTGTTCCCGGTACTAGTTTTTAACCAATGTGCATGAACCGGCTTCGGTGGGGCCGTTGGGCTGGGTGATGGTCAGGGTAATGGTGTAGTTTCCTGCTGCAGTAATGGCTATGTTGTCGCCGTCATGGAAAAGGTCGGTCAGATTACCGGTGTTGTTCTTGTTGTAACCAATGTTCCATGCCCATCCGTTGTTCAGCCTGAATTTGAATTCACCTACCACAAGATTGATGGTTATTGACCATGTTCCTGTTGCAGGATTATATTCCATGGGCTGGTCAGGTGAATCCCATCCGTTTGGCGTAGCAGAACCAATAAGGCCTATCCTGTATTCCGAGATATCATAGGTATTTGCATTGACGTCAACGGTCAACTTCTCCCATCCGGTTCTCGCCGGCACAATTGCCGGACCGTTCACTGAAAGTACTACCTCCGACGCCACCGTAGTTGGTTCCTGCATCAGGGTCAGTGAGTGTAAACGGTTTTGTCATATCAAGCTTAACCAGGCCTGAATACTTGCCGTCACCCAGAGCTGATTCAATTTTCTGGTCCATTCCCGAACCGATCAGGTTCAGACGCGGCAGACCATAGAGAGCCACATTCGCATTCCTGGCTGCGGATAAGTATCTGAACGGATTGGCGCCTGTACCGGGGGCCCCGGTGCCTGCATCAACAACAAGCACTGACCTCAGGCGGAAATCAAGCGATGTAGTGGCGTCAGTGGGGAACTTCTTGATAAGAGCACCCGTTGAGATCACTCACAGTGATCTTCATCGATTTGCACTGGTTGCCAGTCCAGATTGTGACAGGATCAGCAAAGTCAGTACCTGTAGCGGCAGCATCAATGGAATAGGTTACTGACGCCTGGAATCCCGGGTCAACAGGAGTGCCGACGAATTCGAGCACCTCGTTGCCATTTGTCCTTTGCAATGTAAGGTCCGGAAGTGTGTTGAGTACCGGAGCAACCGGATTGGACGACATTGTTACAATGGTACCGTCTTTCTCGCAACCGGCGAGGAGGACGACCAATCCGATAAATGTCAGATATATAAATAAATTCTTCTTCATTTCTCTTCTGTTTTAAGATTAATAACCGGGGTTATTCACTCCGTTATAGTTCGGATTGGCCGAAAGCTCATCACCCGGTATAGGGAAAAGATCCAGGTGGTCAGAGGTGCTTACGCCGGCGAAGGCGCCACCCTTCCACTGCCACAGGTAATCGCCTCCTGTGAATTTCCCGAAACGCACAAGGTCAGTGCGTCTCTGCTTTCATAATAGAACTCGCGTCCGCGTTCGTCAATCAGGAAATCAAGATCCAGATCGGCAGCAGTGATATTGCCGCTGGTGTTGCCATAGGCACGCTCCCTGATCTTATTGATGTCTGCCACAGCAGCGTCAATATTGGCTGCCCCGCCCAGTCTGAAGAGCGCCTCAGCCCTCATCATATAGGCATCGGCAAGACGGAATACCGGGAAGTCGGTGCAGGCGTATGCCGTGTTGTAGTTCGCCGCCCTCGAGCCGTCAGCATTGCGTGCGGTGAACTTATACACACCTATTCCGTAGTCGCCGCTTGACGAAGGACTCGGGATATTTCTTGCCTTCTTCATTTTCAGGAAGACACGCTTGTCATCACACTGTGCAAAGGTTGGATCGCTCGCAGGAATTGGCACGTTGCCGTATGTGGCTAAAGTGTCGACCATCTTATCCAGGAACTGTACCCTGGCGCGGTTACCGTTCCAGTTTGTGTTAGAGGTCAGTCCGTGGAAATCCTCAGCCCTGATATAGACCGCATCACTTGATGACTCAATGATGAAGGTGGTACCCACATAACCCTGTGTGTTTACACCGTCCTGTTCCCAGGCAAAGATCATCTCGGGATTATGCCTGCCGTCATTGTCAGCACTGAAATTCTGCCTGTAGTTGGTCGCCAGCGATATAGCCGCGCACCTGATCACCTTGTCGCAGTATGTCTTGCAGTCAGCCCAGCGGGCTGTGCCCGTATAGACCTCGGCATTGAGGTAAAGTCTTGCAAGAAGCATCCATGCCGCAGCCTGATCAGCCTGAGGATAGGAAAACCTCGGGGATCCGAGTTTGGTTTCAATATCCTTGAGTTCAGACTCAACGTAATTGAAAATCTCAGTCCTGGTTCCGATCTGCGGAAAGAATTTGCCAACACCGTCAGCTTCAGTGGTAAAGGGGAACTGGCCAAAGAGATCAATTGCCCATGAGTATGCCAGAGCCCTGAGGAACCGTGCTTCGGCAACATACCTGACCACGTCGGGCGATGTATTGCCCTCAGCGTTCTTGATGAAGTCGTTTGCATATGTTACGCTCAGCGCCAGACGCTGATAGAGAGCGGTAAGGAACGGATTGCTCGGGCTCCACGTCTGGGTGTTGAGATCGGCGATCCCGACATCACCCCATGCACATATAGCCTCGTCGGTAGTGATCTCCTGGAGATTCCAGAGAGCCCTCATGGTTGTAAAGAAGTTGCCGTCAGAGGCTGCAATATCATCACCTCCGTTGGCACCCTGGCCGGATATAATGAAACTGGCATAGATTTTACCAAGGGCCTGTCTACATGTATACAGGATTATCACCAAGGTTGCCGCGCAAGAATCGTTTGTCGGGTCCTGCGGGGTGACATTGCAGATCTTTCACGCATGATGAGATCACCAGCGCTGAAAGTATAATTCCGAATATTAACAATTTTCTTATTCATATCTGCTTATCGTTTTTTTATTAGTAGGTAAGCCCTATTCCGAGCATGAATGTACGGGGCCTGGGATAGAAGTTATTGTCTATGCCGCCGCTGACCTCGGGATCAGGCCCGCTATACGTTCGTCACTATCAGTGCATTCTGCACGCGTGAAGCTTACCCGTGCACCGACAGCTCCGAAGAGGTTGTTAAACCTGTAGCCTGCACTCACGTTGTCAAGCTTCAGGAATGATCCATTCTCAACAAAATAGTCGCTGGTGAACTGACGCTTCACAAAATTGGTCTCACTGAGCAGCTCTGGTAAAATTCTTCCAGTACCCGATCTGCTGCATCTGGTCAAATGACGCACCGGCTGCCACCTGGTTGTAGACATAGTTGCCTATGCTTGCGCGTGCTGATGCAGAAAGGTCAAAGTTCTTGTATTCAAACCTTGCCGATAGACCAAAAAGATAGTCAGCAACCGGATTATGGTAGATGTACTTGTCGGCATTGTCACCGTTGACTACGCCACCCTCACCCGACAGGTCAACATAGAGACCTTCGATAGGATTGCCGCTTGCATCATAAACCTGCTGGTTGACGAAGAACGAGTAAGCCGGATAGCCAACCCTCGTCACCTGCTTCTGACCGGTGAAGGCATCGCCGTAGAGGATGCCGATATACTCCGGATCATCAGTAAGGAGAAGCTTGGTATATCTCATCTCGTTGTAGGTAGCGTTGAACCCGATTACAAGAGTCATGTCGCTCTTTGAGATCGGAATGGTATTCAATGATAACTCAATACCTTTGTTATCGAGACTGCCCACGTTGGTAAGCAGGGTATTTGAGAAGTTGCTTCCGCTGGCTACAGTTACAGAATTAAGAAGATCGTCTGTCACCCTGTTGTAAAGATCAATAGAACCGGTGATGCGGTCATTGACAAAACCGAAGTCAAGACCAACGTTCATCGTGGTTGTCTCCTCCCATTTAATATTGGGGTCATATGCATCAGGACGCAACGTCGGAAGGAAAACCCTCCGATCGGATAATAGGACCCTTCCGAAGCCTCGCGGAAAGTGCCTGGGCCGGATAATCGTTCCCGATATCCTGCTGGCCCGTGATACCCCATCCTAACCTTAGCTTGAGGTCCGTAACGCTCTTTACATTTCTCAGGAAAGACTCATCCTTGATCTTCCATGCAAAGGCCACTGACGGAAAGAGCCCCCAGCGGTTTTCCTCTGCAAATCTCGATGAACCGTCTTCGCGAACTGTGACAGTGACAAGATATCTGTCCATCAATGAGTAGTTTACACGGCCGAAGAATGAAACCAGGTAGTTCTCGGTAATGAAAGAGGAGCTGTCTGTCTTCTGATAAAGAGGATGCTCAGCATCAACCCTGCCGCGGGTGTAGGTGTCACCCTCCCTCTTGAAGTGCTGCCATGAGTGAACCTGCGGTCACGTCGACAGTACTCTTTATGCTGCTCAGGTCCTTGTTGTAATTAAGGTAGAAATCGAGCAGATTATTAGAGTTGGTTCCGCTGTAATCGGAAAGCCTTCCGTAAAGCGGGGCTGTAAGAACCGATGGCGATGTTTTCGGACGGTTGTTGTGACCGACGCTCTCAGAATAATCAGTTGCCAGGTTGAGGTTAGCCCTCAGTTCCCGAAGGAAGGGAAGGGCATAGTCAAGTTGTATGTTACCTATCACCCTGTTAACCACCGACCTGTTGTCTGCTTCAAGAGCCTGCTCCACAGGGTTGGGAGTCCCAAGGTTGGCTCCGTAATTGGCCCACTGGAAGTACCCTGCTGAAGCAGGATTGCCGTCCATGATAACCTGTGTCGGATCCATATTCACTGCGGAACCGATGGCGCCCGTGGAACCGTAGTTGTGGTTTGTATTCATTCCCTTTACATTAAGATTGACCTTGAGGTCATCATTGAGGAATGTGGGGTTAAGATTAAGGGTACCTGTGAAACGCTGCATATCGGTGTTCTTCAGGATACCGTTCTGATCGGTATAACCGACGGAGAAACGGTAGGGAAGGCTCTTGACTGCTCCCGAGAGGCTCAGGTTATGGTCCTGCGATATGGCAGTGCGGAAGATCTCCTTCTGCCAGTTGGTGTTCTGTGTGCCAAGGAGAGCAAGGTTATCAACACCAAACAGACTGACTTTGTCAAACGCAAGCTGCCTGATCTCGTCGCCTGAGTACACATCAACAAAGGCAATGGCATTTGCAACCGATACATTCCCGTCATACGAAACGGTCATCGGGCTACCTGCCTTTCCTTTCTTGGTGGTGATGAGAATGACGCCGTTGGACGCCCTTGAACCGTAGATGGCGGTTGCGGATGCATCCTTGAGTACGGTGAAGGTTTCAATGTCATTGGGGTTAACAAACGACAGGATGTTCGAGCTTCCTGACACATTGTTATTATCAATGGGTACACCGTCAATGATGATCAGCGGATCATTCGAGGCGTTCAGTGATGAGCCGCCGCGGACGCGTATCGTCGAGCCGCTGCCAGGTGCGCCACCGGCGGTGGTGATGACCACACCGGCGCTCTTGCCTACCAGCAGATCCTGCGGGGAGGTGATGGCTCCCTTGTTGAAGTCCTTTGAGCTTACAGCTGCAACAGACCCCGTTGCATCACTCTTCTTAACGGTACCGTAACCGATGACAACCACTTCGTCGAGGGCCTGTACATCGGTACGCATTGCCACGTTGATCACCGTCTGGTCTGCGACGGTAACCTCCTGTGGCAGATAACCGATAAAAGTGAATAAAAGAACATCCCCCGGCTTTGCCATGAGAGAGTATTCTCCGTTAACGCCGGTAATGGTTCCCGTCAGCGTGCCCTTTACAACAACATTCACTCCGGGGAGCGTCTGTCTGTCAGCAGCATCGGAAACTGTACCTGACACTCTTGCCTGTTGCCCCAGGGCAACAAGACTCATCATTATGCCGAAGGTCAGCATGAAGAGCCGTTTTCCAGTTAGTTTCTCCATAAATAGATCAGTTTAATTGCAGTTTACAGAATACTTGTTATTACTAATATTGAATTACTCAGATTTGGGATGATAAAATTCGAGCTTTTTTCAGAGTTAACCAACTCTTTTTCAGCTTTTTTACGCAATCGTTACCGCAAACGTTTGAATTGGGAGTGTGCTAATTATCTCCGCCCCTGAAAAAAGTTAATTTTTTATTATCTTTAACGCATAGGAGCTTTCCCCGACATGGGTAGAGAAAATATTACAATCAAGGATATCGCGCGCGAACTGGGAATTTCACCTTCTACGGTCTCAAGAGCGCTTAAAGATCACCCTGATATCAGTAAGGCCACACGCGACGCGGTAAATGAACTCGCCGAGAGATGGAACTACAGGCCCAATCCCATTGCCCTCAGCCTTAAAAGCGGATCGTCAAAGACCATTGGAGTAATAATCCCGGAAGTTGTCCATTACTTCTTCTCTACGGTGATAAGCGGCATAGAAGACGTGCTTTACCAGCGTGATTACAACATGATCCTCTGCCAGAGCAACGAGATGTGGGAACACGAGGTGAAGAATATCCGAACGCTGCTCTCGAGCCGTGTCGACGGCATCCTGGCATCAGTCACAAAGACCACCTCGGATTTCAGCCATTACAGGAGTATCATTGAGAAAGACATCCCGCTTGTCTTTTTCGACCGGGCCGCCGAGGAGCTCAGGACTGACAGCGTTGTCATAGATGATGAGACAGGAGCATACAAGGCGGTGAACCACCTGCTCCGCACGGGAAAGAAGCGTATAGTTCACCTGTCAGGCCCGATGCAGCTGGCGATAGCCCGCAACAGGCTCAATGGCTACATGAAAGCAATGAAAGAGTACCGTCTCAACCCCTCCGAACAGGACATCGTCAGGTGTGATGACATCGGAAGCGCCGAGATTGTAATACCCGCACTCCTGAAACGCAATCCCCGACCCGATGCATTCTTTGCCGTCAATGACCTGACTGCCGCACAGGCACTCATGATCATCAAGAGACACGGGCTGAAAATCCCCGAAGATATTGCCGTCGTCGGCTTTACAAACAGCCAGATAGCCACTCTCACTGACCCGGGCCTGACCTCCGTAGACCAGAAGGGTTATGAGATGGGACAGGTGGCGGCAAGACTGCTGATGGACCGAATAGAGAATCCCAGAAGCCCGGTACAAAACAAGGTTATCACCTCCGAACTTGTCATCAGAGGATCTTCATCGGCAAAATAATTTCAGGCTTTCTGAAGGAAGTCCGACAACCGGCCCCTGATGCCCGCCCTTATTCCCTTTGGTGTCTCAGCAAGAGCACAGCACTCTGTGCCAGGATCATGCTGGAATATAAGCACTGACTCGTCGCGCAGCCCCTCCTCCAGTATCTCCTGTTTTTCAGCAATGGTTACCAGCGGCAACAGATCATACGCCATGTTCCACAGTAGCGGTATATGGGCTGTCGTCGGCATCAGGTCGCCGGTGTAAATGAAATTCCGTCTGCCGTACCGTATTACCGGAACTATCAGCCCGGGCGTATGGCCGTAACAAAATCCTCAGCATCACTCCCGGGCAGAGCTCTCCTTTATCCTCAATGAGGTTAAGCCTTCCGCTCTCCCTGAAGGGTTTGATGTTCTCCGTCAGAAAGGCATCTTCTTCGCGCAGGTTTGAATCATTGGCCCACTCCCATTGCTCACGGCTTATATGGTATGATGCATTCGGGAAGATGGCCTTTGTGCCTCCGCCGGGAGCATTTGCAAAACATCCTCCGCAATGGTCGGCATGCAGATGGGTGATGATGACATCCGTCACATCCTCAGGACTGTAGCCGCATTGTGCCAGGCCGCCAATGAGACCGGCACCGTCATGAAGGTATGCATGACGGAAGAACTTTTCGTCCTGCTTGTCGCCCCAGCCGGCATCGACAAGTATGATCCTTCCGGCAGTCTCAATTACAAGCGAATTAAGAGAGAGTTCTATGGTGTTGTTCTCATCCGACGGCACCTGCCGGCTCCAGAGGGCTTTGGGAATAACTCCGAACATTGCTCCGCCGTCAACCCTGAAATTTGTTATATTGAAGAGAGATAATTTCATTTTAAAAGCGATTACCGGCTGCAAGATAACCAATTTTGGTATTTTTGCACGACAGCTCCGAAACGGACAGGCATAATGAATCCCGATTTCAACACAGTAGTATTTGCATTCCTGCTGACACTTTTTGCAGGTCTTTCCACCGGTGTGGGAAGTGCAATAGCCTTCTTCGCTAAAAGGACCAACACGAAGTTCCTCACCGTCAGTCTGGGCTTCTCCGCCGGAGTGATGATATACATTGCATTCGTTGAGATATTCATCAAGGGCCGTGAGGTTCTTACCCAGGCCATGGGAATGCGCCAGGGATGGTGGGCAGCCGTGCTGGCCTTCTTCGGGGGCATAGCACTGATTGCTGTAATTGACAGGCTGATACCTTCACAGGAGAACCCTCATGAGCTCAGGAAGATCGAAGGAGGCGAAGATGAAGCTCGCGACGGCAAGCTCCTGCGGATGGGTGGTATGACCGCACTGGCAATAGGAATACATAACTTCCCCGAGGGACTTGCAACATTCACCTCAGCACTCTCCGACCCCAAGATAGGTATAGCCATTGCGGTGGCCGTGGCAATACACAACATACCGGAAGGAATAGCCGTCTCCGTGCCAATTTACTATGCCACGGGCAGTAAACGAAAAGCATTCAGGCTCTCCTTTCTGAGCGGCCTCGCCGAACCGGTGGGAGCACTGGTCGGCTACCTCCTTCTGCTTCCGCTGATGACCGATACGTTGATGGGGATTCTATTTGCCTTTGTTGCCGGCATCATGGTTTTCATCTCACTGGATGAGCTCCTCCCGGCAGCAGAGAAGTATGGCGAACATCACCTCTCGATCTATGGACTGGTGTCAGGTATGGCCGTAATGGCATTAAGTTTGTTGCTCTTTAAATAAACATATAATTTCCGGATCTGTTAGTTAATAATACATTTGCACAAAATTTATCACTTACTTAAAATTACATTATGATGAAAAGAACACTGACAATCATGTTGTTATTGGTTGCGATCACCGCCGGCACTCAGGCCCAGAGTTACAAATCAGCCATCGGACTAAGGGGAGGTGATCCATTCGGCGTTACCTTCAAAACATTCGTTAGCAGTATTAACGCACTTGAACTGATTGTCAGGGTCGGGTTACTGGGGAAATGAATTCGCCTTTACAGGTTTTTATCAGTGGCAGCAACCAACAGACTGGACCCCCAATCTCGACTGGTTCATCGGGCCGGGAGCTCATATCGGTTTCTGGAATGAATCCAAACAGAATGAATACGGTACAGGCGTAGTGATTGGTGTCGATGGTATCATAGGACTGGAATACACACTCGACGATATCCCGCTTAACTTCTCAGTTGGCCTGGGGCCCAGCATTCCAGTTCACAAGCGGACCGGGATGGTATTACTGGAACGGAGGCTTTGCGGTAAGGTACGTCTTCTAGCACATATTGTTACGCCCATATAATGGCGGATGCAAAGCGGGAACTATTTTTTTGCAAAATATTTTGCAGTTAAAAAAAAAGACGCCATCTTTGCATCCGCTTTTTTAAGTTCTTTAAGGTCCATTCGTCTAGTGGTTAGGACGTCAGGTTTTCATCCTGGTAACAGGGGTTCGATTCCCCTATGGACTACAAACTATACATTAAACTGAAATTATGGCTAATCACAAGTCGGCACTGAAAGCCGCAAGACAGGCTGAGGCAAGGAAGGAAGACAATAAGTACTATGCCCGTACAATGCGCAACGCCCTCAAAAAGATACGCAAGACTACCGATAAGGCTGAGGTTGACAAGATGGTGCCTGAACTTAGTGCCGTTCTCGACAAGCTGGCAAAAAAGAACGTTATCCACAAGAACAAGGCTGCAAACCTTAAATCTTCGATAACAAAACACGCCCAGAGCCTTAAGTAGTTTCTTCAGGAAAATATTTAACAGCCGTCTCTTTCGGGAGACGGCTGTTTTTTTTATATTGCAGTGGGATAATACGTTTTGCTGCATGTCAATGAAAATCACAGACTGGGCTGTCGAGGACAGGCCCCGTGAGCGGCTCTGGAGCAAGGGCCCGTCAAGCCTCAGCGATGCTGAGCTTTTGGCTATTCTCATCGGATCAGGTACCAGGAACCATTCAGCCCTGGACCTGGCACGCGAACTGCTGGCCATGGCCGGCAACTCCCTCGGTGACCTGGGCAGGCTCAGCGCCGCCGAGATACGTAAGATAAGAGGTGTGGGCGAGGCAAAAGCCGTGACCATCGCCGCAGCCCTGCGAGCTGGGACGGCGTCGCAAGATTGCGGAAACAGGCGAAAACCCTCAGATCCGTTCATCCTCCGACGTCTACAACATCATGTGCCCTGTCATGGAAGACCTCACCCACGAGGAGTTCTGGATACTCTTCCTTAACAGGGCCAACCGCGTCACCGGCCGGATGAAAATAAGCCAGGGTGGAGTAAGCGGTACCGTGACCGATGTACGCATTGTCATGAAAAGAGCTATTGAATCACTTGCGTCAGGACTGGTCATCTGTCACAACCACCCCTCGGGCAATAACAGCCCCAGCGACTCCGACATACGCATAACGCAGAAGATCAAGGAGGCGGGAGCGCTGATGGATATCCAGC
This sequence comes from Bacteroidales bacterium, assembly GCA_034522515.1. Classification (GTDB taxonomy): domain Bacteria; phylum Bacteroidota; class Bacteroidia; order Bacteroidales; family VadinHA17; genus SR-FBR-E99. The sequence goes on along the minus strand of JAXHLF010000011.1, from coordinate 111,571 downwards.
TGCTTGACCATCTCATAATAGCAGGAAAGGATTATTACAGCTTCGCCGATAACGGGGCTCTTTAAAGCTGCCTGGCGGCGAGCCTCACGTCAGACCTGTCTTCGCACATCTGAAGCATCTCCGTGACGGTCAGCCCGGTGACAGGATGCACCGCCCCGGGAGCTACCTCGAAGAGCGGCTCAAGCACAAACCTTCTGTCTGAAAGCTTCGGGTGCGGCACCTCAAGCCCGGGGATGGAAATAACACGCTCCTCCCAGAGCAGAATGTCAAGGTCAATGACGCGCGATTCATACTTGCCTCCGCCGCTGCGCTTACGGCCCATGCGGCCCTCAATCGACCTGAAAAGTTGCATCAGCTGCCAGGGCTGCATGGCAGTCTCTGTCACCACAACCATATTCATGAACTGCACAGCCGCATCAAAACCCCACGGCTCGGTCTCCCACACTGACGAGGAGGAAATGATATCACCGGCCTCCTCGCTGATCAGCCCCATGGCACGCCCGAGAGCGGCATGCCTGTCTCCAAGGTTGCTGCCAAGACCAATAATCACCCGCGAACGTGCTGATATTTTCATCTCATGATGTTCATAGCCACAAAGATGACTAATTTTTTATAATTTGGCCCCTGAATTAAATACCACAGAAATGAAAACATTTTTTAAGATGCTTCTCGCCGTGATTTCGGGAATGATACTTACCGGCATACTCTTTTTTGTAATCATGCTGTCAATAGTCTCAGGCATGGCAGCGGCTGGCAATAAATCGGTAGAAATCCCCGAAAAATCAGTCCTGGTGATCAAGACGGGGGCAATGATACCTGACCGCACAACAAGTAATCCATTTGCCATGTTTGACCCCGTCACCATGTCGCTAACCCAGACTCCCGGACTGAACGAGCTTCTGAAGAACCTGAGGAAGGCTGCCGATGATGAAAATGTAGCCGGCATCCTGATCGAAACCGGAACAATGCCGTCAGGATGGGCGACGGCAGATGAGCTGCGCACCGCCATTGAAGAATTCAGGAAAAGCGGCAAGTTCGTATATTCCTACGCTGAATATATAATGATGCAGGAGAGTTACTTCATTTCCACGGCCGCAGATGCCATCTGGATCAACCCTACAGCCATGGTGGACTTTAAGGGACTTGCGGCTGAGGTGACCTTCTATAAGGATGCCCTCGAGAAGCTGGGCGTAGATGTGCAGGTCATCCGTCACGGAAAATTCAAGGGGGCAGTGGAGCCTTACATGCTCGACAGGCTGAGCGATGAGAACCGGCTCCAGATCTCTGAATATATGGGCTCTATCTGGGACCACATCGCAGGTGTCATCTCAGAGACAAGAGGCGTGCCGGTTGAAAAGGTGATGAGCATGGCCGACTCGCTGGCAGGATATGATCCGGCAGTGATGACAGCGGCAGGCCTGATCGATGGTCCGCTCTACCGTGACCAGCTTGAAGACAGCATACGCGCAGTGGCAGATATTGAAGAGGGGAAGAAGATAAGCTATGTCTCCATGTCGAAGTACTCAAAGGTGCCTGTGAAACAGGGCCCGAGAACAACCAGGTCAAAAATCGCTGTACTCTTCGCCGAGGGCAGCATTGTCAATGGCGAGGGCGACGACACCAATATAGGCGGAAACAGGTATGCTGCCGAGATGCGTAAGCTGCGCCTCGACACAACCGTTAAAGCTATTGTTTTCAGGGTCAATTCACGCGGAGGAAGTGTCATTGCCTCTGACATGATCTGGCGTGAGGTCAATCTCACCGCAAAGGTCAAGCCCATAGTGGTCTCCATGGGCAATTACGCAGCAAGCGGAGGCTATTATATCTCGGCCCCGGCCGGAAAAATAATGGCCTCACCTGTAACCGTCACCGGGTCAATCGGTGTCTTCGGGTTGATACCCAACGCAGGTAAACTCCTTGACCAGAAGCTCGGTATCAGCTCTGACATAGTCCGCACGAACACCCACTCCGATTTTCCATCAATCACAAGGCCGCTGAACGCTTTTGAGAAAGAGGTCATGCAGGCCAACATTGAGCGTACCTACAGCAATTTTACCGGTCTCGTGGCAGAGGGAAGAGGGATGAGACAGACAGCAGTAGACAGCATTGGCCAGGGACGTGTATGGAGCGGATCAGCCGCAGCCACCCTGGGCCTTGTTGATGCTTTCGGCGGCCTGAATGACGCTGTCAGGGAAGCAGCCACCCTTGCCGGCCTCGAAGAGTACCGTATTCTGGAAAAACCCGAATCGGTTGACTTCTATACAAAGCTGCTCAAGGAGATGACAGGCGACATCAGGGCAAGAGCAATACGTAAAGAGCTGGGCGAAGTGTCACGCTACTATTTCGACCTCAGGGAGATAATATCCTCCGGCGGTGTTCAGGCAGCTATGCCTTACTACCTGGATATACGCTGATATGATAATGCCGGAGAAGCTCCTCCTGTGGACCTCCTCGCAGCTCTACGGACTGGTAGTCACTGTAAGGAACAGGTTTTATGACCTGGGAATACTCAGGAGCCGTTCGTTTAACATACCCGTGATATGCGTCGGTAACATTACGGCCGGCGGCACCGGCAAGACGCCCCATGTCTTATACCTCACAGAAAAACTGTCGGCCCTGATGCAGGTGGCTGTGCTCAGCCGCGGATACCTTCGTCGCAGCAAGGGCTTCAGGCCGGTCACCGGTACCGATACCACCGCCGATGCCGGCGACGAACCTCTGCTGATGGCACAGAGCATAAAACAGGCCCGGGTGTTCGTTGACCGCGACAGAGTGAACGGTATCAATGAGATTATCCGCACATGGCCCTCCGCGGAGGCAGTCATACTTGACGATGGCTTCCAGCACCGGGCGGTGAAGCCGCGATTGAATATCCTGCTGACCGACTGGCACAGGATCATGACCAGAGATAAGCTGCTGCCCCTGGGGCGACTGCGCGAGAGCCTGAGTGGCATTAAAAGAGCTGACATCATCATCGTTACCAAAGCCCCGCCTCAGATCACCACCGACGAGATGGAGGCGATCAGGAGAGACCTGACTGAAGCCGGTGCCGGGCAGAGCATTTATTTCACCACTTTTGCCTATGACAGACCCGTGCCCCTTTTCTTCGGTACCCCCCTGCGCGGAATAACCACTGAGACAACGGTGCTCCTGGTGACCGGTATTGCTGAACCCAAACCTCTTGCTGATTATCTTTCGGGAATCTCCTCCCGCGTGATCCCTCTCTCATTCCCTGATCATCATCAGTACACTGCGAGTGATATTGGGAAGATCACCTCTACCTTTGACGCCATCAGCGACCCCGATAAAATTATAATCACCACCACCAAGGATGGCGTCAGATTAAAAGAAATAACTAATATTGCTGATCACGTCAGAAGGGCGCTCCACTACCTGCCCGTGACCGTGCAATTCATTGAAAATGAAGAAGAATTCTTAACCAAAGTTTATTCATATGCTGGAAAAGATCGTCAAAACAGCTGATTTTCTGAGATCGAAGGGATTTATTGATCCTGACGCAGGAATAGTACTGGGGACCGGACTGGGAGGTCTCACAACCGAGATAGAAAACCAGGTTGAGATAGCCTACCAGGATATCCCCGATTTCCCGTTATCGACAGTGCAGGGTCATGCCGGGAAGCTGATCTATGGCGATTTCGGAGGAAAAAAGGTGGTTGCAATGAAAGGCCGGTTCCATTACTATGAAGGATACGGCTCTGACCAGGTTACCTTTCCCATCAGGGTCATGAAGGAGTTGGGTATCAGTGCCCTCTTCCTCTCCAACGCTGCTGGAGGAGTAAACCCTTCCTTCAGGATAGGTGACATAATGATAATCAATGACCACATCTGCCTCGTGGCCAACCCGCTGATCGGACCCAACGACGACCGTATCGGTCCACGCTTCCCCGACATGAGCATCCCCTATGATCCGACGCTTATCGCAAAAGCCGAAAAGGTTGCCGCTGACCTTGGCATACCTGTCACCAAAGGGGTTTATCTCTCTACAACGGGCCCTACCTTCGAGACCCCGGCAGAGTACAGGTTCTTCAGGATCATCGGCGCTGACGCCGTGGGCATGTCCACCGTACCCGAGGTGATCACGGCCAGGCATATGAATGTACCCGTCTTTGCCGTCAGCATTATCACCGACCTGGGCGTTGATGGCAAGATAGAGTTCACAACCCACGAATCGGTACAGCTGGCTGCCGAACAGAGCGAAGAGAAGATGACGAGGATCATGAAGGAGCTCATCGCAGCGCTCTGATACCTCACCTGTAAAGCAGTGCACATACCTCCTTCCACCGGCGCGATGAACCCGCTTCGTTGAATGATTCTGCCATGATCATATAGAGTCCGGCCGGCAACAGCGCGCCGCTGTCAGAGGTGCCGTCCCAAATGAATTGACCCCCGGCCCCTGCCGCATACCTCTCTGCCAGCCGCCTGACGGCGTATCCGCGGTCATTGAAGATGGTCACGGAAATAACGTTGCCCTCCCCTCCGGGGAACACCTCCACGGAGACAATATCTTCGAAGCCATCACCGTCAGGCGAGACCCTTGACGATGAAAGCGTAAGGCCCTCCACGCCCTCCGCCGGGTTGACAGTCACCGAGTTGGGAGCTCCGGGTGTGCCCCATCCGCATGACTCAGAGGCCGAATGCCAGTTGCCGGCCACATCAGAAGGCAGTGAGGGCCCGGCCTTCTCCAGTGCTACTCCCTCTGTGCCGGACAGGAATTGAAGGTGCATCGAGCCGTCATAGTTTACCCTGTCAATAACGTTCAGTCCACGGTCATATAGCAATAACATCCCGGAGTCGTCATAGAGCGCCGGGAGGCGGTCAGCCTCAAAAACAGCCTGCGGATCGGCACAGGGAAAATGATCGAGCACCGCCTGCCTGTCGACGGTGAGGGCAACATATCCGCCCGGAAGAAGCTGGCGCGCCACAGACGTAACTGCTGACGCTGCTGCGCTGTAGCTGTTTGCTGCCGATAACCGTGAAAGATCAAAGACCCTTCCGGAGTTGTTGTAAAGCTCAATATATTCACTGCATCCATTCACCGGCCCGGGCAGCAGCTCGTTGAACAAAATGTCACCCGGCAGGGGATCAGAGGAAATGCCGGTCCTGATCTCCGATGAACAGGGAGCGTTTCCGGCGAAGTCAGTCACTGATGATGCGATCAGCATCGTGATGATTGCTTCCGGCCTGATCTCCGTCATGAGCGGCACGAGTACCTTGCGGTCAGCGGGGTCACCTGACAATGCCGGGAGTGTCTCCCTACCGTCAGCCAACCAGGTTGCATCCGCAGCGATCATCACCGTCTCATCAAAAAGCACTGCTACGGTGAGAGTCGATTCCGGCCAGACAGCAATGACCTCCGGACAGCTTGCATCGATGGTTGTAATGTCCGATGAGTTAGCCCTCCCGGGTGTGCCGCCTGAACGATCAGAAGAGGGGTTCCAGGCCCAGGGCTCGTTGAAAGGATTGCTCATGTCTGTCAGCTCGGCAGACCAGCCGCCATCCGACTTCGGTCCGGCGCCCAGAAAAGCCGGCTTATAGCTGACGGCATGAATGAGCCTGCCGCAGCCGTCGCGAAGCGCAATAACCTCTCCTTCATTGTTCAGTGAAGGGAATGACTTTATCGCCATGACTCGGCCGTAAGGAAGGAAAATCGTCCTGTTTCCGGTGGAACAGAGAATGACACTCTCACCCGGAGCAACAAACTCCGCGGCAAGATAGGCTGTATCAGGTCCGACGATGAGCATAATACCGCCTGTAAACAGAGTGTCACCCGTTCGGTTCGTGATCTCAAGATACTCCTTCTCGGGAAGACCGTACGACGGTACCGGATCAGCCATGATCTCGGAGATTACCAGGGCGCCCTTTACCGGGCTCCCCTCACAGCCGCCACCGACCTGTGCCGTAACAGACAGATACAATGGCAGCAACGACAACAGAATAATCTTTTTCATGCAGCGGGACTAAAAAAGGATTAAATTTGTCGCACTTTTTCAAGATAAAGTTCGTATATTTTTTTAAAATAACATAAAAATGAAAGTTGCAATTGCAGGAGCCACCGGGATGGTTGGAAGGATGATGCTGAAGGTTCTTGAAGAGCGAAATTTCCCTGTAGACAGGCTTTTTCCTGCAGCCTCGGAACGTTCTGAGGGCAGAGAGGTGGTCTTCAGGGGCAAGCCCGTGAAGGTGATAAGCGTGATGGAGGCTGTTGAGGCTGTGCCTGACCTGGCGCTCTTCTCTGCCGGAGCGGCTGTCTCGAAAGAGTGGGCTCCGGTATTTGCCGAGAACGGAACGGTTGTCATCGACAACTCGTCGGCATGGCGCATGGAAAAAGATATCCCCCTGGTTGTGCCCGAGATAAACGGCTCGGCAATAACCCGCGACACGAGGATCATCGCCAACCCCAACTGCTCTACCATCCAGATGCTCATGGCCATTGCGCCACTGCACAGGGAATACTCCATCAGGAGACTCGTGGTTTCAACCTACCAGTCGGTGACAGGCACCGGCGTCAGGGCAGTGACGCAACTCGACAATGAGCGGCGCGGGCTGAGCGGTGAGATGGCTTACCCCTACCCCATTGACCTGAACTGCCTGCCGCACTGCGACATCTTTCTCGACAACGGTTATACGAAGGAGGAGATGAAACTGGTTAACGAAACCCGCAAAATCCTTGGTGATGAGTCGATACGTGTCACAGCCACCGCCGTGAGGGTCCCTGTCAAAGGTGGACACTCGGAGTCGGTGAATATCGAGTTTGAACGTGAGTTTGACCTCGGCAGGGTCAGGGCTATTCTCTCTCAGACCCCTGGTATCATACTCTATGACAATCCCGCTGAAAACGTATATCCCATGCCCATCATTGCCCATGACCGCGATGAGGTCTTCGTGGGACGCCTCAGACGCGATTTCTCCCAGGAAAAGACACTGAACATGTGGGTTGTTGCTGATAATATACGGAAAGGTGCCGCCACCAACGCCGTGCAGATAGCTGAACAGATGTTGTCGGCCGGTCTGCTGGGCCGGCATCTCACATAGTTTCGTACAGGAAATCGTTGTAAGGATAGCGCTTTACATGTATCTGCCTTACCTCATTGTAAAGCATCCTCTTCATATCCTCTATGTTATCACGTTTTTTGGCCGATATGAAGACCGTCTTCTGATCCCCTCCTGCGGCCATCCAGGTCCTGCGCAGGTCATCAAGTGACAGGTTCTCCTTCTTCACCGGGGTGAGATCATCATTGTCCTTTGCGGTGAATGAGAACAGGTCGGTCTTGTTGAATACCAGGATTGTGGGCTTATTAAGTGACCCCAGGTCGTTGAGGGTGGTATTGACGACGGTCATCTGTTCCTCGAACCCCGGGTGGGATATGTCAATAACATGCAGAAGCAGGTCAGCTTCCCTCACCTCATCGAGGGTCGATTTGAATGACTCAACCAGGTCATGCGGCAGCTTGCGTATGAATCCAACCGTATCTGACAGCAGGAATGGCAGGTTTCCTACCACGACTTTGCGGACGGTGGTGTCAAGGGTGGCAAAGAGCTTGTTCTCAGCGAATAGGTCCGACTTGCTTATCATGTTCATCAGTGTCGATTTCCCGACGTTGGTATAGCCTACCAGCGCCACCCTGACCATCTTACCGCGCCCCTTGCGCTGTGTGCTCATCTGGGTGTCGATCTTCTTTAACTGCTCCTTCAGTTTCGAGATCTTGTCGCGTATTATCCGGCGGTCGGTCTCTATCTCCGTCTCGCCCGGACCACGCAGACCGATACCGCCACGCTGACGCTCGAGGTGCGTCCACATGCCTGTCAGCCTCGGCAGCATGTACTGGTACTGCGCCAGCTCCACCTGTGTGCGGGCATGCGATGTGCGGGCACGGCTGGCAAAGATGTCAAGGATGAGATTGGTGCGGTCAATGACCCTGCAGTTGAGCTCCTGCTCGATGTTGCGCATCTGGCTCGGCGAGAGTTCATCGTCAAAGATGGCAAGGGTGACTTCGCTGGCGGCAATGAACGCCGCTATCTCTTCAATCTTGCCCTTGTTTACAAATGTGCGCGGATTTGCATGCTCTACCCTCTGCAGGAATGACTTTACAGGATCCGCCCCGGCGGTCTCGGCAAGGAATGCCAGCTCTTCCAGATACTCGCGGGCGCTGCCCTCACTTATCTCCGGGGTGATCACCCCGACCAATATCGCTTTTTCTATCTCCTTATATATTAGAGTGCAAAAATAAAAAAAATCTCTCCTGTTATGGGAGAGATTTCCGGCCGCTGCACCGGGAAAAGGTCAATATTTCTATTTTATCAGTTGATAAACCTCCTGTTCGTCTCCATAAAGCCCCTTATAGCCCTTTTCAGGTTCTCGGTACACATGATCACCATGTCAAGGTCAGTGGGGAAGGGGACGATCTGCGACTGCAGCATCTGCTTCTGGGTTGCTGAGAGGGCATTGACATCACCAATTGCCCTGGCTGAGACGTGCTCGAAGTTAGAGGTGGCTCCGATGGGCTCCTTCTTGATGGTCTTCTCCGGATACAGTGCAAGCATCTCGACATCGCCATCGATGATACACTCCTTTACCTGGAAGGTCTGTATCAGGGCACACTGGAGATCCTTGTACTTCTTGACTTTTACATCATTGCCCAGAGAGTCCTTCAGAACGTTGCCCCTTGCATCCTTGACATAGTCAAACCCGTCCTCAACGGTTGTCTTCACCAGGCTGTCGCGCTGGAACTGCTTATCCGGACTTACGCCGACATTTCTCAGGTTGATGTTAACCAGGTAATCTATCTGCATGTCATTGTCTGGCAACGTGGTATAGTATTCCACCCACTCGCTGTTCAGGCGTGGCAGATCGAGAGCCACCAGTTCCTTCTCGAATGATTCGGGGAACTTTGTGGCAGAATAGTTCTTGAGGGTGACATAAGCACGGCTTATGCCCAGGTATCTCGCTTCCTGCATCATCTGGTCAATGCCCGGGTAGTCTCCCACGTACTCCCTTGCCCTGGCGAACTCGGCATAGGCCTGGCGGTAAGAATCCTTGGTGCCGTTATTCATCAGTTCCTTGCCATGCTCGAAGTAGAAATCCGCGGCTTTCCTTTTGGCAATAACCATCTCCTGCATATAATCGACATAGGGCCATTGAATTGTCCTGCCCTCGTATTCGATCGGAGTGACGGTGCGTACTGCAGTCTGGCGGTCGCTCATCTTCTTGTAGATGAGATATATTTCGTCCCAGGCGTTGGCCCTTCCCTCAACTTTCAGGAAACGGATACGTTCGTTATCCTGTTCCATGGCGATGTTCATGGCCCTTTCAAGGCTCTCTATGTCCTTTGAGCTATTGGGGTTTTTCCTGAGGGCGGTCACAGCCTTGTTTATGGCAGCATCGTAGTTGCCATCCTCAAGCTGTTTCTTTGACGATCCGCAGCCTGCCATAAGCAGTGCTGCAACAATAAAAATTCCGAAAGTCCTTTTCATAAATTTTACAATTAAAACCCCGCTGATCTGACGAGGGCGGGGTTGATTTATTTAACGTTGCTGGTGCTTGATTATTGCAGCTGGAAGATGATAGGTATCGAATAACGTACTCTAACCGGCCTTCCCCGCTGCATACCCGGCTCCCATTTCGGTGATGCTGCCACGGCCTCCTTGGCGGCCTCATCGAGAAGTGAATCGACGCTGCGGGTGATTGACACATTGCTGACATTGCCGTTGGTCTCAACAACGAAGGTGATGAATACTCTGCCCTGTATCCCGTTCTCGGCGGCGATATCGGGGTAACGTACACGCTTCTGTACCCACTCGCGAAACTTGTTGATGTCACCTCCCTTGAACTTGGGCATATCCTCAACGATGACGAAAATCTCGTCCTCGGTCTCCTCCTCTTCAGCCTGCAGGACAGGTGCGTAAATCTCAACCACCTTGTCTATAGATGTCTCATCATCTTCGAATTTCACTTCGTTATCGATCAGCACATCGTCTTCAACGATCTCGAACAGATCGGTTACGGTTACTTCAGGTGGCGGCAGCTCCTCAGGTGGTATCTCCTCGGTGACGGGTACCTGTTCCTCCTCGATCGCTTCCTCGGACATGCCGTCGAAGGCTGAGTCCCTCCTCTCACCGCTGGTCCATTCGAATGCCACCAGGCAGGCAAGCAGGGCAATGATTATACCTATCTGCAGGAACAATGACTTTTTGTTCTCCAGGTTTGCCTTTTCGTTTTTCTTGAGTTCCATGGTATTGCTGTTATAGGCACCTCAAAGTTACAAAATTGTTTGTCAAGTCCTACGCCATGGCATTAAGTGATTTGGAAAAAATTTCTATATTTGCACCGCTCCGGTGTTTGCGGGAATATTTGACCGCGACAGGAGAGTGTTCATCGGATAATGGGGATATAGCTCAGTTGGCTAGAGCGTTTGACTGGCAGTCAAGAGGTCAGGGGTTCGATTCCCCTTATCTCCACATTTTATTAAACAAATTTTATCCAGATGCCTTAAATTGAATGATTTAAGGCATCTTTGTTTTTATCAAACTGATACAAATACATTAGTTTTAATGATTCTGCAATTTATTTTGCTTAATTCCACCATGATTTGTAAAAATGTATTAATCCTTTAATATTCTTGTAACCTTTGTGTAATATACTGATGGTAGTTTTGTCGTGAATTTTAAAATGAATCTTATGACACGATTGAAATCTTACTTATCAGTACTCCTGACAGCATTAGCAATATCTTCCCAAGCGCAACAACATGGAATTATTAAAGGAAGGGTTTTAGATAGCGACAACCTTTCAATGCCCGGTGCAGCTGTAGTATTGAAATCAATTTCCAAAGGTGCCGTCAGCGACAATTACGGTTATTATACTATTACCGGAGTTTCCGCGGGGACTTATGAACTGATGGCGACTTACATCGGCTTTACTCCCGACACAAAGCAAATATCAGTCGAACCCGGGAAAACAACTGTTGTCGATTTCAGCCTGAAAGCGGGTATTGAATTATCCGAGGTAACAGTAACCGGACAGTTGCAGGGACAGTCAAAAGCCTTAAATACACAAATGAATAAGGGAAACATCACCAACATTATATCTTCCGATCAGGTAGGCCGTTTCCCCGACGCCAATATCGGTGATGCCCTGAAAAGAATCCCCGGTATCAATGTTCAATATGACCAGGGCGAAGCTCGTTTTGGGAACATAAGGGGAACCGCACCACAGTATAATTCTGTGATGGTAAACGGTGAACGGATCCCTTCTGCCGAAGCCGAAGACCGTACGGTGCAGCTCGACCTGGTACCTGCCGACATGGTTCAGGCTATCGAAGTGAATAAAGCCGTAACGCCTGATATGGATGCTGATGCAATTGGTGGTTCGGTTAACCTGATTACACGATCGGCGCCTTACGACCGTCGTGTGAGTCTAACTCTCGGATCGGGTTATAATGTCCTTGCTTCAAAGCCAATATATAATGGTGCCGTTGTACTGGGCGACCGTTTTTTCAACAATAAGTTGGGCGTAATTGCAAGTGCTTCATATCATAACCATCAGTTTGGCAGCGACAATTTCGAGGCTGAATGGGATTATCTGGATGACAACAGTAAAGATGTCTCAGCTTTTCCGGAAGAAACTCAAATACGGCAGTACTATATACAGCGTATCCGTCAAAGCTATTCATTGAGCCTGGATTATAAACTTACCGAGAACCATACCTTGTTTGCTAATGGTATTTACAACCACCGTAACGACTGGGAAAACCGTTACAGGACAGCCTATAAAGATATTGAGTATGATGAGGACAGTGAATCATGGTTAGGCGCGATAGAAAAGGAAACAAAAGGCGGCAATAATGACATCAAAAATGCACGTCTGGAAGACCAGCGCATGATGAATTTCACACTTGGTGGCGACCACCAGTTCAGCAAAGTTAAGGCTGATTGGACGGCATCATACAGCAAGGCCTCGGAAGAAAGGCCAAACGAAAGATATATTGCATATGAGGTGGAAGATTTGACTTTTACAACTGACTTCTCAGATAAAAGCGCTCCAAAGATTACCGGTGTGTCTCCCGCATCATCAGCCGATTTCAGTTCTGACTATGGATTGGGTGAAATTACCGAAGAATTTCAGCTGACAGAAGATATTGATAAAAACTTAAAGGTGAATTTTACAATCCCTCTGCTTGAGAATAAATTTAAAAACAGCATTAAATTCGGTATGCGCTACAAAGGAAAAGAAAAGATGCGCAATAACAGATTGTTCGAATACAGCCCTCTTGATGAAGATGCGTTTAATGCAACTACCATGAATAACCTGGAAGACCTTACAAAGGAAAACTTCCTGGCGGGCGACTATGCAACCGGCAATCAGGTGTCATCAGAATATCTGGGGGCGATTGATTTGACAAATCAATCGTTATTTGAGGAAGAAAGAAGTGCTGAAGCAGAAGCAGGCAATTTTAATGCCACAGAAAATATCTTGGGCGGATATGTTATGCTAAACCAAAACCTTGGCCCTAAGTTATTTATAATTGCGGGTGTACGTATCGAAAACACCTCACAGGAATATCAGGGGAACCAGTACGATGCTGATGAGGATGAAAACACACTTACCGACAAAGTTGCCGATTCATACATAAATATTCTCCCCGGTTTGCACCTCAAGTATGATTTTAACGCGACCACGATATTTAGGGCTGCATGGACAAATACCCTTGCACGGCCAAACTATTATTCACTGGTGCCTTACAGGGAAATAACCAGGGAAGACAATGAAATAGCCATCGGGAACCCCGAATTAACCCCTACCACTTCAATGAATTTCGACCTATCGTTTGAGAAATACTTCAAGACTATAGGTATTATTTCTGCCGGCGCTTTCTATAAGGATATCAAAGACTTTATTGTTACCGAAACCCGGGAGGACTACCTGTTCGAAGGCACAACCTGGGATACATACAGTCAGCCTATTAATGGCGGAAACGCTGAAATATTTGGCATTGAATTAGCAGCCCAGCGACAGCTCGATTTTCTGCCCGGTTTCTGGAAAGGGTTTGGATTGTATGCCAATTACACATTCATAACAAGCAGTGTTAACGATTTCCGTATCGAAGGCCGGGAAGACGATGATATTTCGCTTCCCGGAACGGCAAACCATACTGTTAATGGTTCTTTATCATACGATAGCAAACGCTTTTCTTTCAGAACCTCCGTTAGCTATTCATCGGCTTTTGTTGATGAATTTGGTGAAGAGGCATTTTATGACAGGTACTATGATAAAGCAATCCACTTAGATATGAACGCCAACTTTTCGATTACCCCAAAATTCAGGGTGTATGCCGAAGCGAACAATCTGTTGAACCAGCCATTGAAATACTACCAGGGGATAAGCTTCCCGGGTAATGCAGGCTGAATACTACAATGTGCGCTTTCAGTTTGGTGTAAAAATTGATTTATAATACACATAAAATAAAAGACCTTGCGAAAAACCGGGTATCTGTTTATTCTTTCATTCCTGCTGTTTTCAGCTTGTAATGATAAAACCTCAAAAGGGAATGAACAAAGTCAAAGCAACCAATCGAAATCAATACTTCCTGAAGTAGCATTAATCAAAGAGTCCTTCACAACTCTGCGCGATGAAAGCGACAATGTGGACAGTCCCGCGTTGTGGCATGGCAAGGACGGACAAAACTGGGTGCTGGCAACAGCAAAAGAAGGTAACGCTGTTATTGTATACGATGCAGCAAGTGGAGAGAAAATTGCCCGATTTGGCAATACAGGAAATGGTTTTGGAGAGCTCAGCAGACCTAATGGTATTGCTGTGATCGACGATTATGCCGTAATTATTGAAAGAGACAACCACAGGGTACAGGTTTTTAAACTGCCTGAATTTAAACCCCTGGGGTGTTTGGCGAAACAATTTTACGTTTTACCATACGGCATCACAATTGACAAGTCTGAAGGTAAATACCACCTTTACGTTACTGATAATTACGAAACACCTGAAGAAGAAACACCACCGGCTGACAGCCTGGGGAAGAGGGTACATCATTTTGTTTTTACGGTTGATGAAAATCATGTGGTTGCTGAGCATATAAAAGCTTTTGGCGATACTTCAGGTATAGGTGTTCTGTACAAAGTTGAATCCATTCTAATTGACAGGGTTTATAACAGGTTGCTGATAGCCGATGAACACGAAGAGCACCGAAATATAAAAATTTATGATACTGATGGGAGGTTTACAGGGCAAATCATTCCGCATAACTATTTCTTCTACGAACCCGAAGGAATAGTAGTTTGGGAATGCGCAGCTGACAGCTCGGGCTATTACCTTATGGTGGACCAGGGTAAAATAAACAATACCTTTCAGGTGTTTGACCGCAAAACACTGGAATATATAGGCGGTTTTGGTGGAGAGATTACACGCAACACCGATGGCACTGCCATTACCCAACAAGCATTTGGTGACTTCAGGTATGGAGCCTTCTACCCGGTGCATAATGATGGTAACTTAACAGCAATATCGTGGGAAGATATTGCCAACACTCTCGGTTTAAGCAATGACTGCGATTAGAAAACAGCAGTAATCTCTGTCATGGATGCTGACCGGGGTTTCCGTCCAGCATTCATGTTTTTAGTTTGTAGCGTAATGAAAGCATTGTTTACAGGATTTGTTCATCTTACTTTATTCTTGTGCGAATTCAAACAGGATGGAACTATATTCCCGTTACTTAATTTACTCAGGCAATAATGCATTAAAAAAAGTAAAAACGAATAAAATCAAAAACTATGACTCAACTAATAAGAAAAATAGTTTTCATACTCCTGATATTGCTTTGGGGTGGATGTCAAAATAATGCTGAAAAAACAACCGTAAACAATAATGCGGATTCCTTTAAAACAGATCAGGATACACTGACATCAGATCTCCAACTATTAATGCTGGACGATTATTTTACATTTATGATTGCAAGTGACCTTGGGCGAAACGGATATTATGACCAACAGGTAATAGCAGAATTGATGGGTGAAGCAGCCAGCATTACGGGTGCGGAGTTTGTAGCTGCATTGGGCGATGTGCACCATTATATGGGTGTTCAATCTGTAAATGACCCCCTGTGGCTGACTAACTACGAATTGATTTATAAACATCCGGAATTAATGATACCCTGGTTTCCTGTCCTGGGAAATCATGAATATGAAGGAAAAACCGAAGCTGTTATAGCATATTCTGAAGTAAGTCGTCGGTGGCAAATGCCCGGACGATACTATTCAAAAACAAATGAGGTAACTGACAGTACAGAGGTATTGTTGGTTTTCATCGATACCCCGTCACTGATTGATAAATATCGGGTTAGTGAAGAACACCCGGATGCCAGTAAGCAGTCTGTTGAAAATCAGTTGAAGTGGATAGATAATACCTTGAAAAATTCAATGGCAAGATGGAAAATTGTGATGGGGCATCATCCTATTTATGCAGGAACAACAAAAGAGGAGTCGGAAAGAACTGATCTTCAAAAGCGGCTATTACCTATTCTGGAGAAGCACAAGGTGGATGTCTATTATTGCGGTCATATCCATAACTTTCAACACATTAACACTAAAGGGTCTTCAATCGATTATTTCGTGAATAGTTCAGCCTCACAATCGCGGCAGGCAGTCCAATCCGAGGGAGCAGTTTTCACAAGTTCAGCCACAGGCTTTGCATTGTGCAGTATAAATGATTCCGAAATAGTCACAACATTCATTGATAATGAAGGCAATATAGCCTACCAGCATAAAAGAAAATAACAGCCAGATGACCAACATTTTATTTAATACGCTACATTAAACAATGAAAAAGAGAGTACTGATAATTGGAGGTGGAGTTGCGGGATTGTCTGCCGGAATTTATTCTGCAATGAACGGGTTTGATACCGAAATTCTTGAAATGCACACAGTTGCAGGTGGTCAATGTACAGCCTGGGAACGAAAGAATTACCGCTTCGATTATTGTTTGCACTGGCTTGTAGGAACATCAAAAGGAGCGTTCTACGATATCTGGCGTGAAACAAATGTAATTAACAATCAAACAGAAATCATTGACCACGAAATTCATTCGCGAATTATTAACAATGAAGGGGATGAGTTTATAATTTACTCAAATATAGACCGTTGGGAGAGGTACCTGATTGAAATTGCACCAGAAGATACCATAAGCATACAAAAAATGTGCAACGATATGCGAAAAAGTGCTTTGCTTGAGCCTTTCTCACTTCCTCCCGAACTACGTAATCCCCTTGATTATCTGAGAATTTTACCCGTGATACTGCCGATCTCGAAAGTTGTAAGGAAATTTGGACGTCTTACAACTAAAGAATATTTTGACAAACTCAATTTCAGAAGCGAAAGACTAAGATCTGCTTTTTATTCAATGTACGGAGACAGGAATTTTTCTGCTTTGGCTTTTATTTTTATGCTTGCCTGGTTCAATCAAAAAAATGCAGGTTATATAAAAGGCGGCTCTTATCCTTTGGCTCAACGAATGGTAGAAAAACTTGAAAAATCTGGCGGTAAAATTTCATACAAAAAGAGAGTTGAAAAAATCATAGTTGAAAATGATACAGCAAAAGGAGTGGTTTTAACTGATGGAACCATAATTGAGGCAGATTATGTCATCGGCACAGCAGACGGATATACAACAATTTATAAAATGCTGGAAGGAAAATATGTAAACAAAAAAATTGATTTTGCCTACAAAAACTGGGAATTGTTTACACCATTGGTACAGGTCTCGTTCGGAATAAATAAAGCAATACCATCGGAAGCCCCGATAATCATTAATGTCTACAAAAGGTTTGAAAATAGGACAAACCAATCTTGACTATGGTTTTTCGGTAATGAATTATTCTTACGATAGCACCATGGCACCCGAAGGGAAAACGACAATTGTTATGCGGTATGATTCGCCCTGGAAACTTTGGGAGAATCTTGAAGGCGATGATTATAAGAAAGAAAAAAAACAAATTGAAAAAGATGCAATTGTCTGTTTAGAAACTATTTATCCGGGTATTTCGGAACATATTGAGGTTATTGATGTAGCAACACCCAGGACCGGTGTTCGCTATACCGGTGTAAAAGACGGTGCTTACGAGGGGTTTATGCCTGGAAAGGAAAATATGATGAAAACTTTGGATATGCAATTACCAAAATTGAAAAACTTTTATATGGCTGGACAGTGGCTGTTTCCGGGTGGCGGATTACCACCCTCGGCACAAACAGGAAAGTGGGTGGTTCAACTAATCTGTAAAAAAGAGAAACAAAAGTTCATTGCTTCCCGGATTTCATCAGAATAGCCCACAGTGTAAATCCCGGGAAAATGTTCGTGAAACAGTGCATTCCCTCTATCCGAACCCGGCCTTGCCCCGCATAAGGAACTTGGTTTTCCATTGCTTGCAGCGGGACGAGCCGTGGTGCAATGCAGTCAGCTTTTGTCCTTAGGTGAGATCCCGCTGTGACAATGCCACCAGTTTTGAAATGTAACGGGGATCCTCGGCATACGGAATGCTCTTCAGGATGACCAGGTGAAAATCGCTGTCAATCTCACCTTCAAGCTTGTATCCCCTCGACTGGTAATACTTCTGCCACAGGGCATAATCAATTACGGAATCGGACCAGTGTGCATACTGTGCATGCTCTTTGTAGATACCAGTTGCAACCGTTGGCCTGCGTATTGGGTATCTCATCCCAAACAGGTTGTTACCGTTCAGAAAGATATCCGACGTAAAATACCCCGTTTCAAGGCGTGACTGCAATATTGCTACATCCTGGTAGAGCACCCCTTCATGTTCGAGGCATTTTATCAGCAAATCCTCGCTGAAGGGCTGAAACCTGATCTCATAATAAAAGAAATCCTTTTCAGCCCGGAGCTTCATCTCTTCTGTCATATCCGGGCTTCCTCCGGGTACCATGTATGAGTTGAGGAGAAAGATCATACCCAGCATTATGACTCGTGCGGCAGAACCGCCTGGTTTCGGATTTAATTTCAGATTCCGGAGGGATTTCCCGAATCCGGAAGCAACTCTTAAACCCGAAGAAATCTGTCTGATTGTCTTCATGGCTGTTCGTTTTGACTAACGGGACAAAGTTACTCCACAACTCCTCACGGGACAAGATCGTGACGACTGATTAGTGTGATTATGAGTGTATTACTGAATTCATTAATCAAATATATAAGATGTTTCACTGACCTATTGAAACCGACTGATAGCCGGAATCATCTCCTTCGTCAAAAAGAGGTCAATTTTGACGGCAAAATCATCATTTTCATTGAACTAAAGCGTTCGGACAGTACTGTAATACACATTATCTGAATTATAGATGCCACTGTCAGCTGATACTGATTGAATCCCCGATTTTGATCAAAATAAGTTTACAAAGGATAAGATCCGGGGTAGTTTACCATCTGCTTCCCGGTGAAAGCTCACCTGCAATTAGAGCCCTGATGATCACTTCTCCACTGCTTCCTGCATTTAATTCCTCAGGAATATTCATATCTTTCGTTTAATCTCAGTTATGCTCCATGACCGGTTGACCGGAAATGAATGCTAACTCTGTTGAAAATTAACTCATAATGAAGGCTATCGTCTATAATAAGAGAAGGTACTCCTGACAAACTCGTCTCTTGTGACATTGACAAACCTGTTCCAAATGACAACGAGGTTTTGATAAAAGTGCACTCAGTCTCCCTGAACGCCGCTGATTATCGCTCAATGAAAATGGGTATAATACCAAAAAACAGAATATTTGGTGCAGATATTTCAGGCCGGATTGAAACTGTTGGCAGAACCATCTCTTCGTTTAAACCCGGAGATGAAGTATTTGGAGATTTAGCCAGTTTCGGATTTGGAGGCCTTGCAGAATATGTCACGGCGCCTGAAGGGGCTGTGATATTCAAACCAAAACAAGTTTCCTTTGAAGAAGCTGCCGCAATACCTATGGCTGCAACGACTGCTCTCCAGGGGTTACGTGACAAAGCCAACATTAAAAAAGGACAAAAAGTACTGATTGTCGGCTGTGCCGGCGGAGTCGGAACATTTGCCGTCCAGCTGGCCAAATATTTCGGGACTGAGGTTACTGGTGTCTGCAGTTCTGGCAATATTCAGCAAACATTTTCCCTCGGAGCAGACTATGTAATTGATTACACAAAGGAGCCTTTCCTGAAAAGTGATAAACGGTATGACATTATCCTGGCAATTAATGGGAATTACCCTTTATTGTCCTACCGGCGAATCCTGACAACAGATGGGACATACATCATGGTTGGTGGCTCTTTGTCACAAATCTTCAAATCTCTGCTTTTCGGCCGGATGTTATCCTTTGGACCGAAGAAATTGAAATCTCTGACTGCGAAAGCGAGCAAATCCGACCTTGAATTCCTCGCAAACCTGGCGGAGAAAGGTATCATCAAACCTGTTATTGACCGACGGTACTCTTTCGACCAGGCAGTAGATGCCATGAACTATTTAAAACAAGGTCACGCGACAGGCAAAATTGTGATCAACATAGAATCACTTTCTTAACCCCAATCATAAAATTATTTAACCCGGCCGGATAGTCTCCGTGGAAAGTTACCGGCTACTCCCTGCGGAACCTGACCCTGGTCACTTCACTGATCCAGCTGCCGACGTTGAAAATCGTACCCTCATCGAGAATCTTGCGGTAGAAACACTCCTCCCTCGTAGGGAAAAGCTGTGAGTATGCCCTGATCTTGCCGTCAGCTTCCTGTTTCAGTGAAGGGTCAACACCGGCGGCGGCCTGCAGGTAGTCAACCGCCACCCAGTAGGCTGTGTGATTATCAAATGTACTGCCGAGTTCGGCCCCTGCATAACAGTCGGCAATTATCATCAGCGCCCTGGCGTTCCTGTTATTCAGCTGCCAGGCATGTTCAGCACGGTCCCTGGCCTCCTGCCTCTTGCCCCTGGATAGCTCCATAACGGCAACCCTGGTGATGACTTCAGATCTTGACAGCCTGCTGGTATCGCGATTATAGGCCTCGGTGAAGTATGATATGGCCCTCTCAATATTGTTCCGTTCAACGTTCAGTTCAGCCAGCCTTACGGCATTTTCAGCGGAACGGTCGTTGGCAAACTTCTTGACAGCTATATTGTAATATAAGTCCGAACCGGTGCAGCCCGTTTCTGAAAGCATCGCAAAAACCTTTTCAAGGAACTCAGTGTCGCGAAAGTCCCTGTCAACCTTGTTTGAATAAAGCGTTTCGATACTGCTGCATGTCATTGCCCCGCATGTTCTGAAATATGTTTCCAGGTTTTGCAAATCTTCTTTAAACCCTTCGTCACAGAGGTTGTTATCCAGTCTTGCGTCAAGGGTGCCGACAGAAGTGATGAAAGCATTTTCCAGCTCTTCAGCGCCAATTATTTCCATTGCGTATAAACTGGCTGCGGCTGTCGCAAGAAGCACAAAATGGTTGCATCCCACCTGGTCGGGATAGCTTTCAGCAGCCTCTATAATGATATTGTAACAAAGCCCGAGATAAACCGGGTCGTCTCCGGCGAGTTCAAAGAGCAACTCAGCTTTATGAAGGTCATTTGATGATTTGTTGTCAAAATAATAGGTGCGCTGGGTGGAGACCATCAGTATCGTATCGATGTATGCCAGATCACCCGTATTGCTGTAAAGCTCTTGTACATTGATTCCCCGTCAGTATAAATATCCTCTGAATATGCAGGGCATCCGGCAAGCACCTGCCGCCATGGATCAAGAGCTCTGGTTAAATCCTTATCCTGATAAATGGATTTGTACAGGGTGATACTGTTCCGGCACCATGTGCTGTCAGGGTTGCTTCCGAGGGGAGTGCCTGTATCGATACCCGTCTGTGCCGAAACAACAAGGGCTGAAAGTGTCATAAGCACTGTTGCGAAAACCCTGAACACCCGCCGCGATGCTTTAATATTCCATATCATGTTCCGGTCTTGTTTTAATATAAAGTTCAACAGTTACTTTATATAACTCTCAGGAAAGCCAATTCGTATGCAGGTTCAAATGCCGGCAGAAGAATTGCGACATACCGGTCAACAATCAGATGGCGAAACGTGCTGTAGAAAATGTGTAATTAACCGAAAAAACGGCTACTTTTGATCACCCGGAAAAAAGATCATCCAACACCTGTTGTGACGGTTATTGTCTTTTAAGCAATCAGCATATTACCCGGGTCTGAATCAGGCCAATGCGCATCAGGATACTCACCCTCATACTGTTAATCTCTCTGTGTCATACAGCAGCCGGTCAGATTCAGCTTGACGCCGGGTCATCATGGAAATACCTGAAGGGATCTGCCGCCGGAAGCCTTCCTGCAGACTGGGTGACATCATCATTCACTGACTCAGGATGGGGCCAGGGAAACGCCCCTTTCCGTTATGGCGACGGACAGGGAGGCACCCTTCTCGGTGACATGATGAACGGTTACTCCACACTTTACCTGAGGAGCTCCTTCAATGCATTCTCAACCGACAGGATCAGTGATATCATCTTCAGCATCAATTACGACGACGGATTCGTGATATGGATAAACGGAACGAAGGTCCTGAGCCGGAACGCACCCGCAGAGCTTACCCCTGCCTCTCTCGCAACCGTAAACCACGAATCGGGTGTACCGGAGTCCTTTACCATTGACCCGGCAAGTGTTCCGCTGTTTGACGGCACCAACCTCATCTGTATTCAGGCTTTCAATGTCTCACTCAACAGTTCGGATTTCTTCTTTGACCTGGGCATCAGGGCATTTCTGTCGTTACCGGAAGTTCCTGACACGTTGTCACTTGTTTTTAGCCATCAATCGGGATTCTATGACAATCCCTTTGACCTTACCCTCTCTTCCGGAGAAGCGGGCTATGACCTGGTCTACACCATCGACGGCAGTAACCCGCAGATATCGGCAACTTCCGCCCGCAGCAGCACCGATGTGGTACTAAGGGTTGATCCGGATATCACCACCGGCAGGCCAATGACCCCAGCCTTCATCGTCCGGGCCTCCCTGGTCACTGACGGCTATGCGCCGTCGAGGCCGGTTACACAAACCTATATCTTCCCTGACAAGGTTGTCACCCAGACCCATCCCGGGGGAGACTGGCCTGTCTCCTCCGTCAACGGCCAGTGGATAGACCTGCCTATGGATCCCGATGTTGTCAATGACCTCAGGTACAGACCCCGCCTGAGAGGAAGCCTCCTTGACATACCGTCCGTCTCCCTGGTCACTGACAATGCGAACCTTTTCAGCCCCACCTCCGGTATCTATGTCAATGCATACATGCACGGAGAGGAGTGGGAACGGCAGTGCTCCCTTGAACTGATCAATCCGGACCTGTCTGAGGGCTTCCGGGTGAACGCCGGCGTCCGCATACGTGGAGGGGCGAGCCGCAGACCCGATAATCCAAAGCATGCATTTCGGCTCTTCTTCAGGAAGGAATACGGACCGGGCAAACTGATATTTCCCCTTTTCGGCGACGAGGGTGCCGGGGAGTTCGATAAGGTAGACCTGAGAACCGAACAAAACTACTCCTGGTCATTGGAAGGAGACTCTCATAACACATTCCTCAGGGACATCTTCTCACGTGACCTGCAGCGCGACATGGGCCAGCCATACACCAGGGGCAGGTATTACCACCTCTACCTTAACGGCATGTACTGGGGCCTCTACCAGACGGAGGAGAGGGCTGACGCCGATTATGCCGAAACATACTTCAGCGACAGCGAGAATGACTATGATGTGATAAAAGTGTCTGTTGAGGGTTCACCTTACTTCAATGAGGCAACCGACGGTACAATGGATTCATGGCAGGAGCTGATGAACAGATGTGGCAGGGGTTTTACCTCCAACAGTGACTATTTCGCACTGGAGGGCCGCGACCAGTACGGCAGGCCCGTAAAGAACACCAGAGTCCTGGTAAATATCGACAACCTGATTGATTACATGCTGGTGATCTTTTACACTGGGAATTTTGATGCCCCGGTATCAGCATTCGCCTCAAACGGCATGGCAAACAACTATTATGCAATTCTCAACCGCAAGAACAAAGGCGAGGGGTTTGTCTTCCTGGCACATGATTCGGAGCACTCAATGTTTGTGGGTAAATACTCACTGAGTGACGGCCTTTACGAGGACAGGGTGACAATCAATGACCCGCCGATGACAGTGACAAGCATCAGTAACTTCCAGCCCCAGTGGCTTCATCACCGGCTGCTGTCGAACGCTGAATACCGTGTTCGCTTTGCTGACAGGGCGTACCGGCACTTCGCTGCCGGCGGAGCACTGTCGCCGGAGAAATGCGTCGACAGGTTCCGGAAAAGAAAAGAGCAGGTCGAGATGGCGATAATAGCCGAATCAGCGCGGTGGGGTGATGCGAAGACAACCAACCCGAGGGACAAGTATGACGACTGGCTGCCGGAGGTCACTGACCTGGAAAACAATTTCTTCCCGGCGAGATCAGAGATAGTTGTAAACCAGCTTAAATCAGCAGGCATCTATTCCTCGCTGACACCACCGGTGGTGAAGGAGTCCGGTATTGTCATCAACACCGACAGGCTGATTGCACCACCCATTACCATTACGGTTGAAAACCACAACACCAGGGGGGTAATCTATTATACCACTGACGGGAGTGACCCCCGGATTATCGGCGGAGCGGTATTACAGACAGCAAAAACAGCACTGAGCGGAGCACTGCTGACAATAACCGGAACAACAATTTTCAGGTCACGGATCCTTGACGGCCAGACATGGAGTGCTCTGAAGGAGATAAGATTTTCAGCCGCAAACGAGGATTATTCAGGTCTGAAGGTGACAGAAGTGCATTATCACCCTGAAGACCTCATAAGAGGAAATGACACGGTTGATGGCAAGGATCTCGAGTTTCTGGAACTTAAAAACACCGGTAGCGGATCAGTCAATATTTCAGGAATCACCGTTGACACGGCAGTTTATTACAAGGTACCTGAAGGAGTTATACTTCCCCCGAAAGGTTTCTTTGTGATTGTATCAAAGCCGGAGGAGTTCTATTCGCTTTACGGCATGAGAGCGAGCGGAAACTATAGCGGCAACCTTTCCAATGCAGGTGAATTTATCCTCATCAATGACAAAAACAGTAACACGTTAGTTTCATTTGCCTATTCCGATGATCCGCCCTGGCCCGCAGAGGCTGACGGCGGAGGCTATTCGCTTGTTCCGGTGGAGACAAACCCGACAGGCAATCCCGGTGACCACGCTTACTGGAAACGCTCGGGCAAGACCGGCGGGTCGCCGTTTGCCGATGATGATGCTGCGACCTCCGCTGACAGACTGCTTTACAGAGAGTGGGGAGATCTGACAGTCTATCCTAATCCTTCATCAGGTGTGATTGTAGTGCATCTTGGTGATGAGCACTCCGGATCAGCAACTCTCAGGTTCATTGATCAGTCAGGCGGCACGGCACTGGTGCTCAAGGCAGATAACACATCGGTCATAGACCTCAGGGAGACCCGGCTGGCACCCGGGCTGTACATACTGACTGCTGAGCTTAATGGAGCATCACTCAGGACGAAGTTGGTTTACCTGCCTGAATAAGAATTTTCTGATGGCTGTTGGAATCCATCAGCAAAAAAACATTTCTTGCGTTTGCAGAGTGGCCTGTGAAAAAGAGCAGTTTGGGTAGGTGGAAGTATGCATACAATTCCTCCCATACATGATATCAACCCTTATGGAAGATGGAACATAATCCCGGATCCTGCGTTTTATCAAATAAGACAATAAATAATTAACCGGCAAATGTTTTGTGCACCCTGTCGGTAACGACACTTGATGATACTGGCGCTTGCCGGTAACGACACTTGCAGTTAACCACACATGCAGGCAACTATATTGATGAAAACCATTCAGGAATCATGAAAAGAGTTATCACAGGTCTGACTTTAATGCTGTTGTACGTCACAGCCTACGGACAATGGAAGGCACAGTCGGGCGGAGACATGTGACAAAACATTCAAAATGGCGTATGTCGCCTCGAAAAGCGGCAGTGAGACACTCAGGATACTTCGCAACATTAACACTGCATCCGCTAAAAAACGGCAGACCCGTACAGCCAGATCACGGGACAGATGCTGTTGGACAGCCAGATCAGACAAGGACAATGTGGTTCAGGGGCTTGTTCTGAAGTTTGACGACAGTTTCAGGATTTACATCCACCAGCCGTCCGCCTTCAGCCAGCAATGGGATAATGGAGCCAGGAGATATATAATCGAATCTGACTGGCAACAATGGAGAATTGAAGATTCCAGGGACAAGGAGGTTCAGAAATATTGCTTCGGGAAATGACCCCCAGCGCCAACCTGATATCCCTCAAAGAGATTATTGCACAGCTGAAAGCGGGCCAGAAGGTCTCATGCCAGGTTATTTTGCACAATCCGGTTTACGGAACACCAGTCTGTTATAAGCGCAGAGTTTCCACTGCAAAACTCGACAAAATCGATTTACCTTTTTATTCAAATAGTACCCGGTGAATGGTCTACGGCATACCCGGCTTCAGGGGAAATAGTCCCCGGTGAATGGTATACGGCATACCCGGCTTCAGGGGAAATAGTCTCCGGTGAATGGTATAAGGCAAGTCCGGCTTCCCCGGAAAAGGAATGCGTGTCATGGTGATCCGCCGAAAAGGTAATTGTTTATCGCGACAGTTGAATTCCGGTATTGGCATTTTTTGGTAATATTGCACTCTGATCAACCGAATAATGAAAAAGAGGAAAGAATACCACAAACCCGTCATTCTCTTTCTCTTCCTTTTTATACCAAGTTTCCATTTCATGCGACACCGCCGACACCTGCTGGATGTGTGGAAAATCCTCTTAACAGTGCCGAATGGCAGTCTGTCTGCAATTCGATGACTAAACACAAACTGGAGATCACCTGTACGGCTGGCGTTGCACACCCTATTGAGAACCCGACTGCCTGACTGAAGTCACGATGAGCCGCATCCCGATTATCCGCAATACTGCAATGCCATTGAGAAGTTAAATTCCAGGATATGGGTACTTTCATTTCATTTCGAATGAGACGAATGGCGATGATATTTTCGCTCTGGCCTGGCTTGCCCTGTTTAGGATTGACGTCATGCAGCCGGAAGGAGCCACAAACCGATTACGCCACCATTATTTCAGGTCTCTATACCGGAACTGTGACTACCGGCTCAACCACAGTCGCGGGCACTACCGAACTGGTGAGATTTACCGACACCAAGGCTGACATGCACATCACTGCCGGTTCCCGGAACCTGGATATATATGGGGTAAGGATCAGCAATTCCGGCAATGATATTTATTACCTGTCATATTCCCTTGCCGGTAACACCTCGACGGGAGCTTCGTGGAAGGCAACCAGTTGACCTATACACCTCACCTCAGGCACACTTGACGGCACCTTTACCGAGCACCAGGTAAAACGTGATTGCCAGTAACCGGTTCGACGGCAGTGGGCTGCCAGCCGTTTCCCCTTCACCACAGCTGCATTACCGGGGAGGTTACGGAAGCACTCCTTATATACGGTAACGGCAAAATGACCCATGATCCCTGGACGTGTAATCTAAGAACAAAGTGCATTTGTCCTACTCTCCCTCATGTTGGTCAAAAATATCTACCTTTTAAGCACTTGCATGCTCAGATTATGAGGTTAATTCGCGAAATTTGGGCAGGCAGATGGAAAATTACAGGCATCCCTGAACCGTCGCTTAACTGACAATATCAATGAAATACAATTACAAAAATCTCTTCGCGTCGCAGCACGAGAAATTCATAGCGATATTGGGTCAGGACTATTTTTCATCTCTTCTGGTTGATGATGATCTCTCGGATTCAGCCATAATCATTTCTGACAGGAGGGTGTACCAGGTAGGAAAGCTGTATGAGTATGGACGCAGGATACACGGCGGCGGACTCAGGGTAAGCAGGGGAAAGAAGACCGTCAGCCTTCAGGATGTCACCGGGACAATGAGCAAGGAGGTGACGCAACCCCTGCCCGGCTCGTCGCTGGTGGTTTTCGGCATCATAGCCGCTACGCTCGGCTTGCTGTCAGGGGTTAAACAATCAACAATAATAATGGTTGTTATAGCTGCAGTATCAGTGGCAGCAGGTATCTTCCTCATAATGAGACTCAGGAAGAGGTACCTGGTAATTGAATATGCCGGCGGCAGTATGGCCCAGCCGGTGAAATTCATCACCGACACCGAGCTTAACCTGTTTCAGGGTATAATTATGGTGGAAAAGGAGAGGGTCATGTCAGGAGCAGGTGACCTTAAGGAATGTCCGAACTGCGGTGAAAAGATACAAATCACCGCAAAAATATGCCGCTTCTGCGGAGAGCAACAGAACGAACCGGCAGCTGACTGACCCGCCGTCAGGCATACTTTTTTATGATCCCTGAAGGTTCCCCGGGTTAGACTCCCAGGCTTTTGAATGCTTCAAGCACCAGAAAAACCGGCCATACAATTGCTTTAAGGAATCCCGGGACCCATCCAGAATCCTGTGGCTGCGGAAATAAAATAGATGGCAGCCCCAATCAGGCCCAGACCGTAAACTGCACCCGATGCCGGCGTGCACTGCTGCATTCTTTCTTTCATGTTCTCTTCCTCCCTTTTTGTTTATTGGTTTGCCTGGTAAATTATAAGTTAATATTATAAGTCAATTCAACTCCGGCTGTTAAAATTTTACAGTGGCTTGATTACAATTTGAATTTAATTTTTCTGCGAACAATTGTGGTTTTCAGGGGTTTATTTATCATCTTATTACATTAATTCGTCAAATCGGATTTTATGCTCAGAAACAGGTCTATCAGTCACAGAAGTCGAAAAAATGGAGGTTTCGAGGTACCTGTTTCAGGAAATTGTCGGTATTCGCGCAGTCAAATAATCATTGTTATTTCCTGCGATCATCATCTAACTTGTAATATTTAAGGCCGGCTGCAAGCGGACGGACCTGAAAATTTCCGAATAATGACGAATAAAACATCGAGAATAATCATTGCCCTTATATCCCTTCTTTTTGGATTCATCCTTACTGCGGGCAGTCCTGAAAACGACGCCTCACATTTCCCGGCAGGAATCGGGTCGCCTGTAGCTTTGCCGATGCAGACCTATCCCAACGATTACGGTGATGCCCCGGCAAGCTTACGGTTCTGCACGTCATACTATAACCACCTATCCGTACATGGGAACACGGGGTGACGGAGAAGCCGAAAGCCAGTACTCCGATGAAGCCAACGGTGATGACCTGAACGGTCTTGACGATGAAGACGGCGTTACAATACCGGAAATGAAACAGGGAGCATCCGTTACTGTCCCTGTGAAAACCGTCCTCGCAATTTTGAATGCTGCCTACCTGAGTGTATGGGTTGACTGGAACGGAGACGGTGATTTCGCTGATAAGGATGAAAGGGTGGCGGAAAACATCAGAATGCCCCAGGGAACCTCCACATACAACCTGTCAGTCACTGTACCTGCAAATGCTATTGCTTCCAAACCCACTTTTGCCCGTTTCAGGATAGGCCCCAGAGTCACCAGCCCCACAGTATCAGCAACTTCAGGTGAGGTGGAGGATTACATGATTAAGATTGCCTGTGTTTTGCCTGACCCGCCTAAAGTAGGCCAGATAACCCAGCCTTCCTGCGTTACACCTACAGGCAGTGTTGTGCTGGAGGGTTTGCCCTCAACGGGCACATGGACCCTCACCAGACAGCCCGACGGAGAGACAATCACAGGAAGCGGCAGCAGCTATACTGTAACAGGATTGCAGACCGGCACATGGAGTTACACGGTCACCAACCAGAGCGGATGCACCTCGGGGCAATCGGATAATATTGTCATTATTGCCGCTCCTCTTTCGCCATCGGCACCTGTAATAGGAGTCAATTGCTCCATCCGACCTGTCACGATTGCCAACCGGCTCGGTTTCGCTGAGCGGATTGCCGGTCACCGGCACATGGACTGTCCGCCGCTACCCAGGCGGCATAGTTTACGAAGGCAGCGGAAGCACCCTTGCTATTGAAGGCCTTGAGCCCGGAACATATTATTTCACTGTAACCAACTCCGACGGATGTCTCTCCCCAGCCTCTGTTGATGCGGTCATCAATCCGCGGCCGGTTGTACCATCACCACCCGTGCCTGGAACTGTCACCCAGCCATCTTGCGCCTCCCGCAACGGGAAGCGTGACCCGTATCGGGCTGCGGGCTGCCGGTACCTGGACCCTGACCCGGTCGCCGGGAGGGGTTACCAGCACGGGAACGGGGACAAGCACCCTGATAACAGGACTCGAACCGGGAACATATACTTATACGGTTACTATCGAGGGAGGGTGTACCTCCGGTCCGTCAACGGGTATCACAGTCAATGCCGGTCCTGACATACCCGAAGCGCCCTTGCCCGGGTCAGTGACACAGCCCTCCTGCAATATTTCCACGGGGAGCGTTCTTCTTTCAGGTTTGCCGGCAGCAGGTTCATGGACCCTGACCCGTCTTCCTGACGGCGTGATCTACTCCGGAACAGGAACCAGTACGACGGTGACAGGCCTTGAGGCAGGAGCCTATACTTTCACTGTAAGAAACAGCGACGGATGTGTCTCTGTCCCATCTACAACGGTGATCATTAACCCTCAGCCCTCCACGCCCACAGCACCTGTCCCGGGTGCCATAACACAGCCCACCTGTGATCTGCCGACCGGCAGCGTGGTCATCAACGGGCTGCCGGCAGAGGGGAGCTGGACACTTACACGTTTCCCGGGTAGCATAACCGTCACGGCATCAGGCACTTCATTTACCGTACACGGACTGGATCCGGGCTCGTACAACTTCACCGTAACAAACAGTGCTAATTGCACCTCGCCTGTTTCGGCTGATGTGGTTATCAATCCACAACCAGGTCCGTTCCCGACACTGGTAATCACTGACCCCGCCCCGGTATGCTTTCCGGGCACGGCTGATCTGACCCGTCCTGCCATAACAGCGGGGTCAACGTCCGGCCTGATACTTACATACTGGAGAGACGTACAGACTACAATACCTTACACCACCCCTTCAGCAGCGACAGAAGGCACATACTACATCAAGGGAACCATCAGCGGAGGCTGCTCAGCAGTACGATCCAGTGACAGTAAGCGGTACTGCCGTCCACCGCTATCCGATGCCGGGCCAGATCAGGAGCTTACCTATATCTTCACAACCACTCCTCCATGCGGCTGCCCCTGACGAAAACTCAACCGGCACCTGGTCGATGGAAGAGGGCACCGCTTCTTCTGCTGATACGCAATGACCCGGCAACAACAGTCAGCAGCCTGGGTGTAGGAGAGAACGTACTGTTGTGGTCAGTGAGCAATGGCGTATGTCCTCCGGTACCTGATTTCATGATGATAACTGTACTTGACCTTATCATACCTTCCCTCATCACACCTGACATGGACGGTTTAAACGACTACTTTGTCCTGTCTGGAATAGAGGCACTCGGAAGAGTAAAACTCACTGTATTTGACAGAAGGGGAGCCCTGGTCTTTGAGAATCCCGATTATGATAACCTCTGGCACGGCACCGATTATAACGGAAGACCGGTTGCCGATGACACATATTTCTATGTGCTCAGGGCGGAAAACGGACTCTCAGTCAGCGGGTATCTCTATATAAGACGCTGACCTCTTCTGATATTAAAAAGAGGGCGCCTCGAAAAGGCGCCCTCTGCTTGAAACTAACCCTGAAAACCTAATACTGAGGATTCTGCTGAGAGGCAATTGCCGGGTTGGCATCTATCTCAGTCTGAGAAATCGGCAAAATTGCCTTGTAGAATGTCCTGTCGATCGTCTTTGCGCGGTGCGTGATGATAACTGCCGGAGATATGAACTCGTCATTGTACTCAATGGTCCTGTTCAGGCGGATCATGTCAAAGTACCTGTGGCCCTCGGCAAAAAACTCCTTGCTCTTCTCATCCATGATCATATCTACGGTCACCGTTGTCTCATCGGCCAGTGTAAGAGCCGGAGCCCTCTTGCGTATCGCATTGAGATAGGTTGCAGCCTTAACCTTGTCAGGCGTGGTAAGGCCCAGCGCAGCCTCAGCGGCAAGGAGATACATCTCTGAAGAGACGGATGACCTTTACGTTGACAGCTGAACGCGATGCCTTGTCACCAAGCAACGCAGTGCCTCCGACATATTTGAGACTTGACCCTAATCTTGTGGTCGAAGATTCATCATAATCCATTATTCCCCAGCGGATATCAGTCGGATCCTGAGACATGCGGGTTATCCAGTAATCGCTTGCCATGAACCATCCCATCGCTCCTGTGACCTTACCAAGACGGAGGAGGTAATATCCGAGCGAAGCGGTTGTAAGGTCTGCCTCCGCGGGATAGATTGCCAGCTCAAGATACGACTTGCGCACCGAAAGAGTCAGCCCAGTGAGCCTACCCAGTTGGCATTTGAATAGAGGGTGTACTTGCCGCTGGTGATGACATCCTCGGCGGCAGCAAGGGCCGCTGTGTTGTTGCCCATGAAGAGATGGACTCTTGCCTCAATGGCCTTGTTGGCATAGTAATTAATGTATCCGTTGACCTTGTTCTTCGACAGGAGCGGTGCCGCGTCGGCCAGATCTTTGAGAATCTGCGTGTAGACAGCCTCAACGGATATCCTTGTAGGCTGAGCTGAAGCATCGAGGGGTTCAAGCACGAGCGGTACACCGAATGATGTCTTGTCCATGTTGTAGGGCTTCCCGTATATCCTGACCAGGTCAAAGTACATCAGCGCCCTTGCAGTCATGGCCTGTGCCTTGTAGTCACTCAGGGATGCTGAACCGCTGCCGGCATCTTCCATCTTCTGGATGTTTAAAATCAGGTTATTGGCCTGCAGGATGTTGTGGTAGATCTGCGTCCAGAAACCGGAACCCGAACCCGACGTGGCTGAATGATTAAACGAATAGTAATAATCGAGGCCCCTGCCCTGTGAACGGATTGCAAAATCGCCCCCCTTGGCATCGCCGAAGATGACGAAATTACGTCCATAATATTCTGAAGAGGTCATTTTCCTCATCAGACCGTTGATCGCCACCTTGGCGTCTGCCGCGTTGATGATCGAGGTCTCTGAATTCGCCAGGTTGCTGGGTTGCACATCAAGAAAATCCTCACATGATGTTATCAGCATGGCGCCCAGTACCGTAAGTATGATTGTTATCTTTTTCATCGTAGTACCTTTTTAAGATTAGAAACTGGCTTCTATGCCGAACGTATATGTCTTGCCCACTGGCATCTCCCATCCCCGTGATCCGTATTCGTTGACCTCAGGGATCATACACCTTGTAGGCGGCAAGCGTCCACAGGTTGGAGCCGTTGAAGTATCCTGGCTCCCGACATCTTCACCTTATTAAGGATACCGGAAGGAAGGTTATAACCCAGAGTTATGCTCTTGAGCCTTGTATAGTCTGCAGGATGCATGTGCCGGCTGCTCTTCTGGTTGACATCTTCAAAGTCAACGGCAACCCTCTGCGGGTAAATGGCATCCTGGTTCTCGGGGGTCCATCTGTTCTCATATGCATCAAGAGACATGATCCTTTCCCAGTAATAACCGTCGTCATTGACATCCTTGCCGGCAGCATCATAGGTATAACCACCCAGTTTGTATACGAAGTTCAGTGATAATGAGACCCCTTTCCAGGCTAAATCAGTGTTGAAACCACCAAAGAGCTTCGGATGGGCATTACCGAGAATAATCTCGGTTGCCTTCGTGTAATCGTAGGTAGCCGGTCTGCCGTCAACTGTCAGGTCAGGTGTACCATCGTTGTTGAGGAACCAGACGTTCACGCCTGTCTCCCTCTCAACCCCTGCCCATTCGCGTCCGTAAATGGCCAGCGTTGATTCCCCTTCCTTATAGATGAACTTTGTACGGTTGTCTCCACCGGTAGGTTCATACCAGACGATGTTCTGTCCGCCATATAGCTTTGTTACGGTAGACTTCACATGTGATGCGGTCAGTCCGGCCGTCCATATGAAATCGCCGCTTTTCATGATCTCTCCAAAGAGTTCAAACTCCACACCCCGGTTGTTTATCTCACCAACGTTCCTCAGCGTTGAGCTAAATCCTGTTACAGTTGAGATGGGAACATCCTGCAGCAGGTTCCTTGAGTCCCTGTCGAAAAACTCCAAAGAGCCCGACAGTTTCTGGTCAAACAACCCGAATTCGAGAGCTATGTTGGATGTGTAGCTCGTCTCCCATGAGAGGTTGGCATCAGCGATGGTGCTGACCCCTCCGCCCGGCTGCTCCATGTATTTGCTTGTATAACCGGTAAGTGAGCGCCATCCATAGTCTGCCGTCGGGCAGGGTTCCGTTGACACCGTATGATGCCCTGAGCTTCAGGCTGCTTATAGCCGGGATACCCTCCATGAAGCTCTCCCTGTCTATCCTCCATGATCCTGCAACGGACCAGAAGTTACCCCAGCGGGTTTCGGGACCGAGCTTGGATGACCCGTCACGGCGGAATGAACCTGACACATAATACTTGTTATCATAGTTGTATTCCAGGCGTGACAGAAACGATGCTATAGTGTTACCCCAGTAATATGCGCTGGCATCAAGCTTGCCTGCCGTGGCAACAGTATGGAGAGCGCTGGTAGGCAGGTTCGTGCCGGTAGACCTCATGTAGTCTGTCTGGTTTTGGGCTACCTCCCAGCCAACAAGGGCGCCTATAGTGTGAACCCCGGCAAACGTCTTGTTATAGTTCAGAGTTGTTGATGACAGGAGCATGTTGATCTTGTTGCTGTTCTCTGTCACCGATCCTCCCACGCTTGAACCGCTGAAGTGCAGTGCACTGTAGTAAAGATGGTCAAATGTCTGGGTGTTGTCAAATGATAAGACCGATCTCAGGTTAAGTTCCGGAAGAATCTTGATATTAACAGTCTCATTTGCAAATACTCTCTGTGTCTCTGACCAGTTCTCCCACTGGGTGTTGTAATATACCGGGTTGTAGGCATAACTCCCGTACCTGGCTGTCCAGGGCTGTCCCGTAACATAGTCTGTTGGCCAGTACATACCCCATAGCAGGTTACGGCTCTGGAGGAAATAGTTGTTGCCAAGGGCCCGGGTGTCATTGAACCCCTCCTTATCACTCGACGATACATTGACATTGGTAGTAAGCTCTACGAACTTACCGACCTTCTGGCTGAAGTTGATCCTTCCTGTAATACGGTCATAACTGTTTATTACACTGCGGCCAAGTCATTGGTGTATGAAAAAGAGGTATAGTAGTTTGAGTTTTCTGTCCCGCCGCTGATAGAGAGGTCGTACGATTGATACACGGCTGTCCGGAAAAGTTCACTCTCCCAATCGTAATATTGTCCGGCTCTTTCGCCACTTACTGTCAGCGAATTAACGGTATTATCAGGTGCCGAGAAGATATAACCGTGCTTGTTGAACCTTTTGTTCAGCTGGGCGAGTGCACCTGTACTGGCTTCCTCGTACGTGTCACCTTCATAATAGACCCCTGCGTTCCAGAAGTTCTCATAGTACATTTCTATCTGCTGGTCAGTGCTGGCAGCTTCAAAGTTGTCAGTGGCAAATGAGGGCGTGATACCAACCGATGCCTTGAAGTTGACAACCGGTTTGCCCTGTTTGCCCTGCTTGGTGGTAATGACGATGACACCGTTGGCGGCCCTGGAGCCGTAAAGAGCAGATGCGGCAGCATCTTTAAGCACTGTAATCGATTCAATGTCATTCGGATTGATGGTATTCATCACGTTGCTGGTGGTATAGTTACCCATCTGTGAAACGTTACCCGAGATAACCGGAACCCCGTCAACAACGTACAAAGGCTCGTTGGAGGCGTTCATCGAACCCACGACCGCGAACCCTGATGGATGAGGTTGAGCCTGCCTGCCCCGACAGAGTGGTGATCTGCAGACCGGCGATCTTGCCTCCCATGGCATTTTCAAATGAAAGGGAAGGCACATCCTTGATGGCGTCTGCCTTTACCACACTGGCGGCACCGGTGAAGGTCCCCCTTGTTGAGGTACCATAGGCAACAACGATGACCTCATCGAGAGCGAGAGCATCGGTTGCCATCTCTACATTCAGGACACTCCTTCCTGCAACAGATATCTCCTGTGTCTTATAGCCTACGTAGCTGAAAATAAGAACAGCGTTTGCAGGGAGATCGCTGAGGGCATACTTGCCGTCAGCATCAGTGTTTGTTCCGACTCCCCTGGAACCCTTCAGCAGCACCACTGCATAAGGGATAGGGGAACCGTCATCAGAGGCGGTTACCGTTCCGGTAACACGTGTCTGCGCCATGCCGGCATTGACTAGCAATACCGACAAGAAAATGAAGATCAGTTTTTTCATGGAGAAAGCGCGTTAGTTTAATGGTTTACCCTCACAAGTTACAACTTAATTAAATTCAAAAAAAAAATTTGTAGTACATCATATCTGTTTTTAAGCATATTATTGAGATACCATGCGGATTGCAGCATTAAGCTCATTAAATGAGGTTCTCCGATACATTATAATAGGGCCCTGCATGAATGCAGGGGCTAAAAAACAAATTCATTATATGTCGTACAAACTTGAAAAAGAGAATAATTTCACAACTTCAAGGGAAAAAATTAAATTTGTTCAGGATAGATTCTTAAGACCTTTTCTGAATAAATCAACCAAATCAGACCATAAAATGAGACTATTAAAAGCATTCCTGCCGGTACTATTGATTTTTTTCGGATGTTCATCATCAGTGAAGTATGATCTCCTGATAAAAAACGGCAGCATAGCAGACGGCTCGGGTTCCGTCTCATTTGTCGGGGATATTGGTATTATGTCTGACACCATTGCGGCCATTGGCGACCTTAAGAAGGCAAGCGGTGTGACCGAAATTGATGCCACAGGACTGACCGTTGCACCGGGGTTCATCAACATGCTCAGCTGGGCGGTGGAATCGCTTATTGAGGACGGGCGCTCATATGGCGACATATGCCAGGGAGTGACGCTGGAAGTGCTTGGAGAGGGCGACTCATGGGGGCCCTGGAGCGAGGGTATGAAGCAGGAGATGAAAGCGTCTCAGGGGGATATAAAGTATGAAATTGAATGGACCAGCCTGGGAGAGTACCTTGAATATCTCGAAAGAAAGGGTGTGTCAACGAACATTGCATCGTTTGTGGGCACCTCGACCCTGCGGATACACGTGGTCGGGTATGATAACAGACCCCCCACTGCTGCCGAGATGGACTCAATGAAGCTGCTTGTAAGACAAGCCATGGAGGAGGGAGCCATAGGCCTCAGCTCGGCACTTGAATATATCCCTGCAAGCTTTGCCTCAACTGAGGAACTGTCTGAATTATGCAGGGTGGCAGCCGAATACGATGGGATGTATATTTCCCATATAAGAAACGAGGATGAAACGTTCCTTGAATCTATCGACGATTTTCTCAGGGTACCTCATGAGACCGGGATCAGATCGGAGATCTACCACCTCAAGCAGGTCGGCCGGACAAACTGGGGCAAGCTTGACCATGCGATAGCAAAGATTGACTCGGCACGTGCAGCAGGACTGCAAATAACCGCCGACATGTACAGCTACCCGGCCAGCTCAACCGGATTGGGCATCATAATGCCGGAGTGGGTACAGGAGGGCGGCTTCGAGAAGTGGGTCGCCCGGCTGAAGGACCCGGCTGTAAGAAAGGTGGTGGGACCGGAGATCATCAAGACCATTATGAGAAAACAGGGCACCCCGGAAAAAGTACTTGTCATCGGGTTCAATACCGATTCGCTTAAATACCTGCAGGGCAAGACCCTTGCAGAGATTGCTGCCATCAGGGGAACGTCGCCAGGGGAGACGGTAATGGATCTGATCATCGATGACAACAGCAATGTCGATGCAGTCTTCTTCTCAATGTCAGAAGATAACCTGAGGAAGCAGATAGCTCAGCCGTGGATGACCTTCGGCTCTGACGGCAAATCGATGGCGCCCGAGGGCGTTTTCCTGAAGTCGGCCACCCACCCGCGTGCATATGGCAATTTCGCGAGGCTCCTTGGAAAATATGTACGCGACGAGCAGGTCATTTCCCTTGAAGAGGCTATCCGCAGGCTGACCACTCTCCCGGCCACCAATATGAAAATTGAAAAACGCGGGGCATTGAAGGAAGGTTACTATGCCGATGTGGTGATCTTCGACCCGGCGAAGATACATGATCACTCGACCTTTGAGAATCCTCATCAGCTCTCCGCTGGCATGATGCATGTATTCGTCAACGGAGTTCAGGTTCTGCGTGACGGCGGGCACACTGGCGCTTTCCCCGGCCGCGTGGTCCGCGGACCTGGATATGCAGTTAAATAGCATTCGTCAGAAAGTCCCCGTCAGGAGCAGCCTGGTTGTATCTGATAAGCCGTCATGGTCATGGGGCCGGCCTCATTGCTGAGTATCCTGAACAGCACCGGGTCCTTCAGTATCTCCCTCACATCGGTCTGACGACCGTCGAGCAGAACCTGTCTGTTCATGAACCTGATGCCGTGGCTATAATCGACATACCAGTATACATGGCCGCTGTAAACGGGCTGAATGGGGTTGCCGTCAGGTTTATGCCAGCCGTAGATCACAACCCTGTCGGGCCGATCGGCAATACGTGACGAGATGACCACATCCTTCTTGATGCCTGCCACCAGCTGCCCGTTACTCCCGCCGGCTTCAGCAAGCTGTCTTTCAATCTGCAAGTTGTGCTCCCTGAACTTCATGACAAGCTCATTTGCATTGCCGACTGGCTTGTAAAAGAAAGGCTCCGGCTTTACATCTGCCTGTGACCATACATGATCACTCAAACTGGCTGTCAGCAGTGAGGCCCCAAACAGGTCTGCCAGCCTCTGTGCGGTGCGTGGATTCATTGGAATGCGGCAGAAGTCGTCATCACTTCCAATGGCAAGGTAATCGGGCATAACCTCATATTCAAGAGTATGCTGATTTCCGTTAAGATCTTTGAACCCTCCCTGGAGTGTGATTGTCTTCCTCAGGAACCCGGGAATATTTCCCGATGCAGCGGCACGAAAGATCTCCTCCTCACGCTCCTCAAGAGGGAGATCGCCTATCCGGTTCATGAACGCCGCTCCTCCCTCTGCCGACTGATCACGAGCAGGAATGTTCATCACCCGTATCGGCACAACGACGGTGTCAGCGATAAGGTCAGAATATGCCCGGTCCCCAAAATACCTGTAACCCTTCTGCTCATACCTCGTTCCACTCATCATGCTGTGAATGAATCCGTTATACTCAACCTGCAGGGTGTGGTAAATCTTCCCTTCAGGATTGGGTTTGAAAATGAACTGTATCTTCCTTCCGGGCGATGTGAACCAGATGAGTGAGTCACGCTGCCGCTCCTTCAGTCTGAATGACTCTGCAAAATAGTCCTTCATCATCCTGCTTCGGTACCAGGTGCCTCCCGTCGGCGACACCAGAGGTTTGCCGTTGTATATTACCACGCTGTCATTGTATGCCAGCGTGCAGAGGTGCCTGTCGCTGCCGGATTTCAGCCAGCTGACAATCTTCGGTCCGTAAATGGTGTCGTCATAGCCGTAGTTACTGTCAAGAAAGGCTATCCGTTTCACTGCCGGTGGTATCACATCATGGCTGTCGATATAACTGAATATGAACCGTCCTCCCCCACTGTGGCCGTTGAGGACCAGATCAGGCTGCCAGGGAGCGAAAATTGCAGAGATATCATTCACCATCCTTTTCACTTGGTCTCTGTAATCAGGGGTTGCGGCGGTCCATGCCGGCCAGCTTTTACGGTTGTTCTCAAGATAGGCCACAACCAATGTCCGGTCTTCTATGACACCTCTCAGGAACCTGGTCTGCGCCCCGATATGCTGGATACCGTAGTGCCAGTCGTCGCCCTTATGCAGCTCTTTTCCAAACGTCTGTTCAATGGTGTTGCCGTTGGGAAGGGCATAGAGGACCAGCAGTACGCGGTCAGCACCACCGAATCCGGCCAGCGGGGCGTTGATCAGGATGCGTGTACCGGGAGGGGAATCTTCAATGACCATCTGCTGCTCCCCAAATGTTCCGGACGGCTTGAAGCCGGGGAGGGGCTGACCAGGCAGCAGGACGGAAAGCAAAATGAAATATGGCAATAAAAAATATCTCATGGCAGGGCTATGTATGGGCTGGATAATTATGTCTTTCTGAGGCTGATTATACTTTGTCTGATGCAGTTACGTTATAAATCTAAGCGATTTGGATTCACAATATTTCACATACCAAATTAGTAAAGAATTTCTGACTTATTTTTTACTTTGTTTTCTGAAAGCGGCGGCTAAACTTGAAAAAACTTATCCTGAAAAATGAGTGAAGAGATCCTGCGGGCAATGATGGAGTTATTCGCCCTGATAGTGAAGCAGGACGGCGGCATGCTGCAAAGCGAGCGGGATTTTGTATCGGCCTTTCTTACCAAGCAGCTGTCACATCAGAGTGCTGATGAATTCATGAACCTTTTTCTTGAGAATGCGGGGCCCGTTCAGGAAAAGGGTAAAAGAGCCGATTCGGAAACGGCATCTGTAAAGGATTCAATAAGGATATTCAATAACTGCAAAAAGATCAACAAGACCCTTACACAGGAACAGAGGGTCATTGTTCTCATGCGTTGCTTCGAGCTGATAGACTCTGACAAGCAGTATACCCCTCAGCGCATGAATATCATCAACACCATCGCCGAGGTATTTAAGATTTCACAGCAGGAGTTCAACAGCATCATGCTCTTTGTCAGGGAAGAGCAGAGAGAGAGTTTTGAAGATGCTTCGATGATAGTGATCAGTACCGGCAGCATCTCCGGTTCAGATCAGACAGAAGGACCCTTTATAATCTTCCTGAAGGTTGCAAGCGTCAACCTCTATTTCATGAGGTGTTTCTGTTCGGGCATCTCATATCTCAATGGCCTGCCAATAGTATGCAAAAAGGTGTACACCTTTGCTCCGGGAAGCACCGTGCAGTCGCCCCCGGCCCCCACAGTCTATTACAGCGATGTCATATCGCGGTTCGCATCAGGGGAGGATGTACACCGTATCACATTTGTGGCTGAGCACCTCCGCTACAGTTTCAGTGACGGCGCTCCGGCCATAACCGATGTGAGCTTTGCTGCCAGCGATGGCCAGCTGATAGGTATCATGGGGGCCAGCGGATCGGGCAAGACAACGCTTCTCAACCTGCTTACAGGCCTTGCCCGCCCGGGATCCGGCGATGTAAGGATCAACGGTATCTCCCTCTTCAAGGATGACAAGAGGCTTGACGGGGTCATAGGCTACGTGCCTCAGGATGATCTCCTTGTTGAGGATCTGACGGTGTTTGAGAACCTCTGGTACGCTTCATCACTATGCTTCGCGGGGAAGACCCGGGAGGAGCTGACCGCGGTCGTGAACCAGTTGCTGCACACGCTGGGACTGTATGAAAAGAGAAATTCCCGTGTGGGATCACCTCTGAACAAGGTTATCAGCGGAGGACAGA
This sequence comes from Bacteroidales bacterium, assembly GCA_034522515.1. GTDB lineage: Bacteria > Bacteroidota > Bacteroidia > Bacteroidales > VadinHA17 > SR-FBR-E99. The sequence continues at coordinate 71,050 of JAXHLF010000011.1, read as the reverse complement.
GAAAAAGGCTTAACATTGCGCTTGAACTCATAAGGGAGCCGTCTGTGCTTTTCCTTGACGAACCGACCTCCGGTCTCTCTTCGCGCGACTCCGGGAACGTGGTAGACCTGCTCCACGAACTCACACTGAAGGGCAAATTGGTTATCACTGTGATCCATCAACCTTCGTCGGAGATATTCAGGAGCTTTGACAAGGTATTGCTTCTTGACCTGCTGGGCCACCTGGTCTTTTATGGTAATCCCATCGAATCCATCGTTCATTTCAAGACCCTGGAGGCACAGATAAACAGCGCTATAGCTGAGTGTCCGACCTGTGGTACCGTAAATCCCGAAACACTTTTCAACATCCTTGAAACCAGGGTGGTGGATGAGTTCGGCGGGTACACCGAAACGAGGAAAGTCTCCCCTGCCGAATGGGCTGAGGCCTTCCGCCGGGTCACCGCCGGCGAGACGGTGACGGAGGAGAGCACCGGGCCCTATTCCAGTCTCCGGCGACCACGTTGGCTGAGACAGACGCTTATCTTCCTTGCACGCGATCTGAAAAGCAAGCTGGCTAACAAACAATATCTGCTGCTGACCCTCCTCGAAGGACCGGTTCTGGGCCTTATTCTTTCATACATAGTAAGATATATTGCAGACCCCTCTTCAAACGTCTATATATTCAGGGAGAATGAAAACATCCCGATATATATATTCATGAGCATTATTGTTGCACTGTTCCTGGGGCTGACCATCAGCGCTGAGGAGATATTCAGGGACAGGAAGATGCTGAGGAGGGAACATTTTCTCCATCTGAGCCGCAGCAGTTACATCCTGAGCAAGATGTCAGTGATGGCAGCGATATCGGCACTTCAGACTTTTCTCTTCCTTCTGGTGGCCAGCCCGATGCTGGGCATCCAGGGACTGTTTTTACAGTACTGGATTGCGCTGTTCTCCACCGCCTTCTTTGCAAATATGATCGGACTAAACATCTCCTCGGCACTGAACTCTGCCGTCACCATTTATATCGTGATCCCCCTGCTGATGATACCGATGATGGTCCTCAGCGGAGCTATGTTCCCGTTTGATAAACTGAACAGGAAGATTGCCAACGCTGACAGGGTCCCCCTTATCGCTGAAATAATGCCTACCCGCTGGACCTATGAAGCATTGATGGTCAAACAGTTCACTGGAAATGAATACGGGAAGAGGGTCTATGCGCTAAAACAGCAGATGAGCGTCTCCGACTTCAACACCATCTACCGGATACCCAGGGTAAACGACGCCCTTGGGGTTGTGCTTGACAAGCTGTACCGGGAAGGCAGGATAAACCCTGAAGAGAGCGAGATCAGGCTTCTAAGGAACGAGATGTCTGCACTATCGGAGGCAGGTATCATCAACCCTTTCTCCGGTCTTGACTCAATTACTCCGGAGCTTTTCACCGCAGGTCTCGGAGAACGGCTTGCCCTCTGGCTCAACAGCGCCGACACGGAGTACAGGCGACTCAGCAACCTTGCCGACATGAGCCTAGATAATTACATCAGCAGCAATAAGGAAGTGCTTGATGAACTCTATAACGGTTATCACAATGATAAGCTTGAGGATATAATGAGAAAGGTGTACGAGAAAAACAAGATGCTTGAATTCAATGACCGGCTCGTACAGAATGCAGATCTCATCTATCTTGAGCCTGACCCTTCAGGACCGCTTGATTTCCGAACCCATTTCATGGCGCCGGTGAAGAGATTCATGGGGTTCACGGTTGATACCTTCAGGTTCAATATATTGCTTGTATTTGCCTCTATCATTTTTCTGTACATAATGTTGTACACTGAGGCGATCAGGCGGATAATCTCATACTTTGATGGCCTCAGGTTTCAAAAAAAGAGGGCAGCACGTTTGGAATGACCATTTTTCTTACATTTGTATATAAACACAAACGCCTGATGACAGGAACAATTTCAAAGCTGGTCGCAGTGATCCTGCTGATATCCGTTTGTTCATGCAGGAACAGCAACACAAAGCAGGGCGGCCTCAGTTTCCCCATTGCCGATTCGGTACCGGCAGGTGAGGCTGAGAAGCTTAGTGATGAGGCCGTTGCGGACATCGTTCAGAACATTGCATCACCTGTGGAGATTGCAGCGTTGCTGCAGAGTATGGAAGTCGCGTTCTCGGTCGAATACCTGGCACCCACACAGGGAGCCGACCGCCTTACCACCAACTTTCAGAAGGCGGTGATGCTGGGAATATACGGTGCCGATCTCGGTTACCTCAATATGTACGAGAAAACCGGTAATTCCATTGATGTGCTTTCAACCATAAAGAGGCTGGCAGACGGCCTCCGCGTAGGGCAATACTTTGATTTCGAGACACTGAAGAGGCTTTCAGTCAGCAAGTCAAATCTCGATTCCCTGCTCTTTATGTCAGTTAACTCCTACAATAAGATTGATCAGTACCTGAGGGATAACAACCGCGGTTCAATTTCCGCACTTATGATAACCGGTGTCTGGATTGAAGGACAGTATCTGGCAACACAGGTGGCACTGGCCCATCCTGAGAGGGTACTCAGGGACCGTATCGGTGAACAGAAGATCATACTGGGCGACCTGCTCATGCTTCTTCGCCCCTACCGTGAGAGCAGCGCTGAATATACAGCACTGTATGACATGATGGAGGCGATAAGCAATTCTTATCATGACGTACGCATCACCTACCGGCTGGGGGAACCTGAAACGGTTGAGCAGGATGGACGCCTGGTGATGATACAACACGAGGAGAGCATCGTTGAAATGAGCGATGAGCAGCTTGCTGAGATAGCCGCAGTGTCAAAAGATGTGAGAAACAAATTAATATATGGCAAATAAAATGAAAAGCAGGTTTGTCATTCTGTCACTCACACTGCTCCTTCTGCCTGTTATGGTAAAGAGTCAGCCTGCCACTGACGATCTCGTCAGCAGTTGTGTTCTGGCCGCCGGCGATAATACAACCTACCTGAAGGATTTCCGGGTACAGCTGCCAAAGGCTGCAGCCAATGCCCCTGCACCCGTGTACAAGGCTAACATGTACCTGATGAAGAACATGAAATACAGGTTCTCGGTGTGTGATGCTCCAGGATCATTGGGAGAACTCACAATCACCATCTATGATCAGGGGAAACAGCTCATCTCTTCATTCAACAAAAGCACAGGAAAGAAATACGCCTCCGTTGACTTTGTCTGCAATAAGACTGGTCTCTACACACTCTGGTATGATTTCACAGGCGGAGAGCAGGGATCAGGCGTAGGGGTGGTCTGTATGATCAAGTGATCAGTAGGGCCACAGTCGCGATATTATCAGCATAACCACCATTAGCCAGAAAAAAATCTCCGCTGCCGTCAGACGGCGGGTGAAGGCATAATAGTTGGCCATGATGAATGCAACAGGCAGTGCCGTGATGGCATTCATCTCTGCTGAAACAGACGGAATAAAAATATATACTGCAATACATAAAACGATCATCCAGACAAACAGCTCAAAGGTCTTGCGTGACCGAATCTTGTACGTTGGCATCTCACTTATGAGAGCCCCTAATGACGGAAGAATGTTCAACCCTGTCATGGCCAGAAGAATCACCAGTGTCCGCCCCCATTGCACAGGTGGCACATCGTCAAAGAGATTGTGCCGGATGATCTCTGACAGATCTCCCACATCTCCGCCTGTCACATACCATATTGCATAAAGCAATATCCACGGCAGCAGGGCTCCGGCAATGGTCACTGTCAGTTCGCGTGAATCAGGGCTCCGTAAGATCAGGGCTCCTATGAGTACAAGAATGATGAACCATATAGCGCCGGCGTAAAACATACCGGCCGACGAGATGAGCAGGGCAGCGTCGAAAAAATTGAATGTCATGCCATTGACACGATATGACGAGACCATACGCCACATGCCTGCGAGGATAAGCAGAGCCGCCGGAAGGGCTGGGTTTAAGACCATCTCGCCGGGAAAGAGTGCGTAAAGAATTATGTATATCAGAGCGGGAAGATAGGTTCTCCGGGGGATGAAAAAGATCGAGGTGTTGAACCTCACCATTACAATTGCCACGATCAGCAGAAGGGCAAATGAAAGTATGGCCGCCAGCAGCGGTGAGCCCTCCAGGGCATTTGCTATGAGGCCCCAGAGTGGCATCGGGTCACTCCCGGAAACGTCCGTCAGCCGGGGAGGTGAAATGAGAAACTGTATCCACAGCGCCAGTGCTGAAAGTGTCAGCAGAAGCACCGGGCCGATTCCTGACCCCCTGAAAAACCTGATCATCTCCCTGAAGTTTTCAGGTCAGATCCGATATCTTTTCTGTAATTCATTCCTTCAAAATATATCTCAGAGACGCTACTGTAGCTTCTGTCAAGAGCCTCCTGCATCGTTGCTCCCCGCGATGTGACGGCAAGCACCCGTCCCCCCGATGTCACAAGCCGTCCGTCGTCAACTCTGGTGCCTGCATGAAAGACGGTACTCTCATTGACCCGGTCGGTTCCCAATATCGGGAAACCCTTTTCGTAGCTGTCGGGATAACCACCCGCAACTATCATCACCGTCACGGCTGTGTCTGACGCCGCCATTAGCGTGCGGTTTGACAGGTCACGCATTGCCGCTCCCTCAAGGAGATCATAAAGGTCACTTTCTATTCTGGGGAGGATCACCTCGCTCTCGGGATCACCAAGACGGGCGTTATACTCAATAACATAAGGGTTGCCATCCACATTCATCAGCCCGAAGAAGATGAAGCCCCGATAGTCTATCCCTTCTGCCCTGAGTCCCTCCACCGTCTTCCTGATGATCCTCTCTTCCACCTTTGCCATGAATGAGGAAGTGGCGAAAGGCACTGGTGAGACCGCCCCCATTCCACCCGTATTCTTACCTGTGTCTCCTTCACCTATCCGCTTATAGTCTTTTGCTTCAGGGAGTATCCTGTATGAGATGCCGTCAGTTATAATAAAGGCTGACATCTCTATTCCCTTAAGATACTGCTCAATCACCACCCTGTTTCCTGCCGCTCCGAAGCGTCCGCCGAGCATCGCCCGCAGTTCGCCCACCGCTTCGTCGAGGTCACTTATGATCAGCACCCCTTTCCCTGCTGCCAGGCCGTCGGCCTTAAGCACATAAGGAGGATCGAGGGTTCGCATGAACCGGGTTGCCTCATCAGCGTTCTCAGAAGAAAATGTTTCGTAGGCAGCAGTAGGTATTCCGTGCCGCTTCATAAAGCCCTTGGCAAAATCCTTGCTTCCCTCAAGCATGGCTCCGTGGCGACGGGGTCCTATGACCGACACGGAGGAGAGCGCCGGATCATCCTCGAGAAAATCGGCAATGCCCTCCGTAAGAGGAGCTTCGGGACCCACCACAACCATACTGATGTTATATTTGAGTACAGCAGATCTGACTGCCTGAAAATCGAGCGGATCAACCGGCAGGTTCTGTGCCAGCGAAGCGGTGCCGGGATTGCCGGGTGCGACGAAGAGATTCAGCTGCCTGCTGCTCTGTGCAAGCTTCCAGGTGATGGCATGCTCACGTCCCCCCGATCCCAGTATAAGAATATTCATTGTAAAAATTTCTTTCCCATTTCAAAAATAGCATTTAGGCCGAAATAACTCAGCCATGAAGCAAATAATCATCAACGGACCCGAATGAATAACCCTCCTCCAGTGCTTTTTGAATGAACCTGTCGAGGTAAAGGGCGGCGCTGCTGAATGCGGTGTCATGCAGCACTATCACAGAGCCCGGCCTCATCCTCCGTGACAGAATGCTGTAGGAAGACTCCGGCGCAAGCTTCCTGTCAAAGTCGTATGGCATCAGATCCCAGAAGACAATCCGCATGCTTCTTTCAAGTATCCTGTATTGCCTGACGCGCAGTCTGCCGTAGGGAGGCCTGAAGAGGTTGCTGCAGGTGATATCCCTTCCCCTGTATATGTCTGAGCAATAAGCTCTTATCGAAGTCGTCAGTCCGTTCAGGTGGCTGAAGCCGTGGTTGCCGATGGTATGACCCCCTGCCGCCACCCGGGCAAAGAGGCCGGGAGAGGCAAGCACCTTGCTTCCCGTGCAGAAGAAGGTGGCATGAACATCATGAGCCTTCATTATGTCAAGTATCGCAGGTGTGGATAATGGATCCGGACCGTCATCGAAGGTGAGATAAAGTCTCTTCTCCTTGCCTTTTATCCTGTAAAGGGCTTCCGGGTAAATTATTCCCGCGGGAAACGGTCTGCCATAGTTCCTGATCATCGCAGAGGGACCTCTCCGTAGTACTTTGTAAGCTCCCCGGAGGCCCGTAGGGCCAGTTCAGGCATATCGAACCTGACCGCCATCCTGTAAGCATCGAGCAAGGACTGCAGTGAAACTGATACAGTAAAGTCAAGACCATAGGTTTTGTCCTCCGGCAGGGTCGAGATGAAGACCAGTGATGCCAGTGCATTGTCTGCAATTGCATTGAACATCTCCTGAGCCTCCTCCTTTTTCCCTGCCATGGCGAGAGCTTCACCCAGACCACGGCTGAAATAATCATAAGGCATCTTTTCGGGAGGCACAATGCTCATTCCCTTCTCCACAGCGGCAATCGCCCTGACAGTATCACCCTCGAGGATAAGCGCCCTGGCCAGTCTTGCGAACTGACGCCTGAAGCTGTCAAGCATCCTCCTGTTGTTCTCATCAAGGTAGACGTGCGGCTCGCCGGCATTACCCCACCTGAAGCGGTTCATCATCTTTTCATACATCTCCTGCGTATCCACCATGCCAACCTCTCCTCCGTCCGGCGGATCAATCTTCACGGGGCTTACCCTGTAGGCCATCCCTTCCTGAAGGAAAAAATCCTCCAGCCCTATATAGCTGGAAGGAGGTGCAGTGACTGCATAGTACAGCGGGCGCTCCCAGTTGTTTCCTGCCATAATATCCATTATGGCCAGGTCATCCTTGATGGCCATTGATCCCTTGAACCGCCAGATCATCGGGCTGATGATCCTGTCGGCATGGTAGGGCCGCACGGCGCCCGTGGCAATAACATGGGCTGAGTCAACGTCAACGATAAAATCCCTCACGGGTATGAAATTGAAGAAGTCGCCCCTGCCCGAGAGATCCACCTTGGCCTTGGGATCATCCGAACCGGCAAACTCAATCACCTTCCTGATTGGGGTGGGTTCCTTTATCAGATCCTCGACGGGCATCTGGACGCGCTCTCCTTCGATATATTTCTCATAAGGGAGGGTGAATGGCAGAGGATCGGATTCAAATGCCTTGCGGCTCATCGTCTCAATGTAAAATCCGCTCTGCAGGTAACTGAGGTTAGCCACGCGCACGTCAGTGCGGTAACCCTCCACATCCTGGATATACCACAGAGGGAAGGAATCATTGTCGCCGTATGTCAGCAAGATTGCGTTCTCATCAACAGTAGAGAGAAAGTTTGAGGCAATATCCCGTGCAGTGTACCGGTCAGACCTGTCATGGTCATCATAGTTCTCAAGCAGCATCAGCAGCGGGATGGCTGCCATCAGTACAACCGCCGGTGTGACCGCTGCCGGATACTCCTTCATGACCTTGCGGAAGAGGTCATAAAGAAGCATTACTCCCATCCCGATCCATATTGAGAAGGCATAGAAGGAACCTGCATATGCATAATCCCTCTCTCTTGGCTGGCTCGGGTTCTGATTCAGGTATGTCACAATGGCCAGGCCTGTCATTATAAAAAGGAGTGCGACGAGCGACAGCCCTTTCCTGTCACGGCGGTACTGCCATATAATGCCTGCCAGGCCTGCCAGCAGGGGAAGAAGATAATACCTGTTTCGTGCAGGGCTGTTCTGATTCCCGGCTGGCAGGAGCGACTGGTCGCCAAGCCGGGAATTGTCAATAAAGGGAATCCCCGAGATCCAGTTGCCGTCCATGACATTGCCGTTTCCCTGCACGTCATTCTGACGGCCGGCAAAGTTCCACATAAAATACCTGGCATACATCACCCCCACCTGGTACCTGAAGAAGAAGCGGAGATTCTGTCCGAATGTGGGAAGAGTGACCTGCTCACTGTCGCTCCCTGACCTTACAGATATCTTCCTTCCCCTGACCTTGCCCCAGTATTCATACTGGCTGATATGATCGGGATCGCTGCTGTACATCCTTGGGAAGATGGTCATGAATCGCTCATCGTATTCGTAATCATTCAGATAGTACGGTTCGTATTTGCCATCTTTCTTCTATTGTAGCCTGCCACCTTTTTTGTGACTCCGGTTACCGGCGCTGAGTAATAATGTCCGTAGACAAGAGGCACCCGGCCATACTGCGTACGGTTTATATAATAGATGAACGAGAATACATCTGAAGGGTCATTCTGATTCATGGGCGGGTGGGCATTGGCCCTGATGATGATAAGCGCAAAGGATGAGTAACCCAGTATCAGCACTGCCACTACTGTCATCACATGGTTAAGTATGATTTTGTTCTTTTTCAGCGAATACCATAGTCCGAAGACTATCAGTCCGACCAGTAACAGCAGGTAGATATAGAGGCCGGTGTTAAAAGGCAGACCAAGCGCATTCACAAAGAAGAGCTCAAACCAGCCCGCCACCTTGGCCACGCCCGGAATGAAGAGGAAGTTCAGGACGCCCAGCATGAGAAAACTCAGGATAACTGCATATACCACGCCCCTGCCTGTAACTCTGTATTTACGGAAGTACCACAGGAGAACAAGAACCGGCAGTGTCAGCAGGTTCAGAAGATGCACCCCTATTGACAGTCCCATCAGATAGAATATGAGCACTATCCACCTGTTTGCATGAGGCGAATCAGCCTCATCATACCACCGGAGTATGGCCCAGAAGACAGCGGCGGTGAAGAGTGAGCTGGTGGCATAGACCTCGCCCTCGACGGCCGAGAACCAGAAGGTGTCAGAGAATGCGTAGGCGAGTGCTCCTGTTGCGCCTGATGCCAGTATAGCTATTGCTCTTCCTCCTGTAACAACATCACCATCTCCCGTGGCAAGGCGGATAAGCCGTGTGACGGACCAGAAGAGGAAAAGGATGGTAAAGGCGCTTGCAAAGGCGGAGAGTATATTTACCATCATTGCCACCCTCGAGGTGTCACCACCGGCAAAGAGCGTAAAGAACCGGCCCAGCAGCATAAAGAAGGGAGCGCCGGGAGGATGCCCTACCTCGAGCCGGTAGGAACAGAGGATAAACTCACCGCAGTCCCAGAAGCTTACCGTCGGTTCAATTGTCATGAGATACACCACGAGCGAAACGGCGAAGACCGCCCACCCTGTAATGTTGTTCCACAGCCGGAATTCTTTTACCATATCCTAGTATCTTGTCTTTTCTTATATATTTAAGTGCCACGGATTGCTGACCCACGGCTCACCTGCATATTCAATCCCTGCCCGGGGCCCGGCAACCAGCTCCGACAGTCAATTGCGATACTCATGCCCGGGAGCAGCTGTGCCACCGTCACTGCATCACTCAGGAAAAATGATCTGTCAACCCTCGTCACTGATTCAGATCAATATTGAACCTTATCAGGATACTGCTCCCACTTTCTCAGTACACTGTCACCCTCCTCCTCCAGCCCGCGGTCCATGATAATGCTTCGTTCACCTTTGCCCAGCGCCAGCTCGGTATAAATCTTCTCGTCATCAAACCCTGCGGCGGCGGCACGGTAACGGTCAGAGGCATATACTATGCGCCTGATTCCTGCCCAGTAAATAGCACCGAGGCACATGGGACAGGGCTCGCATGAGGCGTAAATAACGCATTCGCTGAGGTCATGGGTTCCCAGTGCCGCCGCCGCCAGCCTGATGGCCTGAACCTCGGCATGTGCCGTCGGATCATGCCCGGGAACGACCCTGTTGCCGGCGCGGGCCAGGATGTCTCCGCGGCTGACGATAACAGCCCCGAACGGCCCGCCGCCCTCATTTATGTTCTCTTCGGCGCTACCTATCGCCAGCTGAAGGAATTTCCTGTCCTCACCGTTGAGTTTCATGATTACCGTTTATGACAATTAACAGTGTGTAAAAATAAGAAAAGAATGCAGCACCGCTAAATGAACAGGAAGTATCATCATGTACCATCAAAATTAAAAACACAACATATTGCTCAAAATAAAAATAAGTTGTATTTTTGCAGACCCCAAAATTGGGGTTTTTATTTTGAAAAATCATTAATTAACAAAACCTTAGTACAAAGTGAACACCTTAAGCTACAAGACAGTGTCGGCCAATAAAGCGACTGTTGAGAAAGAGTGGGTACTTGTTGATGCGGAGGGTCAGACACTCGGTCGTCTGGCATCTGTTGTAGCCCTGATGCTGAGGGGGAAGCACAAGACCAGCTTCACACCTCATGTTGACTGCGGCGATAACGTGATAGTTATCAACGCTGAAAAAGTCACGATGACGGGCAAAAAGATGACTGACAAGGAGTATATCAGGCATACCGGCTATCCCGGTGGCCAGAGGATCGTCAAGGCTGATGAGCTTATGAAGAAGCATCCTGTGCGGCTTATTGAATATGCCGTCAAGGGAATGCTTCCGAAAAACAGGCTTGGAAGCGCCATCTACAGGAACCTTTACGTGTATGAGGGCCCCGCACACAAACAGGAGGCCCAGCAACCAAAACTAATCGATTTAAAAACCATTAAGTAAGAAACATGGAAGTTATTAACGCTATCGGAAGAAGGAAGGCGGCAGTCGCCAGGGTTTACCTTAACGACGGCAAGGGACAGATCACGATCAATGACAGGGAGTACAAGCAGTACTTTCCGAATGAGATCCTGCAGTATGTCATCCTCCAGCCCCTCAACCTTCTCAATGTTGCCGACAAATATGACATCAAAGTCACCCTTGACGGCGGTGGATCGAAAGGTCAGGCAGAGGCGATACGTCTTGGGATTTCCAGAGCCCTGATCAAGATTGATCCGGAGTATAAGCCCAAGCTTAAAGCTGAAGGTTTCACCACCCGCGATCCCCGCGAAGTGGAGAGAAAGAAGCCGGGCCAGCCCAAGGCACGCAAGAGATTCCAGTTCAGCAAGCGTTAGGAGTTCAATAGCAATTATTTATAGATGCAGGTTTAGTATCTAAATTGCATTGACTTCCCGCAAGGAACTACTCTGCAATTGACTTCACAGAACGTAAACTTAACAATCAAAACTAAAATGTCAAGAACAAATTTCAAAGAATTACTTGATGCCGGTGTGCACTTCGGGCACCTGAAAAGAAAATGGAACCCGGCCATGGCTCCCTATATCTTTATGGAGCGTAACGGCATCCACATCATTGACCTCGAAAAAACTGCAATCAGAATAGACGAGGCCGCTGCTGCAATGAAGCAGATAGCAAAATCAGGCCGCAAGGTGCTCTTCGTTGCAACAAAGAAACAGGCGAAGGATATCGTGGCCGAAAAGGTCGGTTCAGTAAATATGCCCTACGTCACCGAGAGGTGGCCGGGAGGAATGCTTACCAACTTCCCCACCATCCGCAAGGCTGTCAAGAAGATGGGCTCAATAGACAAAATGGCTGTTGACGGCACATTTGACAACCTCTCCAAGAGAGAGAAACTGCAGATTACCCGTCAGAGAACCAAACTGGAGAAGAACCTCGGCTCAATAGCCGACATGACACGCCAGCCCTCGGCACTGTTCGTGGTTGATGTGGCCAAGGAACATATTGCCGTTCACGAGGCAAAAAGACTCGGGATACCGGTATTTGCCATGGTTGATACCAACTCAGACCCTTCGGAAATCGATTTCGTGATACCAGCAAATGATGACGCCGCCAAGTCTATTTCACTGGTGGTAGACATTATGTGCCAGGCCATTGCTGAAGGACTGAATGAGCGCAAGGCGGAAAAAGACAAGGACAGCGCCGCCACTGAAAAGGAAGAGGTACCGGAAGGGTCACGCAAAGGCAAATTCAGCGCTCTTGACTACGAGGAGGAAAAACCCGTTGTGAAGGCTGAAGAGGCGGAAGAAGCTGCAGATATTGTCGCAGAAGAAGCTGAAGCCCCGACCGCAGAAGAGGAAGAATAAGAAGATCAACCATTAAACTGATTTACAACTATGTCAAATATTAGCGCTGCCGATGTCGCCAAACTGAGAAGATTGACGGGCGCCGGCATGATGGACTGTAAAAAAGCCCTTGAAGAAGCAGCGGGCGACTTCGAAAAAGCACAGGAACTGATACGCAAGAGAGGGCAGGCAATAGCCAACAAGAGAGCCGACCGCGAGGCCAGCGAGGGTGTTGTGCTTGCAAAAACTACTGCTGACGGGAAAACCGGCATGATGATATCACTTAACTGCGAGACCGATTTCGTGGCCAAGAACGCTGACTTCATCGCTCTCGGAAACAAAATCCTTGATGCAGCACTGAAGACCGGCCCGGCCGACCTTGAAGGACTTAAGAATATCAGCATTGACGGTAAGCAAGCAGCAGAGCTTGTTCTCGAAAAGAGCGGTATCACCGGGGAGAAGTTCGAACTCACATTCTTCGCCAGTATCAGCGCTCCGGCCGTGCAGGCATATATCCATCCGGGAAACAAGCTTGCCACTATGGCAGGCTTCAGTAAAGCCGGCATCGATGTCCAGGTATACAAGGATGTCGCAATGCAGGTGGCTGCGATGAATCCGGTCTCTCTTGACAAGGATGACGTTCCGGAAAAGATTCTCGCATCAGAGCTCGAGATAGCTAAGGAACAGGCACGCCGTGAAGGCAAGCCGGCCGATATGCTCGATAAGATCGCCCAGGGCAAGCTCAACAAATTCTTCAAGGAAGGAACCCTGATGAACCAGGAGTTCATTAAGGACAACAAGCTTTCCGTCAGGCAATACCTCGAAAGCAAGGACAAAGCCCTGAAAGCAACTGGATTTGTTCGTTACACACTGAACATCTGATAAGACATCAGCAAAACTTTTCATGCAGCGGCGCCCTTGATGAGCGCCGCTGCTTTTTTAATACCAGTGATACAATTATAATTAGTAAATTAGTACCACTAAATTATGATGCCCTATGCAAAAAAAAAAGCAATATAATAAAACAATTAATGATAAAAACATTGGTAAAACTGACATGATTGTAAGGCTGGTGGTTGCAGCAGTACTTGTCGTCCTTTATTTCGTCGGCGTCGGGAAATTCCTTGGCCTGATCCTCATAATTCTTGCGATCATTCTGGCACTTACAGCCGTTAGCAGGACCTGTCCCATGTATTACATTTTCAGGACAGATACCCTTGACAAGAAGGAGTAACCGCCCATACCGGCTGGTTATTGAATGATTGTAACGACGCCCGGACCGGGCGTCGTTACATATTTTGCGGATACCAGTAAATCAGGGCACATTTTTTGCTAATTTCGTTACCATCATAAGAACAGATTATTGCAATGAACGGGGGCAATATAAAAGAATACTGCTGAAACTGAGCGGAGAGTCTGCCGGAGGCCCTGAAGGGACCGGGATCGATGGCGTGGTGCTGACAAGGTACGCTCAACAGATACATAAGGTAGCCTCTTCGGGCTGCCAGGTGGCAGTAGTCATCGGCGGGGGCAATATCTTCCGCGGGCTGGGCAGCAGTGAAGAGGGATATGACCGTGTCAAGGGCGACCAGATGGGGATGCTTGCAACAGTCATCAACAGCCTGGCTCTTGAGAGCTTTCTCGTCAGGACGGGATGCAGCGCTAAGGTATTCACCGCTATTCGGATGGAACCTGTTGGTGAGCTGTACGGCAGGGATAAAGTCTCAGCTGCCCTTGACTGCGGGTGCGTCTGCATCCTCGCCGGAGGAACCGGCAATCCTTTCTTCACCACAGATACCGCGGCAGCACTGCGAGCCGTGGAACTGAACTGCGATGTGCTGCTCAAGGGCACCCGCGTTGACGGTGTGTATACAGCAGACCCCGAGAAGGACCCTTCCGCTGTCAGGTATGAAAAACTCACCTTTGCGGAGGCTATTGAAAAGAGGCTGAAAGTGATGGACCAGACCGCATTCTCAATGTGCAGTGAAAACGGGATGCCGGTTATAGTCTTTGACATGAACAGGGAGGGTAACCTCGAAGCCGTCACTTCCGGAAGCAAGTGCGGCACACTGATCACTCTCTGAAAAGAATTTTTTTTACATTTGCTCACATCAGAATAATTGCGATCATATGACTGACGAACTGGAACTGATTAAAGACGAAGCCGAGGAGAGGATGGATAAGGCCATCAAGCACCTTGAATACGAGCTCTCGCATCTTCGTGCCGGCCGCGCCAATCCGCTGCTGCTTGACGGCATCAACATTGACTATTACGGCAACAGCACACCCCTTGCACAGGTATCCAACATCAACACCCCTGATGCCAAAAGCATACTTATCCAGCCCTGGGAGAAAAACATGCTGGGTATCATTGAAAAGGCAATACTGGCAGCCAATATAGGTATGACCCCGATAAACAACGGAGAGGTTATACGGATCAATGTGCCTCCTCTTACCGAAGAGCGCAGGCATCAGCTGGTAAAACAGGTGAAGCAGGAGGGCGAGACCGCCAAGATCAGCGTACGGACAAGCCGCAAGTGGTTCCTCGATGAGCTGAAGGCCCTGCTGAAGGAAGGACTTCCTGAGGACGAGGAAAAAAACGGCGAAAAAATCATCCAGGAGTTGACCGACAGGCATATCGTCCGTATCGATAAGACGATGGAGAGTAAGGAAAAAGAGATTATGACAGTCTGAAAGTCTCAGCCTAACTCTTCACACTTCATTTTCCCGGTCAGTGCCTCCATGTCACCTTTCTAAGGTGTGGAAATGAAGAACATTCTGGTTATCTTTGCAATCTCACTTCTGCGTCAGGGATCATCCTCCACACTGCCCGGGTCATATGAAAAAACTGGTACTGATATTGTTGGTAATTTTCTTCAGCTTTCACCTGAAGGCACAGATCTCCGAAGGCGGATTACCCCATTCATATAAGCAGCAAGAAACAAAAAGCCTCACTGAGATAGCCACTTACAGACTCCGGTCAGTTGATGGCTCTGCACTTGCCGGGCTCGAACCCTATAACCAGTTACCGCTCAGATATGCAGTGTTGCAAGATGTTGACATTGACATTAAAAAGAGAGCAACAAAGACGGTCCTGACGAATGGAGGCACAATATGGCAGTACAGGATCAACTCTCCGGCGGGGAAGTCGTTGCAGGTTATTTTCAGAAAATACCTTGTACCTGAAGGAGCGGAGCTTTTTCTGTACAATGAGGATTATTCGGAGATAAGAGGTGCATTTACTGATTTTAACATTACGGACAACCTGGATTTCGTTACGGGGGATTTCCCCGGTGATCATGTTATCATTGAGTATTTTGAGCCTTCCGGTGCCCTGTTTGAAGGTGAGATTATCATCGGATCTGTGGGTCAGGCATATATTGACATCCTCGGACCCAAATCCGGAAATATTGATGACGAAGGCCACATCCCAATTAACTGCATCGAGGGCCAATCGGTCCAGGATCAGAAGCATGCAGTATGCAGATACACATTTAATGACGGTCAGTCAAGCTATCTGTGCTCCGGGGCTCTGATCAAAACCGCAGGCAATTCCGCAGGGTCCTATTTTCTGACTGCCGCCCACTGTTTAAGTACTCAGCAAAAAGCCGCTACTGTGGTTGCATATTTTAATTATGAGGAAGCAGCCTGCACGGCTCTTATCGCCAAATCCTCCCAGACCATTTCCGGATCATCTCTTCTTACAACAGGATCACAGTCTGACTATACGCTCCTTCAATTTGACAGGGCTGTTCCGTTTTCCTATAAGCCCTATTACGCCGGCTGGGATGTAACTGACAGCCCGCCTGAAAACTCGTCATGCATTCATCATCCCGGAGGAAAGACAAAGAAGATAGCATTGGATTTCGATTCGGCTGGAATTAATGAGGATATCCTTACCTGGGAAGGAGGCGGCACATCACCCACAGGCACACACTGGGCTGTAAGTTTTGATGAGGGAATAACCTCCCCCGGCTCTTCGGGCGCACCTCTTCTTGATCAAAATTTAAGGATAACCGGACAGCTCCACGGTGGCAGTATTACGGATTATTTCGGAAAACTGAGCTACTCATGGCAAAATCCAGACAGTCCGTATCCTTCTCTGCAATCTTTCCTTGACCCTGATAACACCGGCATAAGAACAGTTGACGGGTACTACCCTCCGGGCAATCGCCCTGACCCGCAGTTTGATTCGCAACTTTCCAGTGTATGCACCGGCGCCCCGGTAGAGCTCTCGGGATATTCGGCATTCAAACCCCTGGAGTGGAGCTGGACATTCAGCCCGAACAGTGTTCAATACCATGACGGCACGGGCTCATCATCACAGACACCGAAGGTCTCCTTCATGGCTGACGGTAACTACTCGGTGACACTAAAGGTAACCAACATCGCCGGCCAGAATGAGTTGGGAGTTGGCAACTATATATCTTCCGGAACTGTTCTTGATCTCAAGACATATCCGGCCGGCATGCCAGACTCCTGTATCGTATCCTTCTCCGGACTGAAACTGAACGCATATGGTGCAGATGCCTACCTGTGGGCCCTTTCAGACAACTCTGATGAATTGTTCTACATTGAAAACAATACTGCCAATCCGGTTGAGATCAAATTGCTTGACGACGTGAAGCTTACAAAAAGCACTGACCTGGATATCACATTGACAGGCATACATGGCTCATGCAACAGTATTATTCCAATCACCATACCCCTGACCGCACAGACAAATGACTTTGTCAGACAGGCAATTCCTGTCAAACCCGGAACTTCTGGCCCATATTCCAACCTGTGCGCCTCGATAGAGCCCGGAGAGCCCATCCCGCCGTTTGACGATTGCACGGGACAGCTTTCATGGTGTAATGAATACGGCAACGGGCTAGATATAGTTGAAAGAAGTGTCTGGTTCACCTTTACCCCCGAAGCAAATCAGGTGATCTCTCTCTCTTCATCGGGTTTTGACAACCAGATAGCCGTTTACAGCGCCTCATCGGCAACAGGCCTGTTAGCAGGTAATTACAAGCTGGAAGCAGCCAATGATGATTACACAGAGACCAACGCCGATCCCTTCATCACCTCTTTGGATGTCAAAGCCAATCAGAAATACTGGATTCAGGTTGATGGAAGCGCCGGCGGAGCAACGGGAGATTTTTTACTCTATCTGAGCGTTCTCAGCACTGTTGAGGAGACACTGTCAGAGGACAAAATAAATGTCTATCCACAACCTGCCGGTGATTTTGTCACCATAGAATCTGCGGCCTTCACCCGGTGTGCTTCAGTAAGGGTTGAACTTACCGATGTCACAGGAAGGACCGTTTTTAACGATAATATCCTTCCTGATGCCGGTAGAGTACAGGTGCCAGTCGGCAACATGACACCAGGTATCTATCTGGCCCGCCTGTTTTGTGACGGTGAAGTAGCAGTCGTCAGGGTGGTAATCTGACTTCCGGTCATAGCGGCATTCTCAGCGCAGTCATTACCGTTTTGTTTTTCACTTGCCGCTGCCCGGCCTGAAGGTCATTTCGTATTTTTTTGCTGCCTCCACGGCTCCTTCGGTGAAAGGATCGCTATAGAACCCGTTATTGACGTATGTCTCCGTCTGCGATAGGTAGAACGGACTTCCAGGGATTCCTGAGATACCCGTGGGTATCACTGTGAGCGACTTATCCCAGTCGGCCGCATTGAAGATGTGCCTCTCCGAAGCACCGTGATTCGACTGGAAGGTCTCCCTGAAAGAGTAGGGCTCAACAGTATGATAGCTGCCACCCACGGCGTAGGTTTTCGAGTTCAGTCCGAGGAGCCTGTCGAGGATCTTCACTGATCCCAGAGGATGTTCAAGGGTGAGAGTGTGTATCCGGCCCCACTGCCAGGCCTCGCCGTACTCTCCGTACCTCGATGCCAGGGTGTCAACGGCAGATCTTATACTCATGGCAATGACCTCCTCCATCGTCTCCAGCTCAGGCGTGCTGATATTGTCAATCCACTCATCCGGACCCTCGTTGATCATCTGGTAAATATAAAAATCATGTTGCCTGCCGTGAGCCGACCCGTAGAGGTCTGTAAGCTCATCGTGCATGATATGGCGTGCCAGCTCAATACGTATGAACTCGAAGAGTGAAGGTGCAATGAGCGAGGCATCCATTGAGTAATCCCATCCTTTCAGCTCTTCAATGGCTGCCTTTTCTGCGTCATCAGGATCCCCGATCAGGGCTGATGACTTCAGTATCACCGGTGTAAGCATGGCGGCATATGCCGAATGATTGTCGGTAATCATCCTTTTAAAATCCTCTATGCCCAGTATCTCCTTTTCAGCGGCCATCTCCCTGATACGCAGAATGCGGTAAGGCATAGAAAACTCGCCGCTTATGAAGAATGGATAATCGTCGGTAACGGTTCGCTGGTTGGCTGACGAGACGAATCCCCCTTCAGGGTTGAATGACGACGGCAGCAGCTCAGGGGGTACATAACCCTTCCACTCAAATTCATCGGTATCGCCGCGCCGTGGCAACAATCCCGTACCTTTTCTTATCGGTATGCCTCCACCTGTTTGCAGTCCTATATTACCGTCTACATCAGCGTACGCGAAGTTCTGGCTGATAGACTTGAATTGACCCAGGGCTGTGCGGAACTCATCCCAGTTGCCTGCCCTGTTCAGCAGGTATACAGCCTTTATCTCGTCGCTCTCATGATATCCTGACCAGCACATAGTCAGCACCGCGTCATCTATGCCGCGCATGCCTGAGATGACCGGACCGTGATGGGTGTACCTGATAACCTTTGTAACTGAAGAGTCATCACTGATCTTCAGAACCTCCTCCTTCGACCTGAATGGCAGCCACTCCCCGTTATACAGGTAGTTATTGCCTGATGAGTCAACCGTCTCCACGAACAGGTCAATGTCATCAACGCTCAGGTTGGTCATGCCCCACGCAATTCTCTCATTATGTCCGCCTACTATGAACGGTTCACCCGGAAATATCACACCTGTCACATTAAGCTTCCCGGGGACAACCTGGTGCATCTGCATCCAGAAACCAGGCACATTCAGCCCGAGATGCATGTCATTGGAAAGAATCGGCTTTCCCGTCTCGCTCCTGCTGCCCGAGACAGCCCAGTTGTTGCTTCCCGAGAGGGTGAAGATCCCCAGTTTCTCAAGCTCCTTCATCGAACCCAGGGCAGATAACGCCTCCTCCATAAGCTTTTCATCTATCTTAAAATCAGGGAATACAACGTCATCAACCAGGTCCCAGTCAGCAATAAGATCAGATGCCCTTTCCGGCCCGAGCATCTTCCCGAGCTTATAGCGGTTTATCTCATCAGACAGGTTTGAGGAGGCCAGATCCCACCCTATAAATCCGATAATATTGGTTATATCGATCATGGTCCAGGGTTCGGGCTTGTAACCCAGTATCCTGAATTCCGGCGGTAACTTCTTGCCACTCTCAGTGATCCAGGCATTTACCCCGTCGGCATAAGCCTGAAGGGTGGCCAGTATTGCGGGGTCTTCCTTCTCAAGGATCATCTGAGATTTCTTCGACATACCAAGTGCCCTGAGAAAATAGTCGGTCGAGGTCATATCGCGCTTGAAAAGCTCAGACAGCCTTCCCTGAGTTGCATGTCTTACCATGTCCATCTGCCATAACCTCTCCTGCGCGGTGATGTAACCGGTCATGAAATAGAGGTCGTGCTCATTTGAAGCATAGATATGCGGTACTCCGCGCTCATCGCGGATGACCCTGACATCAGCTGTCAGGCCTGTGACCGACTTCTCGCCGTTAAGCTCGGGCAATCCCGACTTGCGAAGGGAGGAGACAACAACGACTCCGGCGATCAATGCGACGGCAATAATGGCGGCAACGATCTTAAGGGAGGCTTTGAGGATCTTCATGGGGATTTAGTTTGATTCGCTTAAAATTAGTAAATGATGTTCACCTGACAATAGTCAAGGCTGTAAGCTTTTAAAAAAAATCTGCCGTCCCTGCGGACAGAATCGGCATATATCTGTCTCGTCCCGGCTTCTGATGACGGCATCCCTGAACGCTCCGTACTTTTCTCCATGCCATATTGCCCTGAATGCCTGGTTATGGAGATTACCCATCGGATGACCTGCATTCTTGTCATAACAGCATGGCAACACATCGCCGTCAGAGGTGATGACCGCCGTGGTCCACATTCTGAAACACCCGCGTGCCGGGGAGCCGGCTGCCTTCCATTTACCCTGTGACAACAGGTATCTTGAACGTCGGCTGCCGGTGGGCATCCACTCCCCTGCCCTCTCATTGTCAAGCACCTGCATGCTCTTTATCCTGAAATCAGCCCCGACGGATGCTGCGAAAGCAGCCGCTGCTGACGCCTCCTTTTCATTGCCTCGGTGCAAAAGAAACTGCAGTTCGATCTTCAGTGCTGAGCCCTTCTCACTGATTATTGAGGATAGTCTCCTGATACCTTCAGTGACACGCGCATGATCGCCGCCCCTCCTGTACATATTATATACCTCCGGCGTAACACCGTCATATGAAATGATTATCCTCCTCAGGGGAGAAGAGGCCAGCCTGACGCACGTCTCACCGTCAAGGAAATGGCCATTAGTTGAAATTACAGGGTTCATCCCCCTGAAAAGCTCAAGAATATCGAAAAAACGTGGGTGCATCATTGACTCGCCCTGGAAGTAGAGCCATGCCGAAAGCGTCCGGCCCCGGAGCTCCGCCGCAATCTTTTCTGCCAGTGCGTAACTGATGAATTCGTTTTTTCTCCGGAGGAGTCCGGTACCGGTGATACACTCGCGACAGGCCAGGTTGCATATGCTGCTTAGCTCGACGCTGACAGCCGGCGGCAGGGGCGGACTGACTGCAATACCGGTGAGTCTCTTCACTCCGTAAGAGAAAACAGAGTAACTTGCATTCAGTAGAGAAGCAGGCATGGCAGTGGCAAATGAACAATTTTTTTTCTTCAATGTCTAGGGTATAGGGAACTATTCCGGTCATTACTGTACAAAGATGATCCGGATTAATAACAATTAATAAACACAACGACCATGAAAACCAAAGTCTTTTTTACAGTAATAGCTTCGGCCCTCCTCCTCCTTATATCGGCAGGAGACCTGTCAGCAGCATCCGCTCCGGCCAAACCGAAGAAGGATCAGCAGCAGGTTGTCATCATCCGCGGAAGGGTGACTGATGCCGAGACGAACCTCCCGCTGGTATTTGCAGGCATAGCCCTGCAGGGAAGCAACGTCTCAACCGTGACAAACCTTGACGGCGAGTTCACCCTTAAAATAGGCAGTGACGAGACAGGTAAGATCGAGTTCTCGTACATCGGATACAAGAACAGGGTGATGGCCATCGATGAGATGAAAACCAACGGCCAGCGCAATGTCATAGAGATGGAGACCGCATTGATCCCTATCAAAGAGATCATTGTTAAACCCCTGATCCCGGAAGATATTATGCAGCAGGTGATGGAACGCTTTGATGAGAATTACCCCGTACTGCCAAATGACATGACCGGATTTTACCGCGAGACAATCAGGAAAAACCGCAGTTACATCTCAATAGGTGAAGCCGTGGTTGAAGTCTTCAAGGCTCCCTATCAGAATGACCTCAGGTATGACGCCGTAAGAATATACAAAGGCAGGAAGAGCAACGACGTTGAAAAGATGGACACTGTCCTCTTCAAACTGCAGGGCGGACCCACAACCACTCTTTACCTTGATGTGGTCAAGAATCCCGAAACATTTCTTACCAGGGAGTCCCTCAGCCAGTATGACCTCGAGTTGTCGAGCCTGGTTGTCATTGATGACAAAACCAACTACGTGATCAACTTCTACCAGAAGCCTTCAATAACGACACCACTCTACCAGGGCCGCATGTTCATTGACATAGAGACCTATGCGGTGGCACAGGTCGAATTCGCATTCAACCTCGAGAACAAGGACCTTGCAGCGTCAATGTTCATCAGGAAAAAGCCCATGGGTATGCAGGTAACCCCCGAGATAACATCTTATATGGGACGCTACCGCGAAGTCAACGGCAAATGGTACTTCACCCACTCAAGGGCCGAGGTCAAGTTCAAGGTCGACTGGAAGAAGAAGCTCTTTAACACCAATTATACTACCATGTCAGAGCTCGCCATAACAGACCGTACGGAAGAAGATGTGGTAAAATTCACCTCGAAGGAGAGAATCAAGCCGACCGACTTCTTCACGGAAGAGGTGGCAGCTTTCGCAGATCCTGACTTCTGGGGCGACTACAACGTCATCGAGCCCGATCAGAGCATCGAGGCAGCCATCAGGAAACTGAGCAGAAAAGTCAAATTCAGCGACAGGACGGAAGAATAGAGATGCGCCACTGAGGCATGAGCGGTGACAGTGATATAATCAGGAGGATCAGGCAGGGAGACAAACAGGAGTTTGAGAAGCTGTTCCGGTCCTCCTATGTTTCACTGGTTCGCTATGCGAAGACACTGCTCAGAGACCATGACACAGCGGAAGAGATTGTGCAGGAGCTCTTCTTCAGACTGTGGCAGGACAGGCAGACACTCATGATTGAGAGCTCTTTGAACGGATACCTTTTTCGCTCGGTGCACAACAGGGCACTCCACCATATAGAACATCAGAAGGTGGTCAGCCGCCATGCCGGAGAGATAACTGCACGCGCTGAGCTCACATCCGAACCGGTGACGGAAGCAATATACTACAGCGAGCTCCAGGTCAGGGTGGCCAGGGTGCTCGAACGCCTGCCCGAGAGATGCAGGGTCATATTCCGGATGAGCCGGTTTGAGGGACTGAAATACTACGAAATAGCTGACAAACTTGCTGTTTCTCTCAAGACTGTTGAAGCAGACATGGGAAAAGCACTGAGGGAATTCAGGAAAGCACTTGCAGAGTAATGAAAAAGAATAAACAAATAGAACAATTGAGTGACCGGGAGTGGGCCGATGCGGCAGCATGGCTCTCAGGTGAAAAGGGCTTCGGTGACGAGGCCGCCAGACTCCTGCTCAGTGAAGACGGAGAGATAATGAAAAAATGGAATGATCTGAAACAGACTGACACGGATATTATTGATGTTGACAAAGCATGGGATAAACTCAACGGCAGGATAGAGGCGGAGAAACCTGTAATAACTATTCAGAGAAGATCCTTCATTCAGACATTTGCCAGAATTGCCGCAATGGTGATCATAGCTGCCGGGATGGGATGGCTGCTGTTTGAAGTGGCAGCACCGGAAAAGATCACAGTGACATCTGCCGCTGATGAGAAGAACATCGAAGTGCTCCTTGCCGACGGCAGTAAGATTTATCTCAACCGCGACAGCAGGCTTACCTATCCGAAAGAGTTCGGTCGCAGCAGCCGCAAGGTCTCCCTCAGGGGCGAAGCCTTCTTCGACATTTCCCCTGATGCATCAAAGCCTTTCATCATTGATGCAGGCAAAGCCAGCGTAAGCGTGCTCGGAACAGCATTCAACGTCATGACTGATAACGGCCACAGCGAGGTTGAAGTCTATGTCTCCTCGGGCAAGGTCTTGCTCGCCAGCACCGACGGATCAAAGAGCGTGACGCTGGAGCCTGAATATGTCGGAAAACTATCCGATACCGGTTCATCACAGGCACGCAATACAAATGCCAATTACCTCTCGTGGCATACCGGCATGCTGGTTTATGACGGTGAACGGCTGGAGGTGGTCTTCGAAGACCTGAGACGTACCTTTAATATTGACATCACGGCAGGTGATCCTGCAATAAACGACTACAGGCTAACCTCCCCCTTCGAACATCAGCCTCATGATACAATTATTAAACTGATTTGCACTACCTTTAACCTTCGTTCTTCCGGGGCTGAGGGGTCTTATACGCTTTATCCCGGACAGGTTCAATAATATCTGATGTGGCCGACAGGTTCAAAGGGAAAACGAGTGATCCTGGTTGCCGGCCTGCTTTTGCTCTCACTGCAGTCATTCACCCAGGAGAGCGTCCTTGACAGAGAGATAAAACTGACGGGGAACAGCACAAGGGCATCCAGGGCTCTGAGCGAGGTAAGCAGGCTTACCGGCTATCTCTTTACCTATGACTCTCAAATAATCGATGCCGAAAGGACATTTTCTCTTCCCGGAAAGGATATGACAGTGAGGGAGATCCTCGATTCGGTAGCAGGCGACGCGGCGGTCAGGTACTCGGTATTGGGAAGACACATCATCATCTACCGTGAACAGGAGAGAGTCCCCGCTGCCGATACAATAGCGGACCCGCTCCCGGAGGTATTCCTTATCAGCGGGAAGATAACCGATGCGGAAAGCTCCGAACCACTCCCCTATGCAACCATTGGCATCAGCCGCCGCGGCAGGGGAACGGTCACAAACTTTAACGGCGACTTTATCCTCAGAATAAGTGAGGAATGGCTTGAGGATACCCTCTCTGTTTCATACGTTGGTTATATCAATCGCCGTATACCCGTCAGAAGTCTTCCTGGCAATTATATGACCATCAGCATGGACAGGGATTTTATCCCGATCCCGGAGATCATTATCAGGGCACAGGACCCGCTGCTTATTATCAGAAAAACAATCTCTTCGGTGGCATCCAATTACGGGACCACCCCGGCGCTGCTGACCGGCTTCTACCGCGAAGGCGTTTACCGGAGGAAAGAACCTCAGGTCTACTCCGAGGCTGTGGTACAGATATATAAGAGCCCTTACGCCAGGTCATTGCAGAATGACCAGATCAAAGTCGTACGCAGCAGGAAGATAGAGAACCTGGAGGTAAAAGACACCCTTGCTGTGAGACTCAGGGCAGGACTGAGCGCAACGCTGTCACTTGACGGCATGAGACACCTGTTTGATTTTCTTGACCCGGAATCGTTTGACACCTATGAGTACCATCTGACCGATATCGTCACGATAGACGGAGAGACAGCATTCGTTGTCTCGTTCAAACAGAGGGAGTGGGTCACTGAGCCGCTGATGCAGGGTGATATCTTCATCAATGTCGATGACTACAGTGTCGTTCTTGCAGAGTTTGAGGTCAATCCTCTGTATGTTGAACAGACAGGCGAATCATTCATAAGCAGGCTCCCGCGCGATTATTCCATGAGGCCTGAGTACGTGAGGTACAGGGCGCGCGTACCGGCAGGTTGACGGGAGGTATTACCTGGCGCATGTAAGGGGTGACCTCGGCTTTATGGCCAGGGGAAAGAAGAGGGTCTTCAGCAGCCGTTTCAATATCTTCTTTGAGCTGGCAATTACCGATCACCGGACAGACAATGTGGTGCGGTTTGACCATGAGGAGCTTGCTCCGGCCTACTCAATCTTCTCACGAACCATCAACGGATATGATGCAGAGTTCTGGAAAGACTTCGATTTCCTCAAGCCAGAGGAAGACCTCGTTGAGGCTCTCGGGAAACTTAATGTGAGACTGGGCGAATTCGGCAGGTAAGCGGTATACCCGGATATGCCTGTTGGCTGGAGCAACCAAGAGTTCACCCCATTCTTTCTCTTAAAGGTAAAATTATTAAATTGCAGTGCTAATCTAAAGGAGCAGTCAGCAGGTCAAGAGTAAGGTGGGAGCTCTCAGTCAGAAGCAAAGAGGCCCGCTAGTAACTCTCCAAAATCTTGTATAGATCGGTGAGGTCAGGCGTCAGGATGATTTCCGTTCTCCTGTTCTTCTGCCTGGCGTCAGGCGTCTTTTTTGAATCCACTGGCATGAACTCACTCCGGCCTGAAGCAACCAGGCGCTTCGGATTGATATGCGTATCCTGCGTGAGAACCCTCACTACCGTAGTAGCCCTTTTGACACTAAGGTCCCAGTTATCAAGTATCTGCTGGCCGGGAGCTGCACGATACGGTACATCATCCGTATGGCCTTCGATGGTTATGGTGACATCAGGATTCTTTTCGAGGAGTGTTCCCAGCTTGCGCAGTGCATTGCGGCCGTTGGCGTCAATCTCATAGCTTCCCGTCTTGAAGAGAAGCTTGTCGTCCATTGATACATAGACCTGCCCGTTCTTCATCGTCACCGTGAGACCGTTGTTCTCAAACCCGAAGAGTGCCTCTGACACCTTGTCTTTCAGAGCCTTTACCGCCTTCTGCTGCGCGTCAAGCATCCTCTCAAGCTCAGCGAGGCGCTTGTTACGCCGCTCAAGCTCATAGGTGAGCTCTTCAAGCGTGGCCTTCTTGGTATCAAGGTTCATCTCAAGATCACGCATGAGATCCTCCCTTTGCTTAAGTTCAGTCTGTGCCTGCCTGAGCTCGGCAAGCAGCCTCTGCGTCTCCTGCGCCTTGCCCTCCACCAGCTCCTGCTGCGCCCTCTGCAGGTCGTCATAACGAGTGGTAAGCCTGTTGACCTCATCCCTCGACTGAGTCAGCTCAGACTGAACCTTATCGAGCTCATCGTCCAGCCTGCCGGCCTCTTCCGTCAGTTCTGCCGACTTCGTTGTAAGTTCCCTGTTCGACATGGAAAGCCATATATTCTCCGCTTTGAGAGAATCACGTTCGGAAAGCAGCATATAACTCCTGTCATTCAGAGAGTTATACTTCTTCCCTGTAACACATGAAGCTGCAGCAAGTGCAATAAACAGTACCGGTAACAGTGTTTTCCGTGAGATCATGGCTGGCCTTTTTTTAGACTTTACCTCAACTGCGAATTAAACAATAAATGGCTAACCCTGTTGTTAATAGTTGAATGATTAATTAACAATGGAAATTTTTTTCCACCACTGCCTGGCTCAAGGATTTTTACTCAAAATTTAAAATATGAGTATCTTTGCCCGGTCATTTACGACACTTATAAGATGTCAGCATCAGAAAGGTTGTTAGACAGGATAAACGCCCCTGCCGATCTCAGGAAACTTGACAGGCTGGACCTGGTCAGGCTAAGCGACGAGCTCAGGCAGCATATCATTGACGAGGTCAGCACCAACCCCGGCCACTTCGGCGCCAGCCTGGGCGTGGTTGAGCTGACCGTTGCACTTCATTACGTTTACAACACCCCATATGACAAGATCGTGTGGGACGTAGGGCACCAGGCTTACGGCCATAAGATACTGACCGGCCGGAAGGAACAGTTTCATACAAACCGCAAATACAAGGGCATCAGCGGCTTCCCGCGGATGGCCGAGAGTGAGTATGACGCTTTTGGCGTGGGGCACTCCTCTACCTCCATCTCGGCAGCTCTTGGAATGGCCGTTGCAGCCCATACCAAAGGTGAGAAACGCAAGGTGGTGGCTGTTATTGGCGACGGCGCCCTGCAGGCCGGCCTCGCTTTCGAAGGACTGAACAATGCCGGGAACGAGAAGGCTGATCTCCTGGTCATCCTTAATGACAATAATATCTCAATTGATGCCAGTGTGGGAGCCATGAAGGAGTACCTTCTTGACATCACCACCAGCAGGACATACAACAGGTTCAAGGATAAGGTGTGGAGGCTCCTTGGGCGCTACAGGAGGGTCGGATCAAGGGCAAGGATACTTGCTTCCCAGATAGAGAGCGGCATCAAGGGTACCGTACTTGAGCAGAGCAACCTGTTCGAGGCATTGAAATTCAGGTATTTCGGTCCAATTGACGGACATGACGTTATGCACCTGACAAAGGTGCTCGAAGACCTGAAGACCATCCCCGGACCAAAGATTCTTCATTGTATCACGGTAAAGGGTAAAGGCTTCCCGAAGGCGGAGGAACAGCAGACAATATTTCATGCCCCTGGCCGGTTCGATAAATGCACCGGAGAGATCCTCAAGCCCTCTGAATGTTCAAAGCATCCCCTCTACCAGGAGGTGTTCGGTCATACCCTCGTTGAGCTGGCACGGCAGAATGAGAAGATTGTGGGGATCACCCCTGCCATGCCTACAGGATGCTCGCTGAACATAATGATGAAGGAGATGCCGGGAAGGGCATTTGACGTGGGTATATGTGAACAGCATGCAGTGACATTCTCCGCAGGACTGGCGGCCAACGGGATGCTTCCCTTCTGCAACATTTACTCATCGTTCATGCAGCGGGCCTACGACCAGGTGGTCCATGACGTGGCCATCCAGGGACTGAAGGTCATCTTCTGTCTCGACCGCGGCGGGCTGGTTGGCACTGACGGCGCTACCCACCATGGCTTCTTCGACCTTGCCTTTATGCGCAACATACCGGGGATGATAACGGCAGCTCCGATGGATGAGGTGGAACTGCGCAATATGATGTACACCGCACAGCTTGACAAGATAAAGGCTCCCTTCAGCATACGCTATCCACGTGGCACGGGAGTGATATGCGACTGGCGGCAGCCTTTTGAGGAGATAGCAGTGGGTCGGGCGCGACTGATAAGCGAGGGACACGATATTGCTGTACTGAGCATAGGCCATCCCGGTAACTTTGTTGTTGAGGCGGTGGCCGCACTGCGTGAAAAAGGCATTTCGGTGATGCATTACGATATGCGTTTTGCCAATCCCCTTGATGAGGAGGTGCTGCACCAGGTGATGAAGAAGTTTCATAAGATCATCACTGTTGAAGACGGGGTGATCAAGGGCGGGTTTGGGACCGCTGTGCTCGAGTTTGCCGCCGACAACGGGTATGCTGCCGAGATAAAGCGGATGGGTATCCCCGACTACTTCGTTGAGCACGGCACCCAGCAGGAGCTGTGGCATGAGTGCGGCTATGATGCCGAGGGAATACGAAGTGCTGTTGTGAAGGCAGTCGGCAGCCGGCAGTCCAGTCGGCAGTCAGCAGTCAGCAGTCAGCAGTCGTAACTTGTTGATTGACTGGAGTCCCGACACTGCGTGTACGGGATTGAGTCTCCTCCTCTGTCGGAGCCTCAAACTGAAGACTGAGGACTGAGGACTGAAGGCTGAGGACTTTTTAATTCATTGCCCGTAGAGCCAGCCCCGATTTATAGGGGGCATATATTATTGGAGGAACCGTGCGGTTTGTTTCAGTATTATAAAAATATCAATATACACATAACCCCTAATAGGCCGTAGGTTTAATATTCAATAAGTCCGGCAGTAAAACACCTTCCTCGGAGAGCATCAACATTTGTAACCAAATCATCATTAACCCTATAACATCAAATTAACGCCTATGAAAACCCTGCTGACCATCTCCGCCCTTGTCCTTGGGCTGATATCATGCAACAACCCCGCCACCCCGAAAGAGGAATGGATCTCCCTCTTCAACGGAGAGAACCTCGACGGCTGGGTGATTAAGATCAAGGGATCACCCCTCGGAGAAAACTACAAAAACACCTTCAGGGTAGAGGACAGCATAATGAAGGTCTCGTTCTCGGAATATGACACCTTCAGGTATGAATTCGGACATATCTATTACAAGGAGCCCTTCTCTTCGTACAAACTGCGACTTGAGTACAGGTTTACCGGCGAACAGTGTCCCGGAGGCCCATCATGGGGCTACCGCAACAGCGGCATCATGTTCCACTGTCAGGATCCGGCAACGATTGGGCTGAACCAGGACTGGCCTGTTTCGGTTGAGGTACAGTTTCTCGGCAGCACCGCGGAGCGTGAGACCACCACTATGAATGTCTGCACACCTCACACCCACATTGTGATTGGTGATGCGCTCATCACCGATCATTGCACCGCTTCATCATCAAAGTTTTTTTATGATGATGCGTGGGTCAGGGCTGAGCTGGTGGTTTTTGCCGACAGCATCATCCATCATATTGTAAATGGTGATACGGTATTTACCTACACCGCACCGCAGATTGGCGGCGATCTGCCTGAGGGATTCACTCTGGCGCAGGGCACACCACTCAGGGAGGGCTACATTGCATTGCAGTCGGAGTCTCATCCTGTAGAGTTCCGAAAGGTGGAACTGCTGAATATTGAGAAATAAGACTCAGGAAAAAAGACAAAAGAGAGCGAAATTTCCTATTTTCGCAGCCTGAAGACTGGACTGAGGACTGAGGACTGAGGACTGATCCTGCCCGGATGGCAGGACCGAGCGATAAGAGTTAGCCCGGTGGGCTAACTCCGCGAAGGGGCCAGACTGCAGGGCGGGCCGAGCGCCTGAAAATGATCCGGTGGATCATTTTAGCGAGGAGCCGGAATGCAGCGAAGGCAATTCCGCCATCCGGATGAGATAGGTAAACAGAGTAGTGAAAGACAACAAAAACATACCAGAGAAGCAGTAAAAATCATTATAACGCCCGGATGGCGGAATTGGTAGACGCGCTGGTCTCAAACACCAGTGGCAGCGATGCTGTGCCGGTTCGATCCCGGCTCCGGGTACGAGAAGAAGGGGATGTAAGGGGAACAAATATTCTATTTTGTATTCGCAATTGGGCCCACCCTCTTTATCGCTTTTATCGTCGTTGTAATTTATTAATCGGATATATTTTTGTATATATAATTTATATTTTATATATATTTATAGCTTATTTGTGGTTAATTTTTATAATCTCTTATTTTTCTATGGATTTTTTGTGCATTTTTTCATTTAAGTGTGTATTATCCTAGATAATCTTATTTGTTGTGCGTATCTACAGTAAATGTATATCTATGATATCTTTAGAAACTCAATTTAAGCTCAGGAAAGTTAGCTCTGGCCTTGATAATTTCCTTTCTCTTGCGGCAGTGAGCTGCAGCAAGGAAGAAGACTCCTGATCGTTGATTTGGGAGTTTTTCTTTTTCATATATTTGATGTGATTAAGGATATCTGAATGACCCCCGGAGGCCGGCTTGTCTAATATACCATTCGCTCTGGGAAAAAAATAAAGACAGTAAATACCCCCCGCCTGACATTATGAGAGGGCTAACCCTCCTGCTGATGCTCTTTGTCAATGACCTCAACATGAAGGTGGCACCGGCATGGCTGGGTCACATGCCTGCAGACTTTGATGGCATGGGACTGGCCGATTGGGTCTTTCCCGGATTCCTGTTCATAGTGGGTATGGCAATACCATTTGCCATCGCAGGCAGGATAAGCAAAGGTGACCCGGTATCAAAAATAATCGCGCACATAGCTGTACGCACCATAAGCCTCCTGGTAATCGGCGTGCTGATGCTCAATACCGGCCGTGTCAACCCGGAGACAACAGGCATTGGCAAAGACCTGTGGGCCCTGCTGATGTACGTCTCGGTGTTCCTTGTCTGGAATGATTATCCGGAAGGAAAAAGAACCTGGCTCTTCACCATGCTCAAAACAGCAGGCGTGGCTGCACTTATCTTACTTGTCATATTATTCAGATCAGGCCCTGACGGCGAGCCGGGATGGCTGACAACAGGCTGGTGGGGAATATTGGGTCTGATCGGCTGGGGATACCTCGTCTCGTCACTGATCTACCTCATAACACGTGATTCGATAGCAGGGACGGCAGTTGCCGTCATCCTTTTCCTCGTATTGAACAGCCTCGATGCCTCAGGAATCCTCGCGTTCCTTGACCCGGTCAGACCGGCACTGGGAATAATAATTCAGGGAAATGTTCCCCTGATAGTACTTACAGGTATGCTTGCCGGAGTCCTGATAAGAAAGATGAAGACATCTGGTAATAAGCGCATAATCCCACTATTCATTGCCCTTGGAGTAGCCTCGCTTGCCCTCGGTTTCACCCTTAGGAACTGGTTCATCATCTCAAAGATCCAGGCAACACCAAGCTGGGGCATGATCTGCAGCGGAATAAGTTTTCTGGTGTTCATTATTATTTACTGGCTCGCAGATGTGAAAGGAGTGAAAAAATGGGCGGCATTTGTCAAACCGGCAGGACAGTACTCGCTGACAACCTACCTGGCTCCTGATATCCTGTATCATGCAATATGGATGTCGGCAGTCCCGGTGCTGATCTACAAGCAATCGTCAGAACCACTGGTGGTAATCATCGGTTCCGTCGTATGGGCTCTTCTTATGGCCGGACTGACGGCTCTTCTGGCAAAATTAAATGTCAGACTCAAACTGTGACCATCCTCCGGTAAAAACTCGCGAACCGTTGCTGGTGAGCTTTTAACGGACTGCAGCCAGACAATTAGTTGACTTTGGCATCTCCGTAGCTTAACTTTGGCATCAAACAAACAAGGTCCCGGATGTCAGGCTTTGAAATAACCCTGTACTTGCTTCTGCTGTCATGCGTGAATCTAGCTCAAGTTGCCGGCACATACCGACCGGCACAAAAACCGATTCCCACCGGCGTCAGAGACGTAAACACCGTTGGATATGATTTATCCAACCCTGACAGGATTTTCAATCTGCCCCCTGCTCTTCTTGAAATTTCGGGGATTACCGTTATCGACTCAACTTCCGTCGCCTGTGTGCAGGATGAAAATGGAATGGTCTTCATCTTTGACCTGGTGAAGAATGAGATCAGGGATCATTTCATTTTTCATTACGCAGGAGATTATGAGGGAATAGCAAAAGTTGCCGGCTCATACTACATTTTAAGAAGCGATGGCACCCTCTTCGAAACCGGAAATCAGGCTTCTTCAGAGTATACGCAACAGATCCTTTCAGCAGGCGGCCCCCCTGCAAATTATGAAGGACTCTGTTACGACAATCTTAACCACAGGCTCCTGATAGTTCCCAAAGGCCACCCCGGACATGAGTACGGAGATGAAAAGAAACATCCGGTCTATGGATTTGACCTGCGTTCCGGCAAATACTCCGGTGAGCCCGTCGTGGAACTTGATCTTACGGCGGTAACAAGTTACGCTGCAGAAAATAATATTGAGGTCCCGGATGATAAAAGCAAAATCAGTCTCACAGTCTCTGACATTGGAATCCACCCCATGACAAAAATGTTATATGTTATTTCAGCTGTGAACCGGATGCTGTTTGTTTTTGATGAGGATGGCAATATCAATTATATTGAGAAACTCGATCCGGATATGTTCAATATGCCCGAGGGGATTTCATTCCACGACAATGGGGATATGCTGATATCCAATGAAGGGAGAACTAATCCCCCTACAATATTGTTATTCAAATACACACCAAAATGAACGCGCAGTCGGAGCTTAGACCAAACCAGTTATGCCGGTATCGGA
The DNA here is from genome assembly GCA_034522515.1 of Bacteroidales bacterium. Taxonomy (GTDB): domain Bacteria; phylum Bacteroidota; class Bacteroidia; order Bacteroidales; family VadinHA17; genus SR-FBR-E99. The sequence goes on along the minus strand of JAXHLF010000011.1, from coordinate 38,116 downwards.
TACTTGGCATCCTGAATATGATGGTACTGTCAGTCATGATGACTTATGGCCAGATAGATACTACTGACAAGGAACCCCAGGATCAGGAGTCTCCAAGGAGATATTTGTCGCTGTTTGAAGATGACGATATCCTTGAGGTATCACTGCTATTTGATGTTTCCAGTTTCCTTAAAAAGGCCGACAGAAACCAGTCTCTTGACGGTATACTGACCATGCATTTCAGTCAGACCGACTCTCTGGAAAGTAAGGTTACGGTTAAATACCGGGGCCAGTCACGATACGAGAGATGCAGATACCCGCCGGCACGAATAACGTTTAAGAAACCTCTCTATGAAGTGTCCGACTCCGGAAGGATTAAGAAAATAAAACTGGTCAACCAATGCCAGTCAGGACCCTCTTATGAAAACTATGTCATTAAGGAATACCTCGTTTATAAGCTTTACAGCGTTCTTACTGATACCTGTTTCAGGGTCAGGTTAGTCAGACTGAACTTACTTGACTCGGAGAGAGAAAAGGAAACCGGCTACCCAGTATGGGATACTCCTCGAACCGGAAGAGCTTCTGGAAAGCAGACTAAAAATGATTGAGGTCAAATCAGAAGCCCTGTCGCAAAGACACATGTATCCCTCAATGATAGACCGGCTTGCGATCTTCAATTATATGGTATCCAACTGGGACTGGTCCGTTCCGGGCCAGCATAATATCTCTGTTTTTACATCATCTGATCTTGCCGGGGCCGGTCAGGGGATACCAATTCCGTTCGATTTTGATCTGACCGGAGTGGTAAATGCCGATTATGCCATCCCTCCACCCGGTATGGTGATAACAACAAACCGTGAGCGCCTGTTTTCAGGTATCTGCCGTACCAGGGAGGAATATCGCAGTGACCTTATGACCTTTCTGGAGAAGAAGGAAGAGTTCTATTCGGTAGTCAATTCTTTTCCGTACCTCAGCAATATGGCGAAAAAGGATATTATTGTTTTTATGGATCAGTTCTTTGATCAGCTGGAAAAACCAAGAAGTCTTGACAACCTGATTAGCATCTTCCTTGCAGAATGTAAAGATTTCAAATAATCAGGTCTCATAATAAATATCCAGTACGGCAATCCTCTCCTTATAGTTAACCCTGCGGATCCTAACTTTTTTTACATCGAGGCCGGTCATCTCGGCTACATTGGCGATCAGCTCCTCTTTTTTCTGAGGCTTCAGCATCTCCAGGTTATCATACATTATAGGGTGAGTGCTGTACTTGTCTTTCTTTGTAAGAAGATACTCAAGAATAAACGCGGAGGCTATAATTAGTAAATTGAATATCATAACTCCCAGCAAAGGAAATTTCCCCTTCATATCAAGTGCGTTCAGTACAGAAATGGCAATAACCGCAAAAAGATATGCCATATTCTTTACATCAAAACTTATTGTCCTGAGATTAAGGATAGTGAAGATTGCAAATAATCCTATGGCCATCTGAAATTCCATGGCCACAATTTTCAACATGGCTCCGATAAAGAAGATAACGATCCCCATCAGGAAAAATCCAAACAGGTAATTCGCCTTTCTTGAGAACCTGTAATAGACAACTCTTAACAGAAGGAACAGAAAGAACAGGTTCATTCCGAACCTTTCAATTATGCCCCAGAATGCCGGATTGTTCAGATTGAAGAAATCAGTGGTCATAGTACTTGTTTACATTAGGTTTTTACACAGGGCATAGGTATCATGCCTGATTCTCTAATAGTAATAGTAAATATATGAAATGTAATGTCTCAAGTCAATCAGGTAACAAAATTTCATGTCTCAAGTATCTCAAGCAAAGGGGAAAATGACCTGACCGTGATGATATGGTCAGCGACCAGGTTAAGATACTTGTTATGTGATAAGAAGGCCATCCCCCTGCCTTCGTCATCTGAAGTTCTTCGCGACCCTCCTTCTCGTAATCCCTGACCAGTTCCTCCCTGCTGACCGGCTTGCCGTGGCCGGGAAGGAAGATGTCACATCCGGTATCAATGATCTTTCCCCAGCTCGTGATCAGCAGCTCGACATCATCGGCAAAGGGCGGAAATGGTTTGCCTGGAGTGGTGCCTATTATTGAATCCCCTGAGATGGCTGCAAAATCGTCAATAACCACCGTTGCTCCTCCCGGAGAGTGTCCAGGAGTATGGATAATATACCCGTTGATGCCAAAGCGGTTCAGGTCAAAAATATCATCAAAACTATGATCAGCCTTGCACGGCTCATATTTGAATGCCGGGGCCATCCTCCTGCCTATTTCAACGATCCCCCTTGTCACCGCATATGTTCCTTCGGGGATCGGAGTCTCGCCGGCAGCCAGCGCCTCACTCTCAGCCTGCTGCACAACAACCTCCGCGCCATATTCACGCGCCAGCCAGGCCGCATTTCCGGCATGATCAAAATGGGTGTGAGTGAGCACAACCGCTTCCGGAGCAAAACCCCTCCTCGAGAGGGCATGCTCTATCCTGCTTCTGTCAAACGAGATGCCTGTATCAATCAGTATCGTCCTGTTGTTCCGTGTTACAGCATAAATGTTGCACCGGGCCGGCGTAAGCCTGATGATCGAAGTGCCTTTGCCTGTGTCGGGGATCTCAATCATAACACTAAGATATAACACTTGCAGCCTTTCGTTGTTATCATTACGGATAAACATTAATAACTTTGAGCCATAGACCACACTTTTGCGAAATGAAAACCATACCCATTTACCATGTTGATGCATTCACCAGGGGGCCATTCACGGGAAACCCGGCCGCCGTGTGCGTTCTGACTGATCCGGTCGGTGAAGAGACGATGCAGCATATCGCCATGGAGAACAACCTTGCCGAGACGGCATTCATCACCCGCGGAAATGGTGAATGGCTGATCAGGTGGTTCACGCCGGTCACGGAGGTGGACCTCTGCGGCCACGCCACCCTCGCCTCAGCATATGTTGTGCTGAATATACTTGAACCGGAGAGCAGGGAGGTGGTTTTCCGTTCCCGGACCATGGGAACCCTTACCGTTCGTAAGAAAGGTGAGTTGCTGGAGCTTGACTTCCCGACTGACAATCTTCGCGAATGCGCTGTTCCGGACCTTATAAGGGAGAGCATAGGGAAGGTCCCACTGGAAAGTTTCATGGGAAGAAGCGACTACCTGCTGCTCTTCGGCACCGAAACAGACATACTCGAAATGAACCCCGATTTCAGGAAGCTTTCAACGGCTGACGGACGCGGCGTAATAGTGACAGCTCCAGGGTCAGATGTTGATTTCGTTTCAAGGTTCTTTGCACCACAGGCAGGGATTGATGAAGATCCGGTCACCGGTTCAGCCCATACCACACTGACCCCGTTCTGGTCAGTCCGTCTGGGTAAAAAGAAAATGACGGCCAGACAGCTGTCAGCCAGGGGAGGATTGCTGGAGTGCACTCTCGGGAGTGACCGCACCATGATAGCAGGCACTGCAACTCTCTATCTTAAAGGGGAGATATACATATAACTTAGAATAAAAACGCTTAAGTTTGCGGACGAATAAAAAATGATGACAAAAAAAGATTCCATTCGCCCATACGGGGAGAAGCAGACACAGTTCGACAAGCGCTACCTCCGCATGGCAGCCATATGGTCTGAGAACTCGTATTGTATAAGGAGAAAGGTGGGAGCGCTGATCGTCAAGGACAAAATGATCATTTCTGACGGGTATAACGGAACCCCGGCAGGATTTGAAAATGTTTGCGAGGATGAGAATAATGTGACCAAACCGTACGTTTTACATGCGGAAGCCAACGCCATCACCAAGGTAGCAAGATCAAACAACTCAAGCGATAACGCAACCCTGTACATCACTGACTCTCCGTGCATGGAGTGTGCAAAGCTGATCATACAGTCGGGCATCAGACGCGTCGTTTACAGCAACCAGTACCGCAACCTTGACGGCATTGAGCTTCTCAAACGCTCAGGCATAGAGCTTGTTTACATAGACCTCGGAGAAAAGAAAAATGAAATATAACAGAGCATATCTTCCGCTTATTATCGGAATGGCAATTGCCGTAGGCATACTCATAGGTTTTTATATGCCTCATCCACAGACAGGATTATATACCAACTTCCCCCCTTCAAATGACAAGCTGAGCCGTGTCCTTGACATCATTGAGTCTGATTATGTTGACACGGTTAACCGTGATGCACTTATTGATGAGGCCATCCCGGTGATGCTTCGTAAACTCGACCCGCATTCGGTCTATATCCCGGCAACTGACCTGGCGCAGGCCAACGAGCCCCTGCAGGGCAACTTTGAAGGCATAGGAGTATCATTCAACATGCTTACTGACACGGTCCTGATAATAAGCACCATTTCCGGCGGACCATCGGAAAAAGCCGGCATCCTCGCCGGAGACAAGATAATCTTTGTCAATGACTCGCTTATAGCCGGCAGATCAACCCCTGATGAGAATATTGTCAAGATGCTCAAGGGACCGCGCGGTACCAAAGTAAATCTTAAGATTGAACGCAAGGGAACAGACACGCTGCTGCCCTTCACCATAACACGTGACAAGATACCTATCTACAGCGTTGACGTCTCATACATGATGTCTGATGAAGTGGGGTATATAAAGATCTCCAACTTCGCCCTCACAACACATGACGAATTTAGGCAAGGCCTGCGCGAGCTGAAGGAGGAGGGTATGAAGAAACTCATCCTCGATCTGAGGGGCAACTCCGGCGGTGTAATGGATGCCGCCACAATGATTGCCGATGAGCTCCTCCCTGAAGGGAAACTGATAGTCTTTACAATGGGCAAATCAACCCCGAGGCAGGATATTAAGGCTACTTCAAAGGGCGATTTTGAAAAGGGAGAGCTGGTTGTTCTGATAGACGAGTGGAGCGCTTCAGCCAGTGAGATTCTCGCCGGAGCCATACAGGATAATGACCGGGGAACCATTATCGGACGCCGCTCATTCGGCAAGGGCCTTGTGCAGGAACCTGTAATGTTCCGCGACGGCTCGGGCATGCGGCTTACCATCGCCAGGTACTACACCCCCACTGGTCGCTCTATACAGAAACCCTACGACGAGGGAGTCGACAAATATTATGAAGACCTCGGTAACAGACTCATGCACGGTGAGTTCGAAGAAGCGGATTCAATAAGGATGGACGATTCACTCAAGTTCACCACTCCCGGAGGGAAAACTGTGTACGGCGGAGGGGGAATTATGCCTGACATCTTCATCCCCATGGATACAACGGGTGTATCAGATTATTTCATGGCCATAAGAAATTCCGGAATGCTCTACCGCTATGCCCTCAAGTACACCGAGGACAACCGGGAAATTCTCAAAAAGTATAATGACCTTCCCTCCCTCGATAATTGGCTTTCAAGCCAGGAACTTATCTCGAAATTCGTCAGGTTTGCAGACCAGAACGGCGTCTCCGCCAACCGGCAGCAGCTTGCTGTTTCGGAAAATATCATTTATGTTCAGCTGAAGGCATACATAGCCCGTAATATATTGGATAACAAGGGTTTCTATCCTTTATGGCAAGAGATTGACAAAACCCTTCTTGATGCCCTGAAATATTTGGAGAACATCTGACCATAGCCAGGTCTCTCTAGCTTCCGGGAGCCTATCCGTTCACCTCAGCCAGCCGTTTATCCGGGATCTGCCACGGTCGGTCATCGATGCTGTCCGGGTCACACGGGTCGGTCATCTGCCAGTCAAGCTTCCGGGCAAAGCCAGTGACCAGCTCTCGTGACCTCTCCTTCTCCTCAATGAATCCGAGATGCCCGGAATTCTCAAGGATTTCCACCTCCGCGTTATCCGGCAGCCTGGTATCACGTATTGCCTTTTCAGGACTGAAATAAAGATCGTGTCTGCCCAGAAGCCAGAGCAGGGGGACGGCTCCGCTTTCCACAAGAGCCTGTCTTGAAGGTCGCGCTATCATACCGTTCAGCATGGCAATTATCCCTTCTCCGGGTATGCGGGAGGCTATCATTTTCGATCTCCTTAGCTCGGCAGACATCGATCGCAGGTTCTTCTCCGCGAACATCATTGAAATATTACCGGGGTACATGATGTTCTTCTTTCCGGCCTTAACAACGGCAATCTCACGGTTTCGCTTTGCCACAGCCTCAGTAGAATCAGCATGCGGATGGGAGGCGAACAGAACAAATCCGGAAAGCAGCTCAGGAAACAACTCAGCAAAAGCCAGGGTGACATAGCCCCCGAGTGAGTGTCCGATCATCAAAACCCTGTTTTCACCTGCGTCTGACATCACCGCCCTGACAGCCCTGGCAAGGAACTCCATTGAGTGAACCTGACCCTTCACCTCCGAATCCCCGTGACCGGGCAGATCGACCGTGACAATCCGAAACTCTTCAGAAAGCATATCTGCAAAAGGCTGCCATACATCCCCCGTCTCAAGATAACCATGCAGCAGCACAAGAGTCTTACCCTTGCCGGTTACACGGTATGAGACCTTTATTCCTTCAAATTGAATATTCAAGCTCATTGATCATTTGTTTAAGGATAAAAACTTTTTAAATTTACGAGGAAGAAAAGACTTTTCTCTGATCTTGCAAAAACCCCGAACTCAAAAGCACAACACCAATGAACAAAATCCTTTTCTCGGCCATCTCAAAGAAATTTGTGATGGCGCTGGCCGGTTTGTTCCTGCTGCTGTTCCTTCCGGTTCACCTGGGCATCAACCTGATGCTTCTCAAGAGTGACCCGGAACCCTTCAACAATGCCGCCCACTTCATGGCAACCTTCCCCCTGGTGAAGGTAGTGGAGATACTTACTGGTACTGGCAATCGTGGTGCATATTGCCTACGGGGTAATACTCCAGTTGCAGAACTGGCTCTCGAGGCCGGTCACAATATGCCGTCAGGAACAAATCGGACACCTCCGCCTTTTCGAGATTCATGATCTGGACCGGTGGAGCCGTACTTATCTTTCTGGTCATCCATTTCTTCAATTTCTATTTCATCAAGCTGGGGATTGTGGAGGGTGATCCGGAAAACTTCTATTCGGTTGCATGGCAGCTTTTTGCCATTCCCGGCTATGTCATATTCTACTGGGTCTGCTTCCTGGTGCTGGGCTTTCACCTCTACCATGCCCTGCAGTCGGCCTTCCAGACCCTCGGCCTGGCAAACGTGTTCTGGACCCCTGTCATTAAGGCCGTTTCACTCATATATGCGATAGTGCTGCCTGTTGGGTTTGCCATTATCCCGCTTGTCATCTGGCTTTTCAAATAACCCGAAGAAACGAAACATCATGATAACTCTGAATGCAAAGATACCCGAGGGTCCGCTTGAAGAGAAATGGACCAGGTACAAATCAGTATCAAAGCTTGTCAACCCCGCGAACAAGAAGAAGCTTGATATCATCATCATTGGCACGGGTCTCTCCGGTGCCGGCGCAGCCTCATCACTCGGAGAACTGGGTTATAATGTCAAGGTTTTCTGTTACCAGGACTCACCCCGCAGGGCGCACTCTGTTGCTGCCCAGGGAGGAATCAATGCGGCAAAGAACTACAAGAACGACGGTGACAACGTTTATCGTCTCTTCTATGACATGATCAAGGGAGGCGATTTCCGCGCACGGGAGGCGAACGTATACCGGATTGCCGAAGTCAGCAACCAGGTCATTGACCATTATACCGCTCTTGGTGTACCGTTTGCCCGTGAATACGGTGGAACACTTGACACACGGTCCTTCGGCGGAGTTCAGGTGTCGCGAACATTTTACGCCAAGGGCCAGACAGGCCAGCAATGCCTCCTTGGTGCATATTCATCGCTCAACAGGCAGATCAGGGCTGGAACAGTGACGATGTACCCGCGGAGAGATATGCTTGATCTCGTCATCATTGACGGAAAGGCGCGCGGGATAATTGCCCGTAACCTCATCACCGGTGAGATTGAAAGACACTCGGCTCATGCCGTCGTGCTTGCCACCGGCGGGTACGGCACCGTCTATTATCTTTCTACACTCGCCGTCAACAGCAATGCCTCGGCGGCGTGGAAAGCCCATAAAAAGGGAGCCGCTTTCGCCAATCCAAGCTTCGTGCAGATACACCCTACAAGCATACCTCAGCTGAACGAGTTCCAGAGCAAACTCACCCTCATGTCGGAGTCGCTCCGCAATGACGGACGTATCTGGGTGCCCAGAAACAAGGGTGAGACCAGGCCGGCAAATGAGATACCGGAGGAAGACCGCGACTACTATCTTGAGAGGCGCTACCCGGCATTCGGTAACCTGGTGCCACGTGACGTGGCTTCAAGAGCTGCCAAGGAGAGATGCGATGCGGGATACGGCGTAGGCAAGACCGGACTGGCCGTCAACCTCGACTTCCGTGACGCCATAAAGAAACAGGGGAAAAAAGCCATAGAAAACAAGTACGGCAACCTGTTTGAAATGTACACGGCCATCACCGGTATGAATCCCTATGAAGAGCCCATGCAGATATACCCTGCCGGCCACTATACCATGGGAGGGCTATGGGTCGATTATGAGCTGATGACGACTATCCCGGGCCTGTTTGCCATAGGCGAGGCGAACTTCTCCGACCATGGCGCCAACAGGCTGGGAGCCAGCTCGCTGATGCAGGCCGCAGGAGACGGATACTTCATCCTTCCGGTCACAATCAGCAGCTACCTTTCGGGGGAGATCAGGACACCCAGGGTGCAGACAAACACACCGGAATTCGAATCGGCCGAAAAAGAGTCCAGGGAGAGAATTGAAATGCTTCTCTCAATAAGAGGAAAGCAGACAGCGGCAAGCTTTCACAAGCGTCTAGGGAAAATAATGTGGGACTACTGCGGTATGACCCGCAATGAGGAGGGGTTGAAGAAGGCGCTGGAGATGGTCAGGGAACTGAGAAGTGAGTTCTGGAGTGACCTGCTTGTGCCGGGTGAAGGAGACGACCTCAACCAGCAGCTTGAAAGAGCCGGTCGTGTGGCAGACTTCCTCGAGCTGGCGCGACTGATGATCACGGATGCGCTCAACAGGAAGGAATCATGCGGCGCCCATTTCCGAGAAGAAAGCCAGACACCGGATGGTGAAGCCAGAAGAAATGATGCGGAGTATTCATACGTCGCCGCCTGGGAATACAACGGTGAGGATGAGCCCATACTCAATAAGGAACACTTGAAATTCGAGTTCGTGGAACTCAAGGAGAGGAGTTATAAATAACCCATTCAAATTTTGTCAGATATGAAAATCAGACTTAAGATATGGAGACAGAAGAATGCAAAGGCAAAAGGTTCCTTTGCATCATACGATCTTGAGGGCGTCTCCCCTGACATGTCATTTTTGGAGATGCTTGACCTGCTCAACACCAGGATTGTTGAGCAGGGAAGGGAGCCTGTTGCATTTGACCACGATTGCCGGGAAGGGATCTGCGGCAGTTGCGGGATGTACATCAACGGCTATCCTCACGGACCTGTTCCGGGACTGACTACATGCCATCTTTCCATGCGGTACTTCAGAGACGGAGAGACAATTGTGATTGAACCGTGGAGGGCCAAACCCTTCCCGGTAATCAAGGACCTGATAGTTGACCGCAGCGCGATGGACAAGATACAGGTGGCCGGAGGTTTCATATCTGTAACGGCGGGAGCTGCTGCAGAAGCCAACTCCCTGCTTGTACGGAAAAAGTGCAGTGACGAGGCCTTTGACTCAGCCATCTGCATTGGGTGCGGTGCCTGCGTGGCCGCATGCAAAAACGCCTCCGCCATGCTGTTCGTTTCAGCCAAGATCTCTCAGTACGCCCTTCTGCCCCAGGGCAGGCCCGAGGCCAAAGAGAGAGTAAGGGCAATGATAGCAGAGATGGACAGCCAGGGTTTTGGCAGCTGCTCAAACACCGGGGCTTGCGAAGCACAGTGCCCCAAGCAGATCAAACTGTTCAACATCGCACGCCTGAACAGGGAATACTACAAGGCGTTCTGATCAGGTCAGACTGCTGAACATCTCACGCCTGCCCTGGGAATACTGCAGGGCGTTCTGAAAAATAAGCGGCGGCCTTACCGGCCGCCGCTGTCATTTATTCTTGTCTGCCTCACACTGTCTACAGGCAGGTAGCCTCAATCTCAGCAACGGTCTTGGGCGCTGTCTTGCCCAGCATCCTTGATCCCTCAGGTGTTATCAATACGTCATCCTCGATTCTTATGCCGCCAAAGTCAAGGTATGTCTCCACCCTGTCATAATTGATGAAGCTGCTGTGCTTACCCTCAGACTTCCACTTGGCAACAAGCTCAGGGATAAAATATATTCCCGGCTCCACGGTGAAGACATGACCCGGTTTGTAAGGCAGTGCAAAGCGCAATGACTTTAAACCGAACTGGGTGCTGCGCTTCACTTCCTCATTATAACCCACATAGTTCTCTCCCAGGCTCTCCATGTCATGCACGTCAAGGCCCATCATGTGACCCAGCCCGTGAGGCATGAAGAGAGCATGTGCACCGGCGGCAACAGCCCCTGCCGTATCGCCTTTCATCAGCCCCAGCTCCTTCAGCCCGGCAGCAATGATTTCGCAGGCGCCGAGGTGAAGGTCACGGTTTGAAATACCCGGCCCGGCTCTTTTTATTGATTCAACATTGGCTTTAAGGACTATCTCATAAATCTCCCTCTGGCGCTGGCTGAAGATTCCTCCGACGGGTGTTGTACGCGTCAGATCTGAAGCATAATGCATGTTTGACTCAGCACCACAGTCGGAGACCATCATCCTCCCTTCCCTGAGGATGTTATCATGTCTGTGATTGTGAAGCGTCTGACCGTTGATGCTCAGGATTATGGGGAATGACGGCCCGCCCCCTTTAGCCCATGCTATCCCCTCAATGGTTCCGAATATCTCCTGCTCCCTCACCCCCGGCTTGCACATGCGCATGGCCATGGTCTGCATCTCGCAGGCTATGTCTGCCGCTTTATCGATCTCCTCAATCTCCACATCCTCCTTTATCGACCGGAGGGAAACAACGGCCCTGATCAGGCTCTCTGATGCTTTCGTACGCATCTGGCATGGGTTCTCGCGAAGCAGCGCCCCAAGAGCCATCTTGGTTTCGGCCCTGTACGGCGGCAGGAAATGTACCGGCCTTCCTCCTGAAAGAGCCTGATTAATATAGTCGTCCAGCTTCGACACAGGCAGATGATGCTCCACTCCCACACTGGCGGCCAGGTCCTTGATAAACGGCTGCGGCCCCATCCAGACAATATCCTCAACATCGAAATCATTGCCGAAGATGCAATCCTCACCCGAGTTGAAATCAATCATACCGGTCAACCCGGGCAGATCAATACCAAAAAAATAGAGGAAATCACTGTCCTGCCTCCAATGGTATGTATTGTCAGGATAGTTCATCGGGGCCTCGACATTACCCGTAAAAAGGGCTATGCCATTACTCACAAGAGATCTCAGCCTGTTGCGGCGATTAATGTAAACTTCTTTTGGAAACATATTTCATTGTTTTTGTAACACCACGCTAATGTAACAAGAGCTGTTGATATTTTTCAGGATATCAGTAAATTTTAATTGCGAAGGGTATTGCTATGTTTCGATAAGAGTGTATATTCGCATACCACAGATCAGTAACAGATTAGTCTTATGCCCTATCGCCGCCTGCCCAACACTGATTCAGCCCGTCTGAGAGCACTAAAGAAAGCCGTTGAAATGAGCAAGGATATCCCGCCCTTCAGGCTTGCCTTTTCAATGAAGACGCTTGTCAAGATCCAGGGATTCCTTCCGGTCTTTGAAAATGCCATCAGCCATCAGCGGCAGACTCTTGTCAACCAGGGTGAAAAGAGCAAGTCAAACCAGGATACCGCACGTAAAGCAAGATTATATATTACACATTTCCTGAAGGTAATGAATATGGCCATTGCCAGAGGCGAGCTCCCCCAGGAAACAAGATCAATGTACGGGATAGCCTCGGATGATTCCTCCCTCCCCTCTCTCACAACCGAGAATGAGCTTGTCGCATGGGGAAAACGGATCATTGACGGTGAAGAATACAGAATAAGGAAAGGCAGCCCTCCTGTCACAAACCCCTCTATCGCCGTGGTCAAGGTACGGTATGAAAAGTTTCTGGAGACCCGTAACCATTACAAGACCATAAACCGCAGGGCATCCGAGTGCGTGAACCGGACCTCGGACATGCGCAATGAGGCCGATGAACTTATCGCTTTGCTATGGAATGAGATAGAAACAAGCTTTGCATCAATGTCCGAAGAGGAAAAACGGACCAGTGCCGAAAAGTACGGACTGGTCTATGTCTTCCGCCGGAACGAGACTACCAGGCAGGATCACTCACCTACCCTATTCGAGGTGGACCAGGACAATAAATAATCACCCATTGAAACTCGGAAATACCATACTCAGGGGGCATCCTCTCTTTCTTGCTCCCATGGAGGATATCACTGACCCCTCATTCAGGTACATCTGCAAGATGTTCGGAGCCGATTTCATGTATACTGAGTTTATCTCCTCTGACGGACTGATCAGGGATGGGAAGAGCAGTGTAAAGAAGCTTGACCTGTTTGATTATGAACGGCCGATAGGGATCCAGCTTTATGGCCATATCATTGACTCAATGGTTGATGCCGCCCTCAGGGCCGAGGAGGCTCAGCCTGACCTCATTGACCTGAACTTCGGATGCCCTGTGAGGAAGATCGCCTCCCGCGGCGCCGGCGCCGGCATGCTTCAGAATATCCCTCTGATGATTGAGATGACAACGGCAATTGTTAAAGCCGTCAAAATTCCGGTCACTGTAAAAACCAGGCTGGGGTGGGATGACAGCAGTAAAATTATTGTTGATGTGGCTGAACAGCTGCAGGATACAGGCATCGCCGGACTGACCATTCATGGCCGCACCAGGGCCCAGATGTATCGCGGTGAGGCAGACTGGAGCCTCATCGGTGAGGTTAAAAACAACCCCCGCATCAAAATACCCATTATCGGCAACGGGGATGTCAACGGACCGGAGAGAGCCAAACTGATGTTTGATACATATGGCGTTGACGGTATTATGATAGGAAGGGCAACCTTTGGCAGACCCTGGATATTCAGAGAGATACGGCACTATCTTGAAACTGGCGAGCTCCTCCCTGAACCGACCGTCGGGGAGAAGGCGGACCTTGCCCTCCTGCATCTTGACAAGTCTCTGGAACACAAGGAGGGCAAGACCTCGATACTTGAGATGCGGCGGCATTTTTCAAACTACTTCAAGGGCCTGCCGGGTTTTAAAGAAACCAGGCTCAGGCTACTGACATCCCTTGACGTTGAGGAAATTAAGGAGATACTTAGCGAGATAAGTGAGAAGTGGGGAGGTTGCAGAAGCAATGACCTAACCGGCATCTACAACATCTGACAAGGTTATCTTCGCATAGAGCATTCGGATATCCTTCCACCTGTAAACAACGGCCATGATAATGACAAACACCACCGACATGGCCACGAGCCCGGCGAAATCCTGCCAGGGATAGATCTCTATCTGCTCATACATAGCCGGTGTCTGCAACGCCGAATCCTTATGTGTCACGAACACTGACAGAAAGGCATTGTTGGCGGTGTGGGCACCGATAGCCAGCTCTATTCCGTCATCGAGCAATGTGAGAACGGCAAACACCAGACCGAAGAAGACATACTGCGGAATCATAGTTATAAACCCATATTCCTTTACTTCGGGATTAAGCGCATGCATCAGCCCGAAAAGAAGCGAGGTAGTTAGCAGAGGCACCCATCTGTTGCGCGCCAGCACGGCAAAGCCCTGCATAAGATATCCCCTGAACAGTATCTCCTCAAATGCCGCCTGGAAAGGTATAAGCAGCACTGACAGGGCGGCCAGGATCAGCAATGTGTCTGAGGTATTGTTAAGGCTGAAATTACCTGGGTCCGTTCTGACTGAGTAAAAGAGCCATGCGGCTGACATGGCAATCCAGACAAATGCGGAGAACATCATCCTGCCCCAGCGCACCTTCCTGCCTCCGTTGATCACCGTGCCAAAACTGCGGTTATGCAATGGTTTTATCAGCCATACAATCGTCAAAAAGCCAAGAATAAAAGGAAAGAGCATTAGGGCAAACCCAATATTGAGATCAATGCCCATCAGTTCAAAATCAGGCATACCTCCTTTCTGGGGTAAAGGTGAACCATCAAGAGTGTAACTGACCATTACTACGGCAAGCGGAATAGCCCCTATAATATTAGAGACGATAAAAGGTACCACCCCGCCGAGGAAATACCTCCAGAATGCGTTTTTACCCCTGAAGGGAGCGGTTAGAAATGGAGTCTCACCCGTGACAACGGTGGCATCGGTTATTCCATTGGTTTCCATATAGTTGTCATACTTAAAATTCTGAACCGGGTCTTGCGGGGTAGTCAATGGAATAATGCAATCCCAGGCTCTCCTGTCTGTTCTGTGCCATTTTTATTACGAGGTAGCCTGCCGCTATCAGGTTACGCAGTTCAATCAGCTGCCGCGAAAGGGTTGACCTGCGGTAAAGATCCTCCGTCTCCTGGTAGATGATTTCGAGCCTTGCCTTTGCCCTTGCCAGCCTGAGGTCCGACCTGACTATCCCTACATAATTACTCATGATCATTTGCATTTCCCTGTAGTTCTGCGTCACAAGGATCATCTCCTCGAGATGGGTGGTCCCGTGATAGTTCCACAAGGGTATCTTTCTCCTGATACGTGAGGCCTGTTATGCGCGCCGAAGCATCTTCCGCAGCCCGGTGGGAATATACAGCGGCTTCGATGAGTGAGTTGGATGCCAGCCTGTTGGCGCCGTGAAGGCCTGTAGATGATACTTCTCCTATCGCGTAAAGCCGGTCTATCGAGCTTCTTCCATCCTTGTTCACCCTTACCCCTCCGCATGAGTAGTGGGCTGCAGGAACAACAGGTATCATATCCTTTGTTATATCAATCCCAACCGACATACACTTTTCATGAATGTGCGGGAAATGTGATTTCAGCTCCTCACTGTCAAGAAGGGTGCAGTCGAGCCATACAAAATCTTCCCCCCTCAGCTTCATCTCATTGTCTATGGCCCTGGCTACAACATCACGCGGGGCAAGCGAGCCCCGCACGTGATATTTCGGCATGAATTTTTCGCCGGCGCTGTTGCGCAGCTCAGCCCCGAAACCTCTCAGAGCCTCAGTTATAAGGAATGAGGGTCTTGTGTTGGGGTCATAGAGTGAAGTGGGGTGGAACTGGATAAACTCCATGTTCTCAATCATCCCATTGGCCCTGTGCACCATGGCCACGCCGTCTCCGGTGGCAACAACGGGATTGGTTGTTGTGAGGTATATATTCCCGCATCCTCCGGTTGCCAGGACAGTCACCTTAGCCAGAAATGTCTTGACCTTGCTTGTGCTGAGATCAGCCACATAAGCACCGTAGCACTCTATGTTTTTCCATTCCCTGGTCACATATTCCCCCAGGTTATGCTGTGTGAGGAGGTCAATCGCAAAGTGATCTTCATAGATGGCAACATTCTTATGCTCCCTCACCTTTTCTATCAACACTCTCTCAATTTCCTGACCGGTGGAGTCCTTGTGATGAAGAATCCTGTGCTCGGTATGGCCTCCCTCCATCGCCATGTCAAGCTTCCCGTCAGGATTCT
Source organism: Bacteroidales bacterium (assembly GCA_034522515.1). Lineage (GTDB taxonomy): Bacteria > Bacteroidota > Bacteroidia > Bacteroidales > VadinHA17 > SR-FBR-E99. The sequence continues at coordinate 22,515 of JAXHLF010000011.1, read as the reverse complement.
TGTCAAAGTCCACTCCCATCTCAATAAGCTCCCTGATACGTTCGGGAGCCTCGCTCACCACCATTCTGACAACCTCTTCATTGCAGTAGCCGGCTCCGGCTATCATAGTGTCACGGACATGTTTTTCAAAGTTATCAGGCTCATACATCACTGCAGCTATGCCGCCCTGGGCATAATTGGTACTGCAGTCCTCCATACTGGCTTTGGTAATTATGCATACTTTGCCGGTATCAGCAACCTTTAGCGCGAATGAAAGACCAGCGATACCTGATCCAATAACAAGAAAATCACACCGAACTTCCATACATCCATTTTCAGAAACGAAAAGTAAAGATACAAATTGATTCCACACATTTTTGCGGATTGTAAAACCGCGGATTTTAATATACTTTTGCCCGGTTAGCAGGCAGAACCTAAAAAAAAATGGCTCAGGAAGATATCTTTAAGAAACTCGTCGCACACTGCAAGGAGTACGGTTATGTATTCCAGTCAAGCGAAATTTATGACGGACTGGGTGCAGTATATGATTACGGCCAGTACGGTGTTGAACTGAAAAACAATATCAAGAAATACTGGTGGGACAGCATGGTCCTGCTGCATGACAATATTGTCGGCATTGATTCCGCAATATTCATGCATCCGACAATCTGGAAAGCATCAGGCCATGTTGATGCCTTCAATGACCCCCTTATAGACAACAAGGACAGCAAGAAGAGATACCGTGCCGATGTCCTGATAGAGGACCAGCTTGAAAAACTGGATGAGAAAATAGAGAAGGAGATTGAGAAGGCCAGAGTCCGTTTCGGGGAGAAGTTTGATGAGGCATTGTACAGGTCAACAAATCCCCGGGTGGTTGAGACCAGGGAGAAGTATGACCTGCTGCATAAAAGATTCGTTGAGGCCATGGCAGGCCCTGACCTGGCAGAACTAAAACAGATTATTATCGATAATGAGATCGTATGCCCTGTCTCAGGGACCAAAAACTGGACTGATGTCAGGCAGTTTAACCTGATGTTCGCCACGGAGATAGGATCAACCTCTGACGGCGCCATGAAGATCTACCTGCGTCCCGAAACGGCACAGGGTATCTTCGTTAATTTCCTTAACGTTCAGAAGACCGGGCGCATGAAACTTCCCTTCGGCATAGCCCAGATAGGCAAAGCCTTCAGGAACGAGATCGTTGCACGCCAGTTCATCTTCCGTATGCGCGAGTTCGAACAGATGGAGATGCAGTTCTTTGTCAGGCCCGGCACCGAGCTTGAATGGTTCAGCCAGTGGAAGGAGGCCAGGATGAAGTGGCACCGTGCTCTCGGCTTCGGTGATGCCAACTACCGTTTCCATGATCATGACAAGCTGGCCCATTATGCCAACGCAGCCGCTGACATTGAGTACAAATTCCCCTTTGGCTTCAAGGAGGTGGAGGGGATCCACTCAAGAACCGATTTCGACCTTAAACAGCACCAGGAGTACAGCGGGAAGAAGATGCAGTACTTCGACCCGGAAAAGAATGAATCATATATTCCCTATGTGATTGAGACATCTATCGGTGTTGACCGAATGTTCCTCCAGGTGATCGCAGCATCATTCTATGAAGAGGACCTCACTAAAGAGGATGGCGTGCCTGATAGCAGGGTCGTTCTCAGACTGCCCTCAGTTCTTGCCCCTGTGAAGCTGGCAGTTTTACCGCTGGTAAGGAAAGAGGGGCTGCCCGATATCTCACGTAAGATAATCAACGACCTCAAATTCGACTTCAACTGCCAGTATGACGAGAAGGATTCGATCGGGAAACGCTACCGAAGGCAGGATGCCATAGGAACCCCCTATTGCATTACAATCGATTACCAGACCATGGAGGACAGCACCGTGACCATCAGGTATCGCGACTCGATGCTTCAGGAGCGTGTCCCGGTTGCACAGCTGCGATCGATCATTGCTGATAAGGTCAGCATGCAGGAGCAGCTAAAAAAACTCTGAAATGAGATCCAGGCCGGAAAAGGTTCTGATTATAACCTACTACTGGCCTCCCAGCGGCGGCGCGGGAGTGCAGCGCTGGCTCAAATTCACCAAATATCTTCCTTCATCCGGATGGTTGCCTGTTGTACTCACCGTGAAACCGGAATATGCTGCCTATCCCTTCAGGGATCTGTCACTCTACGGCGAGATACCACTTGACGTTGAGGTACACAGGACTAAGGCGATGAATTATTTCGCCCTCTATAACAAAGACCAGTCGAAAATACCCCACGCCGGCTTTGCCTCAGGCAATGAAAAAGGGCTGAGGAGCAAAATCAGCCGCTTCATCCGCGGGAACTTCTTTATTCCCGACCCCCGCAGAGGATGGAACGGGTACGCCTTCCGGAAGGCCTGCGAGCTGATAAAAGCCGAAACCATCACCCATGTGATAACCACCAGCCCCCCGCACTCGACACAGCTGATCGGACTAAGGCTTAAACGCCGGTTCCCTCATATCAACTGGGTGGCAGACATGAGAGACCCCTGGACGGACATATATTATTATGACATGTTCAAGCCCTCGTTTCCTGCAAGGATGCTCGACAGACAGATGGAGAGGAATGTGCTGACCAGGGCTGACACTGTGATAACAGTAGGTCAGAACCTGGCTTCGATACTCGCCGGTAAGGCTGAAAATATCGAAAAGAAGATCCATGTGCTGCCGAACGGGTTTGACGAGGAGGATTTTGAGGGTATTGTGCCAGGCCTCCCCGGGAAATTTACCGTAACATATGTGGGCACACTTTCACAGGCATACCCGGTAAAAGGGTTCATTGAGGCCGTAAATGAGCTCAGGTCAGGTGGCATGCCGGTGAAGATGAAGTTCGTCGGTACCGTTCCGGCACCGGTTCAGCAATTGTTTCCGGTTGACGGAGAGGGCAAAGGCCCTGAGTTTATCGAGTATTGCGAACATCCGGCTGCGATAAGGCACATGATGGATTCCAGCCTGCTGCTGCTGGTCATCCCCGATCACCCCTCAAACAAGTCTATCCTCACCGGGAAAATATTTGAGTACATGGCAACTGAAAAGCCAATTCTCTTTCTGGGTCCTGACGACGGTGATGCAGCCCGGTTACTGGCACTGTGCGGCTATCAGGGGATCTTCGGCTACAACGATGTTCAGGGCATCCGTGATTTTATCATTAGAGTCGCTGAAGGCAAGACGGTGAAAAGAAGCGGCCACCATCTTGAGTATTCACGAAGGGCCCTGGCTGTCAAGCTTGGAGACCTGATAAGTAATGCTCAATAACCAATTCTGCGAATTAGATACGGTAGCGCTGGCTGTCAAGCCTGGAGACCTGATAAGTAATGCTCAATAACCAATTCTGCCAATTAGATACGGTAGCGCTGGCTGGCAAGTCTTGAGTGATGGCCAAGAATGCTTAATGGCTATTTCTTAAGCTTAGACAAAAAGGATCCGATGAGTCCGTTCATGTCGTCTGAAAGCCTCCAGAAGTATACACCGGAAGTAAAAATGACCGTTACCAAAAGGCTTCTTACCATGATGTCAGCATAAAGCGGGAGCTGAGGCAGAATATAACCTGCCACGATTGCCACAAGGCCAACAAGTGACATTTTCAGATGTGCCATGCTATAGGGCCACAGGCCAAACCTCCTTCCTACAACAATAACCCCGAGCATATTGTAAACAATATTCGAGATCATTGCGGCAAGGGCGGCGCCGGTAATACCGAAAAGCGGTATAAAGATCATGCTGGTGCCCACAAACATCACTATAAGTATGAACATGAGCCAGGTCTGGAACCTGTAAAGCGACGATGTGCTAAGAACCACACCGTTTATACCTGCCGACACACTTACCAGATTACCCAGACCGACAAGGACGATCACAGCTGCGCTTTTGCCGTAAACATCAGGCAACAGGCGGAAGATATTGTCAATGTTTACCAGCAGCCCGATAAAAATCAGAAGTCCCAGCGCATACTGGTTGATGCTGGTCCTTGAATACATGTCATCAATAGTTCCAAGATCATCCTTCTTCCATGACTCGGCAAGGAAAGGGATGGATATCTTCGCCACCGATCTGCCAGGCAATAGTATCAGTACGGCAAAATATGAGGCAATTGAATAAATGCCCACTTCACCTTCTCCAAGATACCTGTTGATGAACAATTTATCGAAGGTGGTAAGCGCAATTGTACTGAAACCTGTCAGTATTCCGAACAGGCAGAGAATGATTATCTCGCGCCGCAGCTGGGGTGTTACAAACCCGGGTTCAAATTTCAGCGATATCTCACCCCTGACAAGCAGGCTGATGAAGATAATGATCAGAGGAACCCCCTGGGAGACAACGTAGCCAAAAACATAGTCGCTGAAATCTATCAGCCCCGCCCAGAAGAGGACTATCAGGATAAGGTTAAGAACCCTGAACAGGAATTCTCTCAGAAATGTTCCAAGTACAGCATCGTACAGAACTTTGTTATAGTTGTCGAGCAGATTGAACAGCAGTGTGACCAGGAGCAGCGCCGGAACATAAAATGAGTACTCTGAGATCAGGGGTGACTGATCCATGTTTGCCATCTCAAAATGAGGCGAGTATAACTTCAGAAAGATAAGGGCCGCAATAAACCCCGCCAGAGTGATTACCAGCGAGAGCGCCAGGAACCCATGGTGTCTTCCGCGGCTATCCCTGAACCAGGGAAAGAGCCTGTTTATTACGTTTGTGAATCCCAGGCTCGAGAACTGTGCCAGCATGGTGGCAAAGGAAAGAAGAAGCTGCACCACGCCAATTTCACCGGTTGAAAAGATCTTCGGTGAAAGGAGGGCAATGTTCACAAACCCCAGCAGGGCACCAATGTAAGACCATGCTGTCCCGCGAAGTGTCTGCCTCTGAACTATTCCCATCTCATTCTCTTGTACCGGCAAATGTATAATAATATACTCATTTGATTTAAGGATCAGTTGGTGTATTTTTGTCAGATGATAACAACCCGGAGTTATTCCCTTATAAAGCCCATCCGATGAAAGTGAATGTATTGAAACCTCTCCTGCCGCACCTTATTGCCGTGCTTGTCTTCACGGTGATCTCTTTCCTCTATTTTTATCCTGTGCTTGAAGGCAGGAAGATCAATGCACATGACACAAAGGTCTATGAGGGCTCCTCAAAAGAGATAAGCGACTACCGCGAGCAATCCGGGAAGGAGCCTTTATGGACCAACTCGATGTTCGGAGGTATGCCGGCATATATGATATCTGCCCTCTACCCGGGTAATCTGTTCAAGCATCTCGATAACTTCCTGAAGACATATAATACGCCGGTTGCAGCTCTCTTTCTCTCAATGCTGGGATTTTATATACTTCTGCTGTTATGCCGGGTCAACCCGTGGCTGGCCATGGCTGGCGCAATCGCTTACGGATTTGCATCATATCTCTTCGTGAGCCTCTCCGCCGGACATAACACCAAAGCGTACGCCATGGCATACATGGCGCCTGTGGTGGGCAGTGTAATTTATGCATTCCGCAGACATGCCCTGACAGGTGCAATTCTCTTTGCCCTGTTCATGTCGCTGGAGATAATGGCTAACCACTTCCAAATAACCTATTATACGGGACTGATAGTCATGGTCTTTGGCATTTTCGAGTTGACGGATGCCATCAAAAACAAGAGACTCCCCTCTTTTCTGAAAACACTGGGAATTTTAGTTGTGGCGGCTCTTATTGCCTTCAGTGTCAATTTCGCTTCGCTGTATTCTACCTGGGAGTACAGTAAGGAATCAACCCGGGGCAAGAGTGAGCTCACACAAGCTGAGGGAACCAATGAGAAGGGACTTGACCCGGAGTATATAACACAGTGGAGCTACGGGATAGGCGAGTCGCTTACCTTCCTGATACCAAATTTCAGGGGAGGAGCTACCGCACCGTTCTCAAAGGATTCAGAGACAGTGAAGGCGCTCCGGAAGAACAATATGGGGCAGGCACAGGGGCAGGTTTTCAGGTACTGGGGAAAACAGCCCTCAACGAGCGGGCCGGTCTATTTCGGAGCCGTGGTGCTGTTCCTGTTTGTTCTTGGCCTGCTGATCGTCAGGGGCAGGGAGAAATGGTGGATCATTGCGGCCGCGGTGCTTTCGCTGCTACTGTCATGGGGAAAGAACCTTATGCCACTGACATCACTGTTCATCGATTTCTTCCCGGGATATGACAAATTCAGGGCGGTATCGATGACCCTTGTCATCGCCGGTGTGTGTGTGCCGCTGCTTGCCGTACTGGCTGTCAGGGCTGTTACCGAAGGTTCGGTCACAAGGGAGAAAGCCCGGAAGTCAGTGCTGACGGCTGCCATGGTGACAGGAGGTCTTGCCTTTATATTTTTCCTGATGCCCGGACTCGCCGGGTCATTCCTGAGACCTGACGAGAGCTCACTGCCTGATTCGCTGGCGTGGCTCAAGGATGCCCTGGTTGCTGACAGAAAGATGATGGTACGCGCCGATGCCCTCAGATCAGCCCTGCTTATTGCCGGTGGGGCCGCACTGCTCTGGTTCTTCCTGAAAGAGAAGCTGAAACTCAACTATTTGCTGATAGGACTTCCGGTGCTCTTCCTTATTGACCAGATCCCGGTCAGTGCAAGATATCTCGGAGCCTCCAATTTTGAGACAAAAAGAGAGGCCGTCAACTCCTTTGCCCCCACGCATGCTGATAAGGAGATCCTTCAGGATCAGGGGGAATACCGTGTCCTGAACCTTACTGTATCAACCTTCAATGATGCCTCAACGTCTTATCATCATCAATCGATTGGAGGCTACAGCGGTGTGAAGATGAAAAGGTACCAGGAGTTAATTGAATCAAGCCTCACGGATGACATAAACTCGCTTATTTCAAGCCTGAGGACTTCCTCGTCATGGGATGAGGCCGAGGGTGTCATGAAGAACCTTAACGCACTGAACATGCTCAATACCAAATATATCATAATTGATCCAGGTGCTTCTCCACTGACCAACAGATATGCTGCCGGTAATGCCTGGCTCGTAAATAAAGTGACCCTTGTTGAAAATGCTGATGCCGAGTTGCAGGCGATTAAAACCACCGACCCTGTACTGGAGGCTGTTGTCGACAGGAGATTCTCCGATATGATTACTGTAACCGACGCTCAGGGATCGCCTTCCGACACGATCTTCCTGGCTTCATACGAGCCAAATCTGCTGGTCTATAAGGCGGTGCTTTCATCCGGTAGAGTTGCGGTTTTTTCGGAGATTTACTACAAGTACGGCTGGCAGGCATACATTAACGATGTTCCTGCCGATCATTTCAGGGCTGATTATGTCCTGAGAGGCATGTCCCTGCCTGCCGGAGACCATACCGTCACCTTCCGTTTCGAACCGCAGTCGTACAAGACAGGTAACACCGTATCGCTGGCAGGTTCACTCATTCTTATGGCATTGCTCGTAATTGCTGCCTATCTCTTATTTAAAGCCCAGCGCCAGAATGAATGAGGAGAGGCCGTGCCTGGTTTGTGGAAACGATCGCTTCACCCACCTGTGTACACTCAAAGGATCACCTGGTGAGCGGCGAAGACCTTTGCCATAAGAAAGTGCGACAGCATGCGGCTTTGCGTTCACTGTTGATCCTCCTGCTGAAATGGAGATAGGAAGGTATTATCTGTCAGAGGATTATATATCGCATTCCGATAAAAAACAGAATCTTACAGAATATTTTTATCACCTTGCAAGGAGTTTTATGCTCCGGAGAAAGCACAGGCTGGTATCCGAAGTAACCCGGAAGGTCTCAGGCACCCTTCTGGATATCGGAAGCGGTACCGGCTATTTCGCCTCGTTCATGCAATTGCAGGGATGGAAGGTCACCGGGATAGAGCTGAATGAACAGGCAAGGAATTATTCCGTAACCGGATTAGGCATAACTGCTATTCCGCCCGCAGATGCCTGGAATATTCCTGATAAATCAATCGACTGCATTACATTCTGGCATGTCATTGAGCACCTCTATGATCCGGGAAGGTGGATGAGCGAGGTAAAAAGAATACTTAAGGATGACGGGAGTTGCATTATTGCATTGCCCAACCTGAACTCAGCTGATGCCGAATGGTTTGGAGGTCAATGGGCCGCCCTGGATGTTCCCAGGCACCTGTGGCACTTCTCTCCTCATTCCCTGATCCGGTTCATTGGGAAATACGGCTTCAACTGCGAAAAGACCAGGTCATTGCCTCTCGATATATTTTATATTTCCACCCTCAGCTATAAGAACCTCGGACGCCGTCTCTCATTGCTGCGGGGCATCTTAACGGGCACTTTCCTGACAGCAGTCAGCCTGTTTCGGAAAAACAGGGCCAGTTCCCTTATCTACGTGACATCAAAACAGGGCTCCTAGTACCTGTCTAACCAGCGGTACTTCCTGGGTGTATCCCCAAATCTTACTGCCACAATGAACTCGTGGGAGCCGTAAGTTGACATCTGTATTGCATTAAGAGTAAAGTCAAAAGAGTACCCGAAAAAGAGCCTGTCCCTTCTGACACCCACATTGGCAATTATCGCACTGCCGGTTCTGAAGGTTGCTCCAACCCATATAACGTTGTCATATGAATAGGTTATGCCTATGTCTGCCTGGGGCCTCAGCTGTTCTGACATCTTTACTAAAAGCGACGGCTGGATCAGGGTCTTGGTGTCAGGTTCAAAGTCATAATTCCCGAAAAGGTAGTAAGTCCTGTATATCTTCAGGTCATTATAGGCCTGACTTCCGGCTTTGATGAACCCTTCCATCAGCTCCTGTGCCGAGAATCCCACGGCAAATTTCCTGTTGAGAAGATATGCCCCGAAGTTGAAGTCCGGAACAAATATTCCCTTTCTGAAATCAGTGTTCATCCACGGTTCATCCGGATCTTCAAACTGTATCTGCCTCTCGTCGATCTTATAGTGGTAGCCTGTAAACGCCAGGCCGAAAGAGAGCTGTGTTCCACCGTGAAGCCATATGTGATATGCGTAGGATGTTGAGAAGCCGGTGCGGCGTACAAGACCGTTTATATCTGAATAGATGGTGCCGCCGAGACCTACCTTGCCTTCGGTTTGGGGCTTGAAAATCCTTTTATTGAAGAGGTTGTCCTTAACGACATATTTCTGCTTCAGCACACGTCCCTGAAAGCTCAGAGAGTAAGTCTGCGGAGCTCCCTGATAGCCGGTCCACTGTTGCCTTGTAGTAAGGTTAATGCTTGTGTAACCGTCACTGCCGGCTACGGCCGGATTAATCAGATACTTGTTAAAGAGATACTGGCTGTAAAGAGGCAGATCCTGTGCATCCATTACGGCTGCAAGCACCAATGCGACGACTATTAACAATCCCTTTTTCACCTTACATGCTCCTCTGTCTTTGTACATAACTTACCTGATAATGGTCACATGTCCGACTATAGGTTTTTCACCGTTGCGGAGATCGATGGCATAGTGATATGAATCCATAGGAAGTACTTTCCCGTTTGAGGCCCGTCCATCCCATGGCTCAGGATATCCTTTCGCAGATTTCCACACCATCTCACCCCACCTGTTAAGGATGATTACTTCGGCTTCGGAATAGAGCGTGATCCTGGCAATATTCCAATACTCATTGATTCCGTCCCCGTCAGGAGAGAAGGCGTTGGGAATACCCACGCAGATATCATTTAATGATCCAAGTGTCAGCGAGTCTGTTACGGTACAACCGTTGAAGTCTCTTGCCTCAACCCGGTAGAGGCCTGCTGTCAGGCCGCTGACCTCCTGTGTTGTCTGGCCGTTGCTCCAGATGAAACTGTATGCGCCCTCACCACCTGTCACACCGGCAAATATGGTTCCGTCAGTGCTCTCCGGACAGAATGGTGATATCATGCTGAAGGAGATTACCAGAGAATCAGGCTGGGTAAGGGTAAGTGTTGTATCAGCTATGCAGCCATTGGCGTCAGTCATGATGATCTCATGCAAGCCGGCGCGCAGGTCGTTGCGCGATGCTCCCGCGAGTCCGTCTGACCATAGATATGTCGCTGTGCCCGCAGCATTCACAGGTGCAAGGTCGACCCTGCCTGAAGCTCCTCCGTTGCAGTTGATTTCGAAGTTCCCTCCGGCGCTGGGCCATATATTCAGGGTCATGCTTAATTGGCCGGGAGAGACAAGCGTGATGTTCTCGGTAATAGTGCACAAATGCCTGTCTGTCACAGTTACTGTGTATACGCCTTCCCGGAGGCTGAATATTGAATCAGTGGCCGTGGCTGTGAACCCTCCCGGACCGCTCCATGTGAAATCATAAGGTCCGGTACCGGTGAGTGACATGACCTTCAGCCATCCGTCAGATTTGCCAAGGCAGCTTACACTATAGCCGTTATAATCCGACTTGAGCGTATCTATCGTCAGCGGTTCCGGCATTGCCAGTGTTGTATCGGCTGTTATGATGCATCCATAATCATCAGTCACTGTTACCAGGTAGTCTCCGGGTGACAGTCCTGAAATATCTTCAGTTGATGCGGTAAATCCTGATGGTCCTGTCCATGCAAAGCTGTACGGTAACCTACCTCCGTTGACTGTCAGGTCTATTGCTCCGTCATTGAAGGCCGGCGCCGTAAGGCAGGTTATCTCATCCGCTGCGAGTGCAGCCGTCAGTGGAGCAGGTTCGGTCAGAATAACACCTCTGTCGTTGGTGCAACCGTTGGCATCAGTAACATATACTCTGTAAGAACCAGCCTTGATTGTCTGATCCTCCAGGGTGCTTGACCAGGATGGGTCATTTACGTCTTTCCAGTCGTAGGCATATGTACCCGGTCCGCTGCCGCCGGAGACTGTGATGTCAATTGTGCCATCATCGCCATTACAGCCTATACTATAAGCTCCGTCGTATGTGTCTGATCTGATAACGTTTATGCCCACAGAGTCAGGCTCTTCAAGAAGATATGGATAGACCTTCTGACATGAGTTTCCGTCCGTGACTGTAAGCTCATAGGCACCTTCTGTCAGATTAGCTATCGAGGCAGAATTTGCTGTATAACCATTGGGACCTGTCCAGGCAAAACTGTATGCCCCTGCGCCGCCGTCAAACTCCAGTGTAATAAATCCGTCATTTCTTCCGAAAGCATGAGATTTCATAATTTCCGTCAGCGCTTGATGAAACATCTTCATCCAATAGGTCAATGCCGTCCGGTTCAGTCAGGGTATCGGTGAAATGGAACTGGCAACCCCAGCTGTCGGTGACTGTCAGGTGGTAGGTTCCGGCTGGCACATTAACCAGTATGCTGTCGGTTGCGCTTCCTGTGATGACACCTCCGTCCGAGGCAGTCCAGAGATACGTATACGGAGCCCTGGTGCTGACAAATAGGGTGTCAGCGCCATCGAGGTACCAACTCCTGATGCTGCTTACCCATATCGACCCGTCGTTGTAACTGTCGCATGAAATGTTGTATCCCGAATAATCCGATTTGGCAAATCCGGCTGTTGTCACAGGTGCATCGAATACCTTCCGGGGCTCAAGTTTCTTGCATCCGTTGGCATCTTCAACTATCAGGATATATTCTCCGGGAATGATATTGTTGAGATATGATTGGCGGATCAGCTGCAGGCGGCATCGAGCCCTGATAAAGAGTATCTGCCATATTTCGCACAAGGTAATAGTAATATGGAGGAGCCTGACCTTCCGTAAGGGCCAGCGCAAATATGGCATCACCTGCACCGGGACAGGAAATAAAATTACTGAAATAAAACGCCACCTCCGTATAGGGTTCCACTAGGTTAAGCCAAGCATCATTCTCACATCCAAGGTCATCAGTGACCGTTGCAGTATAATAGCCCTGGCTCCTCTCGTCAACGATATACATATTATAACCTTCATCTTCCCAATAATCGGGTCCGGTCCAGGCAACCCACATCGGGTCCATTCCCTTCGCATGGATTATTTCAAGAGAGCCGTCCTGGCCTCCGTCGCAGGTGATTGAATCCCTTATCTCAAGCGACTGCAGGGGATGGGCATGCACCTTAACTTCCGAGACAACCTGAGGTCCGTACGGGCACCCCGGACCTGTAACCTTTGGTGTGATATGGAAGAACACAGACTGCATCGTGTCGCTTTCATTGGTGTACGGGAACTGCAGGTGAGTACCGGGGGCGATGCTATTGACTGGGGTCCTGTTACCGGCAACAACAGAGGTTGATGCCGTGGCTGAAATAGTGTAGTTGAACTCATTCACCCCCGAGTGCATCACGGTAGGAGTCAGAAGAATAATGTCAGTTGCAGTGCCGTAGCAGATCTGGGGTGTGTTGTTTGCCGGAGTGGCTCGCGCGAGTCGGATTGACCCATACTTTAACCGTATCATTGATTCCGTAACACTTCTGGTTGCCGCTGACATCAAGTGTCACCGGAGAAACAATATAGGTGACCATTCTGGCTGTGTCGCCACTGTTGCTAAGTGCTTCTATGATAATATCGGTAGTGATCAGACCTGTTCTGTCGGTGTATCCTGTTATCTCCGGATAGCTGTTTATGGCATCAACATTGAACTCTATGCCACGATAGGGTATAGTTACAGTGGAAAGTTGAATATTGACGCTTTCGCCGTTGCACAGTTCATCATCGGCCAGTGTCAGGGCGACTCTGGCAGTCGGTTCAACATGCACTGTAATCGTCACCTCAATTCCGTCATGGCAGGTCGGGTCTCCGGGATTGCCCTGAATATAGGGCCTGAATGTATAGGTTACCGTCTGGTGGCTGTTTGTACTGTTGGTCAACAAGTCAGTAATATTCAATATCGGCCTCGAGCCATCTGACAATAAACCGCTTACTCCGGCAGGATAGGTCACATCGAGGTCGTACATGACTTCGCCTCTTGAGATAACCAGTGAATCAATCGTGAAGTTGATGGCAGATTCGTTGCAGAAGAGGGTGTCGGGAACCGTGACCGAAATCCGCGGTACAGGCTGAACCCAGATGGTCTGATATTGTATTGTAGTGTTGCCGCAGTCATCGGTGAGGGTCCAGGTCCTGGTGATGTAACCGACGATGTTGATGGTACCAATTGCTGCATCTGAGTCAGTGTAGACTGCATCAAGTGAAGTGTCGCAGTTATCTGCCTCGTCAGTGACATCGCCTGTATTTGTTACATCCCTGTCATATATCCCATTAACGTCACGGCATATGGTTATGTCTGCCGGGACCGTGAAGGTCGGCGGAGTATTGTCCCTGACAGTGATGATCTGGATATGTGTTGTCGGGTTACCGCAGTCATCCGTCAGTGTCCATGTCCTGGTGATGATCTGTTCGCCTTCGCATGCGCCCGGTGCCACTGCATCAGTGAAGGTCGCATCAAGCGAGGTGTCGCAGTTGTCTGCTTCATCAGTTACGTCTCCCGTGATGCCTACGCTGGCGTCATAACCGCAGGTGGCATCCTTGTAGATGGTGTATCGGCCGGGACAGTGAAGGTCGGCGGAGTATTGTCCCTGACAGCTATGATCTGATATGTGTTGTCGGATTACCGCAGTCATCCGTCAGTGTCCATGTCCTGGTGATGATCTGTTCGCCCTCGCATGTGCCCGGTGCCACTGCATCAATGAAGGTTGCATCAAGCGAGGTGTCGCAGTTGTCTGCTTCATCAGTAACGTCTCCCGTGATGCCTACGCTGGCGTCATAACCGCAGGGTGGGATCCTTGTATATGGTGATATCGGCCGGGACCGTGAAGGTCGGGCGGGAGTATTGTCCCTGACAGTGATGATCTGGATATGGTGTCGTCGGGTTACCGCAGTATCCGTCGGTGTCCATGTCCTGGCGATGATCTGTTCGCCTTCGCATGCTGCCCGGTCGCCATCGGCATCCGGTGAAGGTCGCATAGCGAGGATGTGCAGTTGCTGCCTCTCAGTAACGTTCCTGATGCGACGCTGGCGTCATAGCCGCAGGTGGCATCCTTGTAGCATGAGTGATATCGGCCGGGACCGTGAACGTCGGCGGAGTATTGTCCCTGACCAGTGATGATCTGGATATGTGTCGGGTTACCGCAGTCATCCGTCAGTGTCCATGTCCTGGTGATGATCTGTTCGCCTTCGCATGCGCCCGGTGCCACTGCATCAGTGAAGGTCGCATCAAGCGAGGTGTCGCAGTTGTCTGCCTCGTCAGTAACGTCTCCCGTGATACCTACGCTGGCGTCATAACCGCAGGTGGCATCCTTGTAGATGGTGATATCGGCCGGGACCGTGAAGGTCGGCGGAGTATTGTCCCTGACAGTGATGATCTGGATATGTGTTGTCGGGTTACCGCAGTCATCCGTCAGTGTCCATGTCCTGGTGATGATCTGTTCGCCTTCGCATGCGCCAGGTGCCACTGCATCGGTGAAGGTCGCATCAAGTGAGGTGTCGCAGTTGTCTGCTTCATCAGTAACGTCTCCCGTGATGCCTACGCTGGCGTCATAACCGCAGGTGGCATCCTTGTAGATGGTGATATCGGCCGGGACCGTGAACGTCGGCGGGGTATTGTCCCTGACAGTGATGATCTGGATATGTGTTGTCGGGTTACCGCAGTCATCCGTCAGTGTCCATGTCCTGGTGATGATCTGTTCGCCTTCGCATGCGCCCGGTGCCACTGCATCAGTGAAGGTCGCATCAAGCGAGGTGTCGCAGTTGTCTGCTTCGTCAGTAACGTCTCCCGTGATGCCTACGCTGGCGTCATAACCGCAGGTGGCATCCTTGTAGATGGTGATATCGGCCGGGACAGTGAAGGTCGGCGGAGTATTGTCCCTGACAGTGATGATCTGGATATGTGTTGTCGGATTACCGCAGTCATCCGTCAGTGTCCATGTCCTGGTGATGATCTGTTCGCCCTCGCATGTGCCCGGTGCCACTGCATCAATGAATGTTGCATCAAGCGAGGTGTCGCAGTTGTCTGCTTCATCAGTAACGTCTCCCGTGATGCCAACGCTGGCGTCATAACCGCAGGTGGCATCCTTGTAGATGGTGATATCGGCCGGGACCGTGAAGGTCGGCGGAGTATCCCTGACAGTGATGATCTGGATATGTGTTGTCGGGTTACCGCAGTCATCCGTCAGTGTCCATGTCCTGGTGATGATCTGTTCGCCTTCGCATGCGCCCGGTGCCACTGCATCGGTGAAGGTCGCATCAAGCGAGGTGTCGCAGTTGTCTGCCTCATCAGTAACGTCTCCCGTGATGCCTACGCTGGCGTCATAACCGCAGGTGGCATCCTTGTAGATGGTGATATCGGCCGGGACCGTGAACGTCGGCGGAGTATTGTCCCTGACAGTGATAATCTGGATATGTGTTGTCGGGTTACCGCAGTCATCCGTCAGTGTCCATGTCCTGGTGATGATCTGTTCGCCTTCGCATGCGCCCGGTGCCACTGCATCAGTGAAGGTCGCATCAAGCGAGGTGTCGCAGTTGTCTGCCTCATCAGTAACGTCTCCCGTGATGCCTACGCTGGCGTCATAACCGCAGGTGGCATCCTTGTAGATGGTGATATCGGCCGGGACCGTGAACGTCGGCGGAGTATTGTCCCTGACAGTGATGATCTGGATATGTGTTGTCGGGTTACCGCAGTCATCCGTCAGTGTCCATGTCCTGGTGATGATCTGTTCGCCTTCGCATGCGCCCGGAGCCACTGCATCGGTGAAGGTCGCATCAAGCGAGGTGTCGCAGTTGTCTGCTTCGTCAGTAACGTCTCCCGTGATACCTACGCTGGCGTCATAACCGCAGGTGGCATCCTTGTAGATGGTGATATCGGCCGGGACCGTGAACGTCGGCGGGGTAGTGTCCCTGACAGTGATGATCTGGATATGTGTTGTCGGGTTACCGCAGTCATCCGTCAGTGTCCATGTCCTGGTGATGATCTGTTCGCCTTCCGCATGCGCCCGGTGCCACTGCATCAGTGAAGGTCGCATCAAGCGAGGTGTCGCAGTTGTCTGCCTCGTCAGTAACGTCTCCCGTAATGCCTACGCTGGCGTCATAACCGCAGGTGGCATCCTTGTAGATGGTGATATCGGCCGGGACCGTGAAGGTCGGCGGGGTCAGATCGACAATTGTGATGGTCTGAGTATAAATTACGCTAATATTCCCACAATCATCTGTTACAGTCCATGTGTTTGTGTAACTACCTGCCTGCGGGCAGGTTGATCCAGCAACAAATAGACCTGGTACCTTGATTATATCTGACGTTGTAATGTCACAGTTGTCAGTTGCCACAGGGAATAGTGCCTGTGCTGCTGCAAGACCATCGGTGTCATTGCATTCCAGTGTGACATCAAGTGCACCCGGAAGTGTTGTCCATTCTGGTGAAATGGCATCAGTGGCGGTGATGATCTGATCATAGGTCGTTGTATTGCCGCAGTCATCCGTCAGTGTCCATGTCCTGGTGATGATCTGTTCTCCCTCGCATGCTCCTGCAACAACTACATCAGTGAACGTCGCATCAAGCGATGTATCGCAGTTGTCTGCTTCATCCGTAACGTCTCCTGTGATGCCTATGCTGGCATCAAAACCGCAGGTGGCATCCTTATAAATGGTAATGTCTGCCGGGACCGTAAAGGTCGGAGGAGTGGTATCCCGGACTGTTATGATCTGGATATGTGTTGTCGGGTTACCGCAGTCATCCGTAAGTGTCCATGTCCTGGTGATGATCTCTTCGCCCTCGCATGTGCCCGGTGCTACTGCATCGGTGAAAGTCGCATCAAGCGAGGTGTCGCAGTTGTCTGCCTCGTCAGTAACGTCTCCCGTGATACCTACGCTGGCGTCATAACCGCAGGTGGCATCCTTATAGATAATGATATCGACCGGGACAGTAAAAGTCGGAGCTGTGTTATCTTCTACAGTGATGATCTGATCATGGGTTGTGGTGTTGCCATAATCATCAGACAGACTCCATGTCCTGGTGATAATCTGTTCGCCTTCGCATGCACCCGGTGCCACTGCGTCAGTAAATGTTGCATCAAGCGAAGTGTCGCAATTGTCAGCTTCATTGGTAACATCTCCTGTAATGCCCGGGCTTGCATCATATCCGCACGTTGCATCCTTATATATGGTAATATCACCCGGCGCAGTGAATGTCGGAAACTCTGTATCAATTACTGTGACCCTCTGTTCACAAGTTGCAGTATTGCCATGTATGTCTGTGACTGTCCAGGTAACAATTGTTAGACCGGCCGGGAATTGAGCAGGTGCATCATTTGTTACACTGGCAAATCCGCAATTGTCATCCGTGACAGGCATGCCAAGAACTACTCCTGTTGCATAGCACTCCCCTGCATCAGCCGGAATGTCAATGATGTCAGTCGGACAGGTGATCGTCGGATCTTCATCGTCAGTGACGATAATATCAAACTGGCACTGTGTGTCGTTGCCGTGGATGTCGGTGATTGTCCATATGACCGTGGTGGTTCCTACAGGGAACTGCGCTCCGGCTAAGGTTGCCGTGCCGTTGAAGTCATTGACAACGCTCAGTACGCCGCAGTTGTCATCCGTGGCTGCCGGGTCAAGAGCTGTGCCAGGCACCGTGTAGTAGCACTCCCCGGCATCAGCCGTATAGCCCGCTGCAGGGACGGCACAGGTGATTGTGGGATTTGTAGTGTCATCAATGGTTATAGTATGTATTGCCTCAGTGAAGTTGCCGCAGGCATCGGTAACCCTGTATGTTCTTGTAATAATTATCGGGAAACTGCCATTATCACTGTCGCTGCTGGTCACCGTAAGGAATTCATCAGCCGTACAGTTATCACTGATCAACAGTCCCATAGCCTCAAGAGCAGTTACCGTAGTAACCGGTGTTGGGGCTGCACTTACATTGCACCCCTCGACCGTTGTTGCAGCTATGCTGCCGGTGATAACAGGTGCAAAAGTGTCATCGACGGTGATAGTCTGCGTCACGTTGATTGTGTTGCCGCAGGCATCGGTCACAGAGTAGGTCCTGGTGATAACCTCAGGACAGCTGCTGCCGTCAGAGACATCCGACACAAACGCTACAACCGGGTTGACCGTGCAGTTGTCGGCCTCATCAGTAACAACAGTTATATCAGGGGCAGGTACATCACCGATGCACTCTACAGTAACCGCTGCAGGGTTGCTGGCTGTCGGGCTGGTAGTGTCATCGACGGTGATAGTCTGCGTCACGTTGATTGTGTTGCCGCAGGCATCAGTCACAGAGTAGGTCCTGGTGATAACCTCAGGACAGCTGCTGCCGTCAGAGACATCCGACACAAACGCTACAACCGGGTTGACCGTGCAGTTGTCGGCCTCATCAGTGACAACAGTTATATCAGGGGCAGGTACATTACCGATGCACTCTACCGTAACCGCTGCAGGGTTGCTGGCTGTCGGGTTGGTAGTGTCATCGACGGTGATCGTCTGCGTCACGCTATCTGTTGCCGCAGGCATCAGTCACAGAGTAGGTCCTGGTGATAACCTCAGGACAGCTGCTGCCGTCAGAGACATCCGACACAAACGCTACAACCGGGTTACCCCCACCGTCCAGTTGTGCTGACTCGTCACTAACACGGTTATATCGGGGCAGGTACATCACCCATGCACTCTACAGTAACCGCTGCGCAGGGTTGCTGGCTGTCGGGCTGCAGTGTCATCTGACGGTGATAGCTCTGTGTCACGTTGATTGTGTTGCCGCAGTGAATCCGTCGCAGAGTCGTCCTGTGATAACCCTGCAGACAGCTGCTGCCGTCAGAGAAATCCGACACAAACGCTACAACCGGGTTGACCGTGCAGTTGTCAGCCTCATCCGTGACAACAGTTATATCAGGGCAGGTACATCACCGATGCACTCTACAGTAACCGCTGCAGGGTTGCTGGCTGTCGGGTTGGTAGTGTCATCGACGGGTGAAGTTGTGTTGCACGTTCATTGTGTTGCCGCAGGCATCACTCACAGAAGAGGTCCTGGTGATAACCTCAGGACAGCTGCTGCCGTCAGAGACATCCGACACAAACGCTACAACCGGGTTTACCTGTGCAGTTGTCTGCCTCATCTGTAAACAGTTATATCAGGTGCAGGAACATCACCGATGCACTCTACCGTCACAGGTGCAGGGTTGCTGGCTGTCGGGTTGGTAGTGTCATCGACGGTGATAGTCTGCGTCACGTTGATTGTGTTGCCGCAGGCATCAGTCACAGAGTAGGTCCTGGTGATAACCTCAGGACAGCTGCTGCCGTCAGAGAAATCCGACACAAACGCTACAACCGGGTTGACCGTGCAGTTGTCTGCCTCATCACGTAACAACAGTTATATCAGGGGCAGGTACATCACCGATGCACTCTACAGTAACCGCTGCAGGGTTGCTGGCTGTCGGGCTGGTAGTGTCATCGACGGTGATAGTCTGCGTCACGTTGATTGTGTTGCCGCAGGCATCAGTCACAGAGTAGGTCCTGGTGATAACCTCAGGACAGCTGCTGCCGTCAGAGACATCCGACACAAACGCTACAACCGGGTTGACCGTGCAGTTGTCTGCCTCATCACTGACAACAGTTATATCAGGGGCAGGTACATCACCGATGCACTCTACAGTAACCGCTGCAGGGTTGCTGGCTGTCGGGCTGGTAGTGTCATCGACGGTGATCGTCTGCGTCACGTTGATTGTGTTGCCGCAGGCATCAGTCACAGAGTAGGTCCTGGTGATAACCTGACAAGGACAGCTGCTGCCGTCAGAGACATCCGAGGCACAAACGCTACAACCGGGTTGACCGTGCAGTTGTCGGCCTCATCAGTAACAACAGTTATATCAGGGGCAGGTACATCACCGATGCACTCTACCGTCACCGCTGCAGGGTTGCTGGCTGTCGGGTTGGTAGTGTCATCGACGGTGATAGTCTGCGTCACGTTGATTGTGTTGCCGCAGGCATCGGTCACAGAGTAGGTCCTGGTGATAACCTCAGGAATACAGCTGCTGCCGTCAGAGACATCCGAGCACAAACGCTACAACCGGGTTGACCGTGCAGTTGTCAGCCTGCATCAGTAACAACAGTTTATATCAGGGGCAGGTACATTACCGATGCACTCTACAGTAACCGCTGCAGGGTTGCTGGCTGTCGGGTTGGTAGTGTCATCGACGGTGATAGTCTGCGTCACGTTGATTGTGTTGCCGCAGGCATCACTCACAGAGTAGGTCCTGGTGATAACCTCAGAACAGCTGCTGCCGTCAGAGAAATCCGACACAAACGCTACAACCGGGTCTGACCGCTGCAGTTGTCTGCCTCATCACTAACAACAGTTATATCAGGGGCAGGTACATCACCGATGCACTCTACAGTAACCGCTGCAGGGTTGCTGGCTGTCGGGCTGGTAGTGTCATCGACGGTGATCGTCTGCGTCACGTTGATTGTGTTGCCGCAGGCATCACTCACAGAGTAGGTCCTGGTGATAACCTCAGGACAGCTGCTGCCGTCAGAGAGCATCCGACACAAACGCTACAACCGGGTTGACCGTGCAGTTGTCTGCCTGCCATCACTAACAACAGTTATATCAGGTGCCGGTACATCACCGATGCACTCTGACAGTAACCGCTGCAGGGTTGCTAGCCGTTGGGTTGGTGGTGTCATCAACGGTGATCGTCTGTGTGACATTGATCGTGTTGCCGCAGGCATCCGTTACCGAGTAGGTCCTGGTGATAACCTCAGGACAGCTGCTGCCGTCAGAGACATCCGACACAAACGCTAACCGGGTTGACCGTGCCAGTTGTCGGCCTCATATAACAACGGTTATATCAGGTGCAGGTACATCACCGATGCACTCTACAGTCACCGCTGCAGGGTTGCTGGCTGTCGGGTTGGTAGTGTCATCGACGGTGATAGTCTGCATCACGTTGATTGTGTTGCCGCAGGCATCAGTCACAGAGTAGGTCCTGGTGATAACCTCCAGGACAGCTGCTGCCGTCAGAGACATCCGACACAAACGCTACAACCGGGTTGACCGTGCAGTTGTCAGCCTCATCTGTAACAACAGTTATATCAGGGGCAGGTACATCACCGATGCACTCTACAGTAACCGCTGCAGGGTTGCTGGCTGTCGGGTTGGTAGTGTCATCGACGGTGATAGTCTGCGTCACGTTGATTGTGTTGCCGCAGGCATCACTCACAGAGTAGGTCCTGGTGATAACCTCAGGACAGCTGCTGCCGTCAGAGACATCCGACACAAACGCTACAACCGGGTTGACCGTGCAGTTGTCTGCCTCATCTGTAACAACAGTTATATCAGGTGCAGGTACATCACCGATGCACTCTACAGTAACCGCTGCAGGGTTGCTGGCTGTCGGGCTGGTAGTGTCATCGACGGTGATAGTCTGCGTCACGTTGATTGTGTTGCCGCAGGCATCAGTCACGGTAGGGTCCTGGTGATAACCTCAGGACAGCTGCTGCCGTCAGAGACATCCGACACAAACGCTACAACCGGGTTAACAGCGTCCAGTTGTTAACCTCATGTGTAACAACCGTTATATCAGGTGCAGGTACATCACCGATGCACTCTCCGGTAACCGCTGCAGGGTTGCTGGCTGTCGGGTTGGTAGTGTCATCGACGGTGATAGTCTGCGTCACGTTGATTGTGTTGCCGCAGGCATCACTCACAGAGTAGTCCTGGTGATAACCTCAGGACAGCTGCTGCCGTCAGAGACATCCGACCGAACGCTTACAACCGGGTTGACCGTGCAGTTGTCGGCCTCATAAGTGACAACAGTTATATAAGGGCGGTGCGCGTTGCCGATGCACTCTACCGTAACCGCTGCAGGGTTGCTGGCTGTCGGGTTGGTAGTGTCATCAACGGTGATAGTCTGCGTCACGTTGATTGTGTTGCCGCAGGCATCACTTAGGAGTGGTCCTGGTGATAACCTCAGGACAGCTGCTGCCGTCAGAGACATCCGACACAAACGCTACAACCGGGTTGACCGTGCAGTTGTCGGCCTCATCTGTAACAACAGTTATATCAGGTGCAGGTACATCACCGATGCACTCTACAGTAACCGCTGCAGGGTTGCTGGCTGTCGGGTTGGTAGTGTCATCGACGGTGATAGTCTGCGTGTATACTGCAACTATTGCATTACCGCAGTCATCCGATACAGTCCATGTGTTCGTGTATGTACCTGCCTGCGGACAGCTACCGGCTACAAACAACCCTGACGTCTTTACCGGAGTAAGCGTCAGATCACAGTTGTCCGATGCTACAGGAACGAGCGCCTGTGCAGCCGCCAATCCTGCAGCATTACTGCACTCAACTGTGCGATTCAGGTTGCCTGACGGTGTCGTCCATGTGGGGGACGTATTATCCGTAATGGTGATAGTTTGGGTGTATACTGCAACTATTGCATTGCCGCAGTCATCAGATGCCAGTCCGTGTTCGTGTATATACCTGCCTGCGGACAGCTGCCAGTGCAACAACCCTGACGTCTTTACCGGAGTAAGCGTCAGATCACAGTTGTCCGATGCTACAGGAACGAGCGCCTGTGCAGCCGCCAATCCTGCAGCATTACTGCACTCAACTGTGCGATTCAGGTTGCCTGACACCGTCGCCCATGTGGGGGGATGTCTGGTCCCCTCCACTATGAGCAATAC
>JAXHLF010000010.1:0-116618 GCA_034522515.1 Bacteroidales bacterium | reverse complement strand
TCAATATTACTTGGTTCGGTTCATATTGCTTGCGCAATCCTGCATCATCACCGGTAAGCTGGGAAGATGCAACAGCCTCTGCCGTGAAGGCAGCGAGGGCAGTAAAGGAGATACGTTCCGTGTACGTTAAGGAGCAGAGCGCGGTAGTGGTAAAGAACAAGATCGCTGGAGATCGTGTCAATGTTAGGGATCAGCTTTGAAGTCGTTTAACTAAACACTGCAAATAATGGGACTGATTTCTTTTATTAAAAACGCAGGCGCAAAGGTCTTTAAGTCGGAAGAAAAACGTGAGACAGAAAAGGCACAGCTCATCATGGAACATATCAAAAAGTTCGGCTTTGACGTAAGCGCTGTCAGAATAACTGTCGATGATGAAAAAGTAATACTTCAGGGTAAGGTGGATACCCTCGCAAACAAAAACAAAATCATCGTTACAGCCGGTAACGTCAATGGCATCTCGGTAGTTGAAGATCATCTTCTCGTTATTGCATCGGAGCCCGTTAAACCTCCAGCAGCCGGAGAAGCAGTTCTATACTGTAAAGAAAGGCGACTATCTATCCAAAAATCGCTAAGGAGGTATACGGTGATGCCAAAAAGTATCCGGTAATCTTTGAAGCAAACAAGCCGATGCTGAAGGATCCCGATCTCATTTATCCGGGACAGGTTCTGATTATACCTCCGCTCCGGTAAATCAGCGTCAATACGACAAAATATCGTCAAAGGGTGCCCTTATGTGCACCCTTTGTATTTAATTTAACAATGCGGTCTGTTCTTTTGTTATATTTGTAGCCGTGAAAACAATGCGATCCATATCACCGTTTATTCAGTCGTGCTGATGATGCTGGTATTGTCAGGAAGCTTTGGGTATACCCTTATCAGTCACACCTGTCAGCACTGCGGAAAAGACGAGATAGTAGCCACTGTTACAGGCAGCCTTGACGAAGTCGGTTGCTGCTGCAGTCATGGTGCCGGTTCAATGCATCACCATCATAGTACCGGTGAAATGGCTGTTTCCAACGATTGCTGCTCACATGAGGCCAACAGGATTGTGACAGATGAACTGGTGCGGTCGGAAGTACAGAACGAAATCATACCCTACTTCCTTGCAGCAACTGTTATTGCCGTTTTACAGGAACAACCTGTAATGAGCGTCCGTCAGTTTTTCAATGACAGCAGAATTCACTGCGGGCGCGATCTGACAACAATGCATTGCCAGATCATCTCCTGAAAATTTCATAGGGACAACCATGCTACAGAACATGTCATTCATGCTCTCCGCATCGTGTTGCTCATTCAATGCCGTGATCACCTGATTAGCGTCAGTGAGCGGAGTGAACACTATTTATTTCCATAATTTTTTCCCCTATGAAAACGTTTTTTTTCTTAAATGGTGTTGGTCATACCGGCCGCTCTCTCCGGACAGGTAATAATCAGAAGGCAAGGCTTTTATCTGCGCGGGGGTGGCGGAGCCTCTGACAGTAGTACCACTTTCCATCGGCGGCATAGTGTCGTGGCCGGCACTGCCACAGGCACCTCCACAAACCCCGCAGGCTACTTCAGCCTCAGGAAAATAAAAGGAACCGATAAGCTGGTCGCAAGCTTTGTCGGATACACGCCTGATACTTTAACGATTGCTCCCGGCGACGACTATCTGGAGATTTTCCTTCTCGAAAACAGCATGATCGGAGAGGTCACAGTAATCGGCCGCGCCACAGGAGCTCATATCGACAGGCAGGCCACCATAGCCACCGTAAACATAACAGCGGCAGAGTTGTGCAAGGCAGCCTGCTGCAACCTCTCTGAGAGCTTTGTCACCAACCCGTCGGTTGATGTAAATTACACTGATGCCGCAACAGGTGCAAAGCAGATACAGCTGCTGGGCCTTGCAGGCTCTTACGTGCAGATACTCACAGAGAATATCCCGGCTATGTACGGCCTGGCGGCGGCAGCATACGGACTCAGTTACATACCAGGTCCATGGATGGAGTCGATCCAGGTCTCAAAAGGCACCTCTTCGGTACGAAACGGGAATGAGTCGATTACAGGACAGATCAATGTTGAGTACAAGAAGCCTGCTACCAGCGAGATAGTTTTTGTCAACGGTTTTGTCAGCGATGCGGGAAGTTCTGAACCAACGCCAATGCATCAGTGAAACTCAACGATTACTGGAGCACGATGATCCTTGGCCACGGCGAAACACAGTCGGGCGCCAGCGACCACAACAGCGACGGGTTCCGCGATGAGCCTGACGTGAGGCAATACAGCTTCATGAACCGCTGGGACTATCTCAGTACCAACCTCACCTTCCGCGCCGGGATCAAATTCATGCAGGAAGAGAGGGATAGGTGGACAGTTTAGTACTGACCGCAGCGCTGAAAATGCACTGGGATAACGGGTACGGAATCAAACATCGGCACTGAGCGCACCGAAGCCTTCACCAAGCTCGGAGGCATGTTCGGACCCGCTGACAATATGTCGCTGGGATGGGTTCAGAGTATGACCTATCATGATATGAATTCATGGATGGGATTTAACCAGTATAATGCTACACAGAAGAGCTATTACACCAACCTCCTCTATCAGTACTTCCCGGCCGAAAAACATACTGTAGATGCGGGGGCGAGCTACCGGTACTGATCATTATGATGAGCTGAGTGGAGTTTACATGTATGTTGTTGATGACGTTGTTACTGACCTGGCTGATGAGACAATAGAGTCTGTTCCCGGGGTCTTCCGCCAGTACACATACACCGACTCAGCCAAAGTGACTCTCCTCGCAGGGGTGAGGTATGACTTCTACCGCAATCACGGGGCGCAGTTTACGCCGCGGTGGCGCCTCCGCTATGAGATAACCCCGAAAATGACCCTGAGAGCCTCGGCCGGAAAGGGATTCCGCACGGTGCACGTCATGGCCGAGAACATGTTCTACCTGGCAAGCAGCAGGACAATCATCATAGCAGATGATCTTGACATTGAGGAGGCATGGAACGCAGGTATCAACCTCACCGGATATATCCCCCTGGGAGGCAGTGAACTTAGATTGACAGGCGAGGCTTACAGGACCAGCTTCATCAGGCAGATCGTGACCGACCTCGATGCAAGCGTTGACCAGGTACTATTTTATAACCTCAACGGTAAATCGTGGTCCAATGTCATCCAGCTTGAGGCACAGATGCAGCCGGTTACAGGACTGGATATTACTGCCGCATGGCGCTGGAATGACGTCCGGCAGACCATCGGCGGCGAACTGCGCGAAAAGCCTCTCTCATCACGTTACAAGGGACTGCTGACAGCCTCCTATACCACGCGCATGAGGAAATGGCAGGTCGACTATACGCTGCAGTATAACGGACCGGGGAGAATACCCTCAACAATGTCAAATCCTGAACCCTATATGCGACATGACTCCTTCAGCGCCTATCCCGTCATGAATGCCCAGCTTACCAAATACTTCAAGAAATGGAGCGTATACATAGGCGCCGAGAATATCACCGGATCAAGACAGCATGATCCCATAATAGTTGCAGATGATCCTTTCGGCGAATACTCTTCGATGCCAGCAATGATATATGGACCTGTCCACGGCCGAAAGCTCTATGCCGGGTTCAGGTTTGCCCTGGACCGTCCCCAGAATTAATAACCGCTAAAAAAACAATAAAATGCAAAGAAACATTATCATCACCACAGCATTGCTTCTCCTCTTCTCGTCAGTTTCACTGTCAGGCCAGGAAAAGAACAAAAAGGATATTGAAACTGTCAGGTTCGAAACAAGCATTGACTGCGAGAACTGCGTCAATACAATAATGAAGAACGTCTCGCAAAAGGGCAGTGAAGGATGTAGCCAAGTGTCGATCACGGCACCAAAGAGGTTACCGTTCAGTATCAGAAGGACAAAAACAACCCTGAACAGTTGAAAAGAGCCATTGAGAAGCTGGGTTATACCGCAAAAGTGGTTCCGGAAAAAGAGAAGCCTGACGTACAGTAGCAGGGAAAAGATTACCCACCATCTCAGACCGCAGGAGTGATACCTGCCAGCTCTCTGATCACCACTGAAGCGCATACTATGCCGAATGATGCCGGCATGTATGACATGGTACCCACACTCGATGCCTTATTGCTCTCATCAGGAGCCGCGCACAATCAGGTCCTTGTCCACCACCTCGGGACTGTACACCGCTTTAAAACCTTCATGCACCCCCAGCTTATGCAGTTTCTTACGCAGCACCCGGGCAAGGTTGCAGAAGTTGGTTTCAGATATATCCGCTACCCTGATGGCTGTAGGATCAAACTTCCCCCCTGCTCCCATTGAGCTGACAATATTAAGGTTAAGCCGCAGAGAGTGATATATCAGAAACACCTTGGGCGACAGGGTGTCAATGGCATCAACAACGTAATCATACCTGTCCTCCTCCAGGATGTCAATCATCCGCTGGTCACGGATGAACTCCGTAATGACTTTCAGCTTCAGGTCGGGGTTTATATCGAGGAGCCTCTCTCCCATCACCTCGGCCTTCATTCTTCCGGTGGTAGAGGTCAGGGCAGGCAGCTGCCTGTTTTTGTTTGCAGGAGAAACGGTGTCACCGTCTATGATTGTCATAGCTCCTATGCCTGCCCTGCATATCATCTCGGCAGCCCACGATCCCACTCCCCCCAGTCCGGCGACAAGAACATGCGACTCCTTCAGTCTTGAAGGGCCTCTCCGCCAAGGAGCATCTCCGTTCGTGCCAGCCACTCTTCCATCAGACTCTGAAGTTGAAAAGCGCATTGAAATTCTTCCTTATGAGCCCCGATACCGTTGCTTCACTGCACTCATCCGTCGCAGCAAAGAGCCTGTAGACATCGGCTATTGACCCTGTTGTATCATCCGTTTCAAGAAGTATCCTTTCCCGGGGGATCACGTTCAGTATCTCCTCGGTGATCGCCCCGGTGCCTAGTGAGAACCAGAAGCCCTCACCGGCCAGCGAGGCTGCCAGCCTGCTGTTTCCCCTGAATCCGTGTATGACCCACGGCCTGCCCGGTTTCACCTCTCTGTGGGCACGGCGCAGCTCCTCCCATCCCCTTACGCAGTGGATCACCATCGGCTTGTGCATCTCGCGTGCTAATGCAGCCTGAAAGAGGAAAGCAGCGTACTGCACCTCCCTGGCAGGTCCTTTCAGGCGGTCGAAACCGGCCTCCCCTATCAGCACCACATGAGGGTGGGCAGCGGTTAGTAACAGCTCTGTCTGCAGCTGTTGTGCATTTTCTTCCGTAAGCTGCCATGGATGAATGCCTGCGGAGAAGAGCGTATTCTGCGGAAAGTCCGCCGGCACATCTTCTCCCGCCATGAGGTTCATAATGGTTATGGTATCGCTGCCGCCGCCGGGGCGGTGAGAGTGAAAGTCGATATATCTTATTTCACTCCCGGGGTTCATGACACCTTTGATGACAGTCTCATGATGCCGTTATCAAGACGGCGGAGGGTCTCATCTCTTCCGGTGAGCTCGACGATATCAAACAGGTGAGGTCCCCTGGAAACTCCTACCATCAGGAGCCTGAAAAGATTGAGTATGGTGCCGGTGTTATGCGGACCTGCGACAATCCACTCCTTGACTGTTTGTTCAAGGTTATCCGATGTAAACTGCTGCACGGCTGCAACTACATCACGCAGCTCCCTCATCTGCCCCGGAGAGTCGGCATTCCATCGCTTCCTGACAACCTCAGGGTCATAAGTCTCCGGTGCGACAAAGAATAAGTCGGCCTCATGCCACAGATCTCTGACAAAACCTGCTCTCTCCTTAACGAGGGAGATGATTTTCTTAAGTTTCTCAGGAGAAGGATAAAAGCCTTTGTCGTTAACCAGCGGCATGAAGAGGGCAACAAGCTCGTCATCGCTCTTCATTTGAAAATAACGGGTATTGAACCACTTTGCTTTCTCGGGATCAAAGCGTGAGCCCGACTTGCCCACCCTCTCGATTGAGAAGGCTGCAATCAGCTCCTCCATTGAGAAGATCTCCTGTTCAGTGCCCGGATTCCAGCCCAGGAGGGCCAGCATGTTGACGAATGCTTCGGGGAAATAACCCTCCTCGCGGTATCCCGTGGCCGTCTCGCCATAGGGCCAGTAAAGCGGGAAGACCGGGAACCCCATCTTGTCACCGTCGCGCTTGCTGAGCTTTCCCTTGCCGGTTGGCTTGAGCAGCAGCGGCAGGTGTGCAAACAACGGGGCCTCCCATCCGAAGCTGCGGTAAAGCATCACGTGAAGAGGCAGCGACGGGAGCCACTCCTCACCCCTGATGACATGAGTGATCTCCATAAGATGATCGTCAACGATGTTTGCCAGGTGATATGTCGGCATACCGTCAGACTTGTAGAGCACCTTGTCGTCAATGGTCGACGTGTTAACGACCATCTCACCCCTGATCAGGTCGGTGAAATGAATATCCTGGTTCTCAGGCATACGGTATCTGACCACGTAATGTTCTCCGGAAGCCAGTCTGCCGGCAACCTCTTCCGCTGTAAGGTTGAGCGAGTTGCACAGGTTCATCCTTGAGACGCACCCGTAATTGAATGTCACGCCGCGCGACTCATGTTCGTGCCTCAGCCTCTCAAGCTCATCGGGCGAGTCAAAGGCATAGTATGCGTCGCCCTTGCTGATCAGCTCGTCGGCATAACGGTGGTATATCTCCTTCCGGTCGCTCTGCCGGTAGGGGGCAAATGGTCCGCCCTCCCTTACTCCCTCGTCAACCTTAATACCGGCCCAGTGGAGGGAGTCCATTATGTAATCTTCTGCACCCTCCACATACCGTGCCTGGTCAGTATCTTCAATGCGAAGTATGAAGGTACCGCCGGTATTCCGTGCAAAGAGATAGTTATAGAGGGCGGTGCGCACACCCCCGATGTGCAGGGGTCCGGTGGGACTGGGAGCAAAACGCACCCTGATTTTTCTTTCAGTCATTTCTGTCTGTTTGTTTCCTGGTGAATTGGTTCCTTCACGGCGAGGCAAAATCTGCCCGGCGCCACAAGGCACGTCAAAGATAAATATTATGTGGCGACGGCCAATTTGCCCTGTGCACTCACATCAAAAATCATAATTTTAAACCCTTATTTGTATTAAATTTACAGCATAACGTTTTAATCACCAGTCACGATGAACACGATGAAAGCTCTCGTAAAGGCCAAGGCTGCCAGGGGATTATGGATGCAGGAGGTACCTGTCCCGGAGCCGGGTTACAATGATGTCATCATTAAGGTCAAAAAGTCGGCGATATGCGGTACTGACCTTCATATCTACGAGTGGAACGAATGGGCGCAGAAGACTATAAAGGTGCCGATGACAATCGGGCATGAGTATATGGGTTACGTTGAAAAGGCCGGCCCCGGCGTTACAAATGTAAAGGTTGGCGACAGGGTCACGGGAGAAGGACACCTCTTCTGCGGCACATGCCGCAACTGCCGGAGGGGAAGGGAGCATGTGTGCGAGAACACTGTCGGGATAGGAGTACACATCGACGGCTCATTTGCAGAATATGTAAAGGTCCCCGCCCGCAACGTGGTACTGCTTGATCACCGTATCCCCGATGAGTGGGCAGCCATAATGGACCCGTTCGGCAATGCCACACATACTGCGCTGGCGTTCCCGTTGCTGGGTGAAGATGTGCTGATAACCGGGTCTGGACTGATTGGAAGCATGGCTGTTGCCATCGCCAGGTTCTCAGGTGCCCGTAATGTGGTGGCCACCGATTTGAGCGACTACCGGCTTGAGCTGGCAAAGAAGATGGGGGCAACAATGGTTATCAACCCGAAAAAGGGAGAAAAGATCCATGATGTCCTCGAACCCCTGCACATGAAGGGATTCGATGTGGGTCTTGAAATGTCCGGATCACCGGCAGCTTTCCGTGAGATGATCGCCAACATGTACAACGGATCCAATATAGCACTCCTGGGAATCCTTCCCTCCAACTTCGAGGTGCCATGGAGTGATATTATATTCAAGGCGCTTACACTCAAGGGAATATATGGTCGTGAAATGTGGGAGACATGGTACAAGATGCAGATGATGATCATTGGCGGTATCAATCTTGAACCGATCATAACCCACCGTTTCCATATTGACGACTTCCAGAAGGGATTTGACGTGATGGAAGAGGGTAACTGCGGAAAAGTCATTTTGAACTGGGATTAAGGGTCAGCAGCAGAAGTCAGATCAATGCTATATCTTGCCGCTGATCATAAATTCATTGATAACGAATCATTTAACGAATTGCGGAAGTCGTCCACTGAAGTATTCAGGTTACAATCAGGCCTGATTAAAACCCTCGCCTGACTTCCACCTTTACGGACATTCAACTTTCGACTTTACGGACTTTCGACTTTCGACTTTACGGACTTTCAACTTTTAAATTCCCTGACTATAACTTCTATTATAATTATTATTTTTATCTTGATGTCATTGTGTAGAACTATACCTGACATCCATGGCTGAACATCAATCGTATGACGAACTTACCAGGGACTTCTCCTGGAGCATCGCAGAAAAGGAACTTGATTACACTCCCGGAGACATCATTAACATAGGGTGGCACTGCTCCGACAGGATCTGCCTTAAGGGAGATGCCGGGAAAGTTGCTCTATATTATGAAGGCTTCGGGGGAACGGAAAAGAGCTACACATTCAATGACATCAGGCTTGCAGGAAACACTATCGGCGCTTTCCTCCGCAAGCAGGGTATTACCGAGGGAGACAGGGTATGCCTCTTTATGGACCGCATTCCCGAACTTTATCTTTCATTCCTCGGTAATCCTTAAGATCGGGGCCATCGTTCAGCCACTCTTTTCGGCATTCGGTGATGAGTCTCTTTTTGTCAGACTCGATAATGCAGGGACAAGGGTGGTCATCACCCAGAAGAAACACCTGGGAAAGGTCCGCAAGATCCGTTCAAGCCTTCCGGCTCTGGAATTTGTGATTATCGTTGACAACGTCAGAACAGCGGATCTTGAACCCGGGGAAATCCTCTTCAGCCTTGAAGATACGGAGCCTGTCGAGCGGTTTGAAATCTCTCCGACAAGGGCCGAGACCCATTCCCTGCTTCATTACACCTCCGGTACCACAGGCCAGCCGAAGGGAGTAAAGCATGTTCATTATTCCATCATGTCACAGTACCTTACCACGAAGTGGGTTCTTGACCTGCGTGATGATGACATTTACTGGTGTACTGCCGATCCGGGTTGGGTGACCGGTACCTCAATACGGAATAATCGGGCCCGTGGAGCCTCGGGGTGACTCAGTGTGTCCTCGATACGGGATTTTCCGCCCAGGCCTGGTACAGGTTCATAGAGAAATACAAAATATCGGTCTGGTACTCCGCCCCGACGGCCATCAGGTCATTAATGAAAGCCGGTGACGACCTTGTTAAAGACTTTAATCACTCTTCCCTCCGTCACCTGGCAAGCGTAGGTGAACCGCTTAACTCAGAGGCGGTGATCTGGTCAGGAAGGGTCTTCGGAAAACAATTTCATGATACCTTCTGGCAGACCGAAACGGGTTCGATAATGATCACCAACTTCCCGGGGATGAAAATAAAGCCCGGGTCCATGGGCCGGACCTTCCCTGGAATAACGGGAGCAGTGCTTGATCCTGTAACCTTTGACCCGATTGATGAGCCGGGCAAACCTGGACTGATAGCCTTCAGGCCCGGATGGCCGGCAATGATGAGGACATACTGGAGGAATGAGGAAAAGTACAGGGAAAAATTCGTGAACGGATGGTATCTCTCGGGTGACAGGTCAAGCATAGATAAGGAAGGTTACTACTGGTTCATGGGCCGCGATGACGATGTAATAAACACCGGCGGGCATCTTGTGAGCCCCTTCGAGGTTGAATCGGCACTGCTTGAACATCCTGCTGTGGGTGAATCTGCCGTCACTTCAAAGCCTGATGAAATAAACATGGAGGTGGTAAAAGCCTTCATAACCCTCAAGCCCGGCTTCAAGGCCAGCCCTGATCTTGAACTGGAGATAATGAACTTCATCCGCAAAAAACTCTCTCCCCTGGCTATGCCACAGGCTGTGGAGTTCATGGAAAGCCTCCCCAAGACACGCAGCGGGAAGATCATGCGAAGAGTGCTGCACGCCAGGGAATGGGGCGAGGAGATAGGAGACATTTCGACCCTGGAAAATGACTGAATTACTGTAACTTGCATTTACAGCCCCCTGAATGAAACTATATTCTGGCAGCTTGAATCAATATCCTTCAAATTGAACTGATTTACGTTAACTTGAAATTATAACCTTTAAAATGAATATGTTATGGAAGAGAATAATCTGAATGAGATGAAGGAGCTGATCCGGAACTATGTTATCAAGGAGTACATTGATGATGATGACGTCACGATAACTTATGATTCACCTCTTATTTCAAGCGGGTATGTTGATTCGTTTTCGATGGTGTCACTTCTTGTCTTCCTCGAGAACAAATTCAAGATCAAGATCCCGCCAAGCAAGGCTACGCCTGAAGCTTTTGACAGCGTGAACAGTATTGTCGCACTGGTAAATCAGTATCTGAACAAGTAAAATAACCGACATCATGAGTTACTCTGAAAAAACAAGGGACCTCTATCTGTCGCAGCTGGCAGATATCAGAAACGCCGGCATATATAAGGAGGAACGCTTCATCCACAGCTCCCAGGCCGCCGATATCGAGGTGGAGTTTCCGTCAGGTTCAGACCTGAAGAGGGTCATCAACATGTGCTCCAACAACTATCTTGGCCTTTCGAGCCACCCTGATGTTATTAAGGCTGCACATGACGGTCTTGAGGTCAGAGGGTACGGCATGTCATCTGTCCGGTTTATCTGTGGAACACAGGATCTTCACAGGGAGCTTGAAAACAGGGTGACACGAATTCCTGGGTACTGAAGACACAATTCTGTTTCCTTCATGCATGGATGCCAATGCCGGTGTATTCGAGGCGATACTCACCAGTGAAGACATCATGATATCAGACAGGCTGGTGCATGCCTCAATCATTGACGGCATGAGGCTTTGCAGTGCACAGCATGACACATTCAAGCATTCGAGTATGGAACATCTCGAAGAGAAGCTTCTCCTCCACGGAGATAAACGGCTTAAGCTTGTGATCACTGACGGCGTCTTCTCCATGGACGGTGATACGGCCAAACTCGACGAAATGGCAAGGCTATGTGAAAAATACGACGCCCTGTTGCTGGTGGATGACTCCCATGCTTCAGGATTTATTGGCAAGACAGGGCGTGGCACACATGAGTTATGCAATGTAGTGGGTAAGATCGACATCATCACCACTACTTTCGGTAAGGCCCTGGGCGGTGCATCGGGAGGCTGTGTCTCCGGCAGGAAGGAGATAGTTGCGATGTGCAGGCAGAAAGCGCGTCCCTATCTCTTCTCAAATACCATTGCTCCCGTAATAGTCTCGGGTGTGCTAAAGGTATTTGACATCCTTTCGGCAAGCACTGAGCGTCGTGACAAGCTCGAGAAGAACGCCGCCTTCTGGAGGGCAGGACTGACTGATGCCGGGTTTATCCTCAAAGAAGGGAATACCCCCATCGTGCCTGTCATGCTCTTCAATGCAAAGCTGTCACAGGATTTTTCAAAGGATCTCTATAACGAGGGGATCTATGCGATTGGCTTCTTCTTTCCGGTTGTCCCAAATGGTCAGGCAAGGATAAGAACCCAGATATCGGCAGGCCATGAGATGCATCACCTGGAGACAGCCCTCGGGAAATTTATTAAGGTTGGAGAGAAGCACGGGAATCCTCGGCCTCACCAAAGATCAGATTATTGAAAAATACGGTGCCTGAAAGCTCCGGCTGAAGAAAGTCACCCCTGCTGAAATTTCATATGCAGGAGATGATTATCATCATTGAATAATCACGGCAAAACACCATCTTTGCATCCGTTTTACGTGAATATTCACACAGATGTACCATCATTATAAGGAATACCTGACATCCCAGATCGGGGAAATAAAAGAAGCCGGACTTTACAAGAACGAGCGTGTCATTGTCTCACCTCAGGGTGCCGGAGATAACACTTGAATCGGGGCAGAGAGGTGCTAACTTCTGTGCGAATAACTACCTTGGCCTTTCTTCCAGTGAGAAGCTTGTTGAGGCCGCAAAAAAGGCTCTTGACACACATGGCTACGGTATGTCATCAGTGAGGTTCATCTGTGGCACGGGCGATCTGCACAAGGAGCTGGAACAAAAGCTGGCTTATTTCTTCGGAACGGAAGACACTATTTTATATGCCGCCTGCTTTGATGCCAACGGTGGGGTCTTCGAACCCCTCCTTACCAGTGAAGACGCCATCATTTCGGACTCACTCAACCATGCTTCCATTATTGACGGTGTGCGGCTCTGCAAGGCACAGCGCTACAGGTATGAAAACGCTGACATGGAAGACCTTGAGACACAGCTTCAACTTGCCCAGCAACAGCGGTTCAGACTGATAGTCACTGACGGTGTATTCTCAATGGACGGCAACGTGGCTCCGCTTGACAAAATCTATGAGCTTGCAAACAAATACGATGCAATGGTGATGGTAGATGAGTGCCACTCCGCAGGTGTTGTCGGTGAGACAGGCCGTGGTGTTACAGAGCTCTTTAACCTCAAGGGAAAGATAGAGATCATCACCGGCACGCTGGGGAAGGCCTTCGGAGGAGCCATCGGCGGCTTCACCACCGGTAAGAGGGAGATCATCGAGATGCTGCGCCAGCGCTCGAGGCCATACCTCTTCTCCAACGCCATCCCGCCCCTTGTAGCCGCTGCCGGCATCAGGATGCTGGAGATGATGACCGAGACCAACGAGCTGCAGGACAGGCTTCATCATAACACTAAGTACTTCGTGGATAGGATGCTGAAGGCAGGGTTCGATATCAAGCCTACCCGGTCAGCCATCTGTGCCGTCATGCTCTATGATGCCAAACTGTCGCAGGAGATGGCAGCGCGGCTGCTGAAGGAGGGAATCTATGTCACGGGGTTCTATTACCCCGTTGTGCCCAAGGGCCAGGCACGCATCAGGGTGCAGCTCTCGGCAGCACATGAGCCGGACCATCTTGACAAGGCCATCGCTGCCTTCACCAAAGTCGGAAAGGAACTTGGTATCCTGAATAAAGTATAAAAAATAATCCTCTTCCATTAATAAAAGGTATATAGGAATCATATAAATCAAAAAAAAATATCATTTTGTTTGATTTTATAAAATAACTATTACTTTTGGCACTCACAATCGAAGCCATGAACCACACATCACTATATTTTATTGCCCTCTTTATTATTATCGCTACGAGCGCATGATCGGGGAGTAATATATAGTTAAGAAAAATCATATACGAAAGCTTCCCGGAAAACCGGGAAGCTTTTTTTTTAATGAGCCAACAATGAAAAGAGAACCCAGGAGCCTGAGAACAATGACCGGAAGAACCATGGCCGGGGCAAGGAGCCTCTGGAGGGCCAACGGCATGAAGGAGGAACAGTTCGGGAAACCGGTGATAGCAATCGTCAATTCGTTCTCACAGTTCGTGCCGGGGCATGTGCACCTGCATGAGGTCGGGCAGGCCATAAAGCAGGAGATAGAAAGTCGCGGTATGTTTGCCGCTGAGTTCAATACCATAGCCATTGATGACGGGATAGCCATGGGGCACGAAGGAATGCTCTACTCCCTTCCTTCCCGGGAGCTGATTGCAGACAGCGTGGAGTATGTCTGCAATGCACATCGGGCCGATGCTATGATCTGTATCAGCAACTGCGACAAGATCACTCCCGGAATGATGATGGCCGCAATGAGACTCAACCTGCCGACTGTATTTATTTCCGGCGGGCCAATGGAGGCCGGAATGTCAGCCACGAAGCATCTGGACCTTATTGACGCTATGGTAGCTGCTGCTGACGATTCGGTCACCGATGAGAGACTTAAAGAGATCGAAATGGCTGCCTGTCCAACATGCGGTTCCTGCTCGGGGATGTTTACCGCTAACTCAATGAATTGTCTTGCTGAGGCTCTTGGACTTGCCATGCCGGGTAACGGAACTGTGCTTGCCACGCATCGGAATCGTCTCCGAATGATGACAAAAGCTGCCCGGCTTATTGTTGAACTGTCAAAAAGGTATTACTATGAAGGAGATGATAGTGTCCTCCCCCGTTCAATAGCCACGAAAAGTGCCTTTTTAAATGCAATGTCACTTGACATTGCCATGGGGGGGTCTACCAATACCGTTCTTCACCTCCTGGCAATAGCACGTGAAGCAGAGGTAGATTTTACCATGAAAGACATTGATGAATTGTCACGAAAAATCCCCAAATATATGTAAAGTAGCCCCGAGCTCACATTATCATATACAGGATGTCAATCGCGCCGGAGGCGTTATGGCCATCATGGGGGAATTATCACGTAATGGCCTGATTGATGACTCTGTGCTGCGGATTGACCACCATTCTCTTTCTGAAGCGATTGCCCGATGGGATATCTCAAGCGGAACAACAATTCCAGAAGCTCTTGAATTATTCAGAAGCGGACCGGGGGGTGTGAGAAACCTGGAAATGGGATCACAGGAAAAGTACTATAATGAACTTGATACAGACAGGATCCGGGGTTGCATCAGAAGCGTAAATCACCCCTACAGCAGCGATGGAGGCCTCGCGGTGCTTTACGGAAATATTGCCGGAAACGGTTCAATTGTGAAGACAGCAGGCATTGACCCTGCCCTATTGACGTTTTCAGGACCTGCCATTGTCTTTGAATCTCAGGAGGAAGCAGTGGAAGGAATATTAAGCGGCATTGTGAAGGAAGGTAACGCTGTAATAATAAGATACGAGGGTCCAAAAGGAGGGCCGGGAATGCAGGAGATGCTTTACCCCACTTCATACCTGAAATCCAGGGCGCTCGACAAGAGATGTGCCCTGATAACCGATGGGCGCTTTTCCGGAGGAACATCAGGCCTGTCAGTCGGACATGTATCTCCGGAGGCAGCCGCCGGAGGATTATTGGCTTTGGTACAGACAGGAGATATTATTGAAATCAGTATTCCGGAAAGGTCTATAAACGTCGTGGTCCGTGAGGAAGAAATTGAAAAAAGGAGATCAGCAGAGAAATTGAGAGGCACTATGGCTTACAAACCACAAATAAGGTCAAGAGTGATCTCAGGAGCTTTGAAGGCATATGCGGCCAATGTCAGTTCAGCTGATATGGGTGCAGTACGAATAATCTAATGTTTCAGGAAATGAGCGAGAATAATCACAGGAATCATATCGGTAACGGGCAGGCTGAAATCTCAGGAGCCGAGGCAGTTATAAATATACTTATCGCTGAGGGAGTGGATACTGTCTTCGGCTATCCCGGCGGAGCAATAATGCCCATCTATGACAACCTCATGAATGTGGAAGATAAAATTTCCCACATCCTTACCAGGCATGAACAGGGTGCTGCACATGCTGCCCAGGGCTATGCGATGGTGACCGGCAAGCCCGGTATATGCCTGGCCACATCAGGACCGGGTGCAACCAACCTGGTCACAGGTATTGCCAATGCATACCTCGATTCTGTCCCTGTTGTATTCATAACAGCCCAGGTAGTCTCAACACTGATAGGCACAGATGCATTCCAGGAGACTGACATCATAGGAGTGTCAATGCCCGTAACAAAGTGGAACTGCCAGGTCAAGAGTGCAGCTGAAATACCCGAAGCTCTGTCAAAGGCTTTTTATATTGCCACAACAGGACGCCCCGGACCCGTGCTGGTTGATATCACCAAAGATGCACAGATTGAGAAAATGAACTTCAATTACAGCAAATGCGATTACATAAGAAGCTATAATCCGACGATCGCTCTTCACAGGAAGGAAATCGAATCGGCAGCAATACTCATTAATCATGCTTCACGTCCGATGATCATTGCGGGTCACGGTATTCTTATCTCCCATGCAGAGAAGGAGCTGATGACATTTGCGGAAAAGACAGGCATCCCCGTTGCACTGACTTTGCTCGGGCTCTCCGCCTTTCCTTCATCTCACAGACTGTATGCCGGATACCTTGGAATGCATGGTAATTATGCCCCGAACCTGCTGACAAACCAGGCCGACCTCCTGATTGCCGTTGGTATGCGGTTTGACGACCGTGTGACCGGTAATCTGAAAAAATACGCTCCCGATGCCAGCATAATACATATCGATATTGATGCTGCAGAAATCAATAAGAATGTCAGGGTTGATGTGGCAATAAACAATGATGCCAAAGAAGTTCTTCAAAACCTGATATCGCTGGTAAATCAGAATTCCTATGAAAAGTGGATAAGAGAATTCAGGATATGCGATAAAACTGAATACGATAAGGTTATAAAGAATGATATAAGGCCCGAATCGGGTGAACTGAAAATGGGAGAAGTGGTAAGACTGATTTCTGACCTTACAAGGGGAGAGGCAGTAATTGTCACTGATGTGGGGCAGAACCAGATGGTGGTAGCCAGATATTACAGGTTCACAGAACCCAATACACTGGTAACATCAGGCGGGCTGGGGACAATGGGCTTCGGCCTGCCGGCAGCGGTCGGGGCACGGCTGGGATCACGTGTAAAAAACGTAATCACTTTTTTGGGAGACGGAGGCTTCCAGATGACAATCCAGGAGCTGGGAACCATAATGCAGTATAATATTGGCGTTAAGATAGTCATCCTGAATAACAGCTATCTGGGCATGGTGAGGCAATGGCAGGATATGTTCTACGGTAAAAGATACGCATCAACCGAGATGGTTAACCCCGATTTTGTGGCAATAGCTGCTGCATACCGGATACCCGCAAAGAAAGTATCTGAAAGAAGTAATCTAGAATCGGCGGTTAATGAAATGCTGGCAACTGATGGACCTTATCTGCTGGAGGTAACTATAGAAAAAGAAACTAATGTTATGCCAATGGTTCAGCCAGGGGCATCCGTATCAGAAATAAAACTAACACATACATTATAAAGCTATGAATCAGGAATATACTTTATCCGTATTTTCTGAAGACCATATTGGTATTCTTAACCAGATAACCATTATTCTTACCAGGAGGCAGATAAATATTGATAGCATAACGGCTTCTGAGTCAGCCGTTAAAGGGGTACATCTCATAACCATTGTAGTAAGGACCACACCTGAGTTGATACAGAAGGTTGTCAGGCAGATGGAAAAGGTTATCGATGTACTGAAAGTATTTGCACACACATCGGAAGAGATAGTGTATCAGGAAATTGCCCTGTTCAAGGTGTCGACCAAGGTCATGATGGCAGGAAATATTATAGATCACGTTGTCAGGAACCATAACGGCAGAATGGTTGAGATAACCCCGGAATATATGGTTGTTGAGAAAACCGGACATAAGGATGAGATAATTGAGCTTCTTCATTTTCTGGAGAAGCATGGGATACTGCAGTTTGTAAGGTCAGGAAGGGTTGCCATCACAAGGCAGGTTAAGGAGCTTAACTCCTACCTGAAAGAGATGGACTCTGCCGCCAGGGCAAAGATTACGGAATCGGGAATATATAATTAAGGCAAAGGAATAAAAACTAATACAAGCAGTTATGGCAAAGATCAATTTTGGCGGAGTAGTGGAAGATGTTGTCACCAGGGAAGAATTTCCACTTTCCAGGGCACAGGATGTTCTCAGAAACGAAATCATCGCAGTTATCGGCTATGGCGTACAAGGCCCGGGCCAGGCCCTTAATCTTAAAGATAATGGCATCAATGTCATTGTCGGCCAGAGGAAGAGCTCCCCGTCATGGGCAAAAGCTGTGGAAGACGGATGGATTGAAGGCAAAGACCTATTTGAGATTGAAGAAGCTTGCGCAAAAGGCACAGTTATTCAATATCTCCTTTCAGATGCAGGACAGATAGAGTCATGGCCTGTGGTAAAAAAACACCTGACTTCCGGCAAAGCCCTCTATTTTTCCCACGGTTTTGGGATAACCTTCAATGACCAGACTGGTATTTTTCCACCTGAAGACGTTGACGTAATTCTCATCGCCCCAAAAGGATCAGGCACATCACTCAGACGACTGTTCCTTGACGGCAAAGGTCTCAATTCGAGCTATGCCATTTATCAGGATGCAACAGGAAGA
The DNA here is from genome assembly GCA_034522515.1 of Bacteroidales bacterium. Classification (GTDB taxonomy): domain Bacteria; phylum Bacteroidota; class Bacteroidia; order Bacteroidales; family VadinHA17; genus SR-FBR-E99. Next base: position 98,525 of record JAXHLF010000010.1, on the reverse strand, counting down.
GCCAAAGAAAGGGTTTTTGCACTGGGCATCGGTGTGGGTTCAGGATATCTCTTTTTCGACAGATTTCAGAAAAGAGGTCTACAGCGATCTGACGGGCGAAAGAGGAGTATTGATGGGGGCAATAGCCGGTATCATGGGAAGCCAGGTATAACCTCCTGAGGAAAAAGGACACTCCCCATCAGAGGCGTTCAATGAAACTGTTGAAGAACTTTCACAGAGCCTTCTTCCGCTGGTCGCCGAGAACGGGATGGACTGGATGTATGCCAACTGTTCTACAACAGCCCGGAGAGGTGCCCTCGACTGGAAGAACAGATTCAGAGATGCTGTGTCACCGGTTTTTGATGAGTTATATGAGAGTGTAGAGTCCGGAAACGAGGCACGTATCACTATTGAGGCAAACAGGCAGACTGACTATCGTTACAAAACTTGCCGCCGAACTGGCGGAGCTGCATGATTCAGAAATGTGGAAAGCAGGAGCCATGGTCAGAGAACTAAGACCGGGGAATAAGAAATAAACAGAAATGATGAAAGAGAAGATTATAATCTTTGATACTACTCTCCGCGACGGGGAACAGGTTCCGGGCTGCCAGCTCAACACAATTGAGAAGATCGAAGTGGCTGAGGCGCTTGAAGCGCTGGGGGTTGATGTGATTGAAGCAGGTTTTCCTGTATCGAGCCCGGGAGATTTTGCATCTGTGGTTGAGATATCAAAAGCTGTCTCTGAGCCCGTTATCTGTGCTTTGACAAGGGCAGTAAAACAGGATATAGAAGTTGCAGCGGAAGCCCTGAAATTTGCGAAGCGTAAGAGAATACACACCGGTATAGGAACATCGCCATACCACATGGAGCATAAAATCAGGGCCACGCCTGAGGAGATATTAAGGAGGGCTGTTGACGCAGTGAAATACGCGAAGAAATTCGTGGAAGATGTTGAATTCTACGCCGAAGATGCAGGCAGATCAGACAATGAATACCTGGCCAGGGTCATTGAAGCCGTGATAAAGGCAGGTGCAACAGTGGTCAATATTCCCGATACAACAGGCTACTGCCTTCCTGAACAGTACGGAGAAAAAATCAGGTACCTGCGTGATAACGTAAAAGGCATTGAAAAGGTAGTCATATCCACACATTGCCACAATGACCTCGGAATGGCGACTGCCAATACAATGATGGGTATATTAAACCGCGCTAGGGAGGTTGAGGTTACACTTAACGGTATAGGCGAAAGAGCCGGCAATACTTCTCTTGAAAGAAATTGTCATGATCCTCCAAAGCCATACAGTCTTTGAACCTCACCACAAACATAAACAGCAGGCTCATTTTGCGAACAGCAGCAGGCTTGTATCAAACCTGATGAGCATTCCCGGTTCAACCCAACAAGGCAATCGTGGGCAGAAATCCATTTTCCCACTCATCAGGGATTTATCAGGATGGAGTGCTATAGAGAACAGGGAAAACTATGAGATCAGTGACCCGGTGGATGTTGGAATCGAGGAATCATCCATCATACTCACTGCAAGAAGTGGCAGGGCTGCATTAAATCACCGTCTTGAAGCTCTGGGCTTTAAGTACAAAAAGGATGAACTTGACGAGATATACTATAAGTTCCTCCAGCTTGCTGATAAAAAGAAAAATATAGACGATGATGACATCAGGATCCTGACCGGCCAGGTCTATACTGAGGAAAAACCGTTAAAGCTTGAACTCCTTCAGGTTACATGCGGCAAGGTTACCTTTCCTGTTGCCACCGTAGGTCTGAGAATCAATGGTGAAGTGCACACCTCCACAGCTGCAGGAAACGGTCCGATTGATGCCTCATTCACTGCGGTTAAGCGACTCATTAAAAAAACAATGCGTGCTGGAGGAGTTCCTTATTCAGGCTATTTACGAAGGGAAGCGATGATCTCGGCAAGGTGCATGTTCAGGTGGAATATGAGGAAGAATCTATTATGGATTCTCAGCCAATACAGATATCATTACAGCCTCAGTAGAAGCGTTGATTGATGCAATTTCAAAGATAAAATGACTCCAAAAACACTTTTCGAAAAGATCTGGGACGCGCATGTGGTTCATACAATTGAGGAAGGCCCCGATGTTCTTTATATTGACCGGCACTATATACATGAGGTTACCAGTCCTCAGGCTTTCAGGGGACTGGAAGAAAGAGGAGTACCTGTTTCAGGCCCTCTCTGACACTTGCAACTGCCGATCACAACACCCCGACCAAAGATCAGCATCTTCCGATCAGGAGAATATCAAGGATACAGGTACCAAAAGCTGACGGAGAATGTTCCAGACGTGGTATTGAATTATTCGGTCTAAATCACTTTTATAACGGCATAGTTCACGTTATCAGGCCTGAACTTGGATACACAAGACCGGGAATGACTATAGTTTGCGGTGACAGCCATACCTCCACCCATGGAGCTTTTGGAACAGTGGCTGTGGTACTGAACAAGCAGTGGAGAAAATGGTAATCGCAACCCAGTGCATCCTACAGTCGCGATCCAAAACAATGAGGATTGCAGTTGACGGTGCCCTCGGGAAGGCAGTTACATCAAAGGATGTAATAATGCATATCATATCTCTTCTTACCACTGGCGGAGCAACAGGATACTTCAGTGAGAATACAGCGGTTCGGCAATCCGAGCTCTGAGCATGGAAGCGAGAATGACAATATGCAACATGAGCATTGAAATGGGGGCCAGAGGTGGTCTCATCGCACCTGACGAAGCCACATTCTCATATCTGAAAAACACAAAATACTATTCAGATAACAATGCATTTGAAAATGATCTGAAATCATGGAAAGATCTCTTTAACTGATCCGGGCGCGCTATTCGATAAAGAGGATAACGATCTCTGCTGAATGAATCAGACCGATGATCTCGTACGGCACTAACCCCGGAATGGCAGTCGCAGTTGATACTTCGCTGCCTCTGACAGAAGGCATGAGCAGGCACGATGCAGGCAATTACATTAAGGCTCTCTCATCACATGGGATTCAGCCCGGGAATGAAACTTGATGGCAATCCGATCAGATTATGTCTTCCTCGGAAGCTGTACAAACGGGAGAATCGAAGACTTCAGGGCTTTTGCATCTCTTGTAAAGGGAAGGAAGAAGGCGGAGACGTGACGGCGCTTCTTGTCCCTGGAAGCAGGCTTGTAGAAGAACAGGTTAAAGAGGAAGGACTGCTTGCCATACTTCATGATGCCGGTTTTGAGCTAAGACAACCGGGCTGCTCATCATGCCTCGCGATGAATGAAGACGAAATACCGCCGGGAAATATGCTGTTTCAACCTCTAACCGTAATTTCGAGGGAAGGCAGGGCCAGGGAGCAAGAACCTTACTTGCCAGCCCTCTGACAGCTGCAGCATCAGCAGTCACAGGAGGGATAACAGATCCGCGGATTTTACTTAAAAGAACACTGTTCAAATGGCAAAAGAAGAACTCAATATACTCGAATCGACATGCGTGCCTCTCGCGATGGAAAATGTCAATACCGACCAGATCATGCCCGCCAGGTTCCTTAAGTTCAACCTCCAGAGGGCTTTGGCAACAACCTGTTCCGCGACTGGAGATTTGACCGGGATGGAAGACCTCTTCGAGACTTTATCCTCAACAACAAGAGATACAGCGGGAAAATCACTGGTTGCCGGGAAAAACTTCGGATGCGGATCAAGCCGGGAGCATGCTGTGTGGGCTGTTTACGATTACGGATTCAGGGTTGTGATATCAAGCTTCTTTGCAGATATCTTTCGCAACAACGCATTGAATAACGGACTGCTCCCATTGATCATACCTGAAGAAGAGGTAAAAAGCCTCATGACGCTTGTTACCAGCCAACCGGGAACGATTGTCAGGATTAATGTACAGGAGCGACGAATGGAGGTCCCGTCCTCCGGGCAGTCCTTCAACTTTGAAATCAACTCCTACAAGCTTGAATGCCTGGTTCATGGACTTGATGACATTGATTATCTGATTAACATGAGAAGCAAGATTGCAGAATATGAAACGAGAAGAGGAGGATTGGGATGAGGCTTGAGATAATGGATACAACTCTTCGCGACGGCGAACAGACTCAGGGTATATCATTCTCACCTGTGGAAAAACTGCATATGGCTACCCTCCTTCTCAGGGAGCTTAAAGTCGATCGGCTTGAGGTAGCTTCGGCAAGAGTCTCCGCGGGAGAATTTGAGGCAACATTCAAAATTGCAGAATGGGCCAGGAAGAACAATCTGCTTGACAAAATCGAGGTACTCGGATTTGTAGACGGAGTGACTTCGCTGGACTGGATAGAAAACGCAGGCGTAAGGGTGATCAATCTCCTCTGCAAAGGATCGTGGCGCCATCTCGAAAAACAGCTGAGGAAGACTGCAGATGAGCACCTCAGCGATATAAAATATGTCGTTTCAAAGGCCGCAGACAGAGGGATGACTGTAAATATCTACTTCGAGGATTGGTCAAACGGAATGATCAACTCTGAAAACTATGTCTATTTCATGCTTGATAACCTTATAGATGAGCCCATTGCAAGATTTATGCTGCCTGACACCCTTGGGATTCTTAATCCTGGTCAGACAGCCGATTTCTGCAGCAGATTAACCGGTAAATACCCCTCCCTCCATTTTGACTTTCACGCACACAACGACTATGACCTGGCAACGGCGAACGTACTTGCCGCCGTTAAGGCAGGTGTAAGGGCGTTCACACTACCGGTTAACGGACTTGGCGAACGAGCCGGAAATGCCCCCCTGTCAAGTGTTATAGCAATACTGAATGATCATACCGATCATGTAACCGGCATTGATGAGAGCGCTATCATCAGCATAAGCAATGTCGTTGAATCGTACAGTGGCATCAGGATTCCTGTCAACAAACCTGTTATCGGAGAGAATGTCTTTACTCAGACTTCTGGTATACATGCAGACGGCGATAGCAAGGATAACCTTTACTTCAACAGCCTGCTCCCGGAAAGATTTGGGAGAAAAAGAAAATATGCACTCGGTAAGATGTCGGGAAAAGCGACTATAAAAAAGAACCTTGAGGAGTTCGGACTGGACCTTGATCAGGAATCGTTGACCAAAGTCACAATGAGGGTCATAGAACTCGGTGATAAGAAAGAGAATGTCACTACAGAGGATCTCCCTTTTATTATTGCTGACGTTCTCGGAACAGAAAGGATCCATTACAGGGTCTTCATTAAGAATTATTCCCTTTCCCTTTCGTATGGACTAAAGCCTTTTGCCAGTGTGAAGATTGAGATTGACGGCTCCTTTTACGAACAAACATCTTCCGGTGACGGTCAGTATGATGCCTTCATGAGAGCCATCAGAAAGATATACGAAAGCATGGGAAGGGAATTCCCTGTACTGACAGACTATATTGTCACAATCCGCCCGGAGGAAAGACGGATGCGCTTGTTGAAACAGTCATTTCATGGAGTTACGGCAACATGAATTTCAGGACAAAAGGGCTGGATGCAGACCAGACTAGATCAGCCATAAAGGCTACCGAAAAAATGCTTGATATAATTGAGAAATAAGGCTGACAGCCTTAAAGTCAAGACCATAATTGAAGCCACAAATGAACTATAATATTGCAGTACTCCCGGGTGACGGAATTGGCCCTGAAATAATTGAACAGGCAATTAAAGCACTCAATGCGATCGGGACCAGATTCCACCACTCATTCAAATATGAATATGCCCTGGTTGGTGCAGTGGCAATTGACAAGACAGGCTCTCCCCTGCCTGAAGATACCCTCAATAAATGCAAAACTGCTGATGCGGTTTTGTTCGGTGCCATAGGCGACCCCAGGTATGATAATGATCCTTCGGCAAAGGTAAGGCCGGAGCAGGGGCTCCTGGCTATGCGCAAGGAGCTGGGACTATACGCCGATGTGAGACCGGTAACCACATTCCCCCTCATTGCTTGACGAATCACCTTTGAAAAGAGAAATAGTCAGCGGAGTGGATATTATCATGGTAAGAGGCTGACCGGAGGCCTCTATTTTGGCAAACCGCAGGGAAGGTCTGAAGACGGTAAAACCGCATATGATTCATGCGTCTATAGTAAATTTGAAATCGAACGTGTTGTCAGACTAGCCTGTGAATATGCTCTTAAAAGAAAAGGTAAGGTCACCGTCGTCGACAAGGCGAATGTACTGGCAACATCAAGACTGTGGCGTGAAACATCAAAAGAGATCGTGAATGAATACCGCGGAATAGAAATGGACTATATGTTCGTCGACAATGCTGCTATGAAGCTGATCCAGAATCCACTTACCTTTGATGTTATTGTCACCGAAAATATGTTTGGTGATATTCTCTCCGATGAGGCAAGTGTCATCACCGGATCACTGGGTCTGCTTCCTTCGGCATCAATTGGCCTGTCAACATCGGTCTTTGAGCCTATACATGGCTCCTACCCCCAGGCAGCAGGCAAGAATATTGCCAGTCCCCTTGGTACAATCCTCTCGGCCAATGTTTCTAAAACAGGACTTAACCTCACCGTGGAATCTGATGTTTTGACAAAAGCAGTAGAAAAGTCACTTGAAGCCGGGATAGTAACGGAAGATCTTGACAGGAGGAACCCCTGCTCAACCTCGATGGTCGGCGACTGGATCTCAGAATTTATTTTGCAAAGTTAAATCCACGGAGCACTTCATATGACGGATAGTCAGATATATGTGGCCATTCAGGGCGAAAAGGGAAGCTTTCACGAGGTAGCGGCAAACGACTATTTCAGGAATGAACGAATTATCCACGTGCCATGCTCAACATTCGATGAAACTGTTAATTCGGTAGTTCAGGGCAAAGCTGATTACGCTGTCATGGCAATAGAGAATGCCCGCGCAGGAAGTATACTACAATTAAATGTATTCAGGGAGTCTGGACTTAAGATAATTGGCGAGCTAAGACTCAGGATCAGGCAAAATCTGATGGCCCTTCCCGGGACAACAATCGGCTCATTAAGTGAGATAAGGTCTCATCCCATCGCGCTCGCTCAGTGCATGGAATTTCTTAACACCCTTAAAGGAATGACATTGATTGAGGCCGATGATACCGCCGGCTCTGCCCGGATTATAAGTGAGCAGAAACTTACCGCAACAGGCACCATCGCATCAGCCAGTGCAGCAGTGATATATGGCCTTGAAATTCTTGCTGAGGGTATAGAAACATATAAAAAAAACTATACCAAGTTTCACATTATAGGCAATGAATCCGCAATGCCAGCTGTGGGTGATAAAGCGTCGGTATGTTTTGCCACCGGCCACAAGCCCGGGTCACTTGCCAGGTTTTCTCGATACTTGCCGAAATGGATATCAACCTTTCAAAGATACAATCTGTTCCCCGGCTGAACGGAAACTGGGGAGGTACATGTTCTCTGTGCTTGATCTTGAAACTGAGTGCCATTTCCAAAGATAAAAGCTCATATCGTCGAAAAGAACTTGAAGCACATACTATGAACCTTGAAATACTTGGCATCTACAATAAGGATAACAATCTGTACGAGAGTTAAAAAGGTCTGAGAAAACAGGTACTTGAACATTTCTGCCATATTTTTGTTATGATTAAATAATTACTACTTTTGTACGGAATAAGGGAAAAATGTCATTAAACAAATTACATCATCATCATTCTCATACTTGCTCTCAGGCGAGATGAAAATGGTGTATAGTGAAAACTGAATATCATAAACCCGTCTGAGCAGATCAGGCGGGTTTTTTGTTGTCGCACGGTCTGCTCAGGTAAATAGAAAAAATAAAATGAGCATATTGAAAATTGCAATCCAGAAAAGCGGCAGACTCAGCGAGAGCTCACGCAAATTATTTGAAGAGTGCGGCATAAAGATCACCAACGGCTCCGGAAGTTTAAAGGTTATCGCCTCCAATTTCCCCGTTGAATACTTCTTCTCCGTGATGATGATATCCCCCAGTACGTTGAACAGCAGGTAGCTGACATCGGGATCGTGGGTGAAAACATGGTTTATGAAAAGAAAAAGGATGTGGAAGTTCTTGAACAGCTGGGATTTGCCGGTTGCCCACCTTCGATCCTGGCCATCACCAAAGGAGGAGACCTACACCGGCCCGGGCTTCTTCATGAATAAGAAGGTCGCTACAAGTTATCCGGTACTCCTGGCGGATTATTTTACGAGAAATAAGATAAACGTGCAGATAGAGGAGCTGAGCGGAAGCGTTGAGATAGCGCCGGGCATAGGACTCGCCGACGGCATATGTGATATCGTCAGCTCCGGCAGCACACTGCTGACCAATGGCCTGCGCGAGGTGGAGACGGTCATTAAGAGCCAGGCGGTAATCATCGCAAACAGGAACATCAGCGGCGAAAAGAAAAAGATACTTCAGAGACTGCTCTTCCGTATCAGGGCTGTTAAAAACGCCAGGGAAAATAAGTACATCCTTCTGAATGCCCCTGAAGAATCCGTGCCGGAGATATGCAGGATCCTCCCGGGGATGAAGAGTCCTACGATATTACCCCTGGCTGAAAAGGGATGGTGCAGCCTCCACTCCGTCGTGAAGGAAGATGAGTTCTGGGAGAGGATCGATCAGCTCAGGGCTGCCGGGGCTGAAGGCATCCTGGTCATTCCCATCGAAAAAATGGTACTGTGATGAATACATATATTTACCCCGGGCAGGCTGACATCAGAACTGCCCTCAGCAGACCCTCTGCCGGCAACACCGCGATTGACAACAGTGTAAGGGAGGTGATTGCCAGGGTCAAAGCAGAAGGTGAGATGTCCGCCCTGCGTGAATTCTCTCAAAAGTTTGACGGTTATGCACCTGCATCGTTCATGGTTGATGAGGCGACAATGCGGGAAGCTGAGAAAAGTGTGCCTGAAGACCTCAGGAAAGCAATGCATGACGCTTATTCAAACATCCGGGCCTTTCACACTGCCCAGCTGCAGAGAACTGACCCGGTTAATACGGTGGAGGGTGTAAAATGCTGGAGCCGCGATCTCCCGATAGAAAAGGTTGGACTGTATATACCCGGAGGTACTGCCCCGCTCTTTTCCACCGTCCTGATGCTTGCAGTGCCCGCACGTCTGGCCGGATGCAGGGATATCATCATGTGCACCCCGCCCGGATCAGGAGGAAAGATCAACCCGCTGATACTGTATGCAGCTTCGCTGGCAGGTGTCACCTCGGTATACATGGCTGGCGGAGCTCAGGCAATAGCAGCCATGGCATGCGGCACTGAGTCGATACCCGCAGTTTATAAGATCTTCGGGCCGGGAAACAGGTATGTGACCAGGGCCAAAGAGCTGGTTCAGCAGGAGGGAGTTGCCATTGACATGCCTGCCGGCCCCAGTGAGCTGCTGGTCATAGCAGATGAGAATGCCAACCCGGTATTTGTGGCAGCCGACCTGCTGTCGCAGGCGGAACATGGAGCTGACAGCCAGGTGATTATGCTAACAGACAGCAGGGTGATGATTGAGCTGGTAAAAATAGAGGTAGAGAAGCAGGCAGCTCTCCTTGAAAGAAGCAGCATTGCACTTCAGTCACTTGAAAACAGCTCCCTGATACTTCTTGACTCTCTTGATGAGTGTCTTAAGGTCAGCAACCGGTACGCCCCTGAACACCTTATCCTCGCCACTGCAGACCCATACCTCCATGCTGCAGCAGTGGTAAACGCAGGATCAGTGTTTCTGGGCAACTATAGCAGCGAAAGTGCAGGCGACTACATGACCGGACCAAATCATACCCTCCCCACCGGAGGATATGCAAGGAGCTACAGCGGTGTATCAACCGGGAGTTTCATGAAGAAGATCTTCTTTCAGGAGGTGACCGGGACAGGCATAATGAATATAGGTCCGGCAACAGAATTGCTGGCCGGGGCTGAATTGCTGGGGGGACACCAGGAATGCTGTGTCAGTAAGACTAAAATATCTTAACGATGAACAGAACAGATCTACTGGTAAGGCCTAACGTGAGGACGCTGGTGCCATACTCATGCGCCAGGGATGAATATGAAGGAAAGGGAGGCATCTTTCTCGATGCCAATGAGAGTCCCTATGGCCCCCTCAACAGGTATCCCGATCCCCGCCAGAAGGAGCTCAGAGCCGCAATCAGCAGCCTGAAGGGAATAGCTGAAGAAAACATTTTTCTCGGTAACGGAAGCGATGAGGTTATTGATCTCTGCTACCGGATCTTCTGTAACCCGGGAAGTCGACAGGGCCCTGATCTTCCCCCCCACATACGGGATGTACCAGGTCTCGGCGGCAGTGAACGATGTTGAGGTTATCAAAGTGCCTCTCGATGAAAACTTCGATATCGATACCGAGGCAGTTACCCCTCATCTTGCAGATGAACGCATTAAGCTGATCTTCATCTGTTCACCTAACAACCCCACAGGCAACTGCATGGACCCGGGCAGAATTGATTTCATTATCCGGAATTTCCGGGGCATTGTGGTGCTTGATGAGGCTTAGCTGATTTCAGCGGAAAACCTTCATTCAGTCAAAAGATCGGGGTCTATGACAACCTGATCGTGATGCAGACCTTCAGCAAAGCCATGGGATTGGCTGCAGCAAGGATAGGCATGGCTTTCGCTGCAACTGACATTCTGAACTACTTTTTCAGGATGAAGCCTCCATACAATATAAGCACCGTGAACCAGGAGGCTGCACTGGAGAGGCTCAGGGACATCAAACCCATTACCGTACAGACAGAGACCCTGGTAGCCGAACGCAGGAGGCTTGCTGAAAAACTGGCAGACGATTCCGTGTAGTTGAAAAGGTATGGCCTTCTGATGCAAACTTCCTGCTTGTGAGGGTAAAAGATGCCGACTATGTATATAATAAACTGATAGAAAATAATATAATCGTAGAAACAAAGCCGCGAGGTAAGCGGTTGCCTGCGCATTACGGCAGGGACCAGGAGCGAGAACGACAGGCTCATTGATGAACTGAAAAAGATTGAAATTTAACCCCCTATGATCACAGACAATGTCAGGAATGAAAATATATACCTTTAGTGGGTTCTCCCTACAAATAAGGACAAACCATGTGATCTTTAGAATCAAAACTGTTTAAATATGAAGAAGGTGTTGTTTATAGACAGGGACGGAACCATCCTGAAAGAACCCCCGGACCAGCAGGTCGACAGCCTGGAAAATGAGTTCATGCCGGGGGTAATAGGCGCGCTGTCGGCCATTGCCCTCGAAACAGATTTCGAACTGGTAATGGTTACAAACCAGGAAGGGCTGGGCGACCCCGGCATTCCCCGAAAAGGAGTTCCTTTCTCCCCACAATAAGATGCTCTCCATACTTGAAGGTGAAGGAGTAAAATTCGGAGCACAGTTTATTGACCGGTCGTTCGAAGAGGATAAGTCTCCCTACCGCAAGCCGGGAACGGCAATGCTGACGCAATACCTCGCACAGGGAATCGACCTCGGCTCATCATATGTCATCGGTGACCGCCTCGACTGATATCGAACTGGCACAGGAACCTGGGGTGCAGGTCAATTTACGTCAGCAGTGAAAAAAACGATGAGGCGGCGCTGTGTACCACGTGACTGGGATGAGATACGCAGGTTCCTGAAAAATATCCCAGAAGCGCCTTCGTCACAAGGCAGACAAGTGAGACGATCTGATTGAGATCGAGATAACCCTCGACGGAACAGGCATCAGCAGCATAAACACCGGGATAGGCTTCCTTGATCATATGCTTGATCAGCTGGCGCGCCATGGCGGAATGGATATCAGCGTGAAGGCAACGGGAGACCTCAGGGTCGATGAACACCATCTTGTTGAAGACGTGGGCATTGTCCTCGGGGAGGCCTTTAACATTGCCCTGGGCAGCAAGAAGGGCATCGGACGTTATGGCTTCACCCTCCCGATGGATGACTCGCTGGCACAGGTGACCCTCGACTTCGGCGGGAGACCCTGGCTGACGTGGGATGTGGTCTACAGGTCAGAAAGGGTAGGCAACATCCGTCGGAGATGTTCCCGCACTTTTTCAGGTCATTCAGTGACAGTGCAAAATGCAACATTCATGTACACGCTGCAGGCGAGAATGAGCACCATAAGACCGAGGCCATCTTCAAGGCTTTTGCCAGGGCTGCAAGGATGGCTGTGACAGCAACGGATAACGGCCTGCTGCCTTCAACCAAGGGACAATTATGATAGCCATACTTAAATATAACTCCGGAAACATTATGTCTGTCCGGGTAGCACTGCAACGGCTGGGGCATGAAGCAGTCATCTCTGATGATCCGGATGTCATCCGCGGGGCTGACAAAGTGATAATCCCCGGCGTCGGCGAGGCCAGGGTCAGCAATGAAACTATCTCAGGGAGAGGAGCCTCGACACACTCATCATCTCTCTGAAACAACCTGTACTGGGCGTCTGCCTCGGGCTGCAGCTCATGTGCAGCTACTCGGAGGAGAACAATGCCCAATGCCTTGGCATATTTGATGCTGTTGTCAGAAGATTCCCCGCCGGAGCCAGGGTCCCTCACATGGGATGGAATGATTTTACAAGCCTGAATGATGATCCGCTGCTGAAAGGATTGAAGAATGAAGATAATGTCTATTATGTGCACAGCTATTACGCCTCAGTAAACAACTTTACCACAGCTATTTGCGATTACGGGCTGCCGTTCTCCGCAGCAATGCGCAGAGACAACTTCTTTGCCACGCAGTTCCATCCCGAGAAATCAGCTGAGACAGGAGCCCTGATACTTAAAAACTTCCTTGGGTTATGAGAATAATTGCAGCCATAGATATAATGGACGGCACCTGCGTCAGACTGACACAGGGCGATTATTCACGGAGAACCGTTTACGGAAGGGAGCCGCTGGATATGGCACGGGAGCTTGAAGACCACGGAATGAAATACCTCCACCTGGTTGATCTCGACGGTGCACGGGAAGGCAAAGTAAAGAATCAGTTTGTTCTTGAGACTATTACAGGCAAGACCGGACTGCAGGTGGACTTCAGCGGGGGCATAAGATCCGATGAAGATATACGTACTGCATTCGGCTGTGGCGCATCGCAGGTCACCTGCGGGAGCATAGCGGTGACGGAACCTGAACTCTTCCTCCGGTGGCTGAAGCATTACGGCCCTGAAAGGATCATCCTCGGCGCCGACTTCAGGCAGAGGAAGGTGGCAACCGGAGGGTGGCTCTCCGCCTCTGAAACTGATATAACAGACTTCCTCCGGAACTACCGGTCACAAGGGGTTGTCTACGCCATGTGCACCGATATTGAAAAGGATGGTATGCTGGGCGGACCCTCAGTTGATATATATAAGGAGATCGTACGGATCGATGGCCTCTCCCTTATCGCAAGCGGAGGCATTTCATCGGCTGAAGACCTGCAGCTAGTCAGGGAGGCGGGTTGTGAAGCCGTCATCATAGGCAAGGCTATCTATGAAGGCAGGATAACATTAAAGGAACTCGCGCGGATATGCTGAAGAAACGTATTATACCATGCCTTGATATTAAAGGGGGACGAACCGTCAAGGGAGTCAGCTTTGTCAACCTGAGGGATGCCGGCGACCCGGTGGAGCTGGCAAAAGCCTATGCAGGCCAGACCGCTGACGAGCTTGTCTTTCTTGACATAACAGCGACACATGAGAAGAGAAAGACGCTTGCCCCTCTGGTTGAAAAGATTGCCATGGCCATAAATATTCCCTTCACTGTCGGAGGAGGAATAAACACCATGGATGATGTTTCAGTCCTCATCAGTTCGGGTGCCGACAAGGTGAGTGTCAACACCGCTGCCCTGATGTGAACCCCAACTGATAACAAGACTGGCGAGGCAAGTTTGGAAGCCAGTGCATCGTGGTAGCGATTGATGCGCAAGCTCATCGACGGTGAATGGTGGCGTGTATCAACGGCGGCAGAACAGTCACGCAGGTCAGGGCCCTTCTGTGGGCTGAAGAAGTTGAACGGCGGGGTGCCGGAGAGATTCTTCTCACCTCGGTCAACAGCGACGGTACAAAAGAGGGTTTCTCCATAGAGATAACCTCTGCCATAAGTGACAGGCGAACATACCCGTCATCGCTTCCGGCGGCGCCGGGACTATGGAACATTTCAGACAGGTCTTTGATGAGACCTCCTGCAGTGCCGCTCTTGCCGCTTCGGTATTTCACTTCGGTGAAATACTGATCCCTGATCTTAAAAAATACCTTTTGAAGAAAAATATCTACGTAAGATGCTGAATATTGATTTTAACAAGGGTGACGGTCTGGTTCCGGCCGTGATACAAGACAACACCACCATGCAGGTACTGATGGTAGGTTACATGAATGAGGAGGCTTACACGAAGACTGTTAGCGAAGGCATGGTAACATTCTTCAGCCGCAGCAGAAAGAGGCTCTGGACCAAGGGAGAGACCTCAGGGAACTTTGCAGCGTGACAAAGATTCTTCCTGACTGTGATAATGATGCCCTGCTTATCAGGGTCGTGCCGGCGGGACCGGTATGTCACCTGGGAACATACTCATGCTTCGGCGACATGGAGGCTAAAGGCTTCCTGCACAGGCTTGAGAATATCATCAGTGAAAGAATAGATGAAGATGCGCCTGATTCTTATACGAATAAACTTTACCGGAAGGGGATTAATAAAATAGCCCAGAAGGTGGGAGAAGAAGCCGTGGAGCTGATCATAGAGGCAAAGGACAATAACATTGATCTCTTTAAAAATGAGGCTGCCGACCTGCTATACCACCTGCTGGTGCTCCTCAGGGCCAAGTCAACAAGCTTTTCGGAGATTGAAGGAGGTGTTGTCAGGGAGGCATAAATCAAAATAAAAGTCAATAATGCAGCCCGGCAAAAAAAAATCTCCGGCAGGTGCTGCGGTTTGGAATTTTCATTATGTTTGCACTGATGAAACAGTTCATGGTAAATAACTGGCGCTGGTGCAGCTCATAGACTGAAGCTGTGAATCACGCCATTATATAATTAGAGAAAATAATTATCCTAAGAGGCACGCTGATCACAGCGTGCCTTTTGTATTGTATAACCTTTAACACTTATGACCAATGGAAAAGATTACAAAGATTTTACTGACTGAAAACGAGATGCCTCGCCAATGGTATAACATTGTGGCTGACATGCCCAACAAGCCGTTACCGCCGCTGAACCCTGTCACGGGCAAGCCGGCGGGACCGGAGGACCTGGCGGCCATCTTCCCTATGGAACTGATAAAACAGGAGGTCACTGCCGAGAGGTACATTGACATCCCCGAGGAGGTCTTCGACCTGTACAGAACCTATCGTCCCTCTCCGCTGTTCAGGGCTCGTAACCTTGAAAAAACGCTGGGCACCAAAAGCAAAATTTACTACAAGTATGAGGGAGGCAACTATTCCGGCTCCCATAAGGCCAATACCGCCATCCCGCAGGCCTATTACAACAAGATGGAGGGTGTGACTGAGAAAAAAGCCAACCGAGACAGGCGCGGGCCGACGTGGGGCAGTGGCCAACGAGTTCTGCACGCAATCAGTTCGGGCTTGAGGAAGCCTGTTGTAATTGACGGGTTAAGGTAAGCTATCACCAGAAGCCCGGCCGCAAGCTGATGATGAACGCCTATAACGCCAAGGTGGTCCCTTCACCAAGCACCATGACTGCAGCGGGCAGAAAAGTGCTTGAGGATTACCCCGACTCACCGGGCAGCCTTGGCATAGCCATCTCGGGAGGCAATCGATATAGACACATTGCAGGGATCCGTACACCAAGTACTTCTCCTGGGAAGCGCCTCCTGCAAACGGATGTCTCCTCTCCACCAGACCATTATAGGGCAGGAAGCACTGATACAGATGGAGAAGGCAAACGACTATCCCGATGTAGTAATTGGTTGTTTCGGCGGAGGCTCGAACTTCTCCGGAATCTCATTCCCCTTCCTTCGTGAAAACCTGGTCAACGGCAAAAAGACAAGGTTTGTCGCTGTTGAACCGGCCTCCTGTCCCAAGCTGACGAAAGGAAAATTCACATATGATTTTGGGGATCAGTCAGGCATGACTCCCCTCCTCCCCATGTACACCCTGGGACATAATTTTATCCCTGATAAGATTCACGCAGGAGGATTACGGTATCACGGGGCGGGTGTTTCTCGTCAGCCAGCTGCGCAAGGATGGTCTGGTTGAAGCAAAAGCCAAGTTCCAGCGTGAGTGCTTTGAGGGAGCCATTCTCTTCGCCAGAACGGAAGGGATACTTCCTGCACCCGAGTCGTCATATGCCATCGCCGGCGCCCTTGACGAGGCGAGAAGAGCTGATCTCGAGGGAGTGTCAAAAACCATCCTCTTCAACCTGAGCGGGCACGGTCATTTTGATATTACCGCTTACGAAAAGTATTTCGAGGGTAACCTTCCCGATCATGAAACCACGGCGGAGGAGATAGATCTGTCACTGGCAAATTCAGCCATCCCGGCATTCTGATCAGTCAGTCAGCAGTCTTCAGTCTTCAGTCATTCAACAAGTTACGAATGCTGACTGCGGACTTGGTACTGCCGGCTGCCGACTCACTCGACCTGCAGTGTGCTTCGCTCAAACGACCACCGGGTCATTTGTTAACGCTCGCCCTCTCTACTGCCTATTGCCTATACCCTGATAAGGACTGCAGACTAAGAAGGAGGGGGCGTTTTGCCCCCTTCTTCTTTCAATCTGATATGGGATTAATTAAGTAATCAGCTGCATTTTGATGCCCCGCAGTCGGTGCAGCGCAGGCATCCCTCCTGGTAAACCAATGAGGTCGATCCGCAGTTCTCGCACCTGCCCTTGGCTTTGGTGCCGTCGGGGATATAACGCTTGAGGGAACGCTCCACGCCGTTCTTCCACGTGTTGATTGACTCATTGTCAAGCTTCATCGACGAGACCAGCTCCACCACGTCCTTGGCAGGCATGCCGTAGCGCAGGACACCGGAGATAAGGCGTGCATAGTTCCAGAACTCGGGCTTGAACATATGCGACAGTCCGCCCAGGGTGTTCTTGTATCCGTACTTGTCGGTATACAGGAAGTCGTAGCGGGTGTTGCCGGAGTCATCCTTGTTCTTGATGATCCTGCCCTTGATGATGCTCTTGGGTATGGGGAACATCTCGTCATCCTGGAGGCCGGTGAATATCTCGTATGGTACGCCGTCCTTCAGTCCTACGAAAGCGATCCATTTCTCCTCGTTGTTCTGGAAGCGGATCACGTCTGCCTCAAGCACCTTCGGACGCAGCGGCGACCATTCGTTCTTCTTCTCCTCCTTGTTGTTGGAGACGAGAACACCGGCCCTCGACCCGTCGCGATAGACTGTTGCACCCTTGCATCCCTCCTTCCAGGCAGTCAGGTACAGCTCTGAAACCAGTTCCTCCTTTGCCTCGGCAGGCAGATTGATAGTCACGCTGATAGAGTGATCAACCCATTTCTGTATTGCGCCCTGCATCCTCACCTTGGCCACCCAGTCGACATCATTGGCGGTGGCCTTGAAGTAGGGAGACTTTTCCACTATGGAGTTGATCATCTCCTCCGACATTTCCCTGACCTCCTCGTATTTGTACCCGTTCACCCGCATCCAGTCGATGAACTTGTGATGGAACACCACGAACTCCTCCCAGTGGTCACCCACCTCGTCAGTGAAGGAGACCTTCACATCCTTGTCATTGGGATTCACCTTGCGGCGACGCTTATAGAAAGGCATGAAAATTGGCTCAATGCCGGAGGTGGTCTGGCTCATCAGGCTGGTGGAGCCTGTTGGTGCGATGGTCAGCAGGGCTATGTTGCGTCTGCCCTTCTGCTCCATCTCTGCAACCATCTCAGGGTCAGCCGCGCGCAGGCGGCTGATGAAGGGATTGTTATGTTCCCTCTCGCTGCTGTATATCGGGAACGCGCCTCTCTCGGCAGCCATCTCCGTAGATGCCCTGTATGCCTCAACGGCCAGTGTGCGGTGCACATTAACAGCGAACCCGGTTGCCTCATCTGTACCGTAACGCAGTCCAAGTGCAGCAAGCATGTCTCCTTCCGCTGTGATACCTATGCCAGTGCGTCTTCCCTCACCGGTCTTGTGCCTGATATTCTCCCACATGTTGCGTTCAACCCTTTTCAGCTCCGGATCTTCGGGGTCAGCATCAATCTTGGCAATGATGGCGTCTATCTTCTCCTGCTCAAGGTCGATGATGTCATCCATGATGCGCTGCGAGAGATGCACGTGTTCCTTAAACAGGTCTAAATCGAAGGATGCCTGCGGCGTGAATGGCTCTCTTACATATTCGAACAGGTTTATTGCTATCAGCCTGCAGCTGTCATACGGACAGAGCGGTATCTCCCCGCAGGGGTTGGTCGATACGGTCTCATAGCCGAGATCGGCATAGCAGTCGGGAACACTTTCGTTCCTGATGGTATCCCAGAAGAGGACACCGGGCTCGGCCGATTTCCATGCGTTGTGCACTATCTTGTTCCAGAGCTTGCTGGCGTCAATCTCTTTCGAGTACTTTGGTTTCTCAGCATTGATGGGGTATTGCTGGCGGAAGCTCTTCCCCCCGACAACTGCCTCCATGAACTCGTTGGTGATCTTTACAGAGACATTGGCTCCGGTGACCTTACCTGCCTCGAGCTTGGCATCGATGAAGCTTTCCGCATCAGGGTGCTTAATGGAAATGGAGAGCATCAGGGCTCCCCTGCGCCCGTCCTGTGCCACCTCGCGGGTTGAGTTCGAATAACGCTCCATGAAGGGCACCACACCCGTGGAGGTGAGGGCGCTGTTGAGCACCGGTGAACCTTTGGGACGTATGTGAGACAGGTCATGGCCGACACCTCCGCGGCGTTTCATGAGCTGTACCTGCTCCTGGTCAATCTTCATGATGCCGCCGTACGAATCAGAATCGCCCTTATTACCTATTACAAAGCAGTTCGAAAGGGAAGCAATCTGGTAGTCATTGCCTATGCCGGTCATCGGTCCGCCCTGAGGAATGATATATTTAAAGTCCCGGAATGCCTCGTAGATGACCTCTTCCGGCAGCGGGTTGGGATACTTCTGCTCAATGCGGTGTATCTCCGCAGCAAGACGGCGGTGCATGTCATCCGGTGTCTTCTCATAGAGATTGCCAAAGGAATCCTTGAGAGCATATTTGCTTGCCCATACTTTAGCCGCAAGGTCATCGCCGCCGAAATATTCCCGGGTTGCCTTTATAGCTTCATCATACGCATAAGTCTTTTTACCGGTGTTGCCTGCCGGCCTGATCTTTTTTTCCATCCCCTCCGCTTCCTTCCTTGATTTTTTCTCCTCCTTTATTCCCAACTCCTTTTCGTTAGAGGCGACGGGGGCCGTATGGACAAATGAATTTCCCATTGATCGTTAAAAAATATTAAAGTTTGAAAATAAGTTACTTAGTCTACCTTCTGCTGTAACATTCGCGTTTTGCTAAAATAGACAAGCATGTCAGAGGAGACAAGAATAAAAGTTCTCTTTTATCAACAGACATATTAACTTTTTAAACCGTCCGGTTCAAAAAAAAGAGGCCGGTTTCCCGGCCTCTGTAATCGCCTGATATTGTGATTATTAGAAAATAAGACGAATCCCCAGGAGGCAACCCCATGTGTTGAGGTGCTTAGGCTCTCGGTGATAGTCGTCTTGTTCTTGAAATCCTGCAGTGAGGTGGCATTGAGCCTGAAGGTAGGCTGGCTGGTGGCACTGCCTCTCGAGACAACGGTCAGCGGGCGTACATTATCATAGCTTGCAAGCGGGTTGTAATCCCATGTGCCCCAGGTGTCGTTGATAATGTTGCCGACGTTGAGAATGTCAAGGCTGAGCTGGAGGGTATATTTGCGGTCTGTTCCGAAGTTGGCAAACACATCCTGCAGTATCTTGGCATCGAACCTGTGCATCCAGTCGCGTACTTCGCCGTATCTCTCTGCATAATCGCCCATGCGGCTCTTGAGATATTCATTTTCATTGACATAGTTCCAGAACATTGCAGCCTGATCAGCGGCTGACATGTTTCCTGATGCCACGAATCTGAGCTCGTTGGGCTGGGCAGGGACATACATAATGTCTGATGATATACCGTCACCGTTAAGGTCATTGGAATAGGTGTAGGTCCATCTGCCCTGCTGGTATCCCTGGTAAACCAGTGATATGGTTGTTGCCAGGTGGTTTGCATACTCAATACGGTATGAGATGTCGCCGATGAGCTTGTGAGGAGTCGCAAAGTTTGAATAGCTCAGTCCCGGATCATTAAGGCTTCCTACTGCGGTGTTGGAAGAGTAGGCAGAGTAGGCTGATGATCCCGGGTTGGCACTGATGTCCCTGGCCACTGTATAGGTATAGGCGAACATGCCTGACAGCCCTTTGCTGAAGTTCTTGGTCAGCATGGCGGTAAGAGAGTACTGATAACCCTCCTTGGTGTTCACCAGTTCAGTGGCTGCACTGACGGAGCTGTTAATCTTGGCTGCCGTGCTGCTCGCCCAGTAGATCCTGTCATCAGGTCCTGCAAGTACGCCTGTTGGTTCGGCAAGGTTGATATTGACCTGCTGAACGGCATTGATATCCTTTGAATAGATCGCCTCACCTGTGAAGATCATGCCCCAGGGCAGCTCTATGTCAAAGGCAAGGTTGGAACGCCATATCTGCGGGAACTTGAAATCCTTGCCAACCTGGGTAAGGCTGGCGTTGCTGGGCAGTGTGCCGGGGGTCGTCGGGAAGAGAGCAGGATTGCTTGCAAGGAACTCCTTGTAGTCAGGATTGAACTCCAGTCCGACAAGGTTTGCCTGGCCTCCCTGTGTACCCCAGCCAATTTCAGGCGACTGTATGGTACCCGAGTTGGTCGGCTGGTTGGTGAACCATACGAAAGGAAGCATCCCGGTAAAGAGCCCTGTACCTCCGCGGACCTGCAGTGAGCGGTCGCCAAGGACATCCCAGTTGAGGCCGAAGCGAGGTGAGACAACAAGCTGACTCTCTGGCCATGTTCCAACATCCATCTTCTTGCCGTCGGCAAAAGTGAGCGCTGCAATGGCAGGGTTGTCCTGCAGTTCCTCAAGATAGAGAGGCATCTCAAGCCTTACACCGTAGGTCAGCTTGAGTTTCGGCACTACCTGCCACTCATCCTGGGCATACACTGCAGCAAACCCGAAGGTTGCGGTTGCACCCGGGGCGTCAACGCCGTTGTATCCGTAGGTGACACCGAAGCCGCTGGGATCACTTCCGTTGATGAAGGCGTCAACTGACGGATAACGATAATAAGAGGTGCCTTCGCGTATGTATGAGTTGCGGAAGAAGAGACGGTCAAATGAAACACCTGCCGTCACGACATGGTTGTTCAGGTTGAAGGTCGTGTTGTTCGTAATCGTCAGTGTCTTGTTCGTCACATCATTGTTGAACGTAAAGAGCTCGTAACCGAACGACATGTACTGATCGCCGTCTTTCCATATGTCGACAAACGGGAAGATGTCCGAAGGACTGGTACGGGTGTCTTGTATAAAGGTATAGCTTGCCAGGAACTTATTGGAGATCTTCGGCGAGAAGCTGCTGTTGAGTTCACCGGTCATCGAACGTACGGTATTCTTGAAGCCGTAGAATGCGCCTGAGAAGGCCATCGACTGGCTGCTGATACGACCTGAGTTACGCGGGTTGTTTGGCGGTCCGCTGTGTGGGCAGTTGGTTGTCTGGTCAGAGGTGCCCACAACATCATTGTACCTGAGGGTCAGCCTGTGATTCTTGTTGATGTTCCAGTCGATACGAGCAAGAATCTTGGTATTCTGGTTCTTGAAAGGATCGAAGTCCTTGTATTTGCCCGGATCATAATCGTAGGTATTGATGAGGTGATCTCTCACGCGGACCATGTCGGACTCAAGGGTTCTCGAGATCATCAGGTCAGAATTGGAGACGCCGTCAGTGCTGGGTTTCCACGTAACGCCGGGGACGGATTCTGTCTCATACTCACCGCTGAGGAAGAAGAAGAGCTTGTCCTTGATGATCGGGCCGCCGATGCGCCCGCCGAAGTTCATGGAACTTCTCTCATTTGCGCCCTGGACCTCACGGCCGTCGACGGTGTTGCCGGTGAATGATTCGGGACGTATATATGAATATACTGATCCTTGGAAGGTGTTGTCACCGCTGCGGGTAACGGCATTGATACTTGCTCCGGTAAACTGTGACATGCGAACGTCATAGGGTGCAACGTTAACCGAGATCTCCTCAATGGCATCTAGAGCAATAGGCTGAGCATTGCCACCCGGCAGAGGGTTGCTGCTAAGTCCGAAGTTGTTGTTGAAGGCAGCGCCGTCTATGGTGACGGTGTTGAAACGTGCATCACGTCCTCCGAATGAGTTGCCCTGAGCCTGCGGGGTGAACTTGGTGAAGTCGGCAATACTCCTGTTTATGGTAGGCATGTTGATCAGGTCACGTCCGCTGACGTTGGTCTGGGTGCCGGAACGCTTGAACCGAGTATCGAGTTCCTCAGACCTGCTGTCACCACAACCTCCTGAAGAGAAGTGGTGGTTTCAGTGAGCTGGCCGTTCTGAATATAAGTCTCGCCCAGCTTCAGATTAATGTCTGTGTAGGTGACGGCTGAATATCCCACGAAGGAGATATCGACCTTGTAAGGACCGCCAACACGCATGTTCTCGATCCTGAAGTTGCCGGAATTGTCGCAGAGAGTTGCATACTGCGTTCCCGAAGGAGTATGTACCGCAACAACAGTGGCGCCGCCAAGGGTTTCACCGTTGGTGTCAGTAACCTTTCCGCTTAGTAGAAGAGGTTGCCATCTGTGCCATCAGGGTTGCTGACCCAATGAACAAAGACAACAGAATGAAAGTAAACTTTAGTTTTCGCATAATTTAAGTTGAGTTAGAAAGTTTATGGTTGTTGTTGTTATTATAGTATTGAAGTTCAATTAGTTGTGGTCAGGGTCCGATATCTCCTCAGGAGAGTGTTAAATTACATTTACGGGCAGAATTAGAAGGAATTGACATTTCGTAATTATTAACAACTTTTTAACTTGTTTTCAAAATGTTATCAGTCAGTTGATTCGTGAATGATTTTCCGTATGCATTGTCAATAGATACTTTATTTTCAGTCATATACGAGGTGCATGACAGTTCCTTTCGAAGTAAGTGCCGCATCCTCAGAGAGATATTTATCAACAACAACGGAACAGTCTTGAAAATGTCATAAGAGACAGCTCCACCCCTCTCCAGTTGATCACCTGTCTATCGTAATCTCCCTTGATTCGGCAGTAAAAGAACTTTTATGCCCCGGCATTCCTGCATAAATGGTTTTCATGCCTCGGTTTTGCGCCTCAAGGGAATAAACTCATAATTTCGTATGAATTAAATTTTTGTTACAATGGTACGCCTGATCGCCCTGTTCATTTCAATAGTGCTGCAGATAGTTGCTGCCGGCATAGCGCTAAGATTCATGAAGATAACCAGATACAGGCTCTCGTGGATCCTTCTCTCGACCTCCTTTGTGCTGATGGCGGTCCGCACCCTGATACAGCTCATTGAATACTTCCAGGGCAAGCCATCGTTTGAACTGATTATGGCAGACGAGTGGATGAATGTGCTGATCTCGGTGTTGATAATCACCGGTGTGGCGCTTATCAGGGAACTCTTTTACTCACTCAAGCGTGCAGAGACGGACAGAACCCGGTCAGAACGAAGACTGCTTAATGCGATCATCAATACCGAGGAGACTGAAAAGAAGAGGTTTGCCAAGGATCTGCATGACGGACTGGGCCCGCTCCTGTCAACGGTGAAGATGTCGCTCTCAGCCCTGAACACAAGGGTTACCGATCCGGTAGGGATAGAGATCCTCAGCAATACAAACCATGTGGTAAATGAGGCTCTGAACACCATAAAGGAGATAGCAAACAACATGAGCCCTCATGTCCTGACCAACCTTGGTGTTGCCAGTGCAATCAGCACCTTTGCCGCAAAGGTGAACACCACCCGAAGCGTCAGCATTGAGTTCCGGACCAACATGGAAGGTGAACGGTTCGATACCGACAAGGAGGTGGTTGTTTACAGGGCTGCCTGCGAGCTGATCAACAACGGCATGAAGCACTCGGGAGCCTCAAAGATAGAGATGGATCTGCGGCGGCATCAAAAAATCATTACCTTGCAGTATCTTGACAACGGCCGCGGATTTGACGTCGAGAAGCTCACGTCGGAGGAAGCGGTTGGAATGGGCATACCGAATATAGAAACCAGGGTGAGGTCTGTTGACGGGGTGTTTGTGATCGAGAGCTCCAGGGGAAAAGGCACCAGTGCGCTTATAAGGGTGGATCAGTGAACAGACGGGCGGTAGAGGGGCAATCCGCCAGCTGGCGGAGAAGCAGCCAGACTGGAGGGTAGGTAGGAGGCAGTAGGCAGTCGTAACATGTTGATTGACTGAAGTCTGGAGACTGAGGGCTGAAGCCTGAGGACTGAAGCCTGAGGGCTGAAGGGGGAGGGAGGTCGAGTCTCCGGAGGGGGTCCCTGAAGACTATAAAATATTATCATAATAACATTGCCCGTAGGGCATAAAGTATTACAGGACAATGGATAAGATCAGAATCGCGCTGGCTGATGATCATCAGCTGTTCCGCAACGGACTGAAGATTCTCCTCGGCGCTTATGGTGAGTTCGAAGTGGTGGCAGAGGCATCCAACGGCGCTGAATTGCTGAAAATCCTCGAGGCCTGTCCGGCGGATATCGTCCTTATGGACATAAGCATGCCGGAGATGGACGGAGCGGAGGCCACATCGCGTCTCGCACGCCAGTCGCCCGCAACCAGCGTCATAGCCCTTTCAATGTACGGCGAGGAGGAATATTACTACCGCATGGTTGATTCCGGCGCCAAAGGATTCATTCTTAAGGATTCCGATATTTCCGAAGTGCATGATGCGATCATGGCGGTACATAAAGGCGGAAACTACTTCTCGCAGGAGCTGCTCTACCATGTCATCAGGCGGATTAAGACCAGGGAACAGGAGGAAAAGAGTTCAAGCCTCTCAAAACGGGAGAAGGAGATCCTCCTCAAAATATGCGAGGGACTCTCGAACCACGAGATCGCTGACGCCCTGTTCATCAGCAAACGCACGGTCGACAAGCACCGGGCCAATCTTCTGGCAAAAACCGGATCGAAAAACACTGCCAGCCTGATCCTCTACGCCATAAAGAACCGGCTCATAGAGGTCTGACATGAGCGACAATGCCGCGCTTGGACCCAGGGGCGAAGAGCTGGCTGCCGCTTACCTCAGGCAGAACGGCTATACCATCCGCGACAGAAACTGGAGATCGGGACGAACGGAGATAGACATTATCGCCGAAAACAGCGGGTTCGTTGTTTTTGTGGAGGTAAAAACACGGTCGGCCGGCTACCAGGTCCATCCTGCCGAAGCGGTCAATGTGCCAAAGCAGAGAACCATCATCAATGCCGCATCAAACTATATAATCCGTAACGGCCTGGTGAAAGAGGCCCGGTTTGACATTATAACGGTCATCCTCTCCGGAACCGGCAGTGAGATCGACCATATTGAGAATGCTTTCTACCCTACAATCTGACTTACCGGACTTACAGCCGGCCTGTTTAAAAACATTGCCGGTTTCGGATTATTTGAATATTTTTGGTTCTTACGGATTATAGTTTAAAACAGATAAATATGAAAAAGACTTTTTTCGCAATCGTTGCGCTGGCGTTTGCACTGACACCGATACAGGCGCAGAAAAGCAACAAACAGGCAGAGGTCAAACCTGAAGGCTATAAGTTTACTACTGTAGTCTCGCTGCCCGCCACCCCGGTGAAGAATCAATCCGCCACAGGTACCTGCTGGTGCTTTGCAACCACCTCATTCATGGAGTCGGAGCTTCTGCGCCTTGGCAAAGGGGAGTATGACCTTTCTGAAATGTTCGTAGTCAGGAAAACATACGAGAACAGGATATATGACAACTACCTCCGTCAGGGGAAGGGCAACCTCGGCGAAGGCAGCCTCTCCCCCTCATGGCTGAGGGTATTCAATGAAGACGGACTCATGCCGCAGGAAGCATATTCAGGAATCAGCTATGATTCAAAGACACACAACCACCGGGAACTGCAGGCTTATGTTGATGCCCTTACCACGGTGCCCGTCAAAATGAAACGTATCAGCCAGGAATCGGATGAGGTCACCGACGCCGTTCTGGACATTTATCTCGGGGAAATACAGGAGTCGTTCACCTACAAGGGCCAGACCTACACTCCTCAGTCATTCGCAGCCAGCCTTGGGCTGAATATGGATGACTATGTTCATATCACCTCCTTCAGCCATTTCCCGTTCTATAGCGAGGGTGTGCTTGAAGTGCCCGACAACTGGGAGATGAACCGCTTTTACAATGTCCCTCTTGATGAGCTCATACAGATCATGGATTACGCCCTGAACAAGGGTTACACGGTTAACTGGGACGGCGACGTGAGCGAGAGGGGATTCTCTCACGCCAACGGCGTTGCCATCAATCCCGACATGACTAAAATTGACATTTCAGCAATGACTGACCGTGCCCGCTTTGAAAATATGTCGTCCGACCGGTCAGGAGGGCTCAGCTTTGACAAGCCTTACCCGGAAATTGATGTCACTCAGGATATACGCCAGAAAGGATATGAGGCCTTTGTCACCACCGACGACCACCTGATGCACCTCACGGGAATCGTAAAAGACCAGAACGGTACGAAATATTATGTTACGAAAAATTCATGGGGCACCGACAGGAACCCCTACGGCGGTTATCTCAACATGTCAGAGAGTTTCGTCAGGGCCAAGACCATCTATATCATGGTCCACAGGAATGCGATCCCTGGTGAAATAAAAACAAACCTCGGCCTTTAATCCGGCCTACGAACTCTCCTTCCGGGTTACCGGATGAAGGGTCAGCAGGCTGCAGGTCTGATTGAATTTAAGGGAACAGAGACCAGGGTCAGTAAATGAACCCTGGTTCTTTTTTGAGCAACGGATAAAAATATCCGTAGATCAATGAGAAGAAAACAAAAAGATCCTGGCCCGGCTGTGACTCCAGGGAATTGTTGCCTGCAAAGTTTACGAGGAATACAATCAGAAACACAACAAACATAAATGACTGGTAAGCCCTCTTCCTTATCACGAAGTAACCGTACAGAAAAGCGATTGCTGCCAGTCCTGCAATACCCAGGGTCAGCAGTATGTACAGGTACTGGCTATGGGGTTTCATGTTCAGGCCTGACAGTTTCGATCCTGTCTGCCCCGTTCCATAGTCCATGGCCTTCAGGATGCTTCCGGTACCCCATCCGGTAACAGGGTGTTTTTTAAATGCCTCCAGCGAGGCTCTCCAGAGATCGATTCTCTTTGTCAGCGAGCCCCACGATGTCTCCCGGCGTGAACTTGCCTGATAGATATGGAGGCTCATCAACTCCTCATAAGCCCTGATGTATATACCCGGTCGTCTGACATTAAGATAGTTGGTTGTTCCCTTTTCTATCTCCCTTATATCATTTCCGGTAAGCCCGGAAAACCCCTCACTGTCTTTTCTTATACCCAGAGATGACATGTACCTGTACAGGGTGTACTTCAGCTCCTGACCCATAAGGTCGCGGCCGTCAAAATCCAGGTCACTCATTTCATTCCATGCATCTCTCAGCTCGTCATCAGCAAGGTATATGTAAACCGGATTCCCGTTCTCCCTGATGATGTTTACCGTGTCATGGAGATAGGGAGTACCCAGGGCGGTGTATGCCGGCAAACTGCTGAAATCGGTTTTTGCTTCGGCATGTACCTGTTGATAGACGGCGGTCAGGGGCCATGCTGCCAGCCCGGCCAGCAGCAGAAAAGCGGCCGGGACTATTATTTTTACGAAAAGAGTGTCTGCCTTTCTGACCATGATGATGACGAGGAATATCATGACAGCAATGAGTGAAGCAACCGCAGACAGGGCCCTGAGATATAAAAGGAAGAAGAGAAGCCAGGCAGATATTGCGAGGCTTAAATAAAAGTATAGCCCGGAGCCGGTCTGCTGCTTAACAAGAAGTGGAAGCTGAAAAGCAGCAATAATAAGCATCATTGAGAAATATATGCCGGGGATATAGGGAGAGGCATCTCGAAAGTAAGGGTCGGAATGGATAAAAGTGCTGAAAAAACCGATAATTGATACCACCAGAACCGATATGATGAATAGCAGCAGCATTATCCTGATTTTCCTTCCGTGAGGGACCGGCGTTGTGGCGAAAATAACAGGAAGGAACAGGGTGGGCAATTTATGGAGAAGATCTTGCCTCAAGGCAAAATCGGTGTCGCGCGACCACAGCAGACCGATAACATTTACGGCATAGATCAGAACGAAGGCAATGGCTGCCCTGTCATTCTTCAGCCTGTTGAACCTGGCTCTGAAGTCAGCTTCAGCCAGCCAGTTGACTATCAGCAGAATCTCGCTTACCGTCAGCAGATACCTTGATAACGGCAGAAAGACAGCAATAAGACACAGTGCAACGAAGTAGACAGTGCGGTGTATTGATAGTCTGTTTGTGTCAGTAGTTACGACCATTTTTATCTGCGACCATACATCCCAACCCTGACATAAGCCCTTCAGGGGTGACGGGGAAAAATTCAGGCACTACGGCTCTTGACTGCCAGGACATCCCTCTTTAAAGACCGGCAGGAATAGCCGTGACTCTCCAGATAACCGCGGCATTCCCTGGCCGTCATCTCATCGAACACAACCTCTTCATAAATAATCACTTCCGGAGATATCCTGTCAAGGTCGAGCATTTTTAAGATCTCATAATCAAACCCTTCGGTATCAATTGCGAGCAGGTCAATAGTTCTTCCTTCAAACTTTTTCAGAAGTGTCTCCGGACTTATGGTTGCTACCTCTTCAAAGGTGATATAAGAATCTTTATCGTCGGGGAGAGTAACGCCTTGCCGGCGAATGTTCCTCATCATGCTTCCGTCCTCAACTTTTTTCACAAGCACCTCCCTGTTGAAGCTCGATAATCCATGCGCCCATCTTTCACCGCTTATAGCCATCTTATACAGTTTTCTCGTCCCGTCCGTTTTATCAAGAGCAGCATTAATGGCTGAAATACCGGGCCTTTTGCTGTGCAACCTGGCCATAAACTCGTTAAATACTCCGGGCTGAGGCTCCAGGAGCACTCCGGACCAGTTATCTCTTTTAATGAATATATGGAGCGGGTCGTTTATAAACCCGTCATTTGCCCCGACCTGCAGAAAAGTAACGGGGCGATGGTTTCTTGAGTATTGATCGAGGAAGGCCTCAATTGTTCCTGGCCTTGGTTTGTAGATATATCTGCAATAACCCAGGTAAAAAGGATTCTCCGATGCACTAAGGCTGAAAAGGAACTTTCTGTAAGCTTTTCTGAATCTGTATTTAAGCTTCACGTTGAGATGGAGTTAAGTATCTGTTAATGTGGATTGTATCTTACACGATGTTCCTGAAGCGCTCAGGAATCCTGATGACCGGTTTCTCGATGAGCATCCCGGGCTTGTTGAGTGCAAACAGAGGACGAAAAAGAGTTTCTCTTCTCCGGGCTTGCTTAAAGAAAGTGTCGCCGTCAATGGGAGTTTTTTTCCTGATCAGGTCAAACAGTTCATATCTTCTGTCAAGATGACCCTGCCATCCGTCATTCAGAAGAGACTGGTCCTCCATCTTTCCCTTTGATATTTCGTAGTCAACCATTCCGAAATGGAAGAGGAAAAGATTAGGGTCGATATGGAAGTTCTTGTGTCTCACTCTGTGGAACCCCGATCCCCACTTGAGAGGGCGTCTTGCAACTACAGCCTTTGTATACCTTGCCGAGACATGGGCAAAACTCCTTTGCTGAAGGAACGGTCGGTCAGGATCGATTGCCGGTTCAAGGTCGAGGTTCTGCCCGACATCCAGTCCAAGTGCAGAAAGAGAAGCATACCTGACCGGTCGCTGAAGGTAATCTGTCAGTCCGGAATGCACATCAGGGTCAACCACAAGACATTCATCTATATCATGCGCAATTATCAGATCATATCTCAGGAAAAGGGCACTTACAAAATTGGAGATAAAATCAATGCGATTTTTGTCTCCGCCTGCCCTGCTAAGCTTCTGCCTGGGAATCCTGATTACATTTATGGGGTCGCTGCTTCGGGGAGACTCCTGGTCATGTCCGTCGAGAATAAGGAAGAGGTTCTCATACCCGACCTGGGTTCCGTAATAGTCAATCCACTTAGGTATAAAGAACTGATCATTCCTGACCATGGATACAACTCCAATCTTTTTTTGAGTGCCGCCGGACATCCGTCTCTATTTTCAGGTTAAAATTGTAAAAAAATATTTAATGCAGTAAATTTACATCAAAACAATGTCAGTTAGCAACGTCTCAATCCTCAAAGATCCTATTGATGTTGTAATTCTGTGGGTTGATGGCAACGACAAAAAGCTTGCGGAAAAGAGAGAGCGTTACCGGATCCGGGAAAAGAACGCCCTGAACCATCCCGGAGCCCTTCCGACCCGATTTGCTTCATCAGACGAAATTCGGTATTGCGTCCTGTCAATACTTACATTTGCCAGCTTCATCAGGAATATTTTCCTGGTCACGGATGGCCAGGATCCGGGCCTCGGGGAGGAAATAAGAACCCGGTTCCCCGAAAGGGAAGGATGCCTCAGAATTGTTGACCACTCGGAGATCTTCAGGGGTTATGAACAATATCTGCCGACATTCAACAGCTCGTCAATACATGCCCTGATATGGAGAATAACCGGACTTTCGGAGAGATTTGTCTATTTCAATGACGATTTGATCCTTATAAGGGAAGTAAGGGAGGAGGACTGGTTCATCGGAGCAAGGCCTGCGCTGATGGGAAGGTGGCTTTTACCTCCTTACAGGAGAATTGTCAATAATAAACTGAGAGTGTTGTTAAACAAGCATATACGTAATAATAAGGAGTACAGGCCCAGGATCTCATTCTATATTCGTCAGTGGCAAAGTGCATCACTCCTCGGGATCAGGGGACGCTATTTTTTTCATGACCACTCACCGCATCCGTTTAGCAAAAAGACGCTTGAAACCTTCTTTAGAACGAATCCGGCGTTGCTGGAGAAAGCTATTTCATACCGTTTCAGGGACCCCGACCAGATCCTTACATCATCTGTCGCATATCATCTTGAAATCCTGAACGGCAACAGGAACATCCGGAAGCTCAGACTGGGGTATTTCCATCCGTTTTATTCAGAAAGCCGCATGAACAGAAGGATCACCCGCTGTATGAATGACCCACGCATAAAATCTGTCTGCATACAAAGTATTGAGATGCTGAGCCCCGGACAGCGTGATAAAATCTTCAGATGGCTCGATACAATCCTTGGTCTGCAAACCCAAAAATGATTAGCTTTCAGATAAGGTAACCAATAAAAGTTTTAATTTACGGTGACAAAATGAGAACTCTGAAATGGCTGACCGTTATCCCCGTGTAAAGACAAAAATGACAGGAAGTAATCCTTCCGTAAAAGACACCCCCATCGATGCGGTGATAGCATGGGTTGACGGAGATGACCCCCTGCTGGCAGATAAAAGGAACAAATATTTCCGGGGGGGTACGGTAACAACCGCATCAGGGGCCCACCCGACACGCTTTGCATCATCAAATGAAATCCGTTACTGTGTACTGTCAATTCTGAAGTTTGCTCCCTTTGTCAGGAACATTTTCATTGTCACTGATGAGCAGGATCCAGGTATCAGCGCTGATGTACGCAAATACTTCCCGGAAAGATCCGGGTCAATAAGGATTGTTGATCACAGGGAGATCTTCGCGGGATATGAGAATTACCTGCCGACATTCAACAGTATCTCCATTGCAAATATGATCTGGAGAATCAAGGGTCTCTCCGAAAATTTTGTCTATTTCAATGATGATACGTTCCTTGTGAGAGAGATAAAATCCGAAGACTGGTTCCTGAACGGCATGCCCGTCCTTCGCGGGAGGTGGGTGCCGGCACCGGTACCCAGATCAGTGTGGAACCGCATCCGTATCTTCCTTAACAGGCAGATACTCGGCAGGAAAGAGTATGAACCCAGGGCTTCCTTCCATATGGGTCAGCTGGAATGCAGCCTTCAGGCTGGGTTTCAGGTTCAGATACTTTACGAACAGCCATACTCCTCATCCGGTAAACCGGGGACCGGTTGAGAATTTTTTCACCAGAAACAGTCTCCTTCTTGAAGAGAACATCTCATTCCGTTTCCGTGATAATTCACAATTCACTTTCATCTCTCTTTCCAATCATCTCCAGCTCATTGAAGGCAACAGGAATATTGCCGGGCCGGGTCTGGTATATATGAAGCCTCAGGATCAGGGTGCCGGTTATGTGAAAAATAAGATAGCCCGGTGCGAGAGCGATGACACAGCCATTTATATGTGCATCCAGGGCCTTGAAATGTGCAGGGAGGAGGACCGTGACCTGCTGTTCGGGTGGATGGACAGGCGATTGGGTCTCTGACCGCAACCTAGGTTATAAGCAGGCTGCATCCCCTGACATCAGAATTATCATACCTCCCAAGCACCTCGAACCTGCCTCCGCGATGCATCCTGCCCAGGTCGGCTGTGGCAATGAAGGAGCATGAATTTATGTTTGCAAGGTCTATGACGCTGATGCCGCCTGCTGCGCCAGCCTCCCCGGTATGTGACATGGGGTCATGGCTGTCGCGTATCAGCACCTTCATCCACGGCGGCGTCATGAAGAGTCCGTCTTCTGACGAGTAAGCCTGGCTCAGCAGCTCTGTCATGCCATACTCGGAGTGGACCGATGGTACGCCAAATGCACTCTTCAGCACCTCATGGAGCTCCTCGCGGATCATCTCGCGTCTCCTCCCCTTCATCCCGCCGGTCTCCATGATGATCACGTCGCTTAGATCTTCCGGGCACCTCTCTGCCATGTCCAGCAGAGCAAAGGTGACCCCTATGAGCAAAACCCTTAACCCGGCAGCCCGCGATTTTTTTATTGAACGCAGCAACCCGGCATAATCATCCAGGAAGAAGCCGCCGTTGTCATTGCCCGAAAGAGTCATCAGCCTGTTGACCATATAGATGAGTGACGAGCCCTCCCTTTCAAGGTAAGAGGGCAACAGACCCATGATGGCATACTGTGAGGGGCTGCCGTAGAAGATCCTGAAAGCACGCTCCAGGCTCTCGTCGTAAAGTGCAAGGCTCCTCAGGGCATGACGGCTCTGTCTCATTCCTGCCGTGCCGCTGCTGAGGAAAACCTTTTCGGGGTCTCCTCCCCCGGTCATAATGATATGATCCCTGAAGAAGGAGACCGGCATGAAGGGGATGGCAGAGATGTTTTCGATCCGCGCAGGGTCGATTCCCAGCAGGCGCACATATTCGCTGTATTCCCGGCATTCAGCAGCCTGAAAACGAAAGACCTTCAAAGCCATCCTCTCAAACGACAGGGAGCCGGTGACTTTGAAGATATCTTCAGTCAGCAGTTCTTTCATCCGGCCTACGGAAATGTTGTCGATCCGTCCGGCTGGTATACCCACTCCAGTCTGCAGGTTGCAAGGCGGGCCGGGACGGTGGTAAGGGTCACTTCAATGGTCCTCAGCTTGGCATATTTGTTATCGCGTGTCTTTACCACCCAAACCTGGTTTGCTTTCAGAGGGGCCGCCAGTTCGATCCAGGAGAGGGTGCCCACACTGGTCAGCCCCTCAAAGGCGTTTCGTGCATCTCCCTCTGTTGCATATTCACCTGTGAGCGCGAAAGGCGGATTGAGAGTATTGGCACTGAGATATGCCACTTCAGGGCCACCGGTAACGAGAGGACCAGCCTGCACAGTGATGTCAGCCCTGTACTGATCAGGGAGAGTAGGGACCTCCTTCCCCTCGTCAAAGGAGAGTCCCAGCGCATAGTAATATGATTCTGCCTCATACAGCTCACTGGTCAGGGTGATTGTTCCCGAGTTCTGCCGGTCATCGCCGCCACATCCGGTAAACACGATCATGAGGGCCAGCGCCGGTAAGAGCATGAGCTTCATTATTCTCCTCTTATTGCAGTGATGCCCGGCAGCTTCTTTCCTTCCATGTATTCAAGCATGGCGCCTCCGCCTGTTGACACATAACTGACCTTGTCTGCCAGTCCGTTCTTGTTAATGGCCGCAACCGAGTCGCCCCCCCCGATGAGAGAGAAAGCTCCCTTCTCCGTTGCTTTTGCCACAGCCTTTGCTATTGCAGTCGTACCTGCTGCAAACTTTTCTATCTCGAATACGCCCATGGGGCCGTTCCAGAGAATGGTCGCCGATTCCATTATGACCTTCTCGAACAGTGCAATACTTTTTGGGCCAATGTCAAGTCCCATCCAGCCCTCCTTCACTTCATCAATGGCCGACAAATATGTCTCTGCCCCTGCGTCAAACTTGTCGGCATTGATGCCGTCGACAGGGAAAAGCAGGTTCACTCCCCTGGCCTTTGCCTTCTCCATTACCGCCTTCGCCACATCAAGCTTATCCTCCTCACAGAGTGAGTTTCCTATCTTGCCGCCTTTTGCCTTGATGAATGTATAGGTCATTCCTCCCCCGATTATCAGGTTGTCAACCCTGTCGAGCAGGTTATCGATGATCAGTATCTTGTCTGACACTTTTGCGCCTCCCATAACTGCAGTGAAGGGCTTCTGTGAGCTTCTGAGAACCTTGTCCATCGCAGCCAGCTCGCTGTTGATGAGGAAGCCGAACATCCTCCTCTCTTCGGGAAAATAATCAGCGATGACAGCCGTGGTGGCGTGAGCCCTGTGAGCTGTCCCGAAGGCATCATTGACATATATGTCAGCATATGTTGACAGTTTTTTGGCCATCTCCTTCTGCTTCACCTTCAGGGCTGCCTTTGCTGCTTTCTTCTCTTCATCGGTTGCAGTCTCCGGCATGACAGGCTTGCCCTCCTCCTCGGGATAGAACCTGACATTCTCAAGCATCATCACCTCTCCCGGCTTCATTGCTGCTGCCATGGCAACTGCCTCATCACCGAGTGCATCAGGTGCAAATGCGACCTTCATGCCAAGAAGTTTCTCAAGAACCGGCAATACCGGTTTGAGGGAATACTTTTCCATGACACCCTCCGGACGGCCGAGATGAGACATCAGTATTGCCGATCCGCCGTCACCCGCTATCTTTCTAATGGTCTTTAAAGCACCGCGGATACGTGTGTCATCAGTCACTTCGCGGGTTTTCTTATCAAGAGGAACATTGAAATCGACCCTTACAATGGCTTTGTGGCCCTTAAAATTAAAACTGTCAATCATTTTCATAAATCTCTGTTTTATCTGTTTCACTTTCCTTGTGTCATGCAAAAATAAGAAGTTGCAGGCTTCAGCGATATTGAATTACCCAATTAATTGAGTTAATTTTTCTAATTCAACAATTGCTCAACTGAATTGTTAAATTTGATATAAAATTGGCAAAATGAGCTTTACGGATTTCATCACCGATAACGGGCGGAAGATTAACAGGGAAAACTTCATTCATCTCATCCAGGTAGCACAGGCTGACGGAAGGATTGATAACACCGAGCTGGCGTTGCTGCACAGGTACGGCAGCCGTTTCAGCCTGACTGACCATGAGATAGACAAACTCATCGCCTCTGAACAATCACATATCTATAGCCCCCCCTACGACCTGCAGGAGAGGTTCAACCATCTCTATGATGCAGTTCAGCTAATTAACATAGATTCCAGTATCTCTGCGGAGGAGACAAAACTCTTCCGAAAGCTTGCTGTTGCGGCGTCATTCACTGAAGATGTCATCCCCCGCCTCATGGAGTTCATTCTCGATGGAATAAGGGAGGGAAAGGATGAGGAGGAGCTGTTCGAAAAACTCAGGAAAGCAAAATACTTACGTAAATAACGGATACAAAATGGCAAAAATCACATTAAAAGGCAATCCCGTCAATACATACGGGGAACTTCCTTCAAAAGGCACCGGCGCCCCCGGTTTCAGGCTGGTGAAAACAGACCTTGGAGAACTCACTCTTGAGGAACTGAAGGGTAAAAAGGTAATACTTAATATTTCACCCAGCCTCGACACTGGGATATGTGCCACGGCAATGCGCAAATTCAACCAGCTGGCAGCCGGCATGGACAACACTGTTGTTCTTGCAATCACGAAGGATCTTCCCTTTGCGCACGGACGCTTCTGCAGTACGGAAGGCATCACCAATGTGACACCACTCTCCGGCTTCCGCGACAGCGCTTTTGGCAAGGCCTACGGCATTGAGGTTGTTGACGGTGCTTTTACAGGACTCTATGCCAGGAGCATAGTGGTGATTGACGAGAAGGGAATTGTAAGATACACCGAACTGGTGCCCGAGATAGCACAGGAGCCTGACTATGACAAGGCTCTTGCAGCTCTCTGATAACAGACTCTCTTCAGGTGCCTGACTATGACTGGGCTCTTGCCGCTCTCTGATAATGGACTCTCTTCCGGAGCCTTATAATGAAAGCACTGTTGGAGCTTCCCGCGCCCAGAGACTTTAACTTTATTTTTACTATTTTTGCTCTCCGTCAGCGGCAGGGCAGGATGAATTTTTCACAAATACCAGGGCAAAAGGCAGTAATTGACAGGCTGAGGTGTTCCGTTGCAGAGAACCGTGTCAGCCACGCACTCCTTTTTTACGGGCCCGAGGGAAGCGGCAAGTTTGCCATCGCCCTCTCCTTTGCCCGTTATATCAGTTGCGAAAAACGGACCGCGGACGACGCCTGCGGGGTATGTCCCTCGTGTGTCAAATACGATAAGCTCATCCACCCTGACCTGCACTTTGTCTTCCCTGTCATCAAAAAGAAGTCAGGCACCGAGGTGGTGAGCGACACCTATATATCGCAGTGGCGCTCGATGGTTCTGAAGTCGGCCTGGTTTTCGCTGAGCACCTGGACCGAGGCGATGGAGGTAGCCAATGAACAGGCGCTTATACCCGTTGCCGAAGCGGCAGAGATCATCCGCAAGCTGAGCCTGAAGTCGTTTGAATCCGACTTCAAGATCATGATCATCTGGCTCCCGGAAAAGATGAACGCGGAGACGGCCAACAAGCTTCTGAAGATGATAGAGGAGCCTCCGGCAAGAACCCTTTTCATCCTTGTCTCCGAGGAGGATGACAGGTTGTTGCCTACCATCACCTCGCGCTGTCAGCATATCAGGATCCCGGCCATCTCATCATACGACCTGAGTGCACACCTGGTGAAGGCCGCCGGCATGGAACCGGCGAAGGCCTCGGAGATAGCCGCCATAGCCAACGGCAACATGGTCAGGGCCATGGAGCTGGCCCGCGAAGACGACAACACCACAGTGCACCTCGACCGTTTCACAAGACTGATGCGTACAGGCTATGCCAGGGATATTCAGTCACTGGTATCATGGTCAGAGGAGACAGCCGCACTGGGAAGGGAGAGACAGAAGAGCTTCCTCTCCTACGCCCTGAGAATGATACGGGAAAACTTCATAATGAATTTCAGAGGCAAGGAAAATAAACTGGTATATCTCACACAGCCCGAAGACGACTTCTCTCTGAAGTTCCATCCGTTTATAAACGAGAAGAACATCAATGCCCTTAACCGGGAGTTCAATCTTGCCTACGCCCACGTGGAGAGCAACGGCAATACAAAAATGATTTTTCTTGATCTTGCGCTGAAGACAATGAGACTTATCAGGTAACTGAACGAATCACTTGAAAATAGCGCATTTATTCCTAATTTTGCATTTACCTTCCGGGGTATGGGTCTGCGATCCGGCAGCCGGAAGAGATAACCTGACGTAATGACAAATGAAGATATACAGGTCCAGGGAGGCGCAGAGCCTTCACCGCCTGAGATAAAATACAACACCGGGGCAAACAAGCTGAATGAGTACAACTGGCTTGCCAACCTGCCTTTCGACCCCCGCCACAACGAGGTCATCGAAGTACGCTTCAAGAACACACGCAAGGGTTTTTACCGTAATGTCAACGGGCTGAGGCTTGAGGTTGACGACATCGTAGCCGTGGAGGCCTCCCCCGGGCATGATATCGGGTATGTGTCAATGACCGGCTTCCTGGTTCTTGAGCAGATGAAAAAGATGAAGATACGGCCTGTAACAGATGAGCTGAAGAAGGTATACAGGAAGGCCAGGCCGGTCGATCTGCAGAAGTGGGAGGAGGCAAGGAAGCTTGAGGATCACACCATGCTGAGGTCACGCAAGATAGCCGAGAACCTGGGGCTGGCAATGAAGATAGGCGACGTTGAGTACCAGGGTGACAAGACCAAGGCCATCTTCTACTACCTTGCAGACGAGAGGGTTGACTTCCGGCAGCTGATAAAGGTGCTTGCCGAGGAGTTCCATATCAGGATAGAGATGAGACAGATAGGTGCACGTCAGGAAGCCGGCCGCATAGGAGGCATAGGCACATGCGGACGCGAACTTTGCTGCTCGACCCATGTGACCAACTTCATGTCGGTTACCACATCGCATGCCCGCTACCAGGACCTGTCGCTCAATCCGCAGAAGCTGGCCGGGCAGTGCGGCAAGCTGAAGTGCTGTCTCACCTATGAGCTTGATTGTTATATAGACGCACAGAAAGACTTCCCTTTGAAAGAGACACCCCTGGAGCTGGCGACCGGCACTGCATACTTCATGAAGATGGAGGTCCACACCGGCATTTACTGGTACTCGACCGACTCCCGTATGGCAGTGAACATGACAGCTGTGCCGGTGGCACGTGTGCGGGAGATCATGCTGCTCAACAGGAAAGGGGTTAAACCGGACAATCTGCTGGCAAGCCCGGCGAACAACACCATCGGCAAAGGTAACGACCTGCTTCTGCAGAACAGCGGACTGACCAGGTTCGAAACAAAAAGCAACCCCCGTGAAGGCAAGGGCAGGCACAAACCATTCAACAGGAGAAATGAGAAAAGGCAGAATTAGCATATTTGTTGCCGGCGCACTGCTGGCATTAATCACCCTCTCATGTGACAGTGGCACACTCTTCTCGGACAACTACCGGCTTGATGATAAGCAATGGAGCATGTATGACCCTGCCAGGTACACCTGCACGATAGACGATACCCTCAGCACTTACAACATTGATCTCACGGTGCGCACATCCACCGAGTACCCCTACCGGAACATGTATCTGTTCGTTGTGACCTCATTCCCCTCCGGCACTTCTGTCACCGACACCCTTCATGTCCGGATTACCGATGAAAAGGGGAGGTGGCTTGGAAAAGGCGCCGGCGATCTCCGCGAGCTGACCCTTCCCTACAAATCAAATGTCTGGTTTCCCGAAAAAGGGGAATATCATTTCAGGGTGATACACGGTATGAGAGACACTGTCCTTAAGGGAGTGTATGACATGGGAATGAGGATTTCCCTGAGAGAGAGAGAGGGCAAATAAGAGAGGCTTTGGGAAAGAACAAACTGGCAAGGTGGACTGAACTGAAAGGCTTCGACCATGTGATAGAGCCGTCGTTTGAGGAGGCCTTCAGACAGGATCACAGCCTGAAGGGAAAATGGCACAGGGAGTGGTTCGGTAATGACAATCCCATTATCCTTGAGCTGGGCTGCGGTAAGGGCGAATATACTGTCGGACTGGCCGGCAAATATCCTGACAGGAACTTTATTGGTATAGATATCAAGGGCTCCAGAATGTGCAAAGGGGCAAAGGAATCACACCATAAGCAGCTGTCGAACGCGGCCTTCCTCCGTACCCGGATAGAGTTCACCCGATCATTCTTTGCCCCGGGAGAGGTGGATGAGGTGTGGCTCACCTTCCCTGATCCCCAGCCAAAAAGAAGGAGAGAGAAAAAGAGACTTCCGTCACCCGTCTTCCTGAACCTGTACAGGCAATACCTGAAAGACAACGGCATTGTGCACCTGAAGACAGACAGCAGGGAGCTGTATGACTATACCCTCTCAGTGGTGCATGCCAACGATCTGGAAATAATAACATCTGTTTCCGACCTCTACGCTGAGATGCCGGATGACCCGATGCTGTCAATAAGAACCTATTACGAAGAGATCTTCCTCAAACAGGGAATCCCCATCACATATCTTTCATTCAGACTGCCGGATGCAAAAGAGATCATCAGTCCCCTCGGCTGACAACGAAGGCTTCTTCAGCCGGGTGTACGATGTCACCCGCCTGATACCCACTGGCCGGATAACGTCATACGGCGCCATCGCAAGGTACCTGGGTACGGCCGGGTCGGCAAGGATGGTTGGCTGGGCCCTGAACTCATCACATTTCGAGCCCGGGTTCATACCTGCCCACCGCGTGGTGAACCGCAACGGGATGCTGACCGGCAAACATCACTTCGGGAACTCGTCAACAATGCAGCAATTACTTGAAAACGAAGGCTTCACAGTACAAAACGATACGGTGATGGAGTTCAGGGAGAGGTTCTGGGATCCCTCAGTTGAACTCTTATAACCAATGATTTGTTAATCAATGTAATAAGGCAATAGGGAGTAGAGGGGCGAGCTTTAACAAATGACCCGGTGGGTCATCCGAGCGAAGCAGCCAGATTGCAGGGGAGGCATTAGGCAGTATAAATCGAAAATCATAAATTCCAATACCATGCATAAAAAAGAAGACATTTTAAAGGCCCTGAGGTTGGTTTCCCACCCCGAAAAGGGAAGTGACATCGTCACCCTCGGGATGGTTGGAGATATCTCAGTCACGGCAGAAGGAATTACAATTATTCTGGTCCCGGAGAAGTCGAATGACCCATTCCTTTCATCAATCAAAAGCAACTGTGTCAGGGCTGTCAAGGAGTCTCTCGGGCCTGATGCGGTCATCTCTTCAATAGAGGTTAAGCCAAAGGTGGTAGTCGAAAAGATGGCCACTCCCAAGAGGGATGTCCTCCCGGGGGTGAAGAACATAATAGCCGTCTCATCAGGCAAGGGCGGGGTTGGCAAGTCGACCGTCGCTGTCAACCTGGCGGTGGCCCTGGCTCGCAAGGGTTATGCCACAGGACTCCTTGATGCGGATATCTTCGGTCCCTCTGTGCCAAAAATGTTCGATGCCCTCGATTATCGTCCTGACGTGCGCAATGAGAGCGGTAATGACCTCATCATCCCCATGACCAGGTACGGCGTTAAGATACTTTCCATTGGATTCTTCGTCAAGGGAACTGACGCGGTCATCTGGCGAGGTCCGATGGCAAGCAGCTTCCTGAAACAGCTCATAAGCCAGGGCGACTGGGGAGAGCTTGATTACCTCATCTTCGACCTGCCTCCCGGGACAAGCGACATTCACCTGACACTGGTGCAGGAGGTGCCCGTTACGGGAGCAATTGTGGTGACCACACCGCAGGAGGTGGCCCTGGCCGACGCCCGGAAGGGGATAGCTATGTTCCGCAGTGAGTCTATCAATGTCCCTGTTCTGGGTCTCGTTGAGAACATGTCATTCTTTGAGGCTCCTGAGCTGCCCGGCAAAAAGTACTACATCTTCGGCAAGGATGGCGGCAGCAGGCTCGCAGCCGAGACCGGCACTGAACTGCTGGGGCAGATACCCATCGTTGAGAGCATATGTGAAGGTGGCGACGCCGGCACACCTGCAGCACTGAGTGACAGCGGTACCGGCCTCGCATTCAACACCCTGGCTGAGACGGTAGTAGCGCAGGTGGAGAAGCGGAACGCGGAGATGGCACCCACAAAGAGAGTGGAAATGAAATGAGCCTGCTGCCGCACCCGGCAACAGCACCTCTTTTATGGCCCCCTTTTTCTTAACTTTGAATACTTTTCACACACCTGTTCAGTTATAGATATAAAGCTTCCTTGTTTGAGATTACGGCATAAAGAATACTTTGCAGCGGTGATAATCATGTTCACCCTGATTCTTGCCGGTTGTTCCGCCGAAAAGAACACCGGCGCGAGTCGCTTTTACAACTCCCTGGTCTCAAAATACAATATCTGGTTCAACGGGAACGAGGCCTATAAGGCCGGAGTGCAAAAGGTGCAATCATCGCACCGTGATGATTACAGCACATTGATTCCTGTGTTTGAGTATTCTTCCGCCGAATCCGCAAGATCCGCCTATTCAGACATGGAGCGGGCCATCCAGAAGGCCTCGAAGATGATCGCCATGCACTCCATCACGGCCAGACCCGATGAGAAGAACCGCAGGGGGGGGAATTCCAGGAGCGATGAGTTCTACAACAGGCGGGAATACAACGAGTGGGTCGATGACGCCTATATACTCATGGCCAAATCCTACTTCTACCAGAAGAATTTCATGGCCGCCAGGTCATCGTTCTCCTTTGCTGTCAGCATCGCCACCGACCCCGATCTCGTTACAGAGGCAGCCATATGGATGGCTCGCATCCAGACAGAGGAGGGAAACTACAACGAAGCCGCGCGCCTGATCGGGGAGATAAGTGATCCCGTGAACCTGTCGAGAGGACTGAAGTCAATGTACTACTCCACCCTGGCTGACATCACGCTGCGGCAGAAACGGTTTGGCGATGCCGTCGCACCACTGACGAATGCCACGGAGCTCACGGGAGACAAGGACACAAAAGTGCGCCTGACCTATCTCCTGGCACAGGTATGCGAAGCTGCCGGCGACAATTCCCTTTCTACACGCTATTTCAGGCAGGTGATACGCATGAACCCTTCATACGACCTGGAGTTCAATGCGGGCATCAACCTTGCCGGCGTGACCGACATATCGCGCGGCGACGCTGAGGACCTGATGAAATCGTTGCGCAGGATGCTGCGCGACTCCAAGAACAAGGACTATCTTGACCAGATCTACTTTGCCATGGGTGAACTGGAAAAACGCATGGGCAACACTGACGAAGCCCTCAGGCTGTGGTCGCAGTCAGCAGCCAGCAGCACGGTTAACTCACGCCAGAAGGCGCGTGCATATCTTGCCCTTGGCGAACACTACTATGCCCGGCCGGAGTATCTGACGGCATCATACTATTATGACAGCGCCTTTTACCTGCTTGATGACAAGTTCCCCGATTATGACAACATAAGCCGCAGGACCACTGACCTGTATGAATATGCGGGCTTTCGCACCGTGGTTATCACCGAAGACAGCCTGCGGCGGGTGGCCGGCATGAGCGCTGCAGAACGTGATGCCTTCATTGCGGCAATCATACGCTCGGTGGAGGATGAGCAGGCAAAGGCCCGCACAGGTGAGGGCGAAGACCGATACAACATGGGACTCTACTATGAGAATGAGCAGCGCTACCAGGGATCGATCTCAGCAGAGGGAGGATGGTATTTCTACAACCAGACCGCACTCTCCTTCGGCCGTTCCGAGTTCAGGCGACGCTGGGGCGACAGAAGACTGGAAGACAACTGGCGCAGGTCCAATAAGGCAAGGGTAGCCTTCGGTAACAACGCTCCCGCAGAGGAGAGAGATGAGAGACAGCAGGGTGACAGCGTGGGTGTGGATCCGCAACGGACCAAAGAATACTATCTCAGCAGTCTCCCGCTGACAGACTCACTCATGATCATCTCCCTCAGAAAAAGCGCTACGGCACTGCTGGGAGAGGGAAAAATCCTGGCTACACGGCTTGCCGACACGCTGGCAGCTGCCAACTCTTTTGAGGAGGCCGCCACCACAGGCGATGATGACGATATCAGGGCAGAGGCCCTCTACGAACTCTACCGTCTTCTCCGCCTGAGCGACCCGCCAAGGGCAGAGCGACGCAGGGCTGAACTCCTGGCGTCATTCCCCGAGACGGAATACGCTCTTATACTCTCTGACCCGGACTATGTCAGGAAGCATCAGGAGATGGCCACGAGGGCTGCCCGGAGCTATGAGACTGCATACCAGGCATTCGCCGGGGAACGGTACGCAGAGACCCAGACCCTCTGCAGCGAGGCAATGAGGCTCTTCCCCAACGATGAGCTTATTCCCAAATTCATGCTTCTTGATGCCATGGCTACCGGCGCCCTTGCAGGAGAGATGGAATACAAGGCAAAACTCGATTCTCTGGTAGCCAGATACCCCTCCACCGAGGAGGGTAAGAGAGCCGCCGAAATAAACGACTTCCTCAGAAAAGAGATGCCTGCAATAAAAATTGCCGAGGATACACGCATTGCTGCAGAACTCTATGAGGCTGACACGCTGCAGCCACATTATGTCATCATAATTGCCGGTAACTTCCAGGCAAACATGAACCAGATGGTGTTCGACGTCATCAACTATAACCTTGACAATTTTGCCGACATGAACTACCGGACTGAGGGAA
Source organism: Bacteroidales bacterium (assembly GCA_034522515.1). Taxonomy (GTDB): domain Bacteria; phylum Bacteroidota; class Bacteroidia; order Bacteroidales; family VadinHA17; genus SR-FBR-E99. The sequence goes on along the minus strand of JAXHLF010000010.1, from coordinate 54,398 downwards.
CCGCGGTTGACCTGGGCTATTTGCTGATAACCACCGGACCCTTTGAAAATGCCAGGGGAGGCACGTGCTGCTGGCTCAATACCATTCCATCCTTCTAGGAACAATCAGGGTTACGGCAAAACGCCAACCTGCACACTCGACCATCAGCTCAGTCGCGATACTCCTGGCAAGGTTCAGGGAGGACAAGATCATTGACAGGTACAGTATCTTCTACGGGAAGGAGTATATTTACGTCAGATGACGTGAGACGATGCCAGACAATGGAGACAGATAAGAATACTATGGGTTGATGATGAAGTGGGGGTGCTCAGGTCGCATATCCTTTACCTCAAGGAGAAGGGGTTCGAGACCGATACATGCCAGGCCGGCAATGATGCAATAAACATGGTCACGGAGAAGCACTATGACATCATCTTCCTCGACGAGTATATGCCAGGCCTCAGCGGCATAGAGACACTGCGCCGTATCAAGGCCATCAGGCCTTCGATACCCGTGGTGATGATAACCAAGAGCGAGGAAGAGGATATCATGGATGCCGCAATAGGCTCCCAGATAGCCGATTACCTTATCAAGCCCGTCAAGCCGCAACAGATACTGCTCACCCTCAAGCGAATACTTGATATCGGAGATATCGTCACGCGTCAGACCACAACCGTGTTCAGGGAAGAGTTCGGATCCATATCCGGTATGATCACATCTGCCTCCACCTTCGGGCAATGGAGCGAGCTCTACCGCAGGCTCACCTTCTGGCAGGGCGAGCTGATAAGATCATCTGACACGAGCATGAGGGAGGTGCTGCGCATGCAGGATTCGGATGCCAACCGGGCCTTTGGAAAATTCATCTCAAATAACTACACGCGCTGGATCTCCACAGATGCTGCTGACCGTCCGCTCATCTCACCGGCAGTGATGTCAAAAAGGATCTTCCCCATCATCAGAAAAGGATCGCCGGTCTTCTTCATCATCGTTGACAACATGCGTCTCGACCAGTGGCAGAGCATGGCCGGCGATCTGAGCCAGATCATGCGTACCGTCTCCGATGAGCTCTACCTGAGCATCCTTCCTACCACGACACAGTACTCGCGCAACGCGCTCTTTGCCGGGCTGATGCCAGCGGCGATAGATGAGATTATGCCTGAGTACTGGATAAACGACCATGAAGATGAGAGAAAAAACCTCAATGAGGAGAAGCTTCTGGGCAAGAACCTTCAGAGAGCAGGTATAACCTGCAAATGGAGTTACAACAAGATCAGCACTGACGCTGAGGGCAGGTCTCTGAATGATAAAATAACGCAGCTCCTTGCAAACGACCTGAATGTCCTTGTTTACAATTTTGTAGACATGCTTAGCCATGCCAGGACCGAGATAGGGGTTATACGCGACATGACCTTTGATGAGGCCTCATGGCTCTCACTCACGCACTCATGGTTCATCCACTCTCCCCTGCTTGAGCTTCTCAGACTGGTATCAGCAGCGGGAGCCCGTGTGGTCATCACCACCGACCACGGCTCCGTGAAGGTGCAGAAGCCACTGAAGGTGGTGGGCGACAGGCAGACATCGATGAACCTGCGCTACAAAACCGGAAGGAACCTCGACTATAATGCCCGCGACCTCTTTGAGATCACAGCACCGGGGAAGGTCGGACTGCCAATGACCAACATCACCTCGAAATACATATTTGCCTGCGGCAATGACTTTCTCGTCTATCCGAACAACTACAACCAGATTGTCTCCTACTACCGTGACTCATTCCAGCACGGAGGGGTCTCCCTTCAGGAGATGATGCTGCCCCTGGTGTCGCTCGAGCCGGTTTAAAAGTTATTTTTACCGCATGAAGATCGTTGTCACAGACAAAAGCCGGCTGCGCGATGCGGCCAAGCACTTCCTGAGGGAGACGGCAGGCAATAGGATCTTTGCCCTCTATGGAGAGATGGGGTCGGGCAAGACCACCTTCATAAGGGCAATCTGTCATGAGATGGGAGTCACCGACACAGTCACCAGCCCTACCTTCACTCTAATCAACGAATACAAACGCCCCGGCGATGTGGCAGTCTATCACTTCGATTTCTACAGGATAAAAAAGATTACAGAGGTTCTCGACTTCGGTATTGAGGAGTACTTTGATTCAACATCGCCCTGTTTCATGGAGTGGCCGGAGCTCATCGAACCTCTCCTGCCGCCTGAAACACTCAGACTGTCAATAACGGTCGCCGCTGACGGAAGCAGGATCATAGAGACAATGGCCCCCGTCCCGGGATAAAGGCAGCAGGGTCCTCGGGTCCGTGGGACCTCCCGGGGTGACGCCGGCAGGATCACAAAGACTATGGACCACGTCCCGGGGTGACGCCGGCAGGATCACAAAGACTATGGACCACCTCCGCGGGATAAAGGCTGCAGGGTCCTCGGGTCCGTGGACCACGCCCCCGGGTGACGCCGGCAGTACCATCAGAACACCGGCCGGGCATCCATCATCACATCTCTCTTAATTATACCGGGCCGGTTGCTTTCTCTCCGATTAAAATCTTAAATTTGATCTGCTGATATTGATCATCCGTTTAACCTATAAAACGAAGCCAGATGAGTGAACCGTCAAGAAGTGCATTCATGCCGCGCGAAGAGCTTATTGAGAAAGCCGTGGGCAGGCGGCAGATGTCTGTTGGCATGCCCCACGACGTTCATGATGACGAGAAACGCATTGGTCTGACCCCTGAGGCAGTAAAGATCCTTACCGACGCCGGCCACGAGGTCTATATGGAAACGGGGGCAGGACAGGAGGCCGGTTTTTCTGACCGCGAGTACAGTGAGAACGGGGCCAGAGTGGCCGACACGTCGCAGCAAATATATAACTGTGACTTCGTCATAAAGATCGCTCCCTTTACGCAGAAGGAGGCCCTGATGCTCCGGGGCAACCAGATAGTCATCTCGTTCATGAATGCCGCCACCATGGGTGAGGAGACGCTCTCCCAGATGATGCGCAGGCGTGTGACCGCGCTGGCCAGCGAAAGAATAAAAGACAGTGACGGCATGCTCCCCGTTGTTGAATCGATGAGTGAGATAAGCGGCATCACCTCCGTGCTCCTCGCTTCGGAATACCTGAGCACCACCTCTGGCGGCAAGGGGGTGATGCTTGGCGGTGTTACGGGAGTGACGCCGACTGAGGTGATTATCATCGGCGCCAATACCGCAGGTGAATATGCCGCGCGCGCTGCCCTCGGCCTGGGAGCCATTGTGAGAGTGTTCGACACCTCGGTACACCGTCTGCGCAACTTCCAGAACCTGCTGGGACAGAGACTCTATACCTCCACCTTCCACCCTCAGGTGCTGCAGAAGGCACTGAAGTCGGCCGACGTGCTGATAGGAGCACTGTCAAACGATATCCTGATGCCTTGGTTCTATGTGACCGAAGAGATGGTACAGGGGATGAAGCGGGGGTCTGTCATCGTTGACCTGAGCGTTGACACCGGAGGATGCGTCGAGACGGCTGAACCGCGGGCCATTAAGGATCCCATCTACGAGAAGCACGGGGTGATACACTATTCTGCATGGAACCTCCCCTCCAGGGTACCCAAGACGGCTTCGATAGCACTGAGCAACGTCTTCAGGCCGCTGATGCAGGAGATAGCCGATGCGGGAGGCATAACCCCGATGCTCAAGTTCAACAACGGGCTGCGTGACGGAGTGTATGTCTATAACGGTATCCTCACCAACGAGGTGCTTGGCCAGAAGTTCGGGATACTGTCAAAGGATATCAACCTGCTGCTGGCAGCTTTCTGAATAAGAGGCACTGGGGAATAGAGGGGCGAGCGTTAACAAATGACCCGGCGGGTCATTTGAGCGAGGCAGTCAGGTTGTAGTGGAGGCCGTCGGAAGTCACCAGTCGGCGGTAATAATCGCAAATTCCTGATGCAACATACATGGCAATGTTGGCCATCAACAATAAGCTATGGCAACAGGCGGCAGATTAATGCCAGCTCAGGACAGCCTCCCTTCCCGACTGGCTTATCCTGCGCAGCGCGCCCGAAGTAGATCGCCCTGTTGTCACCTATGTGCCCGGCCGGGAAATTGAACAGAACAGGATAACCGTAACCACCGGCAACATTCATCACAACCTCCTCAACCGTCTGGTTGAAGACATGCTCGCCCTCGGTGATCTCCTCCATCCCGCCCACCACCAGGGCTGAAAGGTTCTTGAGCATCCCCGTCATGCGCATCGCCGTGAGCATGCGGTCAAGATGATAGAACTTCTCTCCTATCTCCTCGATGAAGAGTATCACCCCCTCCGTGTCAGGCTGGGCAACTGTTCCGTTCAGGCTGTAGATCAGTGAGATGTTACCGCCCGTAACCGGACCCGTGACCGTGAATGATGAGTCATGCACCGCTCGCCATCTCACCGGCTCCGCCTCACCCTTCAGGGCCATGATCATGGTTTCATAACATAGCGGCAGGTAGTCAGGATTGGAATAGTTAAGCGGCATCTCGGCATGAAGCGAAGCAATGCCGCATACTGTATTGAGCCAAAGGTGCAGTGAGGTTATATCGCTGTATCCTGCATACCACTTGGGATGCTTCCTGAGCCCGGAAAAATCTATCCTGTCGACTATCCTTGACATGCCGTAGCCACCTCGCGAGCATAGCACCGCTTTAACCATGGGGTCATCAGTTGCCATTTGAATATCATGAAGCCTCTCATCGTCAGTACCGGCAAAGGGCCCGCTCCGGGAGAAGACATGCTCACCCAGCGTCACTCTGAATCCTGACTCCTCAAGCATCTCCACCGCCCGGATCACAGCCTCCTGCTCAATGTGGCTTGCCGGGGTGACAATTGATATCAGGTCGCCTTCCCTGAGATATGGCGGTATGACAAGAGCTTTCATGGCTGATCCTTTAAGATGACAGAACCAAAAGTAGCTATTTTATGAGAGAAACGAAGCCGCCTGGGTGAAGAGCCTGTCAAAAGTCCTGTCTACTTCATATGCGAGTCCGCCTGAAAGGACGGGGAACGGATTTTCATGGGTAAAGGGATATGCGGGAGACCATATCTCCACGTCAGCGCCCTGCAGGGTAGCCGAGACCGCCTCCGGTGGTATCACCCTGTCACCGGCAAATGTTACTGCCCTGAGCTTTCCTTCGCTGTTCCTGAAGGGTGTGCCCGAGATATCCCTGAGCCGGCTGAGCGATGTCATCCCGAAGAATGCCTCACCCTCCGGGGTCTCATTCATGATCTGCCTGAAGCTGTCGCCACCCGGACCCCTTTTTTCCTCCGGCCACTCGAGGTAGAATGTAACCAGTCTCTCAAAAGCCCTGCTGTCCATTATCAGCTTTGATGTGCCGTTCATCAGGCTGAAGGCACTGCCGCCGCAGAAGAGCATCACGCGGGTGTCATCCGGCAGAAATGAAGGTTTTGCCAGCATCATCACCTGTGTTGCCAGGGCACCTATTGAATAGGCAAATATATCTACAGGCCCGCCACCGGGCAGATCCGGGTGATGACCCTCCCTGATGGAACCGGTCAGTGAGGCAAGGTCCTTAACGGTCTGGTATCCGGAGAGCAGGAAGCGCTGGGGTGATAACGACATACGCGTGCTCAGGGCCACGTTGACAAAGGTTGACAGCTGCGTGTCAGGCAGGTTTGAGGTGCGGGCAGCCACCAGCGGCATCATCAGGTGCCTGTCGATCCAGCTGCGGGGTGAACGGTTCATGTGATAGGCATTCGGGAAAAGCACAACCGGCCTGCCGGTGTCAGATGCCAGCCTCATGCCCCACTGCATGTACTTGTTCCAGCTTCGCTCATTGAGACCGTGAAGGAGTACGATGGCGCCCCTGCCGGCGCTGTCATCAGGGATAAGCAGGTAATACCGGAAGTCTCGATTCGAGTGTTCCAGCTCCTTCGACTTAAAAAGGGAATGAAAGATCGAAGAGACATTCCTTTCGTCATGATAGCAATATCCGCTTGACGAATGAAAAACCTCCCCAACTATCCTTATTCCGGTTCCGGGGATATAGCCTTCTTCCGGTCCCCCCTTGAAATATGCTGCAAATTCCCTTTCCTGCAAGGTGTATCCCATGGTGAATTTTTTTACAAACAAAGCAGATACCGGAGGCATATCAAAAAAAGAGGTGCCTGCGGCCCTTCCCGGGGCCGGAAACCTCTTCCGGGGGGCAAAAAAGGCCCCTGAGGGGTGAAATCTCACGGCTCAAAACCCCTTAAAACCCACACATCACTAAAAGTGTTACTTTTGTCAGGGAAAGCCATCCAATGACCATCGATCTGAATAATAAGCTCCCGGGGTACCTTACCGCAAAGGGCAATATTGTTACGACCATCCTCTTCACCGCAGGCTTTGCTTTGCTGTTTCTCAATTTATACACTCCCTTCGGGGTTACCTCATGGTTTGAGGTCTCAAGCCCTACGTTGTTCCTGTATGCCAGCGGCGTGATCCTTGCCGGGGTACTGGTAGTTGCCATAAGCAGGGTGATAATGTACCAGGCTGTACGCCGGGGCCGGCAGCTGAAGATATGGCACTACCTTGTCTGGGTTGCAGCGGAGATATTGTCTATGGCGCTCTTTTTCACGCTTTTTGAGATTGTCATTCTAAACGATTCCCGGACCTTCCCCGAGATTCTCGGGAGATCGGTCCGCCATACATCCCTTACCCTCCTTCTTCCCTATACCATGCTCTGGCTATGGTTCTCATGGCATGACAGCAAGCGCAGGCTCAGGGAGATCAGTGAACAGCCTGACGGACAGGGCCAGAAGCCGATGATCCCCCTGAGGGATGAGAAGGGCGTGCTCAGGATTTCACTCAAGCGCTCCGATATACTATATATGCAGGGCAGCGACAACTACGTCACCGTCTGGTACCAGGCACAGAACAAGGTTACGAAGTTCATGCTGCGTAACACCCTGAGAACCATGGAGGATGAGCTGAAGCAGGAGTCCGTCATCCGCTGCCACCGCTCTTACCTGGTCAACATAGAAAAGGTCAAGCTCATACGCAGGGAGAAGGATGGTCTGGTCCTTGAGCTCGACAGCATCCCTGCCTCAACCGTGCCGGTGTCACGGACATACATGCACGAGGTGCTGACAGCCTTCGGCCATGAAGGCTGAGTGACAATCAGGGGTACCCGCAAAATCATTATATTTGCCGGGTTAAACCCAGCAACCGTCAATAACAGATCAAGAAGTTCAAGAACAGATGAAGAAGTTCAAGCGCCACCTTATCACATCCGCCCTGCCATATGCCAACGGACCAATCCATATAGGACACCTGGCAGGAGTATACGTGCCGTCGGATATCTATACCCGATATCTCAGGATGCGTGGCGAGGATGTCATCTCCATCTGCGGCTCTGACGAGCACGGTGTGCCCATCACCCTCAAGGCAAGGAAGGAGGGGATTACCCCACAGGAGGTTGTTGACCGCTATCATGAGCTTAATAAAAAAGCCTTCAGCGATTTCGGTATTTCTTTTGATATTTACTCACGGACCTCCAACAAGATACATTACGAGACAGCCTCAGCTTTCTTCCGCAAGCTGTATGACCAGGGTGAATTCATAGAGAAAACTGCCAGTCAGTATTATGACGAGGAGGCGGGATGCTTCCTCGCAGACAGGTACATCACAGGCACCTGTCCGCATTGCGCCAATGAAAATGCCTATGGCGACCAGTGCGAGAAGTGCGGAACATCACTCAGTCCAACCGATCTTATCAACCCGCGCTCAACTATCAGCGGCAGGGCCCCGGTGATGCGCGACACGCTCCACTGGTACCTGCCCCTTGACAGGTATGAGCCCTGGTTAAGAAAATGGATCCTCGGGGAGCACACCGAATGGAAGACCAATGTGTACGGGCAGTGCAAGTCGTGGCTCGACCAGGGGCTTCAGCCAAGGGCTGTCAGCCGCGACCTCGACTGGGGTGTACCGGTGCCTGTTGAAGGTGCAGATGGTAAAGTGCTGTACGTCTGGTTTGACGCACCCATAGGATACATCTCGGCAACGCGTGAGCTAACCCCCGACTGGGAGAAGTACTGGAAAGATCCGGAGACACGCATGATACACTTCATCGGTAAGGACAACATAGTATTCCACTGTATAATCTTCCCTGCCATGCTCAAGGCAGAGGGAAGCTATATCCTTCCCGACAACGTGCCTGCCAACGAGTTCCTCAACCTTGAGTCGGATAAGATCTCCACCTCGCGCAACTGGGCTGTCTGGCTGCACGAATACCTCGTCGATTTTCCGGGGAAGCAGGATTCGCTGCGATATGCACTCTGCGCCAGCGCACCCGAGACCAAGGACAACGACTTCACATGGAAGGAGTTCCAGGCACGCAATAATAATGAGCTTGTCGCCATACTCGGTAACTTCGTGAACCGTACCCTGGTGCTTACAAATAATTATTACAGAGGCGTTGTTCCCTCTCCCGGCACCGTGACTGATTATGACGCGGCCACCCTGGGTTCAATCATGACCTGCAGGGAGAACGTCGAAAGCAACCTCGAGGCCTTCAGGTTCCGGCAGGCTCTTGCCGAAGCCATGAACCTGGCACGCCTTGGTAACAAGTATCTTGCCGACACGGAGCCGTGGAAGGTTGTCAAAACCGACCCCGACCGCGTTAAAACAATAATGTACATCTCACTTCAGATAACCGCCAACCTGGCTATCCTGCTTGAACCCTTCCTTCCCTTCTCCATGGATAAGCTCAGGAGCTGGCTCGGTATAGCAGACCTCAGCTGGGATGCCGCCGGCAGGACTGATCTTCTCTCTCCAGGGCACACTGTCTCATCCGGTGAGCTGATGTTCAGCAAGGTGGAAGATGAGGAGATAGAGAGACAGGTTAAGAAGCTTCTTGACACCAAAATGGCCAATGCAGCAACAGGCGCTGCAGTGATTCCGCAGAAGGAGGATGTCAGCTTTGATGAATTCACGAAGATGGATATCCGCACAGCCACCATCATTGAGGCAGAGAAGGTACCCAAGACTGCGAAACTCATAAAGCTTAAGGTTGACACGGGAATTGATGTGCGGACCATTGTTTCAGGAATAGCAGAACATTTCAAGCCTGAGGAGCTGCCCGGCAAGAGCATCTCCGTCATTGTCAACCTGGCTCCTCGGACTATCAAGGGGATCGAATCAAAAGGGATGGTCCTGCTGGCCGAGGACGAGACCGGCAAGCTGGTCTTTGTGGTCCCCGAGAGCAAGATCAAAAACGGAAGTACCGTCAAATAAGCCGGCAGTCACAATCAGCCGGCAGTAGGCAGTCACAATCAGCCGGCAGCCGGCAGTAGGCAGTAGGCAGTCGTATCTTATTGATTGACTGATGACTGAAGACTGAGGTCCCGACACTGCGTGTACTGGTTTGAGTCTCCTCCTGAGTCGGAGTCTCAAACTGAGGACTGCAGACTGCCTCCCCTGCAAGCTGGCTGCTCGCGGTAATGACTCACAGGGTCATTACTTTTCGCTCGCCCCTCTATTCCCTATTCCCTGCTCTTATACACCCATGCTCCCGGAAAATCCTTCTGCACCCGTCCGAGTACCGCTCTGGCTTCGTCAAGGGTGCCGAATGATTCGGTGCTGACGCGAAGGAAGCCGTCAGGTCCTCCGGCCACCTCCGGATCAAAGCCCTGCCTTCGCAGCCGCTCTACCATGGTAAGGGCATTATCTTCACCCTGGAAGCTGCCGATAATGATCAGGTACCTGTATTCCTCAACCACAACTGCCTTTGACGGGCGGGTGGCAGGGGGTCTTGCGGCACTCCCTGTCGCAGAAGCGGCGGCCCGCGGTGTAGCTGTGACAGGCGGTTTTGCGGTACTCTCAGCGGCAGAAGATGCTGCCTGAACCGGTTCCTCCCCGGTAATCTGGCCAGCTAACGTACTATCTTCAGTACCTTCAGGAGCATTCATCTCGGATCCTTCCTCACCCATCCGCTCATTTATTGCTGCGGCCTTGCCGGCATCGATCTGCTCACGGTTGAATTCAAGCTCAGCCCTGGCAAGTGGATTTAGAGTTGATTCCTCTATGTTACCCTTGAAGAGATGGTCATTGAAAGGCACCAGGGCAAGCGCCACCATAACGGGGATTATCACTGCGGCCCTTGTCAGCAGACTTCTGACCGACGGCTGGCGCACTGATGGCTCCTGACGCTTTTCAAGCACCATCTTCCTGACATCCATGCCGGTCACCGGCTGCCGGTGATAGGCGGTGAGACCATATGATGAGAGAAGGTAATTTACAGTGGTATCGGGCTCAAAGACAATTGCCCCCTCATAATTCAGTGAGAATGTTCCGAGATGATCCATGACAACATGATTGCCTGTCATGATCTTCCTTCGGAGCTCGTCAGCCCATGCAAGTACAATATCGCGTGACTCACCGTATCCTGTGCCAAGGCTCGATGAGATATGGCCTATAAGAAGTCCGTCATTGCCTGTCAGATGACGGTTGAAGGTGATCTTCCTTGAAGGGGGTTGGAAGAACCCTTCCCTGCGGTCGGTACGTGCCGGGAAATAGTTCCCGATAAACGCGCCAAAACCCGGAATAATGACACAATCGTGTCTGAAAAGCATTTCCCTGATGTAACCGCTGATATCCCTCGCCATGTATAAGCAATAATGAACAAAGATAAAAAGAAACCTGATTTGAGAGCTGAAAAAAGGGTTAAAATAAATTCTGTTATCTTCGCCATACAGAGACCAGAATTCCTATGCATAAGATTGAGATGGTTGACCTCCGGTCACAGTATGAGAGGCTTAAAGCAGACATTGACAGTGCGATTGCGGGAGTCATCAGTTCAACAGCTTTCATCAAGGGTCCCGATGTGCGTCTCTTTGAGGAGGAGCTGCAGCGGTACCTGGGTGTGCGTAATGTCATTGCCTGCGCCAACGGCACCGACGCACTGCAGATAGCCATGATGGCCCTCGGCCTTAAGCCCGGCGATGAGGTGATAACCACGAACTTCACATTCATCGCCACGGTTGAGGTCATCGAGCTCCTCGGGCTGAAGGTGGTACTGGTTGATCCTGACCCCGGCACTTTCAACATCAGCGTTGAGGCAATAGAGAAAGCCATAACACCCCGTACCAGGGCAATTGTACCCGTGCATCTTTTCGGGCAGTGTGCCGACATGGAACCGATAATGGAGCTGGCCGGCCGTCATGGCCTCCACCTGATAGAAGACGCGGCGCAGGCCACGGGAGCGGAATACCGGTTCAGCGACGGCACGATAAGGAAAGCGGGAGCCATGGGCATAATAGGCTGCACCTCATTCTTCCCGTCAAAGAACCTCGGCTGTTACGGCGACGGCGGAGCTCTCTTCACAGACAATGACGAACTGGCCGCACTTATCCGGAGCATCACGAACCACGGAATGAAGGTCAGATATTACCATGACACCATCGGTGTCAACTCGCGTCTTGATACCATCCAGGCCGCTGTCCTTCGCGTAAAACTGCGCCATCTCGACGCCTTCAATGAAGCACGGCAGAAGGCTGCTGCCCACTATGACAGGGAGCTGTCAGACGTGAGGGGTATTAACGTGCCGCTACGGGCAGTAAACTCATCCCATATCTTTCACCAGTATACCCTCCGGATCGCCGGCGATGAGAGGAACAGGCTCCGAGAGTGCCTTGAGAACGAAGGGATACCCTCAATGATCTATTATCCCGTTCCCCTGCACATGCAGAAAGCATACGCCCACCTGGGATACAGGGCCGACGACTTCCCGGTCACCACCCGGCTTTCCGGAGAGGTGCTGTCACTGCCGATGCACACTGAACTCGACGATGAACAGCTTGAATATATCACCGGTTGTATCAGGTCAAAATTCAATTGAAAAGGATGATGGAAAAAGAGTTTTTTGCACACGAGACTGCAGTGATTGACGAAGGGTGTACAATAGGAAAAGGGACCAAAATCTGGCACTTCAGCCATGTCATGAAGGGCGCCCTCATCGGAGAGAGCTGCAACCTGGGCCAGAACGTGGTTGTATCACCCGGTGTCACGCTGGGAAATAATGTCAAGGTCCAGAACAATGTCTCCATATATACCGGAGTTATATGTGAAGACGATGTATTCCTCGGCCCCTCCATGGTATTTACAAACATCACCAACCCTCGCAGCGCCATCATCAGGCGCGACCAGTACGTCACCACAGTGGTCAGGCGCGGAGCATCCATAGGCGCCAACGCCACCATTGTGTGCGGCAATGAGATAGGCGAATATTCGCTCATCGGCGCCGGAGCAGTGATAACTAAAACGTCAAACCCTTTGCACTGGTGGTGGGCAACCCCGGCAGGCAGACAGGCTGGGTCTCCGAATACGGACACAAGCTCAGCTTCGGCAGCGATGGCACCGCCCTGTGCCCGGAAAGCGGCCAGAAATACAGACTTGCTGAAGAGAGGGTGACGAAAATAATATAGTACTTTTATGGCTTCATAATTTCTTCTGATGGATAACACACCTAAAAACTTCGGGCTCATAGGTGTCGCCGGTTATATTGCCGAGCGGCATCTTAAAGCCATAAAGGAGACCGGAAACCGCCTGCTGGCAAGCCTCGATAAATTTGACTGCGTGGGTAAGATAGACAACTACTTCCCCGAGAGCGATTTCTTTGTAGAGTTCGAGAGGTTCGACAGGCATGTCGATAAGCTGAAGAGAGGGGGCGTGCAGCTTGACTACGTAAGCATCTGTTCACCCGACTACCTCCATGACTCTCATATCAGGTTCGCCCTGAGGCACCAGGCTGATGCCATCTGCGAGAAGCCGGTGGTGCTCAACCCCTGGAACATTGACGCCCTCCAGGAGATAGAGAAGGAGACGGGGCACAGGATCTATAACATCCTCCAGCTCAGGTACCACCCCGTGATCATGGAACTGCGCAACAGGATAGCAGCTATGCCCTCCGGGAAAAAGCATGACATCGACCTCACCTACATAACCAGCCGCGGCCACTGGTACGATATATCATGGAAGGGCGACGTCAACAAGTCAGGGGGAATAGCCACAAACATTGGCGTCCATTTCTTCGACATGCTGGGATGGATCTTCGGCCCTGTGGTATCAAACAGGGTGCACCTGCTCGAAAAACACAAGGCCTCCGGCTTCCTTGAACTGGAAAATGCACGCGTCAGATGGTTCCTGAGCATCGACTTCAACGACCTGCCGGCTCAGGTAAGGGAAAAAGGCAAACGGACACACAGAAATATCACCGTTGACGGAGAGGAGCTTGAGTTTTCAGAGGGATTCACCGATCTGCACACCGTAACATACCGGGAAATTTTAAAAGGAGAAGGATACGGGCTCGAAGATGCCCGCCAGAGCATCGAGACAGTCTACCAGATAAGGAACTCGGCTCTTTCAGTATTAACAGGAGAATATCATCCCCTAATTAAAAAATAGTATGTACGATAAACTTTTAAACAAGGAGGCAAAGCTGTCTCTGATCGGCCTGGGTTATGTCGGACTGCCCATCGCCCTTGAGTTCGCACGGAAAATAAAAGTCGTGGGATTTGACATTAGACCCGACCGCGTGGAGCTCATGAAAAAAGGCATTGATCCGAGCAACGAACTTGAGCATGAAGCATTTAACGGCACTGATATCAAATTCACCTCTGACCCTGAAGATCTTAAGGAAGCATCATTCCATATTATTGCAGTCCCTACACCGGTAACCAAACAAAATCTCCCTGACCTCACCCCGGTGATTAAGGCTTCGGAGACAGTGGGCCGCATCCTGAAAAAGGGTGATTACGTGGTCTATGAATCTACCGTCTACCCCGGATGCACCGAGGAGGACTGTGTGCCGGTGCTCGAGAGATACTCCGGACTCAAGTGCCCGGCTGATTTCAAGGTCGGTTTCTCGCCTGAACGCATCAATCCCGGAGACAAAAACCATACCCTGACTAAAATCGTTAAGGTCACCAGCGGTTGTGACGCCGAATCGGCGGAGAATATTGCAAAAACCTACGAGCTCATTATAGAGGCCGGAGTGCACCGGGCATCATCGATAAAGGTTGCGGAAGCTGCCAAGATCATCGAGAACACGCAGCGCGACATAAACATAGCCTTCATGAACGAGCTCTCAATCATCTTCAACAGGATGGGCATCAACACCTACGAAGTGCTTGAGGCCGCCGGCACCAAATGGAACTTCCTGAAATTCTATCCCGGACTGGTGGGTGGGCACTGCATAGGGGTCGACCCCTATTATCTCTCATACAAGGCCAAATCGATGGGCTACCATCCGCAGATGATCGACTCCGGCAGGTTCACCAATGACAGCATGGGCGCCTATGCAGGCAAGGAGACGGTCAAGAAGCTGATCGCCGCCCACAAGAGCCCTGACAAGGCCAGAGTGCTGGTTATGGGGATGACCTTCAAGGAGGACGTCACCGACATCCGCAACTCGAAGGTGATAGATGTGGTGAATGAGCTGCGCGACTTCGGTGTTGAGGTCGATGTGATCGATCCGGGAGCATCACATGAAGAGGTGAAGCATGAGTACGGCATAGACCTCAAAGAGAAACCGGAAGGCAGATATGATGCAATCATCGTGGCGGTTTCCCACAGGGAATATGCAGGCCTCGATGAAAAGTACTTTCTTGATCTCCTCAATGAAAGAGGGATACTCGTCGACCTTAAGGGTCTTTACCGGAATAAAATGAAGTGGCTGACATACTGGAGTCTGTAATGAAGAAGAAGATCATTGTCACAGGAGGAACAGGTTATATCGGGTCACATACAGCCGTGGAGCTGATCGCTGCAGGTTTTGACGTGGTGATCATTGACAACCTGTACAACTCCGATATCACCGTGCTTGAAGGAATTCATGCCATCACAGGCGTAACCCCGAAATTTTACGACTACGATATCTGTGACGCCGCAAGTCTCAACGAGCTCTTCGCCGCCGAGGGCAGGGTTGATGCCATCATCCACTTTGCCGCCTACAAGGCAGTGGGCGAATCGGTCAGAAAGCCCCTTGACTATTACAGGAACAACCTCACCTCGCTCATGAACCTCCTTGAGATGATGGAGCGCCATAACACACCTGTGATGGTCTTCTCATCATCATGCACCGTTTACGGTCAGCCTGACAGTCTGCCCGTGACAGAGGCATCACCCGTGAAGGAGGCTGCCTCACCCTACGGTTATACCAAACAGGCCGGCGAAATAATCATCCGTGACACCATTGCCTCCAGGTCTTCGCATAAAGCAGTGTTACTCAGATACTTCAACCCCATTGGAGCACATCCGACAGCACATATTGGCGAGCTGCCACGCGGTGTGCCGGAGAACCTGGTGCCCTTCATTACCCAGACAGCAATAGGTCTCCGCGATGAACTGAAGGTCTTCGGCAACGACTATGATACTCCCGACGGATCATGCATACGCGATTATCTCCATGTGGTTGACCTCGCCAAAGCTCATGTGGTGGCGTTGCAAAGGCTGCTTGACGGCGAGAATAAAGCCGGATACGAGGTTTTCAACCTCGGCACGGGTACGGGCGTCTCCGTCCTGGAAGCCATTGCGGCATTCGAGAGGGCCACGGGAGTCAGCCTCAAAT
Organism: Bacteroidales bacterium; assembly: GCA_034522515.1. GTDB lineage: Bacteria > Bacteroidota > Bacteroidia > Bacteroidales > VadinHA17 > SR-FBR-E99. The sequence continues at coordinate 38,837 of JAXHLF010000010.1, read as the reverse complement.
ATACCGTTACCGACCGCAGGGCAGGAGACATAGAGAAGATTTGGGCCGATCCGTCACTGGCCAACAGGGAGCTTAAATGGAAAACGGAAATTACGCTTGACGAAGCTATGACCACAGCCTGGCGGTGGGAAAACAAAATCAAGAACCAGCAATCATGAAGAGAATAATACTTGTTAGCGGAGGTGCAGGATTTATAGGATCACACGTACTGAGAAGACTTGTCATAAGATACCCTGACTACACCATTGTCAATGCTGACAAGCTAACCTATGCCGGCAACCTGGGCAACCTTACCGACATCGAAAAAGAACCCAATTACCACTTCCGAAGGGTTGACATAGTTGACAAACAGGCGGTAAACGACCTGTTTAAAGAGTTCAGGTTTGACGGGGTCATTCACCTGGCTGCAGAGTCACATGTCGACAGGTCCATCAGTTCCCCTGATGAGTTCATCTATACCAATATCATCGGTACCGTCAACCTGCTTACGGCTTTCCGGAATATCGAAACCGGTGCTGAGGTCAGGAAACTCTTTTATCATATATCAACAGACGAGGTGTATGGCTCGCTTGAGCACGGAGGACTCTTTACCGAACGAGACAGCATATGACCCGCGCAGTCCCTATTCGGCCTCCAAGGCGAGCTCGGATCACATGGTGAGAGCCTTCGGCAATACCTACGGGCTGCCGTTTGTCATCTCCAACTGCTCCAACAACTACGGGCCGCACCAGTTTCCCGAGAAGCTTATCCCCCTTACCATCAATAACATCAAGACGATGAAACCCATCCCGGTATACGGTAAAGGCGAGAATATCAGGGACTGGCTCTATGTTGAGGATCATGCCTCGGCCATTGACCTTATCTTTCATGAGGGGAAGCCTGGCGAAACATACAATGTCGGAGGTGACAACGAGTGGATGAACATTGACCTTGTAAGACTGCTATGTGCCATCATGGACAGGAAGCTTGGAAGGGACGAAGGGAGCTCTGAAAAACTCATAACTTATGTCACTGACCGTGCGGGTCATGACCTGAGGTATGCCATTGACAGCAGCAAATTGCAGAAGGAGCTCGGATGGAAACCGTCCGTCACCTTTGAACAGGGACTGGGCATGACCGTAGACTGGTACCTGGCGAACGAGAAATGGCTCGGGACAATTATTTCGGGAGCATACTCCAAGTATTACGACGAGATGTACGGGAACCGGTAGTCGGAAGTCAGAATCAGTCGGCAGTCGGCAGTCAGCAGTCAAAATCAGCCGGCAGTCACACCAGTAGGCATTCGGCAGTTCACAGTCAAGGAATCAGTAGGCTGTCAGCAGTCAAAATCAGCCGGCAGTCACACCAGATGAGGCATTCGGTAGTTCACAGTCAACAGTCGTAACTAATTGATTAACAAGAGAATGAAGACTGCGGACTTGAAGACTGAAGACTGAAGACTAAAGACTACCTATTTTCTTCTTTGCTTCAGCCGCGTGATCAACTCATCACCCAGCTCTGACTTGACCTTGATGTGATCAAGGATGGCCAGGACAACGCTGTTCTTTTCGAAGTCGCCCCTCACCTGCTCGAAATCGCGCTTCTTGACCTCATCATCACCGTCAATGCCGAAGCCTGTCATTGACGACAGGGCAAACTCCTTGCGGGCGTCTTCATAGAGCATCCTGTCGAGATCAGTCACGCTCTTCTTCCACTTCTCCACAATATCAATGATATCCGATGCCAGTCAGTTTCTCATTTGGCTTGCCGGTCTCCAGGGGCAGTCTCTCGTAGATCCATGCCCACTCCATGTCATAATAATGCTTGTGGATATGTTCGAAACTCCGGTTGATGGCGTCAGCGTTTTTCATCTCATGGTTTTCAATTGAGGCCAGCAATTCCTCAATCGATCTCAGCGGCGTTATGAGTCCCGCCATGTCAATCCAGTCGCCCGTACCCTTATCGTGGTCCGGCTTGAGTCTCTTTATGATGTCGGAATCTGACTTGAACTCCATACCTTCCAGTCTCTTTATAACGGAGTTGCCGATGAATTTGTCTATTCCCATCTGGTAGAGGTTTATGCCACGCTCTGCTGCGGAGCTCTTCATCCTCATCCTGTCAAAGGAGATGAAAGGCTGGTCAGGGTTCTCGTTCAGCAGTTTCTGCAGGAGTGCTCTCCCGTTCATCATTTTGCCGACGGTGAACGGACTCAGAAGGTTATAGTTAATCTGGTCAAGCTTCTTCGGGTCTTTGCGCATGTCACGCTTTGGCCACTTCTGGGCGTCACGGATTGTTCCCACACTGCGCAGGTTTATCCCCGGTATCAGTTGTGATTCGTAATTCACCTCGGTAAGGTACGAGAAGGGGAACTGTGTGGTATCGACATTATGGTAGTGCCTTCCTACCACAAGCGTGAATGGACCTATTCGTGAAGGCCACAGAACGTAAGAGTCAGAGGTTGTCTTTGACCCCCGCTCCATGATACCCTGGTGTATCGGGCCCAGCTTGTACATATGATTGCTCTGGTTCGATCCGCTGCCGGCGTTCATGAATGAGAAGATACCGGCAATCAGCAGCGTCGATTTATGATGGGTGACCGTGTAGGGGCCGGCAAATATTGAGCATGCCTCACCGTGATAACCTCCGCAGTTGGAGAAGAAGAGCGAGTTCTCCGCTGAATACTGTTTTGACAGCGTGCATCCCTGTCCGATGAAGCACTTGTCAATCACTGCGGCGTCATTCACCTTTGAGCCTGAACAGATGATAAAGTGATCCATGATAACGTCATTGCCTATATAGACAGGGTCCTTGAACGAGCTGTTCACCGACCCTTCTGCCAGTCTTGACACATCCTCTATCACCGCGCCGTATCCTATCTTCACGTTTTTAATGGTCCCGCATCCGGCTATATATGAACCCGATCCTATCTCTCCGCGGTCCGACTTCACGCTCTCGGTATAATCGGCAATCATTTTCTCTATCACCTCAATGGCTGCAGGCCGGTGCCTGTAGAGGGTGATGATGTATGCCATGTGCGATGTCAGGCGGTCCCAGATGGACACCTCTCTGCCACCCGTCTCATTGAGGACAGCCACGCGGGTGCCGTTGCCGAATGACGTGCGGCCTTCTGTTGAGATGTGGCCGCAGTTTCTTATTACGACGCCTTCGCCGATGTCATAATTGGCGATGAAGCCCGTTATGTCAGTTATTGTGACATTGTCAGCTATGGTGCAATTATGGATGTGCGCATTCTTTATCCCGTGCAGCAACGGCAGCCCGCATCTCTCGCGCGCCACTCCATTGAAATGGCCCAGCCTTACATTTCCTGAAAATGTGACATTCTGGATCCTCTCGGCATTGAATGGGTCTTTGACGAAGACACTTTCCCATGAATTGCTCCGGCAACCTGCAGCCTCAAGGCCGCGGATCTCTCCGATACTCAGACTTCTGTAACCGTCAGCCATATTTCTCAGGTTCTTATTATTCCACAGTGACCGATTTTGCCAGGTTGCGCGGCTGATCCACGTCACATCCGCGCAGTACGGCAATATGATAAGAGAGCAGTTGCAGCGGTATCACAGCCAGTACGGGGGCAAAGACCGAAATTGTATCCGGCACCTCCATCACATAATCAGCCATCTGGCTGATCACCTGGTCGCCCTCGGTTACAATGGCTATCACCTTCCCCTTACGTGCCTTAACCTCCTGTATATTACTTACTATCTTGTCATAGGAGTTTTCCTTGGTAGCCACGACCACCACGGGCATATGCTCATCTATCAGGGCTATGGGGCCATGCTTCATTTCGGCCGCCGGGTAGCCCTCGGCATGGATATATGAAATCTCCTTGAGTTTAAGGGCTCCCTCCATCGCCACCGGGTAGAGAAGTCCCCTGCCAAGATAAAGGGCGTTGGTTGAGTCTTTGTATATCTTAGCCAGGGCAAGAGCCTGGTCATTCATCTTCAGTGCCGTTTCAACCTTGCCAGGGAGGGATATCAGTTCGTTTATCAGTTCACGGTAACGGGACTCATCAAGCAGTCCCTTGCGGTAACCTATTTCGAATGAGATCATCGCCAGCGTTACCACCTGTGTGGTGAATGCCTTTGTTGAGGCGACGCCTATCTCCGGGCCGGCATGGGTAAAGACGCCGGCATTGGTCTCACGTGATATGGATGATCCCACAACGTTGCATATGCCCAGCACCATGGCACCGCGTTCCTTCGCCAGCCGTATCGCCGCCAGCGTATCGGCGGTCTCGCCGCTCTGGCTGATGGCAAGGACAATGTCGCCCTTCTTGATCACCGGGTTGCGGTACCTGAACTCGGAGGCATATTCAACCTCAACCGGTATGCGGCAGTACTCCTCAATGATGTACTCTCCCACCAGTCCTGCATGCCACGAGGTGCCGCATGCAACAATGAGTATCCTGTCTGCCGAAGCCATGGTATCAAACACATTGTACAGACCTCCAAGCATCAGCCCCGACTGGTTGGGCAGCACCCTGCCCCTGAAGGTATCATGAATGGCATGCGGCTGTTCAAAGATCTCCTTGAGCATAAAATGAGGATAACCCTCCTTGTCTATCTCACCTATCTTCAGGTCAACCTCCTTGACCTCAGGCTCAACGCTCTTGTTCCTGATGGCCTTGAGCACCATCTCATCCTTTTTTATGACCGCAAGGTCGTCATCATTGAGGTATATGACACGCTGGGTATGCTCAACGATGGGTGTTGCATCGGATGCGATGAAGTTCTCACCGTCGCCCACGCCGATGACCAGCGGTGAGCCCAGCCTGGCGGCAAAGAGCTTGCCCGGTTCGTCGCGGCAATAGACGGCAATGCCGTAGGTCCCTTCCACCTTGTTAAGCGCCATGATGATAGCCTGCTCAGCTGACAGGTCACCCTCAAGATAGAGGTGTTCTATGAGATTGGCCAGCACCTCGGTGTCAGTCTGGCTCGTGAATTTCACGTCGCGACTCTCAAGATGCTTCTTTATCCGTGAATAGTTCTCAATGATGCCGTTATGCACAACAATGAAATGACCCCTGGCTGAGACCTGGGGGTGAGCGTTTATCTCGTTGGGCTCCCCGTGAGTCGCCCACCGTGTGTGGCCTATCGCAATCGATCCGTCGAAATCCTTGCCGGCAACCATCTCCTCAAGATCGCGGACCCTGCCGGCGCACTTGAAGATCTCGGTCCTCTCACCGTTGCTTATGGCGATGCCTGCAGAGTCATAGCCTCTGTATTCCAGCCTCTTTAGTCCGTTAATGACTATATCACGGGCCGGTCGGGAACCGATATATCCTACAATTCCACACATAATTAATTATTAACTGATAGTTAATCAATATATTGTGTAAGCAAACTCAAACCTGAAGGCAGGATTGTTCCCGTTTGCCTTGAAAATGACGTTTTGCTGGGCAGACAACGGGAAGAAGAGTTCCACGGACGGATTGTCAATGTCGCCTTCTAGGTATTGCTGGACAAAAGAGGTAATGTTGAAAATATAGCTGTCCTTGTCAGAATAGTAGGAGCCGTCCATGTAGCTTAAACTGTGAACCAGGTCTGGTATTGGCAGTTCCTTGCCCTCACTGTCGCGGTATCTTAACAGGATCTGGCTGGGCATGTCCTTTTCAGGATAGATCTCAGTGTCAATTTGTACAGGCGCGTAAATCCTCGCCTTGTTGACGGCCATTCTTTCAGTGCCCCTGAATGCTTCAAGCGATGGCAGGTCAAGCCTTACAAAGACACCGTAGTATGTCTGGAGAAAGGCAGCAGTATCAAGAACGAAATCATTGACATGGGTTATCTGCTTTTCAGGATCTGCCGTGGTGCGGTCATGTGTGAAGCGGTTGTAGTTCACAGCCCGCTCAGTTGCCACGAAGTTATAAAAGCGGGCAATAGTATCGTTCGCATGGTAATATATGGATATCGCCAGCGGATTGTCGGACGCAGTCATGGTTATCAGCACAGGGTTGGTCTCACTCCTGACGCCGAAATAGAGTCCCTTGAAATACTCCCTGAAGAATTGCGATGGCAGGCGTGAACATGGCAGGTATCCCTGAAGAGATATTCACCTTACCGAGTTGTCAATTCTTACGGAGTAGGCTGAATCGGCCTTCAAAACCGGCATGGGAAACTCGCCCAGGAACGTGATTGTATCAGGGTCCTGCCCGGTATAGTATATATCCGGATAGGTCAGCTCCGTTCCGGTCTCGTAAAGCCTTATATAGTGAACTGCGGCAGTGTCACCGGAGACTTTCGGAGGGTATGAATCTCAGGAATACCGAGTCTATGTTGATTGCCGTTTTTCGCAGTGAGTCAACCAGCCTGAGCTGGGTCACGAAGTCACAATATGTATCACCGAAATACACATCATAGATGCCACCTGCGATCATCCTGGTGCTGTCAGACGACAGGGAATTCTCATTGTACATGGTGTAGGCCCTGATGCCCACGGTATCAGTTGAATGACAGCGATGAAATCGCTGTCAGGCAGCAGCGCCGACCCCGATATTCACCGGGTCCTGGTCGCACGACGCCAGCATCACAGTGAGCAGGGTGAAGGGAAAAATATGGATTTAAGTAATCCGGCCAGTCGACCGTTATGGTTCTTATTTCTTTTGTTCAAGTAGCAGCTTGTCATAAAACTCATTGTAAGCATCAATATAATTATCCTCACCCAGGAATTCCAGAAGAGGCTTACCCATGCCGGAGACCTGTTTCTTAACCTGTTCGTCTATTTTGTCACAGCCGAGGATAATACCGTCAGAGTTCTCGGCCGCCAGTCTGGTCAGGCTCATGAAATCAACGCTGCTCTTTATCGCCTTAAGAGCGCCGCTGTCAATCCCGTCAGCCTCAAGTTTACCGGACAGTGAAGAACTCAACGGCTTTTTAAAACCGTTATTATAGACAGAATAAACCGTTTTCAGCTTGCTGAACACCGGATCATCGGAATAGAGCTTCCGGAGGTACAGCGGAACAAGGGCAGTGAGCCAACCGTGACAGTGTACTATGTCAGGGCTCCATCTTAGTTTCCTCACTGTTTCAATCACACCACGGGCAAAAAAGATGGCCCTCTCGTCATTGTCATCATATTCATTGCCTGCAGCATCAGCGACAGTATGCTTGCGCTGAAAGTAATCGTCATTGTCGATAAAGTAAATCTGCATGCGGGCTTGCTGGATGGAAGCCACCTTGATGATGAGCGGATGATCGGTATCATCAATGATCAGGTTCATCCCCGACAGACGGATGACCTCGTGAAGCTGATTCCTTCTCTCATTGATTGAACCGTATCGGGGCATGAATGTCCGGATCTCCTTCCCCCTTTCCTGTATGCCCTGCGGCAGATCACGGCTGATCTTTGAGAGCTTTGTCTCACCAAGATAAGGCATGATCTCCTGTGAAACAAACAATACCCTCCTGCTTTCCATTAAAACCTCCCGATATACCTTAATTAAATCAATGTGCAAAGATAATAAAAAAAATACAATTAATTTCCAAGCCAAATCACGACGGGTTACTCACAAAATGGTGTTATTTTGTATTGCCGGACCGGCTGTTAGTCCGGTTTCTGATAAGGCATGCCAATAAAAGTCAGAGCGATGAAGGTATTTACAACTGCCAAAGAGGTTAGGGAGCATTACAGGATATGCGTGCTCAGGCTCCCGGGGTTTGTGCCTACCATGGGAGCACTGCATGAGGGCCATCTGTCACTGGTGGCGGCAGCGGTAAAGAGCTGCCGAATGGTTGCCGTGAGCATCTTCGTCAACCCTTCTCAGTTCAATGACCCTAACGACCTCCTGAAGTATCCCCGTACTCTTGAGGCTGACCTGCAGATTCTCTCCGGGCTGCTCAGGGAAAACGATTTTGTCTTTGCCCCTTCAGTTGAGGAGATCTACCCTGAGCCTGACACGCGGGAGTTCGATTTCGGTGATATCACGCGGGTGATGGAGGGAGAACACAGGCCGGGCCACTTCAACGGCGTGGCACAGGTGGTCTCCAGGCTCTTTGACATTATCAGGCCTTCTTCTGCCTTCTTCGGGCAGAAAGACTTCCAGCAACTCACAATAATAAAAAAACTGGCACACCGTGATTATCCCAGGATAGAGATCATCGCCTGTCCAATTGTAAGGGAGCATGACGGGCTGGCGATGAGCAGCCGCAACCGTCGCCTGCTGCCGCAACACCGTGAACGGGCCGGAGAGATATTCAGAACCCTTATCGCCGCAGCCGCCATGGCCTCAGACTATGAAACGGCAGAGATAAAGGAGTTCGTCGCCGACAGGATAAACATGATCCCCGACTTCAGGCTTGAATACTTTGAAATAGTTGACGATGAGACGCTTGTTCCCGTGAGGGCTGCCATAGAGATGTCACCTGGAAAAACATACTGCGGCTGCATTGCCCTCTTTGCCGGAGATGTCAGGCTGATTGACAATATAGAGTAGGTTGCGCTGAAGAAAGGGATACTTATCTTTGCAGTTTCAAAATGCGATTAATTCCGGCAGAAAAATGATGATAGAAGTACTTAAATCGAAAATACATAATGTCACCGTCACCGGCGCAGACCTGAATTACGTGGGCAGCGTCACCATCGACGAGGACCTCATGGACGCAGCCAACCTTATTGAATATGAGAAGGTTCAGGTACTTAACAGGAACAACGGCGACAGGCTGGAGACATATGTGGTTAAAGGCGAGAGGAGATCGAAGTGTCTTAACGAACGGCAGCCAGAAGGGCAGCGGTGGGTGATGTGATAGTCATCATGTCATATGCCATGGTCGACTTTGCGGAAGCCGGAACACTCAGGCCACATATAATTATACCCGATACGGCTACCAACAAACTTGTCTGAAATTGAAAAAGGGGCTGAAGCAAACATTACAGGCCATAGTGTTCCTTGCTCTGGCCGTTCTTCTGCTATGGCTCTCCTTCAGGGACATTGACTTCAAAGATCTGTGGGCCGTGCTTCGCAAGGCCGATTACTGGTGGCTGCTGCCTGCCATCATAGTCTCAATCCTTAGTTTCTGGATCAGGGCACGACGCTGGATACTCCTCATAGAACCGCTTGGATATAAGGCACGACTGGTAAACGCCTATCATTCGGTTGTTGCCGGCTATTTCGCCAACATCATCTTCCCGAGGCTGGGAGAGGTGACCAAGTGTGCCTCCCTGAGCACAAAGGAGAAGATACCTTTTGACAGGCTTGTCGGAACAATGCTCATTGAGCGCACAATAGACATTTTGTCTGTCCTGGTGCTGCTCGGGCTTACGCTCCTTGCCGGCAGCACCATGGCCGGAAGCTTCCTCTCCGAGAATGTATTTACTCCGGCCAGGGAGAAGCTCTCATCCTCTCTCGGGCCATTAATTGTAATTTTCATCCTGGTTGTTGCACTGGGCAGCCTGGCCATTGTGCTTTATTTCAGGCTCAGGCCCAAACTGTCTGTCAGACCCTTTTTCAGCAGGATCTACTCCTTCTCCGACGGTATAATTGACGGACTGAAATCCATTGCCAGGCTTAAGAGGAGGTGGGAGTTCATCCTGCTTACCGTCGCTCTCTGGATTGCATACTTTTTCATGACATACTTTCCCCTTCTATGCCTCTCTTCAACCTCGGAGCTGGGCCTTGGCGGCGCCATCTTCATCCTTGTGACAGGCAGCTTCGGAATGGCGGCGCCGGTACAGGGCGGCCTGGGGGCTTACCACTGGATTGTATCACGAGGTCTGCTGGTTGCCTACGCGATACCCCTTGAAGAGGGACTGGCATACGCCACCCTCACGCATGAGTCGCAGTTCCTTCTGATAGCACTCGGCGTCATCTCGCTCTTTGCCCTCTTCGGAAGAAAGGGCGGGAAGGTTTTAACCTCAGCAGTGACAGAAAAAGAGGCCTGATACGGTACATTTAGTAAATTTACCTTTTGCATAATCCCTTTCCCCATGGCAAAGAACAAGACTGTATATGTGTGCCAGAACTGCGGCGCTGAATCATCCAAATGGATTGGCCACTGTCCTGCATGCAAGGAGTGGAACACCTATCGTGAGGAACTGATCACCCTTTCATCCTCCCCCGGTATGGTTAAGGATGCGCCCCGCAGGAAGCCCGAGCTGCTCTCGGGAATTGAGGTGAATGAGAATGACCGCATTTCGACCGGGATAGGCGAGGCAGACCGCATCCTCGGGGGTGGGATGGTCAAGGGGTCGCTGATACTGATGGGTGGCGAGCCCGGCATTGGCAAATCGACCCTCGCCCTGCAGATAGCCCTTGCCAGCTCCGGCAGAAAAGTGCTCTACGTTTCAGGTGAAGAGAGCGAGGGACAGGTCAAACTGCGGGCAAAAAGACTGGAAGGAAGAAATGACAGCTGTTTCATATACAACGAGACTGAGCTCGAGAGCGTCATTGCCCAGGCAGGAGCGCTAAACCCTGAACTGCTGATAATAGACTCTATCCAGACACTCAGCTCCTCAGTGCTTGAATCTTCTGCCGGATCGGTATCGCAGGTCAGGGAGTGCGCCGCGATGATGCTCCGCTATGCCAAGGAGTCGGGTGTGCCGGTGATACTCATCGGCCATATCACAAAAGACGGTTCACTGGCCGGGCCAAAGGTTCTCGAACATATTGTTGACGTTGTCCTCCAGTTCGAGGGTGACGGCAACTACGTTTTCCGTATCCTCAGGCCTGTCAAGAACCGTTTCGGCTCAACGGCAGAGATAGGTATCTTCGAGATGGCTTCCAACGGTCTGCGCGAGGTGACAGACCCGTCGGAGCTCTTCATCCGCCGCGACCGTGACCCGGCCAGCGGGGTAAGCATCGCCGCCACGGTAGACGGACTGCGGCCCTTCATGATAGAGACACAGGCGCTGGTGAGCAGCGCCGTCTACGGCACCCCCCAGAGAAGCTCCACAGGGTTTGACACCCGCCGGCTTAACATGCTCCTGGCAGTGCTTGAGAAGAGAGCCGGCTTCCGGCTTGGAGTAAAGGATGTCTTCCTCAATATTGCCGGAGGACTGAAGGTCAATGACCCGGCCATCGACCTGGCAGTGGTGAGCGCGGTGCTCTCGTCAAACCTCGATGCACCCGTCAGCCAGCAGACGACTTTCGCCGGCGAGGTGGGACTATCAGGGGAGATCAGACCGGTGGCAAGAATCGAACAGCGCATCATGGAGGCTTCCAGGATGGGATTTGAAAATATAGTGGTATCAGGATATCACAGAAGCCTCAGGGAGCAGCCGGGAATAAAGATATCAAAGGTAAACAAGGTTGAGGGGCTCGTCAGACTGCTCTTCTCATGACTCCTGTCAGTCTCACGATTGACGATGCTGTGCTGGCCGGGATGCTCGTCAGACTGCCTTCTTGCTCATGACCTATATTGCCTGTCACTGTTCTCACGATCTCGTCAGACGCGATGCTGTGCTGGCGGGATGCTCGTTCAGGCTGCTCTTCTCATGAGGCTGCGCTTGCTGATTTTTTTATTAGGTGCGCTTGCTGCGCCATCCATGGTCAGTACTCCCTCTGCCGGTAGGGGCTGACCGGCTGCTGCCTCTTCACATTGTCACAGTCAAGCTCTACGTTGAAGTTGGCGGGAGCCTCGAACTGCGACACTGCAAGAGGTGCAAACAAGCTATCGGCGAAGAGCTTCTGGAGAAACAGTCCGAAGACCGGAAGCGCCATATTTGAACCCTGCCCGAGAGAGAGGTCCTCAAAATGAATAGACTGATCCTCCCATCCTGTCCATACCCCCGCCACCAGGTCAGGCATGACACCCATATACCACCCGTTGGAGTGGTTCTGCGTGGTTCCCGTCTTGCCTCCCATCTGGTTGGTGAGCTTGTATGTCCCCCTTAGTCTGAGGCCTGTTCCTGTGTTTACAACTCCCTGGAGAAGAGAGGTCATGAGATATGCATGATCCTCGCTGATCACCTCGTCAATGAAGGGGGTGAAGGTTGATATAACATTGCCGTTGCGGTCTTCAATGCGCGTCACATAGAGCGGACGGGTATAGACTCCCTTGTTGGTAAAGGTACCATAAGCTGCCACCATCTCCTCGAGAGAGAGATCGGAGGTGCCCAGGAATATTGAGTATACCGGATCAATAAAGCTCCTTATGCCCATCCGGTGCATCAGGTCAACAACAGTCTGTGGTGAAAACTGCTTCATCAGCCAGGCCGATATGTAGTTCTCCGACTGGGCAAGCCCCCACTTGAGTGTCACCATCTTATAGTGATACTCCTCCGGTCCTGAGCTTCTCGGGATCCATGGCACCGTATCACTCGGAAGGTCAAACGAACGCGGTATGTTCTCAACCTCAAAACAGGGTGAATAGCCGTCCTGCATGGCCAGAGTGTAAAGGAAGGGTTTTATGGTTAGACCCTACCTGTTTCTTCTGCTGGGTAACGGCGTCGTACTTGAAATACCTGAAGTCGGGCCCGCCCACATAAGCCTTCTACATGGCCGGTATGCGGATCCATCGCCATGAATGACGACCTCACAAAGAACTTGTAGTACCTTATTGAATCAAGCGGCGTCATCAGCGTATCGCTCTCGCCCTCCCATGAGAAGAGCTTCATCGGAATGGGAGTGTTGAAGGCCAGGGTGATGGAATCTTCTGGTATCCCGGCACGCCTCATGCTCTGATACCTGTCGCTCTGCCTCACAGACCTGTCCATGATCTGTTTTATCTGGGCAGAATTGAGGTCATTGGAATATGGAGGGTTCCGGTAGGTCTTTGCCTTTTTATTGAATACCGGCTGAAGATTCACGGAGAGGTGCTGAACGATCGCCTCCTCTGCATAGCCCTGCATCTTTGAGTTGAGTGTTGTATATATCCTCAGGCCGTCGCGGTAGAGGTTATAGTTTGTTCCGTCAGGCTTGGTGTTCTTCCTGCACCATCCGTAAAGCGGGTCATTCTGCCAGCGCCACATGGCGTCATCATACTGGTCCTGCGAGTAGAACCAGGTCCTCTCCGGCTCCCTGCTGTTCATCGTTGAGCGGATATATTCCCGGAAATAGGTCGCCTGACCGGTTATGTGACTGTCCTCCCTCAGGTCAAGTGCCAGCGGCAGCGTCTTGACGGAGTCCGCAACCTCGCGCTGCAGGTACCCGTACCGTTCCATCTGCGAGATTACCACATTACGCCTCCTGAGAGCTCCCTCCTCATTCCGCAGCGGATTGTAGGCCACGGAGTTCTTGAGCATGCCCACCAGCATGGCCGACTGCTCGATGTTCAGGGAGTCGGGAGTGGTGTTGAAATAAATACGGGCGGCAGAGTTTATGCCAACGGCATTATATATAAAGTCAAAGACATTAAGATACATTGTGATGATCTCTTCCTTCGTATAGCTCTTCTCGAGCTTCACTGCCGTCTGCCACTCCTTGAACTTGGTCACCGTAAGCTTTGCGCCCCGCACTATGGCCGGGTCACTCGAGAGATCCCTGGGAAGGAAGAGGTTCTTCGCCAGCTGCTGGGTGATGGTGCTGCCGCCACCGGTGTTCTGACCTAACATAATTGTCTTGACCAGAACCCTGGCCAATCCCCTGAAGTCAATGCCCGAGTGCCTGTAGAACCGGATATCCTCCGTGGCTATCAGAGCATCCACCACATAGGGGGATATATCTTCATAATCAGTCCATGTACGATTCTGAATGTAAAATTTGCCCAGCAGGACATTATCTTCAGAATAGACTTCAGCGGCAAGATTGCTGGCGGGGTTCTCCAACTCCTCGAAAGAGGGGATGGGCCCAAGCTTGTTGGCCGAAATAAGGATGAACAGTGCCAGCAGAAAAACCGCCGGCAGAGATATTATCACCCAGAACCATATAATGTTTTTCCGGAATTTCTTATCCCTCATGATACCCTCATAATATGGGCGCTAATTTAATGATTTATACAGAATCTTTCCCAATAATTTTGAAGTTAGTGCCGTTAATCGTTTACTTTGCCCTGTTTTTAAAAAAAGTCTGATGACAGAAAATCTCGTTATAGTTGAATCTCCTGCAAAAGCAAAAACGATAGAAAAATTCCTCGGAAAGGATTTCACCGTTGTCTCTAGCTTCGGGCATATACGTGATCTTGAAAAGAAGGGTCTCGGGGTCGAAGTCGACAAAGGTTTCAATCCCGTTTATGAGGTGCCTGAAGAGAAGAAGAAGGTGGTGAGCGAGCTTCGCAAGCTGGCTTCGCAGGCCAAAACCGTTTGGATAGCCTCTGATGAGGACCGCGAGGGGGAGGCCATAGCATGGCACCTTATCTCCGTCCTGGGTCTTGACCCATCATCCACACGGCGCATCGTGTTTCATGAGATAACGAAAGAGGCCATAACCAGTGCGGTGGAATCGCCCAGGCAGGTAGACATGAACCTGGTCAACGCCCAGCAGGCGCGCCGTATCCTCGACAGGCTGGTAGGCTTCGAGATCTCTCCCGTGCTCTGGAAAAAGGTGCAGCCCTCCCTCTCGGCAGGAAGGGTGCAGTCGGTGGCAGTACGTCTGCTTGTTGACCGCGAGAGGGAGATTATCAGCTTTGTCTCTGACTCGGCATTCAGAGTCACAGGTTCATTCAGCGGGCAGAACAAGCGGGGTTCAGAGGTCCTGCTAAAGGCAGAGTGTCCTAAAAAATTCAGCAAGGAGTCTGAAGCTAAAAATTTCCTTGAGACCTGTGACGGATCATGAGTTCACCGTTGAGAATATAGTGGTAAAACCCGGCACACGCTCACCGGCCCCGCCCTTCACCACCTCCACCCTGCAGCAGGAGGCCTATCGCAAGCTCGGCTTCTCAGTGGCACAGACAATGTCAGTGGCGCAGAAGCTGTACGAGGCAGGAAAGATCACGTACATGAGGACTGACTCAACCAACCTCTCGTCACTTGCGCTAAACACCGCCCGTGAGGTGATCACCTCGGATTTTGGCGCCCAGTATTCGCGTACACGGCAGTTCAAGACTCATTCCAAGGGGGCACAGGAGGCTCATGAAGCAATCAGACCCACCTATTTTGACCGGAAAGATACCACAGGGAGCATAAATGAGAAAAAGCTCTATGAGCTCATCTGGCGCAGGGCTATTGCCTCCCAGATGGCAGATGCCAAAATGGAGAAGACAACAATCACCATCGGCATGTCAGCCTCACCCTTTAACTTTACGGCAACCGGTGAGGTGATCCTCTTCGACGGGTTCCTGAGGGTCTATACCGAATCATATGACAGCAACGCCGGCGAAGATGAAAAATCCATTCTCCCACGTGTTGACAAGGGCATGAAGCTCACTGCGGGAACCATTACCGCCGTGCAGCGTTTCACCTCGCCCCCTCCGCGTTACACCGAGGCAAGCCTGGTGAAGAAGCTCGAGGAGCTGGGCATAGGCAGACCCTCAACCTATGCGCCAACAATATCAACCATCCAGTCGCGCGGTTATGTTGCGCGTGAAGACAGACCCGGTGAGAAGCGGACTGTTGCTCAGCTTACCCTCTCCAAAGGAAAAATAACCAGGTCTGAAAAGGTTGAAATAGCCGGAAAGGAGAAGTCTAAACTCTTCCCCAGGGACATTGGAATGATCGTCAACGACTTCCTCATCGCTAACTTCCCTGACATCCTCGACTACAACTTCACTGCCGGGGTCGAGAAGGAGTTCGATGAGATAGCCTCCGGAGAGCTTGAGTGGGACAGCATGATATCAGGTTTTTACCGCCCGTTTCATAAGACGGTTGATGAATCCCTCGCCAACAAGGCACGAATGACCGGGACCCGCCAGCTCGGCAATGATCCGGTGACAGGACTGCCGGTGGTGGTTAAGATGAGCCGGTTCGGCCCTGTGGTGCAACTGGGTGAAGCCTCTGAAGAAACCAAACCCCGTTTTGCAAACCTCAGACGCGACCAGCTTCTTGAGACAATAACGTTTGATGAAGCCATGACTCTCTTCTCACTTCCAAGGGTCGCAGGTACCTTTGAGGAGAGCGAGATGACCGTCGGGTTGGGCAAGTTCGGGCCATATGTGAAACACGACGGCAAGTTCTATTCCCTGAAGAAAGGAGTGGATGATCCGTATACAATCACGGAAGAGAGAGCAGCTGAACTGATAAGGGAGAAGAGAGAGGGAGACAGGCAGAAGGTAATCAGCGAGTTCGGCGACATCAGGGTGCTGAACGGAAGGTACGGTCCCTACATTGTGTACGACAAGGCCAACTACCGTATCCCGAAAGGTAACGATCCGCAGAAGCTGACAAGGGAAGAGTGCCTGGCAATAATCGAAAAGGGCAGCAAAACAAAAAGCGCCAGGGGCGGAAAGAAGAAGTGACCTTATATAATATGATCGACCTGAACCAGTACTTTGATCCTGTCTGTCTTGACAAGCCTGAAGCCGAGCCGCTGAAAGGATCGGCTGCTTTTTCACACAACGTGGCTGTCAATACCGGCAATGTGCCCATTGAAGACCTCAGTGCTTATGCTGTTGCAATCATCGGCGTGCCTGATGACCGCTCGTCATTGAACAAGGGAGCGGCACATGCACCTGACACCATCCGCAGGAGCCTCTACTCCTTCTCGCGGCTGCCTGGAAAAATGAAGATCACCGACCTGGGGAACCTCAAGCCCGGCACTTCGTTTGAAGACACCCTGGCAGGACTGCGTGACGTGCTCATCCAGCTGCTGGCGCAGGATATCGTTCCGGTAGTGATCGGCGGGACCAGCGCACTCATGCCGGCCATAGACCGTTGTCTCTCTTCCCTGAAGCAGGAATGGTCGATGGTATCGGTAGATTCGCGGCTCGATTTCACGGCGGAGAAGAGAGCGGGAGACTCACTTAACTGGATGAATGAAATGATCTACCGCAGCGGCAGTTACCTGTCGCACCTGTCTGCCATCGGCCACCAGACCTATCTCACTGATCAGCAGGTGGTGAACCGTTTCAACCGGAGGCACTATGACATGATGCGGATTGGTGAGGTACGCGCCGCAGTGCATGAGACCGAACCACTCTTCCGTGATGCCACCGCAGCGGTCTTTGATATAGGCTCGGTACGCCAGTCCGATGCCCCCGGCACCTTCCTCCCCTCCGCCAACGGCTTCTACGGGGAGGAGATCTGCCTGCTTGCCAGGTATGCCGGACTCTCCGATAACCTTAAGATAATGTCTGTCATGGAGGTCAACCCCGTATCTGACAACCGCTCGCAGACCTCTCATCTCGCAGCACAGGTAATATGGTTCTTCCTTGAGGGCTTCTCTCAGAAACAGTATGAGATATCATACCTGGGTGACCAGATGAATAACCGCTTCACCCGTTACCATGTGACGCTCAATGATCTGGAGGGCGAAGCCATCTTCATCAAAAGCATGATCACGGAACGCTGGTGGATAGAAATACGCGACGCCGGAGGAGAACCACACTTCCTCGCCTGCTCCTACGAGGATTATCTTATGGCCAACAGGGACCAGGTCCCGGGACGCTGGACAAGAGGCATGCTCAGGTTCGGCCACTAAAATATACCTCAATTTGGCGCACTGCATATTTTTTATTTATTTTACTCGTTATATTTAAGGGCGTACATGCGCTCCTTGAACATGAAGAAAGTCAGGACAGTCATCTTCGCATTAATCATCCCGGCATGCGCGGTATTTGGTCAACAGGACCCAGTGCTGAGCCAGTACATGTTCAATACCCAGACCTACAATCCCGGGTATTCCGGCATGACCGGAATGATCACTGCCACGGCCATGACACGGCAGCAGTGGGTTGGGTTTCCCGGAGCACCATCCACCACTATTTTCAACGTCAGCACTCCCTTCAGCCTCTTCGGTCTGAGGAGCGGTGCGGGACTACTGGTTGAGGCCGACAAGTACGGCTTTAGCAATGATATCAACTTAAGCCTCTCCTATTCATACCTCTTCAATCTGGGCAGCGGAACCCTCGGCGCCGGATTCAGCGCCGGCATGCTGAACAAAACACTCGCACCCGAGTGGTTCATCCCCTCGGGACCAAGCCATACACCACCCTCCGGTGACCCCCTGATCCCGGAAAATGATGAATCTTTCGTTGCGCTCGACATTTCTGCCGGTATCTATTACCAGGCCCTCAGCTATTATGCGGGCTTCTCGGTGACACACCTGAACCAGCCAGAAATAAAATATTCAGAGACAGCTACTTACGTCAGCCGGCAATATTATCTTACAGCCGGTTATTATTTCCAGCTTCCCAATCCCTCACTTGAGCTTATACCTTCTGTTTTTATTGCTAATGACGGCGCTACAACACAATATTTAGCAACAGCCATGGTTAGATACAATAAAAAGATATGGGGTGGCGTTTCTTACAGGATAAGTGACGCAATCACAGGTTTTGCAGGAGTAGAATTGTATAACGGTCTAAAGATTGGATATGGATATGACTTCCCGATATCGGAGATCAGAAAAGGAACCAGCGGCTCGCATGAATTCGTTGTTTCATACAGTTTTGACCTCGGCCTGGGAAAGAGCGTCACTAAATATAAAAGCATTCGTTTCCTATAGGAGACAGGAGAGATTTAATTTACTTGCATTCTAAAATTCAATGAGTATATGAAACCCACATGTTTTTCCGTTACAATTAATAATGAAAACATCTGCACAGACATGCGGGTTCCGTGTGAGCTTAAAAACAAAAATTATTTACACATGAAAAAGGTAACCCTTATAGCTCTTACACTGATCTTTATTTTGGGCAGTTGCGCTTCTTACGACTCAGGTGAGTTGACAGGCGTCCAGGGAAGGAAGAAATTCTATGAGCCGGAGCCGTTTGAGATGGCGTTTATCCCTGCGGGTTCATACCTTATGGGCCCAAGCGATCAGGATCCTCTGCGTGCCATGAACAGCCTCTCCAAGACAGTTACGGTAGAAGCCTTCTGGATGGACCAGACAGAGATCACCAACAATAAATACCGTCAGTTTACCTACTGGGTGCGTGACTCCATCCTGAGAACAAGACTGGGTGAGGAAGGCATTGAGGGCTACGAATTCTTCAGGACCGATGAGGAGGGGAATGTCCTTGAGCCCAATGTCCTTAACTGGGACGAGGAGATAGATTGGGAAGATGAGAATGTGCTTCCCGTCCTTGAAAGTCATGTACTATCCTCCCGAAGAGAGATTTAACGCCAACAAGCAGTGGGACACCCGGCTTCTCAATTACTCATACTTCTGGGTAGACTACAGGCAGGCAGCCAAGGCGAAGTATAATTATAAGGATCAGAAGTACGAAGGTACCGTCACTGACCTTGAGGGTAACACCACCGAGGTTAAAGACCGCTCATCGTTCATCATGCACCATAATGTCAATATCTATCCTGATACCCTGGCCTGGATCAGGGACTTCACCTATTCATTCAATGAGCCCTGGGCAACACTCTATTTCTGGCACCCTGGTTATGATGACTACCCGGTTGTGGGTGTGTCATGGATACAGGCCCGTGCCTTCAGCGTGTGGCGTACCAACTTCATGAATGAGCATCTGCGGGCTCAGGGTATAGCCGATGTGCATAACTACCGTCTCCCGCTGGAGACTGAATGGGAATATGCCGCACGTGGCGGACTCGACCTCTCCATGTACCCATGGGGTGGCCCTTACACCCGCAACTACCAGGGCTGTTTCCTTGCAAACTTCAAACCGCTGCGCGGTAACTACATCGATGACGGAGCCGTCTATACCATTAAGGTTGCTTCGTTCGAACCAAATGAATACGGACTGTTTGACATGGCCGGGAACGTGGCCGAGTGGACCTCGTGCGCATACCACCCGTCAGCATATGTCTTCACCCATGACCTGAACCCCGACTATGAATACAACGCCCGTCCCGAGGATCCCCCGGTGCTCAAGCGCAAAGTCATCAGAGGAGGCTCATGGAAGGATATTGCATACTTTATGCAGACTTCATCAAGGGATTATGAATACCAGGACTCAACAAAGTCATTTGTCGGGTTCCGTAATGTGAGAACTTATATAGGAGTCAATAACTAATACTGTTTAACCCTTAAAATAAACTATAATGGGCCTTTCGGAATTTGTTCATACCAGTAAGTGGAAAGCTTTCATGTCCAAACTGTACGGCTGGGGTGCCTCGGTCGTAATCATCGGTGCTCTCTTTAAGATCCAGCACTACCCCTACGCAGGGTTGCTTCTTGCTGTCGGTCTCATCACAGAGGCAGTCATCTTCTTCTTCTCCGCTTTTGAGCCGTTGAAGGAGGAACCAGACTGGAAACTGGTCTACCCGCAGCTTGACCCCAATTACTCCGGTGAGGAGATTGGATTCGCTGCCGTTGGTGGCGGTGGAGGTGGCTACGGTGGCGGTGGCGGAGCAGGACTTTCACAGTTCGATAAGATGCTTGCCGACGCGGGAATCACCCCGGATGTCTTTGACAGACTGAGTTCCGGACTGAAGAAGCTCACGGAAACGACAGCCAACTTCAATGCCATGGGCGACCTGGCTGCCACTACCAATGAGTATACCAGCACCATCAAAAAAGCAAACGAGTCTCTCCTGGGTCTCTCCGAGTCTGCCAGGCAGACCGCAAGATCAATGACTGACTCCAACCCTGTCTACCAGGCTCTCGGTGAAACATCGAAGACCATTGAGACAGGCGGCAAAAGCTATCATGAGAAACTCGAGTCACTCAATAAGAACCTCTCGGCACTCAATGCCGCTTATGAGCTTCAGCTCAGAGGCACAAGTGATCATGTAAAAAGCACTGAAGTGATCTACAAGGGAATGGAAGGCCTTATGAAAGACCTTACCGGTTCTGCCGACGACACCAAAAAATACCGTGAACAGGTTGCCAAACTGAATGAGAACCTCAGCTCGCTGAATAATGTGTATGGCAACATGCTTGCAGCCATGAACGTGAAGTAATGTCAAGTACATCAATATATCTGTTAACACCTAAACTATCCGCAAATGTCTAAGGGAAAAGAAACCCCGCGGCAAAAGATGATCGGTATGATGTACCTCATACTGACAGCAATGCTTGCGCTTAACGTTTCAAAGGAGGCCGTCGAAGCTTTTAAGAAAGTTGACCTTAGCCTGACGAAGACCACCGCCAACTATATCAAAAAGAATGATATTACCTATGCAGCTTTTGATGTGGCGGCGGCTGAGAACCCTGAGAAGGCGGGAGCGTGGAAGACGAGAGCATATGATGTCAAGGCCCGCGCTGATGAACTGTATAACTATATGCAGGATCTTAAAGTAGAGATCATCACCACTGCTGAAGGTTCGGAATCGGAGGCGCTGCTTCCCGACAACCAGATCGACATTACCAGGGTCAAGAAGATTGACGAAAACAATATCCCTTCGGAGATACTCATCGGATCCGACCAGGCCGGCAAAGGAAACGACCTGAAAGCCCTGATTGAAGATTATCGCGGCTTCCTGGTGGAGACTCTTGACGGAAAGGATATCTCTGCTGAACATTCAATACTTGATATTCTTAATACCGATGACCCTGAGAACCTGAGCAAGACAGGCACCGAGAACTGGGTGAATGCCAATTTCCAGACAATGCCACTTGTGGCTGTCATAACAATTCTTTCGAAGATGCAGGTAGACGTCAGGAACGCCGAGACTGATGCGCTCAACTTCCTCTTTACCCAGATTGACGCCGGCTCACTCAGGTTCAACAACATCATTCCGACCGTCATCCCCAACGCAACCTACGTCATGCAGGGTAATGAATACGAAGCCAAAGTATTCGTTGCTGCAACCGATACTACCCAGGATATGGAGATTTTCGTGGGACCCTATACCTCAACTCCCAATGCTGACGGCACTGTGACATACGAGCCGGGAAGCCAGGCAACCGCAGCTTCCTATCGATGAATCAGGTGTCGGCGTCTACAGGGTGAGACCCGGCTCAACAGGCGAGAAATCATGGGGTGGCGTCATCAGGATGAAGGCTCCCGACGGAGCTATCCGTACCTACAAATTCGATTCGAAGTATTCCGTCGGCGTGCCTAATGTCGTTGTCTCACCTACAGCCATGAACGTCTTCTACCAGGGTATTCAGAACCCGGTTGACATATCAGTGCCCGGCGTGGGATCAGACAAGCTGACCGTTCGCATGACAAACGGCGATATCAAGAGGGGCAAATACAAGGACTACCGCGGTGAATATGTAGCTGAGCCCAGAACAGTCGGCCAGAATGCCCAGATCATAGTCTCCGCAAACATCAACGGCAAGGTGCAGACCTTCCCGCCCGTGGAGTTCAGGGTAAGGAGACTTCCTGACCCCGAGGCACGCTTCGCCAACATGAAAGAAGGTAACGTGCTCAGAAGCGTCGCAGCTGCACAGCAGGTTGTGACCGCAGTCCTCGAGAACTTTGAGTTCGACCTTACATATACGGTCACCGGCTTCACAGTCTCAGTCAATGACAAGGGCTTTGAGATCACGGCTGAATCAAACAACAACAGGCTTACCGACAAGCAGAAGGGCCTCATAAGCAACCTGCGCGCCGGACAGAAACTCATAATAGAAAAGATCAAGGCAGTTGGTCCCGACGGAAGAACAAGGGATCTCAACCCTATCATTCTTAAGATTAACTAATACTAGAAGATACACACCATGAACAGGAGAATTCTGGCAGGCCTTACCGGCCTCCTGATCTGTACAGCCTCAATGGCCCAGTCGTTCGGAGACATCTATACCAAACAGATGCCTCAGAACCAAAAGATCAATTATACATACCTGGGAGAATCAGATGTTATCTGGTCAAAAAGACTATACCGGATAATTGACCTGAGAGAGAAGATGAATCTGAATCTTTACTATCCTTCGCTCAGGTATGACGCTGCCAACAACCGTTTCGCGTCAGAGATGTCAGACGGAAGGATGAACTTCTCGGGGATCCTTCTCAATGAGATCCTCTCAGGCAGGGTAACGGCAACAGACGGCGATGCGATGACGGTTCCAACCACATACAATGACATCGCTGCGAAGATGAACCGTGATACGCTGACCATCACCGTGGTCAATGCTATGAAGGCCGGAAGCAGGATTCAACCGTGACAAACATGGAGAACCCCGCTGACATCAAACAGCTCATGCTGCTCGAGGAGTGGTTCTTTGACAAGAAACATTCGCGGCCTTGACGTTCGTATCATCGGCATACTGCCCTATCTACATGGGGTATGACCAGATCACTTCCAGGCTTGTGAAGAGACGCCTCTTCTGGATCAGGTATGAAGATGTAAGGCAGGCACTGTCAAGCAGCGAGGCGTTCAATTCCTTCAATGACGCACAGCGTGTCTCATTTGAGGACCTGATGCTTCAGCGCAGGTTTGACGGGTATATCGTTGCCGAATCAAACGTCTACGATGACAGGGCTATCAACCAGTATAAGATGGGCCCCGCCCAGATCTTCGAGGCCGAAAGGATCAAGAATGAGATCTTCAACTTTGAACAGGATCTCTGGGAATACTAGGTGAGCGAGTAAAAAAAGGGAAGGTGTCTCAGATTAAGAAATTGAGGCACCTCTTTTTTTTTTTCAGTCCTCAGTCAGAAGGATTTGCGATTTGCGATTTGCGAATTTTGATTAAATCGACAATCAGAAGGATTTGCGAATTCCATCAGATTGTCAACACTACTGCCTACTGCCGATTCCCTAAAGCTGACTGCCGACTAAATGATACTGGTCCCCCGTTGCCTTGCCCACATCGTCAAGATAGAGCTTGATATTCTGCTCCTGCTCACGCGAGACAATTAGCAGCACGTCACCGCTGTCGATAATGATGTAGTCATCAAGCCCCTGTATCACCGCTATCTTGCCCTGTGGCAGGCTTACAATGTTCCCCTCGGAATTGTATGTCATAGCCTGCGAATTTAGCAGTGCGTTGTCATTCCTGTCATGCTCCGAATGCAGGTACAGTGAGCTCCATGTACCCAGATCAGACCAGCCAAGGTCAGTACAAATTACATAGACGTTGTCAGCCTTCTCCATTATCCCGTAGTCAACTGAGATGCTGCTGCACTGAGCATACGCACGCTTTATGAACTCCTTCTCGGCCGGGGTGCTGAACTTCTCTCTCCCTTCGAAGGAAAGAATGATACATATCTGGCAGATGCCTTTCAAAGGCGGACAGTACAGAACTGGCCCTCCAGATGAAGATGCCACTGTTCCAGTAAAAATCTCCGCTCTCCAGAAAAAGTCTCGCCATCTTGAGCTCCGGCTTCTCTGTAAAGGCTTTTACCTTGTGCAGGTTTTGGAAACCCTTCACCGGCTGCTTCAGATTGGCCTGAATATAGCCGTATCCCGTCTCCGGCCTGTCAGGCCTGATACCCAGGGTGAGGAGAGCATCATTCTCAGAGGCAAACCTGTAAGCCTCATTCATGACCTCCATGAACTCAGCCTCCTTTTTTATCAGATGATCAGCCGGGGTCACCGCAACCACCGCATCTGGATTCTCAGCCATTATCCTGAAGATGCCGTACGCGATGCATGGTGCCGTGTTCCGCCGCAGGGGTTCAGCCAGTACATGATCACTGTCAATTCCAAGCTGCTCAATCACCATCTCACTGCTGTCTTCGCTGGTTACGACATAGATGTTTTCGGCAGGGCATATCTCACTGAATCGCCGGTAGGTCATCTGTATGAGAGTCTCACCTGTTCCCAGTATGTCAAGGAACTGCTTCGCCCTCTCCTTCCTGCTCAGCGGCCAGAACCGGCTTCCGACACCACCGGCCATGATCAGCAAATAACGGTTTTTCATTATCATAAGATTATATTTTTATGGTATGATGCAACACCCATGCTCCTGCAGTTATACCTGTTGTGCCCATGATTCCGGCCAGACGGGTGTTTTATGATTATTTGATATTTATAAGCATTATTACAAATATATAAATTCCCCACGACGAAAACCGGCATGGTTTCATGTGCGGTGAATTATTGTTAAATTTGACGAAACATTTAACAACATGTTCAGGTTTCTGTCAGGCTTCGGCTCATACTGGATGTTACTCGGGAAGGTCTTCGCCAGACCCGAGAAGCATGTCATATACTACAGGCAGACGATGAAGGAGCTTGTCAGCCTCGGACTGCAGGTCTATTGGCATAGTAACAATCATCTCCTTCTTCATGGGCGCGGTCCTCACCCTTCAGACGGCTTACAACACCGAAAACCCCATCTACCCTACTTACCTCATAGGTCTCGGAGCAAGGGACTCGATCCTCCTCGAGTTCTCTTCGACGATCGTGGCACTCATCCTTGCCGGAAAGGTAGGGTCCAATATTGCATCGGAGATAGGTACCATGAGAGTCACCGAGCAGATTGACGCGCTCGAGCTGATGGGTGTCAACTCGGCTTCATACATCATCCTTCCCAAGGTGGTGGCCACCGTCCTCTTCAACCCCTTCCTCACACTGATAAGCATCATCACCGGCATAGGGGGCGGATGGATCGCCGGCACAGCAGCCGGGAGTGGTAACCTCGCAGGATTACATCTACGGCATACAGTATGCATTTATACCGCTATTATATAACATACGCCCTGATCAAGACCGTCATCTTTGCGTTCATTATCACCACTGTCTCGGCATACCAGGGATACAATGTGGAGGGCGGTTCGCTCGAGGTAGGACGCGCCAGCACAAAGGCCGTCGTCTACAGCAGCGTCACCATACTCCTGTTCAATGTCATCCTTACCCAGCTGCTACTTTCATGATCAGGGCTGAAAACATAACAAAAAGCTTTGACCGGACGTGAGGGTTATAAGGGATATTTCGGCGGTATTCGAACCAGCCAAGACAAACCTTATAATTGGCAAAAGCGGCTCTGGCAAGACCGTCTTCCTCAAGTGCCTGGTAGGTACTGCTGGAGGTTGACGAGGGAAAAGATCTTTTACAATGACCGTGCTGTTCACCGGCCTTGACTTTCATAGGCAAGGAAGGAGATCAGGAAGAATATGGGAATGCTCTTCCAGGGAAGCGCACTCTTTGACTCCATGACCGTAGAGGAGAATGTCAGGTTCCCGCTCGACATGTTTACAGATATGTCTTATGAGGAAAAACTTGAGAGGGTCAACTTCTGCCTTGACAGGGTACGCATAGTCAGCTCCAACCATCTCTTCCCGGCCGAGCTGTCAGGCGGAATGAAGAAACGCGTGGCCATAGCCAGGGCTATTGTCCTCAAGCCGAGGTTCCTGTTCTGCGACGAGCCCAACTCGGGCCTTGATCCTAAAACATCAATAGTGATTGATGAGCTGATCAGGGAGATAACCGTTGAACTGAACATGACCACCATAGTCAACACCTGCACGACATGAACTCCGTGATGGAGAACGGGGAAAAGATCATCTTCATAGAAGAGGGCGAGAAAGTGCTGGGAGGGGAACAAGACCGAGATACTAAGTCCGACTGCAAGCTGCTCAATGAGTTCGTCTTTGCCAACGCCCTCGCCAAGCAGCTGAAGGAGACCTCAAAATAATAATCACATCACCGGAAGGATCTCCTCCTTCTCCCTGTTGCCAAAGACAAAATTCACACCCAGCCTGGCATGCACGGTACTCCAGGTTCTCGGAGCAGCCTGTAGCTCTCCATCGCCGCCGCAACCTCATTCCACTGGAGAGGGATATTGTCAACAAGCGCATAGAACTGGAAGAAACCTCCCCTCACGGCCAGTCCGAACCCCAGGTTGTCATAGCGCCTGTTGGCCATGGTATAGGCAAGAGTGGTAGAAAATGTATTGCCAAGGTTGAGGTTGCCCGATAGGGTCAATGCTTCATGAACCTGCCTTCCCTCGAAGCGGGTCTGTGAAAGAAGGCCTGCAGTGAAGAACTTCACCGGGGTGAAGCTGAAGCCTGCGGTGACGCTGAAAGGAAGAAAGGTGGTATAGGAGCCTGGCGACTCGTTCAGATCGATGGCCGTCTGCACCGAATCGGCGGCCCAGTTCAGCAGATCACCGAAAGAAAGACTCTCATCGTATACATCCTGCAGTGGTCAGTCGGTTGAACCGGAAGGATTCAGTAATGATAAACCTCAGACCGTATCTCTCTTCCACCTGATGAAGCCCAGATCCAGTAAGAGCGGCAGAAGACGGCAGAACATGATCATTGAACCTGTACTCCGCTCCCACCTCAATACCAAAACCCGGATTGGCAAAACCCGGCATAGGAGATGCAATCATCCCCTCTCAAAACGCCCTTCATCAAACCGGACATTGTCAATCACCCCCATCTGTCTCATCCCTGGTGAAGGTCACAGGGGCGCTGACATTCAGTGACACGTCAGCATCAACAGTATGTGTAAAGTCATCATTGACAGTAAGCGTGATGCCGTTGTTGGTCAGATAGGCCTGACACTACTCCTGACAGCAGCAGTCAACCCTTGCACCTACCCTCAGTTTCTCTGTAATGTTCCTGGATGCGCCCAGCCCTATCTCATGATAATACTTCATGTCAGCCCTGAGCGAAGAAAGGTCGATGTTCCTGTCCCGATAAAACTCTCACTTCCCTCAAGGCCCAGCCTGATAAGATCTCCGGCAGCACGAAGTTGGCGTCGACACGCTCTGTGATGTCCAAAAGACTGATCCTCAGGTCCTGCGCCAACGGTGAAGGCCAGTCCGAAAAGCTGAACGCCGGCCTGCGGCTCGAGAGAGTTATTTGTTCCCAGGCCTGCAAGGAAGTTGTCAAGATCCTCTCCCGGATTCAAGTATAGGTAAAGGTCCTGTCCTAAATGACCCCGCTGTTGAACATGTCTGAAAAACTCAGAAAATTATTGTCAATCCTGACGGATATATCTGAAATCCCGGGCAGTCCGACATATACCCTGCCTGATGGCTGAAGCGCAGGATTGAGTGTAGTCCTCTGCGGGAGATTCATATAATACAGAACCTGGCTGTCTGTGCCGTCACACTGCTTACCATAGCTAACGCAGCGAGCAGCACCGGCAGCATCGCAATCTATTAAATCATTTGCATAATAAGTGAACTATTTTTGACATGACTGAGTTCGTAATTATAAAGATAGCGCGTCATTTTCACTTATAACGAGGTTCCACGTGCTTTTGTTTGATACCCTGCCGATATTATAGCATGGACCCGCTCTTCGGGGGAAGCCGGGAAGTGCTCCTCCGCTTCTTCCGATGAGATGGATCATCTGCCTGCTGCTATCGTAAACCGCCGTTCTTCTCTCTGACGTGCCCGATGCTGAAGATGACCGGGCCGCTCAGCTGTTCCGTTTCAAAGGCGTATGAGTAGATCGCGGTGCCTCTGCTGTCATAGGTACGGAGCATGCCATGGTCGAGATAGAGAATGTCAATGCTCTCGTCCCCGTCCAGATCGGAGAAGTCCGTCCTGTGCCCTGCAGAGAAGGTGCTTACAGTATCTCTTTTCACTGTGCCGTCAAAAGGAGACGTACCAGCGTCCCGTCAGGAGCTGAGAAGATGATTGCCGGATCATCACCGCCGGTCAAGCCTGGCTGCTGATCCGGCGCCTTTTCCAGGGGCTCCTCGTGGGCTATCCTTATATTGCCGGTACGGTCAAGCACATACACCGCCTGGTCATCAGCAACAAAGATATAGTCCTTGCCCCTGACCCTGAAGAATGAGACAGGATCAGTGACCTTTCCGCGGGTGGTGAAGAGGTTCCATCCCCTTACGGGCGATCCCGAACGATCATACAGATATATCTTTTTGTCTTCACCCGCAATAACCAGACGGTAATCCTTATTATTCTCGTAATCAAACACGGCAAGTGTATTGGATGCCGGAGACCTCAGCTTTATCGGGTATTTGTCAACGTAGTTGCCGTTCCGGTCAATGAGATGCAGGTAATCTCTGCCATTGAAGAGCAGCTGGTACTTGCCGTTCCTGTAGTAGTCTATCATGAAGATGTTGTCGCTGATCCTCTCTCGTATTGATGCCTTCCACAGTATCTTCCCTGATGCGCTTATCAGATAAATATTGTTCTTCTGATCCTGAATGAATATCTCCGTTGCTCCTGTGTTGTGATTCTGGAAAAAGAAAGGTCTGACGGCAGGATCGGCATCGAGCTTCACCTTCCACAACAGCTTAATGGCTGATGGTGCTCGGGTATCTGCTGCTGCGATGCCGGGTGTTGCCGAATGCACCTGTGCCTGGCGTGGTCCGGTCCGGCTGCCCTCTCTCTGTCGCTGTACCTTACTGAGAGACTCGTATAGATCATGTCGTTGCTTGGCGTGAGGCTCAGTCCTACCCCTCCTATACCTGAGAGTGATCCTGCTGGCAATGCAGCTTTCGCCTCAGGTGTAAGGATACCGTTCAACAGTGACCTGAGCACGCTTCCCGAAGAATAGAAGAGGTATGAACTTTTTGTCGGCATTGTCTTTTCCATCTCCCTGAATTCCGGGTCATTGATCAGGGTGTTTTCATTGTCTGACTCTCTCTTAACTGATGCCAGGGCCTCCGGTGATCCGGAGAAGATCATATAAGATCTGGCGAACATCACCCATTCGTCATCGGCACTTCTGCCGCTCTCACCTGACATTATCGACGCCACGCCGGTGAACGGCATCTTGTAGAGTACCGCCTCCTCACTGTCGGCGCCGAGGGCTGACGCCACAAAATGACTCTCCCTCAGTCCCATTGAAAGGTACTTGGCGGTGAGTCTCTCCCTCAGGACATTCTCGGCCGACTGCCGGTCGGTCATCCTGAAGACCCTTACCCTGGCCTCTCCTTCACCGGACGGCACACGGGCATCGGTCACCTCCGATCCGGTAAAGGGACTCAGTATCAAAGCCAGGTCGGTAGCATTTATTGACGCGGGGTCGGTTACCATCTCGCCTGTAAGCGATGCCCTTTGCATGACTGTTCTGTAACTGAGGGTTCCCACGGGGCAGCAGTTCATGAACGCCGCACTCTGCAGCAGCGACATTCCTCAGGCGGTCGGCTCCCGTCCCGGCTCCGGCTGTGGAGAGAAACCCGCTGATGAAGAGCCCCTCCTCGGCAGACTGGAGATCTCCTCCTCCGGCAATGGCTACAGAGGCTACTGAAGCCATATCTTCGGGGTCGATAAACGACCTGACAAATCCGGGCAGGTTCCTGAACAGAACATATACATTGTCGGCATCCTTTCCGGAGGCATTGACCACCGGGGCAAAACCCTGCTGATGGCGTATGTCAGATCCGGCACTCTTGTTGTCGAGGGCAGCTGAGACAAGGCTCTCAGATGTTGAGATTATTATAATGCCTGAGGTAAATGCCATGTATACCGGCATCTGCCTGTTGCCCTTTCCGTATGTGATTGTAAATGTCCTGGTTCCACCCAGCTCCCTGGTATCCGTCACCTCCGCCCCTGATTGTTTGCACAGGCCCGCCAGATGACGCGGGGCTGAAGGAGGCGCCGCTGTTCATTACGAACATCGGAGTGGCACGGTTCTGACCGGTGACATGAAATGAGATGATGACCCTCCTGTTGCTGATCAGCTCACGCAGCTCGCGGCCCCCGGTGATACTGTCAACCGACGAGGCCGACCGTATAAGCGAAGCAGCCCATTTCATGCCTGAGAGCCTCGAGATCATGCCAGCCGGATCGGTAGTGCGGGTCAACAACTCGGGGAAGTCGTTCGTCTCAACCATGAAGAATGCGTCCGAGGGCACCGCCACCCATGGATCGACAACCACCACCTGCTTGTCCTTCCTTATGAAAAAGGCCGCTACGGCCAGCATCGCGGCAAATAAACCCACCAGTATGATCGCAGTCTTCTTCTTCAAGATTTTCAGGTTGATATTCAATTCCAAAAATATAAAATATTAATTTGCTTTGACAAAGAGATATGCCATGGTAAGCAGAGGATATGCCACAAAACATTCTCCTCTGCTATATTTGTGGAATGCTTTTTGTGCATCTGTCACGGTTCATAGCTGTTTACTGATGAGGAAATATTTGTTTCTGCTTCTGTTTCTGTTGCCTGTTCTGACGCTAAAGCGCACAGACCGTTACCGTGCTGGCTGCCGAGGACGGCAAGCCTGTGGCTGATGTGGCCGTCTACAATGAGGCCCGCACGCAGTTTTGTTATACCAATCCGTCAGGCAAGGCCAGTCTCTCAGAGTTCAGGGCAGGCCAGCAGATTTTTTTTCAGCACTTCTCATTCGAGAGAGTCTCCTTCACCCCTGAGGAGCTGAAAGAGGCCGGATGGGTGGTAAAGCTGGAGACAAAGACCTTTGAGGTAGAGGAGTTTATTATCTCGGCGAACCGCTGGGAGCAGAAGTCCGATGAAGTACCCAACTACATAAGCATCGTTAGCCTTCCGTCAATAAGGATCCAGAACCCCCAGACTACGGCTGACCTGGTCTCACTCAGCGGTGACGTCTACGTCCAGAAGAGCCAGCAGGGCGGTGGCAGCCCCATGCTCAGGGGATTTGCCACGAACAGGGTGCTGATTAACATTGACGGCGTGAGAATGAATAATGCCATCTACCGTGAAGGGAACATACAGAACATAATCTCCCTTGACCCGTAATATAATAGAACGCACCGAGATCATCTTCGGACCCGGAGCCACGATGTACGGCAGCGACGCACTGGGAGGGGTGATGGATTTCCACACCAGGAGGGCTCTCTTCTCAACAGGCGATTCAGTTTATTACAAGGCAGAGGCGATGGCACGGTACTCCACCGCCGCCAATGAGCAGACATACCACCTTGATGCCAACGCCGGCGGCCGCAGGGTGGCCTTCCTAACCTCAGTGACATGGTCCGACTTCGGCGACCTGGTCATGGGATCAAGAACACACCCCGAATATCTCCGGAATGAATATCAGATCCGCAGCAACGGAACGGATTATGTGGTGTTTAATGATAACCCGCAGAGACAGGTGGCTTCCGGATACTCACAGCTCAACACCATGAACAAGCTGCGGTTCAAGGCCGGAAAGCATTTCGATATAAACATCGCCCACCATTACTCGCGTCTCTCAGACGTGCCCCGCTATGACAGACTGATACAGGTCAAAAACAATACCCTGAGATACGGCGACTGGTATTACGGTCCGCAGACATGGATGATGTTAAACTCTACTGTCAGCTATAACAAGCCTTCTGCGGTCTTTGACGATGTCCGTCTGACGGTTGCCCGCCAGAACTACAGCGAGAGCCGGAATGACAGGAAGATCAACGACGTAAGCCTCAACCAGCAGATGGAGAAGGTCGGAATCTGGTCGGTGAACCTCGACTTCGACAAAACGGCTGAGAAAAACCAGGCCCTGATCTATTACGGGGCAGAATATGTGAGGAACAATATAGTCAGCACTGCTGATGTGATGGACATATCCACAGGCGAGAGCGTTCCTGCCGGGTCGCGGTATCCCAATGGTGACAACATCTATAACAGCTTTTCGCTCTACGGAGGTTATAAATTCAACCTCAGCAGCAAGTTCACCGTCAGCACCGGGGCGAGGTATAACTTCGTCTCACTCAATTCGGACCATCGCTGACAACTCATTTTATAATTTCCCGTTCACCACTATCGAGTCGGCCAACAGTGCAGTGACCGGCGCCGCCGGTGCCGTATACCGGCCTGACGCGAGGACGGAGCTGACGCTGAACCTCTCCACAGGGTTCAGGGCTCCCAACCTTGATGACCTGGGCAAGGTGTTTGAGTCTGCTCCGGGAGTTATTGTGGTGCCTAATCCTGACCTCAGACCTGAATACCTTTATAATGCCGATATCGGAGCCAGAAGAGAGATAGGAAAAATGCTGCTGGCGGAGGCATCCCTCTTTTACTCTTACCTTGACAACGCCATGGTGCGCCGTGAGTTCCTCTTCAACGGAGAGCCAACCATTGAGTACCAGGGTGAGGAGAGTGCGGTCTATGCGATGGTCAACGCCGGTTATGCAATAGTCTATGGCGCCCAGATAAAGGCGGAACTGAGACCCTCATCCTTCCTCAGGCTAAAGTCATCACTGACACTCACGGGCGGCCATGACAACGAGAAGGAACCGCTGCGTCATATTCCCCCTGTCTTCGGAGCAACACACATGATCTTTGAAAGATCATTCATCAAGACTGACCTCTATGCCGTCTATAACGGAAGCATCACCTATGAGAGGCTTGCGCCCAGTGAGAGAGACAAGGCCTATATGTACGCTTCCGACGCTGACGGCAACCCCTGGGCACCGGGTTGGTTCACACTTAACTTAAAGACGATCTTCAATATCGGCAACGGGATTGATCTGACCGCAGGGGTGGAAAATATTCTTGATCTTCGCTACAGGCCCTATTCATCAGGGATAGCAGCTCCGGGAAGAAACTTCATTTTCTCGGCAAGGGTCAGGATCTGACAAGCACGGCAATCCTCCCGCTGAACAATCCGCTATCGGCCGCCCTGTCAGGAGACTCGGAGTCACCCCTGCAGCCGTGCCCCGTCACCCTACTCGTGCAGGCAGGTGCCGTCACCCTATCCAATCGCCCTGCTGTAACCAGTCATCCCGTGCCAGCCCGGTCACCCTCGAGGCTCAGACACCCGGTCACCTTCCTGCGGAGGCAGTCCACCTGATCCAGTTATCCGGCTGACCATTGCTTTTCCAAAATGATTGACTAAATTTCAACCATATTTGGATATTGTCAGGGTAATGGCCGGTGATTTTCAGCTTGCTGAGGTAAAAAGCAAAAAGGACATCAGGGAATTTCATAATCTTCCCTCTTTTATCAACAAAGGTGACGGGAACTGGATAAAACCACTCTTCAGGGATGTGGAGTCGGTATTCAGCCCCTCTTCGAACAACCTTTACCGCAGCGGTGATGCCATAAGGTGGCTCCTCAGGGATGCCTCCGGAAAAACCGTCGGCAGGGTGGCAGCCTTTTACAGCAGGAAGATCGCAGATGCCGGTCAGAAGTTTGTCGGAGGCATGGGTTTCTTCGAATGCATCAATAACCAGGAAGCCGCAACCACCCTTTTTAATGCATGCCGCGACTGGCTGGCGGCGAATGACATGACCGCAATGGAAGGCCCCGAGAATTTTGGCGACCGCGACCGCTGGTGGGGACTGCTGGCAGACGGCTTCACGCCTCCCAACTACTGCATGCCCTATAACCCGCCTTACTACAGGGAGCTGTTTGAAAAATACGGCTTTAAAAACTACTTTGAACAGTATACTTATTATACCCCGGTCACCGACAGGAACCTGAATGAGGTAATCAGGACCAAAGCCGAAAGAATATTCAACAATCCCGACTACTCCTTCAGGTACATGAAAACAGTCGAGGCAAAGGAAATAGCCCGCAACTTCATGATCGTCTATAACAAGGGATGGGCACGCTTCCCGGGTGTCAAGACAATAAGCGAACGGCACGCAAGGCTGATCTTCAAAAGCTTCAGGCAGATACACGACGAAAAGCTTCTCTGGTTCGGATTCTATAAGGATGAGCCCGTCTGCTTCTTCATCATGCTTCCCGAAGTGAACCAGATTGTGCGGCACCTCAACGGCAAACTGAACCATGTTGGCAGGCTCAAATTCCTCTGGTACAGGTACGTCAGGAGTGAGCTGACGAAGGCTTTCGGACTCATCTTCGGGATTGTCCCCGAACATCAGCGCAAGGGGGTTGAGGGAGCCCTGATTATGTCATTTGCAAAGCTTGCCCTGTCTGAGAAATTTCCTTATAAGGAGCTTGAATTCAACTGGATAGGCGACTTCAACCCCTCAATGATGCACCTGCTTGACCAGATAGGCGCCACGATCATCAAGACCCATATAACCTACCGTTATCTCTTTGACAGGAACGCACCCTTCGAGAGGGCACCAATAGTGAATGTTTAGCTGAAGGCCTGATCAGAAAGGCCGGTAACCAATGATCTCCCTCACCTCCCTTTGACGGCCTGTGCGGAGATAGTTGCCGAGGCGTTGGCCCTTGCCTTTTCAGCACCCCTGGCCACTACCTTGCCCAGGTAGACGGGGTCATTGATGATCTCATTGATGCGAAGCCTGATAGGCTCAGTGACCTTTATGATATCCTCGGCAAGCTGTTTCTTCATGTCACCGTACCTTATCTCACACAGGGCATGCTGCTCGCGGAAGTGTTTGACCGTTGATGGCTCTGAAACCACATCCATGATGGCAAATAGATTTTTCACCGGCTCGGAAGGCTCGGAATTCTGTTTCTCCGGACCGGCATCGGTCACTGCCCTCATCACCTTCTTGCGTATCTCCGCCGGCGTATCCGCGAGGAAGATGCCGTTGCCCTCGCTTTTACTCATCTTGCCGGTACCGTCAAGCCCGGGGATCTTTATCAGCTGCTTCCCGAAGTTATAGGCGTCAGGCTCAGGAAAATATTCTACGCCGTACATCGTGTTGAAACGGCGTGCAAAACGGCGCGTCATCTCGAGGTGCTGCTCCTGGTCCTTGCCTACGGGAACCTTGTGAGCCTTGTGAATGATGATGTCGGCAGCCATGAGCACCGGATAGGTAAGAAGCCCGGCGTTGATGTTGTCAGGATGCTGCCTTATCTTCTCCTTGAAAGAGGTTGTGCGCTCCAGCTCCCCCACATAGGCATTCATGTTCATCAGCAGGTAGAGCTCGGCAACCTCCGGCACATCGCTCTGGACATATACGGTGGCCTTCTCAGGGTCGATGCCCGCTGCCAGGTATTCAGCCAGCACCTGCCTGATGTTCGCGTGAATGTCATCCGGATGGGGGTGAGTGGTAAGTGAATGATAATCTGCCACAAAAAAATAACAGTTGTTCTCATCCTGCATCCTAAGAAAGTTTTTCAGAGCCCCGAAATAGTTGCCAAGATGAAGATTGCCCGTTGACCTTATGCCGCTTACTACTGTATCCATCAAAAATCTTTTTTCAGCGACAAAAATAGGGATAATTAACGAAATTAATCCTGCAATGCCTGCAATCAGGTCACAGCCTGCAGCTTTTGAGTCAGCGCAGTATGGCACTGCCAAAATTACGGCCGCGGATACGGGCCTAGCGCCCTCAGCGTCAGACCTGGAAGCCTCCGCTGCCACAATTTTTGTATTTTTGCCGGGTAAATTATTCACAATGGAATCAACACGGCAGAAGAAAGTTGCAAGACTGGTGCAAAAGGAGCTTGCAGAAATAATAATGCATCTCGGCAGTGAGCTTGCGCCCGGAAAGATGATCTCGGTGACAACCGTGCGCGTCAGTCCCGACCTCTCGCTGGCAAAGGCATGGATGAGCATCTTCCCTTCTGACGGTTCTGCCATGGTACTTGAAGGATTGCGCAACAGTGTCCCGCGACTGAGATACGAGCTCGGACACAAGGTGCGCAACCAGCTGCGTATCGTCCCGGAGATAGCATTCTTCATCGATGACAGCAATGACTATATTGACAAGATCACTAACCTGCTCAAGGAATAAGGCCGATGCACTATGACCCGATAAAAGAGCTCCTGGGAAGGCAGTTCAACCGTCACCCCCTGTTGCGCAGGCTCTTTTACCAGCTGCTTGATATCCTGCTACTCCGTTCATGGCACGTGAGAAAAGCCCTGAGGAGGCTGAGCAGGAGCATGCCGTCACAGGCCGCGGTGCTTGATGCCGGGATGGGTTTCGGGCAGTATTCGTGGTGGATGGCTGGAAGGTTCCCCGGCTGGAAGATCACCGCCGCCGACATCAAGAGTGAACAGGTGGCTGACTGCAACGCCTTCTTCAACGCGACATTACCCGGTGAGAGAGTGCACGCCGTGGAGGCTGACCTGGTGACATGGAGACAGCGGAGGACAGGTATGACCTCACCCTATGCGTCGATGTCATGGAACATATTGAGGAGGACCGGAAGGTGTTCTCATCATTCCAAGCAATGATGAACCCCGGAGGATACCTCGTCATCTCCACCCCCTCTGACAAGGGCGGCTCGGATGTCCACTCCGGTGATGACACCTCCTTCATCGGAGAACATGTGCGAGACGGATACAGCCAGGAGGAGATCAGTGAGAAGCTGCACACCGCCGGTTTTAACGAGGTGTCGGTTGAATATACGTACGGCATACCCGGAAGCATCGCATGGAGACTCTCAATGAAGTATCCGGTCATAATGCTGTCAGCATCAAAACTATTCTTCATTCTCCTCCCTTTCTGGTATCTTGCAGTAATGCCTTTTGTGCTGGTGCTGAACTGTTTTGACCTGCACAGGAGACATGAAAAAGGAACAGGATTGCTGGTAATAGCCCGTAACGGCAGATGAAGCTTTCTCTCTACATAGCAAAAAGATACCTTTTCGCGAAGAAATCGCGCAACGCCATCAATGTCATCTCCGCCATCTCCGTAGCCGGAGTGACAGTGGGGACCATGGCCCTGATAACTATACTCTCGGTATTCAACGGCCTTGAGGAGATGGTGAAGGGTATCTTCAGCACATCCGACCCGGAGATAAAAATCTCTCCGGTGAAGGGAAAGGTCTTCACTCCTGACAGCCTGGTGCTTAAGCGGCTGGCAGCCCTGGAAGGCGTGGAGGTGTATGCCGAGACCCTCGAGGAGAATGCACTGCTGAGGTATGATGAACAGCAGTTCATAGCCACCGTCAAGGGAGTCTCACTCAACTATACCGATGTCACCGATCTTGACACTGCCATGTGGGACGGCGACTTCATCCTGCAGGGTGAGAACGGAAGGCCATATGCCGTTGCAGGACTGGGCGTAGCAAACCACCTGGGCATGAGACTTAATTTCGTCTCGCCGCTGGCAATCTATATCCCTGACCGCAAAGCAAGGATAAGCGCCAACCCCGGAAACGAGTTCACAAGAAAATACATCTATCTCTCCGGGATCTTTGCCGTTGAGCAGGAGTTTGACTCCAAATATCTCTTCCTGCCGCTCGACTTCGCCAGGGAGCTGCTCGACTATACCACTGAGGTAAGCTCCATTGAGGTAAAGATGAAGAGCGGGAGCGGATACCAGAAAGACACAGAATGCTATCAGGGAGGTGATGGGCAATGAGTTCCTGGTACAGAACAGGTATGAACAGCAGGAGATGTTCTATAAGGTTATGAAGGCGGAACGGCTTGCCATCTACGTTATCCTGACCTTTATCCTGATAATTGCGTCATTCAATATCATAGGGTCACTGACGATGCTGATAATAGAAAAGGAGAGGGATATCAACATCCTGAAGAGCCTCGGTGCAGACAACACACTCATCAAGCGCATCTTCATCTATGAGGGATGGATGATCTCCATAATAGGGACGGCCCTGGGCCTGATACTGGGATTACTTCTCTGCGCTGCCCAGCAGCACTTCGGCATCGTAAGGCTTGCGGGCGAATCACTGCTGATCGACGCCTATCCTGTAAAGATCCAGCTTATTGATTTTGTCAGTGTGGCGGCTACCGTCATTGCCATTGGCTATGGCGCCGCATGGTACCCGGTCAGCTACCTTTCACGGCGATATCTCAACAAGAACAATCCAGAAAAGAAATGAGCCTGAAAACGATCTTATCTTTCGTTACAGGGATGCTTATAATGACATCCTGCGGCAACCCGGTGGGCAATAAACCCTCGGGCAAGATGCTCATTCCCGATGATAAACTGGTAGCCATTCTCACCGACACATACCTTACGACCGGAATGAACGACCTGCCCCAGATGAGGGAAACATGGGCACAGCGCGACTCTATCCTCAACTATGTGGATGTCATCTCAAGCCACGGTTATACCTACGAGCAGTTCGAGGCAACCATCAGATACTATTTTACCGATAAGCCGAAGAAACTATCAAAGATATATGACAGGGTCACGGGTAACCTGCTTGAGATGGAGGCTGCAGTGATGACGGATAATGGACCCGTTGAAATGGCCACGGAAGAAAATCTGTGGATGGGGAAGGAAACCTACAGCTTCCCGGAAGATTTCAACCGTGATCCGGTCTGGTTTGATATTCCAGCCGAAAGGCCCGGGAAATATGTCCTGGAAGCCGACAT
>JAXHLF010000009.1:0-116332 GCA_034522515.1 Bacteroidales bacterium | reverse complement strand
GATCTTTGCCTTCGCTTTTCAGCAGTCTGAAGGCAACAGAGTTATTGAGACCGATTGTCGGCATATAAAAACACATCGCCAGCAGCAGAAGCCAGAAGAAGGGCAGTGGAGCCTCAATAAGAGGCAGGAAGCACATTGTTGCTCCGAACATCAGGTGAAGTATCGCGTAGACGTAATTTGCCTTCCATTTATCGGCAACAATCCCGAACAATGTGGGCATAATGAGTGAGGCGAAGCCCATAGTGGAGAAGACCAGGCCAAACTCAGCGCCGTTCCATTGTTTCTCCACGAACCCGTAATGACCCAGTGTCATCATCCATGCCCCCCACATAAAGAACTGGAGGAAATTCATGATTATAAGCCGGCCTTTAAGTCCCATAGCCCTTATATTATTTGGATTGGTTAATCTGCGAATATAGCAAGGTATTCTTTTCAGCACGATGGTGCCCGGAGAATTTTGAAAAAGAGAGAATACGGTGAGAAGAACGCCGTCGTCTGTCAGCTGTCCGAAGAGCCTGTCACCTGCATCACCGAGTCCCGGTACAATGTATCCCTTCTCGTTGAGATGGCTGTCGAGGGCCGCAAGGTAGATATCCACATCGGGGTGTTCATTCTCCACGCGTTGTACTCCCTCAGGTGCCCCGACGATGCATACCAGTTTTATGGTAACAGCTCCCCTCTTCTTTACCGCCCCGATGGCTGCGCTGGCGCTGCCACCCGTGGCCAGCATCGGATCAAGCACCATGACTACCGTGTCAGAAATATCAGCGGGGAATTTGGCATAATACTCGGTTGGCACCAGAGTTCTCACTAATCACGCGACCAGCCCTATGTGACCCACCTGGCGGTGGTAGATGAGACTGGTGATACCGTCAACCATGCCAAGTCCTGCCCTGAGAACGGGTACCAGGATGATCTCCCTGGAGAGCTCGGAGGTGACGCACGAGTGAGAGGGGTGCTCACTCACCGCGTATCCCGCAGTGGCAGGTCCCTGGTAATCTCATAGGCCATCAGGCCCGCAATCTCATTTATGTTCTGCCTGAAATCACGGGTCCCGGTCTCCTTCCTCCTGATAAGCGACAGCTTGTGTGTTATCAGGGGATGATTGATGAGCTTGAGCATAGTCCGGCTGCTGGTTTCTGCTTTTCGGATCACCACTCGCGATTATGCCTTCCGTTCTACTCGATAAACTTATAGGTAAGACCAACGCCAATTACCTCCTTGAAATCAGCTTGCTGGACCCACCTGCTCTTCGCACATCAGGAGATCACTCATGGGATACAACCACTTCCGGACCCCTCCTCCTCTTTCGACTGGAAGTCGATCCTGTCATCGGTCTTGACCCAGCCCAGGTCATTGCCTTGCTGTACCATCTTCCCGTAGCCAATGGTCAGGGCATTATCCCATGCCGATCTGTCCTTTTTATAATTAGCTCCCAGGATTATCAGACCATTCAGCGCCACGGAGTTCTGTCCGCCTGCCGCCCAGTTGGTGAATGAGCTCTGAGCCATGTTCAGGGATAACACGCCGCTTTCTCCAGTTTTAACCGTTCCGCCTTCCCACGCGGAATTCCATACGTACATAATAAATCTATAATCTAGATGTCCTTTCATTTCAATAAATATTTATGGAGATATTCAAAAAGTTAGTTGACATTGTCAAACCGTGTTATAGCCCTGCTTCACCCGGTTTTATTTGCTGTCAAGGGTCCCGAAGACCTTCCGGAGAATGGGTGTCACCCTGGCGGAGACCTCCTTCCTGATCCTCAGCTCTTCACCCTCCATCTTGAGGAACATCCCCTCGAGGGCCTTCCTGGTCAGGAAGTTGTCAAGGTCGGTGGTGACGGGCTTGAAGCCTGCCAGCCTGCCGGCAATACTGTTGGCCACAATATTCCATTTCTCAGTCAGGGGTTGCTCCATGACTCCTGCGCTGATATCCCGGCAATTGATCTCCTTGTTTGGTAGAGGCAGCTTATCTTCGGCCCGTATAGGCGAGTAGAGCTCGTTCCAGGTCGTCTTTCTGAGGTATTCCGTTGCCGCATTGTCTGCGCCATGAAGTATATTGTAACCGTCAGCTATGGTCATCTGCATCACCGAACCGGCAAAGATTGGTGCTACCTCACGGGCGGCATCCTCTGCCGCCCTGTTAATGCTAAGAACAACATTCTCAATGAGCTGTTCCCCGCCCGGAATCCTTCCGATGTTCTCCACAATCACCCTGGCCTCATCGGGCAGGGGAATCTTCACAGACATGATCACCATAATAGCCATCCTCCGATGAAAGCCTGCCAGCGGCATTCTTTGCACCCACCTTCAGTGCCTCCTTCAGGCCGCTGACAATGTCACCTTCAGTAAGCTCCTGCACTGCAGAAGCGGTCTGCAGAATGTTCATCAGTTCTGCACATCCTGTGAAAAGGAACAGCGATAATAATAGCGCTGTGACCCTATGTTTCAGGGTAAAGATTTCCGGATTCCTCATTGTCAGATTGCCTGGTAAGGAATCAGTGTCTGCGTCTCTCCCTCAGGGTCCCTGATTTCCAGTACCTCTATCACCACATACTGGCTCATGCCTCTCCACGGGAGCGGTTTTATGTATTCCTTATAGCGCAGCTCAACGAATTTTCCGCTGGCTCTCTCGAGGATGAGGGCAAGGCTGTCATTGGTGATACTGAATTCAAATTCGTTGCTCTGTATCGCTCCGGGGGTAGGCGTTTTGAACCCGGTCTGAATGAGCCTCCCTTCCCATGTCTTGAAGATGTAACCTTTTTTAACAAGGTAGTTGAGGTCGCCCGCCTTTACCCCCTCACCGAATACAAAGTAATGACGCCACCAGAAAAAAGCAGCACCAAGAATCACAATTACAACAAGGACTATCCGAAGTGTCTTTTTCATTATCAGCAGTTTTGTTTATGCAATTAATATTCAACAGTTATGACCCTGGCAGGGCTCCGGTCGTCTGCCCGGCCCGGTTACTGTAATTAAAGAAACAGGATCAATAGCAGGAATGACCCTCAGCTTTTCTTTTCTTCCTCAGGTTCATCATCCTTATCCCGCAGCTTTTCCTTCACCTCGGCAAAGGTGGCCTTCATGGTGTCCCAGATTGAGTCGGCGCC
This sequence comes from Bacteroidales bacterium, assembly GCA_034522515.1. Taxonomy (GTDB): domain Bacteria; phylum Bacteroidota; class Bacteroidia; order Bacteroidales; family VadinHA17; genus SR-FBR-E99. The sequence continues at coordinate 113,220 of JAXHLF010000009.1, read as the reverse complement.
CTCCCTCACGGCATCCCATGCTTCACCACCAGACTCCTTGAGGTCCTTCAGCTTTGACTTGCCCTCATCCATTTTGAGCTCCAGTTTGTCTATGTTATCCTGGTATTTCAGTTTTGCCTCCGAGGTGGCATTCTTTGCTCTCTCTTTGAGCCTGTCAATATCAGCTCTCCATTCATCCAGCTGAGATTCGATCTTATGCTGGTAGTTTTCTTTTTGCTCCTGATTTTCCATATTCATTATTGTTAAAGAGGTTATAAATCTGCATTCACCTGAGGAAAATGGCCTAATATAGTTTGACCGTTGTTCAGCTTATCAACGTATGTCTGTACCACAGCTTGTTGGTCGTCAATCTTTATCTGCAATGCATTCCTGCTCCTTCTCATTAACCTGGGGATTGCCCTGTCGGCCTGGTCAATATCCGATTTTGCCTTTTTGATCCTGTTCTCACTCTCTGTTGATCTCTTTCTGCAGCTTCTTGCGTCTCTTCTCGAGCTCCTTTGACCTGTCCCGATGCTGCATCCCTTCCGCGCGCCTACCGGCATGGCAATCATCTCTGTATTCTTTCTCATGATCTCGTTGGAGAGCTGACTCAGTTCATTGTGTCTGACAACGAGTTTATCCTGTTCATCGCTTATGGTTGTCCTGTTGGTTTTTGACTTCTTCTCGGACCGGACCTTGTTGTTCTCCAGGCTGCCAAGCTGCTTTTCCAGATCCTGCAGGATCTTTTCCTGGGTATCGAGCTGGCCTTTGATGACCTCAATATACTGTGACCTGGCAAACTCTTTCAGGTAACTCCTGGCAGCCGTAAGCTGTATATCTCCGGAAGCAGGGTCTACATATTGGTTCTTTTTAAGCTCAATGATTACCAGGAGCCTGCCCACGCTGTCCTCGTTTCTGAGCTGGCTGTAGATGTTGACGGGGGCAGAGGAGACCTGTTTTATGAGCGCTCCGAAGATCGTCATCTCGCCATCTTCCGTCTGCACCTTTGACTTGGTCCCGGTCTCCTGCAACTTCACCCAGTTTTTAAGAGTATTGTCAAAATTGGCTTCCGGAATGGTCACATTAAAACCCGGATACAGTGAGTTGCCAATCAGGATGCTGTCTTCAAGCACCAGAATCGGCTTCTGCGCATGCATCGCAGGGGCAGCCAGCATCATTGCCAGAAGGTAAATCAGGTATAATTTTTCATCATGCGATTTTATTTAGGTCAACTCATAAAGATAGTACTTTTTTCTGAAAATCCACAAGCACTTTACGCTTTCAGCACATGGCGTTTTCACTTTTCATACCCTGGCAGGCCGAGCGCTCTGGCAGTGGCCCTCTCCCCCTCCCTGATGATTTCTGCTGCCTTGTAAAAGTCATATATTCCGTATGATTCCCTTGATACATGAACCATAATCTCTATAGGGTGGTTCTTGAGGGTAGAGGCGCCGATCTGATTTAGCATTATGCTTATGCTCCGGGTGTTGAGATTGAAGAGGCCGATCTCGTCCTTTTTATCTTTAGGTATCCGGTGTGTCTGCCTTCTTCATGATGTTGGTTATTTTTTTCAGATACTTGTTGTCGTCGAGTGGTACCTCACCGGTTTCAGGTTTGTCGTGAGGTATGTCGGCATTGACGTCAACTACTGCAAGCAGGTCACCTTCATTGCGCTTCACCCTGTTGATCGGAATAGGATTGACAAGCCCGCCGTCAACATAATAATCGCTTCCTATCAGGAACGGCTGGAATACAGTGGGTATCGATATGGAAGCCCTTATGGCATCGAACAGGTTTCCAGTGGTAAATACCTTTTCTTTCCCCCTGATAAAATCCGTAGCGACAGCGCTGTATGGTATCAGGAGGTCCTCGATGTCCCTGTCGGGAACAATCTCCTTCATCTTGTCAATGACCTTGTTTCCCTTGACAAATCCTTTGCCGCTGATGCTTATGTCAGTCAGCTTAAGCACCTCCATCACATCCAGAGTGGTTACCCACTCCTCAAATTCCTTCAGCTGGCCCGAGGCATAGATGCCGCCAACGAGGGCGCCCATGGATGTGCCGGCCACGGAGGTGATCTTATATCCTTCGCGCTCAAGTACCTTTATGGCTCCTATATGGGCAAACCCTCTTGCCCCGCCGCTGGAGAGAACCAGTGCAACGTTCTTTCCCATGCCTCTATTCGTTCATGTATTTCTTATTGATAAGCTCTCGTGACAAACTGCTGAAGAACCTGAGGTTTTCATTCTCTGTCCCCGGGGTCACCTCACAGCCGGCCGAAATTATTGACCTGCCTGCCGCTTCCATGAAAAATGAGAAAGTACTTTCACGAATCTCCTCTTTGTTGCCATCCTGGATGACCGATACAGGATCACTCTTTCCTGAAAAGACCTGCCTTGCCGATAGCAGCCTGACTGCCTCCGTCACCGGCCCTGTGCGGTGATCGATGTCAATTATGTCGGCACCGGTTCTGATCACGTCAGGCAGTATGGCCGAGATATTCCCGCAGATATGGATCTTGGCATATGCTCCCAGCGAGTGGATATGGTCTGCAAGGGCCTTCTCACGTTCAAAACAAAACTCATTGTACAGTTCGGGTGATATGAGTGAGCAAACGGAGTCGCCAATGCCAATACAGTGAGCCCCGGCTCCTACCTGCAGGGTGATGAATTCCATCGCGCTTTCGGTGATGATATCAAGAGCTTTGTGCACCCTGTCAGGATACTCGTAAAGATCGGTCATGGCAAGGTTGATGTCCCTTATGTCACAGTACTCCGCCAGAGGGCCTTCCACCCATCCGGCAATGAAAAAGCTCCCTGATGTCTTCCTGCCGTACTCCCTGATCTCAAAGAGTCGCTCCCGCATGCGCGGGTGATCCTCCGTTCTCAGCACCCTCAACCGGTCAATGTCCGCTATCTCTTCAATGGCATAACTCATTACCTTGGGAAGATCATCGTCAGGATAGGAGAGGATGGTGCCATAGGCTTCTGCCTCGGCATAGGGGTCTGACATCGTGTTGACCCAGTCTGACCCGAAGTCGGTTGCACACTTTATATTTGCCATGCATTTGTGGACTGCACTGAGGCAGAAGTCCCTGTACCTTACCCCTGCATACCGTGCGGCAAAACGCATCAGGATGGGGTGGAAGGGGATCCGGTCCGTACCCCGGTCCTCGATGAATCCGACAGTTCTCTCAAGTGAGTTCATTGCATTGTGCATTTATCATACTCCGGCCACCCGGCGCTTGTATTCCGCCAGTGCCTCGTCAAGCCTCTCCCTGGCGGTGGTGTCACCAGGTACGTTATGACTTGGATGAATGTACAACTTCACTCCTCTGTCAGCCAGAATCTCAGCCACAGTGGTTATGGTCATCCATACGCATGTAACGAAGGCCATGGTTGATACCGGACCGATCTTGTCATGATGTTTCTTAAGCGTGACGGATGCATCCTCGAGCGGAGCACAGGTATCCACAACAATATCGGCGATATCAAAGATGGTCTTGCCCGAGGAGTGCCTGGTCTTCTTGCCTCTGGCTGCCGCCGCTGAACCAAAATACCACCACCTTCATTCCCCTTTTCTTTGATTCAAGGGCGATATCGATGTTGACGTTGTTTATGCCCGAATGGGAGAAGAGCCACATCGTGTCACGCTGATCGAAGGTATAACCTTTCATTATCTCAACGCCGTATCCTTCAACCCTCTCGAGGAAGACGAACTGGTGCACACCCATCTCCCCGGTGATGTGAGTAAAGAAACTCAGAGGAATCTCAATCATGGGATGGAACCCTACAAAGCCTCCGATCCTCGGATACATCTCCTCTATTGGCAGAGTGGCATGACCGCACCCGAAGGTGTGAACCCAGCGACCGCATTCAATGGTGTCAGCCATCACTTCAGCTGCCTTGCGGATATTCTCCATCTGCGTCTCTTCAATGCGGGACATGACATCCCTGGCGTTTTTCAGCCATTCCTGTGCAAGCATAGTCTCAAATTTTTTAATATATGGTCATTTGTTAAGTTTTAATCTTCGGAAGATGGCGGATGCAATTGCAACCAGAATGATAAGCTCAGCGAAAGTAAAGGTTGTAAGATGTCTTATCCCGTAATTCTCCGCCACCAGCCCCATCGAATAGTTGACAAGCATATTGCCCGTAAGTGCGATGACAAAGACGAAGCTGAAGGCGGTGCCTGAAAGCTGCGGATACCTGTTACCGACAAAACCAAGCATGGTGGGAAAACCGGCTGCGACCCCTGCTCCAAGCAGTAACAGCCCGGCTGCCGCAGGTATCATTGATCCGCTCAGCCTGAACAGCACGAGGGCGGCAAAGGTTATGGCAAACGAAATATATAGAAGAGTACTCCCGGGCATTTTCCTGTAGATACTGCCTATCAGCAACCTCATGACGGTAATACCCGCGATGTATGCCGAGAGTCCCATCAATGCCGCACTCTGCGGCGCCGCCACCCGCTCCATCAGATAGGTGGTTGTCCAGTTGTTTATCAGCCCTTCGAAGGCACTCTGGAAAAAGAGGAAGAAGGCGATCAACAGCAGGGTGAGGTCCTTCACCATGGGCCCAATCTGTCTCATGGAGAGGCCTTCTGCCTGCTTTGGGGGAGGAAACCTGACAACCAGGAACAGGATAGTTGCTGCAAGGGCAATAAAACCCGTGGCGGCAACGATGACCTGGAAGTCAAATGATTGCTTTAGAACACTCAGCAGCAGGGGCATGCCCAGCGCACCTATGCCGAAGAAGACACCCAGGAGACTGAGGTCAGCACCCTTGCCCGTGGTGCTGATATCAGCAACCACAGCGTTGGTGGCTCCGTTAACTGCACCGCCACCGATGCCAATGAGAAAAACTGACAGGGTCAGTATCCAACCCGTATGCGTGAAGGCAAGTCCCTCAAAGCCTGCAAACATCAGCACTGCCGAGATGGCAAGCAGCACGCGGTACCCGTAGCGGTCACACACCGGACCGAACAGGAGGGACCCTGCCATAATTCCGATGGGGAGGATTGAAAAGAGAGTCCCGGCCTCAACGGCGCTGAGAGAGTGTCTTATTCTCAGGTCAGGCAGTATTGCACCAAGGGTTATAAGTCCTATGCCGAATAATAGCATTCCGAGGCATGCCGACCAGAAGACGAGCCGTCTGTTGTAGGTTCCGCTCATGAGTTGACCCTCTGTTCTTCAAGGTTTTTCATGGCCAGGAAGCCTGCACCGTAAACACCGGCATCGCCGGCCAGTGCCGAGGGCTCAAAACTCACCTGCCTGACGCTGATCGGCTGGGCCCATTTCTCCGCCTCCTGCTTAACCGCAGGGAGGAGCTCCAGCGCAGGCCCGAAGACACCCCCGCCGAAGATGATCTTTTCAGGATTGAAAAGGCTGACGAGGTTAGCGGCGGCCATGCCCCAGAACTCGACAGCCTGCCCGATAATAGCTATTGCATGGGGGTCACCCTTGCGCCAGGCATTGAACACATCCTGTGCGGTGATCTTCTCCGACACCTTTTTTCTCAACTCGCCTTCATACTCCTCATGTCTTTCCAGGAACTCGGCAGCCTGCCGGGCAATGCCTCCGCCGGATGCGTAGTACTCAAAGTTGCCGCAGATGGCATACCTGCTTTTATACGGTCTTGCCAATGCCATCCATCCTATTGCTCCTGCAATATCTTGGGCCCCACGGAGGATACTTCCGTTCACGGTAATACCGGCACCTATCCCTGTGCCAATGGCAAGGTAGATGGCATCCCTGCAGTTGCGTGCATTGCCTTTCCATATCTCGCCTGAGATATAGCATGACCTGTCACTCTCTATGAAGACAGGTATCCCCTCTGCGATGGTCATTACCTCCTTCAGCAGGGGATAATCATCCCAGCCCGGGATGTTGGGAGCCCAGACTGTTCCTCTTTCACGGCGGCTGATCCCAGGTACGGAAATGCCTATAGCTTCCACTGTGTCTCCCTCACGGCCCGCCCTTGCCAGCATCAGTGCCGCGGTGACCGTTATCAGGTTTCCGACCTCTGTGCCTCTGCGATTGTCAATTGCCAGTGTCTCCTTGGCCCTTATGTTACCCTCACGGTCAAAGAGCGCAAAAGCAACCTTTGTACCTCCCAGATCTATTCCCAGCAGTGCCATATTATCAGTTTTGAAATTCAATCTTACCGTTAAAAAACAGTCCCCTTAAATCCATGTTGCTGTCAGTCATTATCAGATCAGCCCTGGCTCCTGGTGCAATCAGACCCCTGTCTGATGCCTTGATCAGCTGCGCCGGATAGAGTGAGGCCATCCGTATAGCTTCATAAAGATCAATGCCTGCATGACGTACACAGTTTTTCACGGCATCAAGCATAGTCAGCCTCGCGCCTGAGAGAGTCCCGTCAGGCAGGGTATACCGGTCAGGCTGCAGCACATGCCTGTATGCACCCCGGTCATTCTCTTCAACGGCGTCTGATACCAGCAGGAGCCTGTCCTTCATGATCTTCTTTGCAATCGTCAGCATGGTGAAGTCGACATGTATCCCGTCCGCAATGATGCTGGCCCGGGCAGTGTCAGAATTGAAAACCGCCCCAGGCAGCCCGGGGTCACGGTGATGGATGGGAGACATCGCATTGAAGAGATGGGTTGTTGTCTCAATGCCCGCCGCAAAGCCTTCAGAAGCCTCCCTGAAGGTGGCGTTGCTGTGGCCGGCAGAGACGGTTATGCCATGATCCTTAAGAGCCATTATTACTTCACGGGTGCATACCTCCGGCGCTACAGTCATCATCCTGACGGTCCCTGCTCCCTCAGCGAGAAGCTCAGTCACGATCTCTGCAGTCGGTACCCGGATAAGCTCCCTGGCATGAGCCCCCCTCTTTGCATGGCTGATAAAGGGCCCCTCAAGATGCAACCCAAGGATTGCGGGATGGGGATGCTCCCTGACAGCCCGGAAAGCATCATGGTATACCTCCATCGTATTCGTCGGCAACGCCAGAAGAAAGCCTGTGGTGCCCGTTGCTAATATCGACCCGGTTATGGCAGCAAGGGCTTCCGGTGTTGGATTGGAAGAAAAGAGATACCCCCCGCTGCCGGCTATCTGCAGATCGATAAGCCCTGCTGTCACCAGGTATCCCTTGCAGTCAACCCGCTGTGCATCAACCGGAACCGAATCCACGTCCGTGAAACCGGTGATTACACCCCCCTCGGTCAGAAGCACCCTCTCTTTTACCAGCTCGCTCCCGGTATAAAAAAGTGCATTGAAAAAAGCTGTCTGTGAAATTGTTGCTTCAGGCCTGTTCATCGAATTCATCTTTCCCTCACGCATTATAAATTAATCCGGTTTACCGTAGCGTCAAGGTAGTGTAATTTTAAAGAATTTATTCTCGAGCGGAAAAATGTTTGTTGAAGGATTTTCTACCTGATTGCCGGTGACATCAACTTCAGTGATTTCCAGAGACTGGCCCGTCAGGCCGTTGGCAAGCTTCAATGCGGTTTCCTGACCTCCCGTCTCTCTCAGGTGGATGATGAGTGATTTCCCGGTGTCATCTTCAGGCCTGGCGCTTATGAGGATAACATTTGAGGGCCATCCGGTAATAAATGACCCCTCCCTGAGTTCATCACCTGATCCGCCACCGGGTAATATCCGTGTCAGTATGGGCACCCTGGCACCCCACCCGAACCGTGTGGCAAAGTCGTTTCCGGTATCAGCCGACGATGTCAGGTAGTAGGTCCAGGTGTGTCCTCCTCGCTGGTCGGCATTGAAGTTGGTCACCCAGTAGTTGTTCATTGGCCATGAATAGACATGTGGTGTCTGCGGCAGAGCCCCTGCCTCGTACCTCCCGGTGTTGATTGCGCCGAACTGCATCAGGGGCATCTCGTTGCTGCCCATCACAATCTGCATCCCACCATTGCGTACCGCCGTGAAGTTCTGTACCGTATACCAGTCGTTTGACGATCCCCTGATCTGATCCTTGCCGGTCTCAATCACACCACCCGCTACTTCTGTAAAATGCCTTCCGTTCTCCGCGGCAAAGGGGAACGCAATGTAAAAGCTTTCGGGGTCCGTTATGCTTTTTTTGACAATGGAATAGACCATCTCTATCCGTTTGGCAGTTTTGAAAGCCCTGATCTCAAATGAGAATCCACGCGGACCGATGGCTGTCTCGGTCTCTCCGCAGAACCTGATGCTGTTCCATATCTCACCTTCAGTTCTCGATTCGAACCAGACCGTGTCAAGCGATTTTCTGGTGAAATCATTCAGCATCCTGCTCTCCATCTGTGACCTGTTGCCAAGCTGCTCCAGGATGAACTCACCCATTGCGTGCTCTGCTTTTTTATCAACAAGTTCAAGTGACAGCTCCTTGTCAAAAAGCGAACTTATTATCCCGGAGTTCAAGTCGGCTTCAATCGTGTACCATTCGTTATCAAGTATTTCCGCTGCCAGAGGCACTGTTGGCTTACTCTCTCCCTCCTCCGGTTTAATGAGGTACTTTTTAAAACCGAAGGCAGGGATTTCACTGAACCAGACAGCCCAGTAGGTACCATCAGATCTGGATGAAACGGGTTGTGTTGCCAGCCGGTTGCCATCATGATCGTAAACCCCTGCCTTCATGCCCCGCGGGACAATCTGATGATCAATATAAACCATGGCAAGACCAGACCTGCTCCAGTTAAGCGTGTTGAATACAACGAGTGAAGGCTCCGCCTCATTTCTCACGAAGTCCTGTAACAGCCCCATCGCCACCTCTCCCAGGGAGGCGGTCCTTCGCGTGGCCTCCCACGCATATGATTCCTTTAGAGCCCGCTGCTCCATTGTTGGCTGGCTGTAAGGTTCGCGAACGCTTTCAGAATAACCGGTGGTATGCTCTGTATAGAAAAGAAGGGCTTCGTTGGCCAGGTCAATATCACCAGGGGTTTTGGCCGGCAGTCCAATACCGGCAATTGCAGCCATGGAAAGCCCTCCGGTATTTGCCAGCAGCGACGCAGCTGCCGTCCTGGTTGCGGCAACCTCCCGCGCAGAGGCTCCGAAACCGTCAGTCCACCAGTCAGGCCATGCTCCCCGGATAACGGGGAACTCACTGCCGTGCTTGCCCTCCATCGCTTCAAAGAATGATCCGGTAGTTGAGGTGGTCAGTACCGGCCACTCAAATAACTCATTCCATTTGATGATCATCTCACTCATACTTGTCGAGGGGGGTGAGTTGTCAGTAAGGTAGCCTGAGTGCTGGATGGCCATTTCATCGTATGGGTAGCCTCTTGAAGCGAGGCTGTTAAGATAGTTAAGCAGGTTGTTCTTAAACTTGTCGGTATCGCCCGACTGGACTTCCATTACCGTATTGCCGGTCATGTAATGCTCCGCCCTGAAGGTGAGCATGCGTTTGCCTGACGGGGACTCCCACCAGAACATCGTCGGCCTGTCAAAACAGATGAGAGCCCGGTGGCCGTGAGTACCCATGTTCAGGTACTTAACCCCCAGCCTGTCGAAATAGTCATTCAGACACCAACCGATGCCGTTGACATCATTCTGCATCGCCATTGTTACGGGAATCCCATGCTTTCTGATCCTGCCGGCAGCCTGTAGTGAAGCTGCAAGTATCTGTTCATCAGGGATCTCATCAAAATTGAAATACATACCCGTCACCTCGATCCTCCCTTCCTTAATGCGCCTGATAAGCCTGTCGCACTGCTCCTTCGGCCTGCACTTCAGGTATTCGTCAACAGGCCACGAGGCTTCACAGGTCCAGCGGAATTTTGCATTTTCGGGATAACTGTCGGTGACATCACAGTAGTCAAGCGCATAGTCGATGTATCGCAGGTGTTCTGCAAGGATCTCTGTCTGAGAGCGTGTGTACCCAATGTCAGTGTGAGCATGCTGGATAAAGCTGATCTTCCACTTCCTCACAGGTTCAAGGGTAACGTTCCTTGTCACGGTGAAATCACCTGCCACAACCTTCAGCGCGATCCTTGTAGTATTTTTAACAGCAGGAAGCCCGAGGTTAACAGCATTGTAGCCGAAGTTCAGAGTAGTCTTTTCAATCATTTTCCCATTTGCAAAAATCCGGGCATCTGCCCGGTCACCGAAGTAGAAAATACCTGCTTCGACAAGCTGCATGGGATGCCCATCGTTTTTAAGTATGGCGGGGAATGCATTCATTGTCACTCCTGTTTCCACAGGTTTCCTGAATGTCATATACCAGGAAGTGAGGTCTGCCGAACTGCCGGTGACCCTGATTCTCAACGGCCTGTCTTTGGCAACAGTACCCGATGGCACCCGCAGTATCATATATCCGTGATGGTCGCCATGCTGATCCGTCATGATGGTCCTGAAGCTCAGTGATGACCCGTTGTCTCCCTCGATGTCCCACGACCTTCGTCCGTCAGTATAAAACGAAATATGATCTCCTCCGCCTGTTTCGAGATCCATCCTCGCGTTGCCGGGACTGGAGCCCAGTGCAGCCACCCAGACGAAGGCTGCATATTTTTCTTGTATCTTTTCCGGTACCGGCGCTGTTTCCCACTCCATCATATCCTTGCCGCCGGTGGCTCTTACCAGGATGCTCTCACGCAGACCGGGAATACACGAATGGTACTCAAAGTCCAGTCCTGAAATTTTGGCCGAAAACCCATTCACGATATGATCATCGGGTGTGAAGAATGACTGGCTCGTTACATTTACCGTTGATACGGAAAGCAAAGCTGCCATTGCAATGACGCTCCTTTTCATTTTTACTTTCTGTTATTTAACGAAGGCTGCCACTATTATGGCTTCATCGTTTGCTATATTAGTAATTCTGACCGATCCTGCCGCTGCCGTGACAACGAAGGTCTCGGCATAACTGATCTTCTTCTGCATCCCTCCCCGGGTTTCCACATTGACACTGTGCCCACCCACGAGGTTCATCACCAGGCACTTGTTCTCCGTGCTGATATCCACAGATGACATGATGCTGTACCTCATCACATCATAAAGATGCGTCTCGTGTGTCGGCAGGTGCCATTGACTCCAGCCCTCTCCTTCACTCAGAAGGACCGGCTTTGATTTCAGGTGCTCGCTGACATATTCTCCCTTCCTGTCAAAAAAGAGATTTTCACCTGCCCTGTCGATATTAAGGTTTCGTGGTCTGCCATTCAGGTCCAGTCTCAGCCAGTCATACATCTTGAATGTAAAAATATACGGTGTTGAGCTTATTTCAAGCACCATGTTGTTCTTTCCTGAACCATGTATCGTGCCGGAGGGGATCAGGAAAAGATCATGTTTGTCAGCCTTCTGTTTATGAACGTAACTGTCAACATCCAGAGGCTCATTGTTCTCAGCGCTCTCCTTAAGAGCAGCAACAAAACCACCTGGATCAATATCATTCCGGAATCCCAGGTAAACAAATGCATCATCTTTTGTATCAACGATATAATAAGCCTCTTCCTGGGTAAAATTCTCCCCGAAATGATCTCTGGCGTATTCAGGCCGCGGATGGCACTGCACTGACAGAGGGCCTCCGTTATAGGTGTCGAGGAAGTCGAACCTTATCGGAAATTCATTGCCGAACCGCTCATGGCAATCGCCCAGCACCTCCTTTGCGCCGATGTACATCAGGCTGTCAAAAGATACCTCCAGCAGGAGGGAAGAGCTTTCAAGCAGCAGCCCGTTTTCAGGGGAGATAAGCTCAAATGACCAGGCGTAGTTGGGAACCTCGCGATTCAGTCCACTGATATTATCCTTTATCCATGTGCCGCCCCACGGACCCGGCTCAAACCATGGCCTTACCCGAAAGAGGTTCCGGCTCATCTCCGACAGCGCTTCCCTTAACACCTTTCCTTCCATCCATACCGGCTCATCGGGTCTCTGGGCGTCCACCACAATGTCAGCGAAGGGTAAAATCTGCCGCTTATGCCGGTTAAGCACGGGCCAGTCGATAAAATATGAACGCTTATACATTGTTCCGGCATCACCCGCACGGGAGAGGCCGAGATTAGTGATGCTTCCCGTACGCGCCCTGTATTGCTGTTCATTTTTTGGCAGATCAGCATAGATCATTAATCCCTGCCATCCGGAGAGGGAGGCCCCGGTGCCTATAATAATGTTTACATCATAATCCGGGTCTGTACGGAGGGCTGTAAGTTCCGCCATCCTGAAGAAGCTTCCGAGCGGAAGATCACACCTCGTCGCGAACAACGGATCACTGCCGCCGGAAAATGGTGATGTCATCTCTTCAATCTCCTGTTCCTGCTTAAGAAATTCCCGGGTGTTAAAGCACCTGGCCGTGACGCCTGCATCCCTAAGAGTATTAAGAATCTGTTGCTTTAGCAAATCCCAGCGAATCCCCGTATAACCATCAATGATTACCGTCCGGTGCTTTACAATTGAATCTAAGAGCGATGCAAATCCGGCAAAGATCTTGCCTTCTCCTACATTGAAGGAAGGATAGATATCATAGCCTTCTCCGCCGGGAGGTTTTTTCAGTGGCAGGGGAAACTGCCCGGATACCTGCCGCATCTCTTTCATAAACTTCTGCAGACCGATTTATTAAAATCAGTCTTCCTTTTTTCTTATCAGGTTCAGGTCATGAAAATCATAACTGAAATCCGTGAGCGGAGAGATTGCTTCCATCTTTATCAGCTGCGGTTTTCCGTGCTTGTCGAGCGAGAAGACCGCAAATGCGTCCGCATCCATCGACCTGTCATCCCACCTGACAATAAAGGTGTTGCCTGTGTAATAGAGCATTTCACCCCTCATCTTCGGTGATCTGACCGCATTGAACCTTAGCTTGCCGCTGATCTCCGAGATAACTATATCACCGAACCAGGCATCAGCGTATGTTCCGCAATACAGAGAATGGTCAATCTGCTGCGGTCCGCTGCCACGTTGTTCCTCAACCTTTTTCCACACCTCGCCGGTTATCTTCGTCGCTTCTGAACGGCTTGCCTGTTCGCTCTTACTAAGGGCCATGATCCTGTCATTGCCCTTTATTCCGAAATACCCGTCAATGATGGTTTGGGTGATTGCGTCATGGGCTTCAGTCGACTGCTGATTGGTCAGGACAATGATCCCAAGTTTCAGTTCGGGGATCATTGTTACCCGTGTTACTATTCCGGTATGAGTCCCGGTATGGGAAACCTGAAGATATCCGTTTATGTCTGTCAGATGCCATCCGAGACCGTAAGCAGCGAATAGGCTTCTGTACGGTCCTGCTGATCTGACCGGAATGATGGTATGCGGTCTCCACATCTCGCGGTGAACCTCTTCCGTGAAGATCCGCTGCTCACCGCTTTCACCGTAACTGCCGCGGTTCATCTGCATGATGACCCATTTGCTCAGGTCGCTTATATTGCTGTAGATGCCTCCGGACGAGTTGTGAAGCCTGTTTTCCTGTTTGGGAACCACCTGTAGTTTTCCGTCAACAGGCACGTGAGCGTCGATGATATTTGACCTCTCTTTAAGCCCTGCAAATGAGGCTGCTGAACTGCTCATTCCAAGGGGCTGCATTATCCTTGTCTCCACAAACGCCTCCCAGCTGGTGCCCGAAATCCGTGCCACCACCTCGCCGGCAACAACATAAAGCAGGTTGTCATAATCATACTTCGTCCTGAATGGCGATGCCTGCCCCAGATACCTGAGGTTGTGAATGATGTCAGCAACCGTGAACATGGCCGAATCAGGCCACATCATCAGGTCTCCTGCGCCCAGACCCAGTCCGCTGCGGTGGGTGAGGAGGTCCCTGATCAGGAAATCTTCTGTTACGTATGAGTTGTACAGCCTGAATTCGGGTATGATGTCAATAACCTTCGTATCCCAGGTGAGCTTTCCTTCATCGATCAGAATACCAAGGGCTGCCGTTGTAAAGGCCTTTGTGTTAGATGCGATGGCGTAAAGAGTCTTCTCATTGGTCTTTTCCCCGGTGACGATTGACCTGACCCCGTAACCTTTTAAATGCACAACCCTGTCATCCCTGACCACGGCCACTGGACGCCGGGTACATTGAATGCCGTCATGGCATCTTCCGCCAGCCTGTCAATCTCTTTCGTAGAGAGAGGCTGCGACAGTACTAGGAGGGAGTATGGTACAAGCAGGCAGGTGATGAGCAGTTTTTTCATCGGCGGTCCTTAGGGAAATGTCAGTTTTCCTTTCTTTTAAGCAAGAGGTCATGGAAGTCATAGCTGAAATCCGTCAAAGGCGAGATTGCCTCCATCGTTATCGAAGAAGGCCTGCCCTCCCTGTCAAGGGTGAACACCGCGAATGCATCTGCATCCATCGATCTGTCATCCCACCTGACAATAAAGGTGTTGCCGGTGTAGTAGAGCATCTCTCCCCGCAGTTTGGGAGATCTGACAGACCTGAAGCGCAGGTTGCCTCCCTCTTCAGAGATTAATATGTCACCGAACCAGTTGTCACTGTAGGTTCCTGTGTATGTTGAATGATCTGCGGGTGCTCCTGTCTTTGAACGGTTTGCCTCGACCTTTGCCCATATCTCATCGGTTATCTGTTTCGCCTCGGCTGAATTTCTCTCACCATTCTCTTTCAGCGTCTTAACCCAGTCATTGCCTTTTACTCCCAGGTAACCGTCAATGATGGTGTTGGTGATGGCTGTGAAGGCTGAGCCTTCCTGCTGGTTTGTGAATACGATGATTCCCAGCTTCAGCTCAGGGATCATCGTTACCTGTGTCACAATGCCTGCCAGACCACCCGTATGCGATGCCAGGAGGTATCCGCTTACATCGGTTAGCCGCCAGCCAAGTCCGTAGCCCGCAAAATGGCTCCTGTAAGGACCGGCTGACCTGACAGGTATGATGGTCTGCGGTGTCCACATTTCCCGGTGAGTCCTTTCCAGGAGCAGCTGCCTGCCATTGTTCTCACCGAATTTGCCGCGGTTGAGATGCATTATCACCCATTTTGTCATGTCAGCCACGCTGCTTATGATACCACCAGCCGGATTCAGCAGGTCACTTTCATATATGGGCACTACCTGAAGCACCCCGTTGACCGGCACATGAGCGTCAATCATATTCGATCTGTCTCCTGTCATGCCGGGCGAGGGTGAAGACCTCTCCATCCCAAGCGGCTGCATAATGCGCTCCTTCACGAACTGCTCCCAGCTCTGCCCGGAGACCCTCGCCACAACCTCGCCGGCTACCAGGTAGAGCAGGTTGTCATAGTCGTACTTCGTCCGGAAGGAGGAGGTCTGCTTCAGGTACCTGAGGTTATGAATGATTTCTTCTTTGGTGAATGTGGAGGAGTCAGGCCACAGCATCAGGTCACCGGCACCCAGCCCCATGCCGCTGCGGTGGGTCAGCAGATCCTTGATGTTGAAATCTTCAGTAACGTAGGAGTTGTACAGCCTGAACTCCGGAATGATGTCAATCACTTTCGTCTCCCATGAAATCTTTCCCCTCGTCAACAAGAATCCCCAGGGCTGCCAGCTGTGAAGGCCTTTGAGTTGGAGGCAATGGCGAACAGGGTGTTCTCATCAGTCTTCTTGCCGGTAATGATCGAAGTGACGCCGTATCCCTTCATATGAACCACCTTGTCATCCTTGACCACCGCAACGGCGATGCCAGGCACATTGAAGGCCTTCATCGTCTGCTCTGTCAGCTTGTCTACCTGATCCGGAGTCAGTGGTTGCGACCATGCTCCTATGGCCATAAACAGCATAAGCGAAAGGGCAAGCATCTTTTTCATAGCCTCTGATATTATTCCTTGATGGTTTTAGTCAATTATTTTTCTCTGCCGGAGATCATACCTGTCGCCGGATCTTAGAAAATAGAAGAGAAAATCTTTCTCCGGCAGTATTTTCATGTCGCTGCCTTCACGTGACCAGAATGATCCGTCATAGACAAGTACATAACTGGCCCCGATTACCTCCATGGTGTCACGCTGCACCACAACAGCCGTATTTTCATCTATCCCAATCCCCAGCAAATAAGGATGTTCACGGAGAATGCCGTACATGTCAAACTGCCTGTTCCTGGCAAGCACATGCTGATCTATAGCTATGTTGCTGATGTATCCGAACCCCTCCTGGTGATCGCCCATCATTTTCTGGTTATTCTGAGTGTCTCCCCTTGCCAGGAAGGACCCCTGTATTGTTGCACCTGCAGAGGAGCCTCCGATAACTCCGCCGCGATCGAGCACCCGCCTGAACATCTCTTCACTGCGGGTACCCTTATACGAGTCGACCAGCCTCCACTGACGCCCGCCGCCGAACCATACCCCTGTTGCCTCTTCAATCGGCCTGGTGAAGAAACCGCTGTCAGCCGTGTCCCTGTCATCAGTGTGCAACACCGTGACTTTTCCGGCACCCCTCGACCTGAACATCTCTCCCGCACTGTCGTCATAGCTCTCTGCCCCGGCAGCAGTGGGAACAAGCACTATCCTGGCATCAACCCCGCCGGCAAGCTCAATAAAACGATCGATGATGGCATCTGACAGTCTCCCGCCACCGGCAATGAGAAGCGTGCCTGACATGGGCCCCGTGGTCAGGCTGTCACAGAGGCCCTCCTGTGATTGCAACTGGCCTTCTGAAAAGACAAAGACCAGTACCGCCGCTATAAATACTCTGGGTTTCATTTTATGAAAATGTGATTTGAATTAGTGAAGGAGTCCGGTGTCATGACATTGCAATAAGAATTATCATCACCAGCAGGGAGAATGAGTTTATCAGGATAAATGCATTTTTTGACCTTTGCTCTGCTTCAGGTGCCTGTATTATCTTATGAAACAGAAGGATAAAGACAATATTCAGTACCAGCAACAGAACTGCAGCATGTGCCGGGAATGGGAGGGAAATAGCTGTCAGGATCCATAACAGCAGCGATGACCCTATTATCCACACCATCACGAGGCGCCTTATCTGATCGGAGTTCAACGAACTGTAGACTGTTCTGATGCCTGCTTTTTCATATTCACTGCCGTATCTTGCCAGTAACAGCCAGAAATGTGGCATCTGCCAGAGAAACATGAAGAGGGCAAACAGGAGAATAATTGTGTCTGTCACCATGCCACCTGCTGCCGTATATCCTATCAGCGGCGGAACAGCTCCCACAAGCGCCCCCGGGATTATGGCGAGAGAGGTTACTTTTTTCAGACCCGTATAGACAGCATTGTAAAGAAAAACATTGACCAGCCCGAGCATCATTGGCAACAAACCGGTTAAACCGAGCAGGATGCTCCCGGAGAGAAGCAGCAATACAGCCACCATGGCGGCTGTCACCGGATCCATCCGCCCGGAGGGCAGCGGCCTGCCTGCGGTCCTCTCCATGAGCGCATCACTCATTCTCTCAGTGTACTGGTTAAGGGCGGAGGCGCCAGCCGAAAGAAGAAAGACACCGACGGCTGCCGGCAGCAGGCTGCCGTGAACATCTCCGGCAAAGACAAGGTAACCGGTCACAGCTGAGAATGCCACCGCCAGTGAGAGCTTCCACCTGGTGAGTTCGGCAGCCATGGCTGTGGATAACCCTTTAACTGGCATCCTTGCTCAGTGTCTTGAGGTACTCGGTCATCACGGCAATATTCTCAACAGTGAGCAGCTCACGGTATGACTGCATCAGGTTCCTGGCATACCCCTCAACAATCTCCCTGTTCGGGTCATAGATAGAGCTGATGATGTACTCTTCGTTGGCCGTAACGGTCTTTTGAGTGCTCCCTTCATTAACCGTTCGCAGCGAGCCATATAAGCCGGCGAATGACGGCCCTACCAGTTTTGCCCCGTCGAGGGAGTGACATGCCAGGCACCCTGTCCCGCGGAGAAGCTTCAGCCCTTCAGGTTCAGGGATGTATGAGGCAGTGATCAGCTCCTCGTACCAGGTGTCGAACTCCTCCTGTGACAGTATGCGCGTCTTTGACACCATGGCCGAATGCAACAGGCCACAGTACTCCGTGCAAAGAATCTCATAGTCACCGATATAGTTGGGGGTGAACCAAAGGTAGTTGTCATAGCCCGGTATCACATCCTCCTTGACCCTGAAGGCCGGGATGAAGAGGCTGTGGTTGACATCTTCCGACACCAGCTCCAGCTTGACCGGCTTGTTGATGGGCAACACCAGCTCCCGCGACCTGAGGCTGTCACTGTAGATGAATTCCCACTCCCACATCCTGCCTATGGCAGTGATGACCATCGCATCAGCCGGCACCTTGCGCATCGGGGCAAACCCTTTCCAGCCGATCCAGAACATGATCAAAACAAGTATCAGGGGCACAACTGTCCATAAGACCTCAAGCTTCATACTGCCTGTGAACTGCTGCGCCTCCTTCCCCTTTTTTCTTGAGAAATGGATCACAGTCCAGATCATGAAGGCAGTTATCCCGATTATGAAAATGAAGGCGATGATGAAGATGAACAGGAATGCCTTGTCTACTCCCTCTGCAAGATTTGATGCCCCGTTAAACATAACTATCCTTATTTATCTGAAGAAATAATCAATGAATGTAATTATGGTGACCAGTGCAAACAGCGCAAATACACCGGCCACGGCCAGTCGAAGAAATCTGTTCTCGAACCTGAGGTGCATGAACTGGGAGAGCACGATGTAAACCTTTACGCTTGCTATTAAAAGAGCCACGGCAACGGTAAAAGCTCCGAGATGAAAGCCGGTGACCAGTACCGAAATGGTGGTAAGAAAAAGCAATATCGCAAGTACTGTGGTCAGCGATGCGTATGATGAAATATGTTTCTCGTCAGGTTTCATAAATCTCTTACGTTATAAGGTAAAGAAGAGGGAAGAGGAAGATCCATATCAGGTCTACCAGGTGCCAGTAGAGAGCGCTGTTCTCAAGCATCAGGAACCTTTCAGAGTTCACGGCTCCCAATTTCACTTTCACCACGTTGATGGAAAGCAGGATCATTCCGATAAGCACATGGAGCGCATGCAGTCCGGTCATCATATAGTAAAGGCCGAAAAACAGCAGCTCACCGTGTGTCATGTTTTTGAGAACGGGAGAACCCGGGTAGATGCCGTATTCAAACTTGTGCGACCATTCGAAATACTTGTTAAGCATGAACAGCGCTGCCAGGAGAATGGTCACCATTAATAGCAACATGGTCAGACGGCGGTCACCTTTCTGTATCGCAGTCAGCGCCATGGCTGCAGTCATACTGCTGACAAGAAGGAAGACGGTGTTCATGGTGCCAATGAAGGCATTCAGCTCCTCTGCCGCAACATGAAAGTCAGCGGAGTATTTTGCCCTGAAGATGGCATAGACGAGAAACAAACCGCCGAAAAGGAACAACTCCGTGAAGAGAAATATCCACATACCCAGTTTCCCGGTCTCGCTGTCAAGATGCTCATTATGAGTCTGATGAACTGTCATGGATAACCTTCTGTTAGTTTTTATCCTTTGAGCCGAAGAAATATGGCCTGGTTGTTATCTCAGGTATCTCATCAAAATTCTCGTGGGGCGGGGGAGAGGGTATCTTCCACTCCAGCGTGACACCGTGCCAGGGATTGGCTGGCGCCTTCGCACCGCGCCTCGCCGCAGCCACGAGGTTCCAGACCATCATTATCAGTCCTGCAAACAGAATAAAGCCTCCGATTGTTGATATCAGGTGTCCCGTTTCAAACTGGGGCAGGTAGTCATACGAGCGCCTCGGCATGCCCTGTATCCCGATGATGAACTGCGGGAAATAAAGCAGGTTGAAGCCCACGAAGTTGAACCCCCATGCAATATTTGCAATCCTGTTGTTGTACATCCTGCCATACATCTTCGGGAACCAGTAGTGTATTGCCGCGAAGAACGAGAAGCCCATTCCTCCGAAGATGATGTAATGGAAATGGGCGACCACAAACGCCGTGTCATGGGTCTGAACGTTGGTTGCCAGCGAACCCAGTACCAGGCCGGTGAAACCGCCGATAAGGAAGAGAAATATAAAGGAAATGGCATAAAGCAGGGGAGGTTTGAGATCTATTGATCCCCCATACATTGTTGAGATCCAGTTAAAGACTTTGATGGCACTGGGAATGGCAACAATGAATGTCAGGAATGAAAAGAACCACCGGGCGTAATAACTCATGCCCGAGGTGAACATATGATGGCCCCAAACGAAATATCCTACAAAGGCTATGGCAAGACTGGAAATTACAATGGCCCCGTACCCGAAGACAGGCTTCTGGCTGAATGTGGGGAAGATTTCCGTGACAACACCCATTGCTGGCAGAATCATTATGTACACTGCCGGATGGGAGTATATCCAGAACAGATGCTGGAACAACACCGGGTCACCTCCGAGGGCAGGGTCAAAGAATCCTATGTTAAGTACCCTTTCAGCTATTACCATCAGCAGTGTGATGCCCACGATGGGTGTGGCCAGCACCTGTATCCACGCAGTAGCATAGAGCGCCCATGGGAACAGAGGCATCCTCATCCATTTCATCCCCGGAGCGCGCATCCTGTGGATGGTGACAATAAAATTCAACCCGGTCAGAATTGATGAGAAGCCCAGAATGAATGCGGCAGTGAGGGCCCATATGACGCTGGTAGCCGACTCCACGCTGTAAGGCACGTAGAAGGTCCATCCCGTATCGGGTGGCCCGCTCCCAAGGAATTGTGATGCAACCCCCAGTAGTGCTCCGATCATATACAGATACCAGGAAAAGAGATTCAGCCTGGGGAAGGCCACATCACGCGCCCCGATCAGTATCGGCAGGAAGAAGTTGCCGAATACTGCCGCAAGTCCCGGGATCACAATCACAAAGATCATAATGATCCCATGTATCGTGAAGAGCCCGTTATAAGTCTGCGGTTCCATTATGGTGCGCCCCGGGGCTATCAGCTCAATACGCATCAGCAAGCCCAGCGTTGCGGCCACAAAAAAGAAAAATATAACGGCATACAGGTACAGAAGTCCGATCCGCTTGTGATCAGTGCTCAGCAGCCATGACCATATCCCTTTGTGCCTGCCCTGGTATTCCAGGTAACTTACCTCTGCTTCGTTTCCCATAATCAAACTGATTTACTTTTTTCTCCTCCTGACAAGCAGGATCACCATGATAACCACCAGGAAAAATATTGTCATTATCCCGACTATCCTTGTTACCTGCAGGGTATAAGTCTTACTGGCCGGATTATAGGCAAAACAGTACTCGAGGATACGGTTTGCCGTGGGCCTGGCTATCCCTTTCTGAGACTCAATGATTGCCATCTTGACATCAAAGGGCAGGTATGTCAGGCCGTAAAGATACCTGGTGATCTTGCCGGCAGGACTGACAACCATTATCACCGACGGGTGCGCGAAATCAAGACCCTGCGGTGTGTATTTATAACCGGCGGCAGCAGTTATGGCGCTGATATTCTCCTCATTACCTGTAAGATAGATCCAGTCCTTCTGGTTCTCCTTACTGATCCTCTGAACAAAGTTCTTCTTCTTCTCCCTTGCCTTCTCCGGCGTGTCACTGGTGTTGAAGCTGATGGTTATGACCTTGTATTCATTGCCCAGGGTCATGTCCATCTTTCCTACCACATCTGCAATGCCATCCATCAGCGGACTGCACAGGTTGGGACAGTCAAAATAGACGAAGCTAAGTATGGTGGGCCTGTCGATCATGGAACGCAGGGTTACCTGCTCACTCTCCTCGTTGTAAAACCACAGGTCAAGCGGTATGGTATCACCAAGATGTTCAATCACTCCGACTTCCACCTCCTTCTGAGGGTACCCTGCTGTTTTCAGCTCCTGTGCGTTGACCAGGGGAAGGCAGATAAACAGGAGAACAGGTATTAAAAAATTCTTGATATTCATTTGCTTATGTTTTTTGTTTCACTTTCCCAGCAATAACCGGCGATCATCAGCGAACCCCCCATCAGGGAGATATCCTTGAGCAGCGCTATCAGAATGGAGCTCCTGTCCGACCCATCCAAAAGGTGCGGGATATGGATGGTGATGATAAAAACAAACAACAGGCCGGCGAGTATCAGCGTCGACACCTTAATGAACTTTTTGGTTATGATACTGATACTTACACCTATCATAATCAGATCCTGTCAGGATGATTGTGTAGCCCCCGAGAGGGACGAACGATGTCAGCATTCCCAGGTAGTAATCCATCATCAGAAAATGGTTGATCCCGAAAAATGCGAATGGCAGGGCAAAGAGTATCCTGCCGACAGGGGCAAGGTTTTTCATATATCTTCCAGTTTAGTGGTTGTGTCCTGTTCCGGAAATGGTTGCAGCTTACCCCTGAGGGCGCTGCCAACGGTATAAATATCACGCAGCTTCATCATCACCAGGAAGATAAATCCCCAGACTGCCAGCACTCCCAGTCCGTAGGAGAGGATAATCCATACAGGCGCTTTCCTGACATTGTTCCACATGGCCCTCTGCGCCACAAGGCTGACAGGTGCAGTTACCTCCCCGGCCCTGATGACGGTGTCCTTTGAAACAGCTCCGAACACATCCTCGTCAGTGAATTTTGCACTGAAACTGACATTGCCTGCCGTGTCTCCGGGCAAGCCTTCCGGGATAGTGAAAACCGCAGTACCATCGTTGCCAGTGAGCTTCTCCTCATCAATAGCAAGCATCCCGAAATAACGCGCAGCGAAGAGCCTCACCCGGCATTTGTGACCGGAACGCTCTTCACCTCGTCAGTGGCCAGGGCCTTTACTGTCAGAATACGTGCGGCATCACTGTAGGCAAGTGTCAGGCTGATAACTGCTCCGGGATAAGCAGATGAGGTGATGACCGGCATCACTTTCTGGATATAACTTCTGTTGTAGCTCCGCAGGTAGGATACTACCTTCCAGATTTCATCAGTGGTAAGCACACTGCGGAATGAAGGCATCTGACCCCTTCCGACAGCGACCTTGTGAAAGATCTCACCGTCACTGTTTCTCTGAATCTTTTCCGTGGCAGGGTCTCCAGGCACCGGCACCAGCGCTATGTAATTGTTCTTCCCGGGTGTTCCGTGGCAGGAGGCGCAATTGATATTGTATAACCGCTCTCCCTCTTTTCTGGTTTCATCAGTGAAAGGAAAAGTACTCAGCCTGCCTTTCCGGTCCTCTGGTACAACCCAGTCCTGACCCCTTAGCAGGGAAGGAATGATCAACATGCACAGAATGAAGGGAACAGTATGTTTCATAAGCCTGATATTTTACTGTTTTTCATGTTTTTTTCTTTGTCGGGCTCCTCACCAGCCAGCTCCCAGATCGGAATCACCGGAAAGAGCTTTGACAGAACAGTGATAATAATAAGTACAAGCACTATCGATGCAACCGTCACGGCGGTCTCAATCAGCGTCGGCCTGTAAACGATCCATTCCACCGGCACGTGCTGTATCGGCAGGTTGGGATGCCCCTGCGGAGGGACAACAATTATGTACCTTTTAAACCATGCACCTAAAAGCATGAAGAGAGAAATTACCAGCATGGGCAGCGGCCTTCGCATCCGTTTGAAGAACAGCAGTATGACAGGAATGACGAGACCTGCCATCTGTATGCTCCAGAATAACGGAGCGTAATGCCCGGTGAAGAGCTCCCTTAGGTGTATGGCGTCACCGGTCTTGAGCTTGTATCCCGGCACCAGGAACTCGTTCAGGTTGAAGTAGAAATAGACTATCGAGACCAGAACCAGAACCCTCGCAATCTTCTCGAAGTGATAATCGGTAAGGTATTTTTCCAGTTTGTAGCTCACGCGGAAGAAATACATGGCAATTATCAATGCTGCCGTCCCTGACACAAAGGCGCCGGAGATGAAGTAAGGCCCGAAGATCGTGCTGTCCCACCCGGTTCTCGGGGTGACAGCGAAGAGCCAGCTCGTTACCGTGTGTATCGCAAAGGCCGTTGGGATGATGAGGATCAGCAGGATACGTATTGCCTGGTGCATAATTCTGTACTGCACCTCATGATGCTCCCACCTGAACGATAAGAATTCATAGGCCTTTACCAGGAAGGCAGGCCTGCCTTCCAGCCTGCCTTTTGAGATGGCAAGGTCTGGTATCAGAGGGAAGAACCACAGCAGCAGGCTCAGGACAAAATATGTCGTCACTACGGTCACGTCCCAGAGTATTGGAGACTGCACCCGTCCGTACATGAAGACATAAGGCAGCCGGTCAGGACGGCCCATGTCGGAGATGATGACCAGCCCGGCCACGGCTGCAAAAGCGATGGCAATAATCTCAGCGATCCGTGATATTGGCTTGACCCATTGATATCCAATAAGTCCAAGAACTGAGCTGATGAGCATACCGACAAGGCTGGTGGCTACAAAGAAAACGAAGTTGGCGATGTACATTCCCCAGCTGGTGAAGTCGCGCAGGCCGGTCACACCCAGACCCTGGCGGAGCTGGGTGACGTAAGCGGCCAGGCAAAGCACAAGGAGGGTTGACAGGAACCCCATCCACAGGATAAAACTCCTGTTGATTCTTACATTCCGCAGAATATCTGAGGCAATGGAATCGATCTTTCGCTGTTCCCCGGGGGTATTGAAACGGGTGTCATCCATATCGATGCTTGTTTATGCTTTATCCTCTTTATAATCCACTTTTTCTCCCTCCTCAAATTCAAACAGCCTGTTCTTTGGGGGCAGGTAGTAGACCCTTGGTTTGGTGCCTAGCTCAGGCATAAGGCGGTAAGCCCCGCTTTGCACAAGGAGCTCGCTCAGCCTGACGGTCTCTTTCGTGGTGCCGTTAGTCACGGCATCTTCGTTTTCGTCACCGAAGTAGAAGACTCCGTTTGGACATGCCGAGACACAGTACGGAAGCATACCCTCTCTCAGCCTGTCTGCGCTGAAGAGGCATTTGGAAATTGTTCCCTTCTTATGGGGCACGTTCAGCTCGACGTCATATTCCTTCTCTCTGTCGGCTTCCGCCTGCTGAGGCTCCTGCCAGTGGAACATCCTCGCGGAGTAGGGGCAGGCTGCCATGCAGAACCGGCATCCGATACACTTTTCATTGTCAATGAGCACAATCCCGTCCTGCCTCTTGAAGGTTGCATTAACGGGGCAGACGGAGACACACGGAGGGTTGTCACAGTGCTGGCATGGCTTCGGCATATAAAAGGCCGGAGTGTTGACAGACTCCTGCATCACGAGTGTGTTGATATGATACTCGTAGGGCCTGAGGTGATGTGCGCTCTGACATGCCTCAACGCACTTCCTCGCATTCCGGCATCGCGATAGATCGATCACCATCACCCATCTTTTACCTTCGATACCCTCCCTGCCTCTGCTCTGCAGCATCTTCAGGTCAGGCTTGAAATCACGCATCTGCTCAACGGGGATCTCAACAAGCCGGTTGTCTTCCGTGAGCACCCTCACCATTCCCTCACGGTGCTTGGCTTTCTCAAAACGGTGTCCCGAGTATATGGCCGCCCCTCCGGTTACGGTAACAGCTCCTGCAAGGGTGACCTTTCTTAAGAAGTCACGTCTTGAGTTGTCAACTACCTTATCAAGGTCCGGTATGCCGTTACTCACTTCCTGCTTTTCTTTAGACATGGTTTCAGCTTGAGGTAAAAAAGATTTAGATGGTCAATTGGGTTTATTCGTTCCCGCCGGTCTCAACAGGACTCATCTTCAGGGCCTTGTATCCCAGCCCGTCAACTGTCTCCCTGATCTTCGCGGTGTCAACTTTGCCCGGCTCAAACTCGATGATGGCATTGCCCTCAATGTGCGATGCTGTTACGGATTTGACTCCCGGTATCTTTTCGATATTGCTGCAGATGGTGTTCTCGCAGCCGGTGCAGGTCATACCTTCAATCGAAAGGTCAAGGGTTGCTGTTGCAGCAGGTGTCTCCGCGGCCTTGGGGCTGTTGCCGCCACCGCATGATACTGATAACAGCATCATACACAGAAGGATCCATAAAGAAAGGTTTGATCTTGTCATATCATTTCTGGTTAGGATAGTCATTTGTTAAATCAGGCTCCATAAATATATAAAATATTATACCAACCATGTGCTATGAAATAAATATCACCATCCTGATCATAAATTCCCTGAAAACCCCTGATCCGCCGGCATCAAAACTCCTAACGCCGCCGGCATGCAAACCCCTGACCTGTCCGGCATCAATTTAAATCCAATCTTCATCAAAACTTCATAATTCACCTGTTAACTTTCAAATTCCTGAAAAGCGGTTATACCTTCTTTCTTTCCATAAGTCCGTTTTAATGCTGCGAAGACTGCCGGTGCCCCAACCCGGCAGTCTTCCTTTTTCTTGCAGGATCCATCTGGCTCACAACGGTACCCGGGTCACAACAATATGGGCAGGTCAGTCAACTGTTTCATCCCTGGGTTGCTTACGGCTTCTGATTAATATATTGGCTATAGCGGCCAGTATCAACACCTCACCGAAGAAAAAGAGCGGCCACTTATAACTGCCAGGAATATAGTTAGATATCATATTTATTAATCTCTCCGTGATTTCCGGGGAGCTCTTTGAGGCAAGGGCCCCGCTCTCAATAAGCAGCCTGGTATAATCAACCAGGTATGTATACAGGATAGTTAATGCTCCGCCGAAGATAAGCATCCAGTCAGTCAGGCTGAATTTGATGCGGTAGCCTTTCTTCTCCTGCCTCGCTACCAGTAGCAACGCCATAAGGATCATTGTCACGGAGTTCAGCACCGGAGCGAGCACCGGTCCCAGCCATGATACCGGTATCAGGAACAGCAGATCCCAGGTGAGGAGGGAGGCAGGCCAGCCTATAAGGAGTTTAAGCGCGACATAGTAGGAGATATCCCAGATGCCAAAGGCAAAAAGTGCGTACAAAAGCCTCTGGATACCGTTTCTACCCGAGAGGATACCAACACCGGCCAGCATGATAAGGGTGGCAATCTCCCTGATCCATTCAATAGTCACCAGATCAGGCGACATGATTTTCAGGGGGAAGTCAAACCCCTCAGGGTAATAAAGCTCCCTGAGATAGACAACCACAATGCCTTCGAGGAATCCCATTGCAACAGCGAAAACTGCCAGCCAGAAGAACCTGAGACGGTGGTTAAGGTATGTGTGTTTCACTTAAGGGTGCAATTGCAACGGAAAATTACAAAATACTGTAAGGGAAAACTGCTTTTCTTTCCTGGGATATTCCGGGAAATGACTCCTGTACCACCTGTGGTGGGAGAGGGCCCTGGGGACGAGGTTGCAGAATGTCCAGACAAAGAAGGATAACGCCGGCAGTGACCAGCAAAGGAGGGCGTAGCCGCCCCACTCCACTATTTCACCCATGAAATTGGGGCAGGAGACTTTCTTAAACAGCCCCCCACGCGGTATCTGGTAACCGTCGCTGGCCCTTCTGCGTCTAAGGTGGATAAGCTTCTCATCAGAAGTCAGATTGATGGCCATCCCGGTCATAAATACCGCCAGGCCGGCTATGAACCGCGGATCGGCAAGCCACTCGCTGCTGAAGTGGTTATGCAATGAGCCTGTGTAATAACCCAGGAACCCGGCGTTCACAAAATTGAAAACGACAGCCATAAGGGCTACTGCCAGAGGCATCACCTTGCCTGTGGTTCTGATCCTCAGGGGATAAATGATTGCACGGTTGATGTAGTGCAAGAGGTACAGCCCGGTTATGATCCATACCGTTATGCTCTTCGGCGCATCGCCGGTGACAACCAGCAGTATAAAGATCAGCGGTGCCGGTATCTCCATAATAATCCAACCCAGCCTGTCGGGGATGGTCGGGCCCCATGTCCTCTTGGAGTGCCGTCCAAAGGGAGCGGTGACAAACAGAAGCACCAGGAAGATGATGAGTGCAGCGGCCGTCCAGAGCCATACCAGCAGGTCAAAGGTTGATTTTTCCATCAGATGTATTTGTTTTCCCTGAACCACAGGATTGTGTCTGCCATTGTCTCTTCAAACGGACGCGACCTGAAATTCAGGTCCCGGGCAGCCTTTACCGGAAATATGTTCGTGTGGCTCTCTTTTAGAGTATCGAGTGACATGGAGGTGTATAGAGGTACGCCTCCTGTGGCTGTTGCCTGGAGGTTCAGGACCGCGGCACCGATATGAGCCAGCCACCACGGAAGGGTTAAGGCAGGTGCCTTATGACCCCCCAGTTTCTCAACCTCATGGGCCATCTCCCTGAGACTTTTCCAGCTGCCGGCGAGGAGATAACATTCGCCGGGTACCCCCATATCTATAGCATTAACTGCCGCAGAGCATACATCCCTGACATCCACCCAGTCATATCCGCCGGGTATCAGGCCAGGATTCTGCCCCTTGTAAAACCTGATTACAGCATTGCCGAGCAAAGATGGTTGAAAATCATTCGGGCCTATGATGGCGGTCGGGTTAAGCACCACAACCTCGGGTCCCGACGATGAGCCCTCGATCATAATCTTGTGACCCAGTGCCTTTGAACGGTTATATGATACCCCGCTGTTCAGCTCCAGCCCCCTGCTTTCGTCAAGTAGCTCATCAAGGGGCTCCTGGCTGAAGGCATGGATCGAACTGAAGTGGATTATCCTCCGGACTCCTTCAGCCCTCGCAGCTCTGAGAAGGCTTTCACAACTGCCGGCATTTACAGCCATGCATCTCTCATCCTTTTTCCGGATGCTTATACAGGCTGCCAGGTGGAACACCACAGCACATCCTTCACACAGTTTCTGCAGGTCAGGTATACTGGTTACATCTCCCTTTACAAATTCAATGTCAAGATCATCAAGCCCTGCAGAATTTTTGTGTATCAAAGCCCTGACCCGGTAACCCCGGTTCAGGAGCATCCTGCAGAGATTTGTTCCTACGTGTCCGGATGCTCCGGTGACAGCAACTTTTATCATAAGGATGAAATTCAATCAAAAGTAATTATCATTTTGACATCTGAAAGTCATTTGCGGGATGCTGACCTGCCGGAGGTGCAATTTATTTGTAAATTTGCTTCTGGTTTTACACGGAATGGCCACTGCCTTTGAGAAAGCGTTAAATAAGTCTTTACCCGAATAATGAGGAGACTGAGTTCAGCAGTGTTACTTTTTATATGTGCCGGTGTCACGGCTCAGCAGTACAATATTGGCCATTCCTCTGCGGAGTTGAGAGACTCTCTTAGGGGGAACAGGAAAATCAGGCTTGAAATATATTATCCTGAAAGGAAAGAGAACACTGCTTTAAGCGAAGATGAAGGATGTTACGGCAGATTTCCCGTGATCTCCTTTGCTCACGGATATGTGATGTCACCTGATCTTTACGGTCATATCCGGGAGATGCTTGTTCCGGAAGGTTATATAATTGTGCTCCCGTACAGTGAAACGGGAATGTTCCCTTCACACCAGGCTCTGTCCGAGGATCTTGTGTTTGCTCTTGCGGAGACAGAAAAAATGGGAGGGGAAACCGGCTCGCCACTGTATGGTATCACCAATAACAGAAGCTGCCTGATGGGTCACAGCATGGGAGGGGGAGCGCTGTTTGCCGCAGCCAATCTTTATGAAGGAACCGACGCTGTTGTGGCACTGGCCCCAATGAATACAAAACCTTCGGCAATTCAGGCAGCTGCATCCGTTGAAGTCCCAACACTCATAATCGGAGGAGAAAATGACTGCATCACACCACCCGGCAGGTATCAGATACCGATATACAATTTCTCTGCCTCCGCAGACAAGACATTTATTCTGATCGGTGGAGGCACACACTGTGCAATGGCAGACTCCAGCAGGATTTGTACGCTGGCCCAGAAACTGTCAGGGTGCAATGAGGGAATCTCCTTTGAAGAACAACATCAGATACTCAAAAAATATCTCATTCCCTGGCTGAACTTTTTTCTTAAAGGGGAGTCTTGGAACGGGAAACTGTTTAACACAACCCTCACCGGTGACAGGGGGATTGAGTATATGCGCTCGCGTCCCTTTCCTGCCGGATCTGACCAGGAAAACCGTTGACCAGTCAGATGCTGTTACTTTTTCAGGCTTGCCTTGGAAAAGATATGGTCTTTTATCGGAACGCTTTGAACTGGATCTCCTCTATGTTAAACTCTGTTCCCTTGCCATCTTTGAGCATATCGCGGAAAAGTATCTACGGGGATACCACCTGTCGTTGAAGCGCTGAATCTCTGACAGTTCGGTTCTTTTGAGCAGGGTGCCGCTTTTGGCGTACATCTCCTCTCTCAGCGGGATGTTACGCTCCTGGTCAACCCGAAAGCTTCATCCCCTGGTAGTATCTCGGGTACGAATGAGTAAGTTCGATGACCCAGCATTTGTTCCCGTCAATTATTTCAGTGCCCGTGACCTTTGCAATATACTGGTCCGTCAGCCTGTTATCTTCCATCAGATCTTCATAAGAGAGGTCTGACCCCATGACTGACTGACGCAGCATGTGGCCTGCGATCTGAATAATTCTGTCGGTCGACGGTGAGTAGATCCAGAGCTGGTCATCGAGCTTGAGCATCTTTGTGCCCTGCTCGCGTGCAGGGAAGAGGTATTCGGTAAACGACTTCTTTTCACCGGCAGTCCAGGTCTTCATCCTTACCGTATGGGTTGAACGGCGCCCGTAGATCACCATGGAAGAGGTGAATACCCTGTTTTCGGACGACATGTTACGGTCGATCTTCTCCAGTAACAGCTTCCCATCGGGATACTGTGCCTGCAGGGTACTAAAACTGCATAATACAAGAAATAGCGCTATCAGTCTGTTCATGATTCCAGTTCTTTGAATAGTTGAGCCGTCTGGCGTTTATATATGCCGAGTCCCGCAAGCATGGTGCCAATCTGGGTTGAAATGAAACCGGGAATAAATCCTACATACCATGTCTCCTGTGTTATCTGTGCCCTGAATACCTGGGGCATCATGATCGACGCATTCTTCATCATCACCCCGAGGTCAATGCCCGTGTTCTGAAGATATAACGAGATCAGCATGCCGGCAGTCACTCCCGCCAGGGAACCGAAGAATCCTATTATGAGCGACTCCATCAGCATGGTTTTGTAAACATGTTTCTTCTCTTCTCCTATCGCAAGTCTCATACCAAACTCGCCGTATCTTCTAAGTCCGCCAAGAAGACCGGCGTTCCACAAGATCAGTGACATGGCAATAATAAACACCGCCACAAGTATGCTCTGCAGTTTTCCCGAGTACTCCACCAGGAACCCCATGTTATCTGCTGTGACAGGCTTTTCATTATCATGGAGAACTCATCCTCTTCCGACAGGTACCTGGCATTGAACCGTTCTGTCACCGCAACAGCCTCTTCGCCGTCGTATGTGCCCTCTTTGAAGAAGCCGAGGATCTCTCCTGAGGCGTCCTCCATGTTGAGGGCCTGCCTTACATCACTCAGATCGGCTATCAGTGTCCCGCGGTCGAGTGCCGTGGTCCCGAACTCAACTGTTCCGCACAGGATGAAATTATGCATTGTCAGCTCTCCCAGCATGCTTGTTCCCACCAGGGTAAAGGTATCACCGGTCGCCAGCCCGAGCTTACCGGCGAAATCATTGCTGAGCATCGCTTCGTTGTTCTTCACCGGAAGAGTGCCGCTCCTTAATGATGAGGCAATGTTCATCCGGTCTATCTCATCAGTGTTCCCTGAGAGCAGATCAATGGCAATGCCCATTGCCGGTCCCTGAGATCTGGTTTCACCACTCTCATCAGGCACGTCAATGAGCCCGGCAAAGAAGATCCGGCTGGCAAAATCCATCCCGGGAAACTCTGATGCAAAGGCCGGCATGAGAGTATCTGTGCCAAGTATTGCCAGGTCATTCGGCACCTGGGCGACATTCTCCGCATAGGCCCTGGTCATGATCTTGACATGCCCTGAGGCAAACCTTGCATTGAACTCTATGCTGTTGTTGATTACACCGGTTATCCATGCATGAAACACAACCGTAAGCATTACACCCGTTGCCGTCACGATGAAGGGAATCAGGCTGCGATTCCTGTCCCTCATAAGTCCTTTGAAGATAAATCTTATCATTGCATCCTCCCCCTCAAAGCTTCCGTCGGATTAAGCCTGGCAATCTTCCTCGAGGGCCAGTAGCTGACGATTGTGGTTACCAGCATGACAATAAGGACAGTCCCTGCTATAAGGGCCAGGCTATATACCGGATAGAGCCTTTCGGCCATGGCAATTCCAAAGTCGCTGCTGCTTACCGGTATCTCAACGCCCTTAATGGCCTGGATTGTCAGCAGGGGTATTCCGTAAAGAGCGCCTGCCATGGCGGCAAGAACGGAGTGCATGGCCCCCTCTATAGTAAAGAGTTTAACAACCTGGCCGCGTGTCATCCCCAGTGCTATATAGGTTCCTATTTCTTTCTGACGCCTGAAGATGGAGAGGACCTGGGTGTCGAAAACCGCAAGCATGGCAAGCATCAGGAGTATTGCCCATATGATCACTCCCAGCATACCCTTGGCCTTGATGATGTTTTCAATATCCGAAAGGAGATACCTCTGATCCTTGTATACCCATTGTTCTCCCGGAGTCAGCTCTTCGGCCGCTTCCCCGCGTACGATGAGAGTTGCCTCGCCGGGCATGAGCATCATAGTCTGCAATGTTTCAAGAGGTATCCATACCTGTCCGGCATCAACAGTCGGCACAGTGGTTTTAAAAACCCCGGCTATCATTATCTCGGTTGCGTCAAAGGTGCCGTTCCTGTCTCTCCATCTGAGAGTCACGTAATCACCGGGTTGGAGTCCGGTGCTCTCTGCCATGGTGCTGCCAATTATCCCGGTGATATCCCCGTTGTCTGAAGCCAGCATCACAGTTGGCAGTTCGAGCAGCTTCTCTGATCAGGAGGAATGCCCTTTACCAGGACCGAATGCATCCTTCCCTTTGGATAGATGGAGCCCTGGGTAATCAGCACCGGAACCACCAGATTTTTTTCTTCAAGTGCAGCCAGATCTGCGGGTATCGGTGCGTGGCTGTCGGTCAGCGTGAACGGATCATAAGGGTCGTAGTTAGCCTGCCAGTACTGGCCGTGTCCCGTTTCCCAGCTGATCATGTCATTTCTTGCCTGACGGTCCCATCCGGCAAGCAGTCCCTTGGTCCAGATAATAATTATGAATGAAAAGGAGAGGACGATGACGTTCAGCCAGGTACGCAGCCCCGCCCCCAGAAGGTTCCTCAGTGCAAGTTTAAAAGCCAGCATTGCAGTCTCCTCCCGTCAGTTTCTATTGATTATCTCATCTTTGACCACCTTGCCGTCAGCAAGCCAGACCTTCCTGCGTACATACCCTATCACCTTCTCGTCATGCGTGGCAAAAAGGAAGGTTGTCTGAAAGCTCGCGGTTTAGTTTTTCCATGGTCTGCAGAATGTGGTGCGAGTTTGCCGCGTCAAGGTTGGCGGTAGGTTCATCAGCAAGAACAATGGCCGGTCTTTTAACCATGGCCCTGGCAATGGCAACCCTCTGGCTCTCTCCACCAGAGAGCTGGGCAGGCCGCGAGTTGATCTTGTCTGTCAGGCCCACCCACTCCAGGGCATCAAGCACCATCTGCCTGCGCTTGCCGGCTTCCACCCGCTGAAGCAACAGCGGAAATTCCACATTCTCATAAACGGTGTGTACCTGGAACAGGTTGTAGCTCTGGAATATAAAGCCCAGCTGCGTCTTTCGGAGTAAGGCAGAGTTGGCCGGGGTGAGCTCACCCACCGAATGACCTACAATAACTGCTCTGCCTTCTGACGGATTATCCAGTGTCCCGATAATGTTCAGCAAGGTCGTCTTGCCTGATCCGCTGGGCCCTATGATACCCGCAAACTCACCCTTACCGAAGGTCAGGTCATGCCGTTCAGTGCGGTGAACCGCCCGGAACCCATCGGGAAGTGCTTCTTGAGGCCTTCTATGCTGATTATTGTCCCGTCTTCCATTAATACTTTATTAGGGTTTAAATGTCAAGTACAAACATAATCTGAAAACCTGTTCCGGAAAAAGAATTGCTGCCGTCATTGCCGCTGTAGAATGTAAGTTTATCAGGATTCCAGTAGGTCATCAGGTAAATGCTAAAGTAATCATATTTTAACTGCAGGTTGAGAAACCGGTACCACTCTTTATTATCCCAGTCATAGTAGACCAGCGCTGAAATATTGTGCGAAAGACGCAGAGGATAGCTGATTGAAAGGGTTGAGTAATTGCTTTTTCTTTTCAGTTGTTCATCGTCGGTCTGTGTGGTGTACCTGAAGAACTCGGAGGCGACATTGATGCCGTTTCCTACGCCAAAAGTATAGTCAATTCCCAGGCTGTACCAGCTTTCCCATCTCGTAGTCAGTGGATTACCTTGCTCGTTAAGTTTTTGAACCACTTCAAACCAGAGCCCCGGACCAATGTCCCATTTGCCGTCAGCTGCAAACAGCTGTTCATTGTAACTCGTTTCCGTCACCCCGGGAACAGCTGCCAGAGGTGCAGAGTAATCAGCATCGCGGTGGTGGTAGCTCAGAGCCAGTTCCCCCCTGGGGACCGGCAGCTGGACACGCCCCCCGTACTCCGGGATATTCTTCAGCGACGGCACCGTTTCCCATCCTTTCGGCTTATCATTGCCGTACAGGGTCCATAGCCAGAGGTTTGCATTGTTGACGAAATAGTAGCGGCCAAGAAGCGCGTATACTCCGTCGGTAAGCATCAGTGGGTCCCTGAAATCCATCTTGTCAAACCACATCAGGGGCCTGAGAATGTTTGATGATCCGAAATTGATTTTCTGCAGTCCGGCCCTTATCTCGAAACGTGAATTTGAATACCTGAGCCAGAGGCGATATGGCTTAATATCATAAGTTGTTGAGTCAAATTCATTGCCTGTGAACCAGAGGGTGCCCCAGGCATTTACAGATGCTTCGGCGTCAATCTTGCCTCCTGACCCCACTCTGACCCATGGGCTCAGAGTGGGTGATTATGCCCCTGCCTGCCATGCAACCTCCTCAGGAAAGTTCATCCCGAACCATGTGCTTGCCTGGTTTTCAAGGCTTATACCGGCCTTCTGGGCAGACAGTGAGGCTGTCGTGAGCATCAGCAGGGCTATTGTCTTATATCCCGAAAATGCTCTCATTGGTCACTCTTGCCTTTACTGCCTGCATGGTTCTTGCAGCCATCCGCGCCCTTGCAGCCATCCGCGCCCTTGCTGCCATCCGCGCTCTTGCTGCCCATAACTCTTTTCAAAATAGCATACAGACTGTATCTGTCCAGAAACCTGCCCATACTCTTTCCCATAAGGATAAACTCAGATACCTCCTCCTCAGTGAATGCCAGGCCTCTCTTACTTTTCAGCTCGATAAAGCGTGTCAGGTCTTTCCTCATAGACAACCAGAAGAAGAAGTTAAGAAGTATCATGAAGAGACCGTAACGCCAGTCGCTGAAGTAATACCAGAGCCAGGGAATCAATATCAGATATCCACCCCAGCGCACCACCAGAACACTTCCCGTAACGTAACCAAGGATCGCCGCAGCAGCATTGGCCAGGATAAGACCGAACCAGTTGATTACCAGCAGCACTCCAATGATTGGCGACTCTCCGCGCCCACCCTTGAAACCGTACCATACCGGCAGATTATGACCGATGACGCCGAACAGCGCTACCAGCAGAAAGAAAGGCTCCGTGCCGAAGGCTAACTTCACCAGCAGGGTTGGTACCGCCACTTTTGCCATGTCAGAAAGAGAGGTTATGCACCCATACTTTGCCCCCAGCTTTTTTGTGACAAGCGTGGCGCTTACAAGATCAGATTCAAAAGTCTCATCAGAGTGTGGCACGGGCTCTGCAAACGGCTCAATTGTTCTGTTGCCGGTAGCCATGAAATAGACTATCCTTGCCGATGACAATGATCCTGTAAGGTACCCCACAACCGAACAGATCACCGCAGTGAGAAGAGGATGACTCTCCATGTAAAAAATAATCTCATTCATAATCGTGAACTGTAAGAATTCCGTTTGATCCGTTAACCGTTACTCTGTGACCACTGCCAATGGCGCAGGCGTTCGGTACCGAAACCATGGCGGGGATACCCATCTCCCTTGCAATGATGGAACAGTGTGACAACATTCCCCCTGTCTCCGACACAATGGCTCCTGCCTTCACAAGAACCGGAGTCCAGCTCACATCCGAGAAGGGAATAAGAACCACATCTCCGCGTTTCACTCCTTCAAAATCCTGCACGCCCTTCACAGTCCTGGTGACCCCCGTGTAGCTGCCCTGTGATGTGCCGGTACCGCAAATGATTCCTGTTCTTTCCCGTCTCGGGCAACGGAGACCTCTTCACCGTAGATTACAACGGGAAGAACAATATCCTTTGTCTCTTCCATCTCGCGCTTCCTGCTTGCGGCAAGAGCCCGGTATTCATAGTCTATGTCACTGTTGCGCGAGTCAATGATCACTTTAATTTCTTCGCGGGTCAGGTAAAAGATATCATCAGCTTTGTCAAGTTTTCCTCTTGTTACCATCTCCCTTCCTGCCATCAGGAACAGCCTGCGGAATAATCCGTAACCGTAGATGTACACTGAGCTTATCTGTTCACGGTAAGACCTCAACCTCCCTGCCCTGAAGATAAGCCTTTCTCAATGACCGGGGTACCCTGATACTCTTCTCCCCCGCTGTCGTCAAGCGTATAGAGCTCACTGCTCCTTGTCCTCTCCATCGGTGGGAAGAATCATCCTGAATACAACCTCCGGATCTTCCTCCCATTTGGGGTAGGAGAGGTCAGTGCCGCTCTCGCTGAGATGACCGAAGAGCTCCATGAAATGATCGATCTTCCTGCAGATCCCCTCTGCTTCCGGGATTTCCCTCATGGCAGCCATAGAGGACACATTCTGCCCTTACTCCCGGGGACAATGCCTCAATCCCCTCTTTAATCTCCTGCAGAAGTGGGAGGGGTTCATAATCCCTCAGCTGCGGAAAATCCTTCCTGAAATCCAGAAAATCATAATCCAGACCTGCCTTCTTAAGTTTCTTCCTGAGACCCTTGTGATACATCGTCATCAGCATCGGCGTGATGATATTCAGGTAGGTAAGCCTGCGGCCTGTTTCAAAGAGTCCGGAGAAAAGACTGTCATAAGTGTCAATGCTGAATTCCTCTTCTATTTTGCGGGCATAACTGCGACAGTGAGTTTTCAGCGGCTCATACTCCCTGAGTAAGGTCTTCTCAAAAGCCATCTTCGATCTCAGGAACCTGATGATCCTGAAAGTGTGCCTGAGAGGTCCTGATCCCCGGTCTGAATGAGTGGCCGCCACTCTCATTACCGGTCATGAACTTTTCAAGACTGTCGGGTGGCATCCCGAACCGGGTGAGAATCTTTCCCAGCACCGCAATATTAAAATATGCCTGGTAATAAAAAGGTCTGGCCAGATCTTCAGGCCTGGTGTCAAGCGGACCTGTAATCTCTTCCAGCAGGCTTATCCAGGTGCTGTTAACCAATGGTATATTCACTGACCAGACCAGTGGCTTGACCTGACCGGGCAGCATCTCTTTGGCCATCTTGCTGGAATAAATATGAATATCCCGTCTTGCGGTTATTTGCCTTAATTGGAGATAGTAGAGCTGGCTGCCGTCGTAAACCCATTCAATATCAATGTGCTGTCCGTAATAGCGTCTGAGCCTGACCGTATCGGCAGCCACTTTCCTGATTACATGAAACAGCCCGTATTGCCCGTTCCCTTCTGATACGGTATCCTTCCATATCCTCCATCGCATTGGCGTGATCCCTTTCTGTACCAGCTCTTCCCCGGCTCCCTCAACAGCTTCAATGACTGTCTCATTCTGGTTGGTCACGGGATTCCTGCTGAAGCTGACACCTGCAAGACGTGCAGCAATCATCTCCTGAATTATAACCCCGCACCTGACGCCTGACACTCCCGTTTTTAATACGTAGTCATTGACATTCAGCATCGAGGCAAGTTCCCAGACTTTTACCACTGCATCCAGTATCTTATCCTTGCCGCTTACATTGATAAAGGTCTGAAACTGGCCCGCAAAGCTGAACTCACTTGAGTCCTCGGCCGTTGTTGATGATCGCACTGCCCATGTCCCTTCAGGCAGGGTTTCCAGTTCCCTCCCAAGGTTTGCAAGCAATGATGTGTCCTTTGCCAGGTACATGGCATGAGCGTTGGTAGTGACCAGATAGGTCAAGGGGATATTGAACCCGTAATGATGCAGGAAAATCAGCGAATTGGCCTTGTTGCCGGTCTCATCTGCCTTGAGACCGGCCCTCAGTTTCTTTATGAGGGGCTGATGCTTCATATTGGTAGCCTGTAATAGGGTGAGGTCATGGCGTTCACTGTTTGTACTGAAGCATCAGCAATATAGCATGGTGTAAACCTGCTGTAACAAATATAATATTATCAAGTTCAACTTTCAAGAAGTAATCCGTTTTATCATACCCCTGAAGATCACTTCATGCAGCGGCATCACGGAGTACCAGTAGAGCCTCCCTTTCAGTCCCAGGGGCCTGAAGGTAGCTGTCTGAATCAGCGTCCCGTCTTCAATACGGAACTCCAGCCACGCCTCTCCGGGGAGCTTCATCTCGGCATAAAGCAGCAGCCTCTTTGCACTGCGGTCGGCATAGAGTACCCTCCAGAAGTCAAGGGTGTCACCGGGAGAGATTGCCTTTTCGTTCTTCCTTCCCCTTCTCAGACCCACACCACCCGAGAGCTTGTCCATGAATCCCCTTATCCCCCATAGCCAGTTGGCATAGTACCATCCGGTCTTGCCACCTATTGACCAGATCCGGTCCAGCACCACTGCCTCGTCGGTTACCTTTCTTTTTCTGGTGTCATGAAAGCATCCGAAGGTTGGAACCTTCACAAGGTCTGAAAGTCCTCTCTCAAGCTGCGGTCCTGAAAGTGCATCGGTCCAGCTCGAGAAGACCTCCTGATGTTCAATCCTGTCAAAGGCGCTCCTGACGGCCTCGTCAAAGCTTAGCAGTATGATGCCGAGCCTCTGGTGAAGGTCGTTCTCCCTGCAGATCACCTCAACCTTCATGCTGTCAACAAGATTGACGGCCAGCTTGTAAGATGTTGAGGTGACAAAATAGAGCCAGTAGGAGGAGAGCTTGGGTGTCATGACCGGGACAACCCATACCTTCCGCTTCAGGTTTCTCACAGAGGCAAACCTGAGAAGCATCTCCCTGTAAGTAAGAATATCCGGCCCGCCAATGTCAAAGTTGCTGTCGAAAGTATCTTCTCTCATCAGCACACCGCTGAGGTATTCGACCACGTTACGGACTGCAATGGGTTGTGATTTTGTATTAAGCCAGCGTGGCGCAATCATCACCGGAAGCTTCTCAACCAGATCACGCATTATCTCAAACGAGGCACTCCCTGAACCAAGTATGATACCTGCCCGTAGAGTGGTCAGATGATAGGAGCCCTTTGCCAGTTCATCCTCCACCGTCTTGCGTGATCCAAGATGTTTTGAAAGTTTCTCTTCGTTTACTATTCCGCTCAGATAGATCACCTGTCTTGCCCGGGTCGCGTTCAACCTCTCCCTGAAATTGATCGCAGACTCTCTCTCCATTGACTCAAAATCGCCGACGGAAGATGACATTGAGTGAATGAGATAGTAGGCGGCATCAATATCGTCAGGGATTGAGACAAGAGAGCTTCTGTCGAGGAAATTGGCCGTGATCACGCTCAGACGATCGGTCCCGAACCTGGATATGTCAAATCTGCTGGCATCACGTACGCAGCAGACCACTTCATGACCCTCTGCAAGCAGCGCCGGCAGGAGACTTTTGGCAATATATCCGGTTGCACCGGTAAGCAGTATTTTCATTTTCGCAGTTATTTATCAGAGATTGATGCGTAAGCCAACCATAATTGATTCAGTGGACAAGGCCAGGTTAATGCCTTCCATGAAATCCATTCTGTAATCCCTCAGGATTCCGTACATTACCAGGTCAAAAACCAGGAGGAAGGCTCCCTGCATAATCACTGAATTACCATATCCCTTGAGCAGATCTCCTCTGTTGACCGAGTTACGTCGAAAGATGTCTCATCAGGAAGCCTGCCCCGATATATCCGACATCCAGGGCCGAGTTGATCAGAAGGATATTTTCCGTCTTCAGGTGTCTGGCCAGTAATTCCTGTCCGCCCATAATAGAAAAATCAGTGCTGTAATTTCCGTAAAGGGCAAATCCTGCAATGGAGAGGTTCACAACATTCCAGAAGAGGTTCATCTGCCCGAAGTACTTCATCTCTCCCGTCGCCGTTGCCCACCCGTAAGCTCCGGCAGCAATGTTGGCCATAGCCCAGCTGCCCAGAATGTACATTCCGGTGTTGTTTATCCTGAGGCTCCCGGTGTAAAACGATTGATAGTCGCCCTGCGCCTGGAGAGGCGTTGACAGACCACCATAACAAGGAAAAATCACCGGTAGGCTCTTCATCAGGAACAGGCTGTTGTATTTTTCATATGTCATAAGCCGGAGGTGTTGGGTTTATTTATGGTTTTCAAGTACTTCAGAGACAGATGCTGCGACTGCTTCGGCCACTAGTGGGCGGTATGGCCCTACGGGGCATCCGGCGTAAATCCCTGTTGTTCTGCCTTCTTTGTATTTCCTGACAAGTGGTTTATCCCAGTCGGGATAAGGAACAGGTGTGTATGGATCAAACTCCTTAAATGCCCTGAATTTCTTGATTGCGTGAAAAAACATCAGGTCAGTATTCTCAGCAATAAAATCGGTAGGTAACTCCAGCGCGTAGTCATATCCCTCTTCAATGGCTTTACGGTAAGCGGAATAGGTGGAGAACTTTTTGTTCCGGGGATCCCAGTATTCATCCGCATATTCATCATCACTCCAGACCAGCTCCCATCTTCCCCTTCTGTTCTGCATCACCTCCCGCATGGCTCTTTCCAGTGGATGCCTGTATTCGTGCCCCCTCTTATCCTGTGTCTCCTTCCTGAAAGGATGACCATGTTTTGAGAGAATCAGGAGCAGGCTGGCGTCAGATGGGAGCAGGGAAAGGTGATCGCATGCCAGCCTTGCAAAGGCTTCCCGCATCGGGGGCTGGTTGCCGGTCTGGTCTGCACAGATGACTTTTGCTCTGCCGTTTACCAGCCCGTGAACAAGGGGAACAGCCAGGGAGTAATCTTCAAAATCGGAATAAACAGGATTACAGAAACTCTGGTAGATGATTGTTTTGCATCCTTCAGCAAGGAGTTTTTCAACAGCCTGGCTCACAGATTCCCGGTACATGTACCTGGCGAAACAGAAAACTGCTTCAGGGTACCTTGTTTTTAAAGCTGCGACCGACTCATCGTATATCTTCCTGCATTGATATTCCCAGGCTACCTTTTTCTCGGGCAACAGATGACCGTAATACCACCCCGCTACCTTCGCAGCTGTCTTCTGGCATATATCAGGTGCCCCTCCCTTCCCCTCACCCGTATAAAGGAAATAACCGTGATCGTATGGATTTCTTTTCATGCCGGGTGGTCGCCAGGTGACCTCACATTCAGCATATGGCCGTCCTTGTCTGTTTGTAAATGAGCCGTGCATATCAACCAGCCGGGCTGGTTTGAATTTCTCCCGTGCCAGTGGATTAGCCGGGTCAATCAGGGCAATGCCCCTGTCAGCGAGAATAAGGGGCTGGAGGAAACCTGGAAGAGAATAGACAAAAACATGATCCATGAATCTGGTATAGAATCCCGGATCAAAATCCTCAGGCATGCCCAGCTCGGCCAGTATTATACCGGGTTTGCCAACAGGCTTTCTGTCCTGTCTCCTGAAGTACTTCTCATAACTGTACTGGTTCCCGTATCGCCAGTGCCTGACCCACTCAAACATAATTAGGTATGTAAAAAGAGATTTCACGGAATTCAGCGGCACCCGGAGAGAGCTTCTTTCATCCCGTGCCTCTCGTTCAATTAGCCCTTTTAGTTGGTTTAGTAATGAATATCAATTTATAAATCGAAGTATCTATATTTTCCTATTTTTGTTCTAAATATACAATATTATGATCAAAGAATACTATCGCTTCCGATCCATTTTGTTTGGTTTCGCAATGGTTCTGATGCTCCTTATCTCATCCTGCTCTCCATCCGATGATCAGAAAGAACCGGTGGAACCGAAGACAATACTATATGCCGAATTCATGCATGAGGTGAACAGTTTCTCGCCCCATCATCACCACGGAGACTAATTTCAAGGCAGACCATCTATTCTATGGTGACGATGTGGTAGCCCCGGCCATTGAGGAGGACAAACAGCTTGCCGGATTCCTTGAAGCGGTTGAAAAGAACGGAAGGGGAAGAATAAAGGCAATACCTGTAGTACAGGCGAAGTCGATGTCGGGCGGACCGGTAGACAGCCTCTTCTACTCTAAGATCAAAAACCTGATCATTGATGCAGGTGACCAAACAGGAACGTGTCGACGGCATATATCTTTCACTGCATGGGGCGATGGGAGTACAGGGTATGTTTGATCCGAGGGCGACCTGATCAAATCACTCAGGGATCTCACCGGTCCGGAAACCGTCATCGCCGTGACCTTTGACCTCCATGCCAATGTGACAAAACTCAGGGCCGGGGAATGCAGACATAATCGTCGGATACCAAACCAACCCGCACAGGGATCATTTTAAAACAGCCTACCGTGCCGGCGACCTGCTGATACGTACTGTGCTCGGAGAGATCGAACCGGTGATGGTGGTGAACAAGATGAAACTGCTGAAGGGCGGTGGCATCAACATCGATTTCCTGCCTCCTTTCAAAAGATATTTGCCGAAATGAAGAAAATGGAGAAGCAGGATGATGTGCTTTCTGTCTCCTTCTTCCCGGTTCATATCTGGATAGATGAGCCGGAACTGGATACAGCACCATCGGCATAACGGATGGAGACCCGGATCTTTCTGCAAGGCTGGCTGATGAGATCGCGGAGATGGCATGGACTGTACGTGATGTACCCCAGCCTGAGGGGAACACACCCGAGGAGGCCGTGGCTATTGCCCGTGATAGGAAGATCGCACGCGCGCTGGGCACTCTCGTCTTCTGCGATGTCTCTGATGCTGTGGGTACTGGCACACCGGGAGAGAGCACCTGGATACTGAAGGCACTGGTGGAACACGGGAGCGGTCTTACCTCTTACATGACGCTGCGCGACGGTGAAGCTGCCCGCCAGGCGTGGGAACACAACGCGGGCGAGGAGATCACCCTCACCGTAGGGGGTAAAATTGACACGGTATACAATGCGCCTTTTACTTTTACCGGACTGGTCGACATGAAGCAGGAGACCTCTTACGGAAAAACCGTCATCTTAAAGCATGAAGAGCATACACCTGATCCTTTTCCGAACTGCCGATGGCATCAAGAACACCGGCGGATTTCAGGGAGCTTGGCCTATCAATATGGAAGGCGGATATTGTGGTTGTCAAAAACCTCTTCCCGTTCCGGTATAACTACCTTTTCTACAACAGGAAGACGGTCAATGTAATCTCTCCGGGACTGAGCAACACTGACCCCTTTGCGCTGAACTATGTGAACATACCGCGACCGGTTTATCCGCTTGACCGGATAGATAGCTGGAGATAGGTGCCGTCATTATCGCGGGACCAACATATCCGCCGTATAAATCGACAGATGGAGTAGGGACATGTATCCGCGGAAAGAGATAAGGAGGAGAAGGGCGGCAGTCTCAGCCTCCATAAGAATAACAGCCGGAGTGAAATTCCTGTAAACCTAAAGGATAAAGGGGATGAGCCTTTTTGTCTCATTCATGTACTCACGGTACTTTTCCCCAAAATATGAGAGGCACTCCTCTTCATCACGCACTGCCGTGAGCCAGAGCAGCCACGATGACAGCAGCACAACCGGCATCGTGTACCAGAGCGGCTGCTTGAACCAGATACCCCATGTAAGAAGCAGTAGCGAGGAATACATAGGATGTCTGATATAACTGAAGATGCCTGCTGTTACCAGTTCGGTCGTCTTCTCAAACCTGAACAGCTTCTCGTCGACCCTTACAACGCCCGGTTTCCTCGCCCTGCGCAGTCTCACAGCCGCCTCAACCACAAACCAGGCCGAAATTACCAGCATCAGCCATGAGACAAGCTGCTTTGCAGAGAACGGATCTTTGAACCACTGTCCGTAATTGATTACAAACAAGGCGATGATGCACTCCCAGCTGAAGAACCTCGTGAATCCGTGACTGCGCGGCTCAAAGAGGCTCTGCTTCGAAAAGAATATTACCGGCAGGCTCAGGGCAATGAAAAGGATTACTTTATCCATTTCAGATTGCTGTCAAACATGTATGAAGCTCCTTTTTCTGTTTCCATTGAAACACTGTTACCACGGTAGGTAAGGTCCAGCGGCGCACCTGAAAGGGACTTCACGGTAATCAGGCCGGCTACACCGTCACTCCATTCTATGCCTATCTCGAAGTTTCCCCTGGCCTTCAGTCCTGATACTTTTCCCTCAGGCCATGCTGCAGGCAGGGCCGGGAGTATCCGCACTACCCCGTTGTGGCTCTGCAGCAGCATCTCCGCGATGCCGGCGCAGCCGCCGAAGTTGCCGTCGATCTGGAAAGGAGGATGGTTGTCAAAGAGGTTGGGCAGAGTAGACTTCTCAAGCAGTTGTCTCAGGTGAAGGTAGCTCTCGTTGCCGTCGAGGAGGCGGGCATAGAAGTTGATGATCCATGCCCTGCTCCATCCGGTATGTCCGCCACCGCCCGCCAGCCGCCTCTCCAGTGTCATGCGTGCTGCGTCAAACAGCTTAGCCGTCTCCGGGGTTATCTGGGTACCGGGATGCAGCCCGAAGAGATGCGACATGTGCCTGTGTCCCGGCTCCGCCTCTTCATACTCCTTAACCCACTCCATAATTGTACCGTTGGGTGCAACCCTGTCAGGTGGCAGTCTGTCGAGTATACCGTCAAGGCCGTCAGCCCACTCACTGTCTGTCCCCAGTATCCGGGCGGCCTTCTGACAGTTGCCAAGCACCTCCCGGATGATCTGG
Source organism: Bacteroidales bacterium (assembly GCA_034522515.1). Classification (GTDB taxonomy): domain Bacteria; phylum Bacteroidota; class Bacteroidia; order Bacteroidales; family VadinHA17; genus SR-FBR-E99. The sequence continues at coordinate 68,513 of JAXHLF010000009.1, read as the reverse complement.
TTATCCATCGCAGGTGCATAGGTGAGTTTGAACTCCCTGCCGGATGCCGGGTCAATGTAACTGTTCTCGGGTGAATAGGAGGGGGCGGTCACCATTCTGCCTTCCTTATCCTCAATGAGGAATGTGGAAATGAATTCCGCAGCACCTTTCATAACAGGGTAAGCCCTGTCACGGAGATAGGCAGTATCCATTTGTAAATTCATAGTGCTCCCACAGCGGGAGGGTCATCCATGCCCCGCCCAGGGGAAACATGCCCCAGTAGACTCCGTCAAGCACTGCAGTCTTGCCGAAGACATCCGTTGTGTGATGCATTGTCCACCCCTTCGCGCTGTAAGTATCACGTGCCGTAACACTTCCCGGAATGGTAAGTTCCTCCATAAAACGTATCAGGGGCTCAGCCGTTTCGGTCAGATTGCACACTTCCGCGGGCCAGTAGTTCATCTGCAGGTTGATGTTGGTGTGGTAATCCGAGTTCCAGGCTGCCACGAGATCCTTGTTCCATATTCCCTGGAGGTTGGCAGGCAACTGCGCCGGAGCACGTGATGAACCCATCAGCAGGTACCGGCCGTACTGAAAATAGGTGGCTATAAGGCCCGGATCATCAGCCCCGGACTGAAACCTTCGGAGCCGTTCATCAGTGGGTATAGTGTCAGCAGAACGGTCACCTCCAAGCGACAGCCTCACCCGGTTAAACATGCCGCTGTGCTCGGCGATGTGGGATTCTCTAAGCAGTTTAAACGATTTCCATGAGGCAGCGCTTATTGCATCAGTACAGCGCTTTCGGGGGTCAATCGAGCGGTCCAGGTCCAGGCCGTCAATATTATAGTCGGTACAGCCATTGAAAAACAGCACCATCTCCTTACCGCCGCTGTATTTTAGAACACTGTCAGCAGCTGTGAGCGTCCCGTCACAGCTCATCACCATCAGGGAGGCAAAGAACTTCATGTGGTTCCCCGCCGGACCCAGGCTGGGATCCTCGGGGTCAACTATCTGCCCCTCCATGTCAATCCGGTTCTCAGTCACGGTTATAACAGCATCCTGCGGCCGCTGCAACGAAAGAGACATGTCAAGCCCGCCCTCCTTCTCTGATTTCATCGAGATGACCATGATGTCATCAGGTGCAGATGAGTAAACCTCATACTCAACCTTTCCGCCGCCCCGCTCGAAGCTTACCCTTGCTATGCCTGTCTCAAGATCCAGCTCACGCCGGTAATTTGTCAGCTCCGATATGGTGTCCAGAAACTGAAAGTAAATATCCCCCAGTGTCTGGTATGATCTTGTCTTGCCCGGTATACCTGAAAGATGCTTGTCAGCAAGCTCAAAAGCCTCAGGGATCTTTCCGTCAAGGATCAGCTTCCTTATCCGCGGAAGGTTCTCCAGTGCACCGGGGTTGTTATTGGGAACGTTTATACCTCCCCATAGGGACTCTTCGTTCATCTGCAGCCTCTCCACTGAGGGATTGCCAAACAGCATCCCTCCAAGACGGCCGTTGCCAACGGGAAGCGCTTCAGTCCACTCAGCCGCAGGGGTACGGTACCAGAGAACATATTCCCTGCCAGACTTGCTGCCCGGCCCACAACCTGATACAAGTATTGAAACTGCTGAGAATAACAACAGAATCCCGGAAAGTGAACTTTTACTCATGGACTTTTTGTTTTCTGATGCCAGATACTTCTGGAATGCATTAGGTAAAGATAGTGTTAGTCTGTTTTATGGGATAATCCGTGGTCAGCTCAATGACGCAATAGCCCGGAGTTGCTGACAAATGCAATCTGTCTCCCGTCAGGCGACCAGCTCGGGACGTTGATCGAGCCCTGGCCTCCGTAAAGGTATGCGATAACTTTTGGAGTGCCTCCGTCTGCCGGCATCATCCTGATATACACATGTTTATAAAAGGGATGATCATCAGCCTTTACCTCAGGCATGAAGGAGAGGAAAACTATATTTTTCCCGTCCGGAGAGATGTGCGGGAACCAGTCGTTATACATGTCAAAGGTAAGCTGCTCCTGCTCCGAACCGTTGGGCTTCATTCTCCAGAGCTGCATTGTGCCGGTGCGGACCGAATTGAAATAGATATACCTCCCGTCAGGCGAATACTCCGACCCGTCATCCAGTCCGGGTGCATCGGTAAGCCTGATCTCTTTCTTCTTCTTCACGGCTATCTTATAAATATCATAGTTGCCGCCGCGCTCCGCTGTATAGGTCAGGTACCTGCCATCAGGCGACCAGCCATGCAGGTAGGAGGGACCCTTCGCTGTGATGCGTTCCGGTGTGCCCCCACCCACGGGCATTGTAAAGATGATTGATTTGTTACCCTCCTCAGCCACATGATGGCTGATGCCCAGCATTTTTCCGTCGAATGAGAGTACGTGATCATTGTTGTTGCTTGTGGCAAAGCCTGAGTTGATGACTTCCTGGTTACCGCTGGCGATCTCGAACCTGTAAAGAAGCCCTTCGCTGTTGTAGATCAGGTATTTGCCGTCAGGCGTCCAGTTGGGGGCCTGGATGGAATTGGGAGCCTGATAAATTACTTTTCGGTGGCCGGTCTCCACATCCAGGACCTCAAGATTGCTCCCCAGGTATTCGCGGTATGGCACGAGATTATCACTGGCGGGCCTGATTATGCGCACATTGGTGAACCTGGCACTCTCTGATACATCGTTGTCATGAGAGCATATGAACAGGCCGGCATAAACCTCACCGGTAAATGCACTGTCACGAATCATTACAGTATCAAATGGATTACCTGCAACAGCACTGGAAAAGATGAACTTATCACCCCGTCGCTCAAGCTGGATCACATCAGGGGCTGTCACCGGTGACCTCCGCTCAGAGGTCTCAGCCCCCTCCACGGTTCGGTATTGCAGTGAAGTCAGCCCGTCGCCGTGCACCGCGGCACTCACGTGAGGTGAACCGGTCTCAAGGTTGCTGCGTATCATCCATCCTGCCTTCCGGTGCTCATGGTTACCTTCCCCTATGAACCTGACGTCGGCCCTGAGAATAAAGTCGCCCGCGAGTTTCTTCCATGCAAAATGGAACTGATCCTCACCGAACCAGATGTTGTCGCCTGACCCGGTTATGATATATTCCTGGTTCTCTGGCATAAAGTGGAGGTCCCCCTTGAGATTACAGACTCCGACATCATTATGCCCGTCAAAAATGTTTCTTGAGTAATCCTGTGCCTGAGACACACTAACTGTTAAAAGAGATGACAGCACTGTAATTATGTATTTTGATGATTTCATTTTGTTGATTCTATGGTCTATAAGTAGATGTCTTTGCGCTTATATAATCTTAAAGAGATTATTATCATAAGAATTGACAGGAGGGTGAAATAGAGGACAGAAACGAACCCGATCCTGTAATTGGGGTCAAGCGTATCGAGGTTGACGAATTTGTAAGGACTTACATAACCCAACATCGAGAGGCTTTCTGTGATGTTTGAGATGGTGAAGATGAAATAAAGGATTAGCACCAGGCCGATGCTGAGAGTGGTTATCGGCCTCGCTCTCTTCACAAGTGTCGACATGAACAGGCCCAATGAAGCGAAAAACAGGTTTAGCATCAGGGTATAGATCGACATCACAAGAAAGGAATTTGTACTGAAAGGTTCTCTCTTAACTGTCTCCAGTGTGATGTATCCAGCAATTGCGGTGACAACATTTATCACAAGAACATTAATAAAAACTACTGCCGCCTTGCTGAAGAAGATCTCGCTGCGGGTCAGGGGCCAGGCCAGCAGAAATTCCGCTGTCTTGCTGTATTCCTCCTTGAGCAGGATGCCGGAAGAGAGCACGATCGAATAAATGCTGCCCAGCACAAGCATGTAGATCACATTGTTGGCGGAGTAAAATCCCAGTACTGAAAACATGTCGTCAACATTCGAGATACCCTTGAACTGAAGGGCTCCCTCCGGAAGAATGCTGACCATCGCAAGTATCTTCTGGTTGTTTTCAAGGAAAACACCGTAGAATGACATTGTAAGCGCCGTGAGGGCTGTTATAATTGCAGTCCATATAAGCAGGGTTAACGCGTTGCTCCTTAATTCCCTGAAAAATAGGTTACTGTTCATCTTGACGGCCGCGACTTAGTTATAGTAGTGCATGAAGATCTCCTCCAGTGAAGGCTCCTCGATGGTAATATCGGTAATATTCCTGGTACTTAGTGCCGAAAGGAGCCTGCTGATTTCTCCTGAATAGAGGAATTTAACCGTTCTGCCTGAAATCAGGGGAGTATCCTCAATTCCAGGCAGCTGCATTAAAGTATTGTCATTCTGATCATTGAATTCGATAAAAATCTTCTTCAACTGCCGTTTTCTGAGTGCTTCTATCTCTTCAACCTTAATAATCTTGCCCTCTCTTATTATTGCCACACGCCTGCATAGCATCTGAACATCGCTGAGTGTATGTGACGAATAGAAGACGGTCATACCTTTGCGGTTCTCTGATCTCAGAAGTTCAAAGAACCTGGCCTGCATCAGCGGGTCGAGTCCCATTGTCGGCTCATCAACAATCAGGAGCTGCGGTTCATGCAGCAGGCTCTGGATGATGGATACCTTCTTCCGGTTCCCCATGGAAAGATCTGAGATTTTTCTTTCACGGTCTACCTCAAACAGCTCCGTCAGCTCATTGATTCTTCTCTCATTGCCGTCTGCTCTGAAAAATCTGCCGCAGTATCTTAGAAACTCATCGGTCTCCATATGCGTGTAAGCATTTGCATCCGATGGCACGTAGCCAGTGTGATACTTGATCTTCTTTGAATCCCTGACCACGTCCATTCCCATTATCTGAGCTTTTCCGGCGGTGGGAAACAGCAGGTTCAGCAACACCCTGATAGTAGTCGATTTGCCGGCACCGTTGGGGCCTATAAACCCGAATATCTCACCCTCTTCAACCTGGAGGTTGACATCTTCAATTCCCCTGTCCCTGCCATAAGTCTTTGTAAGGCCGGTTATGTCAATTACCGGGGTGGTCATACGAGGTCGCACGCTTCGGGAGGCATCCACTTGGCATCACGCCCTTCCCATTTAATATTGCAGCCGATGGGGTTGGTCACCGGTGTTGAGATCTCCCTGCCGGAAATGAGCTCATCGAGTACCCTTTCGAGGTCATTGACGGTCATCCGCGAGGTGTCGCGGGGCGAATCAACGCCCCTGCCGGTATAGACCAGCACCCTGTCACGGTTGAAGACGAAGAAGTGCGGTGTCTTCAGGCCGCCATAAGCCCTGACAACTGTCTGGTCCCTGTCATACAGGTATTTCCACGGGAAGTTATGCTCTTTCATCCGCAACACCATGTTGGGGAAGCTGTCTTCCTCATATGTTTTATCACTGTTGGAGTTGATACCCACGAAGGCCACTCCGGCATCACGGAACTTATCCGCCGTGACCCTTGTCACCTCATCAGATCCGATGACATACGGACAGTGATTGCAGGTGAAGAAGACCACCAGGTAATGATGATTATCGAAGTCTGACAGGCTGTATTCCCTGCCGTCGGTGGCGGGGAGCCTGAAATCGGGGGCCTTCCGGCCCGGCTCAAGTGTATAGCTCATATCTCTTTGGTTTAGTTATCTGTTCTCATTTCTCACAAAAAGGATGCTCGGCACAGGTCTCTCAACTTTTCCCGAAGGCCTGTTCACTACTCCGTTGATACCGTGACCGGCCACAACGAGTGTCGTTGACCCTCCGCCGTCAAGGTTAAGGGCATCTTTGCATCCCAGGCTGTGTGCCAGGGCACGAAGCTCATAAAGGCTCATGCCGTCAGCATAACCGGGCTGTCTGCCGTCAACGACCACCAGTAGCAGATGTCCGCTGCCGGTGATTCCAACCATCGTTCGAGGATGACGATTGGCGTTGAAGTTTATGCTGTCAAGCGGCAGGTCCACACTGTCATCTATCAGCAGGGGGCCGCTGACAATAGCATCCTCGGCGCTGACCACACCCGCATCTTCTCTCTCCGGACCCCATTGGGAGATATCAGCTGCTTCCCCCTCAGCAGTGAAAATCCCGGTAGCACGTATACCGAATTCCTTTTCGTCGGTTGTGGCAACTATAGTGTCGTCAACCTTAACATAATGCACGTTGTAGCCCTCCTGCATGTTGAAGAAGGTCGCGTTGACAGCCACAATAGCCTTTTCCTGCACGGCGAAGGCACTGGTTATCAGGGGCGGCCCGGCAACTGCGACACCTAGCTCGAATGCTCCAAGTGCCGTGTCAATCTCCACAACGTAAATCGCCTGGGCTGAATTAAAAAGAGTGGTTACGGCTGATCTGAGAGTAATGCCATCCGATATTGTCCGGCATTCCCAGTCAATCTCCGGAACCGTCAGCGAATAAGACACTGCCAGTGAATCCGGCCCTGCCTGGCCAAACATGGAGAACGGTGCCAGCAATAAGCTAATTATCAATATCTTCCATTTCATGTCAGATTTATTTTTCAGTCCTCCAAACTTTAATAACCTTATGCAACCGGTTTCATCATTAATCTATATAATATGAACACAGATCGCTCATTAAAGTTAACAGCTTTTTCCCGTTTGACAGCAGTTGCTGCCGTCATACTTGCTGCATTCATGCCCCTAACGGCCCAGCCATCAGGTGGCCCGTACGGACCGGTAAGGCAGACCTGGGAGGTTCCTGCAGGCTGGCGGTTATAACTCTTTCATAATCAGCCAGGTGGTATAGCCGGCGTATAAAATGAGCAATAATGCTGCTTCCCATCGGTCAAGCCTGTGCCTCTTTGAGGTGAACATCGTAATAAACAGCAGAACGGTGCCAGCTGCCAGAATATAGAAATCGATATTGAATATGGGATTGTAAGCCACCGGCCTTATCACTGACACCATGCCGCCTATGAGCAGTATGTTGAAGATATTTGAACCCACAATGTTTCCAACTGCAATATCTGCATTCTTCCTGTAGGCCGCAACAAGCGAGGTGGCCAGTTCAGGCAGTGAGGTGCCGGCAGCAATAATTGTCAGCCCTATGACCTTTTCACTGACACCCATTGCCTTGGCAATTATCACCGCATTCGCAACCACCATCTTGCCGCCAATTACCAGGCCAACCAGCCCCAGTGCAATGAATGCCACGATCTTGTAAATACTGCCAGGCTTCTTATGCTCTTCATGTTCAGGTTCGTAGTTTATTATCTGCCGGTAAACGTAGTACTGAAACAACACAAACAGTGTCAGCAGAGGAGTCCGTCAATCCTGCCCAGAACCCTTTCTCCTCCATGGGGGATGTTCACCATTAGAAAGAATACAATCAGTGCGGCAAGTGACATGGGTATCTCCTTCCATACTGTACTGACATGGACCTTCAATGGAAGGACCAGACCGGCAATTCCAAGGATTATGAAGAGGTTGAAGTTGTTGCTCCCGAGGATGTTCCCGAACACAATATCCTGGTGCGAGGTTGTTGAGGCAAACAGGTTTACAACCAGTTCCGGGGCCGAGGTGCCGAAGGCGACAACGGTAAGTCCTATTGTCAGGTCAGAGATTTTAAACCTTCTGGCGAGGGTGGTAGCCCCCCCAACCAGCCATTCGGCGCTGACAATCAGCAGAGCCAGGCCCAGTATAAGAAAAATTATCTGTGTGGTCATCTTAAAATAGGATCCCTGAATTAAGCGGCAAATATAACACAGCGAACTGAAATTGGTTTATCCGTACCTTTAAAGAATTCCCCGGTCCGTTATTCGAACCAGTTGCGCTCTTTCATCAGATTGAGCCCCGTAAAAATAATCCTGTCAAGATCCTCCGGAGGCCGGTTGAAGAGACCGACATATAAAATGTCTTTGTCCGGAACGGTAAAATAAAATGCCCTGAATCCACCCTGGTCACCGGTATGATAGATAATCCTTTCTCCAGAACTGTTGGGCGCCCCGAGAACCTGTTCCTCTCCTATAAACCAGCTGCAGCCTATGAACGGAGGCACGGTATCAGCCCAGGTTGCCGGATGTAAAATGGTCCTTGACATATCAGTAAGCTCCCTGCCCAGGAAGAGGTTCTGCCGGATAGCCTTCTCATATTTCGCCAGCTCAGTGATTGAGCTCCATACTCCCCCGTTACCTGCAGCGGGAAAAGTGGGAAACTCACCGTAGTCGGACTCCACCCATTCTCCGCTTACCCGCTCATAGCCGTGAGCCACTCCCTCCTCGGGGTGCGGCCCGTCAGTAATGGTGCTTGATACCATGCCTGCACGGGCGAAGATCTCCTCAGAAATGAACTGCTGCCACTTCTGCCCGCTGACCTGCTCTACTATCAGAGCCAGGCCATTGAAGGCGGGATTGGAATATTCCACTGTTTCTCCGGGTGAAAAGTTGAGTTTGCCCGCCTGCATCACCGGAGAAAAATTTTCATAGTCCTTTGCGGTAATGAAGAATCCGGGATTCTCGCTGACAGACCGGTTGTCTGGCAACCCTGATGTATGTGTGAGGAGGTGGCTGAGGGTCACCGCATCAGCTATTTCCCTGCTTTTGAATTCAGGAAAGTACTTGCCTAGCGGATCAGAAACCGAAAGTCTGCCTCTCTCTTCCAGGATAAGAATCCCGTAGGCCACAAAGGTCTTGGAAATGGAACCGAGGTTGAAGAGGGTTTTTGGGGTGATCTCCGCCCTGGTTACCAGGTCGGCCAGGCCGACGCATTTCATGAAAGCAATGCTGTCTCCTTTCATGACGAGGACCGCCCCTCCGGGCTCATCTTCACGAAATTCGGCAGTAAGTAATGAATCAAGTCCTGTTAACATGGTCTTTCCCGATTGTTTTGTTGTACATGATGCCAGCAGCAGGCAGACTGACATGAATAGTGCTATTCTCATCGTACTATCTTTTTGGCGTTAGTGCAATACTGACTGCCTGGATCTTCGGAGTTGACTCCGGGGTCAGCGTAAACCCGACCGCAATGTTGCCCTCCCTGCCTTCCATCACGAAAGAACCCCTGAGACTGTTCACAGGAACGATCTCCCTTACATTCAAAATATCCCCGGCTGCGCCAAAGATCCTTGCCGATTGAGCCCTGAGCTCCTCCAGCGGATTGTCAGCAAAGAAATTATCTGCAAAGAGGGCATCGCACCCGGAGACGTCCCATCGAGGCAGGATGCGTACCAGGTCGTTCATCCTGCTTCTGAGAATGCCGGTCACTGCCGGGGTCCGGGGCCGGATATCCATTGCGTCTGCCACCAGCTCCAGAACCATCTGGTTTACGGCCCAGGTTGAACCATATGTGCGGTTGCTGAAGGCAACTACACCTATCCCGTAATCTGGCATGATCGTCCAGTTACTGCCAAACCCGGGAAGCCCTCCGTTGTGGTAGACCTTTTTACTGCCCGTGCAATCGACTGACCATCTGAGCCCGTATCCGTATGCCATTACCACATGGCAGTCGGGGCCGCCCGGGTAGAGTGTACTGCTGCTGTAGGCCACACCCGAAGAGGGTGAGTGCATCTCCCTCAGGGTGCCTCTTTTCATCGGCCCGGACTCCTTGTCATCACGTGGTGGCCATGCCGAGAGGTGCATGATGACATAACGGGCGAAATCACTGACCGTAGATATCAAACCCCCCATTGAACCAAAGGGCCCGTCATGAAGGAGAGGCTCTTCACTCCATTCCCCGCTGCGATATCTGTACCCCTGAGCCATTAGGCCGGCCGGAAGATCATCGTATTCCCAGACAGTGCTCTTCATCCCCAGCGGCATGAAGATGGCAGACGAGATATATGATTGGTAAGACTCTCCGGTAACAGCCCTGATGACCGCCCCCAGGAGAGTGTATCCCAGATTGCTGTATTCATAGGTGACGCCCGGGACATTCGACATCGATAATCCTTCTCCAATCATGGCACTCAGCTCATCTTCCGTTGTTTCCAGCTGCCTGTCGGCCCACGGATCATCCTGCGGAAACCCACCGGTGTGGGTGAGCAGATGCCTGATGGTCAGCACAGGTGCGTCAGCTGAAAGGTATTGGAGATTCTTCAGCTCAGGGAGATAACGGTAAACCGGGTCATCAAGGTCCAGCTTCCCCTCATCACGAAGCTTCATTACAGCCATAGCGGTGAAGCTCTTGGTCATTGATGCCGCCCGGAAAGCAGTGGATGGTGTCACCGGGGTGCCGTCGGTAAGGTTCGAATAACCGGTTACGCCTGCATAGGCAAGAGAAGTATCTATGACTATTCCGTATGCTATTCCCGGCAAATGATTCTCTTCGGCAAAGGCCCGGTAAAGGCTGTCAATATCATGTTTCAGCCCCGGAGAGAGCTCCTGCGCTGCCACCGGACACCCGGTGACGGCCAGTATAAAAACCGAAACAGCTGAAATCCTCCTGGCTGCCGAAATTCCCCTTGTGACAGATAATCCCCGGGTTGCAATTCTTGAGAGCGAAATCATTTTTACTTGAGCCTGTTGTATTTCCGGAGTATCTGTATCGTCTTCTCCACGGGCAGCGCTTCTACGGTCATGCCGTTTCTGGCCTTTGTCGTCTCTGCGGCAAAGAGAGAGTTGATAATAGCCTCTTCAGTGGCTTCGGCAACTGCCTGGAACAGCAGGTCAAGCTCATCGTTCCTCAACTCTCGCCACTCCTCGTACATTGAGTCTGAAGAGTAGGGGATACGCAGTTCTTCGGCCGTTGATGCGGCAATGATATAATCGCCGCTGCCGTTTGACCCTGATGCTCCCGTCCGCATCATCCCCGCGAAAGCCCTGGCGGCAAGCCTCTTCAGGTTCCTTGAGGTGAGCGGTGCATCGGTCATGACCACAATCATGCAAGACCCGTCTTCCTTGTATTCATTCACTGTGGTCCTGAAACTGTAACGCCCGAGTTCCTGTCCTACGGGCACACCGTTAATCTGCAGTATGCCTCCGTAATTGGTCTGCACAAGCACCCCGACGGTGTAGCCTCCCCTGGTGGCGGGCAGTACCCTCGAAGCAGTGCCGACGCCTCCCTTGAACCCGAAGCAGACTGTGCCGGTGCCCGCACCGACATTTCCCTCTGCAACCGGTCCTCCGGCAGCCTTCCTGATAGCCTCCAGTACATGCGCCGTGGTTATATGCCTTCCCCGGATATCATTGAGCCTGCCGTCATTGGTCTCACCAACCACTGCGTTGACGCTCGTCACCCCCTCATTACCGGGCTGCGAGAGGGTATGCTCAATCACTGCCGCCACGGCAGTGGACACACTCAGTGTGTTGGTGAGTATCACCGGGGTCTCGAGGTTGCCCAGCTCCTCCACCTGCGTGTACCCGGCCAGCTTGCCGAACCCGTTACCCACGAAGATCCCCGCGGGTACCTTCTGCTGGAATATGTTTCCGTCATGGGGAAGAATTGCCGTGACTCCCGTTTTTACAGAGTCGCTCTCATTCAGTGTCACATGACCCACCTTCACGCCGGGCACATCCGTAATGGCATTGTAACTGCCGGTACGCAGTATGCCGATCTCTATTCCGTATTCTCTTGCTCTTTTCATCTGAGCATCAGTGTTTTGACAATTAAATGCCGGCAGCGCCATCGCAAAAAGAAACGCCGCCCTCAGTAAGTTCTTGCTTCTCTTCACGAGTAAGTTCTTGTTTCTCTTCACGAGTAAGTTCCTGCTTCTCTACACGAGTAAGTTCCTGCTTCTCTACACGAGTAAGTTCCTGCTTCTCTACACGGCCCGTTCAGCTAATGGTTTCCCGAACGGTCAAACACCTTTTTCCCGCCCACCCAGGTCTGCTGTACCTTCATATGCCATATCTCCACAGGGTCAATATTGGTAATGTCGCGGTCAAGCACCACGAAGTCGGCCAGCTTTCCCGGTTCGAGCGTTCCTTTTATATCCTCCTCGAAAGAGGCATAGGCAGCGTTAATGGTATAGGCTTTCAAAGCCTCCTCAACGGTGATCTTCTGTTCAGGGACCCACCCTTCGGGGTTCTTCCCGTCAAGTGTCCTGCGCGTCACGGCACCGTATATTCCTTCCAGTGGTGTCGCCGGTGCCACGAACCAGTCGCTCCCGAACGCCAGTGTCGCCCCGCTGTCGAGCAACGACCTGAAGGCATAGGTTGTCTTTACCCGCTCCGGGCCGATGTATTCCTCAGCCCACCTGCCGTCATCAATGGCATGGTAGGGCTGCATGCTGGCTATTACCTTCAGTTCGGCATACCTCTTTATATCACCGGGGGCCAGGTGCTGGGAATGTTCAATCCTGAACCTCCTGTCGCGCTCCCCGTTCTCCCTGGCTACCCTCTCATAGGTATTAAGAAGGTAATTTATGGCTCTGTCGCCTATTGCATGTATCACCACCTGAAGCCCGGCCTTATCCGATTCTGATATCCAGTTGTAGAGATCCTCCTCGCTGTTCACGAACAGGCCTGTATCAGTCTTCAGGTCAGTATAAGGCTCAATGAAGGCAGCAGTGTGCGAGCCCAGTGAGCCGTCAACAAACCCCTTCACACCCCCGGAACTGACCCATTTGTCTCCGCGGCCCTCGCGCTCAATCTGCTCCTTCAAATCCTTCCACCTGCTTATGGTCTGCAGATAATAGATCCGGGTGATCTGTCCGCCCCCGGCGCGTACGCGTGCTATACCGTCAGCATAACTGGCAGCATCAACAGCATGCGCGGATGTGACCCCGTTGGAAGCAAGGTAATTCATTGCAGCCACAAGGGCCCGGTCAATCTCCTCTTCTGACTGCTCCGGTATTTTGACAGAGATGAGGTCCATTGCATTATCCTTGAAAATGCCAGTCAGTTCACCCCGGTCGTCTCTCTCTATCGTTCCGCCGGAAACTTCCTTAACCCTGCGGTCAACACCGGCAAGCTCCATGGCCAGTGTGTTGGCAAGTGCCATATGGCCGTCGAGGCGCGAGACAAAGACCGGATTATCCGGTGTGACGGAGTCAATCCATTCACTGCGGGGAAGACTCTCCCAGCCCATACCATCCCAGTCGCCCCCGAGAATCCATATCCCGGGCTTCTGTGTGGCGGCAAACTCCTTTATCCGTTTGATGAACTCCTCCGGAGTGGAGGCATCTCTCAACTGCACCGAGGCGAGGTTTGATCCTCCCTGAAGCAGATGAAGATGTGAATCAATGAATCCCGGAGCTACGAACCTGCCACCGAGGTCAATGACCGTGCTTTCAGGAGACCTGTGCTTCATCACCTCACCCGTATCGCCAATGGCTGTGATGGTGTCACCTGAAACAGCCATAGACTCCGCCACGGGCTGCTTATCATTCCCTGTCCAGATCCTGGCATTGGTAATAATCATATCAGCTGTTTGTTTTGAATTGTTGCATGAAACGGCCACCGCCGACATGGCAATTACCGCAAGCAGATAAGGTTTTTTCATATAGGGATATTATTTTCTGTACTATTCTTCCGGATTATGCATCTCCCTGAACTCCATGACCAGAGGCATGGCCTTCTCCTGGTCAGCCTCAAAGATATAAAGGTCGAGCGCTGCAGGGACACCTCCCAGGTATCCAAGACCCGAGTCATTCTTGACAAGCCCCTTGATCCCCGACTCTTCCAGCATCTTCAGGAGCAGGAGGGCAGATGGTTCAGGACCGGTAAATACTTTGATGAGATTTTCTTCTTTTTCCATTGTATCTGTTTTTTTTGGTTTATCGGGGTAAAGCGTTCCTCCCTTGGTCAGCCACGAAATGCCGAAAGCCATAAGAGTAACAGTCTCTGCAATGATAACAAACCTGGAGTCCGCATGGTTCTCATAAAAGAAGAGAAAAAAATCTGCATGGCAGCCAGAGCCACAAGCATGATTATTCCGCATACCCTGTAGACAGTATTTCTTTTCAGCTTCCTGCCTGTTGGATGCTTTTCACCCCGGGTAAACAGGAAGAGTGAGATAAGGGCAAGGATTACAAAGAAAGAGGCGGCAGAATAGAAATGGACCCATGCCACCCAATCCCAGGGACCGTCCTTCACGGTTGGAAAAAAGCGATCCCGAGTGCAAAAAAACCTGCCACATTTGCAGAGATGTTGTCCCACCTGTCATATCCCCTGTAAAAGAAAAGGAAGAGGGCTATCGCGCATATGGCACCCACGAAAAAATCGCGCATGCCGGTGTGATAATAGACGCTGAGATTGTTCAGAAGCCGATCTCCTCCGAATAGATAACAGATGTGGCCGAAAACCAGAACAAAGGGAAGAAGAATGCCGATCCACCCCACCGATTTACGCAGTGAGAGGTAGGAGTGAATTAGGGCTGAGTGGTCTGTTGTCTGCTTCATAAAATCATAATCCTCAGGCCTGCTCCGCTGTTGCCGGGCGGATCCCTGATCAACCCGGTTGAATCGCCGGCTGTTTTTTCGGTTATGGATCACAAGTTAAGAAAAATCCCGGGTCGTTGAACCCGGGATTAAACATGCATGTTGCACAATAGTTAAAAATCGCCGTCACCTGCGGTCTTTCCAGTTCCACCACTTGACAAGTTCCGGATCCGGATTGTCGGTATCGGCAAAATAGACTGCGGAACGGAAGACATACAGTACACACCGATCCTGATGCACCCCTCGTTTTCTGCAAAGGTCACTGTACATTACCTCCGGGTCACGGCCTCTCACATCTAGCACAGTCTTGATTTCGAGATCCTCTGATCCTTCGCCAGGCTCCGTGCCTATACCCGGCACCGCCTCGAGGCGGTTACTCTTCTTGTCTCCTTCCTGATCATAGGGTTACCTGTTCTGGACTCTTCATTGCCGTGTCTCCCCTCTGCTTATATGGGTTTATTATTCTTTAAGGAGCTGATATATCTTAACATAATCTATATCATGGTATTGCGGGAAGACCGTGGTTGAATCCGGATTTCCAGGCCATCTGCCGCCAACGGCAGTGTTCAGAATCAGGTAATGCGGTGTGTGAGGAATCCCTGTAGTGGTGGAGTGGATGAGCTGACCATCAATGTACCACCGGATGGAGTCCGGCTCCACTCCAGGACATACACATGGAAGTCGGCCGAATAATCGGTTTCGCTGCGCCATGTACCTGAGCTCGTTTTCTTCTGGCCATCGAAGGTGTAGTAGTGGAGGGTGCCGTAAAGCACGCCCGGTTCATGCCCCAGGAACTCCATGATGTCTATCTCGCTGTACCATGGGCGTGCCTCAGGTATCATCGACTCCTTCCCGTTTGCCACTGCCTCGGCCATGATGTACTCCATCTGCCAGTTACGGTTCTGCGGATAGAGCCAGTATGCCGGCCACATACCCTGTCCGCCTGGAAGCTTTGCCCTTATTTCAAACCGGCCGTAAACAGGTGCGCATTTGCCCCTCGTGTCAATTCTTCCGCTGGTGTACTCCTGCGTACCGTATTTTCTTTTGCTGCTCCGTATCCTAAGGAGCCCGTTCTCTACAAAAACTTCTTCGGGTATGTAATTACGAAGCTCATTGTGCTTGCTTGTCTCTCTCATGAGTACATTCCATCTGGCAGAGTCAAGTTGCTTGCTGCTGAAATCATCAACCCATACCAGCTTCCACTTCTCCTGAGGTTCTGGTTCTGTGAATGACACAAAGAGGGGGAGAATCAGCATTACAATCAGTAATAAGGTAATTGTGCGCGGATTTTTCATGTTCGTTCTGAATGAAGAATGTTATATGTTGAAATTGGCTATCCCCTTTTCATCAAAGTTACAGTTAATCCATTCACCATCCAGCTCGGCACCGCACTTCCTGTAGAATGCTATGGCCGGTTCATTCCAGTCGAGCACCTGCCACCTCACCCGCCTGCACCTCTCGGCCCTGGCCACTTCAAAAACCTTCCTGAGCAACGCGGAACCGATCCTGTGCTGCCTGAACGACTCCTTAACATAGATGTCTTCAAGGTAGAGCGACTTGCCCACCCAGGTGAAATAGGCCATAAAATATAGTGCCATTCCTATAATCTCGCCTTCACCAGACTCTGCAACGAAGCATCTGAATAGCTCCTTCTCCTCCCTCATCTGCTCTACGCTGTTGGTAACCTTTCCGGGCGCTCTCTCGTAGGCGGCAAGCTCCTTGATCAGTGAAAGTATGGCCGGGAAATCCTCTTCGGTGGCCTGTCTGATAATTAATTCCATTATTCTGATGATATCCTTTAAAGCCTGGCAATTTTTCATGGCTGGTGCGGTTAATAATATTTTTATTCAGGTTATTCCCTTCCGGGGTCAGGCATATTAGTAATCAAGGGTAATGATCCTTCCTTTTGCGAAGTCAAAAAACCTGTCCTTATTTGCAACCTGTACGCCATCCATAAGATCACCAGGTGTATATCCGGCTACCTGGAGGCAGGTGGGACATGCATATACACCCACTTTCATATCAATCAGTTTTCTGATGTAGGTGTGCGCTGATTCAAAATCTGCAAAATTGATGTCTTCAGCATCCTTCACCAGAAGGTGAACGGAATGGATGTCCATATAAACCAGTACATCCTTGTCGGCAGCCATCATAGTCGCCATTTTGAGAGGCATCAGCACCCTGTGGGGATCATCATAGCATTCAGTAATGTGGATAAACACCCCATCCCTGGCTGACTCACTGTTGCCTGCAGTAATTGGTTGCTGGCCAGAGGGCCTGTTGCACGAAACTGCTAAAAGTCCGAAAAGCAGAAGAAGTCCTGGGTTTTTCATAGATTTATGGTATTGGTTAGCTCCTAAAAGATCATGATCAAAGACTAAAGTTACGGGAATCCGATGAATAAAAAGAATTAATCCGGTGTATTCATCGATGTGCCGTAAATGCATTCTCAAACACGGAGGGAGGTTTCCGGCAATTGAGGCTGTTAAGTCAGCCGGATCATTATTACCATTCGGATCAGAAATACATGTGGTAAGGCCTCGGGAACGTGGTCAGTCAGCCTTTATCATTTTTCTGATGCCGGTTATCCCGTTTTCATTGAATGATTCAATTGTGAACCAGTAAGCCTGCTTTGTGCTTAAGCTGTTGATGGTAAGTGTAGTGTCATAATAAACAATGTGGTTGTGATACAGCTTCTTCCTGTCAGTACCATAACTGACATTGTATCCTGTGGCGTCGGTCGCCTTCTCCCAGGTAAGATTTACGCTCCGTCTGTCCTCCTGGTCTCTCACCGCTCTGAAATCGCTGACCTGCCCGGAAAGGGGCCCGGACCCTTTTCCAAATACCCTGAAGCCGCTGATTGCAAAATGTCCGCCGGGTACTTCAATGTTATTGATTCGCAGGTAGCGGGCAGTGACAGGACTGTCTAACTGTTTGTAAATATGAGTATTGTCTGCCTTATTGTCTGAATTGTCAATCAGCAGGTTCCATTCTGCTCCGTCATCCGAATGCCAGACAGTATACCGGTGACCCGGATTCTGCGATCTTCCGTATATCTCCGTATTGTGTTCGGCAAAATTAACCTGGATGGCATACACCAGGCATGAACTGCCAGAATCCATTACTGCAAATTCCTGGTCCGAACCGGTCTCCGCAGCCCAGTATGTCCTTATCTCTTCATCTGTCATGCCGGATGGGGACAAAGAGTCAACTGAAGAAGAGACATCCATCTTTTTGCCGTAGGAAAGAAGCATCCACCCGGTGAAAATATCCTCAAACCCCTTTATCCTCCTGCGGAGGATTATCAACGGCCAATCACCGTATTTTGTAATACTGGTAAAATGTGCCGTCATTATCGCAGAACGCCGGATATAGACCGAATCCGTCGCTCAAAGACATGCTTCTGCGATATGGTAATTGTCCCGATATGCCAGAAGTTTCCATACTTATCAGAGAATGAGCTTCCATGACCGGCCCCTGACGCAAATCCTTCCGGTTTGCCGGCAAAAGGATTATGTGACTGAAGGTTGAACGGTCCCAGGGGATTATCAGAGACGTATACTCCGTCAGCATAGCTTTTGAACTCAGTGCCGGGACCTGAATACTGAAGATAGTATCTGCCATCCTTCTTTGTCATCCAGGCTCCCTCAATCCACGGGTTGTTATTCGTCAGCGTATTATAATCTCCCGGGACTTCCCACCCGTTCTCACCGCAGATTGGACGGATCAGTTCCCTGGGCTCACCTTTAAAGGCGAAATTATTGCGGTAATCAACTTCAACTCCATAAATTGGATTGACGTTTGAACACCCCCAGTAAGGAAAAGACGGTTATCCTCATCCAGAAAGAATGCAGGGATCCCAGATGGGTGTTTCCAGCTCTTCCACCGCAATGCTCCACTCTCCGGCAAAGCGGGTCGGAGCTTTTATAAATGGTGCTCTTTTCGGTTGATGAGGCGAGGAAGTAAATGGTGTCACCCATCACAACTGCGGTTGGGGCATACTCCTCCGTCGGAATCTGCGAGGTCTCTGTGAACTTCCATTCAGTCAGATCACTTGAGTGCCAGTAACCGCCTGACATTGAGGCAAAAAGCAAGTATTGGTCTTTGTATCTCACTACGGTGGGGTCAGCCGCCTCTCTCCTTGATGGCGTGTCAAGTGCAAACCTGTAGCTGATATCAACGGGATTGCAGTAAGTGGTCAGGTCGGGACCTTCCTGTCCGGGGTTATTCAGTGCATGAGGCGTAAAACAAGGAGCAGGAGAACAAAAATGGGTGACCGTTTCATTGCGCAAATATGTTTATTTTTTCATAAGGGACCTGGGGCAACCCGGAGAAGAGTATTATAGAGTATCAAGGTTTCTGCCGTTCAGAATCATTCAGAAGCTTATAAACTTTGTCAACCACGTCTCTTGATTCTTTTAAGCGTGTTATTAGCAGCCAGTCATGAAACATCTTCGGATACTCGAAATAGTTGAAACTGATTTGCTGATCTGTCATAAGCTGCCTGCATTTTTGAGCATCGGCATTCAGTATATCATTCGTGCCGGTAAAAATTGATATTCTGCACAACCCCTGCAAGGAACCGTATAGCGGGCTTACCCTGTAGTCTTTTAGGTCCAGGTCTCCTGAATATTTCTGACCTGCACTCTTAAGACCTTCGACACTTAACAATTTATCCTCTTTATCAATTAAGCCTATCCGGGCATGGGTCATCGAGACATTGAGCCAGGAGAAGAAAGAATTAGCTGATCCGGCTGCTTCTTCTTCTCGTTCCTTAATTGTTGTGCAAACCCGAAAGCTAGCCCTCCACCCGCTGAGTCACCCATGAAAACAATGCGTTTTGTAGGATAATCAGTTGTCAGTCTTGCATATAAATCTCCAACAAAACTATAAGCCTCCCGGTATGTTGCGTCCGGTGCCAATGGATAGTCGGGAACAACTATCTCTGCACCTGTCTTCTTGACTAATTCCTTGATTAAGTCCCAGTGCAGGCTGAGGATATTACCCATATATGCACCACCATGGAGATATAGTATAACAATTTCAGATTTACAATCTTTTGGAGAAAGGGTCCAAACCTTTCTGCCGGATTGTTCAGTTTCCCGGATATCAAAGTTCCTCCATAATGATTTAGGCAGTTCCGCCGGATCTTTGGAATAACTGTCTGTAATCATTTTCTCTTCCGTTCTCCTTTTCATTCCTGACAAGCCCACTGATGGCCTGTATCAGTTTTGATTCAAAGGACGGAGGTTCGCGGTGCACATAATCTATATTATTCATTTTTATCTCGGTTGAATTTTGGAAATTACATTCTTTGATTTGGCTGAAAGTAGCAATATCCAAACACGCTCTACGCGCTTCCCAAAACCTTCTCCACATTTGCAAGATACAAAGGAAAACCCGAGGCGAAAATCATTTTTGCGATACGCTGATTCTGGGTGTTCATTGTTCAGTTGGATTTAACAGTTGAGGCAGGAGCAGGGGGGATTGCGGGATTTTGTACCTGCCAGCTTACACCATTTTTTTGCGTGGGAGAAAGGTTGAATTAGGATTTAGGTCAATAAATTTGCCGCAAATATGATGCCATGACACATAGTGTTTGGCTGTATCTGTTTAGGAACAAAATATTAATCATGAATGCTAACCGGGTTTCCGGATTTGATTTAGATTTGTGATATTGGTTGGTAAAAAACAATGAGATATGGAAACATCAATGATATTTGAACGGTTCTGGAATCGCTTTTCTACTGAGAATCCACATGCAAAGCGGATTTATAATCTTCTTACAGCCAGTGGCGAGAGAGGTTGTGCATGACCATATTGCTCTGAGAACATTCGATGATCCCAGAAATGAATATAGATGTAATCTCGCGGTTATTTATCGAAAACGGGTATGAGGCGAGGGGGAACTACGAGTTTAAGATCAAAAAGCTGAGAGGGATGCATTTTGAGCACAAAAGTGACCCGAAGGCACCCAAGGTTTTTATCAGTGAGTTGCTTACGGATCAGTTCAGTGATTTTCTGCAAACAACCATCCGGAACTGCCTTAACAAACCGGCCGACAGCGCCTACGCTGATCCTGCCCTGGTTTACGGAGGCAGCGTATGGGGTAAGATTTCCTTTGCCACCTACAACCGGCTTCGCGAAGAGTCTGAATATGCAGCATGGCTGCTTGTGTATGGTTACCGGGCCAACCATTTTGCCGTTAAAGTCAATGAGCTTAGGAAGTTCTTGACTCTGCAGGAGGTCAATGAATTTGTGAAAGGAAATGGCTATCTCATGACTACTGTCGGCGGAGAAATCTATGGAACCCCCGCAGAGCTGCTGGAGCAGTCTGCAACAATGGCTGAGATTCAGCCTGTTGAATTTACTGACGGGGTATATGAGATACCATCGTGCTTCTATGAGTTTACCCTTCGGTACAACCAGCCCGATGGCATACAGTATTCAGGCTTTATTGCTGCCAACGCTGACAAGATATTCGAAAGCACGAATTATTATAATAAGCAGTCTGGCATGATGTAGCCTGCTAATCGTGTGGATGGCCTCCTCCTCATGCATCGGTTGAACCACGGAGGGTTCCCGGCTGCCGCCCCGGCAGACTGTGACACCAGTAGGGAGTGCCCCGCGGGAGCGGGGCTGGGCTGCACCACGCAATGGTTTCTGCCAGGCGACGAAGCCACATAGCGGTGACGATAAAGCACCAACGGGTTTTGGCGTGCTGTTCTTTTAGATTAGCGCGCAAAATCCAGCCGCTGTACGGAGAGGCAATGACATATACCGACCTGTTACACTGCGTGTTGTTTGGCCTTTTTGATGCTTTTGAATTCTTCTTTTCTGGCTTTTTCTTCTTCTAAATCATAATCATTCTGAAGTCCAAGCCAGAATTTGGCTGAATTACCGAAATAGTAACTGAGTCTGAGAGCAGTATCTGCGGTTATTCTTCTGAGTCCCTTGATAATCTCAGAAGTTCTGGTCTGTGGTATTCCAATATCTTTTGAGAGTCGGTAAGCAGAAATGTTCATGGGCTTCAGAAATTCTTCAAGTAGCACTTCGCCCGGGTGTATATTTGATAATCTTTCTATTTCTTTCATTTATGATAATCAATAATTGTTACTTCTTTTGCCACACCGTCATCCCTGCGGAAAGTAATCCTCCATTGGCCATTTATTCGGATGCTGTACAGGTTATTTACTTTGCCACTTAGCTTTTCTGGTTTATTGGAGGGATGAATTCTAAGGTCGTTTAGATTTTGAGAGTTATTTAACATTCTTATTTTCGTCTTCCGGTCACCTCGATTTCTGGAGGCATGTTTCTACCCCGTTCACCATTCCAAATTTTCTAGGTCTCCTTTGATCCCAATGATATTATCATTAACGTTTTGCGTTACTAACGGCAGAGATGAGCATTATTTTTCAATGGTGATCTGCATAGCGCCACCAAGCTATAGTTCCAGCAAATCCAAAAACACATGTGAAAGCAAGAATAATGTAACTACTTAATACTAATTGCATTCCTTGGGTTCCGGAAGGTGCAGTATATACGCCCGGAATTGCCCATGGGAAATAGGGTCCAAGACCAACTAAACCGATAAACTGGGCCATTACCAATGAAAGAATCAGAAAGCCGATAGGAGCTATTATCCCCCTTCCATAACTGGCAAAAAAGGCAACGGGGGTGCAAAGTAGAAATGTAAGAAAGGAAGTTATGAAGAATTTTTCTGTGAATTGGGAAAAGACCTGTATTGACCAGCCAGAAATATCAATAGCCCTTCCGATTAAAAGCCCGACAGAGTATAAAATCAAAGTCAGTAAGGCACACCATAAGAATATGATGATAAATTTAGAACTGACAATTGAAGAACGAGAGACCGGTAATGCAAGAATGTCCTTTAAAGTGCGATCAGAAAACTCACGACCAAAAATCCAACTGGTAACAAAGCCGAAGCCAATATATCCTATTGTTGCTAAAGATTGAATCAATAGTCCCAAAAATCCCGACCAATCATTCCTTCCGAATAATGTCGCTTTTGTTCCAACCATACCCAGCTTTGCAGACATTTCGGGATTTTTTGCCACAAACATCATTAAGCCCATCATAAGTGGAATGATGATGAAAATAATTATGGTAATCCAGAAGATTCTTGATCTTCGCAGTTTTATACATTCTGTTATAAAAGTTGCTTTAATATTTTTCATTTAACCCTCCATTTATTCCGATAGTTCTTAAAAAATAGGATTCTAAGTCTTCTTCTTCGACCTGCAATAAAGTTGGAGGACAACCTGCGTTGACCATCACTGTGGCAATATTTTCAGGCTTTCTTATGGCATCTTCATCTAATATCTCTATTATTCCATCTTTCGTTTCGGATGCATTAAAACCATTTTGAATAAGTATTGAACGTGCTACTTTTGTGTCTCTGGCATTAATTAAAAGATGTTTTCTACAAAGTTTGTCCAATTGGCTGGTATCAACTTCTTGTATTAATTTTCCTTCATGAATAATTCCGATACGTGTTGAAAACCTGGATATTTCTCCAAGAATATGGCTGGAAATAAAGATGGTTACACCATGGTTTGTTGCCAAATCACTTAACATTTCCCTGATTTCATAAATTCCGGCAGGATCTAAACCATTAGTGGGTTCGTCCAGAATCAATATTTCAGGATTATGTAACATTGCTTTTGCAAGTCCAAGGCGTTGAGCATTTCCTAGCGATAAATTCTTAGCTTTTATGTTTTTATAAGAAGCTAACCGAAGTTTATCAATGACTTTTTCAATAGAACCTTTATCTGAAATGAAACGCAAACGACGAATTATATCGAGGTTTTCGTGAACGGTAAGATTAGGATATGAATAAGGTATCTCTACAAGAGAACCAATGTTTTTCCATAACTCATGGTTGTCAGCATAAACCCTTTTACCGTAAATGAAAGCTGTACCGGAAGTGGGCCGTATCATTCCAAGGAGCATGCGAATAGTTGTTGTTTTTCCAGCCCCATTAAGTCCCAGAAAGCCGTAGATTTCGCTTTTTCTGACATTCAGAGATAGATCTGAAACAGCATGCACATCACCGTAACACTTTGATATATTTTCTGTTTTAATAATCTCATCCATAACAAAATTGTTTCTTGTATTCACATTTAAAAGTAAGCTTATAAATACCAATCATTTAGATCATAAAAAGTTAAATGTCATGTTTTTAGTCCATCATATAGGCAATCAAGCATTTTGATCATATCCTTTCTAAGATAGTTCAAACGATTGTTATTAACCATTCTCAATGATACACCATCAATACAGCACAAAAACATTTCGGCAATCTGTTCATCAGAAGCGTTAGATTCTATTTCACCCTTTTTACGAGCAGTGCTTTATAATTTTTCCCCACGCTGCAACATCCTTTTTATGAAGTTCTAATTCAATTTTTAAAAGATCAGGAAGCCGACTTGCTGCTTCAAACATGATAAAAAAGAAATTAAAGGCATTATTTTCATTTGAATTATCATTAACAAACTCCATCATTTTCTTAAAGGATTGTCCTAATGAAGCTGCGTATTGGTGATAAAATTCATTTAAAGAATCCTTACTGAATAAGCTGTAATCAATCTTTCCAATTGAGAGAAAATAATCAGTTATTTCCTTAAAAAGCTCTTCCTTACTTGTAAAATAATGGTAAAATGCACCTTTTGAGAGTCCCGTTTTTTCTACAATGTCTTTCATTGTTACGTCCTTGTAGCTTTTTTGTAAAAAGAGCAGCAAAGACGTTTTAAGGATATGTTCCTTCGTGTTGTTCATAAACCGACCGTTTGGTATGCAAATATATACATACTTTTTATTATACAGGATAAAAGTGATTTGAATAAATGCAAATCGCTGGAAATCAGGATAATTATCAAGATTGAATTGAAAATTGCACTCTTTTGCAAGCCTTTGGTTTAGTGGGGCGGACAGTGGGGGCTTATAAGTGTGTGCCAAGGGTTTTGTCGGAGTTTTAAATTTTGTGTGCGCAGGCAAAGTCCCGACAAAAGGCACAAGATTGCCATGTCAATATTAAGGAGTCTCGGTAGAAGTATCTTTTTTATCGTCGAGAGGAACTGTCCTGGCAGCAAAATAGCTTGCCTATAACGGTTCTCAGCTATACGCAGGCAGGGATTTTAACCACTGAGCTTCCTGCGAAGAACTGAACTTTAAATTTTACCACTTTCCTGTCCTACGAAGCACAAAACCCCTGCTTGCGTATAGGTGATGTTACCTGCTACCCTTTTGTCTGTATTTTATAGTTTTTATAATTGAAATTTAAGTGACAAAGATTCTTCGAAATACCAATACGATGCTTATTGTTAATATTGGTGCTTAACCTTAAACAAAATAAGTAAGTAGCCAACCTATTTAACTAGCTGCATCGGAGGGTTTTTCCATGAACCATTCAAAGCACTTTCTTTTGGCCAATACAATCTTAAAACCGCCATAAAGGGTCCCTTTGGTGCAGGTAACCAATTTGACTCTTTGTCTTTTCCCGGAGAAGCGTTCTGGATATAAAATGTAATTCCACCGTCCTTATCGCGTTTAAATTCGGGTAACATGGGAGAGTTAACCAGGTAACGATTAATTGGATTGTCTACCAACAGACTCGATGGTAATTCATACATTGTTAATGACCAGAATGCATTGACCGGAGGTAATTCGTCAGCATTAAAGTGAAGGGTGTAATTGTTATCCGCACCATTTAAATTTTGACCTGTTGCATCCAAAGAATAAAACGGATACATGGCTTCCTGTTTCGAATTTCCATAAATACCTAAAACAGCTGCACCCATACGATAGAGGTAATTGTTCTTCAGGTATTCACGTGTCCCAAATACATCTACCGAAGTCACTTTTCCTTCATCTACTTGTTGTTTGAATTTTGCAAAATCCTGTGCCCAGGCTTCATGTATACCTTCTTTCAATGCTGCAATAACTTCAGGGGATAACTGTGTTGTGTCAATTTTATTACCGGCACCAATTCCAATCGTAGCAAACCTTGCCATCAGTTCTTTTCGCTTGGAACTGTTGGGCAAAACTGAAGAAGGAAGTTTAAAACATTGAAAGTCTCGATTGACTTTTTTTCCAAGTCGGAAGAAAGTGGTGGTATAATAGCAAAAAGACTTCAAAGGATTTATTTTTCAATTCCGGAGTAAGTTGCGCTTGATAATCAATAGCCTTGGGATTTTCCGGGAGCAAGCAGTGCCTAAATATCAGAAAGTGGTTGCAAAACATAACTATCCTGGATTTTTCTAACATTGTCAAGGTCATCTTTATTTAAAAGTTGCGTCCTTCCAATAACTACAACAAATTCTGTTTCAGCACGAAATACTTTCGTAATGCCTTCTGGTATTTCTCCTTTCCAGTTTGGCCCGGCAATCATGAAAACCCCGCCATCATTACCAGTGGTCCTACTCCCAATGTAATCGAAATTGTGTGTATAGAGGTCTACAAGTTGGAAGCTGAAATAACGGTTTTCTTCAATTTCAGGAACTGTCAGCAACATGGGCTCAGAACGCAGATCCAAACCTGCCATCGAGTAAGGTGTATCCGAATTAGGTGTTTGTACAGCCTTATCCTTCGGAGTAAACACGTGTGCCATATTTACCATTGTATTCGGGAGGCCTTTGTATTCCGGATTAGTTTTATCGATGAAATATGCATATTCAATCCGGTAGCCATCCACCATTGGATAAGCATAAATGTATGCTTCTTTAGCAATTGCTTTTACTGAGTCGATGGATAATGTTGACAAAGAATCGCTTGTTTTAATTGATTGATTGCCGGTGCATGCAGTTAGCGATAAAACTACAATTGCAATCATCATTGATGTAATTTGATTTTTCATCTATTATCTATTTTAAATTGTTAATGTATAAGTTATTCTCGTTTATAGGGTTGCAGGTAGCATTTGACGGTATCAGCAGTACTTGCATCATAAATTTAAAATAAAAAAGCAAATTACAAAATTAGTGAATGAAAATTATCAACAAGGCACGGCAAATATTGTTGATGACCGTGTGTTAGCCACTCGTTTTACGTCCTAAAATGGCAAATAAAGCATTGGAACTAATACAACAAGGTAAAGAGATTGAAATGGAAAATCAATATGTATTTGCTTTTATGCGATGTGCTGAAAATCACGAAATGCGAAACTTAAAATTTAGATGTTCGATAAATAAATACAATCAGGGTTGGACTGCTATTTCAAATAAGTGGCTAACGTTCGGCGGTATGTGGCGTTGGCGCAGAGTCGCGGTGGCGCGCCGTGCCCCGTACCGAACTGGGTGAAGGTCGGGGCTTTCACTCGTGGTGCGATGCAGGATTATGCGATTCATTGTTTATTCTCGCGTTGGCAAAAACCCCCGATAAATCGGGGCAGGCTGTGACACCAGGAGAGAGTCATCGGCGGGAGCCGGGGAAGGCCGTACCGCGCAATGGTTTTTGCCCGGCGGCTATAGCCGCAAAGCCGGGCCGATAAAGCACAACTGGTTTTGGTGTGCTGATCTGTCGGATCATCGCGCAAAAACCAGTCGCGGTACGTGGAGGCAATGACATATACCGACCTGTTAGCTGCTGGCGGTGGTTTCAAATGTGACAAGAAATGTTTCCGGTGTCATAACAGGTAGAGAACTATCCTTGTAGTCTTTAATATTTCTTGTGATTATACAATCTACCTTTTATGTTCTTGTGCTGCAAAATATTCAACGGAATCCTCAAAGTCTTTAAAATCAGAGATAAGCGCCGACTTGACAATATCACTATCAACTTTCAGAATATCTACCAGTTCAGATAAATCCTGAAGGCTACTGATAACCTTTTTATGGGTTCCAAACTTCCTGAGAACGTAATAGAGGTTACTGAATGAAAGGGATGAAACATAACCCTTGATTTTCTTCTGATCTATCAATGAAAAGATTTTGGCAGATTCAAGCGAAAAGGGCTTTCTATCAGTAAGGAAGCCAACAATGACATCTGTGTCAATAAATACATTTACCATTCTAGCGGTATTTATTGGTCAGTTGATCGGATAATTCTTTCTTATAATCAAAGTTCTGAGGCACTTTAAAAGAGCCGTGTAATGATCTTACTTTTGGAGTCAACTCATTATCAGTGATAGCTTTTCTATGTGTTAAAGCTTTGAAATAGGTTTCAACCAGGTCAGAAAGACTCCGCCCTTTATCTTTTGCGTACGATTTAGCCTTCTGGACTAACTCGCTGTCTACATTGAGTGTAAGTTTTGTGTCCATTTCTACGTGATTTAATTACTGCAAATATACGTAATTATTTTAAAATACGTAACAAATAGGATATAATATTACGTGACTTCCGCTTGCAGCTAACGGCCCGGCAATATGGAGGGCCGAGCGTTAAGTTCCGACATGTTATGTCGGAATAGCGAGGAGCCGGAATGCGGCGATGGCTGTTACCCGACGCAAGCACCGGTTAGGGTCCTGATACCTCGCGGTAGCGGGGCCAGAAAACTGTCACGGTGCAAGGAGGGTATGGCGCACTTTTTGCCATCATGGTACGAATTTTATTGCGTACTGGCGAGATTGCGGTACAAGTTTGATCGGAGCCGCGAATTTATCCCCGGTTACAAATTTGGTATCGGGCACTGGCACAGTGTCGCGATACAATTTATCCAGGAGCCAGAAGTTAGTCAAGGTGCAGGATTTATATTGGGTGTAGATGCGCGTATCCGGGTTTAAAATGTTAAACGAATTAGTATGGCCAGCCGAGCCCGAAATGGTTGTAGAAGGTTAAAAAGAAGAAAAGCGTTCGGGCTGATAAACCACTCCCAGTTTTTGCTCGGCTGGCGTTCACGTCACCAGGCAAAAAGTGTGACAAGCAACTTACCCATATTGTCCGTGTTAGTGGTTCGTTGTTTATTTCTTGTCAAGTACAGTGACGTTTTTTCCTAAAGTTTTAAATCATGATCGATCTTTCTGTACAACTGTGATTGTAATATGTCCTGATTTGTTTGTGTTTATATCTCTAGCTGTCCCTGACTTTCCTGTATGTACTCCACTGATAAACGTACATATGTCACCGTCTCTAAGGTTTTCTGGTTTTTTACTTTGCATTCTCAAGTGATTTTAGTACATCCATTTTGCATCATTTTCTCTTACGTCCTTTACTCTATATTCGGCAATTTTCCGTATGAGAGAACTTGCAAGCGGTCTATCATAAGGAATCTGAATAGTGTCTTTGCCAGTTTTATAAATTGATAACTCTTTTTCGAAAGGTTTTATGGCTGGGCCAGTCGGCATAAAGTTAATATGGTTCTTAAAGGCAGAATAAGAGAAGAGGATTCTTTTTTCAAAAAGTACAGGATAACCCCATTTAATCATCTCAATGGCATTTGGAACAACCTTCTTTAAAAGGGATCGAATTTCCCGTAACATTTCCTGGGCGTCAGGAGGGGCTGCGTTTATATATTCGTCAACTGTTGAAGGTTTAGTCTTTGTCATTGGTCTCAATGTTTATTAATTCTAAACAAATTTGTCCTAAGAAAGTTGTCTTATGTGGACAAAAAATCACCACTAACGGCCCGGCGGTTGAGGGAGTAAGCGTTACCCGACGCATTCCGGCCGAACCCCCGATCTCGTTTATTTAGCAGAATGCTTCTTTCGGCCGGAAAAGGAGGGTATGGCGCGTGTTTTTGCAGTCCGGGTACAAGGTTTGTGGACATTACGAGCGTCGCGATACAAGGATTGTAAGTGGCAGGGAATTTGTCCAGGTGTAGAAATGATAAGACAGCCAATGGCGCGTTCGCGGTATAGGCATTATGAATTTGTCTTGGTGGCAGGAGTAAAAGCAAAAACCGTGACAAGCCTATTTACTTCATTGACCGTGTTATAGCCAGTGTGTTATTTGAAATTCTTATTTGGCAGCACGATGCTCAAGTGCAGCAGTTCCAAATGCTTGTGCGATCAGCTCTTTACCTAGAAATATTTTCAAGTTCCCTTTCAAAGTATTGATTATTCCGTTACCAAAATGCCCATAATCACTACCTGAACATGTGAGTGTAACAGACTCTTTGCCAATGCGCTTTATCTCCAATTGAAAGTTTTCAGGAGTGCCCTTTACAGATGCTAGGCCGAAGGGTGCCATCACAAATTCCTTTTTATCCTGCTGACGTAAATGTAAATAAGCAAATCCAGATTTTATGGCAGTCCCCCAAAGGGTAGTATGAAAAAAAGAACATTCTACAGATACACCTTTCTTATCGAACTGATTTGCTGAGACCCACCACCAGTCCAATGCCAGTCGACGCCCCCAGTAATGGGATATCATTTCCCAGAGAATTTTGTAGGTTGAACCGTTGTTTTCCATGCTGTATCCACCCGGTGAAACTAGCCTGCGGTGCACTCACTAGCAATAAATCGGTCATCCGTAATAGTCCAGCAGGAAATATGTCTGGTTTGATCAAATCTTTTCCAGGATCTATATCTAATTCCCATGCTACATCACCAAGATGTCCAACCGTATGTTTCATGGTGAGAAAGTTGTCCTTCGGCATTAATTCAATTAATTTCTCAAAAAGTACTTCTCTGTTGTGAGGTGAATGGATACTAATCCTGATCCAATTTTGATTGACATTGCGTTGGGCAATCCAATCTACCAACAGTGCAACTGGATCCGAATTAACTTTGTAGAACCAGTATTCAAGTGTAGCTGAAGGGTGAGGAGTAAGCATTGTTTCTAGATTCATCCTATAGCTGGATTAAATTTCATTCTAACCCTTGTTAATTCAAAGATCTATATTTAAAATCAAATTTTGCAGGTTTATTTGGGATTGCAGAACATTGGCTATAACGTTCGGCGGTATGTGGCGTTGCCTCAGAGTCGCGGTGGTACTCCGTGCCCCGTACCGAACGGAGTGAAGGTCGGGGTGTTTTTGCACTCGTGGTGCGGTGCAAGGTTAAGATGTTGTTTTCTTTACTCTCGCGTTGGCAAAAACCCCCGATAAATCGGGGCAGGCTGTGACACCAGGAGGGAGACCCCGGCGGTGCCGGAGCGGCCCGGACAGGGGAATAGGAAGGATTTATACCTTGATGTTTGACCCGCTGGCAGGAAGGCAATTACATATACCGACCTGTTGTGCTGAGTGCCTTAGTTTAAATCAAGAATGATGGCTAGGTTCTCTTTGACGTTATTGGAAAGACTTTCAGGTAATTCCCCAAGTTTTATAATTAGTCGTTTATTGTCAATTGCCCGCACCTGATCAATCATTATGTCGAAGTTCTCGTCAAGATTTGCAGAACCCTTTTTAATATGAACTCTTAAGATTTCAGATTCTTTCTGAATATTTGTCGTTAGAGGGCATATTATCGTTGAAGCGTGAGGTATCTTATTCAGAAGATTTGTTTGTACGACAAGCACAGGCCTTGTCTTACCTGGTTCTGTACCTATTTGAGGGTTTAAATCAGCCACCCAGATTTCAAATCTTTTAACTTGCATAATCTATCTCCTCAAATTCATTAAGTACGGAAAGTGACTCGTCTTTTACTAGGGCAGATTCTTCCTTGAGTTTTGATTCTAAGATTTTACGCCTCTGAATTTTGTTATAATATTCCAGAGCCTCATTTATGTACCTATTTCTAGGTTTCTTAATCTTGGAGAGAATATTCTCAGTTTCTCCGAAGATCGAATCGTCAATTTTTAATGATACCGTTTTCATGTCACATATATTATTCCACAAAGGTATATAAAATATGTATATACTGCAAGTATACTTAAATAATATTTATCAGATGTGTTTTGGCATTCAGCACAACGGCCCGGTGGTATGGGGAGTTGCCGTCTGTGTCAGGGTTGGCATGTGTTTTTGCACAGTCCCGGTAAGTGGGCAGGATTTACGTGTCACGATAAAGCTGTCCAGACGGCTGAGTCCTGGTAGATTGGCAGGAGTTGTCTCGTCACGATAAAATTGTCAAGTTGGCGATTTTGAAGCACTAAACTCTCTGCCACCACAAAACTTGGTACGAAGCACAAAGCTTCATTTAACCACTGAACCACCAATTTCTTGTTGGTGCTTTTAGCGGTTCGTGCTTTTTCTTGTACAAAATATTTTTGAATAGAAATTTTAATAAATGCTAATCACACTCTTGGGCAAAACCATATCATCCTGTAAGTTACCCTAAATCCTTACGGCACTTAAAAGGATGATACGGTCCTTTGTATTCTTTATTTACATTCTGTATTAATGATCTGCAGGTTTTATCATCTCTGAAAGGTTTCCAACTTCAAGAGACATACTTGCCTGACTTGGCGGAAAATCTTTAAATGATTGCACAAATTTGGCAACAATGGTTCCAGCAGGTCCAAAAACCCAACTTCTATTCTCAGCCCATTCGTCATATCCTCTTGATTCCGTCATTCGCTCAAATGGATCTTGTTTTAAGTTGATGACATAAGGAGAAGATAAAGGTGTTTGTGGTGACCTAAACCACTTTTCCTGATCGATGAATAAGACTTTCCAGTCTTTATAACGGACACCGTGAAATTTGCTTTCAGTAAAATAAAAGAATTCTTCACGTTTGGTTTTTCCTTTATTTAAAATCATGTCACTTTGATCGTAACCATCCAAATGAACTTTGTAATTCATTGTTCCTATTTTTTTACCCTTCAGTAGATCAGCTTTAACATCTCCGCCACCTACCCACGACAATAAGGTAGGCATCCAATCTTCCATTGTGATAAATTCACCCGTGGTATAACCTGCCGGAATATGGTTTTTCCATTGCACTACACAAGGTACTTTGAATCCACCTTCCCAGCCTCCAGCTCCTTTTTCTCCTCTAAATGGCTGGTTGCCTCCATCGGGCCATGAGTTGGACGCTGCTCCATTATCTGTAGCAAACATAATGATCGTGTTATCAGCTACTCCCAATTCTTCCAATAAACTTGTTAACTCACCAACAATATCATCCATCTCTTTCATACCATCTGCATAAATACCATACCCGGTTACACCATCGTATTTTTTAGATAAGTTGGTTTTGTAGTGCATTCGGGTGGTATTGTGCCAAACAAAAAACGGTTCGTTTTTAGCTACAGCTTCTCTAATAAATCGTTTGGATTCTACAAGAACATTTTGATCCAGATTACGCTGTGCTTCCTGTCCAAAATCACCTAAATTCTTCACCTCACTTTTTCCTGCCCATGAATGAACAATTCCTCTTTGCTTATCAAGTCCGTGTTGTTTTAATACTGCAGGGTCTTTAGGATATTCTGATTGTTCTACATATTCCCCGGCATTTAAATGATATAGTATTCCGTAAAATTCATCAAAGCCATGGTTTGTAGGTAAAAATTCATCTCTATCGCCCAAATGATTTTTTCCAAATTGGCCGGTTTTGTATCCCAGGGGTTTTAATAATTCAGCTATCGTTGGGTCTGATTTCTGAATACCTTCAGGTGCTCCAGGCAATCCAACAGAACTTAACCCGGTGCGCATTGGATATTGACCCGTAAGAAATGCAGCACGACCCGCGGTGCAGGAAGCCTGAGCATAGTGATCCATAAATGTTATCCCATTGGTGGCGATTTTATCAATATTAGGTGTAGTTCCACCCATCATGCCTCGATGGTAGGTACTTATATTCCACATGCCCACATCATCGCCCCAAATAATAAGGATGTTGGGCTTTTTGTTTTGTGCATTGACTGATAAAGTTGAATTTAAAATAGCAACTAAAATCAGCAAAACGGATAGGACGTTTTTTGAAATTTGTTTTCTGTCTTTCATTTTTTTTAATGTTTAAATTATAAATTAATTATTGTTTAATGATTCTATGAGGTTACCTAGCATGATAGCTAACGATTGTGTAAACGCCACTGTGGCGTTTATTTCTGACTTAGACGAAACTCAAACAAAATGTAAACATCTTGGTAAACAGATCAACTATCAATTTGTTCGTCGCTTTTCATCCAAAAATGGTTATTTATACTTATTTCTAGTTTTATAAAAACGAAGGTATTACATTTAATTTTTCCTGATTAAAATCTTAAAGTTACAGAATCATCGTCAAGATATTGTCTTGAGTCGGTAAAAAAGCATGTGTTTGGCAGCAGCGTCGGGTATCGCGGTGGCGGCTGCCAAACTCTTGCTTGTGCGTTGGGAGGTCCTGACATATGTATTGAATTTGGCTTTTGTGCGTTATATGTAGGGTGATTGTCATGATAGTCTAATTGGCAGGTGTCTAGAACCTTACATATAACGTTCGGCGGTATGTGTTGTTGGCGCAGAGTCGGGGTGGCACGCGTTTATGCCTTCGAGATAGAGGGCAGAAATATCCATTTAAACTGCGGCCGCCAGCCGCATTACAGGGTCTTAAACCACCAACAGGATTTTGTTCGGCTGGCGTTCACGTCACCGTGCAAAAACCGTGACGCCAGGAGGGGGTCCCCCGGCGACAGCCGGGGCGGGCCGTGGCGCCAGCCACAAAACGGTCCTCTCTAGTTACCCAATTGTCGCGCCACGGAGAGGCAATGACATATACCGACCTGTTACCACACGTTTTTATTCTTAATCATAATGAAATCTGCATTTAGCAATTTGTATTTCATCGTCTTTCATTCGGTAAATTAATCGATGCTCTCCATCAATTCTACGCGACCAAAAACCTTTATATTTAAACTTTAATGGCTCAGGTTTTCCAATTCCCGAAAAGGGAGTGCGTGAAATATCTTTTAAAAGATTATTTATTTTAGTAACCATTTTTTTATCTGTCTTTTGCCAGTATAAATAATCCTCCCAGGATTCATCTACGAAAACATATTTCATGATTCAACAAGATCCTTATTAAATGATTTGCCAGTCTTTAATTTTTCTATTGCTGAATCAAGTCTCTTTTCATTAGCCTTGGATGAAAATTCATGATGGGTTGCCCTTAGTGAATTATATTCATCTAATGACATGATTACAACTCCATTATCCTTACCTCTGTTAATAATCAAGGTGTCAAAATTCTCAGTCACACGATCAAGATATCTCTTAATATCTTTTCGAAAATCCGAAATAGTAGCTGTTAGCATAATATAAATTCTTTGTACGTTTATGAGTACAAATATACGTACAATAAATTAAAATTGCAATTCATAGTCTTTTTTTCAAAATGTGTGGTAACGTTCGGCGGTATGTGTTGTTGGCGCAGAGTGGGGGTGGCACGTATTTTTGCCTTCTAGATAGAGGGCAGAAAATATCCATTCAAACTGCGGCCGCCAGCCGCATTACAGGGTCTTAAACCACCAACAGGATTTTGTTCGGCTGGCGTTCACGTCACCGTGCAAAAACCGTGACGCCAGGAGGGGTGCCTGGCGGGAGCCGGGGCGGGCCGCACCGCTGACCACTTAACAGTCCTCTTTAGCCAGAAAGTTCTCGCGGTGCGGAGCGCCAATGACATATACCGACCTGTTACCTGCTGGGCTTATTACTTCTTTTATGAATTTTACGTGGATCTTGTCTGGTGTCGAATACATCAGTTATTAAAACACCCTCTGTGACTCTTTTGTAGATGATCTTATAGTTACCCTCCACCAGGTATCTATGTTCTTCACCAACTTTAAGAAGATTAGTTTCTAATTGCCCCGATAATGGATGTTTGATCAGTTGTCTGGTAGCAAAGAAAATTCTTGAACGAATTCTGAGAGCGACGTTTATGCTAGCAGATTCTTTGTAGAATTGGTAAATTTCAAGGAGTGAATTGGCGGCAAAATCAGTCCAGATGCTTTTCATGGAGCTACCAAGATTCTGATTCTTTCTCTAAGGCTTCTTGAGTCTTGTATTTGCCTGATTTATAATCTCGGTTCGATTTTTCAGCCCTTTCAATTAACTGTTTCTGTGTAAAAGGGTTCAATTTCCTTTCAGTCCGGACTTTGTTTTCTAGAATAGTCAGCTCAATCTTGTTGAATATGCTTTCATCATCAAGGCTGGCTATATATTCAATTGCATTGAGTTTTCTTGTCTGTAAATCCATGACTACCATTTTTTACAAATATACAACACAAAAACCTACTTTGTGTTAACTCAACTTAGCCTTGCAGGTAACGGCCCGGCAATATGGGGAGGTTGTGTTACCCGACGACAGCACCGTGTAGTGTCCCGGAACTTTAGCCGCGAATTTCTCCCGGTGCAAGATTTAAATTGCGTGTAGATGAGCGAATCCGGGTGCGGAACATTACGAATTTATCATGGGTGCAGGAGCAAAAGCAAAAAGCATGAGAAACAACTTACCCATATTGTCCGTGTTAGGTTTTCGGCCTTTATTTTCTTTTTAATATTTTCTCATTTCTATGTTTTCTCCAGGTCGTGTTTTTTGTCAGCCATTTCTAGGAGCTTGTTTACTGTTCTCCAGTTTCGGGCTGTACCTGTCACTTTCATTTTAGCTTCAAAGAAATTTGTGTATAGCTTTGTTTTCCCAAAACCGTTCAGACAGTAAACGTATATCTCACTGCTGTTTATATGGAATTTGTCGGGAGGGTAATCAATACCTGCAACTTTCAGTACTTGTTCATCCGATGGCTTATGCTCAAGAAAAAGCACTGCCATTTTTGAAGGATTAAAGCCGGGTTCTTCTAGGAAAGGATTGGCAGAGATTATTTTTTTCATTTCATCCGAGGTACGGATTATTACAGCGATATTGAGGTTGAATTCAGAAAGAATGGCCTTCCGGATCCCTGAAGAAACATCGTCAATATTCCCGTTGTGACATGTAAAAACAATATTCCCGCTCTGAATGTAAGTTTCTGTGTCAGTATATCCGAGTTGCCTGAACATATCTGCAAGCCTGTTCATCTTGATTGTATTATGCCCGGTCATGTTAATGCCCCTGAGCATCGTTATGTATGTATCCATGGTCTAAAAATAACTAATACCTGTAAGACTTTTGCTTCTCCTCTGGTTTTTCTCTTTGATGCACCGGCCTGCTTTTTATGTATTGTAGTAGGATTTTTCAGTATGGTGCAGGCTGAAACCTAACGTTCGGCGGTATGTGGCGTTGGCGCAGAGTCGCGGTGGCGCGCCGTGCCCCGTACCGAACGCAGTGAAGGTCGGGGTGTTTTTGCACTCGTGGTGCGGTGCGGGAAGCCAATGACATATACCGACCTGTTATGTTTAGGCCATTATTATTTTTATGTCAGGCTAACTATTAAAATGTTATACTGCCCTTATCCAGCCAGTTTGTAGTCCCGGATTAATAGTCCAGGTGACAAGCTTAATCTTTTGGTAAGATTACGAATCATCTCAACGGTGAGTTTTCGTTTACGGTTTAGCACTTCTGAAACTCTATTTGTACCGCCAATTACATCTGCAAGATCAACCTGTTTGAGTTGCATTTCCTCCATGCGGATTTTAATTGCCTCAATCGGATCCGGAGCATCAATACGTGAGTAGTTTTCTTTCGTATTCGTCAATCATCAATCCAAGAATATCAGCCTCGTCACTTTCTAGGGATACCGATTTTTGCATCAAAGAATTTCCTCGAGTCTTTTAAGAGCTTTTTGGTAA
Source organism: Bacteroidales bacterium (assembly GCA_034522515.1). GTDB lineage: Bacteria > Bacteroidota > Bacteroidia > Bacteroidales > VadinHA17 > SR-FBR-E99. Next base: position 31,716 of record JAXHLF010000009.1, on the reverse strand, counting down.
TCTGCCTCTGTTTTAATCAGTTTAATATTCATAGTTTTTCTTCTTAAATCGTGTTTGCATCAATTTTATCATATTCAGAATGAGTCCCAATAAACCTGATGAAGGTCCATTGTTTCTCGAAGTTAAATTTTGCTACCAGCCTGTATGAATTGCCTTTAATGTTGAAAACAATCCTGCTGTCTTTTAAAATGCTTGCATTTGCATAAGTCTTCTTGACATCGTTTGGAGTCTTCCAATCTGAATTCATGGCAGTGTCATACCATGTTTTTAAGTACTGTTCTGAATCAGAGTGTTTTTCCCAAAACTGTCTTAGAGTACTTTTTGCAAAAATCCGCTCCATTAATTTGTTATCTGTGGCAAAGATAATATTTAATTCCCAAAATGGGAACTACTCATTGAATTACTTATTCAATGAATTCTAAAACCGTTCATGATTTAGGCCATAGCTCAAATGAATTTATCGTGATGCAGTTTACGATGGCTTAAACATAACGTTCGGCGGTATGTGGCGTTGGCGCAGAGTCGCGGTGGCGCGCTGTGCCCCGTACCGAACGCAGTGAAGGTCGTGGTGTTGCACTAGGTGGTGCGATGCAGGGTTATGAGGTTATTAGTTTATTCTCGCGTTGCCAAAAACCGTAACACCAGGAGGGGGTCCGCGGCCGGCGAACGCAGGGCGGCGCTGTGCCGCACAGCCACAGACACAACTTTTTGGTGTGCATCTTGGTCAGAACAATCCAAGTAGCGTGCACAGAAAGCCAATGACATATACCGACCTGTTAGCACCAGTTCTTTATTCTATCTCTCGGATTTGGCTTTCTAGGATGGGAATGTCTTCCTTAATAGTTCTCCAGACGACCTCAACGTCTACACCCAGATAGTCGTGAATGAGCTTATCTCTCATTCCAGAAATCTCTTTCCAAGGGATTTCAAAATATATCTGCTTTGTATCTGAAGATATTTTCTTAGAGGCTTCACCAATGATTTCAATGTTTCTGATGATGGCATCTTGTACTAACTCATTACTAGAGAATTCTCTAAACGATATGCCTTCACTGAATACTTTGATTTTTCTTATACAATCGAGTATATGCTCGACATATGCCAGATCATCTTTTACCATCACAGAATGTTGATAAGGTCTTTTTTGATGCTCTTCTGAACTCTCTTGTTCTTGATAGCACCAGTTGTGATTAGATCTACCTTGATACCTAGCAAGTCGGAGAGTTCATTTTCAAGCTTAATGAGAGTAATAAGTGAAGGTGCTGCTTTAAACTTTACAAGGATATCTATATCGGCTCTTTCAGTAATGACGCTCTGGGAAAGACCCAAATACCACCAATGAGAGGCTGAGAGCCTTAAATGGTCAAGGATAATTCTTTTTATTTCTTGCTGGGTCATTGTTATGTTTTATGCAAAGCTATTAAAATTACCAAATTTGAAATACTTCACGCTGGAATTGGTGCTAACGTTCGGCGGTATGTGGCGTTGGCGCAGAGTCGAGGTGGCGCGCGTTTTTGCACTCGTGGTGCGATGCAGGGTTATGATGTTGTTTTGTTTATTGTCGCGTTGGCAAAAACCGTGACACCAGGAGGGAGTCCCCGGCGGGAGCCGGGGCCGGCCGCACCGGCAGACCACTTAGCGGCCCTCTTTAGTCAGAAGATTCTCGCGGTGCGGAGCGCCAATTGCATATACCGACCTGTTAGCGACTGTCGTTTTAATTACTTCAATTGATCTTACCTTTTCTCAATCTTTCTTGTACTGATTTATTATATCACCTAAATATTCGTTAAAAGATATTTAGAATTTTCTTCTGGTATTTTTTATTTTGATTATTTACAACTCGATGCTTTATAAGATATACTAATGCATTCCTGATGATTCGTAAAATTGAACATTTGCTCGCAATTATAAAAAATTGATTTCTTTTTCTAGCCCAACATAGAGTTGAATCGGAAAGCATATCTTCTAGCTAGAACCAAGGCTTTTGTTCTAGAATTCTAATGCTTGATTTTCCAATTTTTTGAGCAAGCTTTATAAATGGTATCTCTTTGACCCTGTAGAATTTACAGCCAAAACTCTGTGCTCTCTACCTAAGATTTGATAAATCTTTTCGGCAATTCCAGCTTGTAGTCTATAGGTATATCAAGATAATCCTTTTATGTTTGATGGTTCCACGGGTTTGGAGAAATGCTTTGATAGTGTGCCAATTTGATATCAGGAGAATGCTATCAAAATCCTCACAGTGTATGTTGAAAAAAAGCAGATTTGTTTGACAACGATAAGACGGATGATACCGTTAAAGGCCAATATGATGTATTGAAAATTTTGAAGGCCATTGATAAATAATATCCACCCATAGCTTTCATAATCTTTTCTTGATAGGTACTGGTTTTTATCAGCAAATAGGGCACTTAATGTTTTGCTGGACCCCAAGTCGTTGGCATTAAGCATTTAGTAGCGAACACTAAAGTGATCATGATGGCAAAAAAATATTTCTCATTATAGTATTGATTTATAGGTTATTCAATGGACGCTAACGTTCGGCGGTATGTGGCGTTGGCGCAGAGTCGCGGTGGCGCGTGTTTTTGCACTCGTGGTGCGATGCAGGGTTATGATGGTTATTCCTTAATTCTCGCGTTTGGCAAAAACCGTGACACCAGGAGGGGAGTCCCGGCGGGAGCCGGGGCGGCCGCCGTACCGACCACTTAACGTTCCTCTTTAGCCGGAAGATTCTCGCGGTGCGGAAAGCCAATGAAATATACCGCTTGTTAGTGGCAGGTGTTTATTTATGCTCTAGTTTTGATCGTTGTAAAATGTCCAATTTAATTTTATAGTTTCTTTTTTTTCATATTCTTCAATTTTCTCAATAATTGATTTTCGGTGTGCTGCACCACACATAAATATTGCCGTATTGAACGAATTCTCTTTGCAGAACGAATAAATGTTACGAAGCATAGAGTTCTCGTATGCGTCTATGTTTGCATTTTACTTTTTGTCGCATAATTTCATCGTCAACTATGCAATTTTCCAGCTCTCTCAATTCTTCTTGTAAACCAATGCTTTTTTCGCTGTTAAGAAATTGAAACCCACCGTCCATTTCTAATGAAATGTAATCATCTAATAATCTTTGAAAGTCCTTATTTTTCAGATACAATTTTAATTTTTTTTTCAAACTCATCAGATAATCCAATATCAAGTACTGAAACATATTTAAAAGTGTGATTTTGACTGTATTTCTGTATGGTCTTAAATTCTAACCGTTCTTTATTGACACCGAATTGAGAAAATATCATTTGGTCATATTTGGAATAATTGTCTTCAGATGCCTCTAAAAAAATCACATCGGGATAAATATTTTCTATAATTTTTAGTAACTCATTTGAGTTACAGTTTCCAAATTCTTTGTGGACTGTTGATAATAGAGTAATGTTATACATCGCTAAGGAAAATCAATTTCTTTCTGATAATAAGCTTGCTAAACATCTTGTTATTGCTTGTCTAATATCATCCGCTTCAGTAGATCCTTGTCCTTCTGCCGTACAAGAACAAACAAGTGAACTTGTCTTCTGCAGAAATAAATTGAATTGTTACTTCAATTGAATATCCACCTAAACCAGTATTTCGCTTTCCACTCTCACCATAATTAATTATCAAGGTTTCATGTATTAATTCTGGTTTAAGTTCAGTAATCGAATCAATCCTTCTTTTGTTAATATTCCTGTTATCACGTCACTTGGATTGACTGTTTTACTTGAAGAATAGTACTGTCCGCTAATTGTCGCTCCCGAACTTGAAGTCAAGCTATTTGTAGGGGTGATGTAAATATATTTGTAACTGTCAATGCTACCGTTCTTTATGCTTGTTGCTGGTCGTAAAGATGCACAGCTACTTATCAAGAGACTTATAATTAAAAGTCCCGAAAGTTTGAGTTGATTTAAAAATCGTTCCATTTTAGTTAAGTTATTGAATTCTGGTTGTCGTTTTACACTTGCCACGACGTTCGGCGGTATGTGGCGTTGGCGCAAGAGTCGCGGTGGCGCGTGTTTTTGCACTCGTGGTGCGATGCAGGATAGTACGGTTATTTCTTCGTACTCGCGTTGGCAGAAACCGTAACACCTTAAGGGATGCACAACCGGAGCGGGGCCAGGCCCGCTAGCGCTCGACCACATAAAAGTCCCTCTTTAGCCAGAAGATTCTCGCGGTGCGGAGCGCCAATGACATATACCGACCTGTTGGCAACAGTATCTATTACATTTTCATGTTTTTCACTTAAAAACTCTGGTACTATCTTACTTTCGATTGCTTTTCTCTGAATTAATCATTGAATTGATAAAATCAGCAAATTTGCTAGCATCAATTTTTATCTGGCTAATCTGAATATTTCAGTCTTTGAGCCCGAGACAATATCACTTAGTTTTGTTGCCCATTTATATTGTTTTGTCTTAAATGTAAAGTTTTCATTAACAATTAACGAAATGAATTTTTGTCGAGAAATACTAATAGGAATAAGCTTCAATCATTTCTTCCCATTTTTATTAATTCTTGTTTGGTTGTCCTATCCCAAATTCCGTCTTCAGTTATTATAATTTGTGGCCTTTTATCAAAGAAGTGAAATACCCAACGAACAATCCTAAACTAAAAAAACTTGTACGAATTAGACCCATGACCCAATCGATTGTAAATAAATCATTTTGAAGCAATCTGCCAAATTCCGATTGCTACAAATGGAATCAACAACAAGAAAATCCTTAATCGCTTTTGATGGAGCCTTTGTAAGTTTAATCTCTGTCATTGTATGTACTTGTCTGTGTAATCTTGTTGCCAACGTTCGGCGGTATGGGTCTGTTGCCGTTGTGTAGCGGTGGCATGGGTTTTAGCCAAAGAGCTAGGGTTTGGTTACAATCATTTTGAGTCAAAACGCAGCCAAGACGCGAGCGAACAGGTATTAACTTTATGGGGTACCTTTTTCTTAGCGGCTGGCGTAAAGATGACTGTGCAAAAACCATGGACACCGTCCGGGAGTCCCCCGGCGGTGCCGGGGGCAGCCTGGCCAGCTAAGTTTACATAACGAAGTTTACCGATTATCTAGTAAGTGGCGTACTGGCCGGAAGGCAATGACCTTATACCGACCTGTTAGATGCTGGCGCAATTCTATGGGCCGATTGAAGACATGCTTTCCGAATAGGATCACGCTTTCAGTAGTTATTAATAATGCTTTAAGGCAGAATATATTGGTTTGAGACGTAAATAGAGATGACAATAGTTGTAGTAACGATCATATTATGCATCAAAAAGATCTTTGGTCTATATTGAGAATCAAATCGCAGCAACAACAAAATCTATCACAATGAATGCGGCCAGGCAGAAGCGGATATAGTGAAAACTTGTCGTCTGTCACCAGTAGATCAATGATGCAGCCATTGAATATTGGTTACCAATTCTGCGCTTGCATCTAACGTTCGGCGGTATGTGGCGTTGGCGCAGAGGTCGGCAGTGGCGCGTGTTTTTGCACTCGTGGTGCGATGTCAGGATTTATGGCTGTTGTTTTGTTTATTCTCGCGTTGGCAAAAACCGTGACGCCCATCAGGTAGTCCACGGCGGAAGCCGGGGCGAGCCGTTCGCCGAAACACCTGTTGATGGTCCTCTTTCACCCAGAAGATTCTCGCGGTGCGGAAAAGCAAATGACATATACCGACCTGTTAGGCAAAGTTGGTTATTCTATCTTTTGTCTCCATTCATCAACTGAATAGGATGAAGTAAGAGATCTCGAACTTTTTGAGATGCCAATATTAAATCCATACATCAGGCTAACTTGAATAAAGTCAAGGTTGTTAAGTTCTTCATAGTCTGATAAAACTATTTTGATTGCATCCTTAACAGGGCTAATTCTTTCAATATCATCTGGACTTGCTCCTGAAATGAGATTATCTTTGATTATAATGTTTAATCGTAGGTAATTAGACCTACTAATCTCATCGCTACCAGACTGCCTTGTTGTTGATGTATTCCTTGATATTGCAGAGTAAGCGACTTTATCTAGATTATCAATTTTTTCCTTTAGTGGCGCAAGTTCTTGGACAACCATGTTGTTATAACTATTTCTGATGTTCAAGAACACAAATAATGAAATTAAAAGCAAAGCAATAATACCAATTATAGTAGTCGGCAGAATTCTTGATTTACCTAGTGGAACTTCTGAATAGCCATAAGTATTAATCACGTAAGTACCTAGAAATAAGTCGTGAAGAGCTTGCCTGGTTGGCGTATTAATTATCAAATGAATTGGCAAGACAATCATGAAAGAAAGGCAGATAATACTTTTGCCTACATATGAAGCCGATAACTCTGACCAGCCAATTATCCGATAGTTTAAGAAGAAAAAAGGTATTGTATATATTGAGCTACGTAATAAAGATTTCCATACCGATAAAGTACTGTAATCTGAATTAACAACTCGGAGATTCAAGGTTTTTTTTCCAAGCGTTTGTCCCTTGAAGACGTTGCTATTACCAACTCCAAAATATGCAATTGTTATACTGAACCCGACTAGGAGTCCTTGATAACCCATTTTGGCAAAGGAGGATCTTAGTAACAAGCCTAAAATCATACCAAAGACTCCGAGCAAGAGTATATCAATTAAATATGCCGCAAATCTACTTAACAGTCTAGAATATATTGGACTTGTCTTTTTTAGTAAATCCTCAATTTTTTGCACTTGTTCAGAATATCCCCGTCTTCTTAATTCAACAAAAATTGCACTTAATTGCTTTCTCTCTAGACTTCGTGGTTTATTAGCTAGAGCTAACAAATCCTCATCTGTATATTCAACTAGTTCCTTCTTATCAGAATTCTCCATATTGATTTTATTACATGGTTGTTACTTCCAATTTTGCCTAACGGCCCGGCGGTATGTTTAGTAGGTGTTAGCCGACGAAGGTGAGCGCAACCGCGCGTTGACTGCCCAGTGCGGAATGCTTTTAAAGCCAGACCGAGGAGGGTATGGCGCGGTTTTTGCCACCATGATCGATCCTGCGAGGGGTAGGGTAGGTTCTTGCTATTGAATATGTTAGGAGATGTATCCACCGTAATTACTCTGTACGTTACTTCTAAATTGCTTTTGACTCTCTACCTAATGACAGTTCCCCGCTTACGTGACGGGCACGGTTTGCAAAAACCGTGACAAACCTATTAAATATACCGTCCGTGTTAGGTGGTCGTAGCAATTACCACTTTTTGTATGAAATAATTTACAAAGTTCTCTTTCTAATCTTCTCGTATTCTTCTTGGAAAGTAGTGTGTCTATTATTTTGAATGCTTTCCCTAACTCAATTTGCTTTCTCTCTGCACTATCTCTCCGCTTCATCGAAGAACTTTAATCTATATAGTCAATGAGCATAGGTATCATCACTAAAAAGCTGGTTTCTCACTTAATTCAATAGCTCGTCTACTCCACAGCATTGCTTTAAAAAGATACTCGTTCTGGTTGACAGCCATCTGATAAAAAGTATATGCTGCATTATTCAGTTCAGTTGCATAACTGTCTCTTGAATATGTAAAGCTGAATGACCGATTTATTGTTGTATCGTTAATGGTCGATCTAGGAGCTTTCCCCCTTGTCATTCATTCATCCGGTTAGATAGTTTGATGAATGCTGGTTTTCTTACAGAATTTACGGTGAGACGCATATAATATTGGTCATAGAAAATTGATGTTAGCTTTAAATATTCTGTAGTATCTTTTATCCCTTTGTAGTATTGCATCATTTTTAAATTCCAACTTTTTTGGCCCTCAAAATGGTTACTTCCCAAGTGCTCAGTGTAAAATTTGCTGCCGCCATCGCCCTTGAGAATGCTGTTATTGGTAATAGCACTATTCATCGTATTTGTTATAATAGCATTGTTCATGGCAATGCGATCAGCTATTGGTTCAGTTTTATATATGCTATCTGTCAATTTTTTATCTAGGTTGGCTAACTTGTAAGCATTTCCATCTGCACAGTTGGTCCTGCTTTTAAAATAAATCAGTACCTCTTCATAGTTAGAGATGCAATACTTTAATTCATGCACATATTTTTCTATGAGGTCGGCATTATTAGTTATTCCTGCCTTTTCTTCTTCTTAGAATATACTCTTTTGAGAAAACTGCGCTACTATTAGCCGCGGCATAACTACTATCATAATCAACTCAGGGATTTACTCTTTTGTTAACGAAATCGCCCTTTCTGCAATATCCAATAATGGCTGAACCCTTTGATAAAAAGGCAATTTCGGTGAACATAAATCCACCTTTTAAATCTAAGAAAACAAATGAAGGGAACCGATATATTTTTATATTCTTTTATAATGTCTTTCCGGAAGCTGCAGTATCAGCTCTATCTGCTTTGTAATTGATGAAACTGTTGTTGAATTTCTCAATAACGCGTTCATCATTAAGACCATTTAAAAAATTTTGGAGAATAGACTGGTGGCTCAATAGTTATTAATATTGCAAGCGGCCTTTTCAGTTCTATAGCCAGGCTTTTAGCCTTTTCAAAAGGATGATTCGTCTTTAATGCTTTTTTAGCCTGTGTGTGGAACCACAAAGAAAAAAGTGTAATTAGTAGAATACTAAATGGAAGTTTCATATTACTGAATTTAAGTAAATACATAGCTTATACATTTTTCTCGAAATGAATTCTCTTTAGGCTACAGTCAGGGCCGCAACTGCTATGCCACCTAACGTTCGGCGGTATGTGTTGTTGGCGCAGAGTCGCGGTGGCGCGTGTTTTTGCACTCGTGATGCGATACAGGGATATGATGTTGATTGCTTTCTCTTCGCGTTGGCAAAAACCGTAACACCAAGGGAGTGCCACGGGGAGCGGGGCAAGCCGGCTGGTTTTTGCCCGGCGGCCTTAACCGCTAAGCCGGGCCGATAAAGCACCAACTGGTTTTGGTTTGCCAGTCTGGCGGACCGGCACGCAAAAACCAGTCGAAGCCAATGACATATACCGACCTGTTAGCAACCGTATTTAATTAATACTTTAAATCTCTTTGAGTTATTGAAAGTATCTCATCATCTTGATAGGTCACTTTTACAACCCAATTCAATTTAGCATCATAAATATCGTCATAACGTATTAAACTTATGTTACTTAAAGGTTCGTCGCTATAAAAAGAATGCAACACCATGTTTTTTCAATGACTTTTCCAGAATGACATTCAGCCATTATCATTTTAATCCTATATTCTGTATTTTCTCTCCGGCCATAATCCACGCAGAACCAATTTCTATATTTTTCTACAATCCTATTATTCGAGTCTCGTTTGTAAATAACCGTATCAGGACATGAAGAATCTAAAATTTTGCAATTCATATATCCATTGTTATCAAGAAATCGTTTTCTTCTCTCCATGCTTCATCACCATCTGAATAGTAATTAATAAGGACTAATGGAATATTTATATTGTAATATTTTTAATTTGCTATAATCAGTCCACCTACCAGTGGTATCTTTAAGTACGGTTTTATGGAATTCTTTTGAAATTATGCCTAGTGTATCAAAATACGTTATTTGATCTACGAATGCATTAAGTTTTAAGAGAATTACTCAAGTATACTGAAAAATCAGCTTAAGAATTCAGTTGTCCGAAAGCAAGTATAGTGATTTCTTCAGTACTCTTTCAATTTACTTTTAAATTAAAAATACGAAATTCAATCATTGTAGTTATTTATTTGTCCATAACTTATTATAGAAGAATAGACATCACGAGAATCAGTAAGTAGTGTTTTTCATCAATATGGTTGCTAACGTTCGGCGGTATGTGGCGTTGGCGCAGAGTCGCGGTGGCGCGTGTTTTTGCACTCGTGGTGCGATGAAGGATTGAGCTGTTATTACTTTATTATCGCGTTGGCAAAAACCGTGACACCAGGTGGGAGTCCCCGGCGATGCCGGGGGCGGGCCGCACCGCCAACCACTTAACGGTCCTCTTTAGCTAGAAAGTTCTCGCGGTGCGGAAAAGCCAATGACATATACCGACCTGTTAGGCTTTGTTTTTCATTACTTTATAATCTTCAATCCACATCTCCTCAGTTGGGATCCCATTAATTTTCTCCTCAACCCACTTATAGTACTCGATATTTTCAAACTGGCCTCCACAACTGCATCGATTTTGTTTTCCACCTGACGTTGTATTAAAGCACCGATTACAAATGAGCAAAGAAGAATTCCTTTTAGAATAGAAATCGGGGTAGAAATATGACATTAAGAATCTGTAGGTTGCAAATGTAAATGCAATTAGCAAATAGATATCCAAGTATTCGGGCAGTTCTGATAGTGGGATTGGTTTATATGGGTTGGCAACCCAGATTGCTGGTAAGGGATCAACAAGTAATGCCAAAATACATAATAAGGGGAATATTATTAAGAATGCACGAACAAACCTTTTAAATACTCAACGGCATGTTGTATTTCTATTTTTTTGCTCCTGCTCAAGCTGAAAGAGCATAATTTCCTCAAATGTTTTTCTCTTCCACATTTAATAAAAGTTTCTTCTTGACTGTTTCACAAATGTCAATTCCTCTACTATCGGCAATACATGCAGTTTCAAAAGAGAGAGGGAGATTATTATCTTTTGCCATAATCAAGCCATCCTGAACGTTACTTAAAAAAATTCCGCGATAATATTGATCAATAATATCTTTTAGATTGACATAGATACCATTAGATGTTAGATTATCACGTATACTTCTTATTTCCTTAAAAGGTAGATTATCTGCTTATATACTGAGAAATCTCCTGGTATGAAATTTTTACACCATTCATTCGGAATCGGACATACCATCCAATCTTAGAATGTGCAATCAGAATGAGTACGATTACAACTTCAATAACAGACAAGCAAATAATAATTAAATCGATTTTCATTCTGTTTCGATTAAAAATAAAGCCTAACGTTCGGCGGTATGTGGCGTTGGCGTCCCGATGCATCGGGACGGTGGCGCGTGTTTTTGCACTCGTGGTGCGATGCAGGATTATGCTGTTATTACTTTATTCTCGCGTTGGCAAAAACCGTGACACCAGGAGGGAGTCCCCGGCGGGAGCCGGGGCGGAGCTAACCTTACCGCTGGCCACTTTGACGGTCCTCTTTAGCCAGAAGATTCTCGCGGTGCGGGAAGCCAATGACATATACCGACCTGTTACCGTGCGTTAATTTCTTTTATTGATCAAATTTACAATCACCTTAATCATCGTATCCTTTTCTTCCGGCTTACTTACAGCAATCATTAATGTCAGTGCTACAAGTGCATTGTCTGCAATCCTTTTATTACCTGAGCTGTCATAAAGTATGCCGTTACGTTCAAGAAAATATAGGAATAGGAAGGCAGCTATTCTTTTATTGCCGTCAACAAATGAGTGATTTTGTGGTGATGAAATATAGCAAGTTAGCAGCCTTTTCTTTTTCAATGCTTTGGGTAAACGGTTAAGTCCATCAATGTTTTCTAAATTGCTACTTACTGAGACTTTTAAGGGAGTTATCTTTCTCAATACCAACATAAATCACTATCAGAAAACGCTTTTTCTTACATGTTCGATTTTTTCAATTGCCTCGGTGTATGTTAATTGGTATGTCTCTATTACTGAGGTACTCTGTATTTCAAGTTATATGGTTAACGTCAGATTGATCCAATATTTCAAGGCCGTAAGCATAGTCCGCAATTATTATTTATAAGTTCTGTACTTTCAGAGTTTTCAAGAACTTTGTAATTCAATACTTTGCTGATAATCTTTACCGCATTCTGAAGCTCACGAAGTTGTTCATTCTGTTGCGAAAGTCTTTTTTCATTAAGTGCATACGCTTTAATGAGGTAGTCTTTCAAGATTTTGCTTGCCCAAATTCGGAATTCAACCCCGCGTTTAGAATTAACTCTATAACCGATTGAGATAATCAAATCAAGATTATAGTATTTAATCTTTCTAGTTACTTCTCTACCACCTTCCTTTTGAACTTGTGCAAAAAATGCACATGTTGACCTCTCTTTTAATTCTTGTGATCTATAAATGTTTGAGATATGCCTGTTGATTGAAGATCTGTCTGTTTGAAATAAAACTTCAAGTTGGTATTGATTCAGCCAGACTGTGTCGTTATCGAGTTTTACCTGGATCTCAGTTTTACCGTCTTTTGCCTTGAAGATATTGATTTCAGAGTTAGTCATTGATTCTTTTTCTCAAAAGTAGTGAAAACGGGAGTACAAGGTTTTAATGCACGGTAACGGCCCGGCAATATGGGTAGGTTGTGTTACCCGACGAAAGCACCGTGTAGTGTCCCGGAACTTTAGCTGCGAATTTCTCCCGGTGCAAGGAGGGTATGGCGTGCTTTTTGCCGTCCGGGTACAAATTTAATAGAACAGTGGCGCGGTCGCGGTACAAACTTAATTGGAAGCAGTTTTGAGTCATGGTGCAGAAATTTGGATCGAAGGCAGTGGCGCAGCGGTCGCGGTACAAACTGTCTCGGAGCCAGTAATTTCTCACGGTATAGGATTTAAATTGCGTGCAGATGAGCGAATCCGGGTGCGGAACATTACGAATTTGTCATGGGTGCAGGAGCAAAAGCAAAAAGCATGACAAACAACTTACCTATATTGACCGTGTTAGCGGTTCGGCATTTTGTCCTAGTTCGTTTGTTTAACGTTTAACAATAATCATCTGAATGTGTCGCCTCCTGTCCATTCCAGCCCTTGTGCAAGTGTAAATTGCTTTTTCTGCTCCTTCTTTCTCAAAAAAAGTTCCCAAGACTATTATGAATGAAAAACATCATTTTGAAAAGTTACTTCTGCTAAAGAATAAGGCTTTATTGGATTTTCGTCACCACTTTTGCACATAATCCACAATGTGTTTTCGTCTTTTGAAATCGCAAGACGTTCAATAATCGAACTCGTATATTGGTTTCGGAAATATGTATCTCCTACGTTTAGGTTTGCAGTATAGTCAGCTATTGGATTATGAGTATTTTCCTGTGGACAACAAGGAAATTCACTTGGTGTTTTCCAATTTCGGGCTTTTTGAACAGCATTTGGAGTTAGGGAATTTATAAACTCTAATTGGCTTCATCAATACTCAGTTAAATTGGTTGGCACACTTCTGATTATAAATCCATTCTCCTAAAGAACCACCTTGTAATGGTTTATCACTTTCTGCCCAAGCCAATAGATCTTTCTTCTTGCTTGCTTGTGCTTCTTCTGCTGAACGGCACACATCCCACTCATAATTTGGGTCTGGAAATTTGTCCCGAAATTTTGAAGGGTCTGCAAGAAATGCTTCAACGCTTCCGCAAACAATTTCGATACGTCTTGCGGTAATTGGGTTAAGCAAAATGTTTTCTAATCTTGTTACCCAACGCAGATTGGCTGGTCGGTTATTTTGTTTGTTTGTGTCAATGTGGTCCACAACGTGTTCTTTTGTTGGAGGTTCTCCGTGAAATGCGGTCGCAACTATTCTGTGAATACGAACAGAAGCAATTTCTAAATAACCTGTCTTGCTGTTTGGTTTGCCAAAAGTCCATTTGTTGTTTGTCGGTTGAGATTCGTTTATTGTTAGGAGCGTGTCGTAATACAGCACCATCTACCCAAACAGAGTAATGCATTTTTCATAATGACATTCAGAATGTCATTATAAGTTTCAAGTAAATTTTTCCATATCTCATCACATTTGATTGGGCACAAAATCTAATATGGTATCCTATAAACAAATGTGTAACTTTGATAGAATATCAAGTCCAACACGTAATATTTGCCTTGTTCAATTTTGTTGAGATTTGGAGCGTCTATATTTGCTAACTTTGCTTAAATCTTTTGCTTCTATTCCTTTTTCTTCCCGAATTGTGCGAATTTTTTTTCCTATTCGAGTTCTTTCTCCTTGTCTGTCTCCGAACTGATTCCCAGTAAATGCTGACACCATTTAGGAATAAAATCACGCCAGATGTTTTCGGTCATGCATTCTTTTGTCACGCACAGAAGTTTTTTGTCAAAAACATACTCTATAAATGTCAGTATGATACAGTAACGAGTTTCTCCGCTGGTGTAAATCCCAATTTGAGCCAGTACGGAAAAAACTTCCCCATCTGGAGCAACAACCTCGACCATTTATTCCGTCAGTAGCAACAATTCTTGCTTTTGAGTTAAATTCTAAAAGCTAAAAATTCTTTTTCACTCGCAAAAAATTCTTTGTCTTCTTTGTTCATATCATTTATGCCGGTATTTAGAGTGTTGCCGCCACTTTTAAAGTTACTGAAGCAAAGATAAAAACAATTTTGCAATTGGCAAATATGCCAATTAGCATTAATTTACTATATCCTAATTACCAATCGCTCTGCTTCTTTTCCCCATTGTACTTGCCACGCTCTACCATCGATTTGGTCAAGAAGGATGAAATTATATATGTTAGTTGTTGGATAAAGAAAAAATCTACCATTTCTTTCTTCGTCTTTATTTTACCAGTCAGAAACGTCCGATAGTTTCAGTCTCAAATTTATAATCATTTCCTTTTGTATCTCCACTTGAACTTGCCACATTTTTTCCCACGTTTCTTTTGTGTCCAATTTGATAAATGTGTACATATTTTGTGTAGCAAAAAGTCTATAAACGACTGCACTATCTGTCGAAATATTTTGAACTGGGACGACAGATGTAGTTTGGGAAAAAGCCGAAATTGTCGATAGAAAAAAATTGAATGTAAAGTATATTTTACTCATAATGTTTAAAATTATTTGATTGTGTTTATAACTATGTCGTCTTATGCTGACCGCTAACGTTCGGCGGTATGTGGCGTTGGCGCAGAGTCGCGGTGGCGCGTGTTTTTGCACTCGTGGTGCGATGCAGGATTATGCGGTAATTACTTCATTCTCGCGTTGCCAAAAACCGTGACACCAAAGGGAGTGCCCCGCGGGAGCGGGGGCGGCCTGTGCCGCCAGCCACAGAACAGTCATCTTTAGTCAGAAAATTCTCGCGGCACAGAAGCCAATGACATATACCGACCTGTTGTGGTTAGTTGCCTTTTTTATTCTTTATTCTTAAGTCGACAATTTTGTCTTCAGGATCACGGCGGCAGTCCCAAATCATAACTACGACAATTAATTGATCGTGAATTTCATAAATGATTTGATAATCTCCAGTGATTAGGGCTCTTGCAGAATCAATCTCAGTCTTTATACCGATTAACGGATTTTGCCCTATGAGTTTTATACTCCTTTCTATCTTGGAGTTAAGCTTATTACTGTAAACAGCAGATTTATTTCTTTCAATGTAGAATCCCAGAATATCCAGCAGATCTAGCCTGGCTTCAACTGACCATTCTATTTTGTACTTAGCCATTCCTTGATCTCCTTCTTTAAAGCATCATTTGAGATAGTCTGTCCTAGTTTCACCTGTTCACGACTCTCATTTATTCTTTTCTTCTGGAAATCAGACAACTTGTAGACATCTTCATTTGCCTTTGACTCTACAATGGTTTTAATGGCTCTCAGGAAAGAGGCGTCATCAATTTGAGAGAGCTTTTCAATAATTGTATGTCTTAATTCGACGGTACTCATATTTGAGCTTTTTACAAAATTACAATTTTTTACCCATTTAGTTCGCTAATTGTTTGTTGACATGCAATTAACCACAACGTTCGGCGGTATGTGGCGTTGGCGCAGAGTCGAGGTGGCGCGTGTTTTTGCACTCGTGTTGCGGTGTGGGATTATGCGTTTATTAGTTTATTCTCGCGTTGGCAAAAACCGTGACACCAGGAGGGAGTCCCCGGCGGGAGCCGAGGGCAGGCCGCACCGCTGACCACTTAACGGACCTCTTTAGCTAGAAGATTCTCGCGGTGCGGAAAAGCCAATGACATAGACCGACCTGTTACCGGCCGTAATTTTGCATACTGCTAAGAAGTAATTGATAAGAAAATCATTATTATTTCTCCATTTAACCCAACCACGAAATTTAGCAAGTTCTCTGTCCGCTGGATCAAGGTCTATTTCAGAGTATTTGACTTTGATCCAATCACCCCTCATTCTCTTCAACAACCCAGCATTGATTCCCTTTCAAGCAAGATCTTTGAGATTTCGGTTGGTTCAATCTTTACGGGATTTGAATTAAAATCTAATTGCGATACACAAACCACATTCTTAAGAAATACATCCCAGGGTTCGAATATTATGTTTCAGATGATTTGATCCATCTGGTTTCTTTTGTCAGATCATTTACAATTATCTCAAAATACTCATTTTGAATTTTTAAGCAATCAAAAAGTATTATGTAGTACGGTTCATCTATGTGATAATCTACTAATTTTTACCATTTCATCGTTAAGTGCTTGGACGAACCCATTATTACTTCATTCCAAATCAATTCTAATTCAGTTCGATGCAACTTTCATTGGGCTCTGAGAGTATTTCATACGAGAATGATTTCTTATTATTTAATGCAAACTCGTAAACGATTTTAATTTTCCTATTCCATGATTTTTCTTAGCGAACGGCGTTCCATTAGAGAAGAGGAGATCTTTTGAACAGGAGAAGTCATTTGGGTTCCAATCAGCTTACTACTACTATTTTCAGTTGATATTCTCGAATTTTCACTCTTAGGTTGGGAGTTGCACGATAATGCAACGCATAATCGTAATGAAGTGTAAAGCAATTCGTTTCATGCGTTGTTTTATTATGGCTGGTAACGTTCGGCGGTATGTGGCGTTGGCGCAGAGTCGCGGTGGCGCGTGTTTTTGCACTTGTGGTGCGATGCAGGGTTATGTGGTTATTACTTAATTCTCGCGTTGGCAAAAACCGTGACACCAGGAGGGAGACCCCGGCGGGAGCCGGGGCAGGCCGTACCGCAGACCACTTAGGGTTCTTCTTTAGCCAGAAAGTTCACGCGGTACGGAAAGCCAATGACATATCCGGACCTGTTGGGTGTAGTGCTTTATTCAATTAGTCTTTCAATCTCAACCTTTAATTTGGGTAGATGTGCAGTTAATATCCCCAAATATTTTCGTCTAGACTTGAGTCGTACCCGTGAATTATTTGATTTCTCAAACCAATGATTCTTCTTGCATTCTCAATCGGAAAGTCAGGATCATCTTTGAGAATGCGATTTATTGCTTCCCCTATTATTTCAAGATTTCTTTCAATGGCCCGCTTAAAAAGAAAGTTCTGTTTGTAGTTTTCTCTAAGTTGTTTGGGAACCTGTTTCAAAGAAAAGGTAAATCTCATCAATAGCTATTTTAATGTAGTAAGAGACTCTAGAGCACTTTTTCGTTCATCAAGATGAATTTTTTATCTCTATCCAGAGAAATCTTCTGAATATGGGATTTCTGATAGCCTGATTTTCAACAAGATCTACAGGCCTTTTCAACAATGCTTCAAGATTTTCTTTGAAATCCATATAGTTGTCGAAAAATATTGCCCAGAATATCTATGGTACTGAATTCTACAAGAAAATCAATATCACTATCATCAGCAAATCTATCCGTCAGCACGGATCCGAATATATAGAGTTCTCTGACCTTGTGTTGTTTACAAAGTAATTATTATTTGATGGATATTTCTCTCAGATGACATTCATATAGCAAAGATAAGAAACTTCATGAATAAGGGATTAGGCCATGCATTACATCTGACCAGCGTTCAGCGGTATGGGTCTGTTGCCGTTGTGTAGCGGTGGCATGGGTTTTTGCCATCGAGCTAGGATTTGGTTACAATCATTTTGAGTTCAAACGCAGCCAGACGCGGCGTACAGGTATTAACTTTATGGTACCTTTTTCTTAGCGGCTGGCGTAAAGATGACTGTGCAAAAACCATGACACCATTGCGGGAGTCCCCCGGCGGTGCCGGGGGCAGCCTGGCCAGCTAAGTTTACATAACGAAGTTTCAATTATCATAAGTCGTGCTGGCCGGAAGGCAATGACCTATACCGACCTGTTAGATGCTGGCGCAATTCTATGGGCCGATTGAAGACATGCTTTCCGAATAGGATCACGCTTTCAGTAGTTATTAATAATGCTTTAAGGCAGAATATATTGGTTTGAGAGTAAATAAAGATGACAATAGTTGTAGTAACGATCATATTATGCATCAAAAAGATCTTGGTCTGTATTGAGAATCAATCCAGCAACAACAAAATCTATCACAATGAATGCGGCCAGGCAGAAGCGATATAGTGAAAATTTGTCGTCTGTCACCAGTAGATCAATGATGCACCATTGAATATTGGTTACCCGATTCTGCGCTTGCATCTAACGTTCGGCGGTATGGGTCTGTTGCCGTTAGTGCAGCGGTGGCATGGGTTTTTGCCATCGAGCTAGGATTTGGTTAACGATCATTTGAGTCAAAACGCAGCCAGACGCGGCGAACAGGTATTAACTTTATGGTACCTTTTTCTTAGCGGGTGGCGTAAACATGACTGCGCAAAAACCATGACACCATTGCGGGAGTCCCGCTGCGGTGCCGGGGCAGCCTGGCCAGCTAAGTTTACATAACGAAGTTTCAATTATCATAAGTCGTGCCTGGCCGGAAGAATGACCTATACCGACCTGTTAGATGCTGGCGCAATTCTATGGGCCGATTGAGGACATGCTTTCCAGGATCAGGATCGCTTTCAGTAGTTATGAATAATGCTTTAAGGCAGAATATATTGGTTTGAGAGTAAATAAAGATGACAATAGTTGTAGTAACGATCATATTATGCATCAAAAAGATCTTGGTCTGTATTGAGAATCAATCCAGCAACAACAAAATCTATCACAATGAATGCGGCCAGGCAGAAGCGATATAGTGAAAATTTGTCGTCTGTCACCAGTAGATCAATGATGCACCATTGAATATTGGTTACCAATTCTGCGCTTGCATCTAACGTTTCGGCGGTATATTATGTTTGCGCACCCGACCCCTGGGAGGGGATGGCGTGGTTTTTGCCATCGCGGCGCATTACTATGTTTTCATTTTGATTACTCAATGATCTCGCCCGCATACTATAAGCTTACTGGTGATTAATAATCTATCTTAAACTAACTTATGCTAAAGGAGAGAAGCAAAAACCATGACAAGCAAATGGAGTATACCGGCCTGTTAGGAACTGTAGCGGCATTTTAATCTTTATTTGGAACAGAAAAGATATCACTTTAGTGCAGTTGAACAGGTTCTTTTATTTACTCGCCGAGCCGCTACATATCCCATGAAGCGGAGGAGTGCAGCTGAGTTGGGGGGTAATTGCCAGTCGTGCTAGATTGGTTCTTAATGTTCTTTTAGTTCCTGACAGGCTAAGTTACGGCGCGGAGGCGAGTCTCTTCGAAGCGAGAGGAACTGTTGGCCCCCCAATAATCATATTGATTTGAGCACTTAACCCCTTCATAATTATGTTGGCCGCTATTGTTACTAACGTTCGGCGGTATGTGGCGTTGGCGCAGAGTCGCGGTGGCGCGTGTTTTTGCACTCGTGGTGCGATGCAGGGTTATGCGGTTATTACTTTATTCTCGCGTTGGCAAAAACCGTGACACCAGGAGGGAGTCCCCGGCGGGAGCCGGGGCAGGCCGTACCGCCGGCCACTTAACGGTCCTCTTTAGCCAGAAGATTCTCGCGGTGCGGAAAGCCAATGACATATACCGACCTGTTATGTGCCGAAATTTTTAATTCTCTCTCATTAGTCTGAGGAGAATTAGTGTGAAAATGTCAATATTCTCCTCAAATTCAAGAAATGGACTTTTACCTGAGTCCTTTTGAAGGTCAACTCCATTTTTAAATGGTGAAAAATCAAGTATCTTATTGATATTAATTGTTTTATTACCTCTTGACCCCATGAAGATCACCTCTCTTATCTGGGAGATATATTTTGCCCGAATCTATCATCTGAAGAACATCTTGAGAAACTGGTCGGATGTCAACACTTCCGATTCTGTAGTAAAGGCCTTTGGCAATTTTTATGCGAGCTACTGGACCACCATAATTTACCCTTTTGGTAACCCTTCTATGTTCATACCAATTTACATCAGCATTGAAGTGAAGTCTTTCATTACGCTGAAGATTAACCTTGAAGCTTATTTTAGGTAATTCACCATTTTCTAACTGCCAGTATAATTTATATTTTTCAAAGTATTTCCTTTTTCGATGCTTTTGGTGAGGTCAAATTCAATCCCAAGGTTTTTTGTTAACTGATTGAGCTCAAGCTCTTCATCAGGAGAAATTCTTTCATCAGATAGCGAATTTTCTAAGAATTTTGCTTCAATCTATTCTTCTGCGCTTTTCTCGTATATTTTGGAAGCTATTTTATCTGGCAGTAATAAATCATTTTTAAGTCTTTCAAGGTTCTCTAATTCAGTAGCAGGCTTTACAACTTGGCCATCACTTATTGCCGCATTAACTTGATCTTGATAAAGTCTATACTGTTTCAATGCTCATTAACCTCTTTGTGTCAGTTTCAGTCAAGTAACAGCAAAATCTCTAAAGATGTCTCAAGGGAGCTGATTCCTTTTCATCTAACTTCAGATCAGTAAGGCAGTGCCGAACATATCTATTAAAAAGGTCATCTCTAGTACTCTTTGAAATCCTTTACAATATCGACTTTGTATTTTCTCCGCGATGTTGTTTATTGTCTCTAGAGTCTAATTTTTTCTAATTCGAATTGTGAATCAGCTAAGTAGGTTGTTGATTTCAGTAAGGGCAATTTTCTTTTGGTCAGACGGTGGAAGAGCCTTCTAAAAGCTTCTGTTGCGAACGAGTTGTTCTTTGGTGTTGGTATTTTCATGGTAGTATCTTAATTTGTTGGGAGTCTAATTTTGGCACATAACGTTCGCCAGTATGGGTCTTGTTGCCGTTGTGAGCGGTGTGCATGGGTTTTTGCCATCGAGCTAGGATTTGGTTACAATCATTTTGAGTCAAAACGCAGCCAGACGCGGCGAACAGGTATTAACTTTATGGTACCTTTTTCTTAGCGGCTGGCGTAAAGATGACTGTGCAAAAACCATGACACCATTGCGGGAGTCCCCCGGCGGTGCCGGGGGCAGCCTGGCCAGCTAAGTTTACATAACGAAGTTTCAATTATCATAAGTCGTGCTGGCCGGAAGGCAATGACCTATACCGACCTGTTAGATGCTGGCGCAATTCTGTGGGCCGATCGAAGACATGCTTTCCGAACAGGATCACGCTTTCAGTAGTTATTAATAATGCTTTAAGGCAGAATATATTGGTTTTGAGAGTTAAATAAAGATGACAATAGTTGTAGTAACTAATATCAGTATTATGCATCAAAAAGATCTTGGTCTGCACTGAGTATCAATCCAGCAACAACAAGAATCTATCACAGATGAATGCGGCCAGGCAGAAGCGATATAGTGAAAATTTGTCGTCTGTCACCAGTAGATCAATGATGCACCATTGAATATTGGTTACCAATTCTGCGCTTGCATCTAACGTTCGGCGGTATGTGGCGTTGGCGCAGAGTCGCGGTGGCGCGTGTTTTTGCACTCGTGGTGCGATACAGGATTATGCGGTTATTACTTTATTCTCGCGTTGGCAAAAACCGTGACACCTTGAGGGAGTCCCCGGCGGCAGCCGGGGCAGGCCGCACCGCTGACCACTTAACGGTCCTCTTTAGCCAGAAAGTTCTCGCGGTGCGGAGAGGCAATGACATATACCGACCTGTTGTGCACAGTTAAAAGTTCAGATTATGGTCATTTAAGTACTTACTTAAGATAGTTGCCAAATCAAGTCTGGTAAAGTATAGATCAAACCCTCCACGACCACCAGACCTATTTGATGAAAAAATTAAACACAATTTACCATCATAATCAAAAATGAAAGGTCTGAAATCATCATCCTTTGAGTTAATGTCAGGACCTAGATTTACAGGGTTACTCCATGAATTTTCATTGCCAATAGAAAAGTATAAATCGTAGCCCCCGTAACCGTCACGGTGTGATACCAAAAAGAGGTAATCTACATATGATGATTGGACACTTGTCATTATACGGACTACTTACTTTATCAACACTAGGAGTAAAGCCATCTATGAGTAAGGGATTCTCATTGGAATAAATCCTTATTTTCCATTTTTGAAGATGAACGATATATGTCATAGTTGCCTGAAAGATCCGATTGAAACAGTATTCCCAAGTATTTTGTCAAAAGAGGTATAACCTATATTTGGAGAAGGCCATACAGAATCAAGAAACACAATAGGACAAACTTCAAATTGATTATTTGCCTCCATTTTCTCAATTCTTATCAGATTTGAGCGGAGGACACTTGAAAGAGTCTATGGTATAGAAGAAATAAATCAAAATCCTGGTCTCCCTCTGATGTATAAATAAAATGGGCCCAATTCACTATTTCTAGAATTTACTGATGTCAATAATGATGTCTGGTCATTCCGATAAGGCAAATAATTTTATGCCTCTTGCTATTACTAGGCATAATGAAGCCATAAGCAATTATATCAAACTGTTCACCCTTGGTGTCTCTATTAGATGAGAAGTACAGATCTTTATAAGGGGTGGGGGACTTTTCATCTAGAAAAATAATGTTGTAATCATCAAATATTGAATTAATATTTGACAGATTCAGAGTTAAGGTTTCCAATGGATTATAAAATACTGCCCTTCTTACCCGCTTTTGTCCAGAAGTGGATAGAGTGCATAGAATCAAGACATTTATTATAATAATTGACTCTCATAGTTCAGATTTAATTGTGCACAACGTTCGGCGGTATGTGGCGTTGGCGCAGAGTCGCGGTGGCGCGTGTTTTTGCACTCGTGGTGCGATGCAGGGTTATGATGTTGATTTGTTTATTCTCGCGTTGGCAAAAACCGTGACACCAGGAGGGAGTCCCCGGCGGGAGCCGGGGCAGGCCGCACCGCTGACCACTTAACAATCCTCTTTAGCCAGAAAGTTCTCGCGGTGCGGAAAAGCCAATGACATATACCGACCTGTTATGCCGTCGTGCTTTGTGCCTTTTCACACTTGCTAAGTTAGCAAGGTCACAGTAGTGCCAACTTAAATGTGTTCTTATTTTTTTAATAATTCTGCGATTTGATCATTAAGGGATTTTCCGTTCTCTGCAGAAAGCCCTTTCCAATGGCCCAACGATCCTGCCATTTTTATCTACTAATAGGTATGTCGGTACGAGACCAATATGATCAGTTATAATAAATATCATCTTTGGTTATAAACGGAAAGTCCAGAAGCATAGTTTTCACCACAGGTATATTATGCCAAATGTCAATACCTTCATCTTTAATTGCCTGTAGCCATGCATCTTTTTTCATATCAATGGACACTGAGATTATTTCAAATCCCTTTGAATGATATGTTTAATATAGTCGTCTTCAGATAGTATACTTTGTTGCAAGGCACACACCAGCTGGCCCAGAAATCAAGCAATACGACGGATTTATACTTTTAAATTCTGAAGAGTGACAATTTCTTGATTGATATCATATGCCTTAAAGTCCGGAGCTAACTGCCCCTATTCAGTGTTTTCCTTTTTCGCAATATCTTTTTTGATCAGAGTTACCGTTGTTACTGTTTTGAATTGTAGTATCCAAGGCATTAAAAACCAAAATCATTGAATCTAATGAAAGAACATCATTGCCAAACTAAGATGCCTAAATAGTAAGGAGATACATATGATTGAGGATTTTGAGTACCAAAATCTAATCATGTCCGATTCAGTTGTTCCCTTGCAAGAAACCACTGTGCGTCAATTTAATA
Organism: Bacteroidales bacterium; assembly: GCA_034522515.1. Lineage (GTDB taxonomy): Bacteria > Bacteroidota > Bacteroidia > Bacteroidales > VadinHA17 > SR-FBR-E99. The sequence goes on along the minus strand of JAXHLF010000009.1, from coordinate 8,005 downwards.
AGTTTAGATCTCAGGTTTTTCTTACTAATTTCATCTTTCATGTTTTTGATACTGTCACTTACAAGGCTCCTTTTCTGTTTCCATAGATCCAGTTTTTCATAAACTGGTTTAACCATTTCATTAATTAAATCTTCTTCAATCTGTGTCTTTGATCCCGTTAATTTGAAATCTGTAAACTTTTCCTTGTCAAGTGTAATGTTTATTTTTACCTGGTTCAATGTAAATTTCTGCTTGCTGTTCTCCATTTAGGAAGAGTCGCTCTTGTTGGTTCAAATATTTCTCCTTGAAATTGGAATCTTTCATTTTCTACATTAGAGTATCAAATTTCCATGTCGATTCAGGTACATACCTTAGGATAATAATTCCAGTATCTTGCCTATGCAACCTGCCATTTAGTAGAGAAATTATTTTCATTCTTCATTTGATTTGAGGAACATGCAGCTAATAATGTTAGAAGAAGAACGACAAGGTGTTTTAGTTTTATTTCCATATCAATTCAATTACAGGTTAGTAATAACAGAATACTTTTTGTGTGGCGCTGTGATTAATGACAGCTAACGTTCGGTGTTATGTAACGATTACTTAACATTACTTCGGATATGTTTGTGCATGCGGCATAACGTTCGGCGGTATGTGGCGTTGGCGCAGAGTCGCGGTGGCGCGTGTTTTTGCACTCGTGGTGCGATGCAGGACTATGATGGTTATTACTTAATTCTCGCGTTGGCAAAAACCGTGACACCAGGAGGGAGTCCCGGGCGGGAGCCGGGGCAGACCGTACCGCTGACCACTTGACGGTCCTCTTTAGCCAGAAGAAGTTCTCGGTGCGGAAAGCCAATGACATATACCGACCTGTTATAGCCAGTGCTTATTATTAAGGTCTATGTATGAGGTTTATCTCTGAAAGTTCTTGTCCAATTTGATGAATTCCAAGAAATATTTTTCTCAGTTTGAGCATCAGAGGGCTTCTTGCGACCTTGCACATACTGTGAAAGTAGGGTTGGATTCATTCCAATCTTGTTGGCTAGAAACTTAGCATTTATAACCTTGTAGATACTGGAAGAATTGTTTAAAGTCAATCTCAAACTTAAGGTTTCCTGGTGTAATCTGAATATTATCTTCTTCAAAGTAAAGATTTGCAGCTTCAAGTGCATTATCAATCAATTCAGGAATTGTTCTGCCCGTAGTGTAGATAGGATAAGTCTTCAGCAAAAGCTGAGAAGCCTGTATCTGTCTTTTCAACTATCATTTTAATCTTCTTATTTGTTGTTTTCATCACCGCCTCCTTTTCAATTTTCCAACTTCAACCCAGCATCTTTACGAATTTTTCTCTCAAGTCCTTTACCAACTTCCTGGCTTCCATGATTAGGGAAGATGATAATTCCCGGTTTCTTGTTATGCTTTAGTTTTACGTGCGATCCTTTTTGTGAAACCGGATACCAACCATCTTTTGTCAGTATCTTGTATAGTTCAGAACATTTCATGCACTAATTTTGGTCAATATTTATCGCAAAGGTAAACAATAATTTACCTATATGCAAATTCTATTGTATGTTTTTGCGTTGGCATTGGCTATAACGTTCTGGTGGTATGTGGTGTTCTCGGCGTAGCTGGTGGTGCGTGTTTTCGCACTCGTGGTGCGATGCAGGGTTATGATGTTGTTCTGTCTATTCTCGCGTTGGCAAAAACCGTGACACCAGGAGGGAGTCCCCGGCGGGATCTTTGCCGGCTGTACCGCCGGCCACTGAACGGTTCTTTTTAGGGGGAAAATTCTCGCGGTACGGAGAGGCAATGACATATACCGACCGTCGGGTGCTGTGGTTATATAAAACTTATCTCGTGAGGATCCTATGAGTGTCGTAAATTCTCAAAATATCAACATGATTTCTCCTCTCTCTGTAAAACAAAGAATTATGCTTTGTCAAGACAACCTTTCTGATTTTGTTCTTCTTATTGATCAGAGGATATTGTTTCGGATTTTCTGATATCTGATTTATAATATGTTCCGTAATATTCATGAATTGAGTAACGACCTTGATCTCCCAATTAATGCTAAGATAGTCAAGGATTTGGTCAAAGTCTTTTTCGGAAAGAGGAGACCAGATTATAGCTTTAAGCACGGGAGTACTTGTTACGGTATTTTGACATTACATCTTGATGCGATATACCTTTACCAAGTTCTATTTCTTCAATTGCATCAAAAATGCCATTTTTCTGAGATTTTAGAACATCGACCCGCCCAACTCCTTCTGGCCATTGATGAAGTTGACAACCACACCGTATAATTCTTCTAACTTGCTCTTTTCTAGCGAGTCTATCTGACGGAACAATCTTAGTTTTATATCTGACGTGGTCATTATTACTTATTTATTTCAAAGGTACAAAATTTAAGCCAATCTCGGATTCGTGATCAGTTTTACCATGGCACCCAACGTTCGGCGGTATGTGGCGTTGGCGCAGAGTCGCGGCGCGCGGGTGTTCCCCCCCACCCGTGGTGCGGTGCAGGATTGTGATGGTTATTACTCTAGATTCTCGCGTTAGCAAAAACCGTGACACCAGGGAAGGAGTCCCCGGCGGGAGCCGGGCAGGCCGTACCGCTGACCACTTGAGGTCCTCTTTAGCCAGAAGAGCTCTCGGGGAGAAAGCAATGAATATACCGACCTGTTAAACGCAACTTTTTTTTTTAAACAGTTATTTTTTTTTTCCCTTTAAATGTTTTGATATCCCCCACTTTGGCAACTTTTAAGTTACGTCCCTAAGTTATCGCATGACATGTTAATGTATAATAGCTATTTCTTTTGTTGCTCCCCTCATAAGTGACATTGTACATATCAAGTAAGGCCTCCTCCAATGGTACTGCTTTAGTTTTAAACGTACAACAAGCTTCCTATTCTTCTCGTTTTAATACAATGATATCTTCTCCATTAGGACCAGCTAATGCGATTCTTGGGATAAATTTTCTTTTATTAGCTGGCCCTTCAGGCAAAGTTTCCAACCTTTATTGGATTCTTCTGGCTAACCCATAATATTTCATGCTTGAGGAATATTCAACAATTATGAAAGTTATATTATTAAGAGGTTTTATACTTTCCAGCGAATTCTGGTTGACTAGTAATTGCGTTCTTGTAGAGCTGCAAGAAGACGACTAGAAGAGCAGATAAAGAGGATCAGAAGGTTTCTCATGGGTTAAGTGGTTCATTTCTCTTAGTTGGTTAAGCTGACGGATAATCGTTGCCTAACGTTCGGCGGTATGTGGCGTTGCCGCAAGAGTCGGGCTGGCGTGTGTTTTTGCACCCGTGGTGCGATGTAAGGTTATGATGGTTATTCCTTAAAGATCGCGTTGGCAAAAACCTGTTACACCAGGAGGGAGTCCCCGGCCGCAGCCGGCACAAACCTGACCGCTTAGCCACTAAGCGGTCCTCTTCAGCCAGAGAAGCTCCGCTGTTAATTGTAGAGCCGTCATGACATATACCGACCTGTTAGCAACAGTTATTTATTGGGATTTTCATTTTGCCATTTAAAAAATATCAAGATGCAAGTGGTAGATAATTTCTTTATTACCTGCATCACCAAACCATCTCTCAAATTCAGTGTAGACCAAGTCTAAGATTTCTTTTTCGGTTTGCTTATTGCCCAACTGAACTATTATTGTTTTAACCTCAGCTTCATATTCATCTTCAGGACAACCCCTCCCGATGTTTCAATACAGCCTATGGGATCGTGTTTATTTATTAAAGATCTTAGTTCAAGAATTTATTCCCATAATTGGGTTTTGATAGAGTCTTTGTCAAGTCCCATTAATGGGTCATTATTAATTCTCTTTAGCGTTTTGAAATTCTTTATCGATCTTTTGTTGTTCTAGTTCTCTTACAACCAAACATGATTAATAGTATTAAGGTAATTAATATGCTATATTTCATTGTGTTATAATTGTTGCTAACGTTCGGCGGTATGTGGCCGTTGGCGCAGGAGTTGTGTGTGGCGCGTGTTTTTGCACTCGTGGTGCGATGCAGGGTTATGAAAAATGGGTCATCCCTTGTAATTCTCGCGTTGGCAAAAACCGTGACACCAGGAGGTAGTCCCCGCGGCAGCCGGGGCAGACCGTACCGCCTGACCACTAAGCGGTCCCTCCTTCAGGCCAGAAGAGCTCCCGCGGTACGGAGCGCCAATGACATATACCGACCTGTTAGCAAACAGTTATTTATTGGGGTATTTCATTTTGCCATTTAAAATATTACAATGCAAAGTGGTAGATAATTCTTTTTATTACCTGCATCACCAAACCATCTCTCAAATTCAGTGTAAGACGAAGTTGAAGATTTCTTTTGTTTGCTTATTGCCCAACTGAACTATTATTGTTTTAACCTCAGCTTCATATTCATCTTCAGGACAACCCATGTTTATAAGCCTATGGGATCGTGTTTATTTATTAAAGATCTTAGTTCAAAAGAATTATTTCATATTGGGTTTTGATAGAAACTTCGTCAAGTCCCATTAATGGGTCATTATTAATTCTTTCTTTAGCGTTTTGAAATTCTTTATCGATCTTTTGTTGTTCTAGTCTTCTACAACCAAACATGATTAATAGTATTAAGGTAATTAATATGCTATATTTCATTGTGTTATAATTGTTGCTAACGTTCGGCGGTATGTGGCGTTGGCGCAGAGTCGCGGTGGCGCGTGTTTTTGGACTCGTGGCGCGATGCAGGATTACGCTGATATTACTTCATTCTCGCGTCAGCAAAAACCGCGACACCGAGAGGTCCTGTGGGAGCCGGGGGCGGTACCGCTGACCACTTGACGGTCCTCTTTAGCCAGAAAGCTCTCGCGGTACGGAAAGCCAATGACATATACCGACCTGTTACCGTGCGTTAATTTCTTCTCATCGATCAAATTTACAATCACCTTAATCATCGTAAAATTCCTCTTCTTCCGGCCACCTCTACAGCAATCATTAATGTCAGTGCCAGAAGTGCATTGTCTGCAATCCTTTTAGTTACGTGAGCTGTCATAAAGTATGCCGTTACGTTCAAGAAAATATAGGAATAGGAAGGCAGCTATTCTTTTATTGCCGTCAACAAATGAGTGATTTTTGGTGATGAAATATAGCAAGTTAGCAGCCTTTTCTTCAATGCTTGGGTAAAGGTCAACTCCATCAAATGTTTGATAAATTGTACTTACTGAGCTTTTAAGGGAGTTATCTTTCTCAATACCAAATAAATCACTATTAGAAAACGCTTTTCTTACATGTTTGATTTTTTCAATTGCCTCGGTGTATGTTAATTGGTATGTTTCTTTACCTGAGGTACTCTGTATTTCAAGTTTATGGTAATCATATTGATCCAATATTTCAAGGCCGTAAGCATAGTCCGCAATTATTTTTATAAGTTCTGTACTTTCAGGTTTTCAAGAACTTTGTAAATCAGATACTTCGGCCAGAATCTCTACCCGCATTCTGAAGCTCACGAAGTTGTTCATTCTGTTGCGAAAGTCTTTTTTCATTAAGTGCATACGCTTTAATGAGGTAGTCTTTCAAGATTTTGCTTGCCCAAATTCGGAATTCAACCCCGCGTTTAGAATTAACTCTATAACCGATTGAGATAATCAAATCAAGATTATAGTATTTAATCTTTCTAAGTTACTTCTCTACCACCTTCCTTTTGAAACTTGTGCAAAAAATGCACATGTTGACCTCTCTTTTAATTCTTGTGATCTATAATTGTTTGACATATGCCTGTTGATTGGAATATCTTGGTTCGTTTGAAATAAAACTTCAAGTTGGTATTGATTTAGCCAGACTTGTGTCGTTATCGAGTTTTACCTGGATCTCAGTTTTACCGTCTTTTGCCTTGAATATTTTGATTTCAGAGTTAGTCATTGATTCTTTTTCTCAAAAGTAGTGAAAACGGGAGTACAAGGTTTTAATGCACGGTAACGTTCGGCGGTATGGGTCTGTTGCCGTTGTGTAGCGGTGGCATGGGTTTTTGCCATCGAGCTAGGATTTGGTTACAATCATTTTGAGTCAAAACGCAGCCAGACGCGGCGAACAGGTATTAACTTTATGGTACCTTTTTCTTAGCGGCTGGCGTAAAGATGACTGTGCAAAAACCATGACACCATTGCGTAGTCCCCGGCGGTGCCGGGGGCAGCCTGGCCAGCTAAGTTCACATAACGAAGTTTCAATCATCATAAGTCGTGCCTGCCGGAAGGCAATGACCGATACCGACCTGTTAGATGCTGGCGCAACTCGATGGGCCGATTGAAGACATGCTTTCCGAATAGGATCACGCTTTCAGTAGTTATTAATAATGCTTTAAGGCAGAATATATTGGTTTGAGAGTAAATAAAGATGACAATAGTTGTAGTAACGATCATATTATGCATCAAAAAGATCTTGGTCTGTATTGAGAATTAATCCAGCAACAACAAAATCTATCAGAATGAATGCGGCCAGGCAGAAGCGATATAGTGAAAATTTGTCGTCTGTCACCAGTAGATCAATGATGCACCATCGAATATTGGTTACCAATTCTGCGCTTGCATCTAACGTTCGGCGGTATGTGGCGTTGCCTCAGAGTCGCGGTGGCGCGTGTTTTTGCACTCGTGGTGCGATGCAGGATTATGATGTTGTTTTGTTTATTCTCGCGTTGGCAAAAACCGTGACACCAGGTGGGAGTCCCCGGCGGAGCCGGGCGGGCCGTACCGCCGGCCACTTAACGGTACTCTTTAGTTAGAAAATTCTCGCGGTACGGAGAGGCAATGACATATACCGACCTGTTGGGTGCTGTGGTTATATAAAACTTAATTTGTGAGGATCCTGACGAGTGTCGTAAATTCTCAAAATATCAACATGATTTCTCCTCTCTCTGTAAAACAAAGAATTATGCTTTGTCAAGACAACCTTTCTGATTTTGTTTCTTCTTCATTGATCAGAGGATAATACGTTTCGGGATTTGCTGATATCTGATTTATAATATGTTCCGTAATATTCATGAATTCGAGTAACGACCTTGATCTCCCAACTAAACGGCTAAGATAGTCAAGGATTTGGTCAAAGTCTTTTTCGGAAAAGGATACCATGATTATAGCTTTAAAGCACGGAAGTACTTGTTATGGGTATTTTGACATTACATCTTGATGCGATATACCTTTACCAAGTTCGATTCTTCAATTGCATTAAAAATGCCATTTATCTTAGATTCAGTAAGATATTTGAATCCGTCAACTTCTTCTGGCCATTTGATGAAGTTGACATACCACACCTGTATAAATCTTCCAACTTGCTCTTCTCTAGCGAGTCTATTCTGACGGAATAAACTTAGCTTTATATCTGACGTGGTCATTATTACTGATTCATCTTCGCAAGGTACAAAATTTAAGCCAATCTCGGATTCGTGATCAGTTTCACCATGGCACCCAATGTTTGGCGGTCATGTGGCGTTTGGCCGCAGAGTTGTGTGGCGCGTGCTTTCTTGCACTCGTGGTGCGGTGCAGGATTATACTGTTATTACTTTATTCTCGCGTTGGCAAAAACCGTGACACCATAAGGGAGTCCCCGGCGGGGAGCCGGGCGGGCTTCACTGCTTAACACTTAATAGTCATATTTAGCCAGAAAGTTTTTGCGGTGCGGGGAGCCAATGACATATACCGACCTGTTGGGTGCTGTGGTTATATAAAACTTAATTTCGTGAGGATACCCTAACGAGTGTCGTAAATTCTTAAAATATCAACATGATTTCTCCTTCTCCGTAAAACAAAGAATTATGCTTTGTCAAGACAACCTTTCTGATTTTGTTCTTTTCTCTATTGATCAGGAAGATATTGTTTTGGATTCTTTCTGATATCTGATTTATAATATGTTCCGGCAATATTCATGAATCGACAAGTAACGACCTTGATCTCCCAATTGATGCTAAGATAGTCACGGATTTGGTCAAAGTCTTTTTCGGAAAGAGGAGACCAGATTAGCAAATATGTAACTGAAGTTGAAGCACGTGCACATAAAACG
>JAXHLF010000008.1:0-49643 GCA_034522515.1 Bacteroidales bacterium | reverse complement strand
GTTGATACTGTAATAAGATTCCAGAATGGTGCCGGAGCGGCACCCCGCCAGACGCGGGGAACAGCACCCACGCCACCCCAACATCCGTCTCCCATCAGACAATGTTAACCTCCGGCTCCAGGGAGACACCGAACTTATCAAAGACTGAACTTCTTATTTCTTCAGCCAGGGCAAGAATCTCCACCTGTTGCACTGCCATAGTTTACCAGGATCAATGCCTGCTTATCATAACATCCTGCGTCACCAAGCCTGTACCCCTTCCATCCTGCCTGCTCTATCAGCCAGCCGGCAGAGATCTTGAAATTATCCCCCTGCTTATGGTATATTACCCTGGGATGAGACCTCATCAAAACCTTCAATTCCAATTCACTCAGCAATGGATTCTTGAAAAAGCTCCCTGCATTACCCAGAACCTCATGATCAGGCAGCTTGTCTCTTCTGATCGCGGCAACAATCTCTGCAATATCCGTAAAGGTGGGATCCGTTTGCTCCCTGTCAGCAATCTCTTGCCTTATGCCTCCATAGTCAAGTCTCAGATGCGGGGTTCGTGATAACCTGAAAACAACTGAACAGATAACTGCCCTGTTCTTCAGTTCCCGCTTGAAGATCTATTCCCTGTAACCAAATTCACATGCCTTGTTGCCGAATGTCATCCATTCTTTTTTTCTCAAGATGAAATGCCTGTACACTTTCTATTACATCTGCAGCCTCAACGCCATAGGCGCCAATATTCTGTACAGGGGCAGCTCCAACCGTGCCTGGTATCAGCGTGAGGTTTTCAATACCTGCCAGACCTCTGCTGACGGCATAATCAACCAGGTCCTGCCACCTCTCTCCGGCACCCGCTTCTACCAGAACGGATTCCTTGCTTTCTTCAAGAATCTGGGATCCCGTCGATTACATTTTGAGTACACCGTTGAAATCATGTGTGGAATAGACGTTGTCCCCTCCAAGTATCAGCAAATCAGCTATGTTATGAGAAATTTCACTGAAATCCGGGAAAGCGATGATCTCCAGGCAATCTTCCGGCCTTTTCACATGAAACAGATGGGCAGCCCTGACATCAATGCCGAAAGTGTTATATGACAGCAGGCTTTTATTTTTCTCGTATCTGATCATGGTGATAATTATGTAAAAATAAGCTCTTTTATCGAAGATCTTAGTAATTTCGTCATTGGCCAGGCTTAATTAAAAAACAAATAAACTGAAATCATTCGAGGTAACCGGCGAAGCAACGAGCTGGAACCACAAATTCCTCAGGGAGCAAAGAATGAGGCACTTCAGGTAATATGCGCGGTGTTGCTGAGCTTCGGAAAGAAAAGTCGTCATTTTCGAATATCCCTGACATTCTCGATGTAAAAATGCTGATGGAGATCCTTTCCGATATGGGAGTGACTGTAGTCAAGGTCAGTGAAGACACCTACAGCTTCAGGGCGGCAGAGATCAATACCGACAAGCTCTACGACACTGATTTTCTCAGGAAGGCAAACCTGTTCAGAGGATCTGTAATGCTGGCAGGACCATTGCTGGCAAGGTTTAAAAAATCAGTCATACCTAGGCCCGGAGGAGACAAGATCGGCAGGCGGAGGATGGATACCCATATCATCGGTTTTGAACGATTTGGAGCCCTTACAGAATATGACCAGGAGCATGGATATTTCAGGCTGACTGCAAAATCACTCATAGGTGCAGATATATTGCTTGATGAGCCTTCCGTAACGGGAACAGCCAACCTCATCTTTGCCGCAGTGATGGCAGAAGGCGAGACAACCATCTATAATGCAGCGTGTGAACCCTACATTCAGCAACTGTGCACAATGCTTAACAGTATGGGGGCAAAGTATCAGAGGCATTAAATCCAATTTTCTTAGAATTACAGGCCTTAATTCGCTCAGCGGATGCCATCATCGGATTTTGCCGGATATGATTGAAGTAGGATCATTTATCGGGATGGCAGCCATGACCGGATCTTCAATAAGAATAAAGGATGCTGGTATACCGCACCTGGGTATTATCCCACAGAAGTTTGAACAGCTTGGTATAAAAATTCTGACAGAGGAGAGATGATGTCATTGTGCCTGAGCAAGGCGTCTACGAGATCCGCGACAACCTGGACGGCTCAATCCTGACTGTTTATGATCATCCGTGGCCCGGACTGACGCCTGACCTGATAAGTGTTCTCCTGGTTGTCGCTGTACAGGCCAGAGGCAGTGTGCTGATACATCAGAAGATGTTTGAAAGCCGCCTGTTCTTTGTCGACAAGCTCATAGACATGGGTGCAAGAATTATCCTGTGTGACCCGCACCGTGCAACTGTGATTGGGCTGGAACGCCGCCAGATGCTGAGAGGGATCACCATGAACAGTCCTGATATCAGGGCAGGAGTAGCCTTGCTGATAGCCTCAATGAGTGCTCAGGGAAAGAGTATCATCCATAATATCGAACAGATAGACCGGGGGTATCAATACCTCGATATCCGACTTAACGCCCTGGGTGCAAAAATCAGGCGTATAGATTCCTGATCTGCAGCCTGGCCGGGAAAATCAGCAGTTTATCTGCCAGCGTTCTGCCATGGCATCTACTCCCGGGTTTTATTTGTACTTTATACGGCAACTTATTCTGTCAAAAAGAAAAAGCAGAAATGAATAAACTGGTACAATCTTTGTGCATTTAACCTAAACCCATCAGATGAAAAAGTTAATGATAATTACTGTGATACTGCTCTCCGCAGCCATGGTCTCTGGCCAGGAAACCGGGATGACGGGCAAGGAAAAGAAGGCTGCCAAAAAAGCCGCTCAGATTGAAAAGACAAAGGTTTTGGTAGAAGCTGGGGCCTGGCAGTTCGATGCTTCACGGATGACCCCGATGTCAGGCAGAGGCCAGGAACTTACCAGTTCATACAGGGTGGTTGTCGACAGCATGAGGATCGATTGCTATCTCCCCTATTTCGGCAGGGCGTACAACGTCAGTCACGGAAGTTCTGATTCGCCAATGAGCTTTAAGGGGGAAATTACCGATTTCAAGAAGGAGGAATCGAAAAAGGGAGGTTGGATAATCTCATTTAAATCGCGGAACAAAAATGACAACCTGGACTTTACCTTTCAAATTTCAGAAACAGGTTCAGTAAATCTGAGCGTAAACAGCACCAACAGGCAACCCATTTCGTACTATGGTAATCTGACAGAAATCGAAAACAGGAAATAACCTGAAATCAAATTATGTGACGTTGCAGGGGAATCAGGCCATGGATTTGTTGTTGCACCTCTCCATGACCTGGAGAACCGGCATGACGGCTCAGCTTACCTTCTTCTTTCGCAATAAAATTCCATGTACAATAAAAGATGATCCCTGCTATCAGAAACGGCGCAATGATTACCAGGGAGTTGATGTTTCCGGCAAAGGATTTGAAAAGATGCCCAATGCCACAAATGAGATAACGAACAAGATCCCGCCGGCGATCTCATAGCGCCAGGCAATAACAAGGGCAATTATCAGCCCAAATGCCGGGATGTTATGGATGAGGAAACCCAGCAACTGTTTGGGGGAACGACTCATTCCCCCCGAATGCATCAAGGGAGAACATCAGCATGGAACAGGATGGCCAGGATAGCTAGTACCCGCGCAAACCATTTTAAGATCGTCATCATCATAGCTCTTTTTCTGAAAAGTTACGCTTTTTTGCAATCGCAGGACGTATATCGGCTAAAACTTTAACAATTAAGCATCAGTCACCTTTGACCTGTAACAGGCTTGATATCAAGCACCGGCGTGTTGTTGAGGGCATCGAGGCCGGTAACCGTCAGCAGATTGCCATCGACACGCAAAAGCTTGACCTTAGTCAGCCCTATCATACTCGGCCTGCGGGGAGTACAGCATGCAAAGACGCCCCTCACTTCACCTGACCGCGTCACGGTGCGAAGCTCATACCCTTCGGAACGGTCAAAGTAAAAGATGATGTTGAGCTCACCGTATTTTTCTATCCTGAAAAGCGCATCTGCATACTCCTCCCGGACCTCTATGGTGGAGATACTCTCTTTTATCATGTCGGCATCACCCGGCCCGGCACTCTCCCACTCATTGTGCACATATCCGATAATATTGATTCTAAGGTCTGTCATCTCCCTGCTATATTTATATATAGTTTAAAGCGGCTCTGTGGGCAGTATGAACATCTCCCCGTCCTGCCGTATGATCTTGATCCTGACTCCGTATATCTGCTCTATCAGCTTCTCGCTGAAGATCTCACTTCCCCCCTCGGCCTTCACCTGCCCGTTGTCGAGTATCATGAACTCACTGCAGTATTTCAGGGCGAGGTTGAGATCATGTATGGCCACCAGTACCGTAATACCGCCCCCGGCAAGCTCCTTCAGGAGGCGCAGTATCTCATGCTGATGCCTGAGGTCGAGGTTGGCTGTCGGCTCATCAAGGAGTATTACCGACGGCTGTTGTGCAAGTGCCCTGGCGATGAATACCTGCTGACGCTGTCCGCCGCTGAGCTTGTTGATATCCTTCAGGGCGATATCATCGAGTCCGAGTTTGACCAGTATCTCTGCCGTGATCGTGCGGTCGTCCTTCCCGGGCGACCAGCTGATATACGGATTGCGGCCCAGCAGCACGGTGTCGAAGACCGTGGCCGGGAAGGTATTATACTGCATCTGCGGGACATATGCCATCTCCCGGGCCATCTCCCTGGCGCTGATGGTGCCGGCACTGCGGCCCAGCAGCTCCACCATGCCGGCCTGCGGCTTGAGGATGCCGTTGATGAGCCTGATAAGCGTGCTCTTTCCTGATCCGTTGGGGCCCAGCAATGCGGTGAAGGAGCCCTTTTCAAAGCTGTGGGTTATACCTTTGATAACCGGAAAGCCGTTATAGGCAAACTGTACTCCGGAGAGGGTAATCATTTCCACTGTGCCCCTCCTTTCCCCCTGACAAGCAGCAATATGAAGAGCGGTGCGCCTATTACCGATGTCAGGATACCCACGGGCAGCACCATGGGCGAGATGAGCGTCCGCGCAACGATGTCGCAACCGACCATAAAGGCCGCGCCGGCGAGAGCTGCTCCTGGTATCAGAAAACGCTCATCGCTGCCGATGACCCTTCTGACCATATGGGGCACCACCAGCCCCACAAAGGCAATGATACCATAGAATGAGACCACCGCCGCCGTGGCCAGCGAGGCCAGGATCATGGCGGTGAGCCTCAGCCGGCCGATATTCACCCCCAGGCTTCGCGCGGTCTCGTCGCCCGCATCCAGAGCGTTGTAGTTCCACCGGTTTCGGTAGAAATAGATCATCACGGGCAACAGGATGATCACCTGTAACAGCAGCTCGTGCCATCCCCCCTTGCTCAGGTCGCCGAAGGTCCAGAAGACGATGGCAGCCAGCTGCACATCGTCGGCCAGATATTGTATGGCCGCCGTCAGCGCCGTAAAGAGTGAGCTGGCAATTATACCGGTGAGGATCATATTCTCAGGGGTGGCCCCCCTGTGTCTGGCCACAAGCAGTATCAGGAAGCAGGCTATGAGCGACCAGAAGAATGCTGAGAGGGTTACGATATAGGGATTTGCTATGAGCACGGCATCGCTGCTGCTGCTGTGCATGCTGCCGGCACCGAATATTATAACTGCAAAGGCAGCCCCGAAGGCGGCAGCATTGCTTATACCGAGGGTGAAGGGTGATCCCAGGGGTTGCGCAGTACGCTCTGCATCACCACCCCGCTAACAGAGAGGGCTATGCCGCTCACTATCCCCGCCAGCACACGCGGCAGCCTTATCTGCATCACGATGCCGCGATGGAGGGCCTCTCCTTCTGAACTGAACAGGGAGAAAAGGTCGCTGAGGCTTATGCTGCTGGGTCCCAGCGCCAAACCCAGCACCCCAAGCAGCAGTGTAACCAGTGCAGCGAGCCAGAGGAACCTCCCCTTGCGCTCAGTAAAGCGCAGATACTGCTTCTCTATCTCATGCGCCCTGCTCATTCCTGTACCGTTGCACCAAGCCGCTCAAAAGGCCGGTAATATTCGTAAACCTTATCATATATGTCTGTGCCGTAAAAAAAACTGTATATCTCACGGCATTTTTCTGTGAGGTTAACGTCGCCGAATGCCGAGGGCTTCAATGTTGATCCGATATACCATACATTGCAGAGAAGATTCTCATAGTTGGTGGTGTTCCAGTTGTAAGGAAGAACAGTAAAAACCTCTCCGTCACGGAATGCTGAGAGGGATTTGCTCATTATCCCCGGAGTTATCTCCTCCTGCCATATCTGACGTCCGGCAGCATCGAGGAAGATGACATCCGGATCCCATTCTATCAGTTGCTCCGGGTCGATGAAGATAACCACATGGCCAGGCTCGCTTTTATCATTCTTTAGTTGCGGTTCATCGGCCACATTATCAATAGCCAGCATATTGAAAGGGGGGTAGTCGGGTTCTGTAGATGTCAGACCGTGGGCACCGTTGTATGCGACTCCTCCCACATAGGCCGTACGTTGCGGCTCCGTTGCCCGTGAAGCCCGGAAGGCACACTCATCAATGGTGGTTTCAAAGTAACTGATTATACTGTCAGCCCTCTCTGGCAGACGAAAAATATCGCCAAGGAGAGTAATTGTAAAGAAGAGAGCATCCCTACGCTCCCCCAGGTCACCGTAGTTGAGCAGGATAACCGGTTTTCCGGTAAGCCGTTGAAGCCTGTCGGCCTCCTGGGGAGACATGAATGTTGCTATGATGATGTCACTCCCGGCGGCAGCCAGCAGCTCGGTGTCATAGTTGTTCCCCGCACCTATTACCGGGAGGCTCCTGAGTTGGGGGTTGGCAAAGAGGTAGGGCACGTTGCGCCGCTGCTCGCTCCCCTCGATATGACTCACCATGCCGGTGACACCCATATATGACAGTAGCCTCATGGTCCCCGATTTGAGGGCTATGACAGAATGGACGGTATCCGGGATGGTTACGCTCCGCCCTGTGTAATCGGTAATACGGCGCCCCTCACGGCCGGCACGGTTACCTGACGAGCATGATACAGCATGTATCATGGCAATCAGCAATAACATGGCCGGCAGTTTACTTTTCATCATGGTGTTCCTCGCCTGTTAAGCGTGTCATGGCCAGCCTGGCATAGCTGACCCCCTTAACACTCCGGAGCCTGTCGGCCAGCGCTGTCAACTCTGATGCCCGGCCCCTGACAGCCAGAAGCTCCATGCACTGTCCGTGGTCAAGATGAAGATGAAGAGACGACAGTATCAGTTCGTTCCACTCATGCTGCAGGCTTGTCAGCTGCGCCACCACTCCCCTCCTGTGATGATCATATATCATGGTCAGCGACCCTGCCACCTCATTGCTGCACTGCCACTTATTCTCAGCAAGACTGTTGCTGATCAGATGCCTGATTGCCTGGGAGCGGTTGACAAAGAGATTCTCCTCAACAAAACCGTCAAGGGCATCAAGCAGCTCTTTCTCGAGTGAAACTCCAAATCTGATTACCGGCATCGTGTTACTATTTTACAAATTCGTAATATTTGAAGTAAATATAGTCAACAGATTTAATTATATGTAACAAAAATGTAACAGGAAGATTTCTTTGAACTTCTTTGTATTTAAATTAATTTCGGGGTTTGAAAAACATAGGGAATAACTTAAATCTTTGAAAATAATATTATTAAAACTGTTTTGAGTGGATATTTATCTCATAATAGTAATTGCCCTCCTTATACTGGCCGTAGCTGACCTGATTGTCGGCATTTCCAATGACGCGGCCAACTTCATAAACTCTTCCGTCGGGTCCAAAGCTGCTCCGCTAAAGGTCATACTGATAATAGCAGGCCTGGGGGTAATGGTTGGTGCAACCTTTTCGAGCGGGATGATGGAGATTGCCAGATCTGGTATCTTCCACCCCGGACAGTTCTATTTCTCCGAGATCATGATCATCTTTCTTGCGGTCATGATAACAGATGTAATTCTTCTGGACACATTCAATAGTTTTGGTTTCCCCACATCCACAACAGTTTCAATTGTATTCGAGTTACTGGGTGCGGCAGTGGCAATTTCAATTGTAAAGATCACTCAGTCAACCGACAATTTTTCAGATATCGGCAATTACATTAACACAGCCAAAGCCCTGGCAATCATTTTCGGGATCCTCTTCTCTGTAGTTATTGCTTTTGCCTTCGGAACGATTATTCAGTTCATTACCCGTCTTATTTTCTCCTTCGACTATAAAAAGTACATGAAATATTTCGGAGCTGTCTAGGGAGGCATCTGCAATCACTGCCATAAGTCGTATTTCATACTCGTTAAAGGTGCCGAGGGAGCTTCATTCATAACTCCGGAAAGCCTTGAATGGCTTAGTACACATACTCTTCTGGTTCTGCTTTATTCCTTTGTAGCAATCACCATTATTCTTCAGCTACTGATTTCACTCTTCAAGGTTAACATTTTAAGGATCATTGTGCTGGCTGGTACCTTTTCACTGGCAATGGCATTTGCAGGCAATGACCTTGTCAACTTCATCGGAGTGCCACTCGCCGGACTGGAATCGTACCGTCATTTCGCCGGTGATCCTTCATTTAGTCCTGACACGTTGCTGATGACCTCCCTGAGCGAACCGGTCAAAACCCCGACAATCTTTCTGCTTATCGCCGGACTATTAATGGTGGCGACTCTGTTTCTATCCAAAAAAGCCAGGACTATCTCCATGACCGAGATTAATCTTGCAAAACAGGGCTCCGGGTCAGAGAGATTTTCTTCATCCCGGTTATACCAGATCGGTTGTCAGGCATACTGTAGGGTTCTCAAATTCATCAGCCGCATAGTCCCTGACCGTGTTACTGATTTCATAGAGAAAGAGGTTCGATTTTCTTTCTTACAAAAAACAGTTCAAAAACCCCGCAGATGTATCATCCTTTGATCTCCTGAGAGCGTCAGTCAACATGTTCGTGGCATCCAGCCTGATTGCGGTCGGTACCTCGCTGAAACTTCCGCTCTCCACAACGTATGTGACCTTCATGGTGGCCATGGGTACCTCACTGGCTGACAGGGCCTGGGGAAGGGAAAGTGCAGTCTACAGGATAACGGGAGTGGTCACGGTGATCGGCGGATGGTTTATTACTGCGATTACTGCATTTACGGTGGCCTTTCTGATAGCTCTTGTCCTCAACTGGGGAGGAGTTGTTGCGGCATTGTCAGGGCTGGCTATTGCACTGTTTATAATTATCCGGTCAGGCTTGAGACATAAGAAACGGGTAATGAAGTCTTCAAAGAAGGAAGAGTTTGATGAAAAGCTCACTCTCAGTGGCCTGAACATCCTACAGAAATGCAACACATCAATCCTAGATGTGGTGGTATCAGTCAGAAAACTCTATTTCTCCAGTGTTCTTAACCTGATAAAGGAGGACTTCAGGAAAATGAAGAAGGTCAAGAAGAATGTGGATGACCTTAACCAGCGGACGAAGGATCTGAAAAACAATCTCTATCCCACCCTGAGAAAACTTGAGGAGGAGTTCGTCGAGACCGGACCTTACTATGTTCAGATACTCGACTACCTCCGGGAGATAGCTCATTGCCTCGATTACATTGCCGACCCGATTTATGACCATCTCGACAATAATCACCCTCCTCTCATAACGGAACAGGTAAAGGATCTGCATGACCTCAATGAGTCTGTTAATTCATTTTATGACCATGTTGAAGATCTTATACAGAAACAGGATTATACCAATCTTGATAAGCTTCTTGCCGAGCAGCAGAGGATTCTTGACCTTATTGCCAAAATAAAGAAGAAGCAGATTAAATATATCAAGTCGGAAGCGGTTGGCACCAGGAATTCCCTGATGTATTTAGAATTTCTCAGTGAAAGCAAAAACCTTATTCTCTATACCGTCAACATGGTAAAATCGCACCGCGATTTCCTGATGAGCGAGGCCCTGAATAACAAATCCTGAGCAGGAATGCTCAAATGACAAGGCCAGGCTATCTTTTCATAACGCTCGGGTAGCCTATCATACCTCATAAAACAATCAAGATAGAATTGACTTTGATCAAGGGAAAGTGTAACTTTGATTGAGCAGTGAAAAAACGATATTGTACCCCGGAAGGAAAGTGGATTCGGGGATCATCTCTTCATTCGATTAAGGGACTATCTATTTACTAAAAATAATATCATGAAGCGAAGCATTGTTTTATTGTTAATCTGTGTTTTTGTTCAGGCATCCAATGCTCAGGAAGAAGCCAGGTTATTACGATTCCCGGCCATCCATGGCAACCAGCTTGTATTTAGTTATGCAGGGGATCTTTACACTGTTGAAAGAACCGGCGGCCTGGCGAGGAAACTCACGAACAGTCCGGGTTATGAAATGTTCGCGCGCTTTTCACCGGATGGCAAAACAATTGCCTTTACCGCCCAGTATGACGGTAACACGGAAGTATTTGCAATCCCGTCTGTCGGAGGAGAACCCAGGAGAATTACCTATACCGCCACCCTTCAGCGTGATGATCTGTCAGACAGGATGGGCCCGAATAATATAGTGATGACATGGACACCTGACGGGAAGAACATTTTATACCGTTCCCGCCGGTACTCCTATAATGATTTTACAGGGCATCTGTTCAGTGTATCTGCAGGGGGAGGTCTTTCCACAGAGTTGCCCTTTGTCGACGGGGGATACTGTACTTTTTCTCCTGACGGCAAGAAACTGGCACTTAACAGGGTTTTTCGTGAGTTCAGAACATGGAAGTATTATCAGGGAGGCATGGCCGATGACGTATGGATCTATGATTTCAACACGAAGGAAATAGCTAACATTACCAGTAATCCTGCGCAGGACATTTTTCCCATGTGGCATGGCAACGACATTTATTTTCTGTCAGACCGTGACCGCACCATGAATCTATTTGTTTACAACGGCGAAACGAAAGAGATCAGCAAACTGACCGATTTTTCGGATTTTGATATAAAATTTCCCTCCCTGGGCGATGATGCCATTGTCTTCGAAAAGGGAGGATACCTCTACCTGTATGATTTCGAAACACGGTCAGCGGACAAAGCAACAATCCTTGTTGCCAACGAGGTATCAAGGCACAGAACTCGCTGGTGGATGCCGGCAAAAGCATTAATTCAGCCGATATATCACCCGACGGAGAACGCCTGGTTCTGGGAGCTCGCGGTGACATCTTCACGCTTCCTGCGAAGGAGGGCATCACCAGGAACATAACTCAGAGTTCCGGTGCACATGACAGGAATGGCGTCTGGTCCCCGGATGGGAAATATATCGCTTATATCTCCGATAAAAACGGTGAAGATGAAATCTATATCCAGCAGCAGGACGGCTCGGGTTCACCGGTACAGCTGACAAAAAGTGCAGATACCTATAAATTCAGAATAATCTGGTCTCCCGACAGCAAAAAAATTATGTGGAATGATAAGTTAATGAGGCTTCAATATGTAGATATTGCCACAAAAGAGGTTGTGGTTATTGATCAATCCGACAACTGGGAAAATACAGAGTTTGACTGGTCTCCCGACAGCAGGTGGATCGCCTACGCCCGTCACGGAAAGGGAAACTATGTCAAAAATAATTCTTTACAATACCATCAGCAAAGGCAAAACTGAAGTTACAGATGGCTGGTATGATAGTGACGATCCCTCCTTCAGCACCGACGGGCAGTTATTTGCTGTTCACATCGGCCAGGACGTTTGATCCGGTTTTCAGCAATACAGAATGGAATCATGCTTATCAAAATATGGATAAGATCTATCTGGTTATTCTCTCCAAAACAACCAGATCCCCGTTTGCTCCCGTTGACAACCAGGTGGGGATTAAGACACCTGAGACAGCAACCGATAAGCCTGCCGGTGATAAAAAAGCAGAGACCCCAAAAGCTTCTGAGGTTAAAGTGGATCTGGACGGGATTCAAAACCGGATAGTGGAACTGCCGGTAGAACGCGTCCAATTATGGGGGTATAACTTGTTTTGGAAAAAAGATCTATTACCACGAAAGAGAAATACGAATCAGGAAACTATCGTATCCATAAAAATGTACGATCTGGATAAAAAGGAAGAGAAGGAGTTGGGTACCGGCATGATATTCATTGTGACATACTGACGGCAAAAAGATGCTGGTTCGTAAAGATGATTCCTATGCTGTAATTGACCTTCCATCTGCCCCTGTTGAAATGAAGGAAAAGTTCAATCTTTCAAATATGAAAGTGTGGGTGGATCTTTCAGCCGAATGGAATCAGATCTATAATGAGAGCTGCGAAAAACAGATACGTAACTTCTTCTATGCTCCCAACATGCATGGCACAGACTGGACCACAAAATTACCGGGGATCCGTGTGCAGCCCTTTTGCCTTACGTCAGACACCGTGATGATTTAACATATATCATTGGCGAAATGATCAGTGAATTAAGTGTCGGACATACTTATGTACTGAGCGGTGACAAACCGAAAGCCGAAAGAATCAATACCGGCTTGCTGGGCGCAAAATTAAGCAGGCACCCTTCAGGCTATTACCAGGCAGATAAGATTCTGGAAGGGGCAAACTGGAGCAAGGCATTACGGTCACCTCTTACAGAGATTGGATTAAACATCAATGAGGGAGATTATATCTTAGCGGTGAATGGGAAACCCACCATCGGCATGACAGACATTTATGAATCCCTGGTTGGGTTTGCCAATAAACAGGTAGAACTCACCATAAACTCCAAACCCGACATTGCCGAAAGCAGAAAAGTTATTGTGGTGCCACTGGCAGAGTCAGGCGAAATTGTATTACAACTGGGTTCAGAACAACATCCGCAAGGTATCTGCCGCTACCAGCGGGCAGGTGGAATATATTCATGTACCTGATATGGGACCCGAAGGCCTAAATGAATTTATCAGCCATTTCTATACCCGCAGATTATGAAAAAAGGCTTGATTATTGATGACAGGGTCTAATGGAGGAGGAAACGTATCACCAATGATAATTGAACGACTGGTACAGGGAGATGATCATGACCCCAGGTGGCCCGCAATCAATCACAGGGGACACCCGGATCCTGATGGTACCTTTGCCGGCCCAAAAGTATTGCTGATTGATAACTACTCTGCTTCTGACGGTGATCTGTTCCCATATCGTTTCAAAGAGATGAAACTGGGCAAAGTAATCGGTGTCAGAAACCTGGGGCGAGAGTAGTCAGGATGTCGCGATTTCCAGTTGCCTTTGATTGACGGAGGGCAACTGATGAAACCTGAATTTGCCAGGTACAGTGCTGATGGTAAGGAATGGCCGATAGAGGGCCATGGTGTCGATCCGGATATTGTGATTGACAACAATCCGGTAAAAGAATATGCAGGTGAAGATGAACAGCTTAACAAAGCCATTGAAGTCATCCTCGAAGAGATGAGAGAATTATCCAGGTTTATGTGGAACCCATTCCTCCTTACCCCGGTCAAAAAACAGATAAAACGAAACAGTATATGAAAAATAATCCTATGCACAACATTATCCACTTTTTAATAATGAGCTTAACTTTAGCCCCTGTGATGCTTGCAGCACAGGATATAGCCCTGCCGGTCCCCGCTAAAAGCGGCGGCAAATCCCTGATGGATGCTCTCAATGAGAGGCGGTCGGCAAGATAATTGCGCAGACACCGATCTCTCACTGCAGCAGCTATCCGATCTGCTCTGCGGGCCGCATGGGGCATCAGACCGCCCGGCGGATGGCAAAAGAACCGCACCCTCATTCGCATAACCGTCAGGAGATGGATGTGTCGTTGTATTGAAAACAGGACTCTTCCTATATGATGCCGGCGGCAACCTGCTGAAGCAGATCCACAACAGGGATATCAGGGCTCTCACCAGGCCGCGCAGAGTTTCCGGCCAGACAGGCCACCGGTAGACCTGGTCTATGTGGCTGACCTGGCTAAGAGAGGATTGAAAGATGGGCAGCAGGTTACTGACACTGATCTTCTGTCGTCATGGGCCAACACCGGGTTTATGGCGCAGAACGTTTACCTCTGGTGCGCATCGGAAGGATTTTCATGCGTTATCAGGGCGATGGTGCCCGCGAATAAACTCACCCCTGAGATGGGACTGAGGCCCCTGCAGGCGATAATACTCCGCTGGACAAGTGGGATTCCCTCAGAAATGACACCGTTACGAGAACTCAGGTACTACATCCATGCAAATACTTCATGATGCAATATTGAGGCACGATAAGACATAACCTGTTGTCAAAAATCCGGCATAGCCGGGGCTTCATTTCACCCTGGAAAAGACCACATCATAGGAAATTCCCTCCACAGCCTGGAAATAGCTCCCTGTGAATGTATCATTATCAGTATTATAGCCCAGGCTGTATTTTGAACCGGGATAGTTCACATCCCTGAGCACGACATTCAATATAAGCCTGTCATCGGTAAACGCCCATCCTCCCTTCTCCACGTTTATCGGACCGGGATTAAAATACCCGACATTTGCGGTGCCGTCATCATAGAGGGCGAAGATCTCGATGGTATAGTCGCCGTCTGACCTTTGCCAGCGACCGGTAAGTTTCCCGGGAAGCATCGGGGTCCCCTCCTTTGGAAGATTTACCGGCAGACAGGGTATCAACTGCCCTTCCTGCGGCGTGATTTGTCCATCCCGGTTGAAGTTCCTGTCTTTTTACCCTTTGATACTCCCTGAGTCTGGTCACAACCAATAAACAGAACCAATAATGCGACACCGGCTATAAGACGATAGATAATTACTCTTTTCATTTGTTGCATGTAATAATTCATTTAATGAGTTAATTTCAGGTCAGCACGACTATTATTTCTATTTAATTACCAGGTCGGCAGGCCAAGTATCTGTTCGGAAAGATGAGGCAGGCAAACCCTCCGTGTTAAAAAGATCTCCAGCTATGAAATCCATGAAAGCATATCTTACCGCCAAAGGTTCGTTCACTGAGGATGAAGATCAGCGTAATGCCGGTTGGTGTAATTACTGCCTGTGCAGGATAAAAAATTTTGTCAGGACCAGCCAGTTCAAAGCATTTAAGTTCTTTCCCGAATGATGTCAGTCCGTTAGGAGCATTATTAAATGTCAACTTACTCTCCGTGCCCATAATCAACATTTCTTTCAATGTGGGACCCTCACATGGAAATCCCTTCAGGTTGTATGTTTTTGAGAGAGCCAAGTAAGCAAGACGGTCTCCGGCAACCTTTTTATTTGCCGGATGGATACATTTCTCCTCACCGGCATCCAAGAGAGATACCATTCCTGAATTTGAAATAACAGAAGAAGCCTGAAGCTGTGCTTCCCTGATATATGCAGAATTTAGTCCCTTCCCATAATGATAGGGGGCAATCTGAGCGTAAATAAAAAGGAAAGTCACCAGAACCCCATACTGATCTCCAGTCCTCCACCAGACCAGGTAATAGCTCCCTGTATCTTTCAGGTTCGCTTCTGTTAGCTTCCCCCTGATACCAGATCACACCCCTTATCCCAAAACCGATCAAAGGGTTAATCATTGCATTGTAAATTACTGTTGGCAGATCTTTCGATATGTTGTCTGTCTCAACCTCACTTGCCGGAGCGGTGATCCAATTGAAAGCGCTTACACCATTCCTGCTTATCCATGGTTCAATTCTTGTTCCGCCCCAGCTTGTCTGAATCAGTCCAATGGGAACGCCAAGAACCTTGTTCGGCGTACTGCCCAAGGAGTCTGCTGTAGCGCTAAAGGAGTTAACACTCCGGGATTACGCTCTTCCCATTACCTCAAAATCATTTTTGAGGAATAAGGCTTGCTTTGGGAGGCACAGTTATAAGCGCTTCTGTGTCGATTAGCCGAGGTAACAATAAATTCAAGAGAGCCCAGTACCGGCTGGTTCTTAAAACCACTCAATGGCATAAACATGTTTGACTGCCCTGAACACACCCAAACCTCACCAATCAGGACATTTCTCAAAACCAAAGGCTTGCCATCGCTTATAATCAGGTCAAAGGGTCCGCCAGCCTGTGGTGTAGAGACTTTAATTATCCAACTGCCATCTCCTCCTGACCGGGCGGAATAGTTTTACTATTCCATGATGTTTTTATCCTTACATCAGTATTTGGCACAGCCTTACCCCCAAACAGCCGCGTTACTATTTTGCTGCAGAACCATGTTATTTCCGAATATTGAAGGAAGGATTATCTCAGCCTTCACTTTCGAAAACACCTGAATTATCATCAATAAAAGAACAAGCAAAGAAAAATACGCGCTTTCATAATTTATTTGATTATCAATTTATTAATCTTGATGTTAATGACAAATCGTTTCCCGCCATCATCCATTTCCTTTTTATTTTAGATTTTGCCCACTCCATCACCTGGGACGGGGCCTTCTTCTGTGACAGCAGTTTTGTCATGTATTCCATGTATCGTTCGACATGACTGAAATAGTGTTTGAATCCTCGCAAAGGGCATTTAGTCCATACTCACCCGTCTCTGCTGTCAGGAAGCGGTGTGTCGGACATTCGCCCTGCAGGCGAAGTAATATTTGCACCTCATGCAGTAGCGAGGGAGGGTGTTTCTCTTGTTAACGCCGAAGCTGAACTGCTCAGGGCTGCGGTACAGATCGACAAGGTTATCAGTCAGTGATATTACCCAGTCTGAACTCAGGATAGACAAAGTGGTCGCACGGGTGAGACATCGCCATTATGTTAGAACTGCCAGTGCATCGCCGCATGTTTCGGAGTAAATGCAGAGGCCCGGCTTCGCCCTACCCACTGGGCAAGCGTCATGTCAAAAGCCTGCACGAAGTATTCACCAACGTCGTTGATGACCCACTCATCAAAAATATCAGTCATAAATTTACCATACCCCAGCGCTGAAACGCTCCAGGAGCCATCGCTGAACCTTCAGTACCCGGCCTGGCTATGACGGGCCTTCCGTTGGCTGAATCCGGCGTTATATGTTCCACTACTGGCAGGAACTGCATGAACCTGCTGCCGATCGACTTCAGGAATCTGTACACTTCAGCCCCCCTGCCTTCACTCATGTTGGTAACAACACTGAGAGTATTGTATTCAACGCCGTATTGCCTCATGAGGCTGACTGCTGCAATAGCTTTGTCAAACGATGGTCTCCCTGCCTTATTGACCCTATAGGCATCATGGATATCACGTGGACCATAGATAGACAGGCCGATCAGGAACCTGTTACTGTGAAAAAACCTGCACCAGTCGGCATTCATCATGATACCATTGGTCTGCAATGAGTTAAGGATAGCCTTGCCTCCGGCATATTTACGCTGAAGTTCCACAGCCCTTAGGAAGTAATCGAGTCCTGCCATCAGTGGTTCACCTCCGTGCCACACAAAAGTCACCTCCGGAACTTCATTGGCCTCAATGTATTGTTTTATATACTCTTCAAGGACATCGGGGGGCATCAGAGGCTGATGATCATTATATATGGTAGGTGCTTTATCAAGATAATAGCAATATGTACAGTTAGGTTACAGGCTGATCCCATTGGCTTAACCATTGTGGCAAAAGCCTGCGGTGCCTGTCCTTTAAGTGCATCATGAAATGTTATGTAGCTCTTTTTTCCCATCTTAATCACTTATTCATAAAGCGGACCGTAATTACGGCAGGCCATCATATCAGCGCTGAATTGTTCACTTCCAAATGCATTCCAGGCGCTTGGCCTGAAGACCTTATCGTCAGGTACATTATGCATGCATACAGGTATTCTGAGAATTGAGGCCAATGTAATAAGGTCAGCTCCGATATGTCCGTATGATATTGCACCATGATTGGCTCCCCATGCTGACATGACTGAATAGACATCCCTGAAGTGACCGGTACCGTTTGTACGGGGCACAAACCAGGTCGTCGGCCATGTTGGATCAGTACGGCGGTCCAGTGTTCCATGCACAGTTTCATCAAGCTCAATTGTCCATCCTTCTGCGATCTGTAGTACAGGGCCCAATCCCTTCACGAGGTTGAGTCTTGACATCGTCACCGGCATCTGTCCTGCCGTTTTAAACTGTGAGGAGAATCCTCCCCCGCGGAAATATTCCAGGTTAGCCGGACACCAGTGTGTCTGTGCGAGGCAGTTATTTACTTCATCTTCCGTTATCCCCCAGAAGGGTTTCATTACCGGGTTACCCTCATCATCACGCTCCATGGCTGTGGCATCGAGGGTTGTTGAGCCGCTGTTTATAAGATGTATGAAGCCTCCTGATGCAAGTCCTGTGACCTCCTGACCCGCAACTCTCTTCACAGACTCAGGACTCCAGTAAGTGCGTACATCAGAGAAATATCTGGGCAGTGTTTGTCAGAAGATGACCAAAGAGCATTGAGACACCATTCAGGCTGTCATTTTCAGTGGCGAAGACAAATGCTTCCCTTATGCCGTTCCAGTCGAACGATGAGTTCAGGATGGCCTCTGTAAAGTCAGCATTGGGGAAGTGGTCTGTCCATTGCCTCTGGCCCTGGAAACCTCCTGCAATGGCATTACGGCCCCGTGCCTCTTCTCCCCAGCCCATCGATGCGAGCTTCTTATTGCCGATCATAAGGTCACGGCAGATCAGGGTCATCTTAACAACCAGTTCCCATTCCCGGTTCTTTCTGGTGCGGTCAGACGGGTGGCTGTTGAGGTCAGGTCCCTCTGCACAGTTCTTTTTGACCCGTAGCAGGGCTTTCTCGTATTCCTTCTTTGTCATATATGTCCTCTTGAACCCTGCGGATTATCTCAGACATATCAACAAACTCCGTCCTCATACCCAGATAGTCCTGGAAGAAATCAGGATTGACGGTAGAGCCGGCTATCCCCATAGATGTATAACCTATTGACAGGTATGTCTTTCCATTCATTAGGGCTGTAGCCAATGCCGCCCTTACAAAGCGCAGTATCTTTTCCTTTACATCATCAGGTATTTCCGTATCGCCAGCGTCCTGGACATGACGGCCATATATGCCGAATGCAGGCAGGCCTTTCTGGGTGTAACCTGCCAGGGCTGCTGCCAGGTACACTGCCCCCGGACGTTCCGTACCGTTAAAGCCCCAGATGGCCTTGGGAAGCAACGGGTCGCTGTCCATCACCTCGGTGCCATAGCACCAGCATGGCGTTACAGTAAGTGAAACACCAACACCTTCCCTTTTAAACTGGTCTGCACAGAGAGCGGCATCAGCCACTCCTCCTATTGTTGTTTCAGAAATTACACACTGGACCTTCTCCCCTGAAGGAACCTTAATGTCGTCTCAATAAGTTCTTGCTGCAGCTCTGGCCATGTTCATAGTCTGCTCTTCAAGCGACTCGCGAATGCCTCTCTCCCTGCCGTCAATAACAGGTCTGATGCCGACTTTCGGCAACCTGCCGATTAATCTGTTACTCATATTCCTTTCAAATTTAATTATTCCTGATTATTCATCTTAATTTATAAAATTATTTGAACTCTCTGAGGTTATCATGTCTCCTGCATTTATTCATCTTCTTGACGGTAACAGCAGAACTAATAATAATGAGATTCCCGTGATGATTTCTGTTGCATCATTTGCTGTTTCCCTTTTCAACATGGAGACAAGGAACCCTACAAGGAAAATTGCTGATGTGCCCAAAGACGATACTGAGATAGGTATGGAAGCGAGGTACTTCCCCCTTGGCTGCAGTGGCTATTCCTGACAGGCTCATCCATAGTATTATCGCCAGGCCTACGATTACTCCTATAATGGCACCGGCAACATTTTTTCTTCTTGTGGTTATCTCCGAGAAGGAACAATCCAAGCATACCGCCGCTGAAGACTGACGCCAGCTTCCACCAGGTATCGAGCACGCTCTTTACATTGATCATTGCGAGGGCAATCATAATTCCGAAGATGCTTATCACGAAAGATGACAGATAGAGGACCCTCATCTCTTCCCTGTCTGAAGGGATCTTCCTGAAGAAGCGCCGGTAATAATCTGTCAGAAAGACTGTTGCCGAGCTGTTATAGCTGGTTGAAATAGTACTCGATTCCGGCCACAAAGATTGAAGAAATAAGTAATCCCGTTATTCCGGCAGGTAGCTGATGAACAATGAAATATGGAAAGACTCTGTCACTACTGCCCTCTTCGAAAAGGTGGGCAGGAAGCTCAGCAGCACCTGAATTGTAAAAGGCAAACAGGGCAGTGCCGATAAAGCAGAAATAGCAAGGAGACCGGAATATAAAGCATTCCGCCCCCTGAATGCTGCATTTCTGGCTTCTGTATCGGTCCGGGCGGCGATGTAGCGCTGGACGTAGTTCTGCGTCTATGCCGAAGTTTTGCAGGTTGATGAAGAGGCCGTAGACCAGTACCACCCAAAAGGTCTGTTCAGACAACCCGGCACTAAAGCTGCCAAGACTGAACTTGCCATTCTCTGCAGCTATCCGGAATACCTGCCCTGGTCCTTCAGGCATACCAGCAAGTATTACGATCACCGTGACCACTGCTCCTCCGATTAAAACAAGTCCCTGTATAGCATCAGTCCATACCACAGCCTGAATTCCCCCGAGAGTCGAGTGAACCATTACGATGAGCCCCGTCACGATTATCACCAGCCTTATGTCCCAGCCAAATATTGTGTGAACAGTCAGTGATAACAGATAGAGTATTGTTCCGATACGCATCAGTTGTGTGAGGAAGTAGCTTGAAGATGCATAAATTCTTGCCCACGGCCCGAAGCGCTGTTCGAGGTAGGTATAGGCTGACGGGCTGTTGATTTTCCGGTATAGGGGAACGAAGAACTTAACGGCTACCAGTGCAGCAAAAGGAATTGAGAGGCTGAAGACAAATGCGTTCCAGTTTGACATGAACGCACTGCCGGGCAAGGCGAGATAAGAAATGCTGCTGACATATGTAGCGAAGATGGACATCATCACCACCCAGCCGGGTATTGACTGGTTCCCCAGGGTGAATTGTGAGGCTGTCTTTGACTTTCTGAAGAAGGTCAAACCGAAAAGTGTAGCTCCCGCCAGGTAAACAATGAAGACAATATAATCAGCTGTATGCATTCTCCTTTATTTACTGCTGTTTCTGATCAGGTAGAAATGGCCATCTTCAGCACCCACGAGCAGATCAGGCACGCCATCATTGTCCCAGTCAACAATTGTGGGTGAGGTCGTATGACCTGCCAGTTTTGTCGCTGACAGATTACCCCCTAAGTGTAAAGAAGGTTTTTAAGCCCGTCATTACCTACATTCTCAAACCATGCGATATTCTCGCTATTAACCATTAGGTCGGCATCTCCGTCACCATCCCAGTCGGCAAAACAGAACTTCCGCCTGCCGCTGGCGCCCGCCTCTCGATAATTAAGTCTCAGCGGACCGGCTGCAGTGTCGGCAGCAACGTTTCTTTGATCAAACGAAGAGCCGTTAGTACCATAGAAGATCCGCCGGCCTGGTCTCAGCATTAACTCTCCGTCTTTGATGAACCGCTCGAAGAAAGAAAGGTAACCCTCATGATCAAGCATGATCAGGTCTGTCAGTCCGTCACCGTTCCAATCAGTTGCGTAAGGCGTTGTTCTCCATTGTGTTACAAGCTCGCTTTTCTCCAGCTTCCACCATATCCAACCAGGTTTTGGGAGGATCGCCATCCCAGGCTACCTCAACAGGACGGGCAATTCCAAGTGATGGAGATCCTTTAACGCTGTTATTCCTGAACCATATTACTTTACCCAATATTGAATTTACAATTATGTCATTCAGCCCATCATGATCCCAGTCTGCTACTGTCAAAACCGTATAGCCCCATTTCCTTTCAGCAGGGCCCTGTATCGACCCGTTCATTCCGGCCATTATCCTGACAGGCTTCACCTCCTGCCTCCAGCAGTACCCGGATGAGGCCCATCGAGGAGGATCGCCGCCATCGAGATTCTCAATAAATGCCAAATGACCTGCTGTGTTACCGCAAATGAGGTCCTCGTCACCGTCATCATCCCAGTCAACGCTGAAGGGTGTGGAAAAGTGCGCCAAACTTAAGTAGTTCGGCTTGTTGCCTGAAGTAAACGGGAGAACTGAACAGAGGCATATTGTCCTTAGTCACACCTCTGTTCTCAATCAAAGCCACGCGACCGTCTTCGTCGCCCACAATAAGGTCAATGTCGCCGTCCATGTCCCAGTCAATTGATGCAGGGATTATCATTTGCAGATCCATTTTGATGACACCCTCCTCATTTGAAAGGAACCGGCCTTCAGCGAACTGGGGATTATCTCTTGTACCAATGTTCTCAAACCATGTGAGCCTGTCAATAAACTCTCCACAGATAAGATCGAGATCGCCGTCGTCGTCAAAATCTTCCATTGCGGGTGTAGGTGCTCCGCGTGCCAACATCAATGGGCCTTCCTCCGGCGGTGATCATCCCTCTGTTTTCAAACCCTTCGTCTGTGTTCTCAAGCGGAGGGTGTACCGTGCAACGGTCCGGTCATCCAGTTACCCGTGCTGTCAAAGGCGTTGTCCCAGCCGTAATCGCCCCAATGGTCAATCCCTACGATAATGTCATGATCTCCATCGTTTTCATAATCAACATATTTCCACTGGCTGAACCGTTACCCGTGTGAAAGGCTTTTCAAGGCTGTCAGACGGGAACAGTGATAAGGATCAGAGAGACCCGCTTTCCTGAAATTCTGGTATGTCCCACTCCCCTTCCAAAACCCTGGGGCTCCCCGTTTACAAAGCATACCTGAAGGTGTCTTGGACCATCCGCAATCCTTACCGGAAGAGCGAAAAGAGACGAGGTTTCTCAGATGTCCTGTTATGTTCAAAAGAAGTATAAACCATTATAGGGAGTGTCAGGGCATGAGATAACCAGGTCATTGTCACCGTCACCATCATAATCCATTGGCAGAGGCCATGCCCACAAACCAACGCCAAGATCAGTTACATGGTCAGGGCTCTTAAATACTATCGGTATGGACACACGGTCACTCAGAGAGTTTGTTCTCTAGAGGTCCATGATGCCAGCAAAAAGATTAACAGGATTGCATAGGTTCTCATAGCTCTTTCCCCCGATTAAAAATGACTCAGAATTCAGTAAATGAATCCGAAACAAAAGAGAGTACTTCCGGCAGTTCCTGTCTCCAGTAGCTCCAGTTATGAGACCCCCTCCTTTACTCTGAATTCGTGAGGTATCTCCGCCTTTCTGAAGGCAATGTGCATCAGGCTGTTACCTTCAAATACAATAATCATCATCACCGCAGCTTATGTACCATCTTATTTGCGGATTGCAGTTCATGGCAGAACTATCAGCTGCTGCCAATATCTCAGGGATACTATAATTTCTGTAATATGATATAAACTGTTCTTCAAGAATAGCCATCAATACTGTTCCTTTGCAGTTTTGCAGTCAGATCATCCTTATACCAGCTTTCTGTCACCGCACTGAGAGGAGCGGCTGCCGAGAACATTTCAGGATGGTGAAGGGCATAAAAGATTGTCCCGCCTCCACCCATGGACTGGCCCGCCACAGCCCTGAAACGGCTTTTTGTCCGTACCCTGTAAGTTCTTTTCAATATATGGATTAGTTCTCTGAAAAAGAAATCCTCATAATTAAAGCCTCCCCTGATAAAGTTATAGTATCCCTTGATTTTGTCCTTTGCATTTCAGACATTACTTTTATCATAGGAGTAGCTCCGCCTTCTGATATGGTTTTATCAGCTAATGCCTGAACCTCACCTGACTGAATCCAGGTTGAGTGATCACCCCGCCTCCATGTAAAAGATAAAGCACAGGATAGCTGCGGTTATTCTCATTGTATCCTGCTGGAAGATATATGGAAAAAGCTCTGTCCATGTTCAGAATTGAGCTTTGGAAGGTCAAACCCTCCAGAACCTGACTTCCCTGTGAGGTCAATCTTAACCCTGTCATCAGGCAGGTTGACACTATCAGGATGGTTTTTCTCATCTTTTAAAAGTTGTTTATTTCTCCCAACAGTGGACGGTGTCATGCTCAATTATTGCTTCAGGTCTTTACATGGTGAGCAAGTGTACAGTTCAGGTTACAAGATGGACTGTAATGAAGTACTGATGTAAAAGCCAAAAAACCTTGCTATTGAGAGCATCGTGAAAAACTGCATATTTTTTTCAGTCATGTCAGGATCATTTTTTGAATATCAGATGTGTAACTAATTATCACTTTACATGAGTGCAAGGGCAGGCTTTACTGCCTTCCAGAATTCTTCATTAAGAAGATATGCGCTCCCTGAAAGAGCCGCGTTTCCTTAAGTACGGAAATAGAAACCTGAGTCTCACGTCCGGCCATCCTAAGCTCTATTTCAAAGATGGGGCCGAACAGATCATAAGCATATGAAATATTCCCGCCAATGACAAGTGTCTCTGCACCAAATTTATTAAGCCATGGTGATAAAAATCTTCCCAGATTATCGAATTCATCAAAAATTGCTTTTGCCTCTGCGGATTTCAAGGCAGCATTAGCAATTTCTTTCACACCAGGGGCATCGCTCCGGGTTCAGCTCTGATATATCTGCCTATAAACCAGCGCGTTGAAAAATGATCATCAGCAATGCTCTTTCCGAACAAGGAAGGTGATAAACGCAACCCATTATCGGCACTCTGTCGCCTTCAACAACAGGTATCTTCTCTTCAACAAATGCTGACCCGAAACCTGTACCAAGCGTTATTGCCATAATTTTCTTATGATTCCTCCCTTTTCCTGCCCAGGCTTCACCAACGGCAAAGGAGCTCGCATCAATCATGAACCTCACTTTACAATTGGCCGGCAATCCCAGTCGGTCCGAAATAGCTTTGCCTACATTGACGCCATAGAGTTTTTCATACTTTGACACTCCTTTAATCAGGCATATCCCATTTACATAATCGAAAGGTCCCGGCATAGCAAAACCTATACCTTGCGGCATAATAACCGGAATTTTGTGAAGCACCTTCTGCAGTGTATCAGACCATATTCCCAGTATTTCATCAGGCTCAGCCTTATTATCAACAGGACTTTCTGACCTTGATCCATCGATAATGGAATGATTATCCATATTTACGGCAACAGCAGTAATATGGCTGCCGCCAATGTCTACCCCGATTGCAATGTTCTTTAGTGTGCTATCCATCTTTTTCTCTTAAAATTGTCATATCTTTTATTATAATACAGCAGTTTATCGTTTCATATTATGAGTACGATTCTGACAGCATGCATGGGACGGAGATGTCTTGTTTTTCAATATAATAGGTTAATGTTGATTTAATGAGACAGCTTATCAAATATTAACCCCCTCAGCTGCTGAACCACCTTGACCGTCGAGAGCTCCCCTGAGAGTCTGATGTCATCATGTATCACCTGTGCAAAACGATTAATATCGCCACTGTGAAGTATAAGGTTTGCTCCTTTCCCAGCCCATTCGATCTCCCACTTAACGGCGTCATTATCAAACACGTGAATTCCTGCGCCGATACCGGCATTGCGGGCTGTCATAAAAATTTTCTCAACCGCTTTCTTAAAAACCGGGATGATCATACTGCTCAGGTACTCCAAGGTTGCATGACAGGTCATGGGGACCAATCGGCACTGCGTCAAGTCCCGGGATCCTGACCAATTCATCAAGATTGTCAATTGCTGTCTGACTCTCAATGTTTATTATCAGGACGTGGTTCTGATTATTCTTCTCAACGTATTCATTAAGCTCAGATTCAAATGGTTTTGATCCGTTAAGGTAATCAGAGAGTTTTTGCCCTTTATGGGTCTCATCTTAACTGCACCTCTCAATTGCTGAACCTCCTCAACAGTCTCAATATAGGGAGCAACAACACTTTCGCTCCTGCATCCATGGCCATGCATGCCTGGTAGGGATCTGGTGCAGGTATCCTGACAATAGGTACTAACCCCTTACCGGCATAGCCATGACACATCCATGACAACTGGTGTCTGTCAATGGCAATATGTTCAGTATAGAATAAACACGAAATCAATATTGAGCTGGCTGATGACATCAATCCAGCGCGGTGAAGGACTGACAATCCATCGGTTCCATAAACCCTTTTGCCGGATCTCAACGCTTCACGTAATTCTTTTCCAGTCATAATATTCGCCGTTATTGGTTATTTAAAGTACTTGTTCAGATCAAGGATACCAAACCTGATGGTTGTCCTCTTGACATCGGGATCATCTGAACTATCCCAAACGCACAGGAAAACGCCCGGTTCTCTTTCGATAAGAGTAGGGTAACTGTTCCTGTTTTTGTCCCAGTAGAACAGCCTGGGTTCAGACCATTCCCTTCCGGGTTCCTTTACCACATAGTAAAGACCCCTTCTTTTCTCTTTTGGGCCATCAGTTGTCAAACATAAATATGTCTTCCTTTGAGTCCTTGCCGTAAAATCCCTTTGCGGCTGTGTTGTATAGGGCAGGCTCCTCGACAGACATTGACCATGTCTTACCGTTGTCTTTACTGACGGATGGCCCATGCCCGGGTACGGGCAGAGCCAGGTCATCCTTTTCATATTGGGCAGTTCGCATCACAATTTTGAGCTCCCGGGATTATCTCCCTCAGCGATGTTACCTTCATGGATCCAGACGTAGCCGGCCTCGGAATATCGGCAGCAAGCTTCCAGTTCAGGAGATTTGGTGCTTTCGAGAATGAACTGCTCCCTGTCACCCAGCGGATCCTTGTCTTTTGAGTTACGGTGAACCGGAAGAAGATATTTGGTTGTGCCATTATCATTTACTGTGACAATCCGGCATTGGTAATCAGCGGTGATGAGAACTCGTTCAGCACTTCCACCGGCTGCCAGGTAATGCCGCCGTCACATGAAAATGAAGCTATGAGTTCACTGTCTTCGCTGTCACGGTAATATATCGGACACCTCATCCCGAAAAACCATAGGAACTCCTGCCCTCAGGGATAAACAGAACACTGTTTGCATATCCATACTGCCGGCTGCCGTTGGGAATCCTGTGATTGTACATCATTGTGGGTGGAGACCATGTTTTACCGCCGTCTTTTGTAATGGAACACAGAATATCTCCCATATCGCCCTTGCCAGTAAGCTGGAGCCCATATGTTACAACGTAGTGGTTTTTCTGCCACCTTGCAATATAGGGCTGCCAGATTTTATTGTAGATGCCGCTCTCCGGTAATTTATCAATGGTAATTACATCTGTGACATCACCTGTATATCCTTTGCTCTCCTTCTGTGCTGTTGCAGCCGCCAGAATCAGGAACAGCATGCTTATAAAAGTGGTTGTTCTCCTCATTGTTTTTCAGTTTTTATAATTTGTGATCTGTATTTGTCTATAAGGTCTTTTGCCTTTACGGCGATATACTCAGCTGATAATCCGAATTTTTTCAATAAGTCCCAAGGCGGACCGGAAGTACCAAACGTATCATTGATTCCCATCATATCTAATGCCAGAGGTTTTCCGATTACTCTGCCGCGTGAAACTGCCCCTGCAATTATGTTTCCGAATCCTCCGGTCTGTTGTTCCTCAACGGTCAGAATGACCCCTGTTTCGTCTGCAGCCCTGACAATACATTGTATATCAAGGGGTTTAATTGTGTGGATATTTATTACCCGGGCTTCTACCCCGAATTCCTGCTTCAATATCCATGCTGCACGCATTGCTTCTGCCACCATAGGTCCGCATGAAATGATACTCAGATCCTCACCCTCGTTCATGTAATCAGAAGAAAGTATAATCTCATAGGCCTCCGTAAAATTCTCCCTCGCTTCCCTGAAGCGTATTATGTTTGCCACCCCGAATTCATATGTTGACTTTTCTGTGGTAACAACGGGAGTGGCCTCACGGCCAAATCTGATGTAAGCCGGGCCATTCAGTGCAGAAATGAACCTGGTTGCCTTTTCTGTTTCAAGAGAATCACATGGAACCGCGAGCCTCATATTGGGCAGGTAATACATCAGAGGTATCTCTTCCAGGGCCTGGTGTGTTGCTCCGTCAGGCCCGACCGATATTCCGCCATGGGCTCCTGCAATCTTGACATTGAGGTTATTGTAGCAGAGGGTTGTCCTGATCTGATCCCAGTTTCTCCCTGACACGAAAACGCCGTATGAACCTATGAAAGAGGTCTTCCCCTCCTTTGCAAAACCGGCGGCAACGGTTGTCATATTCTGTTCAGCTATCCCCATACTGAAAAACCTGTTCTTTCTTTCAGGATTTGTTTTGAAGAACTCATCCATCTTAATGGAAGAGGTAATATCAGCTCCGAATGCGACAGTGTCAGGGTTACCACCAATTTCTTTCAGCGCCCTGCCGAAACCCATGCGGGTAGGATCCATCACTACTCTCATTGTTTCTGATTCGTTCCACCAGTAATTATTACTGAGTGAGGGGAGCTGATCGTGGAGTTCATTTTCCACTGAAGCCTGGTATTTTTCTGCAATCTCAGGAGCCGTCACTTTACTTCGTCGGGCGGGAATTTTTCTATTAACCTTTTCACCGAGAATGTCAGAGAGGGCTCTTCGAGTGATTCATTTTGCCATAGCGACCGTCCTTTCGGGGGTATGCCACTGGTAACCCACGACATTCTCAGCGAATGAAACGCCCTTTCCCTTTATTTGTTTTTGCAATAATAACAGAAGGCCTGCCTGATATTTTATGAGCCATATCAAAAACAGCGATGAATGCCTCAATATCGTGACCGTCGACATTAAATACTTCCCAGCCAAACGACCGGTACTTATCCTCCAGCGGAGCGACACCCATCACTTCATCAGTGGTGCCGTCAATCTGTAGTCCGTTCAGATCAATGATCGCGATAAGATCATCCAGCCTGTAATGGGCAGCGCTAATCACAGCCTCCCACACTGATCCTTCCTAATGTTCTCCGTCGCCCAGTAATACAAAATAGACCCTATACTTCTTCCGGTCAAGTCTGGCTCTCATGTGCAGATCCTACGGCTACTCCCGAGCCCCTGCCCCATTGATCCGGATGATATCTCAATACCAGGGCAGGTCAGCCTGTTGGGATGACCCTCGAACCCTGATCCCAGTTTCCTTAATTTTACAGTTTCTTCAATGGGGAAGTATCTGCCGTCCCAGGGTTACGTAAAGTGCAGGCTGCTTTGTGCCCGGCCGACCAGAAAACACGGTCGCGGTCATCCCAGCCAGGATCCGAAGGATCATGGTTGATCACCCTAAGATATAATACTGCTGTAATATCCAATATTGATAAAGTGCCACCTGTATGTCCTGACCCTGCAGCTGTGAGCGCTATCATATAATAAGCACGCATCTCTTTAGCTATCTCTATCAGTACCTCTACAGAGTAGTTTTTTATTATTCTCAGAGCATTTTTATCAATTATTGGCATTTCTTACCGGGTAAATTCTATTTATAATGGGTCATTGATAATATTGAAATCAACTATCCGGAATCCTATCCCTTCCCACCTCAGGGGCTTTGTATAGTGTGGACCTGATTCAAACAGGACGGCAATGTCACCGTTGTCAAGCAGGGCCATGTCAGAATATCCGGAATATGCCGGATAAGGGTTTGAATAGCGGTAACCTTTCGTCCAGGTTATTCCGTCATCCTCGCTAAGTTTTATTGTTCCGTTGACCCGTTCCTCGCGGTCAGCCGGATTGAAAGAGCATATACTTTTTCCTGTTAACGGATTCATGCTGTGGTTCAGGAGGCTGGCCTGGCAAACAGGCTGTATCAAATATGTATCAATGTAAATTCCTGTAAAATGTCTCCCTCCGTCATCACTCAATAATAGCTGATTCTGTAATCAGTATCGTTACGGCAATTAAGCATCAGCTATCCGTTCGAGAGCTGGACAACCGTGCTCTCAGTAGTTCCTTCAATAGGAGAAATGGCCCGATATTCCATGTTTCTCGCTTACTCATTCAAGTACAGAATATGTGAATGTGAGCGGTTTTCTTCGTGACGGGAAGGCATGATTATACGTCCGGCATGAGGTTCTCTCTGTTTTACAATTCCATGACTCGGGCCAAGACCATACCAGCCCCAATCATCAAGATAGACCTCTGAGGTGATATTTCGCGATTCAGCCCAGGTTACACCATCATCATCAGAGTATGTAAGATAAACGTCCCTGGTTGTCCTGTCTTTCTCAGAAGGTATTGAATCATTCCAGAGCCACATAAGAAGGATACGACCTGAGGGCAATACTACGGGGAGCGGGTTTTTACAAGGATTTGCCCCGTCATCTTCAAGTGTGACCACCGGACTCCATGTCTTCCCGCCATCAATAGAACGTTTCAGTACAAGGTCCATATCACCCTCATCGGCACAATCATTAAGTCGTCCTTCGGAAAATGCCAGGATTGTCTTCTGATTGGTGACTACCAATGCAACACAACGGTAACAGGCATAACCTTCTGTCCCGGACTCAAACACAAGTGGTATTTTCTCCGGCTCCTCCTCTTTGTCTCCTACGGTTGGCTTTCTCCGAGCATCCTGATGTTAAATGATATCATTAACCCGATTATCACAAGAAACAGATACCACTTCCGGTTCATTAGCATACTCATTCTTCCAGGCTTAAAAAAAGTTTGTTGTCAGATCTCGCTTTTTTCTTGATAAACCGTGGCAACACCGCCACTGAGTCAAAATGTCGATAACACAGAAAATATGTTATTCTTTTATGAATTCAGCAATTGATATTTTCTGGAATGTCATATGGGCCTGACTCCCTTCATACAGGATTCCGATAGTCTGCTCATCGACAGAGGTAATGGAAGAATAGGCACCCCTTTCTTCGTCAAGCAGGATCCAGTATTTCTCGGGCCACGTCATTCCTTCGTCGAAGCTGACCTTCAGGGTCATACGTTCACGCTTTTCAGTAGAATGCGGATTCGAGAACAGTAGAATGCTTTTCTTTCACCATTCACACTATAAGTATGTTTATACAAGCTGCCATGACAACCTGGCTCAATCAGGACTTTATTGTTGGTAGGATGCTCGATCCATGTTGCACCCAGATCAGGAGTTGTATATACAGTTCTACAGTTAGTTTCGCCCATAGACCGGGCATTCAGCATGATTGAACCGTCGCTGAGCTGAACAATGGCATTTTCCACTCCGTTAGTTTGTGGGTCCAAGATTGCTAACCGTCCATGTCTGGCCACCATCCTTACTATAGGTAATGGCAACATTTCCGGAACTTTAGATGGGAAAAAAAGGGTGCCGTCTTCAAGAGTTATTCCATTCGTGGGTGAAATGGCGAAAAGGCGCCACTCAGGTTCTCTTATGCTCGTCATGTTAATGGCTTCTCGACCATGTTCTTCCATCATCAACGCTCTTCAGCAATCAGGAACTGACACGTCTCCTTTTTGTCAATCCGGGCATAGATCCGGTTTTACGGCCAAGTTCTGAATTGGGATCTGAAGGTATGCCCTCCCATTTTCCTTTGACCCACTGGCCATGCATCCATAAGGCACCAATAAAAATGTCATTATTATTGGTATTGACCAATATGCAGGCATCCGAAATACCATTCATTATCGGGGCAAGCCGCCCCAGCTGCCACGATCGAGAATAATTCGAACCGGTTCCCAGCTCTTCCCTCTGTCAGTACTCCGTTTAAGTCCAATATTCATTTCTCCCTGGGGGTCACGGCGTGCTTCAATCCTTCTGTCAAAAATAGCCAGCAAAGTTCCATTGTTTGTCC
This sequence comes from Bacteroidales bacterium, assembly GCA_034522515.1. GTDB lineage: Bacteria > Bacteroidota > Bacteroidia > Bacteroidales > VadinHA17 > SR-FBR-E99. The sequence continues at coordinate 18,071 of JAXHLF010000008.1, read as the reverse complement.
TTACCATTCCCGGAATCCTGTAAGTATGGACTCCATCTTCCATGCGCTGACACAGCGCGGTCCCAAAACGTAATGTAAGTGGGTTATAGTCAACGCCGGGTACAATATTTGCATTACTGGTTTTAATACCAGTAATTCTTGCTACCAGACTATGCAGAATATCTGCATCATCCTTAAGCTGACAAAAACGCGGAAGTAGCCTGTGCCGGCAGAGAGAGAGAGTTTGCCTTTGAATCTCAAATGTTGAGACGGCAACAAGGTTTTCCCATACTGTATGCTGTCCTTAAGACCCTCCCTGTATGAAAATACCCTGACATGTTCCAGATCATTTAGATCAGATGTACCTGTCAGGTCAATATTGATTGCCCGGATCCCTGCAATGTTACTCCCGGTATTTACTTTAATAAGCATTACCGGATTACCCTTGGTAAGGGTCAGAACAGGTATCTGCTTCTGTATTATTTCAACAGATTGTGCATGAATGTGACTTCCCTGAACGGCCAAAGCCAGAACGAGTAAAACAAATCTGATCTTAAGGTTTTTCATAAGAGTTAATTATTGTTTAGTGTACAGTCGGTTTTTATAAGCAATTAATCTGGCTGTAAGCTCTGCTTCTATTTTTTAATATTTTTCTCTCTCCGGCAAGGTTTACCTTCTCAACACTTTCGTCTTTCAGATAATACAACTCTTTCTCAACGATCTCTCCAGTTGAAAGGTCCCACCAGCATGTGCATCTCCATTCTTCGGTTCTTACAGAATAACCCATATGTGTCGGGTCATTGCCCCTTAAAGCGCTGTAAGGCCGAATAAACTGATGATAAGCAATATTCTTCCATTTTTTATTCGGCTTGTTCAACAAAGTTTCAAGGCTCTCTCCTGACAATTGGCTTTGGGGAGTAAGTCCGCACAGCCCGGCCAGGGTAGGAATAGACAATCCACTGCCTCAACGATGGCTTCGCACTCAGTGCCTGCTGTTTTCATATGGGGTGCTGAGATAATAAGTGGCACCCGGGCATCGAGCTCAAAATTGGTCGACTTGCCCCAAACGTCCTGTTCTCCAAGATGAAAGCCATGGTCACCCCATAAGACAATGATTGTATTATCTTTCAGGCCCAGTCTGTCAAGCGTTTCCAAAACCCTGCCCACCTGAGCGTCAATGTAGCTTATGCACGCATAGTAACCCTTCCGGAGAATCTCTTCCTTCTCTTTTTGTAGAGAGGTCCTGATTTGGGTATATCCCGATAACCACGCAGCTCCTCCCAGTTGTGAAAAGCTATTTCCGGGCTTCCTTCCGGTCGTTCCCGGTCACTGATCAGGAATTCAGTATCACTATAGATGTCCCAGTATTTTTTTGGAGCGCAGAATGGCAGATGAGGTTTAGTTAACCCCAGTGCAATAAAGAATGGTCTGTTATCAGCACTTGCTTCTTCCAGGTACCCGATTGCATAGTGGTGCTTATACCATCAGGATACGCATCATCAGCAACATCGGCAGATTCATAAGAACTCATTTTGGCATTTTCCACCAGGTTTTCAGGCAGCATATAAGCCCTGGGCAGATAATCAGGCATCGGCCTCGACCATGATGGTTCATCAATTATAAAAGGAGTTGAATGGTAAACTTTTCCGGCCCCTAACGTCAAATAACCACTGTTTTTGAATAATTGAGGAAGGGTTACATTACACTCAGGAACGTTGTCCCTGAAATAAGTCTCAAGGTCTGTCACTCCAGCCTCATCAGGTCGCAATCCTGTAAGTAGTGAGGTCTCGAAGGATTACTTACTGCCTGCTGGCAATAGGCACGGGTGAAGGTCACCCCTGACCGGGCCAGTTGATCAATATTGGGTGTCACTGCCGTTTTATCACCATAACAGCCAAGGTCAGGCCGTAAATCATTCCACAAAGAGAAAGAGTACGTTCAGAGGCTGCCCTGGCTCGATGGATGCTTCCCTCCTCAGCCTTCAGATCACCTGTAATCATAAATGGAAGAAGCATTGATCCGATAGATGCTGGCAGTATAAACGATGAATTTCTCAATTTATCAATTGCCTGTTAATTCTTACTGATTCTCTCGGTATTGGCCGTTTCGGTAATCGGTTAACATTCCTGCCAGTTTCTTCTCAATCCTGGCGTATTGAGACCTGCCGGCAAGATTCTCCTTCTCAATCGTATTATTCCTGAGGTCATAAAGTTCCTTTTCTACAACTTCGCCGGTTGCCAGGTCCCACCAGTAAGTACATCTCCAATCGTCAGTACGTACTGAGTATCCCATATGAGTCGGCTCTTTGCTTCTCAGGGCACTGTACGGCCTTATAAACTGGTTATAGGCTATATTCCCCCACTTCCGGTCCGGTGTATCAAGTAAAGGCTGCAGGCTTACTCCCGACAGTCTGCTTTCAGGTTTCAGGTTACACAGATCAGCCAGGGTTGGATAAACATCGAGTGCTTCAACGATTGCATTACAGTTTTCTCCGTTACCAATCAATCCGGGGGCTGCAATGATAAGGGGAACTCTTGCATCAAGTTCAAAATTGGTGGATTTACACCAGGATTGTTGTTCGCCAAGATGATACCCATGATCACCCCAAAGGACAATTACAGTATTTTCAAGAAGGCCAAGGTTTTCAAGAGTTTCCATTACTATGCCTACCTGCGCATCAATATAGCTTATACACGCATAGTACCCTTGCCATATCAATTGCTCCTTTTCAGGTGGGATTGGTCCTGAATCAGGGATGTCGCGATAACCACGGATTTCCTGCCAGTTATGGAAGGCTATATCAGGACTACCTGCAGGTTTTTCCACGGTCAGTTATTGTAAATATTGTATCATTGTATATATCCCAGTATTTTTGGGGGCCACAAAGGGTGCATGAGGTTTTTTAAATCCCACTGCAACGAAGAACGGTTGGTCATTAGCTTTAGCCTCCTTAAGGAATCTTACTGCATCAATGGCAATCTTGCCGTCATAATAGGCAGTATCATGAACATCCGCACATTCTGTTGCATTTTGTTTGCCTTTTCCTGTCTGGTTTTCAGGCAAGAGATAGTTTCCTCCCTCATAATTTGGCACAGGCACTGACCAGGAAACCGGGTCCACGGTATTGGTCAGGGCATGAAAAACCTTACCTGTACCTACAGTATAATAACCATTGTTTTTGAAAAGCTGCGGTAATGTTATCAACATTCGGGTACCTTATCCCTGAAATGCGTTTCGAGGTCAGTTACACCATTCTCGTCAGGTCTACAAGCCTGTTAACAAACTTGCCCTTGACGGGTTGCTGACGGCCTGCTGGCAATATGCACGGGTAAAAACCACCCCTGCTTTCGCAAGGCGATCAATATTCGGTGTAACAACCTGCCTGTTACCATAACTACCCAGGTCTGGCCGAAGATCATCAACAAGGAAAAAGAGAACATTAAGCGGCTTGCCCTCTTGTTGCCTCCCATCTGCCTTTGAGTCGCCCCTGCAACTTATAAACGGGAGAAGCATAGTTGTTCCCAGTGTCAAGGGCAGAATCCTATCCGATATCTTAAGAATATTCATAGTCTTGTTTCTGTGTGAAAACTGATTCTGTAATGATTTTAATTATTATACCTTTTTCTGAAATCGCTAACAAGCTTCAAATGGGTTGCTTCAATATCACTGTACTGCTGCTTGCCGGCCAAATTCTCCGGAGGGACGGGAGAATCTGAGACAGGATACAGCTCCGGATACTCAAACTCACCGGTAGATACATTGAACCATGCCGTATATCTCCATTCGTCGGTACGAACCGAGTATCCCATATGGGAGACAGGAACTCGTGCCCCGATTGCTGCCTCATAAGGCCTCGCAAACTGGTTGAATGCAATATTCTCCCACTTACCTCCGGGATTCCTAAGCAGGGGTTTCAGGCTGGTACCTGAAAGGAGCCCACTCAGAGGGAATTCCGCACAGATCAGAAAGAGTTGGATAAATATCCAGGGACTCGACGATGGCATTGCACTTAACCCCTGCCTTCATAGTACCTGGAACGGAAATGATAAGAGGCGAATGTGCCGCAAGCTCGAAATTAGTTGATTTGGCCCACAGGTCCTGTTCGCCGAGATGAAATCCATGATCACCCCAAAAGACGATAATGGTATTTTCTCTGAGTCCCAGCATATCGAGAGCATCTAACACCTTCCCTATCTGAGCATCTATATAACTTACGCATGCATAATAGGCATGCCGCAATTCCATCTCTTTTTCCGGACTGATCGGACCCTCTCCGGGCACATCTTTATAACCCCGAAGCTCCTGCCACTTATGAAAGGCAATTTCAGGCGCACCAGCCGGCCTTCCCCGGTTTTGTTCAAGTTTAAAATCCTCCCGATCATACATATCCCAGTACTTTTTGGGAGCATTGAAAGGCAGATGAGGCTTCAGGTGCCCGACAGCAAGAAAAAAATCTGTTCCATCCTCAGAGAATGAAGTAAGTAACTGAATAGCCTTATCAGCAATTCTGCCGTCGACATAAGCTGTATCATCCACCTCAGCACATTCACTGGAGTTCGCTTTTCCGCGAGCTTCAAGATTTTCTTTCAGGACATAATTGCGGATTCCTTTAAGAAAATGTTCTTCATCCCAGGAAGGTGTGTCATTATAGCCGGAACTGTAATGAAAAACTTTACCAAGGCTGATTGTCCTGTATCCGTTATTCTTGAATAACTGTGGAAGTGTTATTGTTTCAGGCCTTGTGTCGCGAAAATGGACCTTATGGTCAGTTACCCTTACTTCATCAGGACGCAGACCGGTAAGCATGCTTGTACGTGAAGGTGCTGAAGAAGGTGCCTGGACATAATGTCTGGCAAATATAGACTCCCTGGCCTGCAAGCCTGTCAATATTTGGAGTAATGGCCAGTTTGTCACCATAACAAGCCAATGCCGGACGCAGGTCGTCAACACATATCAGAAAGCACATTGGGCCTTTCGTGATCTGGCTTGCAGCTGCCCACTCAAAGCAGAGTGGGGCAATGCCACATATCAGGCCTGCCAACAATCTCCTCTTATCATCAGTATTCATAGATTTTTATTATTTAGTGTTATTTTTTAATATAGTCTCGGATTTACCTCGGGCATTTGTACTTTCACTTCCTCACGCCATTCAACCAGCATTTTAAGCAGTTTTTCTGCAACATCGGTATTATTAGCTGCTACATTATGTTCCTCCCCGGGATCATTTTTCAGATCATACAAGTTCAAGGCTCTCATCCTCGAGGGACTCGATCAGCTTCCAATCCCCAGATTGATCACACTCAGAGGCGCTGAAGGATCAGGGTGGCCTGTACCTGTATAATTTGGGAAGTGCCAGTAAAAAGCTTCCCGCTTGATTGTGCCCGTGTTCTTAAGTAGTGGTACCATACTGATTCCGTCAAGGTGCTGCTCCGGCATAAGTGGCAAACCTGCCATCTCAAGCATTGTGGGGTAATGATCAGTGCTAATCACCGGCACATCGGATACGGACCCGGGAGAAGTTACACCCGGCCACTTGACTATCAGAGGGATCCGGATGCCCCCTCATAGAAATTACCTTTATTCCCGCGCCAGGGATAATTGGAAGTCCAGCGCCCATGCCCGCCGTTGTCCGAAGTAAAGACGACGATAGTATTGTCATCAAGCCCCAGTTCTTCAAGTTTATTCACTGATTGCGCCAACGCTTGCATCAACACTTTCGATCATTGCTGCATATTCCGGACTGGTATGGCCTTTTATACTGTCAGGTGGCTTGTTCTGATATTTCTCGAATCAGGCTGTCCAGTGCCTCAATAGGAGTGTGAACTGCATAATGGGGAAGGTAGAGAAAGAAGGGCGCATCCTTGTTTTCATCGATAAGTTCCAATGCTTCAACCGTAAGACGGTCGGTCAGGTACTCTCCAGGTTTCCCATCAGGAAGAGTGTTCCACTCTATCCATGGGTAATTGGGAGCCATCCTCCACCTGCCATAATAAGGATAAAAATACTCGCCTGTGTTTCCCCTCTTATTTCCTCCAATATTCTTGTCAAATCCCTGATATTCAGGATAATATTGCCGCTGGAACATGCCATTTGCCGATTGAGATTGTGGCGTAACCGGCAGGTTTAAGAGCCTCGGCAATTGTAACCTCTTCAAGGGGTAAATTCATGACATAATCAGCATCCTTCAGAGGCGTGGCCGTCCCCTCTTCAAGCCGTTTATATCCCTGGATCGGGATGGCATGGGTGATATGCAGCTGTCCCGGATATTTTCCGGTCAGGAGACTTGAGCGGGTAGGAGATGATAAGGTGCTGGTTGCATATGCACTGGTGAATTTCATTCCCTGCTGAGCCAGTCTGTCAATGTTGGGAGTTTCATAGTAATCGCTGCCAAAGCATCCCACATCGCTATAACCCATGTCGTCTATAAGTATAAACACAAAATTGGGTCTGACAGGTTCCTGAACTTTGCATCCCGGGTAAAGGAAAGGTGCCAATGCAAGAGGCGCGATGCTGCTCAGTAAATTGATCCTTACTTTTTTCATTTCAGTCTATTTTATATTGTATAATTCCTGGAGAGGAAGATATGATAACTGCATATCTTCCTTATTAACCGAGTACAGGACCAACAATGTATCTCTTACCACCACTGAGTGAGGGTATGCAAATCCTACCGTCTTGGCCCTGCCCTCATATCTTTTTACCGGGGGCAGGAAGCGAATTACAGCCATCCTGTCAAACACAAGGCCATCTCTCGAGAGGGATATGGCCAGAAGAGAGCGTCCCCGTATTTCGTAGAAAGAGGCAGTACATTATTAATAACATAATACTGACCGTCAGGCAGCCTGCCTGCATTTGTACGGGCAGCACGCATCGGGGAAGCTGGTGCGTGCAGGCACGGTCCACGTCATCCCGTTGTCGAAGCTGAAAGAGGCATAATTTCTCCAGCTTTTCGTTAACTCAACCTCATCAGACGTTTTGGCATCCCGGGCTCCGCCATCGCGGTAGAGCCTGACGCATGTCCCATCAGCGAGCCTCCATGATGGCACAGGTTCTATTAACCTATGGTTATCATCAGAGACAGGATGTGGAGTGGTGAAGTTAAGCTGTATCTCCTGTCCGGGCTGACCGAAATAAACATTTATTCCCTTTACAATAGCCGGATCACCGGCAGGGTATGAAGGGAATCCTTCAACCGGTGCCGGTGCCTATCAGTCAGCCAGAATATATCACCCTGCCGACCCCCGTCATTCACTGACCAACAGATGCGTCCTATGCTGATGCGTTCACGCTGTTCTATGCTAAGGCCAGTCCAGTCTGCCACATCGGAAACAGCATATAATACATCTCCTGCAACAGCAAAACCATTCGCGGTCTGGAATCGGTCTACCTATGTAAGCCTCCTCGGCGGGAACCATATGGTCATGTGGAGGAAAGAGCATCACAGGTGCTGTCCATGTAGCCCCCTGGTCAGAAGAATAGCAGTAAACACCGTTCTGTCCGGATCCGTTCTCATCCTTTAAATGATTATCCCAATATAGATACACAATTCCTTTGAAAATCGCAATATGAGCATGATGTGAGAATGTCCCTGCCTCAGGTGTGGCGTGATATAGTGTTAAATGCCTTGCATTTTCAACGAAATTATATCTGAAGTTCATCTGATCACTGTTGGCAGTCCAACGCAAGACAGGATAACCGTCTGTTTTATCGCCTGCAGTATCCGAATTATAACCAGGTCCCTGCTGTGGAGTAACTTTAAGGGCAAAAAGGAATAACAGAAATGTGATCAGTAACTTCTGATTAGAATGATCTAATCATTATTCCTTATTGTTTCTGTAGCATTAACAAATTTGAGATGAGGATCCATGTAGTCATGATATTTTATCTCTACTCTTCCTCTTCAGAAGCCTTGATCTCGAGGAAGAGTTTCTCTGCAATTGTTTTATCTATAAATGGATCTGAAGTTTCTATCTGCCATTCTTTCAACTTTTTCTTCAGTCTTTCAAAGACCTCACTGTATTTTGGGTCGTCTGCCAGGTTATTCCACTCATATGGATCATTCTTCAGATCATAAAGCTCATATTCGGGAGGGTTTTGCATTCTTGCATAGGCCTGGCCAACAATTGCGGGAGCAGCTTCAACCGCCTTATAAAAGTGCGGTTATATTGATCTTCTTCCCTACAGTAAAGAAGAAACCCGGATTTTCGTAACCGGAGACAGGGTTATATATAAGTTTAAAGTTTTTGTTGCGGACGGCTCTCTGAGGATATGGATTATGGTTAGAATGGACATGGAACTCGGTAAAAAGGAACTTCCTCACAGGCTCTGAACTGCCTTTCAATACCGGCACCAGTGATTGCCCTGCAAGTACTGAGGTGCCTGCATACGAATGAAGATAGTCAGAACCGTAGGATATATATCGAGAGTGCTCACGAGACCGTCATAAACCACATTCCTAACTCCTCCGGACCATGAGATGATCATTGGTATCCTGACACCTCCCTCATAAACAGTCCTTTTACCTCTGAGCATCTCTGCCCCGTGATCACCTATATAGATTATTACCGTATTTTCATATTCTCCGGTCTCTTTGACTTTTTCTATCAGATCTCCTATCCAGTCATCAAGTCGCATCATACAGTTATAATAATTCGCTGTTAATTGTTTCAGTGAATCTGATGTAATACCAAAATAAGGAAGAGGGTCAACATCCGCAGCCGTGAGCGGATTGGCAGGGTGACCGTCGACCTGGGTAAGGAATGGAGAATGTGCATCAGGATAGTTTACCTGAAGATATACCGGCTGGTCAGACTCTTTAATAAATTTTGCTGCATCGACAGCATATCTTGACAGGTTTTTCTCTGGAAATTACCGCCCTGCGTCTCCCACCAGTCAATATTAAAAGCACTTTCAGGAAGGATATGCAGTTTCCCTCATCATCCCGGTTCGGTACCCTTCTTCCCTAAGGGTATTAATCATATTAGGAGTATTGTCCTGATACATGCTGGTAGTCTCCAAGATGCCAAGCCAATCTGACCATTCTGATGCGGATAGAGACTGGTGAAGAAACGAGGCTCTTGACGGAGAGGATCCGGCCTGGGGTACGTAGGCATTTTTAAACAAGATGCCTTCCGAAGCAAGTTTATCAAGGTTTGGTGTTTTTACCGGTGCACCGTAGATCCTAGTTCCTGGCCGTTATCCTCAGATACAATGAATAGTATATTAGGTCTTGAATCCTTTTCGGTTGTACCATTTGCTTTTCAGGTTCATTATGGCTTCCTGGTGAGCAGAAAGCCAGGGCTGAAGGGACAAGTGTCATAAGAGCACCCGCCAAAAATGAGCTTTTGTATTCCATAACAGCAACTTTATATTAGATCATTAAACATTTTATATCATTTTCGTCCATCAACAAACACCCCTGTTTCCCTGTGCATATAGGTATAACTTGCGGGGTCAAAGAGTAGCTTTCTTTTGAAGGCATGGTTTCAGCAAATGAGGCAGGAACCCATTTGCGATGTTCTTCAATAACTTGCTTGTATTGAGGATCTCCGGCCAGATTATACCATTCATTCGGGTCATTACTTCTGTCATAAAGTTCTTCAGTGCCATCGTTGTACCTGATATAACGCCAGTTCTGGCTGCGGACAGCAGCATTACCAATCTGAATCTCACTCACTGCAGGGTAAATCCATTCAGCTAAGGCATCTGTTAGCAGCGGGGTCATATCATGACCATCAAGACCCTCTTTAGCAGGAAGTCCACAAAGGCTGAGTAAGAGTCGGAAAACATTCATCATATCAACTGGCCTGTCGCATATACTATTGGCAGTAGTTACCCCTGGCACTTTCATAATAAATGGGATACGTGTGCATTCCTCCCATAGTGTCTGCTTATGCCAGTGCTCCTTGGTCTACCAAAATGCCAGCCGTGGTCTGACCAGAAGACTATGAGAGTGTTATTGGCGCATAAGCGACTGCTCTCAAGAGATATCCAGAATCAGCTCCAGCTGTGCATCGGCGCAAGGCTTATGCAGGCCAGGTAAGCTCTGAATCGCCTCCTTCAATTTCCCTGCATCCCTAATTTTCTCATAGTCCTTACCCGCAAGCGGCAAGCCTTTTGCCTTCTGACGGGATATCATCGAGGTCGTTTTCAAGCTTCTCAGGCAGAACAATGCCATCGAGAAAAGACATGTCGAAGTATTTCTGTGGCACATGCCAGGGATATATGAGGCCGGTAGGTGCCAAGGATGGAGCAACATGGCTCGTCATGTTCGCGTGCCAGGAACTCCCTGGCATAGTTTACTATCTGAACATCTCCATAATCTCTTTCCTCTTTGCCCGGAATAGCTCCCCAATCCATCTGGTCTAGCCATGCCCTCTATGTCGTTCAGCGGTTTCCATTCCGGATTGGGAACATAAGGTTCGCGATAACCGTAGTTTAGCCAATATTTTTCCGGGGACCATGAGCTATTAACCCACGGATCATCAAAAACCTGATCCTGGAACTCATCCCAACTGCAGGGAGGATTATTACCAGGTGTGTGATGGAATATTTTTCCTGCACCCGGCAGTGTAATAACCGTTGCTTTTGAAATACTGAGGCAAAGTGATAATCTCAGGATGTGATGCTTTCCACAAGTGTCCAGTTATCATATAACCCTGTTGTTGAAGGTCTCATGCCTGTGAGCATGGCGTTTCGTGAAGGGCATGACACTGTGGCCGCTGTATGGGCATTAGTAAATGCCACGCCCTGAGCAGCCAGGCGATCCATATTAGGTGTATGTACTGTGCCACCGTACCCTCCCAGATAACCAACATAATCACGCATGTCATCAACAGTGAAGTAAAGGACATTCAGTCTGCCGTTATCCTGACCTTTCTGGGATGCCGTGCGAGCAACCGCACGCCCATATCAGAGTTGTAACCGAAGCTATCCCGGGTATTGTCCTGTTCATAATACTATTCTTGTCAATAAGTTATTGATGTTAATGTCATCCAAAATTTACCATCGAAAACAAGGGGATATCTGACTTATGCCATTTTCCATGGCATTGTCCCCTTGAAATAGATTTTGTAAAAAAGGCTGTATGAAAAGAAATCATCTGTTCAGCATTCAAGATTTATCTCACTGATTCTATTTAACCCTCTCTCTCCGCTGAAGCATCCCCCCTTTATTTATCTTTTCTATACAGCCTTTTAACCTGATACTCAATAGCCAGGTGTTTGTACAATATTAATATTGTTTGTAAGAGTACTTGGATGAACAGGCAAAAGCAGGATATTGCCCTGATAATCATTTTCCCTGCCTACCAGTGTAGGTATCAATTCGAATGCTTTACCGAACCTGATGAAGTCAAACCACGATTTGCCTTCGGCGCCAAATTCAACCAGTCTTTCATGAAGAATTGCAGCATCCACTTCTGTCTGAGTGAGCGTGGAGAGAGTAAAAGTCATCTAACACCATAGGCCCGTTTAGCTATCTTGTTAAGTTCCGTGATAGCATACTGTTGTGTTGCCAAGGCCATTCAAAGCTTCAGCTTTGAAAAATCGCCTCTGCATATCTGTAGATACGTGTATCTGAAATGGCATTTCTTGTGCCAGCTATTATCTCCCCGAGATACTTATTAACCCACCTGTATGTGGTTTTTCCATCAATAAAAGCCTGGAACTAGTCCCAGCCCGTGAATCGCCGGGATTCGTCTTAAGATAATCATTAACATAATGGTCATTAAACACGTGCCACTGTGCGCTTGAGCCTATTGGCACGGGATTATTTCTGTACTGCGACTTAACCTGACCTGACTGATAAGTAAATCTCTGACCATACTGGTTTTGTGATCCTTCCGTCGTGGTAAAGTAGATCGAGAAGATAATCTCCTTATTCTGTTCCTGACTGAATGCCTCCTCATAGGTAGTTGTCAAACCATAATTTGGGTCAGCTAATACAGCTTCCGCAGCCGTCTGAGCAGATGTAAGGTCAGCATTGCCTCCGCCAAGCCTTTTGGCTGTCCACAAATAGACATCAGCTTTCAGCATGTTGATCCCTGCCTTTGAAGCCATAACTCTGTCACGCACACTGACATCAACCATATTTGTCATCGCAAGGTCAATATCTGCCTTTATCTGCGTAAATACATCAGCAACATCGGCCCTAGCCGGATAGAGGTTCGGATCATCAAGCGATTTCTACCTGGCTCTGTAAGAATTGGAACATCGCCCCATATCCTCGCCAGAGAAAAATAGCAGAATGCCCTTATGAAATAAGCGTCTGCAAGTAGGTTCTGCCTGTTGCTTTCAACAGAGAATATCTATTCGGGGAGGTACCTGATTGCAAGATTAGCCTGATTAATTACCTTATAAATATCACTCCAATTTATCCCCGGGGTAGCTGTGGAATTTGGAGTGTTTAAGTAAAGATTGTCCCACTGTCCTGCCCCTGAGGCGCCATTCATCCATAGCCCTGACCTGAATTCAAACCATATCAGGGAAATTTCGGTGTTATAGGTGCTTCTTAATCTGGGAGTACATTCCTACTATTCCAGCCTTTGCATCACTTTCAGTCTGCCACATGTTCTTCCGATGTAATGACGCTGAAGGGTGTTGTGTCCAGAAAATCATCACAGCTCCGAGTGAGAGTGCGATAAAAAATCCTATAAATATTTTTTTGCTTTTCATTTCACATCGTATTTATTGATTAGAAACCAACTTTTAAGCCCACCATGATCTTTCTTGAAACCGGGTAGGTATCGTCCTGATAGGTTGAGTTATTTTGAAGTATATTCGAGTAGCCCAGCCAGGGGTAACTGGTGAAATACCAGAGATTTTGGCCTGAGAGAGTTATCTTAAGCGTCTGCAGCTTCAGGAAGGAGGTGACGGCCTTTGGGGCGTAGTAGCTTAATCTCGCTTCTCTTAGACGAGATAGTCTCCCTTGTAGATCGATCCGTCATAGTCACGCATATAATTACTTTGTTGCTTTTGATCCTGATGGTCAAACCTCGGCATAGTGGCGTTACCTGAGGCATAGTCTCCCTCCTGCTGCCAGGTGTCTGTCAGAGACTCTTCAAGAACACTGTATACTCCGCTGTTGACATTGCCATACGCGCGATTTATACGTGCGGTCAAGGATGGATATGAGCCAAGCGCGTAATCCATAAAGACTGTCAGCTCAAAATCCACCATAGGTAACGTATTGGTAAGTCCACCTACCGTATTTGGCACCAGATATCCCTGAACTACCTGGTCATAGGCATTTATGGTGTCATTCAGGTCCTGGTCTACCCATTCATAGTCACCCGGGATCTTTCTTCCCGTAACTTTCTTGTTGTCCTGCGGGCTCCAGCCGATGGCAAGTGCATCCCAGTGTGCATTATTTGCCTCCTCCCATGTATCAATAATACTCTTGGGACACATATCCGTATACACCTGTACATGCTTTCGCCTTTGGCAATACCTCCAACCCCTGTTGCCTGTCCTGGGATTATAAATGCCTCCAATGCGGTTCTCTATCCTTCCCGTTATCCGGAAGGTCCATAACCTTGTTCATGAAGTAGCCATAGTTAAAATCTCCGGTCCATTTGAATTTTGCCTTGTCAATAATCTTTGCCCGTATTTCCGTCTGCATACCCCCAAAACTTTACCTGACCGGTATTCAGATCAAATATCATTGTAACCTGATTCATTGGGAAGCGGTACATTGAAAATCGGATCATCAGTAACCTTGTTAAAATAGTCAAACAGGAGAGTAATGCGGTCATCCTTAAGGAAGCCCAGATCAAAGCCAATGTCAAGCTGGGTAGATGTTTCCCAGCGAAGGGTGGGATTAGGCATTGAGGTGGCGAGTGTTCCAGCCATACTATAATAATTATTGCCTACAGAGTATACTCCAGCATAATCGTAACGACCTCATTGTTTCCAGTCTGGCCATAACTGGTCTTGAGTTTCAGTGTGTTTATTGCCGATACAGACTTAAGAAATTCTTCTTCTGACACTACCCACCCTGCGGAAACGCCCGGAAAATATCCCCACCTGTTATCCTCTGCAAATCGTGAGGAACCATCTCGCCTGAGTGAAGCACCAAGAAGATACTTCTTGTTAAAGTCATATGATATACGACCGAACTGACTTAGAAGAGCATCCTCCGTACGATTTGTCGAAGCATCCAGCTTAAGCGGTGCAGCGTTCAGAGTCCAGATCAGATCCGAACTGGCTCCCTCTGCTTCTGAACGTGTACCAAGATCCTGCAGGTAAAGTTGTGAAACTCCACCAACAAAATTAAAATGATGTCTCCCGGCAAATGTTTTATCATAGGTCAGCACGCCTTCAAGCTGCCTGTCTCTCCCTTCGTCGTACTGAGAATACCGCATTTCTCGATGCCGAGTATACATTGGCCTTTGTAAAACTCTCAAATGTCCTGTTCTTAAGTGAGTAATCAGCATTTACTTTAGCCTCCACCGGGAATTATTTCCCAGGCAACAATATCCTATACCTGTGCGATAAAGGTTGATTGTCCGCATATTTACATTAGTTATACCAAAGCATGTTGGTGAAAGTCGCATTCTGACCGTACCCGTATGAGCCATCCTCCATGTAAACTTTTGCAGTAGGGGCTAACCAGATACATCTGTTGAATACATCCGCCGAACTTGGGTAAGTGTTCGTATTGCTTGAGGAATGGTCCATTCTTGTCGTAAGTGTAACATTCTTTCTCAGTTTGAAATCGACATTAACCCGGCCATTAAAGCGGTTATAGTAAGTTCCGACAGAGGTACCCTCGATATCGTGTAACCAATACCGGCAGCATATTTTATATTGTTCGTGCCGCCATTTGCAGCAATGCTGTAGTTTTGCTCGAGAGCCGTATTCAGTGTTACATCCTGAAAATCATTATCCTGAAATATGAGGGTTTTTGTAGGATCAATCGGATCAGGCATCGACTTCCAACCCTCAGGTACTGATTCTCCATCACCAAGGAACCGGGTACTCCATGCCGAACTCTCAGAGTTGCCTGTACCCACGGAAAGGTTTTTGTAAGGTTCCCAGCCATTGATGAACGTAGGACTGCCGGCCGGACTATTCCAAGGTAATCTTCTGCACCTACTGTATTCATATATTTCCATGGCGAGGCAAACCCCGAATTCATATTAAAAGTAAATCTCAGCCTTGCCCTGCTGGCCTCTTTTTCGTTGTCACCAATACAATTCTCGTTTGACGCTCTGGCACCGTAAATGGCAGTTGAGGATGCATCTTTAAGCACCTGTACTGTCTCAATGTCATTGGGATTGATATCCTCAAAGTAGATCTTAACCATGCCATCAACAATGATCAGAGGGTCGTTGCTCTTGTTAATGGATGAACCGCCACGTACAAGAATTGATGCGTCCGCACCGGGCTGACCACCCTGCGTATTGTATATCCTGACCCCCGAAAGCTTTCCCTGGAGGGCCAGTCGCAATGTCTGAAACAGGAACATTCTCAATTTTCTCGGCACTCACCTTTGTGATTGAGGTCGTTATAGTAGCCCTTGATTGTGTACCGTAACCAATCACAACCAGTTCATCAAGCCCGACCGTTGATGTCTTCATCGTGACATCAATTCTGCCTCCACCCTTTATTAGTACCTCCTGCGTCTCCATTCCGACAAATGAAAACACAAGAGTTGAGCCGTTTGGAGCTTTAATTGTAAAGCCACCGTCAAGATCGGTAGAGGTTCCTGTTCCGGTGCCTTTGATAGCTATTGCAACACCCGGTAATGATTTCCCTGATTCCTCTGTAACCTTCCCCGATATTGTTATATCCTAGAAGTGGCCAATTGTAGAACCAAACAGAAGAAACACTACCAATAACAATACCCCTCTGAACCCTTCAGTGGGGTTGTAATTTTTCCTTTTTTGAACGGAAATTTCTTTCATTTTTAGGACTTTTAGGTTATCAATAATGGTTTAATAGTTTTCTCTTACAGTTTTTGTAGTTTTGCATCGATGATTTTTTTAGGTTATCAAATCGTCCATTTTTCTGATAAGGGGAGATCACCGACATGATTTCTCCTTATTCATTTTTATCATGGTAATTGTTCATTCTTTGGAAAAACCCTATTTCAGTCAGGTCTTTTTTCAGTGAAGCTTTTTCATTGGCAGATAGATCTCTCAACGGCAACCTGCATGGTCTGCAATTTATACCTATGAGGTCCATAATGTTTTTGCCCGCAACAGTCGATCCCCTGTACCTGACAAGGATATCTACAACTGCAACAGAATACTGTTGTAGGGTCCTGGCCCTATCGAGATCACCTTCAATGAATGCATCCCAGAGATCATAATAGAGAGGTGCCATGAAGTTATAGGTACTCCCTACAGCGGCATTGACACCGAGACTTAAACCGCACAAGAGCATTTCATCAAAACCATTTAGCACATTATAAGCTCCGCCATTAAAAGCCAGGCACTTTTGCATATCATAAAAATCTGAACGAGTAAACTTCACTCCTGCAAAGTTTGGGATGGATTCAGATGCAAGGGCAAAGACCTCGTATGCCTTAATATCAACACCCGTCAAGACAGGGAAATGATAATAGAAGAAGGGTAATTCAGGTGCCGATTCAGCTATTGGCTTCAGGAATGCAACCAGGTCTTTTGTATTGGATGGTTCAAGAATATTGGGGCGATGCAACCTGTTGCATATGCGCCCTGCCTTTGAGCATGAGCAGCAAGCTCATTACTCTCCTTAAGGCAGTTACTGCCAACATGGCAAATGACTCCCCAGATTCTTCCCAGCAACGTTGATCCATTTCTCAAGGACCTGTTTCCGTTCTTCGGTTGTCATTGAGAAACTCTCACCCGTGGTTCCACAGACAAAAATGCCCATAATCTTGTTTCTTATCAGCAGATCCGCATAATTGTCAATCTGTCAAGGTTCAAATTTCCCTTCTCATCCATGGGGGTGTATGGAGAGGCCACTAACCCGTTAAGCATTTCAATATTCATATCTTCTATTTAATTTTTGGTTTCATAAGCCGGTAAACAGTCAGGTCTACCAGATTTCCTTATTGGCTTTTTTGAAAATATCAGGCTTGCAAGGTATCCGATGACAAAGCAGGCAATAAAACCTGTGGCAGCATAAAGCAGCAAATGGACAGCGCCGGTTCTGCTCACAACTATCTGGACAATGATACTGCTTGCAATTCCTACCAGTGCACCTGTTCCGTTTGCCCTTCGGGTGAGTAGGCCCATCATAAATAATCCTCCCATGCTTCCTATAACCAACCCAACTATCTTCTGCATTTCATCCCCAGAGTGATGCCATTCCAGGTTGCCATCAGGAATGCAAAAACTATCCCTGTAAGCCCTATTATCAAAGTCGCGATTTTAGCGACAGAGAGTTGATTATGCTTTGAAAGGCCAAATCTGAAATGAATATCAACACAATACGCTGTGGCAGACGAGTTCATACTGGCGCTCAGGGTTGACATGGCAGCGGCAAAAATCCCACCTATGAGCAGACCGAGAGACCCCTTTTGGCAGGCTGTTAATAATAAACCAGGGGAATATAGCATCTCCATCAGTGATTGTGCTGCTGAGTAGTCCCGGGTTAGTTTTGTAAAAGACATAAAGGCAAGTACCTATTATAAAGAATATCAGGGTAGCCGGAACAGTAAGAGCTGCATTCATCCATACGCCCCTGGTAGGCCGTTTTCACATCCTTTGTTGTAAGATAACGCTGGACCATGGTCTGATCAGCTCCATACTCCGTAGTCTTTGAAAAGAGGGGTGTGACCAATCAGTACAGATCCCAGAGAGTGTCGGGTTTTTGAGATCCCAGGCCAGTCTTGCAGTATTAAATTTACCGTTTCGCAGCTCCCTGGGTGACGATAGCAGCAAAACCTCCGTCCACATTTGCAGTCATGTATACTATAGCTATTACTGCACCGCCAAGCAATACAATAACCTGCATGGCGTCCGTCCAGAGCCACAGCCTCAATGCCCCCCATAATTTGTGTAAACAAGGCTTAGAATTCCCATCGAGTCCGATGCATATAAAAAGAAAGATCCCCTGTTACAACATTTATGGCAATTGAAGGAAGCAGGATAGCAATACGTA
>JAXHLF010000007.1:0-47387 GCA_034522515.1 Bacteroidales bacterium | reverse complement strand
GTCTACTTGGTTCAGTTACGTATTGTCCGACAGTGGGCCCAGGTGACCGTATACATATATCCCCCCCTGACGGCATGGCCGACAGCCTCTGTCTGCTCCACGAGAGGTTTATGCATCTGGAGGTACACTGAGTCATTGTAAACCTCGAACCTGCTTCCCTGCGGATGGCGAACATAGTTGCCCGGCCTGCCTCTTACATCAAGGAAGAACTGGGCCAGCTCAAGCCACCTCCTGTCACCGGTAAGCCTGTAGAGCTTGACCAGGCCTATATAGAATCTCCTGGTGGCCCGGGGCAATTTCTCTCTGGGCCCAGTCCGAACTCTTATAGACCAGTTCTGCGTTCCGTCAGCGCCACATTGATGAAGGTGTAGGTGCCGGTAGCCAGATGGTGAGCTACGGCAGCCTCGTACATGTGTCCGGCGTTGTAGAGCTCATGGCTTACGCGCTCGTCAATCCATCTCTCCCTCCCTGCACCGGGAGCCATGTTGACCGGATCAATGGTACGGGTCGTATAGATGTAGCCGTCATCCTCCTGGGCAGCGGCGATAAGGGTGACAAGACTGTCTACATACTCACGCAGCACCGGGTCAGGTGTCTCCATGAGCGAATAGCATGCTCCCTCTATGATCTTGAAGACATCAGAGTCATTGTACCGTTCTCCTGTATGCCGGCCTTTCACAATTCCTCCGGCAATTGCGAAATTATCGATGCGGCCTGTCTGTTCGCACTGACTGAAGACATAGGGGATGGTCTTCACCCTGTTCAGTTCGATCTTCGGGGACCAGAATTTATCATTGACAAGCACCTCTCCGGGTGCAGGTGTTGCGAGCCATTGGATGATTCCTCCTCCTCTGGTCGCGTATGCCGCAGGAACCGGCGCGCACAGCCAGTATCAAATATATCAGATATCTGTGCATCATCCTTTTACCTCCTTTTTTAGAAGTTTGAGCCGCTTCATGACATCATTGGTACCGCGGCCGAAATAATCATGCAGTATCCGGTATTCGGCGAAGAGTCTGTCATAGACCTCCGCATTCTCTGATACCGGTTTGTAGGTGTAATCCCTGACCTTAGCCATGACGGCGGCAGCCTCCTGTATGGTGTCAAATCCTCCGACTGCTTTGCCGGCCGCCACAGCCCCGAGCATTGCCGAGCCGAGCCCAGGTGCCTGTGGTGAGCCGGATATCTTTATCTCCCTGTTGATGACATCAGCATAGATCTGCATCACGAAGGGGTTTTTCTCTGCTATGCCTCCGGCTGCATAGAACTCTTCAACAGGCACGCCATTCTCTTCGAAGGTTTCAATGATCATTCTTGTACCGTAGGCCGTTGCCTCTATGAGTGCGCGGTATATCTCTTCAGGCCTGGTGGCAAGGGTCATCCCAAGTATCATGCCGGTGAGGTCAACGTCGACAAGCACCGACCTGTTCCCGTTCCACCAGTCGAGAGCCATCAGTCCGCTCTCACCGGGCTTAATCCGTGCAGCCTTCTCAGCCAGGAGGGCATGGAGGTCAATTCCCCTTGCATCAGCCTCTGCCTTATAGTCAGCAGGGGTACAGTTCTCCGCGAACCACTGGAAATGGTCACCCACACAACTCTGCCCGGCCTCATAACCGAAAAATCCTTGCAATGATACCGTCCTCAACCACCCCGCAGATACCCGGTACCTCCTTTTCCACATCTCCCAGGAGCATGTGGCATGTTGATGTGCCTGTGATTGCCAGCATTTTTCCGGAGGGTAGTTGATGCCCACAGCAGGTATTGAGACATGAGCGTCAACGTTGGCGACAGCCACTGCTGTTCCCTCTTTCAGTCCTGTCAGCCTCGCCGCGGCAGGAGAGATGACCCCTGCCTTTGTTCCTACGGGCATGAGGTTTGTGCGAGAGCTTTTCATCAACGAGCTTCTCCATCTTGGGGTGGAGCGCCTTGAAGAAATCAACGGAAGGATAACCGTCGTGCTTGTGCCAGATGGCCTTATAGCCTGCAGTACAGGTATTGCGTGTCTCACTGCCGGTCAGCTGCCACACTACCCAGTCGGCTGCCTCGATAAACCGTGCTGCGGCATCGTAAATCTTGGGATCCTCATTGACCGTCTGCCAGATCTTGGGTATCATCCACTCCGAGGAAATCTTCCCTCCGTAACGCTTAAGAAATTTCTCTCCTCTCTTTTCTGCTATGGCATTAAGCCTGTTGGCCTCATCCTGCGCAGCATGATGCTTCCAAAGCTTGACCCATGCATTGGGCCTGTTTTTGAACTCATCCAGGAAACAGAGAGGAGTGCCATCACCCCTGACTGGCAGCATGGTACATGCCGTAAAATCAATGCCCGCACCCACTATCTGCTCAGGGGTTACGGAAGCCATTTTCATTACCTCCGGAATAGTGGTACTGGAACACATCAGAAGTAATTGCTGCGGATGCTGCCAGGGCCCAGTCTAAGCCCAGGGGGGTACCGTCAGGTAGATTTCTATCCACTGACCTCCGTGAGTATACTCGTGAACCGCAAACTGCTCACCTCCTTACCGTGTGCCGGTGTCGACAAGAACGGTCCGCCCTGAGAGGGTGCCGAAATCTACTCCAATAGAATATTTATGCATGATAATTTAAGTTTTAGGATCATTTTTTCTGGCCATAATATGCACCACTGCCATGTTTACGAAGGTAGTGCCTGTCAAGCAGGTGCCTGTCAATCTCTTTCGGCGGGGCTATGGTGACCGAAAGTGTTGCCATGCGAGCCACCTCCTCGAGGATGACTGCATTGTGAACAGCAATGGCGGGCGTTGCACCCCAGGTGAACGGGGCATGCGAATTCACGAGAACCGCTGGCATTGTCAGGGGGTCTGTCCCTGCCATCGCCTCGGCTATCACCAGGCCGGTGTTATACTCATAGTCCGCCTCCGTCTCCTCTGCCGTCAGTCTCCGGGTCACCGGCACCTGGCCATAAAAATAATCGGCATGTGTTGTGCCCAAGAACACCATCTCAATGCCTGCCTGGGCCCATGCGGTGGCATGGGTTGAGTGCGTGTGCACCACACCGCCTATGGCGGGGAAGGCTTTGTAAAGAGCCAGGTGGGTGGGCGTGTCGGTCGAAGGGATTAAATTTCCTTCAATGACACTTCCGCTAAGGTCAGTAACCACCATATCACCGGCAGTCATCTGCACTGTACCGATACCCCTGACGGCTTGATAACCATCAGTCCTGAAGCCCTGTCAAAGCCGCTGACATTGCCGAAAGTCATGATGACCAGACCGTGCCTGACGATGTCAAGATTAGCCCTGAAGACGTCTTCCTTAAGCTTTTCGAGCATGATAATGTAATTTAATAGTTAGTCCCGCCGCAGAGGACACTGTGTCAGCTTACGGCGAGGTTGAAAAAGAAGCCGTTCCTGGCCAGCTCCGTGTACTTCTCCTCATTGAACCTGTAATACCAGGCTCCTTTCTTTGATGTCTCCCTCTCTTTGTCCTGTTGTTTCTCAATAAGGTTCATCGAGAGGATCTTTTTTCTGAAGTTGCGTTTGTCTATCGGCTTCTGATAGATAGCCTCATAGAGATTCTGAAGCTGCACAAGGGTGAACTTCTCAGGGAGAAGCTCAAAACCCACAGGCCGGATCCTTGCTGTCTCCACCAGGTCGAGGAGGGCCCTGTCAACCATCGTGCTGTGGTCGAATATCAGATCCGGAAGGTTCGATAATGACCTCCATTGAGCTCCGTTATTCTTCTGTATCTCAGGATCCAACTCATGAATCCCAATCAGGGCGAAATAGGCTGTGGATATCACCCTGGCACCCGGGTCACGGTAAGTCTCACCGTAGGTATAGAGCTGCTCCAGATAGAGGTCCGAGAGTCCGGTCAGAGTGCACAGAATCCGGCAGGCTGCGTCGTCAAGGCTCTCACCCTCCTGTACAAATCCGCCTGCCAGCGACCACTGCCCGAGGGCAGGCTCAAAGCTCCTCTTTATCAGGAGGAGCTTGAGCTCCTTCCCGGCTATGTCATAACCGAAAATAATGCAGTCAACTGCATTAAAGTACCTCGGATGCGTTGCATAGATATCCACCATACCCAGTAATTTGGCTATGTCAGACCGTTATTCAGACGGTAGTAGAGGTCATTCCACCTCAACTCCTTCTTAAACTGCTCTAGATCACACTTACCGTCTATTATGATGAACTCCGTTCCGGTCATAGCGGCGAAATCGGTCAGGTGCCCTGCCGTAAGAGCCTGGCTGAAAGCAGTATGATGAGCGCCTCCGGCATAGATCCATGCCGTTGCTGCAGTCTTCAGGTCAGGATCGGGCTTCCAGAGAACGCTTGCAACAGGGAGTCTGGGCATGGGCGGACACTCAATCACCTTCATCGTGTTTACGATGAGCCTGAAGCGGTCTCCCATCTCAACCATCGATGCTGCGATGGCCTTACCGGGACTGGCCCTGAAGACCAGTCGGGCGGGGTCAGCCTTTCCCCCTATTCCAAGGGGGTGGACCTCCAGTGCCGGCTTGCCGGCGGCAATTGACGGACACACCTCAAGCATATGAGCGCCGAGGATTGCCATGTTCTTCGGATCAAGATGGTAGGTATAGTCCTCCATGAAAGATGTTCCGCCCTTGAGACCCTGCGCCATCACCTTCATTGAACGTACCAGCGCGGCCGTCTTCCAGTCGCCCTCGGCACCAAACCCGTAACCGTCGGCCATCAGCCTCTGTACAGCCAGTCCCGGCAGCTGAACAAGCCCGTGTAGATCCTCAAAGTTGGTGGTAAATGCCTTGAAGCCTCCCCTGTCGAGGAAGGCTCGCATGCCAGCCTCGATGCGTGCAGCCTCCTTTACTTCAGGGGCCCACAGTACTTTTACCGGGGCGTTGTACTCATCTCCGTACTGTTTGAGCAGGTCACTGATCTGCTTATCCGACACCCTGCTGACAGCGTCGGCGAGGTCGCCGACACCATACCCGTGAACCTGGTATTCAAAACTAAGCTGGGCGGAGACTTTGTTCCCCTCAGTGACTGCAACATCGCGCATGTTGTCACCGAAACGGGCAACCTTCAGGGAGCGGGCGTCGAGTGCCGCCATGGCGGCGCGTGACCATGCTCCTATAGAACTTAAAACCTCCTTGTCTTGCCAGTGTCCAACAATAACTTTGCGTTCCATCCTGAGCCGCGAACATATAAACCCGAACTCACGGTCTCCGTGCGCCGACTGGTTCAGATTCATGAAGTCCATATCAATTTCGGACCATGGTATGTCACGGTTAAACTGGGTATGGAAGTGCAGTAGCGGCTTGCTCAGCCTCTTCAGCCCCGATATCCACATCTTTGCGGGGGAGAATGTATGCATCCATGCAATAAGTCCGGCACATATCTGCGAATTGTTCGCCTCAAGACATATAGCTGTTATGGCATCAGCAGTAGTCAGTACCGGCTTAAAAACCACCTTCAAGGGGATAAAATCAAATCTGTCAAGGGCCGCTGTGATAGCCTCCGAATCTGCATTCACCTGCCTGAGCGTATCCTCTCCGTAAAGATGCTGACTGCCTGTGATGAACCAGAGTTCAAGTTTTTTCATTTTCGATTATTAAAATTTACGTGGATAAAACCTTTTGCTAATTCCAGAAATAGGCATAGAATACCAGGATAACTGCAATTATAAACCCTGAGGTTATCACATCCCATTTATTCCAGCTGGCACGGGTGATGGCTTTTTGCTCTGCAGTAGCAGAGCCGAGATAAAGACCGACGATCTTCCTCTCATCAATCCTCGGAGTGAAGTAGCTCACAATTATCATAGTTATAATTACGATGGCAAAGTTGATGATCTCATAGTGCAGCCAGTTTGTTCCTACAAAAACCTGGTAAATCGAACCGTCGGGGTTAAGTGAACCCTTGAAGATGGTAAAGACCAGGCGGGCCATGCCGATGGTGAAACCTGTCAGCAGTCCGGTCAGGCCGGCGGCAGGGGTCACTTTCTTTGAAAGTACACCAAGCAGGAAGGCTGCAGCTATACCCGGAGCCAGAAGTGACTGAACATCCTGCAGGTATGCATAAAGCACCTTACCTATACCCTTCATTACAGGGATCCAGAGAATACCCAGTATAACCACAACCACGGTGGCTATACGCCCTACTCTAACGAGTTCTGCCTCGGGAGCCTTTGGCTTGTACTTCTGGTAAAAGTCAATCGTGAAGAGTGTGGCTGACGAGTTAAAAAGAGAAGCCAGCGAACTCATCAGCGCAGCCAGGATTCCTCCGACAACAAGCCCTTTAAAGCCCATGGGTAGAAGCTCCTTTACAAGGGTCGAGAACGCTGAGTCAGAACTCTTAAGGTGAATTACGCCCTGCTGATTGAGCGCATAGGCAATCATTCCCGGAATAAGGAAGATAAATACAGGTGTCAGCTTCAGGAAGCCGCCGAAGATGGCACCTCGGCGTGCCTGGGTCTGGTCACGACCGGAGAGAACGCGCTGCACAATGTACTGGTCTGTACACCAGTACCAGAATCCTATGATCGCGGAACCCAGCAATACGCCGGTCCACGGATAGGTCGCATCCTGAGGCGATCTGATCAGCTGGGTCATGGTATCTCCGAACTCATTGACGGGAACGGCGCGGCAGATATGCATAAGCTCATCCCATCCGCCCACTTTTATCAGCCCCGCGATGAGAACAGTAATGGAACCAAGAAGCAGGATAGGTGTCTGCAGCACGGATGTCCAGAGCACAGCCTTCATCCCTCCGAGGGCAGTGTAAATACCTGTGATCACTACCAGTCCAATGGCGCTGATCCAGAAAAAATCAATTCCCCATACCGATTCGATCCCGAAGACATCCTTGAATACAACTCCGCCGGCATAGACGGTGACGGCCACCTTGGTGAGGACATAACTGACGAGTGAAATAATGGAAAGCACAGACCTTGAGGCCTTGTTATATCTCCTTTCAAGAAACTCGGGCATCGTGAAGACCCCGCTACGCGCATAGAACGGGACAAACAGCCAGCCCAGCAGGAGGATCAGCCATCCGTGCATCTCCCAGTGGGCCATTGCCATCCCTGATGAGGCGCCCGCACCTGCCAGCCCTACGAGGTGCTCTGATCCGATGTTTGATGCAAAGATGGAGGCTCCGATGGCAATCCACGTGGCATCGCGTCCGGCAAGAAAATAGTCTGTTGATGTCTTGCTCTTTGAACGGATGGAAAGAACAATAAATGCAACCAGCGCGAGGACAAATGCCCCCAGTACGATCCAGTCAAGCGTTAACATGATTCTTTCGTTGTTAGGTTAAATATTGAATATCAATTACCTGTCTACAATAATTAATGGCCCACGGCCAAAGCCCCCCACTACTGCCCCCCTGCAACCTGGCTCCTTCGCTAAAATGACCCACCGGGTCATTTCTTAACGCTCGGCCCCCCTGCAACCTGGCTCCTTCGCTAAAATGACCCACCGGGTCATTTCTTAACGCTCGGCCCTCTATTCCCTTTCTTTTCAGTATGCAAGTTAAATAATTTTTTAAATGTAATTAGTACACTTTTTTGCAAAATATTATAAAAAGAATCATTCTTTCATCTT
This sequence comes from Bacteroidales bacterium, assembly GCA_034522515.1. Lineage (GTDB taxonomy): Bacteria > Bacteroidota > Bacteroidia > Bacteroidales > VadinHA17 > SR-FBR-E99. Next base: position 39,829 of record JAXHLF010000007.1, on the reverse strand, counting down.
TTCTTCATCTTCAATTGAATAATTTTGCTGTGTATCAGTTCAATAATAACGCTATCATAAGAATTGAAAAAACATTTGAAGAGTTTGATGGACTATAAAACCGGATGGGTGATGAAAAAAATTAAATATATCCTGCTGCTGGTAACCTTGACACTCGTCACCACGGGTGTCATCAATGCGCAGGAAGTCAAGGTAAAGGCTGACACGGCATCCTCAACCGCGCTGCAACAGAAGCAGCAGGCTCAGGAACAGGCACAGAAGCAGACGCAGGAACAGGCACAAACAGGCAATCAGTCTCAGGCCGGCAATCAGGTACAGGCCGGCAATCAGAGTCAGTCCCAGGCCGGAACAAATGCTCAGGCTAAAGCTCAGACCCAGGGCAGCAATGCCACCGGTGTCAAGAAGGTACAGAGCGCAAGGCCCGACTGGAGCAAGGCACGTGGTGCACGTCCCTCCTCGGTTGAGCGGCCATCCGGTTCCAGGATACCCAAGGGTGCAGGCAAACCCGGCGGTGCGAAGGGTCCCGGGAAAAGATAACGACCATAACAACGGACACTGTGAGGGAAAGATCATCACCGGCGGCAATAATTGCCTGCGGCATTATGCTGCAGGCTTTCGCCATAGTTGCTGCGGCGCAATCGGCAGATGACACCCTCTCATTCCCTGATACTGCCAACGCTCCGCGGAAGAGCTCTGTCCATTCACTCTATGCCGGGGCAGGGTACGGCAGCAATATGATCTACCTCGGAGCCACCCTGTCACAGGATCACGGTTTCGGTTATTCATCGGTTTCATACGGACTGTTTGACAAGCTTTACTTCACTGCCACCGGTTATACCATCAGTGGTTTCTCACCATTCCTGGCATATTACGATCTCAGCGTGAGCTTCAATCATACCTTCAATACATGGTTTGACATCAGCACCAGCCTGTCGCACTACAATGTGGCGGAGTCACTGAGGGATACCCTCTTCAATAATTTCACCTACGCAGATGCCACACTGGGTTTCGACTGGAGGATTCTGTACACAAAGATCTCTGTGGGCGGACTCTTTGACAATGGCAGTCAGCTTTTCCTTCAGGCAAGGAACTCGAGATATTTTGAGACCCCCTCATTTGCAGAAGATAAGGCATTCTTCTCCTTTGATCCTTATGTAAACCTCCTCTTTGGCACCATGGTAAGCATTGAAACAAGCGAAGGTACCACTACAACTCCATCGCACGGATACAGACCCTGGAGGAATAACGGCCAGGGATCATCCACTACATATCCTGAATCCTTCGGGCTGATGGAGATTGACTTCGGCCTGCCGATAGCATTCAGCTATGACTTTTTCACCATCGAGTTAGAACCCGGGTATGTCCTTCCCCTCTATTCCGATACAGAGCTTACCGGCATGAATGGTTTTCTCTTTATGGCCAGTGCCTTCTTCAGGATTTTTTAACTTTGGGCTATGAACGTACTGATAGTTGAAGACGAGAAGAGCCTCGCAAACGAGATCGCATCATATCTGAGGAAGGAAAACTTTATCTGTGACGTTGCATATACCGGGAGAGATGCCTCCGAAAAGATCGCGGTGAACCTGTATGATTTCGTTCTGCTTGACCTGGGGCTCCCCGACTACAGCGGGCTGGACCTGATCAGGGAGGCCAGGAAGGACAGCATCGATGTTTCCTTTATCATCATTACTGCACGGGGTGCCGTTGAAGACAGGGTCAGGGGACTTGATCTGGGTGCCGATGACTACTTGCCTAAACCTTTCGCCCTGGTGGAACTCCATTCGCGCATAATGGCAGTTGCGAGAAGAAAATTCCAGATCACATCGCCCGATCTGACACTGGGTGAATTTGTAATAGAGACACAGGCCAGGAAACTGAAACACCACGGCAAAGAGGTGGAAATAACCAGGAAGGAATTCGACCTGCTGCACTACCTGGTGATTAACCACGACAAGGTACTTGCTCGCCATCAGCTGTACGAGCATATATGGGGAAATACCCTCGACGACCAGTACGACAGTAATTTCATTGATGTTCACATAAAGAATATCCGCAAGAAACTGAGCACCCATGCTCCAACTCCATGGCTCGAGACAGTGAGGGGCGTTGGTTACAGGATCACTGGTGACAGGTAATAGATTCAAAGGAGCATGATGAAATTACAGACAAAACTAGCCCTCTTCAACCTGCTCTCAAAACTGGTATTCTCTGCTCTTTTTATCGGCTTCCTTCCTTTAATAATCGAACGCATTAATACCCGTCAGACAGACAATGAGCTGATAGACAAGAGGGAAGAGGTCATTGCTCTCATCACTGAAGTGGGCATAGAACCATTCATCACCTCCGAAGCAGAGGATGGCTTCGGCAGTTACAATATATTAAAGGAGGAGTTTATCAGCCTTGAGCGGGCTGGCCTTACAGAGGACTGGAACTTCATCGAGGTTACGCAGAGGCTCATTGATGACGAAGCCATATCCTACCGGGTGCTCAACTATTCCTTTAAGATTGACGGCCAGCCCTACCTGCTGGAGATCGGGAAGAGCCTCTCAAGCATAACCTACGCAGGCAGGAATATACGCAACGTCATACTGATCTTCCTGGCTCTCTTCATTGCAGTCACCCTCCTCTCTGATCTCTTCTATACAGCCCGCCTGCTACGCCCGCTCAGAGTCATCACCGGAAGGCTTAAGGAGACCTCATCACCCTCCCTGATCATCACAGAACCTGTTGTGACATCAACGGAGGACTTTATTCAGCTTGACCGTACACTGAGGGAGATGATGAAAAGATCGAGGATCTGTTCCGCAAGGAGAAGGAGATTACTGCTAATATCTCCCACGAACTGATGACACCCGTCTCCGTGCTCAGAAGCAAGCTTGAGAACATGATCCTCCTTGAAAACCTTGATCCAGCCGTTGAATCAGGTATAGAGGAGTCGCTCAGGACCCTGCACCGTCTCAAGACACTCGTTAACTCCCTGCTGATGATAGCCCGCATTGAGAGCAGGCAGTATCTAAAGGAGGATACCATTGACCTCAGAGAATTGATCAGTGAAGTAACTGACGAACTGGCTCCAATCGCAGAAGACGGAGGTGTGACTATTATTCTTGACTGTGACCGGGACTCCGCATTTACCAACGCCAACAGACCTCTCCTGTTCTCGATGTTTTACAATGTCGTCAACAATGCAGTAAAGCATACCCCCGAAGGCGGCAAAATAGAAATCAGCGGGCATGAAAACGACGGCAGATTCGAAATTTCCGTAAGCGACACCGGAAGGGGAATGACACCGGAGCAGCTTGACAAACTGTTCTCACGCTTCAATACCAGGCTCGGCACAGACGGCGACAGCACCGGAATTGGGCTTGCCATCACCAAATCAATAGCCGATTTTCATGATGTTGCAGTACGAGTAATATCAGAACCAGCTAAAGGCACACAATTTTTTTTCTTTTTCCCCGTAAATTCATTATAGCTTCATTTTCACGGGGTTATTTTCGATCTGTTATTTGATAATAAACAAAAACAGAAACAAAATGAAAAAGGAAATTCTTATGGGCGCTATAGCACTTCTGATAAGTGTTGGCGTTGCAGCCCAGACCGCCGAACCGGTCCAGACCAAGACCAAAAAGCAGCTCAGGATCGAGGCAAAACAGCAGGCCAAACTGCAAAAGCAGGATCAGAGCGGCGACCCTATCATGACGCAGACTCAGACCAGGACGCAGGAAAAGACTCAGGTGAAAGATCAGAGCGGCGACCCTATCACGAGACTCAGACCAGAACGCAGGAAAAGACTCAGGTGAAAGATCAGAGCGGCGACCCTATCATGACGCAGACTCAGACCAGGACGCAGGAAAAGACTCAGGTGAAAGATCAGAGCGGCGACCCGATCATGACACAGGACCAGACCAGAACACAGAATCACGGTGATGCGGTAAGCGAGACAGCCAAACAGGCTCAGACACAGACCGGTGCAGACAAAGGCAAGATGGTAAGTGAGCAGGCCAAAATGCAGGGCGAGGCTCAGAAATCAATGAAGCAGGCCAAGAGTGCAACCAAAAACAACGGCGCTGCCAAAAGCGTCAGGACCAACCGTCCGGCTACCGTCAAAGGTAACGGCACAGGACACAAATAACCACTTCAAAAAGGCTGAGAAAAAACCGGCGGAGCAATCTGCCGGTTTTTTATTTTATTGACAGTACATCAGAAATCTCCCGAGGCATTCCCGAAAATCCTGAAATTATAGGACAGCATGATGACCGGCTGACCAAAAATTGTAAGCTGGTACCCCCTGATCCTGCCATCCTCGTACCTGAAATAAACCGAATATGGATTTTTCCTGCCCAAAACATTATATGCTGACAGTGTCAGGGATGAGTGATTAAGTTTCCTGGCCCTGAGCGTTCCGTTATATTGTAACCGTCAAGATCAAGCCTTATGTAATCAGGCATTCTGTAACCGTTTCTCGATGAGTAATAGATCTGATTCGCGTTGTCGAAATGGAAAAAAGCTACCGGGAAGGTGATGGGCCTTCCTGTACTGTAATTGAAATTCGATGTAAAATTAAACCTCCTGGTGATTTTTAAATTGGTAACAACCTTCAGATCATGCGGCTTGTCAAAATCAGCAGGGAAAAATTCTTCCGGATTCATTCCTTCCTCCGTCTGTCCGCCCGTCGCACTCAACAGAGCCCTCGACCATGTATAACCTATCCAGCCCGTCAGTGACCCTGTCTGCTTTTTAAGCATTAGCTCAACGCCATATGCCTTCCCGTGACTGTTCAGAATATCTGTTTCAAGGTGTTCGTTCATTATCAGAATAGCCCCGCCCTTGTAATCGAGCATATTATCAAGTATTTTATAATATCCTTCAGCAGAAATTCCAATGCCCCTCTTCCTGAAATTGTAATAAATTCCTGCCGACACCTGGTCACTTCTCTCGGGTTCCAGGTACTTGTTGCTTATTTTCCAGATATCAGTAGGAGATATCGATGTGGTGTTCGATATCATATGGATGTACTGATATACCCTCTGAGCGCTCAGTTTTATTGATGATTGTGTTGTAACGATATATCTGGCAGAAAACCTGAAGTCGATGCCGGGATAAAAGCTCATCACTTCACCACCATCGAAACTGACAGTATCGGTTATATTATCTACGGATCTTTTGTCATCATCGCTGTACCGGAATTCCGTTCCGGGCCCGATAGAGGTAAAAAGGGTCCCTCTCAGGCCTGCATACAATGAAAGAAGCGGCGTTATTTCAATCTCATCGCCAAAGTAGAGTGCCGGTTCAACGGCCTGCTCCCTCTCAAGCTCTTTTGGAGGAACCGTGGAATAATCTCCAAATGGCTCCCTCGTTCCAGGATAGAGCGAAAAGAATGTTGCATCAATGCCGAACTCAATCTTGTGCTTTTCAAAAGCCGAATAATTGAAATCACCCCTGATGATCTTCTGTCCAAGCTTATAATTAAGTGAACTATAGCTGGTTGAGTCATTATATGTATCGACCTGGTACTTGTAATTACTCAATATTGCGCAGAACCTGGCAGAAAGATCCGGGCTGAAAACATGATCCCATTTCAGTGTTGAGGCAAGATTCCCGTACCTGAATGAGCTTTTCGAGGTAATAATTAAACCTGTCCCGGCTATAGTACGCCGAAAGTGAAATAGAATTCTTTTTGTCGAAGTCGTGGCTGATTGATCCCTGCAGGTCGTAAAATCCCGCATTGCTGTTCCTTATTCTATAATCATCAACGAACCCAAGCAGCCAGTCGGAATAGGTGCTGCGCGCTCCTATAATAAAGCTTGTCTTTTCATCTGAGACAGGACCCTCGACAAGGATCCTGCCGGTTACAGGACTTATTCCTCCGCTCACATTTATCTTTTCCCTGTTACCCGCGGACGGGTTGATAACCATGACGGATGACAACCTTCCCCCGTATTTGGCAGGCATCCCGCTCTTGTAAAGGGTGACATCAGTTACAAGGTCCGGATTAAATGCTGAAAAGAATCCGAACATATGGGAGGTATTTATTACAGGTGCATAATCGAGGAGCACCAGGTTTTGGTCTGTGCTCCCGCCCCGCACATTGAAGCCTGCCGACGCTTCCCCTACTGTCTGGACCCCGGGCAGCAGAAGCGAGCTTTTTATGATATCAGCTTCTCCAAGCCCCATCGGAATCTGCCTGAGCATTTTTACATTTATCAGCTCCGTGCCGGTTCTCACATCCTTGATATTGTCGCGGGTGGCTGTTACTATCACAGCCTCCATCAGATTTTCATCATCATCCATTCCCACGTCAAGTATACCGTTGGAATAAACAATCACATTCCGCCTGGTGGTTTTCATTCCCATCATCCTGTATTCAATCTGATACTGACCCCTGGGAAGGGTGATGGAATAATACCCGGCCTCATTGGTCATTGCACCGGCTCTTAACTTGCCTACATATATGATTGCCCCGGGGGGACAGGTTCCCCGTCATATTTACTGAAGATTGTGCCTGAGAGCACGGCTGTCATGCCTCTTGACGATTCAGACTGGCGCCCTATCCTGAAGATCCGTGTTTCATCATTTATTTCACTGTAAGGTTTTTCTGAAGGGAGGTTCTGCCGGATCAATGTATCCTGACTGCGAATGTTTCTCCTGAGATAATCAAGATACTCATCACCGAAGCCTGTCCTCACCGAATACCCTTTTGAAAGTATGACCCTGTCGTCTTCAGTGATAAAAAAGGAGAGCCCGCTGCCCGACAAGGCTCTTTCAACTGTTTTGTTGAAGGGAATGTCGGTGGCATTTAAGGAAAGTATTAAACTGTCAACCCATTTGTCGGAATAATAGAATCTTGCCGGAACAACCCTTTCAAGGGTGTCAATCAGGTCAGTAAACAGGATGTTCTCAAGCTGAAGGGAGAGGGTTTTCACCTGCGCTGAAGCTGTAACAAATGTAAAACCAAGCAATATCCACAGAAATATCCTTTTCATCACGGAAGGCTCTGATTAATCCAGCTTTTCAGAGTATCTCAATACCTCAATTATCTGATTCTTCCCAGCCTTTGAAATATTAATTCTCCTGCTCTGCAAGTAACGATCCATCTCATGAGAATGTTCACCGAAGAGCTCCGTGAACTGCCTGCGCGAAGATATTCTTACGAAATCTTTATCTATCCTGATGTAGTTTTCGGGTCTATAAACATAATCCTTTAAGCTTGCAGCATTAAAGGACGGTGCAACTTTGGTGGCATACGACCGGTGTCTGATCAGGTATGTCACTTCCCCGGCACGTGCCACCTCATAGAATCCCTCATGAAGATTAAAAGTTGAATCGGCCGCTTTGCTAAAAAACCGGAAAAACAATGTGTCATAACTGAAGATGAGATCAAACCTGCTGACCTTGAATTTATTAAGTGCAATCTGGCGAACTCTGTTGTCATATATCAGCGAATCGTCTGTATATATAATGTCATCAGTGTAGGTGTCGTACTGAAGGACAAGGTTGTCGATAGCTCCTGCCGTTAATCGTAAGCCGTGCCGATCTCCGCTCTTCATTTCTGAGGAGAGGGACGTTCTTCGCATTGAGGTAATAAGGATAATAGTTTTTCCCGTCTATGAAAGCCCTTTCCGAACCGGTCTTTTCAAGGTAAACGCCAATCACGGCACTCCCTGCATTATTCTGCAAATGAATAATCTGCTGGCTGCTCATACCGGGTACATAGCCATAAAAAGAAATACTGAGACTATATAAACTCTTTTACCTGCCATGCGTTGACATTAAACATCGGGGAAAAATTTTTTATTTACCGGGCTTTTGAATTTCTGTAGTTTTGCATAACAAAGTTATTAATGAAATACCAGAAAGCGACGTGGCTATGGCAGATTGTTATTTTTTTAATTCTGGCAATCAACCATTCATGCATTGATCCTTTCAATCCACAGGTCCAGGGATTTCAGTCCCTGCTCGTTGTTGATGCACTTGTGACTGATGCCAACGAATCTTATTACTGCAGGTTATCAAGAACCATCGAAAAGGACCGTGAGACACCCGAAAGGGTCAGCGGCGCAACGGTATTAATTGAGGAGTAACCTCGGCAACATCCATTTTTTCAGCGAGATAAGCTCAGGTGTATATAAATCGGACAGCCTTACTTTCAGGGGAGAGACGGGCAAATCCTACAGGCTTCATATCACCACCAGGGAGGGTAAGGAATATGAATCTGACCCCGCCGTTATGCTCCAGGTTCCTGACATTGACTCCCTTTACTTTGGAAAAGACAGGGAGTTAGACGACGACGACGGTCAATTTCACGAAGGAATCAGAATCTATTTCGACTCAGAGAAACCTGTTGACGGCAAGTACCTTCGCTGGACCTATGAAGAGTGGTGGAAAACACATGTCCCATTCCCACCGTTATGGAAATTCCTCGACGAGTTTACCATTATTCGGGAAACGGAGGCTGGAAACGTAATATGCTGGAGGACAAACAGGTCCGATGAGATAATCACCGCCTCATCCGATGCAGACCTTAGCAGCAGCTATGAGAAGAAACCGTTGCTGTTCATCGCATCTGACAAGGCTGACAGGCTGATGATCAAGTATTACATAAAGGTCAGGCAATTCTCGATAACAGATGGCGAATATGAATTCCGGGAACAGTTAAAGCAGATAATCACAGCCGGAGGCGACATCTTTGACAGGCAGCCATTTCAGATTGTCAGCAACATTTATAACCGAGACAGTCCACATGAGCAGGTCCTCGGATATTTCCAGGTGTCGGCTGTCAGCGAAGCATCAATGTATGTCACCCGCCGCCAGGTTGACTCTCTCAACCTCAGTCAATTTGATTATGCCGATGCGAAATGCTTTTCGCAAGGCCTAACCTTGATTTTCCAGGCAAACCGACAAACCCGGTCTCATTTACCACAATGCATAATATTATCATCGATGAGGGTTACGTTTTTTTTGATTATTCCCTCGATGCAGATGGAAATCTGGGATACCTGATATTCGTGCAGGACTTCTGTTCCGACTGCACGGTTACCGGTAACCCCAACAAACCTGATTTTCTGGGATGACACAAAATAAGCCGAGGTATAAATGAAACCAATCAACCGGAATATCAGAATACCTTTTCAAGCTGTTTTAGCACTGGCCTGCTCATTACTGAGCGCTGCGGCTCCTTTGACCTCGTTTGCACAAACCACTGACAAAAAACCGGAGATTTCACCAACAGGAAACCCGGAGGAGGAACTCTATATTGTCACGGACCGGGATATTTACATTTCGGGAGAAGATGTATTCCTGAAGGTTTATTGCATGGACCGGCAGACACACAAGCCATCAGGGCTAAGCAAGGTGGCGTATGTCTCCCTGCTCGACAGAACATCTACCACGGTTGTCCGGGTTAAGATCTGGCTCGATGGTCAGTCCGGTTCCGGGAAATTTACCATCCCTGACACTCTCAGGACCGGTAACTATATAATAAATGCCTGCACCCACCTGATGCAAAACTTTTCACCGGAACACTTCGCGGCCCGAAAGATTTCCGTGATAAACCCCATTCTGAGTATTGATCATATTGAAGTCCGTCCGCAGGACAGGATTTCCGCTGATGCTGTTCAAAAAAATGATCCTGTACGTGACAGTCGGTATGAAGACAATGAAACGGCTACCGGCATGGCAGTTTGCAGCGTCCAAACTGACAAAACAACCTACCAGCCCAGGGAAAAGGTAGGGATCACTGTGAGTACGTTCAGTAATGATGGCAAGCCTGCAGTTAGTGACATTGTTATTTCAGTCACCAGGTCCTTTGCTCATAACGGTACGAATCGAGGCATGCCGGCCGGTTCAGTAAATACTCCCGGTCATGGAGAGTATGATCCGGACGTAACACTGATTGAAAATGATATTTACCTGCCCGAACCTGAAGGACACCTTGTGACCGGCGCCGTGTACAGTACGGTCACGGGCAAACCTGTGACAAATGAACCAATGGTTCTCTCTGTTGTGGGGAAAACAGCCCTTTGCAGGTTCTGTAAAACTGACGGGAAAGGTGCCTTTTACTTCGTTGTCAACGAATCAGGAAGACAGGAAATAATTATTCAGCCATTAAATCCGGAGCTGAAGGACCTGTATGTAGAACTTAATGATCCTTTCCCGGAGGGAGTACTTCAATATGACCCCGGAGTGTATATCATTGATACAACCATGCTTAAAAGAAATAAACGACGCTGTTGTAAGTACTCAGGTACAGGCTCTTTATAAGTCTTTGCCAAACACAGTGAACATTAGCCGGACAAAGGAATCAATCCGTGATTTCTACGGTGACCCCCGCTATGAGGTCAGCGTGGCAGATTACATCGAACTATCCTCACTCAGTGAAGTCTTAAAGGAGCTTCTTCCTGTCGCTTTCACAGAGACGATAAGAGGAAGAAGCCGTCTTGCACTTGAAAACAGCTCTCCGGATGAAAGATTTCTTACTGATCCCTTCGTACTCGTTGACGGTGTGCCTGTGAATGATCACGATGCCGTTCTTAATATCAGCCCTGCGGAAGTTGAAAAGATAAAAATCCTGAATTCGAGGTATTATGTTTCTGACATTTGTCTTACCGGAATTATTGATTTCAAGACCGTTAAGGGAAACTTCAGAATGGAGGGCATTGATCTGCCAGCACTGAGGCAGGAATTTGAAGCCCCTATCTGCGGATCGGATTTCCGGTCGCCTGTTTACCTGACTGACATACAGAAGCAAGGCCGGATTCCGGACTTCCGCAATACGCTGTACTGGAATCCTGATATAAGAACAAATCACGACGGAACAGCAGTTGCAGAGTTTTTTACCTCTGACGAGCCCGGAGACTATGTCATCATCGTTGAGGGTTTTACCTCTGACGGACACAAGGCGAGAGCGGTTACCGGCATTTCCGTGACGCGGAGGTAAAATCACTTTGTCTTCAATCCGGCCCGAAGGTATGACTGACAGTCAATTAATCCTTCGCTGCAGTTGGTGGCATTCCCCGGTTGATTCACTCCCGGCAGGCAGGCTTCGGGTTATTCACTCTTCAGTTTTAACCTCTTACGGTCGTTCTCATCAAGCCTTATCTTCCTCAGGCGCATCGATTTTGGCGTGATCTCGATATACTCATCGGATGCAATATACTCCATTGCCTCCTCCAGTGAGAAGCGCAACGGCGGCGTAAGTAGTGCCTTGTCGTCAGAGCCGGACGCCCTCATGTTGGTCAGCTTCTTGGTCCGGGTCACATTGACCATTATATCGTCCTGGCGGGTGTTTTCACCGATAACCTGGCCCATATAGACCTCTTCGCCGGGAAAGATGAAAAACCTGCCCCTGTCCTGCAGTTTGTCAATGGCGTAAGCCACGGCCGTTCCGGTATCCATGGCTATCAGAGAGCCGTTGCGTCTTACGGCCATATCTCCCTTCCACGGTTCATATGCGTCAAAACGGTGTGCCATGACAGCCTCGCCCTCAGTGACGGTAAGCACCTGGTTCCTCAGCCCGATGATCCCCCTGGCAGGTATCCTGAAGTCGAGATGGGCACGTTCATTCCTTACTTCGATATTGGCTATCTCCCCCTTACGCTGGGTGACCTGATCAATTACCTTGCCCGCAAAATTCTCAGGCACCTGTACGGTCAATGCCTCCACAGGCTCATGCTTTGCGCCGTCGATCTCCTTTATCAGCACCTTTGGCTGCCCCACCTGCAGTTCGAAGCCTTCGCGGCGCATCGTCTCAATGAGAATGGAGAGGTGGAGTATGCCCCGGCCATATACCATGAATGTATCGGCCGAGTCTGTCTCCTCAACCCTCATGGCGAGGTTCTTCTCGGTCTCCCTGAAGAGCCGGTCCCTGAGCTGACGGGAGGTGACCAGTGTTCCCTCGCGCCCGAAGAACGGAGAGTTGTTGGAGGTAAAGAGCATGCTCATCGTCGGCTCATCCACCTGCATGTAGGGAAGGCCCTCAGGCTCATCGCCATCGGCTATCGTGTCGCCAATATCAAAATCCTCCATGCCGAACACCGCACATATTTCTCCCGAGCGCACCGGTTTCTTTGTCTTCTCCTTACCGAGGCCCTCAAAAAGATATACCTCCTTTACAGTGTTCCTGGTTATGGTGCCATTGCGTTTGATCAGCGACACCTGGCTCCCCGGCACCAGGATGCCTCTCTTGATCTTTCCAACTGCAATCCGCCCCATGTATGACGAATAATCCAGTGAGGAGATCCTCATCTGCAGCGATCCCTCCGTCATCCTGGCCGGCGGAATATGGCTTATTATCGTGTCGAGCAGGTAGCTGACATCAGTCGTCGGGTGTGCCCAGTCGGGACCCATCCATCCCTGTTTTGAAGAACCGTAGACCGTCGGAAAGTCGAGCTGATCCTCCGTCGCTTTCAGACTGTGCATCAGGTCAAAGACGCTCTCCTGTGTCTCCTCGGGCTTGCAGTTGGGCTTGTCAACCTTGTTTATCACAACGATAGGCTTGAGCCCGAGCTCCAGGGCCTTCTGCAGTACAAACCGTGTCTGAGGCATGGGCCCTTCAAAGGCATCGACGATTAGCAGCACCCCTTCAGCCATATTCAGGACACGCTCCACCTCACCTCCGAAATCGGAGTGGCCGGGAGTGTCTATGATATTGATCTTGATGTTTTTATAATGTACCGAGACATTCTTTGAGAGAATAGTGATACCCCTCTCCCTCTCCAGATCATTGCTGTCGAGTATCAGGTCACCCATGACCTGGTTGTCGCGAAAAAGCTTTACCTGATACAGTATGCGATCTACAAGCGTAGTCTTGCCGTGGTCAACATGTGCTATCACGGCAATATTTCTTATTTCTTCCGTATTCTTAAGTATTTGGGCTGCAAAAGTATAAAAAGAAATGGCACCACAGCAGCTTCCGGCAGATTGTTTTTGGGATCAGGATAGGTAAATAATCCTGCAGGTCAGCGACCTCTGATAATCCGGCGGCTCAAGTTCCGCAGACAATCATGTAGTTCAGGGCTCACAGATCATCCGGCGGGTCACGGTTCGTAGATCATCCGGCGGGTCAAGTTCCGCAGACAATCATGTAGTTCAGGGCCTGCAGATCATCCGGCGGCTCACGGTTCGTAGATCATCCGGCGGGTCATGCCGCCGTCAATAACAATATTTTCTCCGTTGATGAAGTCGTTCTCACTGCTGCTCAGGAAGAGACAGGCTCCGGCAATGTCTTCTGGCCTTCCGACACGTCCCGAGAAATGCTGGCTGTGGTCTTCCTTCCGGAGCTGACTGTAATCGCCGGTCTCGATCCAGCCCGGACTGATGCAGTTTACCCTGATATGATGCTTGCTGAATGATGCCGCGAGGGCATGGGTCAGTGAAATGAGGCCCCCTTTTGATGCTGCGTATGCCTCCGAATCCGGCTCTGACATCAGCGCCCTGGTGGAGGCGATGTTTATGATCGAGCCGCCCCCGTGCTCTTTCATGACCCCTGCCGCCTCCCTGGCGCAGAGGAACGCACCGCGCAGGTTTGTATTGATGACTTCATCCCACTCCTCGATCATGAGGTCGAATGGCGGCTTCCACCTGCCGAAGCCGGCGTTATTTACCAGGATATCAATTGTGCCGTAAAGCCCGGCCGTCTTTTCAGTCATGCCGGTGATATCGGCCGGATTGCTGATGTCGGTCTGAATGAAACAGGCGGCACCTCCGGCAGCGGTGATCATCCTCTCAGTTTCTGAAACCGGTAACCGGATCCTTTTCAGCTATCACCACCCTTGCTCCTTCCGATGCATAGGCCATTGCGATGCTGCGGCCTATCCCCCTGCCGGCACCGGTGACAATAACAACTTTGCCGCTAAACTTCATTTAACCGCAGATTTCATGATTTTCCAGCCGAGTATAATGAAGTATTTTTTCATTTTAAAATTTCTCTCAAAAATAGCCGAATTACAAATTTGTCATAAAAAATAATTCCCAATTTGTTGCCTTGTGACAAAATTAATTTAAATTAGATAGCGTCATATTAATGTAACCTGATGGGCTATACGGTTTTTAAATAATATACTTGAACTTACCCCCCATGAAAAAAAAATCAAGCCTCTGCTTTAGTTTTCCTCTTACGGTCGCTTTGATCTTAATTCTTGCGTACGGTTGTAAAAAGGAAAATGACTTTGATGTAACGGACATCGATGGAAATGGGTATCATATTGTTTCTGTCGGGAACCAGGAATGGTTGAAAGAGAATCTGCAAAACGACACAGCTTAATGATGGGACCGCCATTAAGCTGGAACCAGGAAATAGTGCCTGGGAGGCGTTGACTGTTGCCGGCTATTGTTATTATGACAACAATCAGTCAAATGGCAATATCTACGGAGCCTTATACAACTATATAGCAGTCGCTTCAGGAAAGCTCTGCCCCACAGGCTGGCACGTACCTTCAAAGGCAGAATGGGAAACACTGCGCGACAACACCGGAGGAGAAAACTCTGCCGGAGGCAATCTTAAGGAGACAGGTACCGTCCACTGGAACTCTCCAAATACCGGTGCAACCGATCAAGTGGGATTTACAGCATTGCCCGGAGGTGAACGCTATGGAAGTGGCAGCTTCCACTATCTCGGCGAAAACAATAACTTCTGGACAACCACGCCGGGGCCCCAAAACGACCCGTTCGGCGTACGAATGTATTGTGACGGCGCGGACTTTCACATGAGCGAGTTTAAGGAAGACATGGCAATATCAGTGCGTTGCATTAAGAATTAGAGCTCTTCAGGGCCCTGATTTCAGATTTTGATTTCTATTGGTGGACCGTTGGTGTTCAGAGTATCCTTTTTACCCGATTAAATGATTTCTGCCTCCCTAAGCCGGTAACTCACGGCATGGGAAATAAATTTCGTGTATATGATATCCGGGCACGCTAATTGTATCTGAGAAAATGTAATTTTGTAAATGAGTACCAAATAATCCTGATACATTATGAAGAAGTATATTCTGGCAATCTGTTTCATCAGCGCAGCACTGATGCCTGCATTTTCACAGGACAAAAAAGCCGAAAGGGAAGCGGCCGCCCTTGCCGCGTTCGAAAAGGCTATGGCCACCATTGAGACCAAAGACTTCGTGATAATAGTCGATACCTACGAGGTCGGACAGGGTATCTTCGAAAACAATACCGATGTTGCCAACTTCTTCTCCTATGAGAAGGAATTCGCATACCTCCAGGGAGCCATACTGACAGGCAACAACAATACCAACAAGCTTACGGTCTCTGATTTCAACCAGGTCACCGATAAAAAAGGAAATGTAAAGACCTCTATGCAAACAAAAGGCTTTTTTATAAATGCCAAAATAGAGATCTCACTCAAGAAAACCGTAGGCAGCTATGCCGATGTGATTATTACACCAACCAAGGGAAACGTAAAGCGCTTCACCGGCGATATTGTTCCCAGGGCAGAGTCGAAGTATTTCAAAAGACCCGGCGAGATTTAGCCCTTCCATTTTTCTGAATTTTTGAGTTAAACCTGCACGGTCAAGCTCCCGCAGGCAGGTGCGCTATTGCACTTCAGCCAATTGAATTACTTCAATCGAATGCCGTAATGACTTGCAAGGATTGCGGAGAAAATTTTCGACGGTAGTATTTTTTTAAGCACCACTGCCAGCTTCTGGTCAAATGATGCAATGATGTAACGATGACGGGGGTTTCTGACCTCAACAATTGCTGCAAGTTTTTTTGCCAAAACTGCAGGATCCCAACCGTTTGCCTCATCCTGCTCTATAATGGCCATGGATTCCCGGAACTGCCTGTTATAGGGATCTCCCGCGCCCGTCGGCGCCATGAATTTCCTCCGGTTGGAGGAGTTGCTTGTACGGAAATCACCGGGATTTATAACAACAACCCTGATATTGAAATCACTGACCTCCATCCGTAGCGCTTCACTGAATCCCTCAACTGCAAACTTGGCCGCCGAATAGTACCCCTGAAAAGGCAGTCCCATCAAACCCCCTATTGAACTGATGTTTATTATCGTACCTCCCGCATTGCGGCGCATTACCGGCAGCACCTCCCTAGTAAGATTCACCATGCCCGTGAAACTTGTCTCCATCTGAAGGCTGATGTTTTCCATGGGTGAGGTTTCAACAGGCCCGCCGGTATGCATCCCGGCATTGTTTATCAGCACATCTATCCTCCCCTCCTGCTCCACAACCATCCTGACAGCCCGCTGCATTGAATCAGTGTCAGTCAGATCCATCTTCAGGACTGTAACCGCCCCGGGCACCTCCGAATCACTCCCGTACTGTACCGTAAACTGAATGGCCATGCTCCGCAAGAAGCCTGGCGGTCTCATTGCCGAAGCCTGATGAAATGCCGGTAATCAGGATTACTTTCCCCATCTCTCTGCTAATCAGGTATCATGGATATACACTTTTGAGCTAATTAAGAATCCCCATCGACTTTGCAGCCCTGGTGATTTTGTCAATCGAAATGTCAACCTGCTCCCTGTATGTGTCGCCATAAGTGAATAACGTATCAGGGCATCATCTTTGGGTACGGCGGGTGATACAACAGGGTTGACAAAGATGCCGTCAGCCAGAAGATGATGAGTAAGTGTGAGAGCCTTGACATTATCACCTATAAACAGCGGGATTATTGGGGTCTCGGATTTTCCTGTGTCAAATCCCATTTCCCTGAAACCTTTGAGAGCATAGTCGGTTATCTCCCATAGATGACTTATCCGTTCAGGTTCGGTCACCATGATATTTATTGCCGCAAGTACCGAGGCAGCCGAGGCTGGAGTCATGCTGGCACTGAATATAAGCGAACGTGAGTTATGCTTGATAAAGTTTATGGTATCCCTGTCCGATGCAATCAGAGCCCCCCAGGGAGGCTAATGATTTTGGAGAATGTGCCCATGATAAGGTCAACCTTGTCGGTCAGACCGAAATGCTATGCCGTGCCAAGATCCGTTTTTGCCAAGCACACCAGTTGCATGAGCGTCATCAACCATAACTGACGCATTGTATTTCTCCGCCAGCTCAACCATCTCCGGGAAGCCTGACAATGTCTCCCTCCATGGAAAAAATACCGTCGGTCACGATTAACTTAAGGCTTTCAGGAGCGCAGCGTCTCAGCTTGCTTTCAAGACTTCCCATGTCATTGTGCCCATACTTCAGGATCTTTGAAAAGGAAAGCCTGCTTCCTTCTATAATGGAGGCATGATCGAGCTCATCAAGCAGTACATAATCACGCCGGCCGGTAAGAACCGAGACAACCCCCAGGTTGACCTGGAATCCCGTGCTGTAACAGAGCGCTTTCTCCTTGCCAGCCAGATCAGCCAGCCTCTCCTCAAGCTGAATGTGGACGTCAAGTGTGCCATTCAGAAACCTTGACCCCGCACAACCTGTACCGTACTTGTCAATAGCGCGCTTTGCCGCCTCCTTGATCTTCGGATGGTTTGTCAGACCCAGATAGCTGTTCGAACCAAACATCAGTACCTTTTTCCCGTCGATTGTCACCACAGTATCCTGGTCAGATTCGATGGTTCTGAAATAGGGATAGATGCCTGCCTGCATAATCTTCTGGGGAAGATTATACTTCGAGAGGGTGTCCTGGAGTTTGCTCATTTTATCTGTTGGTAGGCAACGATGCGAATATAAAAATAGGCTTAATAACGTCCCGACTTAACCTATATAATGAACTCATGGCAATAAATGCAGTCGAAGAATACCATTTTACGCTTAGTTTTCTGTTCCGAATTGTTATCATATTTGCGGCCGGAAGCATTTGAGTGCAGCAACTAAAACTCTTACCAGACTAAAACCAATTGACCATGACAGAAACTAAAAAGGCCGTCAGTGCAGGAAAATTCATTGTCGGACAGGACTGGGCATCTGTTATTACTGGCTTTGTCACTGATATTGTTTGTATTGATAGCCGGTTACAGTATTGGAACTCCCTCTTTCGGCGGAAAGGCCGGATGGAGCGGCAACCAGGATATGCCCGGTATTTTCAGCGCCTCTTCACTTTGGATATCAGCACTCTACACACTGCTGATCTTTGGGATCATCTCTTTAATCGGAGTGCTGCTGAGCGGTGACTCCCTTAAAAAATTCATCACTGGATTTCTCACCGTGTTCTTTCTGGCCATTCTCGCTCAATTCATATCATCATACGCCGGCTTTAAGAACCTGGGGCTCGAGACAGTGCTGTTTTCGCTCCTGCTCGGCCTTCTTATAGGTAACCTGGGGAAGCTGCCCGACTGGTTGCGTCCGGGCGTTCTTACAAAAGACTGTACGGTAAAGATTGGACTTTACTGTTTCTGGGTGCCACCATTCTCTTCAAGGATATCCTTACCGCCGGCTCTTTCGGACTTATTCAGGCTGTGATTGTTGTTGCGGTGGTATGGTATTTTGCATTCTGGATCTCCCGCAAGCTGAAGGTGGATGATGAGTTCTCCACGATGCTGGCAAGCGCCGTCTCAATATGCGGTGTCTCTGCCGCCATTGCTACTGCTGGCGCCATTAACGGGGATAAAAAGAAGCTCTCGTTTATAATCTCCCTCGTACTGATAGTTGCCATCCCGATGATGATTTTCCTTCCCATCATTGCCAAATGGTTGGGGCTCTCTGAGATAGTCACCGGCGCATGGCTCGGAGGCACCATTGACACTACCGGTGCTGTAGTTGCCGCCGGGACCATTGCGGGGGAGACGGGACTAAAATACGCCACCATCGTCAAATTCTCGCAGAACGTCCTGCTGGGCGTTGCCGCTTTCGCAATCTCAATCTTCTGGGCATACAGGAAAAGAGGTGAAGGCGAAAAGGGAAAGCATGTGTCTGTAAGCATTATCTGGGAGAGGTTCCCCCAAGTTTGTGCTTGGATTTATATTGGCTTCGCTGGTATTTTCTTTCCTTCTTAGTCCTGAAACGGCACAGTCTTCCGGGAAGGTGATCAAGTCATTCAGCACCTTCTGGTTCAACCTGGCGTTTGTCAGCATAGGTCTCGAGACCCGCTTCTCTGATTTCAGGCATCTGGAGAGTAAGAAACCGCTCTACAGCTTTCTCATTGCTCAGGGATTCAATATAATATTTACATTGGGTGTCTCCTGGGTTCTGTTTCAGCTTATCGGCCCAAAATAGAGTATAAACCCTTTTCCCGGAATACACTTGCCTCCGGCATAACCCCGGAAGCGAAAGCATTACCGGCATCTCCCGTGCAGGGAAATGCCGGCATGACATTCAATATCGTATCCGGTTCAGATCTTACAGGTCAAGGGAGATGCAAAACCTTGATATGAAAGGCATATCGCCGTTGGCAGGATTCCATCCCTGGTAGTTTGGTGCAAGATTCACACCGGGAGCAAGGGCGAATTCTATTCCTGCCAGAAAAAGCTGGCCGTCCTTGTTCAGATTCCAAACCTCATCCTCATTTCCGACCCTTACGGAAGAGACATAGTCATACCTGCCAAATAGTTTAATTTTTCCACTGACCGGCACAGTTCCGTTAAAGGAGATGGCCCGGAGATCACGCCCGACTATTAACCCGGTGTTAGCCAGGTAATGATATGCGGCTGAGAAAACATAACCTTTATCCTCATAGGTTGCGATAGCGTCAGCCGATTGCTGACAAATCCCGTCCTTGCCCATCCTGTCGTAATAACCGTGCAGCGACACATTCCTTACCGGTACCACGGTGATGCCAACAGCAGCCTTAAGGGTTGAATCAGATTCTGTCAGCTTGAACCCTTCACCGTTCACCAGCGCCACCTCAGCCAGCAGCCATGGGGCCATCTTGTACGAAGCACTTAAACCGAGGTCAGCAGCCACTCCGAAACCGTACTCATCATGTGAAGGTCTGAAGACATAGCGGTATCCCCACTTTTTATCCACGTAATCATATTCAGGCAAGGGAATCATGCCTCCGCTGATGGTCCAATTTTTCTGTCTGGTATTTGAGATATCCAAATTTCAGCATGCCTGTGAACTTCAACTTCCCTACAGCCGGATCTGCTACATCATATACAATGCGCCCCGAAAGAGTTTTGGTAAAGTTGTAGCTATACCCCAGGTAAGCACCGGCCAAGATCAAACTTGCTGTGGCTTTCTCCCATCCGCAAATGTGGTAATGAACCCCGTAAAAATCCTCGCTTCTACCTTGCCGCCGGGTTTGTACTCTACCGGGTCCTGCCCCTGTAAAGCCATTGATACTGACAACCCGGCAACGAACATAAATGCAAATCCTGTTCTTATCCCGAATAATTTGAACCCGGGGACCTTGAAATAGTTCCTTTCACCATACTCCCTAATCTCATATAAGTTCCAAAAATGTTTTTCAGTTGGCCATTGGTGGCACCACCCAAAAGCCGGGTGAAATTAAGGAAAGAAACTGTCAGTTAGACGACTGTACAAAGAGAGGAGCAGCAGTATAAAGTATTATGCGTAGATTTGTGCGCAGGTAACAATCTACATATCAAGCCACTGGTTGCACTAATGCCTCAGCGGCTCATATTAATGGCTTACTGTAAAATACCGATTCTATACTCACAAAAAAGTATGGCCGCCACCTATGGCAGCAACCCGGGTTTGGTCAACCTTGTAATGAGGCATGCCTTAACCGGGGAGTGAGTGAAAATAACTATATTGCATACATGAGAACAACAATTTGCGTGACCGTTTTTGCCTTGATGCTGGTTTCCTGCATGCAAGGACAGCCTGTTGAAAGGAATGAGAAAATTATTATCACGACGGAGTTTGGTGAGATCCATGCAACCGTTGACCTGAAAAGGGCTCCGGTGACGGCATCCAATTTTCTCCGGTACATTGATGCAGGTCTTTTTGACGGTGCCTGTTTCTACCGGGTTGTTCGTCCTGATAATCAGCCGAATGACTCAGTACTTATAGCAGTCATACAGGGGGGTAGGTATGAGAAGGAAGAAACGGGAGGCTTTGCTCCCATTGCCCATGAGACAACAGAACAGACCGGGATCCTGCACCGTGACGGGGTGATATCCATGGCGCGGTGGACACCCGGCACCGCCACCTCGGAGTTCTTTATCTGTGTAGGCGATCAGCCAGACCTTGACTATGGCGGTAAGAGAAATCCGGATCTTCAGGGCTTTGCTGCCTTCGGCAAGGTGACCGGGGGGATGGATGTGGTAAAAAGAATCCATTCATTGAATGCACCGGGCCAATACCTTGATAAACCGGTAGTGATTCTGGGGATCGGCAGGAAACAAACAGGTCCGGCAAGGTGAATACCGGAATGGCGTTGAGGATTACAGGCTCTCAGGGCAAAGTTCCACCTTGTCCCCCTGCGGCCGGAATCATATCCCGCGCCTTAATAAAGTTGACTTTGGTTAATCAAGCACGTACCTTTGAAAGAAGAGTTTAATTCACTAACAAATCAGCCGGAATGAAAACCATTATCGATCTACTTGAAAACAGCTCCGACAAGTATGCTGAGAATCCTTACCTGCTTGAGAAAAAAACAGACCGCTATGAGTCAATCACCTACATGGAGACAAAAGATCTGGCTTACAAAACTGCAGCCGGACTGCTGGCCCTGGGCATAGAAAAAGGTGACCGTATTGCCCTGCTGTCAGAATCACGTACTGACTGGGTCATAAGCGAGCTTGGTATTTTGCATGCCGGCGCCATATGCGTTCCGCTCTCCATTCTTCTCAAGGAAGGCGCCGACCTTAAATTCCGGCTTGACCACTCCGGTTCCCGCTGGGTAATTGTTTCAGCTCTCCAGTATGATAAAATAAATGCAATCAGGAAGGAGCTGCCGAACCTCGAAAAGGTTATTCTCCTTGATCCCAGGGAAAGCTACGCTGACGATGAGATCTTTATGGGTACAATCAGGAAAAGGGGTGAAGATTACCTTGGGCACCTTCTATGAAAAATTCATGGAAAGGGTGCAATCGGTCGGTCCGAACGACTATGCGAATATCAGCTACACTTCTGGTACTACCTCTGACCCGAAGGCAATAATCCTTTCGCACAGAAACTATACGGCCAATATTGAACAGACACTTACACTCATGGATGTCCCCGAATGGTGGACCACGCTGCTGATCCTTCCGTGGGACCACTCATTCGCGCATACGGTAGGAATATATATTATGATGGCCACCGGATCCAGCCTGGCAGCTGTACAGTCTGGCAAATCGTACCTTGACTCCATCAAAAACATCCCGCAAAATATCAGGAAATTAAGCCGGTATTTCTTCTGAGCGCACCTGCTCTTGCCAAAAACTTCCGCAAGGGGATCGAAAAGGGCATCAGAGATAAAGGCCCGGTAATTGAAAAACTTTTCAGGCATGCATTAAAGGTTGCCTATCAGTACAACGGCATTGGATGGGACAAGGGAAAAGGATTCAGGATCCTCCTCAAACCCCTTTACAAACTCTATGACATTATCCTCTTCAGCAAAATCAGGGCAGGCTTTGGCGGTCGGCTGAAGTTCTTCTTCGGGGGGGCAGCATTGCTCGACATTGAGCTACAGAAGTTCTTCTCTGCCATCGGGATACCGATGCTCCAGGGTTACGGACTGTCTGAGGCGTCTCCGGTTATTTCGGGAAACGTGGAAAAAAGATATAAACTCGGATCATCAGGCGTCATTGTCAAAAACCTTGACCTTAAGATCTGCGATGAGGATGGGAAGGAGCTGGCCCCGGGACAGAAGGGGGAGATCGTAATCCGGGGAGAGAATGTGATGCAGGGCTACTGGAAAAACGAAAGGGCAACCCTGGAGACAATCCGTGACGGATGGCTCTGCACCGGAGACATGGGATTTGTTGACAGTGACGGATTTCTTTATGTTCTCGGAAGGTTCAAGAGTCTTCTCATCTCTGACGACGGTGAAAAATACAGTCCCGAGGGAATTGAAGAGACAATTACCGACAGGTCTCCCTTTATTGACCAGCTCATGTTGTACAACAATCAGAACAAATACACCACTGCCCTCCTCGTTCCCAACGGTGAGGCATTTGTCCGGTGGGCAAAGAACAACAATAAAGACCTTGCCAGTTCCAAAGGCCTTGAAGCAGCATTGACGGAACTTGATGCGGTAATAGACCAATACAGGACCGGAGGCCAGTATGATGACCTGTTCCCCTCGAGATGGCTGCCTGCGGCTGTAGCCATTCTAAGCGAACCTTTTAATGCGGATAACAAACAATTGAACAGCCTCGGGAAAATGGTCAGGGCAAAGATTATTGAACGACACAAGGATAAGATAGATTACATGTATACCGCTGAAGGGAAAAACATCATTAATCCTGAAAACCTTGCCGTACTGAAACAGCTCTTTGGCCATAAGTAACTTTGCCTTGTGTTGCCACGATTAAATAATTACCTATTCATAGGTATTGAGCATCTTTGTGGCTCTTATAATTTCTAAATTTCATAATTAAAACATGGGGAAGATGGCGAAGTCAAGAACCGGCCCAGATACGAGAAAGACGAAGAACGATCCATTCATAAAAGAAAACCGCTTCTGAGTGAGCGTATATATATCTCCTTCTTGATGGAAGTCCCTCCCCCCTCGGTCGGCAACCACGGAGGAGAAAAGGAGGAACCTCCCCGACGTCGACTAGATGATGCCCCCTAAGGAGGGGGGGGAGGGTGGTGGTGGAGAGGCGGTCGTCCTAGTAGAAGACGAAACTGGCGGCGAAATAAGCCACTATCAGAAGGGAGACGCGCTGTTCTACGTCGCCGGGACAGGAAAAGGGGAGATGGGCATGACCTGCTAAGGAACGGGAAGATAGGAAGGAGAGGAAAGGAGAGAAGGGGAAAGGAAAAAGAGAGGGGAAGGCCAGCGAGGGGGGGGTGGGGGGGGGAGGAGGAGAAAGGGGAAGAGAAAGGGAGGACGAAGAAAAAGGGAGGGGGGGGATTTCACCTGGCAAATGCATGCCACTGCAGTGTAAGTGGGGGGGGGTGGTGGGGGGGGGGGGGGGGGGGGGGGGGGGGGGGGGGGGGGTGTGGTGGGGTGGGGGGGGGGGGGGGGTGGGGGGGGGGGGGGGGGGGCGTGGTGGGGGGGGGGGGGGGGGGAGGTTTACCGGGGGAGGGGGGGGGGGGGGGGGGGGGGGTCGGTCTGGGGGGGTCGGGGTGAGGAGACTGCAAATGCTGTCTCCCATCTTATTGGCGCACTGCTCGGCGTCGCAGCACTCGTGCTGATGGTGGTTTACTCGGCAAGAGTCGGAACAGCATGGCATATAGTATCGACTGCCGTCTTCGGAGCAACTCTGGTCATACTTTACCTCTCATCAATGTTCACACACTGGCTTCCGGCAGGCCGTACGAAAGAGTTCTTCTTCACCGTGGACCAGATAGCCATTTTCATGCTTATCGCAGGCACCTATACCCCTATAGCGCTGATCGCCTTCCACGGACCATTCGGATGGGTTATTTTCGGCATCGAGTGGGGACTGGCAGTAATTGGGATCGTGCTGAAGCTACTTAAGCCCGTGAAATATAACACCGGTGTCGGACTCTTCAATATAATTCTTTATACTTCAATGGGCTGGCTCGTATTGATAGCATTGGGGCCAATTATCAGGAAGTTGCCCCTGATGGGATTTATGTGGATTCTGATTGGCGGACTGTTTTATTCGGCGGGCATATACTTCTTCAGGGTGGCGCGATTCAGGTACGCTCACCTGGTGTGGCATCTGATGGTTCTCGCCGGCAGTATCTCGCATTTCATTGCGGTTTTCTTTTACATAATTGACACGACAATACCGGCGTAGACAGACTGCACGGAGGCAGCTCCAATTCCTGTAATCAAATTACCTGAAATTGCCAGATTACTATTTTATGGATATTTTAGCGGTCCGGACCCATAAGCCATGAGCAGAGGATTTGTAAAGGAAGACGACCAGGAAGATGTGCCGATGGTGCCGCAGAGAGCACACCTGCCGGATGGTGTGACTAATTTTGTTACCCGGACCGGGATGGATCTTTTAGTGGCTGAGAAGGAGAAACTGATGATGAGAGAGAGACCGTCAGCATCACCAACGAAAATGAGAAGAGGATTGCCCTGAACTTCATCAATGCAAAATTGCAGTTGCTTAACAGACAGGATTGCCGAAGCCAGGGTCGTTGATCCGAAGGAACAACCTCAGGGCGAGATGATGTTCGGTGCAATAGTTACCCTAAAGACAGCATTTTCAGGCAAGAACCAGGATTTTCAGATAGTGGGTGTTGACGAGGGAGACATTGCCCGGGAAAAGATCTCATTTCTTTCTCCCCTCGCTAAAGCCCTGATAAATAAAAAAGTCGGGGATAAGATTACCCTGAAGCGCGACCGGGAAGAGATCGCCTATGAAAATCATGAATATATCCTACCGCTGATCCTGATATCAGTGGCACAATTTTCTGAGTCTGCTCTCTTTGATCGGAGATTCTTTCAGAGGCAGTA
The DNA here is from genome assembly GCA_034522515.1 of Bacteroidales bacterium. Lineage (GTDB taxonomy): Bacteria > Bacteroidota > Bacteroidia > Bacteroidales > VadinHA17 > SR-FBR-E99. Next base: position 14,416 of record JAXHLF010000007.1, on the reverse strand, counting down.
TGATACAGCCAGACTAAAATGGCAGGATCATTAAAAGCTTGGCCCAGCTCCCTCATTGTCTCAACCTTCCCTGTCGGAACATCAGCCGGAATTAAGGCTTTTCACCGATCAGTACCAAACTGTATTGCTCCTCATCTCCCCTTCAATCTTGTGCTTCGCAAGAGTAATTCCTCCATTCACCGATTAATTATTCATTAAAGTTTACCACGGTCATACTTTTGAGCATGATTAACAAACCTCAAATTACAGCCTGATGAAGAAGATTATTCTGTCGTGCACCGCAGTGATGTTCTGCGTTTCGATTTTTGCACAAAACACCACCGCCCTTAAAATGAACCTGGAAAAGAATAAAGTCTACAGGTTAAAATCCGTTCTCGCGAACAGACGGTTACTCAAACTATAAACGGGGTTCAGCAAACCACGGAATCAAAGGTCGATTATACGATTTCGATAAAAATGATTGATGCAACTGCCGATTTCCTTATCACTGAAGTACGTTTTGACACCCTGGTTACCAATACCAATACAATGGGAAAAATTGTAAGCAACAGTTCTGTCAATGAAGGGGATATCAAATCCACAGAGACAGCTGATGTTCTATCATACATTATGAACAGGCTCAGTAAAAATGCCCTGTATGTCAAGCTGGATTTTACAGGCAAACCACTGGAGATCGTTAATCAGAAGATGCTGTCTGATATGATCCTGAAAGACACAAGTTCCATTGTGCTTAGCGGTCCGACTGCCGATGCGGTTAAAAAGCAGATCACGAATACGGTAAGTAACAGCGAATTAAAAACAATGATCGAATTGTTTACATGGAATTTGCCCGGCCGGCAGGTCTCGGTGGGTGATGAATGGAAAATAACCCAACAGGTCAGTTCCGGCGGAATGATGCTCGATATAATCACAACATATCATCTGTCAGGAATAGAGGCACCAATGCAAAAATAACTGCTGAATCCATTATTCAGACCGCAGCCAATGCAGTTCCTATCCGGTCGGGAGGCGCTACAGTGACCTATGACGACATAAAAGGGCTGAGTAAGTTAAATATGGTTATTGATGCCAGTACCGGGTTAGCAGTTGAAATCACCGGAAAGACACATGTACCGGAAATCTGGGTATCAGTGCTCCCGGCTTTTCCATGCAAATGCCCATGGATATAAACGGGGAATCAAAAGTGATTTCCCTTTAACAAAATTAATGAACAGACAAAAATGAAAACATTTATTTTCTTCTTACTTCTTGCAACCACCATTGCTGTTCAGGCTCAGAACATAAAGGGTACTGTATGCCTTCAGGAAGATAAATCTCCTGTATCGTTTGCCACGGTTGGATTGATTCATCTTCCTGATTCAGTAAGTGCTTAGGGGTTATTACATTGACTGACGGAGGTTACACGCTAGAAAAGGTAAAACCAGGGAGCTATTTCATAAGAGTAAGTTTTGTGGGTTATGAAACCATTGGGAAAAGTGTCGTGGTCGGGGAGGGTGATGCCGAAGTTCCGGTTGATACCATTTATTTAAATGAAACCACAGCAAGCATTGGTGAAGTAACTGTGGTTGCCGAGCGGCTGAAGGCAAGGAGATGGTTGACCGGACTGTATATGCCATTCCTGAAGTAGTATCCAAATCTTCAACTAACGGGTACGATCTCCTGAAAAAGATACCCCAGGTCAATGTCGATTTTCAGAACAACGTGATATTAAACGGCAGCAGCAATTCCGTAGTTCAGTGTCCATGGGAGACAAACGCGACAAGGAATACCTCGCCAGCATTCTTACGGATATGCAGGCTATTGAAAGTATCAGCAATCGTGCCGCGGCAAATACGAAGGCAACATCGACGGGGTGATAAGCATCATCCTGAAGAAAGAAGCCAGGTATGGGATGAACGGAAATATCGGATTCACGGTAAAACCGTTCAATAAGATAACAAGATCGGAGTCAGGCAGCCTCGATTATGCATTCGGGAAATATAACATTTTATCTTGACCGCAGTCAGGATTCCAACAGAGTACTTGATATATCCAACACGCAGGAAAGCCGTTTCATAATGAATGATTCGAGACCATAAGTATGTTCAGGGAACGGAGGCATAAAAGTGACTATGACAACTATAAACAGCGGATTTTCGATTAATGCATAAAACGATAAATAAAACAGCCTGGAGTTTTTCCAAAGCGTCAGTCATAAACCGGCTTCTGCAGAATGTTGATCTCTTAAGCGAGACGTTACTGTCCAAAGAGGAGAATCCTCTAAACACTATTTCAGCGCCGACGACCAATGGCTTTGAAAGTGATGAGACCTCATTATCCTTCTTTCAAAAAACTTTTGAAAATCGGTCCAGGAGCTGAGCTGGTGAGGCCAGTTATTACAACTTCGGGTCAGATGAAAACAGTGAATTTACTAATACGAGGTACCTGTATAACTCTGATTCAATAATCAGTACCTATTCAAGGGAGGAAAATAATCTTAATAAACGCGAATATTATTCAGTCAAGTTAAATTATGTTGCTAACCATTGGGTATGTCATAGCAAAAATCTGAAGCACAATACCAATTCTATTACCAGAAAATGGGATATGATTTCATAATCAACAATGGATGGAATCACAGAGCCTGGTTTGAATATGCAGAGCTTCGGAATTCGGTCTATGGAGGAATTACTCTGATAGTGAAAAAAATAGGATTTCAGGCTATGCTGAGGACGTGGAAAACAGCCAGATTAATGCTGATTCAGTTTCTCGAGCCTAACTATACCTGTTTCCTGCCTTCGGTCAATTTCCAAATATAAATTTGTTCGAGCCATCCTCACCATAATATGAAATTCACCTATAACAGGAAGAATTAGCGGCCAGGAATCTGATGATATGAGTTCATTATTTCAAGGTAGACCAGAACTATAATGTCACCCAGGGCGAATCCCGATCCTGAAACCTGATTACCGTGATCAGCGCCTGCAGCTTACCTACACCTGGAACTTCGGCAGCAACTATTTTTCACCCTAATGTCTCATTCTGATACTACTCTTTCAGATAAGGTAGGAGATGAATACCGGGTCGTCAGTTCTCCGTGGCAAACAGTCCTCACTCACGTTGACCAAGCCCTAGAACCTTCTTAATGGCAATGAACTGGGAGGCGGGGTCAACACCATGCTATGGTTTGTAAATATCAATGCACGGACTGATATGATAGGCCATTTTCATATGGAGCACACAGGGACGTCAAAGTTTATATCCTGCCAGGGATTATTTCTCCTTCAGTATTTCACGAGCTATGCCTACGCCAATCTTGACAAGAAAAAGAAAATAACAGCATTTGCTTTTTCAAGCTTATTGCTAAGGGAGTTCAAATGTAAACGCACAATCCTAGAACATATAAGACGCGCTTTCTATGGTCCCGGGATGCAGGCGCAGATAAAAAACCACAACATAGCGCTTTGTCTGGCTGCTGCCATTCTCAACGCAAATAAAGTTAAACAGAACCGAAACCGAAACACCTGATTTTACCTCCACTGATATCATAGGTTTGACCCATGCAACAGCTCTGCATCCAGTTCATGTGATTCCTATATAATTGGACAGGGGAAGAATGTTAAAAAGCTGGACCGGAAGGTTGAAATCGAGAAGCGACAGCAAAAGCAAAGCCATAATGAACTGAGAATTACATTGGAGTCCGGACTGTATGGCCCTCGATATGCGTAGCTGCCGGATGGTCTTTCACGTAAAGAACATACCCTCAAAGTTGTAACAGCTATGTGGCAGATTATCTGAAAGGCTGTTTCTCAATCCAGATGTCTGTATCAGACAGCATGCCAAGCCAGCAATCTTGAAACTTTTAGAAAGAAATCAAGTATGTTGTATTCGAAAGGCTAAAAGCTGGAACCATTGGCAGAATGGCAAAAAGGACTGTTGATACCATTGACTTTAAATTAAAGGGCAAGGCTTTCATGCTTTTTACGACCTCAAAACTTCCATTGAATTGAATCGTGCCATGGAGGAAGCATCGGGCAATAGCCGGTAATACCGGTTCATGTTCCTCATTAAGCCACTTCTTATCGAATTGCCTGTGATGCTCCCTGGATCAGTGTACCCGCTGTCGCCAAACCCTTCTTCGCCGTTGTGTGACCATTGTGTTTATAAATACCATAAGAGGCAGATCGCTTCATCACAACCAGCTATAACAGCAAAGGCAACCATAACCGGGAAATAGGTCTGTAAATTATCGTGAAGGAAAACAATCTTCTCAGCAATTGCCGCTGACAATAAAATTGCCAATGCAAACACTGCCGGTATAAATGGTCCCGGCTGATAGCCAAGAAACCCTAACCCTGCAGCCCTTGTGCAGGATGAGCAGAATTTAGTTCAAGCGGCAGACTCGCCAGCTTTTTGAAATAAATAAACCAGATTATCCAGTGCCAGATCCATCTAATAAGAACAAACTGAAAAATCGGTGCGCAAATTATGGCGAGGTAGATTCCGGCCCACGACATAGATGAAGACACACTGCCCGGTAAAAATATCCAGATGCTGATCTGACTTTCCCCTGCTGAAATAAATCTAAAGATCAGGTTCAAAACAATAACCATTAAAATGAGGATATCCGGCCAGATGGAATCAGTTAAATCTTTTATCTTTTTCCTGATTTCTGCATAACCTCCGAGGTCTTTTTCATCTAGTATCCCTGACTTGAAAAATTGCTTTGTCAAATCTATTAACTTGAAATCGAAAGGTCGTGCTGCAAAAAGAAGCAGCGGCAGGATGATAAGAAACCTGGAATGGATAGCGAAATCTTTCCAGAAGGGGATGTCAACCTTATCACTAAAAGTCAGCCCCTGCAATGCACTCAGTACTAACAGAGGAAGCCATGTGATGGCCATCATTATCAGGACCCAGATACTATTGCTTCTGGTTGATGCGCCTCCCTGATTTAGCCTTTTGCCAAGCCAGTGAAAGATACCACTGCCGGTAATCGAAAAATCATCCAGTACCGGGTAAACTTTGTCGTTCATAAATTTCCAATTAAGATTAATGCTTTTTTATAACCCGGTTTTGGATCGCGGATTACCAAAAACCCGCTGATTGCTCCGGGCTCATGGCCGTAGCTTGTAAATATCTTATTGACTGAATTCTATTTTAATTGTTCGTGTGAATCAATTACCGTGTTACTTGTGCATCCTGGAATAACAAAAGTAACCAAATCAAAATAACCCTCTAATCCGAGCCGGGAAAAATGAAACAAGAGGTCATCGTTGGCCTCTTGTTTACAGATGTCTGAAGTCGCTGGCTTGCGCAGTCAGACAGCCAAAAGAATCTGAAGAAACTTAAGCTCCGTAAATCAATCCTTCAGATGATAATACAGCTATTCGAATAAATATCATAGCTTTATAATGATTTGATAAAATGACAAACAGTTTCTATGATTTCTCTTAATCAGCTATTTGAAAAAATGAGTTTTTATAACCCCAATAACATGAAGTAGACATATGAATCCAGTTTCTCTAATGTAGTTTTGCTCCCATTAGCCCTTGCAGTCATAATGCTCGAATTGGGACTTTCTGCTCACAATTGACGATTTCAAAGAGTTGTAAAATACCCTAAAGCCATTGGCGATCGGCTTGTTAAGTCAAATGATCCTGTTGCCTTTTCTTTGTTTTTTCCTTGTCAGAGCTTTTGGCCTTCCACCTGAACTTGCAGTTGGACTGATGCTGCTGGCAGCTTCGCCAGGCGGACCTACCGCAAATCTTTACAGTCATCTTTCAAAAGGAGATGTTGCCCTGAATATCTCGCTGACTGCTGTCAACAGCCTTCTGTCGCTTTTTACATTGCCATTTATTGTAAATTTTTCCATTGCATATTTCATGGAATCCGGCCAGGCGATTCCCAATCAATTCGGAAAAGTACTGGAGGTTTTTGCCATAGTACTCGATTCCGTGTCGATTGGAATGTTTTTGAAATCGAAATTTCCAAAATTGTCAGTTGTCCTGAATAAGCCTGTTAAAGTATTATCTGCACTATTTTTGGTTCTCGTCATTGCCGGAGTTGTTTATCAGGAACGCGAAAATGTTGTTGCCTATTTTAAAATGGTAGGATTGCCTGCACTCTTATTCAATGTGATGAGTATGGGAATCGGGTTTTCTTTACCCAGGTTTTTGAAACTTGAAAAAAGACAGGCCATTGCAATTGGAATGGAAATTGGAATCCATAATGGAACTCTTGCCATTTATATTGCCTTAAGTGTGATTGGAAACAGTGTAATAAGCATTTCGCCGGCAATTTACAGTTTGATCATGTTTTTTACTGCAGCGGCTTTTGGATTTATTGTAAATATAAAAAGTAACTGATTTCAACTTAATCAATTCAATATTAAGTCCTGGTTTTGCACAATTAAGGTAGCCCGGGATTATACGCTTAATTGAATACTGAACAATATAAGTACGTAAACAAAATTTCGGGTTGAGTGTGAAGAAAACACAGACGAGTGTGTTCGCTTTCATCCGTATGCCTGACTTTGTTCAGATCAGCACTTCGTCTCACTTTGTTCCAACTAATTGAACCATCCCCTCGGTATTGTTAATAAATTAAGGGCTAAAGGTCAAATAGAAGTTAAATCTTCAGGGCAAGCTTTTGTTTTGCACACAACCATTAAGAATTGGTGAAATGAAAAGAGCTTCGCGATTCGGTGAAAGCTTCTGAACCCCCAATGGACAAAAATTGCATCCGGCTAAAGTAGTATCTGGCATGTATTTACTCCGGTAGAATCTGAATGATCCTCCCCGGATTTTCAACTGACATATATATTGACCCGTCAGGTGCCTGAACAACATTTCTTACTCTTCCTGAATTACTTAATAAAACATCTTCTTCAACTATTTTATCACCGTTCACCACACATCTGATGAGTTTTTGTGATACAAGTCCACTCACAAGAAGGTTGCCTTTCCACGATTTGAACTTGTTGCTGGAGATAAATGCTATTCCGCAGGTTGCGATCGACGGGGTCCATGTATGGACAGGAGCTTTTATCCCTGATGCACTATGACCTGATGAGATAGCTGTATTGTCGTAATTGACCCCTATGGAATAAAACGGCCACCCATAGTTTGCTCCCCTGGTATGCATATGTGAGGTATAGCCAAATCCGCTGACAACGGCGCTTACCAGTACCAGGCCGGTAACCTTTTCGGGGTATGTTAGTGCAAAATCTATTGCCAGACGGCCACCGGAGGACATTCCGAATACTATTGCCCTATCAATGCTCAATTGAATAAACAACCTGCTTAAGTCCTCTATGTGAGAGTACTTCATCTCAGGATCTGAAGATTTGCCATATCCGCGCCGGTCGTATCGGACAACTCTGAATGTCTTTGCCAGCAGGGGAAATTGTTCATCCCATATTTCACGGTTAACCATACCGCCATGCAGGAGCACAATATTCCTTCCTTTCGCCAGCCAGTTCATAGAACAGTTTCCCACCTTCAACAAGCAATATTTTCAGGTTGATATTTATCTGTATCATTGCATTATGAAAAGATATTAATCATGAAACCCACCACCCCTTCCCGTAATATAGATGAACATGACATTGTTTTTTCCCGGATGAGACTTAAACCAGGGACTCAGGACTGGGACGAATATTATAGCACCCATCCTGAGCAGTCAAAAACTGATACTGACCTCCGTCAATTGCCGGGATTGCTTTCAGAAAAGGGAGCACACTTCCATGTTCTCAATTTTCCTGCAGCTGATACGAACTTCTTATTAATTGAGAATCTACATCCGGCAAATAAAGAAACCTCATTAGATACCAGTACCGATATTACGTCTGAAGATCTGACACAATATATCAAGGGATGGACTAAACACCTCGGGGTGCACTCTGTGGGAATTGCACAGCTTCAGGATTACCATCTTTACACTTTAAGGGGAAGGGGGATCAACAAAGGCAAGCCTGTTCTAAGGCGGCATAAATATGCGGTGGCATTCACTGTTGAAATGGACCATGATAATGTTATGACAGCCCCGTTGTCTCCGGTTATCCTTGAGTCTTCACAGCAATATCTTAAAAGCGCCACCATTGCCCTTCAGCTTTCCGGCTTCCTAAATAAGCTCGGCTACCAAAGCCGGGCTCATATTGACGGTGATTATGAGTTGATATGCCCTTTGGTGGCCCGTGACGCGGGATTGGGTGAGATAGGCCGGATGGGATTGCTTATGACACCCCTTTTGGGCCCGAGGGTCAGGATTGCAGTGGTAACGACTAACGCTCCTCTCCTGACAGATAAATACAGACCTGATCCCAACCTGATTGAATTCTGCCGTATTTGCAAAAAGTGTGCACATTGTTGCCCGGGAGACGCTATACCTGAGGGGGACATGCAGGAAATTGACGGCGCTGAACGATGGAGAATCGATTCAGATAAATGCTACAGGTTCTGGTGTATCAGCGGCACTGACTGTGGCCGCTGCATGGCCGTCTGTCCCTTCAGTCACCGCAATAACATATTTCACAATTTCGTGCGATTCTTGATAAGGCACGCACGACTATTCGGACATTTCGCCTTCCATGCAGATAACCTTATATACGGGCATAAACCGGCAATAAAACAAAAAGCAAACTGGATGAAAATCTGAAATGACAAACCGCCCCGCAGGTACCGAATTTACCAGAGGAGGATATAGTCAGGATCTGCTTCATTGGTAAGCTTTAATGGAGCCCTTCTGTAAGCATATTCCACGGTTCTGCCAATGCATTAGCTAGGAGTCGGATAAAACAGGTAACAGGTTTGTCCGAACCAGCCTACCTCTTACCTCCATGGTCTGTATTCCTTTGGCTCACAACACTTTATTTCATTCCGGCCCTGAAAAAGCAGATGGAAGATAAAAAAGCTTGTTACCAGCTTGTTGTAATATGAAAAATCTTATACATGGGGTTAGGGTCTCAGAATGTCGTAAAACGGCACAAGAACTCAAAATTGACCTCCTGTGCCTCTGGGTACCCCGAACGGACAAAAGATTCAACCTGTTATTTGACATTGACCAACCCGGCACCCAACTTCACAAAGAAGCATGAAATCATAACTCTGCCCTATGAATGGGTCTCCTGGTCCGGACCACGGTCAATTCTGAAGAACCGGCCATCCTTCACGCCTGTTAGCTGCTGGCAAACCCTGAGCTCCTCACCCTCAATGGATATATCCGTCTCTCCCGCTCTATAACGGTTCAGAAATATTAGTCATTATAATGAACTTCTTGTCTTCCCAGCTTATACTTGCGGAGGAATAGCAGAGCGAAAATCAGGAAGGTTAAGGGGAAGGCGCAGAACAGAATGCGTATACCCCCAGTCTGTTGCAGGTCGAGATATTTCCTGCGCTGACAGCCTCCTTGCTGTAACCGATCACATCCAAAGCAATACCAAGGACACCCACTACCACACCTCCTGAGAATTTACGCAGGAAAGTCGATACACCTGCGTAGAGCCCTTCCCTGCGACGCCCGGTGATAAGTTCATCCACATCGGCTATGTCGGGTAGGGCAGACCATGAGAAGAGATTGAGTCCTGCACCTCCCACGCCGATCAGCGAGCAAGTGGAGATTACAATAAAATCTGGTGTAGCGTTGTAAAGAATAAAGACGGCAATACTGGCAGCAATCCATACGCCGGCGGAGATGTATGCCGGAGTGGTTTTGTCAGTTTTTTGAGCCACATGCGAGAATATACCAATAAAAACGAGCTGGGTAGCAAGGATAGATCCCATGATCGGGACGAAAAGTTCCTCTTTCTGCAAAGAAACCGTCAGGAAATAAACAGCCAGTGTCATAACGGTATCAATAGCCATCTGACAGAGGATGAATATGGTTACATAAATACGGAAGGAACGGTTTCTGAATACTTTCAGCCAATCCTTAATGCTGACTACAGGGATAGGCTTCATCTATTCTCCCATGTACCAAAAGGAAAACTGCCAGCCAACAAATGGCGAATAGTGCTCCAAAGGTAAGACCCATTATAAGGTAAGCCTGTTTGGGGTCTGTGTAGGCTCCTGTGATCAGCGCAGGAACAGTGGCACAAAAAATGGCAGCAGCAGCAGAAAAACCAAGGCGCATCCCGGTGAATGCACTACGCCTGTTATAGTCCCTCACCATGTCGGACAGAATGGCGTTGTAGGGAACCATCACTATGGTGAATGCCGTGGAAAAGAAGATATAAGCCAGGGTATAGTATAAGAATTTGGCAGTACTGTCTGTGATGCCAAAACCGTACCATAGCATTACCCAGGAGAAGAAAACGGAAGGCTGCCGAGAAGGAAAAAAAATGCGGCGACGACCAAAACGGGATCGGGTTCTGTCTGATAGTTGCCCCATAAACGGGTCAGTAATGGAATCCCAGGCTTTCCCGATGAAAACGATGATGCCGGCGCTGGTTCCGGAGAATCCCTCCACATTTGTCAGGTACACAAGAAGTAGTAAACCTACAATTATAAAGGATCCGCCACCGTAAATATCACCGCAGGCATAGGCCATCTTGCTGAATAGTTCTTTTCTGTTTTTCATGATTCAGTTTTCTTCTCATAGTATTCATCCCGGATAAGCCGGATGGCCAGCACCCATTTCATCATCATCCTTACATCATCCAGCACAAAGCGGCGGATGTCAGATCCCTTGGCGATCTCGAAATACTCACCGGCTGACAAAGGGCACCATAAGGATATCTTTCATGTCAAAGATAGAGGGTATCTGTTTTTTCAAAACTTTCCCTTCATAAGATTACAGCTTCCCGCGTTAAGCTCAGGTTCCCGCGTCCCATATCCTGATATCCATACTTCCCCGGCTCATTCCACTGGAGCGACGTGGCAGTGGTAATTTTGAAGTCCGGATCATGAATTTCGGCTAAAAGGCTCTCCTGTTGGAAGTCGTACCAATTATCAATACCATCATACACGATGCTGTCATCCTTACCGGGTTCAAAGAACAGTTTGCTGTTCACAATAGCTTCATTGTCACAGCTAATACAAAAAAGTCTGTTCCCCTTTGAGCGTAAGCTGAATTCCGTATTGCATTTGGGGCATTTATACAGTACCAGTTCGGCGCCTTCGGCCAGATGGCTTCCTCTGAACGTAACTTTATGCTTTCTCTGCCATCGGTAGTCATCAAAGGTGATGGCGTGAATCAGCCTGCGGTAAATAACATCTGCGGAAAGAGTGTTTAGCTCCTTACCGGTAAACACTCTGGTAACAGTGGCTTCCATATGTCCTCTGCGAGTTCTTTTTGTCCATCGGGGGCGAGTCAGATAACCACCGTTAATCTGTACGGCAACTACGGGTATTTTAAATGTCTTTATAAGTTTTGTTATGCTGGGTGCGGCAAATCCCCCCGGACGACCCTCATTGGACAAGCACCCATGAGGGAAAATAGCTACGATACGACCACAACTGATAGCATATTTCGTTTTGAGTATGGCCTGGTTATCTCTGGTAAATTGATTTTTGGGAATAACTCCCATTAATCCCAACAGGAATTTCAGAACAGGATCCCGAAAGAAATTGTATGCTCCAAGGTAATTCATCCTTCTCGGGAAAAGCGCAATGGAAACGGTACAAAAGTCGAGCCAGCTGGCGTGCCCGGCAATCACAAAAAAAGGGGGCTTGATACCCTTTATAGCAGATCGATCCACCCGGAGCCCAAGTATCCATCGGAAATATAAACCTGCAAAAAAGCAAACAGTATAGTACAAAAAATGCATTGGGTTTTGGTACAGGGGCTTCTTTCCTTTTTTGGCATTGAAACAGATGTATGATGCTTACAATAAGATTTTTAATATTTATTTAAAGGAGTTATCCGGATAGTGATTGGAATATAAAAATACAGATATTTATTACGGGTCAAAGTAAATGCAGTTTTTTCTTGCGGGCATTTACCATGTCTTGCTGATGGCATCATTCCATTTGGTATTCACCTCTGCACGGTCTGGCAGAGTGTGGTCAATTCCTCAGGCTTTTGCAACTTGACCCTAATTTCCGGTCAGGGCAGCGTTTCGATCTTTAGTATAGCGGACTGAGGACCTGTCGTGGCAGATCGAATTTATCCTGCAAACCGCGCCAGAACCAGCTGCTATTATGCGAACAATTGGCTCATAGTCATGGGTTATTGTTGAAGTCCAGAAATGGGCCTCCCATATCATATGACCATAGTCATCAACACAGCTATTATGGTAACCCCCGTAAAGAGCATTGAATCCGGTTCCGCCACCCTTTTTCAACAGAGTTCCTGCAACTGATCCTCTGTCTCCAGTCTTATCAATATCACTGGTATCAATCCCCAGGTATAATTCCAGCTCTTTCCACTCCTCATCACTGGGAAGGTGCCACCCCTCTGAGAGCATTGTCAATGGCCGCCTGCAGTGTATATAATCTTCCATATACGTCACTGTTTAAGACCACATCAGCATATGAATAACTCCCATCTCTGGCAACAAACCTGAAATTTTCGGCCATCCACCACTGATTTCCTATCTTAACTGTTTTATAGTTTTGCCCGTCTCTTGGATCTGTTAAACTTGAATACTCGCTCTGCGGAATTATTGCAAAACTTCGCGAAGAGTCGTAGACTAAATCAGGGTACTCAGAATCGGAAACCAAAAAATAATAATTTCTTGCCTCAGGAACATTATTACTCACTCTCCAGACAAACGACCCTGTGTTATCAACTGCAGTTGCAACAGAATATACCGTATCGGGTCCTTTATAGAGATCTATATTTACCTTAAGCGGGCCTGTTGACCACCACATCAGTTTACAGTCAGTACCCTTTATAAATACGCTATTCCCGACAGGAGAGATATACAGAAATCTCATTAACCCTATCCGGTTCCTCTTTTCCGCATCCTGTTAGAAGGAATGCAAGCACCGTTATACAAGTCCATCCAGTAAAGTGTCTCCTCATATCACTGTTCTAATTCTATATTGTAGGATTGAAAAGTGAGTTCAATCTTTTGGGTCGATTCTCTGCTATTTAAGTGCCGGTTTAATTTTTGTCTGTTGGGTGTTATGGTTGTTGGTATTATATCTTTAGTTGTCATTGCAGATCATTGAATGTAAATGTACAAATCATTCTTATCTGCTTCTCTGAATGTGATATCTAAATCGGAAATGAAGTCCCGATTTTGAAAAACCTTCTTGAATATAACAGGAAGTCAGACGGCGCAACCAGGAAGCAGAGACTGGTTACAGCTCTGACAAAAACTCGAATTATAAATTTCAAAAGTTACCACCTGCTGAAGCAGCATCTTATGATTTACTCCGGTATAATCTGAATGATCCTCCCGGATTTTCAACTGAAGAGTTGAATGCATTTCCCGTTAAATAATCCGGTAATTCCTCCGGTGATGAAAGGTGAAAAAGTCTCTACCTTTTAGTATTAATAAGGTCAGATATAGCCTGTACAAATTCTTTGTGAACTAACGGCTTCTGAAAGATCAGATCAGCCCCAAGAAGTTTTGCACTGTTGAGATATCCCTCATAATTAAATCTTCCACCACCTGAAATTGCTACGATCTTTAATCCTGGATTCTCTCTTCTCAGGTAGAATATCAGTTCAAGACCTTCTTTTTCAGGCATCACAATATCAGTTACCAGAAGATCCGGGAGAGGCTTTCAATGTGTTTTCAAACCTTCACTGCCGTTGCTGGCAATATCAACTTCGTATCCTGCTTTTTCAAGCATCCTTTTAAGCATTGTCAGTATCGAAGGATCATCGTCTATTATCAAAATTTTCGCCATTGCTAAAGTTGATTAGTTTTCATCAAGGACTTTTCTGATAACCTTGCTGAACTCGTTCAGTTTGATAGGTTTCAGGATCATTTCATAAGAACCGGTTTTTGACTTTGTCGCATCAGATAATTTGTCGATGTATCCGGTTATAATAATGACTTTCAGGCCGGGATTGATTTTTCTCATTTTTCCGGCAAGTTCAGTTCCCAGCATTTTGGGCATTGTCTGATCTGTTACGAGTAATGAATATTTCCGGGATTTCTTTTAAACTCCTCAAACGCTTCACTACTATTGGTCTTGGTGGTGACTTTATATCCGAGATTTTTCCAGCATCTTTTTGCCCATAAAAGTTATCTCAAGTTCATCGTCGACAAACAGGATGTGTTCGACTCCCCTTGGAAGCTGATCCATAGATTTGATTTCATTTACGGGATCTGAAATGTTGTATGGAAGAAAAACAGTGAATAATGTACCTTTCCCCGGAGTGCTTTCTACAGTTATTGCCCCTTTGTAATTGCTGACTATACCATGGACAACAGAAAGACCCAGACCTGTTCCTGAACCCACTTCTTTACTGGTAAAGAAAGGTTCAAAAATCCTTTCCTTTGTTCGTCTGTCCATTCCGTGACCAGTATCTGATAGTC
>JAXHLF010000006.1:0-4698 GCA_034522515.1 Bacteroidales bacterium | reverse complement strand
CGCTGTATCGCTATACTCCCTGCCGAGGCGTTCTGGATAGGGGCGGGACTCAACTTTCAGCGCAGGGCGGAGATGCGTACTGAACAGCGCACGGGGATGGCAGGCTTCTCTGCAGGGTTCGGGTTCAGGACAAGGGCCTTTGAGCTCTCCTTCGGGCATATGAAGCGTTTCACCGGGCGGAGGATCGAATCACCTTACCCTGACACTCAGGCCCTAAGCTAATATTCAAAAAGTAATTTACCCTGAACCTTATGACACCCGTTTCGTTATAACTTGGAAGTAAGAATGAAGAAAAAGATCATTATCACCGTCGACGGCTACTCCTCCTGCGGCAAGAGCACCTTCGCCAAGGCCATCGCTTCGGAGCTGGGTTATCTCTATATCGACTCCGGCGCCATGTACAGGGCAGTTACTCTCTTCTGCCTCCGCCAGGGGCTGGTGGGCGGGGGGGTTGCGGATGTGAGCCTTGTCATAAGTGCCCTGCCCCTGATAGAGATATCCTTCCGGCCCGACGGGGAGACGGGATATTTTGAGACACTCCTGAACGGTGAGTCGGTTGAAAGAGAGCTGCGTGACAGGGCAGTATCTGACAATGTAAGTGCTGTCAGTACAATCGCCGAAGTAAGGACCAAGCTTGTTGAGCTGCAGCAGGGCATGGGCGCCGGGGGGGGCATCGTGATGGACGGGCTCGATGTAGGCACTGCGGCTTTCCCGATGCCGAACTGAAGATCTTCATGACCGCCACGCCTGAAGTACGGGCACAGAGGCGGTATCTGGAGCTGGTGAGCAAAGGGATGCCGGCCGACTTAGACGCCGTGGTGAAAAATATCAATGACCGTGACCGCATAGATTCGTCACGCGAGGTCAGTCCGCTCAGACAGGCCGATGATGCCGTGGTGCTCGATAACAGTGACATGACTCCTGGGGAACAGATGAAATGGTTCAGGAAACTTTACAAAAGGAGGATGAATGAAGGTTGACATTGAGCCGGACTCAGGCTTCTGTTTTGGAGTAGAGAACGCCGTGAGAATAGCCGAGGAGGCCCTCCGCGACGGAGAAGAGGTCTATTGCCTCGGCGAAATCGTTCACAATGACATTGAGGTCGCACGACTGAAGGGTCTCGGGCTGAAGGTTATCACACATGATGAGTTTGAACAACTCCGCGACTGTAAGGTTCTCGCGAGAGCGCATGGAGAACCTCCTTCGACCTATGAAAAAGCCAGGCAGAACAAGATCTCCATCATCGATGCCACATGCCCCATCGTCCACTCCATGCAGGAGAAGATAAAAAGGGTGGCTGTGATCTCCCGCCAGGAGAAGGGGCAGATAGTGATCTACGGGAAGGAGGGGCATGGCGAAGCCAGAGGACTGATGGGAGCAGCAGGTGATAAGGGCATCCTCGTGACAGGTAAACAGGATATAGGAAGGATCGACTTCACCAAACCTGTATGGCTCTCCGCCCAGACAACCAGAAGCAAGGCTGAGTATGAACTGGTGGCGGAGATCATACGGCTGAACCTCGAAAAGGCCGGTAAAGATCACCCCGGCAATGACCTCAAGGTACACAACACCATCTGCCGGCAGGTATCAGACCGCGAACCCCGGCTAAGGACCTTTTCCAGGAAGCATGATGTCATCATCTTCGTCAGCGGAAAGAAAAGCTCCAACGGGCGAATGCTTTACGATGTGTGCCGGAATGAGAACCGTCGCTCTCACTTCGTCTCGTCAGAAGAGGAGATTAACCCCCACTGGTTCAGCGACGCACAAAGTGCAGGAGTTTGCGGTGCCACCTCCACCCCGAAGTGGCTTATACATAAGGTGGCCGAAGCTGTCAGGAAGATTTGATATTGTCAACGGGGCGGATTGGTAATGCATAAAATAATAGTAATTTCGCACTGGTTATAAATAATTTCTACAATGGCGAAAATTAAAAAGATAGGCGTTCTCACATCGGGTGGCGACGCTCCGGGGATGAATGCAGCCATACGGGCTGTAACCCGCACTGCAATTTACAACGGACTTGAAGTCATCGGGATAAGGCATGGATACCTGGGCATGGTCAATGCCAATTTCAAGCCGCTGTTTGCCCACAGCGTATCCGATACCATACAGCGCGGAGGGACCATCCTGAAGACAGCACGATGCGAAGCTTTCAGGACCCCTGAAGGAAGGGAGACGGCTTATGAGAACCTCAGGGCTGCAGGTATTGACGGGCGTGGTGGCGATAGGCGGCGATGGGTCTTTCAAGGGCGCCAGTGTCTTTAATGAAGAGTATAATATCCCTTTTGTGGGTGTCCCCGGCACCATAGACAATGATATTTTCGGCACCGACTATACCATAGGCTATGACACGGCGCTGAATACCGTGGTTGAGGCTGTTGACAAGATACGCGATACTGCCAGCGCAATGAACCGCATGTTCTTTGTGGAGGTGATGGGCGCCGAGGCAGGGCATATTGCACTTTACAGCGGTATCGCCAGCGGAGCCGAGGCCATCATCATGCCTGAGATAAAAGGCGACTCGCGGAACATCACCAAAATGATCGAGACCGGCAACAAGAGAAAAAAATCAAGCAATATTATCATTGTGGCCGAAGGCGATGAAGAGGGAGGAGCAATAGCCATCGCCGAGAGACTCAAGCCCGAGCTGACAGGCTATGAGGTCAGGGTAGCCATCCTGGGACACCTCCAGCGAGGAGGATCACCTTCAGCCCTCGACCGTGTTAATGCCAGCCGGTTGGGTAACGCAGCCGTCGAGGCACTCCTTGACGGACAGCAGAGCGTGATGGTGGGCCTGCAGAACGACGAGATTACACTCGTCCCCTTCAGAAAAGCCGTCAAACAGCATAAGGGACTGAACCAGCACCTGGTTGATATTATTGACATACTGAATGTCTGACCTGAAACGTTTAATAGTTCATGGAAGCTTCTGAGGTATATTTCACCGATATGCACAGCACCCCTTCGCTTAACCTGCTGAAAAAGCTGGAGAGGCTTGTGAGGGCTGCGGGATTTGATGAGATCGACTTCAACCGTAAGATGACGGCCCTTAAGGTCCATTTCGGTGAGCCTGGCAACCTGGCATACCTGCGGCCTAACTTCGCTGCACGGATAGCCCGGATGGTGAAGGATAAAGGCGGCAAGCCATACCTCACCGACTGCAACACCCTTTACTACGGAGAACGGGCTAACGGCCCCGACCATCTTGAAGCGGCATTCACAAACGGTTATAACCCCCTGAGTGCAGGCTGCCATGTGGTCATCGGTGACGGCATAAAGGGGACTGACTACCGGGAGATAGAGGTGAACCTCGAGCACACGGGCAAAGCAATGATTGGCGCTGCCATTGCCGATGCTGACATCATAATCTCACTGAACCATTTCAAGGGGCACGAGCAGACAGGCTTTGGCGGTGCCCTGAAGAACCTGGGCATGGGATGCGCCTCTGTAGGGGGCAAGCTCTTCCTCCATTCCGGCAACCCGCCGGTAATTTATGAGAAGCACTGTACCGGATGCAACCTGTGTGTCATAAGCTGTGCACATGATGCCGTGCATCTCAAACCCGGCAGGAAAGCATTTATTGACACCGAAAAGTGCACCGGCTGCGGACAGTGCGTGGCTGTCTGCCAGTATGATGCTGCCAGGGTGGTATGGGGATCAGACGGTGACATCCTCAGCAAGAAGATAGCCGAGTATACCCTGGCCGTCCTCAAAGACAAGCCGTCACTGCATATCAACTTCATTATGGATGTCTCGCCCGACTGTGACTGCTGGGGGCATAACGACCTGCCGCTGGTGGCTGACATAGGCATAGCTGCATCGAAAGACCCCGTGGCACTTGACAAGGCATGTGCCGATATGGTTGTTGCCGCACCTGCGGCACGGCATTTGCTGGATAATCAGACGGACGGTGACCTGAGCGGTGTTGACAAGTTCCTGATTGCACATGAGGCAACCGACTGGAACACGGCTCTGGTTCACGCTGAGAAGATCAATCTGGGATCATTATCGTACAAACTGATAAAGATATGAAGCAACCATTGGCTCAAAAAAACAGACATGATATCGATAAGGTATCTGCCATGGGTGATCTCACCCTCTGCCGGCAAGACTATCATATCTTGACTAATCAAATGATGCTATGATGAACGAACCGTCATCACCGAACCGATTGGCAATCCTGATAGTGGAAGATGATCCGCACAGTCAGCTCTATTTCACGAAGCTGCTGTCGGGATTGTATGACACGGCTGTAGCAGCATCGGCCAGGGAGGCATGGGATCTGTTGCACGGCAGGGTCTTTGACCTGGTGCTGATGGATATTTCTCTCAAGGGTGATGAGGACGGCCTTTCGCTTACCGTCGTCTGCGGTCGGAGGCTGCCTATGAGAATTTGCCTATTGTTGCGGTCACGGCCTATGCATCCCCCGATGACAAGCGAAAAGGCTCTTGAGGCCGGCTGCACCGATTATCTTCCCAAGCCGGTGAGCAGCAACGACTTGCACCGTAAGATTGCGGAGCTTACGCTTTAAGAGAGAAAAACTTTACTGAGGAAAGAAAAATTAGTTATTTTTGCGAACCTGAATTCATTCAGGGATAAGCCTCCTTCTCCGCCTGCTGGCGGATATGGTGGCCACATCGGGGTGTAGCGCAGTTGGTAGCGTACTACGTTCGGGACGTAGGGGCCGGAAGTTCGAGT
>JAXHLF010000005.1:0-40538 GCA_034522515.1 Bacteroidales bacterium | reverse complement strand
TGGCCTATGATAATCCATGTTCCCGGAATGGCAACAGGTTCGGTGAGAGCATTCATGCCCTCAGTCCCCGGGATAGCAGACCATTCAGTTTTTAGTACTAAGCTTCTTTTCCCATCTGGCAATATATCCAGTGTTGCCTGCCAGAGTAAAGGTGGCATTGGTGCCGACACATGCCGGTGACCGATCTACAGTCGCGCTTCCGGCAATGGGAGTGTTAGGATATATAGTGAGTCTAACCGCAGTTGCCGTGCTTTCACATCCGTTAACAAGTCTGGGTCACATCGTATGTGAATATCCCTGTCGTTGTTCTTCCGGTTGCAAACGGTGTTCCCACCCCTACGGCGGTTATGGATGCGGCATGTCGATTACCATCTTCCAGATTTCTGCCGGTTGCTTCCAGATCAACAATATTTCTCAGGCAGCTATATGTATTCTCAGCCAGAGGGGGCAGAGGTACAGAAGTAACGAGAATATCCTTTGAGATGCTGGCGGCGCATCCGCTGATTTATCGGGATAAGTTATAGTGTGAGTCCTGGGGCGGCTGCTCCCGGATTAAAAGTGCTGCCTGATATTCCAGGTCCGGCAAATGTTCACCCAGGTAACCCTGCAGGATAACCGGAGCGTTACAGGCTCCCATTGATACAAGATCAGTCAAATAATGCTGCACCGGTTGTAACAAAACTGCCGGAGTTATTATTATTATACTCTGTTGCTAACCACCCCGGAGATTTATCGGACATTTTGGATACCGACCCTCATCAATAATCCCATTGAGATATTCGCCACCGCTATCGTTTTTCCAAAATATCATGTGGTAAGGCTGATTCAAGCTGTTGCTATTGGATGACTTACTTCAACCCCGTCAATATAAAGCCTATGATCTGTACCATCATATGTATATGAGTAATAATGCCATGTATTAGCTTGCAGGTAAACTGTATTCACACAGTGGTCCTCCATTAAAAACAACAACTCCCATATTACAGCAACCTCCCTTAATCCAATTTGTACAGCAGAAGTGGAACCGGCACGTTGGAAAAACCATCAGGTTTTGAGTTGAGGTAGGTAAACCTGAGTATCTTGCCCACACACTGATGGTCTGGTTATATGCATTCCCTCCAATTCCAGTTGTTGTCGAAGCTTGTACAATTATCATTGCTTTCGTCGAAACTTGCTCGCCTCTTCAATGAGCCCTGCAATATTTATAGTCCAGATTATTTGTTAAGTCATTATTATAGGCAGTGGCATCGGTAAGCAAATCATTGCTTAAATGCCATACTCCCTTATAACTACTGATCCAGGTGGTTTCAGTTGACGGATCTGAGGTAACAGCCTGATTACCGTATATCATTTTGATGGCTGTTGTTACTTGTTGCAGATAATTGTGGAACGCGTACCCAGGGCCACGAGTATTTCCCGGTCACCGGATCATAAGACTCAACTTCATGATCGAGTTTCGAATTGTTAGATCGCGTAAAAATAATATCATAACCATTAATATTTTGAACCCGCCCTCCATTTCCGACACTTCGTAATTGATCCATAGTACGAGTTAACCAGAACCGGGAAGTACAGAAATCTTCAGATCCGTAAGTCTGGCTTATGGTTAAATCGGTATAAAAACTATATCCAGAAGGTGACCGAAGGTACTGTAAGCGCAACCAGACTACTTTGGACCAGATGCACCTCTTTCATCAGTAATTATACAATAATACTCACCATTATCTACTGTTATACCGGTGGTGATTCCAAGGCTTGATGTCGAAGTTCCGGAAAAGAGCGCTGGTCATGCGAAAGTAGTTCTGAGGGTGATTTGTACCATTGATAAGTTAAAGTTCCGTATCCTGATGCATTAACCGTAAAGACGGTAAGGTTTGTGCTGCCCTGAGCAAAGAGGACAGAATTTGCCGGCTGTAATTGTATAACCGGGCCGGTTTTACGGGGGATACCAAAATGAGTGCCACCAGGGTGAAGCGGAGATTCCTGATGTAAGGCTTTCACGTCTTACTATTGAACCAACTACACCACCATGAAGTCCATCGATCTCCCAGTCAGCTGTGCCATCTCTTTTTACGATTCTTAAACCGGAAGTAACCGGATATCGGACCAAATCCGATTGCGTTCAGACTTACATCGTAATCATTTGGAGCCAATGAATTACGGGCCAGAGCGGTACAGTAACCCGTTGTAGCTATTGATTAGTAATATAATAATCTCCTGCATCGGACAGAGAGAAGGCCGTCATCCGCGGGATCGCCTGGAACAAACTGAACGAGCAGTGATCCTGAAGTAAGATCAGTGAAATCCACAGTCGAAGACTGGGTTTGAGTAAAGGACCCGACCGGGAATAAATAATACCTGACCCTGTCTGGCCGATAGATCTCTGTCAAACTTTCCAAGTTATTGTGCCGAAGAAAAGATTAACGAGGCCGGAATACTCTTCGAGAGCAGGAAACTGTTTGCCTCAGGATTAATATTCCCGTTGGCCATTGTCAGAAGACCGGTAATATCTATATTCCCGGTCATTGTCACACCCTGCCGGATTATTAATCGTAAAGTTTCGTACTGTAGCAGGCAGGCCGTCGCCTGAAACCTGACTTGCCGATCCGTTATATGTATAATCCGCCCCCGAGCTGAACGTTTAGTGTCCCGATTACTTCTGATGTTGCCCCCGGTTGCTCCGGTTGCTGATAGTGTAATTCCATAGGGATAAGGCCAACATACAAACCGCCGCCAGGATTTAACGTGAAAGTGCCAGGAGCAAGCGAAAAGTACCGGAAACATCAATGATGCTTGTGCCCATACTAAGCACCGCACCATTGTAGATAGTATAATTTAGCCTTGTATTGGAGAATGCGCCTCCAGTCCTAATAAAATTTTGCAATCCGGGGCCAACAAAATTTATATTTCCAATACCCGGAACCGCTGGTCAGAATGTTGCCTCCCGAAAAATTAAAATCCCCACTCAGGTTGAATGTGCAGGTAAAACCTCCTGTTGCCAGGTTGAGCCGTCCGCCAGTCTGGAGTGTATCCTCCAGGTTCATGGCATAGCTCCCAGAGGTTGATAACACGCAGGTATCTGGTGCTGGTGCTGGCCATGGTCAGTACTCCTTTTACTTTCCAGGTTGGAATTTACATCTATATCACCCGTCTGACCGGAACAATTCCAGGGTCAGATTCCCGAATGTCTGATTCAGTCCGGCAGGAATTGTGTTTGTAACCGATCAGAACTTCACAGGTGGAATTGGTCAGCCATGTTGATTCCGGGATTGTTCCACCGTTAAGCCTGTGGTTGTACAGTGAATTATCATGGAACCTGATTGCAGCACCGGGATTTGCAGATGTATTTATGTTACCATAGTTATCAACTATCCCGTGAACTTCGAGGTCAAACGGCTCTACCCCATTTCCCATGGTAAGATTCCTCGAGAGCGTTGACCCTGAGAGTTCCTCCTGCATCAACAATCAACTGATCCAGAGTCTCTGAAGCTGCAACTGTAGCCGTATGTCAGTTGCCGGATAGTAATTACCCCACTGCCAAGGCCCGGATCGACTGCGGCAGCAACCCAGACGGCACCGTCATAAACCTGCCAGTTTTGCGGCATTATTGAACTGAACGTTCCCATTTGTCCTGTAATCACCTAAAGTCTGGCCAAAAAATTCGACTTCAGGAAGAATTAATAATAAAAGAATCAGGAATAATTGCCTTTCTGTCTCTTAACATTCTAGAGGTAATATTTGCGGGAGCTTCAATTGCTGCCTGATACTTATACTCATTAAATGCACAAATGGTTGCCTAATAAACGGACATTTTTCAGGTGTAATTGCGTGAAGTTCACATAAAATAAAAGTGCCGGCACTCTTTGCCGGCACTTTTTATACACATTGGTAAATGTTTATCAACACGAAAGGAGACCTATTTCTAAAGAATCAGCATGGCATCTCCATAGGTTCCGAACCTGTATTTTTCCTTGACCGCAGTGCGGTACGCTTCAAAAAGGAGATTATACCCCGCGAAGGCGGAAACCATCATCAGCAGAGTGGAATAAGGCAGATGGAAATTACTCACGAGCATGTCAGGAACCTTGAACTCATAAGGCGGAAAAATGAACTTATTGGTCCACCCGTTGAACGGCTTGACCATCCCTGATGTCGAAACTGAACTTTCCAGCGTGCGGATGACTGTCGTTCCCACCGCACATATCCTGCTCCGACGCTCCTTGGCCTTGTTGATGAGAACAGATGCCTCTTCAGAGATCAATATCCTTTCGGAATCAACCTTGTGCTTGGTAAGATCCTCCACATCAACGGTCCGGAAATTGCCCAGTCCCACATGAAGGGTGATCTCGGCAAACTCAACACCCACTATCTCAAGCCTCTTCATAAGCTCCCTGCTGAAATGCAGACCGGCTGTGGGAGCAGCTACGGCACCCTCATGCTTCGCAAATATTGTCTGATACCTCTCGTTGTCCTCCGGTTCAACAGGCCTGTTAATAAATTTAGGCAGCGGCGTCTCTCCAAGTGAATAAAGTGTCTCCTTGAATTCCTCATAGGTTCCGTCAAAGAGAAACCTCAGCGTCCTGCCCCTCGATGTGGTGTTATCAATAACCTCCGCAACCAGCAGATCATCCTCACCAAAATAAAGCTTGTTGCCAATCCTGATCTTCCTGGCAGGATCAACCAGTACATCCCATAGTCTCTGCTCGCGGTTCAGCTCACGCAGCAGAAAAACCTCTATCTCTGCCCCCGTCTTCTCCTTGTTACCGTATAACCTGGCGGGAAAAACCTTCGTGTTGTTGAATACAAGCACATCTTGCTCTCTGAAATAGTCAACAATATCCTTAAATACCTTATGTTCAATCACTCCGGTATCCCGGTGCACAATCATCAACCTCGACTCATCTCTGTTTTTGGAAGGATAAAGTGCGATCAGCTCCTGGGGTAGTGTGTACTTAAATTGAGATAGTTTCATAATCCAATTCTGATTAGTGCAAGAATGTTTATACGATCGAAATATCAGTTTGTTTCAAATTTTCCAGAATATATTTCAATTCTTCTACGGTAAGGGCCTTTTCAACACGAAATTCCCCTATGGCGTTTCTCACCAGAGCTCTCAGATGAGCTCCACTGCCAAGGGCAACCCCCAGGTCACGGGCAAAGGCCCTTATGTATGTGCCTTTGCTGCAAACCACCCTGACCGTCGCCTCGTTCTCCCTGTAATCTAGCAGTTCAATCTCGCGGAAAAAGACCTTCACTTCGTCAAGCTTCTTCTCTATCTTCTTCCTTGCCAGCTCGTAGGCCCTCTTCCCGTCAACAAACTTAGCAGAGAAAAGCGGAGGCTCCTGGTACTGCTCACCCAGGAAACCGTCAAGCTTCTCCGTAATGAGCCCGGCACTAATATGACTCACAGGATACTCACTGTCCACATCACTCTCCAGGTCAAACGAAGGCGTTGTCTGCCCGAATCTGATGACAGCCGTATACTCCTTATCCAGGTCCCTGAAATCATCAATCTTTTTGGTTGCCCTCCCTGTGCACACAATCATCAGTCCCGTTGCCAGCGGATCAAGTGTTCCCGCATGACCCACCTTGAGCTTTTTCAGGCCGCAGTGATGCCGGATGGCCAGCTTGACCTTGTTTACCAGGTCAAACGACGTCCAGTAGAGCGGCTTCTGCAGCAGCAGGATCTCACCTTCTTCAAAATCAGAGCAGTTCTTCAACACTCTCAGACAAATATTATAAGTGACAGTCCTACAACAAGGCAGTACAGGGCAAACCATCCCAGCTTGCCCTTTCTGACTATGTTTATCATCCAGCGGCAAGCCACGTAACCTGATACGAAGGCAGCAACAAAAGCAATGACAAGGGGAAATAGAACAACACTTACTGCCGAAGTTTCAGTGGAGATAACCTCAACAAAATTAGCCCCAATGATCGGAACAATAACCATCAGGAATGAGAAACGGGCCAATTCATTCTTGCTGTTGCCCAGCATAAGTCCTGTAGAAATGGTCGAGCCTGACCTCGACAAGCCCGGCAGAACTGCAAGCGCCTGAGCTATACCCATCAGGAAAGCTCCCCGTAGGTTATCGGATTATCCCTTTTCCTGACGAAGTGTCCTATGACAAGGAAGAGTGCCGTGACCAGCAAAAATGATCCGGTGATATCCATGTCCGCAACAAACAGCGCCTCCACCTTATCTTTCAGGGTAAACCCGACGATCGCCACTGGTATCATGGAAACAACAATCTTCAGGGCATAAACGGTCTCCTCATTCATTGCAAACTTGAAAACACCACCAAGCAGTTTCATGATCTCCTTCCAGAACACAACAATGATGCTTAATACTGTTGCTCCGTGGACCGCAACAGAAAAAAGAAAACTCTCTTCTATCCCGCCAAACAAGTATTTAACGATCTCAAGGTGCCCGTCGCTGCTGACCGGCAGAAACTCAGTCAGTCCCTGTACAAGTCCGAAGATCAGGGCTTCATACCAATTCATTCTCTGTTATCCGATTCCAATTAATAAAAAAGTTAATCCCTGGGTCTCTTCATTATCGCATAAATCTCAAAAATAAAACCGGCCAGAACAACCAGAGGAGCTACAGTAATCCTGCGAAAACTGAAGATATCCTCCGAGAAGACTTTCGGGTCTTCAGATCTTCCACCGGCCATGAGAATGAATCCCACAATGATAATGGCAAATCCTATAGCCATGAGCTTGTAGTTCTCCCGCCCCAGGGCAAAAGCGGGCTTTTTGTCATCTTCCTTTTTAGCGACCATTTCTTTCTAATAGTATAGTTTATCCTCGTGTATGCCGAGATACCTGTTCACGGCAAAAAAAGTCGAAACGGCATTGATAACTACTCCCGCTATTGCCAGCGCCAGGCATAAAAACAGGAACAGATTAATATTTTCATAAGTGAACAGAGTGAAAAACTCCTTCTCAATCAGGTACATAAGTCCCATCAACAGACCAATGGCTATCAGAGCGGCCAGGAAACCGAAGAAGAGGCTTTTCAGAAGGAATGGCTTCCTGATAAACGACCTGTTGGCACCGATAAGCTGCATAGTATTTATCAGGAACCTCTTGGAGTAGATTGAGAGCCGGATAGTATTGTTAATAATCGTCAGTGCTATAAGAAAGAGCAATGCGCTGATTACCAATAGGAAAGCACTTATTTTCTTTACGTTGTCATTTATCAGGTTAAGTATTGATTCCTGATAATAAACCTCATCAACAACCGGATATTCAGAAATGATCTTCTCCAGTTTGATTACACTGTCAGGATGAGTATAATCAGCCAGGAGGTAAACGTCAATGGTTGGCATGAGAGGGTTATACCCCAGGAAATCAAGGAAGTCCTCTCCAAGCTCCTCGCTAAGCTTAACAGCAGCCTGATCCTTCGAGACATACTCGGTCTGCTTCACATATGCCTTTGCATCCAGCTCCTTCTGAAGCATCCTGATATCCGCCTCGCGTGCATCCTCCTTGAGCATTATGGTGAAAGAGAGGCTCTCACGGAAATAATCTGAAAGCTGACGGGCATTGATAAGGACCATCCCAAGGATTCCGAGCAGAAACAGTACCAGTGATACACTCACGACAAGCGTCAGATAAGAACTGCCTAATCTGTATCTGGATATCCCTCCGACTGTTTTTGCCACTACCAAAACTTTGCGTCAAAAATAGCACACAAACCGCCAAATCCTTCAACCGGCCGGCGATTTTTTCAAAACATGTACGGATTATAAGAAATGCCGAAAAAATAAGATCAGCCCTCCACAACGGTCATCCACCCGAATTCATCCGGCTCGTCCCCATACTGAATTCCAATCAGCTTATTGAAAAGCTTCATTGACACGGGCCCCGGTTTGCCATCCTTGCAGTATTCATAGATCTTGCCGGTATCAGGATCGATAATCTTAGCTATGGGGCTAATCACAGCGGCGGTACCACATGCGCCGGTCTCCTCAAACTCCTCAAGCTCTTCTACCGGAATCCTCCTTCGCTCGGTTTTTATCCCCATCTTTTCAGCAATCGCGATAAGGCTTTTGTTGGTGATTGAAGGAAGGATCGAAGTTGACAGCGGGGTTACGTATGTGTTGTTCTTTATGCCGAAGAAGTTCGCCGGACCACATTCATCGATATACTTCTTTTCCAGGGCATCAAGGAAGAGTGCGTTGCCATACCCTCCGTCGCGGGCCTTGACTATCGCCCTGAGGCTGGCAGCATAGTTGCCTCCGACCTTTATGTTCCCCGTGCCGAGTGGTGCGGCGCGATCAACGTCACGGCATATCATCATATTGACGGGCTTAACCCCACCCTTGAAGTAAGGGCCTACCGGCGTCACAAATACCAGGAATGTATATTCAGATGCCGGCTTGACACCTACCTCTGCGCCGCTGCCAAACAGCAATGGCCTGATATACAGCGATGCTCCTGATCCGTGTGGAGGAACGAACTTCTCATTGAGCCTCACGGCCATGAACACCGCCTCCCTGAACAACTCAATGGGAACCGGCTCCATGATCACTCCCTTAGCCGAAGAGATCATCCTCTTTGCATTCTCATCCCAGCGGAATAACCTTACCTTTCCGTCCCGACCCCTGTAAGCCTTGAGGCCCTCAAAGGCTTCCTGACCGTAATGAAGCCCGGTAGCGGCCATATGAACATTAATATACTCTGAATCAGTTATCTCTGGCTTGCTCCACTGTCCGTTCCTGAAGTAACATCTAATGTTGTGATCGGTACTGATATAGCCAAAAGGCAGATTGTTCCAGTCTAAATTAACCATGATTACCGTATTAGGATTTTTCAAATGTACTCTTTAAAACCAATGTACCAAATGATTTTAAATATTGTTGAGTCTGTCACCGGCAAAAGACTGGATAGCAATGAGTTGCTCCTGGTGAGAAACTGACCTCAGTTTGCGGGCTGTCTCTGTAAGAAACTGATTGTCTTCAATTTTTGCGGCCATATTCCTGAACCATATTTTGGGGTCAGCTATTTTACCGTAAGCCATCTCCTCCCTGTAAAGCCGGTCAATCATGGTAACGAAGTCAATCCTGCCGGTGAAATCATAAACTGCGTCATGCAATACCCTTCCTGCAACACTCTCCTGTTCAGGCTTAAACGCTGAGTCCATCAGTCCGTTCACCACATCAAGCGTCTGGGGTCCGAAACCATAAACCGAGAGTACTTCCCCGGCCCTCTTCCTGGCTGCTTCATGAGGTTCATTATAGTCAAAGGCATACCCGAAAAAGATAAATACAGATGCCAGTCTGAGATGAATATAATCCTGATCCTCAAGCTTCTCAGCCCTGGCGAGAAGGTCAGCCTGAAGACAAACGCTGCGTATATACTCAACACTGTGGAAGAAGAGATCCGGAGACGCTATCTCCGAATACTTGGTAAAAACATGCTCCTCCACATCGAGAATCCTGATCATCTCAATCTTCGTAAAGAATTTCCTGTTGGGCGATCCGTCAGGTTCACGCAGTTAGGCCGTATTCCCGTGACAAAGTACATGTCGAGGTCACCCTTATACTTTACCGGCATTCTTCCACGGTAATCACATATGAAATATTCCTTCACGAACTCATAGGTTGTTCCCGAGATATTGATCCTCCCGGGTTCACCTGAAGACTCCATCCTGCTTGCCGTATTCACAGTGTCTCCCCAGATGTCATAGGTTATCTTCTTGTGTCCGACAACCCCCGCAATGACCGTTCCGGTGTGAATGCCGATCCTTATATCCCAGAACCGAGCCGCTGTCTTTGCCGGGTCATTTTTCATGAACTGCATATATTTCTGCATCTCCAGGGCAGCAAGCACAACCTCAACGGGATTAGTCCTGTTCTTCTCCGGTATCCCTCCGGCACACATATAGGCATCGCCTATTGTCTTTATCTTTTCAATTCTGTATTTCTCCGCAAGGGAATCAAAGTGAAAGAAGAAACGGTCAAGCTCATCAATTAAGACCTCCGGGTTCATCTCTTCGGCAATCTTGGTGAACCCCTGTATATCAGAAAAGAGGACCGTGACAAAATTATATTTCGTCTTTGCCGCCTTACCTTTTGACATTATCTCTTCGGCAGTGCCTTTTGGCAGCATATTTGCCAGGAGGTTGTCCGATTTTTCCTTTTCATGCTGGAGCTCTTCGGTACGCTCCGCGATGAGCTCCTCAAGCCTCTGCTGCCTTTCCATGAACAGGCGGTGAGTCCGTAAACGGATCATCATCGCTGCAAGTAAAAGCAGAACCGGATATATGATCAATGCAAGGGGCGAAAAGTACCACGGAGACTTAACCCTGAAGCTGAATGATCCCTCGCCGGCCGTTTTGCCGCCTCCGATGCGGTAACGGTACACAAAGGTATATTTCCCACGGCCAAGGTTTGTATATTCCTTGTAGCTGCGGTCAGTCCATAAGGACCAGTCGTTATCCGGACCCTCCATGTAAAAGGAATATTCAGTGGCCGGCCCCTTCTCCATCCTGAATACAATACCTTCATGATACCTGAGAACAGGCATTGCCTCTGAAGCGTCAATCTTCTCACCTGTACGATACAGATGCACTCCGGTAATCTTTTCACCCGTAAGATACAGTTGCGCTCCGGGAACCTTCTCACCTGTACGATACAGGTGCACTCCGGTAACCTTCTCACCCGTACGATACAGATGCACTCCGGTTACCTTCTCACCCGTAAGGTACAGTTGCGCTCCGGCAATCTTCTCACCTGTACGATACAGATTCACTCCGGAAATCTTCCCTCCCTCCGGCAGGTCAGTATCCCGTCCCGGTGCTGAACAAACTGACTCCATGCAGAAGCCACAACCTGTTAAGAGGCAGAACAGAACAAACCCTCGTACTAAACTCTTTGCCATACAGGATTGAGATAGACTGAACTATACAAAAATAAACTAATATTTTACTGTTTTGTTATACTCCATCAACCACGTCCCGATGCATTGATTAATTTTGCCTTCTACCCGATCACACTATGGAACTTGTATTCGCCACAAATAATAAGCATAAAATCAGAGAGATAAGTGATCTCCTGGATGATAACTTCAAAATACTTGGCCTCAATGATGTGAAGATCACTGAGGATATCCCCGAAGATGCGGAGACGCTGGAAGAAAACGCACTCTTCAAGGCGAAGTTTGTGTATGACAGAACAGGATTGAATGTCTTTGCTGACGACACCGGGCTGGAGGTTGAGGCTCTCGGAGGGGCCCCGGGTGTATATTCTGCAAGATACGCCGGTGAGGGGAGAAGCTTTGATGACAATATCTCAAAGCTCCTCGGGGAGATGGAAGGCGCTGAAAACAGGATTGCCAGGTTCAGGACAGTCATTGCCCTGATACTTGACGGCAGCGAATATCTTTTTGAAGGAAGGGTGGAGGGAGAGATCACCACCGAGAGAAGAGGAAGCGGAGGCTTTGGATATGACCCTGTCTTCCTGGCAGAGGGATATAACCTGACATTTGCCGAGATTCCCCTCCCGGAAAAGAACAAGATCTCACACCGGGCAAGGGCAATGAGAAACCTGCTCGAATTCCTGAATAACAGGGGGATATAAAATTAAACTCTAATATCGCGGATAAAGATTTATGACGAAATTTCCTTTATCGCGGGTAGAGAGTTAGGACAAATATTCCCGTTATTTCAAATGAGGCATTTTGATAATTAACCTCTTGGTCTCGGGAAGAGAATTATAACAATTAATCCCTTTTTTGAGGATTAAGGAACTATGAAGAGGATCATCTCATTGACAGCAGCACTGGCAACCACGATTCTGCTCTGCGGACAGGGAGGCGTAGGATCATGGAATGACCAACTCTCGTTCAGTTCATCCTATTCCCTTGCCGCAGGCATAGACAAGGTATATTCTTCCGCCGGCGCATCGGTGCTTGTGTATGACTTAACCAGCAGAGCATCATCATCCCTCTCAAGGGTGTCAGGACTGAATGAAACAGCCATAGGCCTGCTCGGATGGTGCGACGCTGAGGAGACGCTGATTATCGTGTACACCAACACCGGGATTGACCTCGTAAGGAAAGGCATCATTACCAATATCCCGGATATAAAAAACAAATATATCCCCGGGCTCAAGGAGATATACGGTGTCACCACATCGGGCAGCCGCGCCCTGCTGTCAGCTAGCTTTGGCCTCGTGGTGATTGATGTCAGGGGGAGATACGTTGCTGATACCTGGAGACCCGGACCTGACGGTGAAACAAACGAGGTCCACGAAACAGTGATAATGAATGACCGTGTCTACGCTGCCACAACGAGAGGGGTGTTTTCCGCCCCGCTCAGCCGACCTGGGCTCTCATATTTTGGTAACTGGGAGCGGCTGGAGGGCTTGCCATCCCCGGGATCAAAATATGACAACATAGCTGCTGCCGGATCAGCGCTTTTCATCAGCAGACCGGCATCATCCTCATCCCAGGATTCCCTGTTCCGGATCATCCCCGGTCAGAGTGCCACACTCATAATGGAAGCACCGGAAGGCAGCATCAGGTCGCTTGACGGTGACGGCACTGCAGTCTATGTCTCGATGGCATCAGGAGTAATTTCACTCTCATCCCTGGGTGCAGTCACAGGGGAGATAACAGGATACGGGTGGGCCTCCGCCAATCCGCTCGGTGTATTGAGGTACAGACAGAGCTTATGGATAGCCGATGCCTCGGTTGGACTTGTTTCCACTGAAGACAACAATCAATTCAGCAGTCACACCATCGCGGGACCTTACACCAACAACGTCGCAGACATCCATTTTGCGGGAGAAAATTTCTATGTGACCGGAGGAACCGTTGACAATGCATGGGGAAATGTCTATCGGCCCCTCCAGGTCTTCACCGGCAAACGTGACACCTGGCAGAGCCTTATATTCTACGAGGCAGCCGACAGGGACGCAATGAGAGTCGTCGCTGACCCTGATGATGAAAACCATTTTTTCGTTTCAGCATGGGGAAACGGCCTCTACGAGTTCAGGGACGGCGAGGTGATAAACAACTATAACCAGTATAACTCCCCCCTTGCCAGCATCAGGCCGGGAGAGAATTACACCAGGATATGCGGACTGGCATTTGACGGGTCGGGAAACCTGTGGATGACACAGTCAGGTGTACCGGGCAACCTCAAGGCACTCACCCCCGACGGTACCTGGATCACACCGTCACTGAACCTGAACGTTCCTGTGGCAGGCGACATGATCATCGACAGGAATGGTTTCATCTGGGTATTGCTGCCCCGCGGTTACGGACTTTTTGTTTATGATCCGGCAGGAACCCCCGGAACAACTTCAGACGACAGGTATCTGAGGCTTCAGGTTGAGGACACCGAAGGCCGTGTGATGAACAACCTGTTTTCAATAGACTCGGACCATGACGGGAACATCTGGGTAGGAACCGACATGGGACCGGCAGTCTATTACAACCCGGGAAGAGTATTCGCCGGCGGACTTAAGGCCTCCAGGATAAAGATCCCGAGAAATGACGGCTCCGGCCTGGCTGATTACCTATTGGGCACAGAGACGGTAACCACCATTGCCGTTGACGGGGCCAACAGAAAATGGTTCGGGACAATGAGCTCCGGTGCATACCTGATGTCAGACGATGGCAAGGAGGAACTGATCAACTTCAACAGCACAAACAGCCCCATCCTGTCTGACAACCTGGTGAAGATAGCCGTAAACGGAACCAACGGCGAAGTGTGGTTCGGCACTTCAGAAGGTATCGTCTCCTTCCGCGGTGACGCAACCTCTGGTAAGGAAGACTATTCCGGAATATATGTTTTCCCGAATCCCGTCAGGGAGGATTACGAAGGGGTGGTTACCGTCACCGGGCTCGTGGAAAATTCATCGGTAAAAATCACGGACATAAGCGGCAACCTTGTTTATGAGACCACATCACTGGGTGGACAGGTGACCTGGGATCTGCGCAATTACCGGTCTGCAAGAGTTGCAACCGGTGTCTACCTGGTCTTCTGCACCAATGAAGACGGCAGCCTCGCCAAAGTAACCAAGATGCTGGTGATCAGGTGATCAGTAGTAACCATGATGCTGGTAATCAGGTGATCAGCAGTAACAAGGATGCTGGTGATCAGGTGATCAGTCTGCAGTAATAAGGGTTTGAATACGCTCTATCTGCAGCTTTTTATTCACCTCCCTTAGGCTGCGTGCGGTGGAAGTGAAATACTGGTGACCGGAGATGAACTTCACCTGCATCCTGTTCCAGTCATTCAGGTTTGTGATCTTATTCTGAGCCTTCAGCTCTTCAAAAAGAGTATTTGATACAGGAATGAAATCGCTCCTTCCAAGATAATCAAGGTCGGAATCACAGATGATCTGTTCAAGCAGGTCGGAGGGCTGGGGAGGCAGCTTGGTACGACATGATAATCCTGTTTATACTGTCAATCTGTTCGTCGGTATAACCGTATCCGGGAAGCATCTCCCGGGCCAGGAGCGTTCCCTGATATTCATGGTCATCATATGAAACCGTATGACCGGCATCGTGAAAAAGAGCAGCAGTCTTCAGCAACAGTATCTCCTCATCATTACACCCTTCAGCCCATCCTATCAGCTCCACCTCCGTCACAACATCAACGGTGTGCTTTACATTATGATAAAAGAGAAACTCAGGCAACTCCTTCTCAAGCTTATCAAGAATAACCTCCTGTATATCAGTGAACTGGATAAGCCCAAACTTCACCCTGAACCCCTCATTCGGGCTGAAATCCAAGTCCGCCAACGGATAATGCCGGCAACAGACCCCTGACCTGGTACATCTGTATGCTGCCGGTATATTTTACGGGCAGTTTGCCTATATATTCACAATCGAAGAACTCCTTTACAAGCTCGTAGGTCATTACTGATATAGGAATCGAATCCTTATCCGAAGCAGCTTCAATGCGGCTTGCAGTGTTGACGGCCCGGCCCTTGATGTCGTATGAAAGCTTGCTCTTCCCTGATATTGAAGCAGTAACAGGGCCTGTGTGGATGCCTACCTTCAGATTCCAGATCCTTTCATCAACCCTTTTCCTCGCTTCATATTCCTTCATGAAATGCCTCAGCTCAACTGCAGCCATGACAACCTCAACGGGGTTGGTAATATTCTTCGCAGGTATCCCGCCGGCACACATCAGGGTGTCACCGATGGTCCTTATTTTTTCAACATGGTATTTCCCGATTATCTTGTCGAACTCGTAAAAGATCTCATCAAGCTCATCCATCACACGGGCAGAGTCCATATCCTCCACAAGCCTTGAAAAACCATGGATATCGGCGAAAAGGACTGTGACCATGTTGTACCTGAAAGACTTCTCCTCCTCTATTGCCTTTGCTCCAGGCGACTCATTCCTTCAAGGAGAATCCTGAACTTTTCGTTCATTTCCAGGATCTTTCCCTTCTCCCTCTCAAGTTTCTTCACCTGCTCCTCAAGCTCCTTGTTCTGGCGAACAAGTCGTGCGATGCGCCTGAGCAACTGATCCTTTGATCTTGAATCCATTTTCTGAAATTGACGGGTAAAGATACGAATTTAACAAAGCTCTTTTTAATCCGGCTGTCAGTAAACTTTAGTACATTTGGGAAAGCACTCCACAGATGCTGGTAAAAACCAAGGCCATACTGATCCATCACGTCAGGTACTCCGACAACTCCCTGATTGCACATTTTTATACCCAGGAATACGGAAGGCTATCTGTAATGGTCAAGGGCATACTCATCAAAAAAGGGAGGTGCAAGATTCACTTATTTCCAGCCGCTGAATATCTTCAATACGGAGCTGTACCATTATGAGAACAGGGAGCTGCACAACCTCAAGGAGATGAGCCTTGCCTTTATTCCGAAAACGACTCCAGGTGATATTTACCGGACCTCCGTGGCATTGTTTATCAGCGAAGTACTGTACAATATCATAAGGGAGGAAGACGCAAACAGGATGCTTTACGACTTCATAGAATCATCTGTCATCACTCTTGACGAAATGACAGCCGGCATAAGCAACTTCCACCTGTGGTTCCTTGTAGCTTTCATGGCCTATGCCGGGTATTGGTCCGTCAGCCACCGCTCTGAGAGAGTATTATTTTGACATGCTCACCGGACAGTTCACCGAACAGCCGCCAATGCATACCGACTTCCTTGAACCATACAGCGCCGGAATCCTCAACCGCCTCCTGCAAATGCCGGCTGAAGAGGTCGGGTCATTGCGCCTGTCAGGTGAAGAACGCACTGAACTCCTTGCGAGGATACTGTGAGATGCTTCAATCTTCACCTCACAGGTATAAGACAGATACGCTCACTTCAGGTCCTGAATGATATTTTCAGGTGAATTGAGAGGCTTTAATTATCTTTGAAACAAAATACAACCAATGCCCTTCATCCCTTCATTTATCAAGTGGATAAACACAAAAAGACTCAACCGGATAGATCTCTTCAGGAAATATCCTGCAGAGACCCAGGAGGAGGTTCTGACAAAACTTCTGGCACAAAGCAGGGAGACCGTTTGGGGAAGGGAACACGGATATGCATCAATTTCCAATCACCAGCAGTACTGTAAAAGCGTTCCCCTTCAGACCTACGAGGAGCTGATCCCATATGTTGAAAGGCTCAGAGCCGGAGAAAAAAACCTCCTCTGGCCCGGAGAGGTGAAGTGGTTTGCCAAATCATCCGGCACCACAAGCACGAAAAGCAAGTTCATCCCCGTCTCCAGGGAATCACTTGAAGCAACACATTACCGGGGGGCAAAGGACTGTCTGGTGCTCTACACCGCACTCAATCCCGCTACTAAAGTATTTCTCGGAAAAGGTCTGACCCTCGGTGGAAGTCACCAGATCAACAACTTCAGCAACAATTCTTTATACGGCGACCTCTCTGCCATACTGATTGAAAATGCACCCGGATATGCTGACCTTATACGCACTCCGCCGGCTCGTATAGCATTGATTGAGGACTTTGAGGTGAAGATGAGGATGATCACCGAAACAACGGTGGATATGAACATCACGAGCATTTCAGGAGTGCCCTCATGGAACCTCATTCTGATAAGGCATATCCTCAGGGCTACGGGAAAAGAAAACCTTCACCAGGTATGGCCAAACCTCGAGGTCTTCTTCCACGGCGGCATTAACTTTGCTCCATACCGCGAACAATACAGGAGGCTGCTTCCTGACCCCGCGATGAATTACATGGAGACATACAATGCTTCCGAAGGCTTCTTCGCCATCCAGGATGACCTCTCTGACAGCTCGATGTTGCTGATGCTTGATTACGGCGTTTATTACGAATTCATTCCGGCAGAGGAAGCCGGTTCTGACGATCCGCGAACACTTACCATCGGGGAGGTTGAAAAAGGGGTGAATTATGCCGTTGTAATATCAACCGACTGCGGTCTGTGGAGATACGCCATCGGTGATACCGTTGAATTCACAAGCCTCTTTCCGCATAAGATAAAAATAACAGGCCGGACAAAGCACTTCATCAATGCCTTCGGCGAGGAGGTGATCATTGACAATGCCGAGAAGGCACTTGAGACAGCTTGTCTCGGTACGGGAGCACATATCAGCGAATATACCGCTGGACCTGTATATATGGGAAATGACACACGTGGCTCACATGAATGGGTAATTGAATTTGACATTGAGCCCGATGACCTCGACCATTTCATTGAGATGCTTGACACCGCGCTCAAGTCGCTTAACTCCGACTATGAGGCTAAAAGGTACAGGGACCTGACTCTCGGAAGACCTATAGTAAGGGTTGTACCAAAGGGCACCTTTTATAAATGGTTCAGGGAAAGGGACAAGCTGGGCGGACAGAACAAAATGCCGAGACTGTCAAACGGCAGGGAGTATGTCGAGAGTGTCCTGAAAACCGCCGGTCACTGAAATCTTTTTATCAACAGACTGAACATCTCCCCCCCTTTTTCCTATATTTAAACTCAGATTTAAACCGTCATTTTTATGCACATAGCAATTGCAGGCAACATCGGATCAGGCAAGACAACTCTGGCCGGACTGCTCTCCAAACACTACGGCTGGCAGGCTCATTATGAGGACGTTGATGACAATCCATACCTCAACGATTTCTATGAAGACATGCAGAGATGGTCGTTCAACCTCCAGATTTACTTCCTGAACTCACGCTTCAGCCAGGTGCTTGAAATCAAAAAGGCAAAGAACACGATTGTACAGGACCGCACGATATACGAAGATGCATATATATTCGCTCCCAACCTCCATGCAATGGGATTGATGTCAACGCGCGACTTTGAAAACTATTTCACACTCTTCAAGCTTATGAGTTCACTGGTTGAACCACCTGACCTGCTTCTCTATCTCAGGGCCTCAGTGCCAACACTTGTCAGCCAGATACAGAAGCGCGGACGCGAGTATGAAAGCTCAATCAGGATTGACTATCTCAAACGCCTCAACGAGCGCTATGAGGCCTGGATCGAATCATACAAGCTGGGAAGACTGCTCATCCTTGAGGCCGACTATTATGACTTCCCGGAAAACAAAGAGCATCTGAGCGAGGTGATTGACAAAATAAATGCAGAGCTGCACGGACTTTTCTGAAAATATTTCCGGAAAATAAGACAGGCAAAACCATCCTCAGTGATGGTTTTTTTGCCTAAATTTGATAGTCTTAAGTGTGTCAATGTCACTGAATACTAAAAACAAATTGTGATCATGAAAAGATTTCTTGTTCTCTTATGGCTTGTTGCATTAACCATTCTTGCAACCGCACAGCCCACAGCCGACAAAACAGTGCCGGTTGATCCCGCCTACCGCATAGGTAAACTTGACAACGGTCTCACCTACTACATCAGGCATAACACTGAACCTGCCGGCAGGGCCAGCTACTACATAATCCAGAATGTGGGAGCCGTCCTTGAGAAAGACAATCAGAACGGACTGGCTCATTTCCTCGAGCACATGGCTCTCAACGGAACGGAGCACTTCCCGGGCAAAAGCCTGCTCAGCACGCTGGAGCGCCACGGCGTGGCATTCGGCCGTAACATAAATGCCTATACAAGCTTTGATGAGACAGTCTATAACCTCAGCGATGTGCCGGTGGATAAGCCGGGGCTGATTGATACCTGCCTGCTGATACTGGCCGACTGGTCTGACTTTCTTACTCTTGCAGAAGATGAGATAAACAAAGAGAGAGGCGTTATAGTTGAAGAGTGGCGTTCAAGGCGCGATGCATCATGGAGGATGATGACAAAGATGCTTCCGGTGCTCTTTGAAGGGTCACAGTATGCTGTCAGAGATGTACTCGGAGATACTGCAGTAATTAATAACTTCTCTCCCGAAACGCTGCGTTCCTTCTATCACGACTGGTACCGTACCGATCTGCAGGCAATAGCAGTAGTGGGTGACATAGACGTTGATGCTGTCGAAGGCAAGATCAGGAAGATCTTCTCGCCGATACCGGCTGTTGAAAATCCTATCCCCAGGCCGGTGAATCTTCTCGTCCCGAAATCAGGCACACGGTACCTCCTGATTACTGACCCGGAAGCCTCACAAACGTCAGTGAGCCTCATGATGATAGATAGTCGCCCTGACACCGCGGCCAGGGACCTCGATTATATCCGTGACGGCTACGTCATCGCATTGATGAACAGCATGATGCGCAACCGCTTCAGTGAGATAGTACAGAAAGGAACACCCCCATTCATAAATGGCTCACTCAGCTATAATTCATTCCTCGCCAGGAATAATAATGCCCTGACTCTCTCGGCAACAGTGCGTAATGATGAAGAAAGCGGGGCTTTTGAGGCTGCCCTGACTGAACTCGAAAGAGTGCGGAGGCACGGCTTCACCAAAGGTGAGAGCTCGAGAGAGCACTGGCATCAATGACTGCCAATTTTGAAAGCATGTACAAGCAAAAGGACAAGATCAGCAATGACAGCTGGGCTTCACAGATAAGTGACCATTTCCTTACAGGAGAACCGATCCCCTCACTTGATCTGCAGAATGAATACTACAAAGCAGATGCTGCCGCTCATTACCCTTGACGGAGGTCACCGGAGAGACTCCAGGGCCTTATTTCTGACGACAACAGCTTCATCGTTGTCCAGGGGCCTGATGACAGGGATCATCTTTCCGAAACGGAGGCATTGGCCATTCTCAGCAAGGTGAGGGCTGCCGACCATAACACCCTATGAAGATATTAACAGGCGGAAATGAACTGATCAGCGAAGACCTCGCCGGAGCAAAGGTGGTAAAGAGTGTTGTCATGCCTCAGTTCAGCGCAACGGAATGGACCCTCTCCAACGGGGCTAAGGTCATCTTCAGGCATGCTGACTATGAAAAGGACAATGTGACAATCTCAGGATATGCCTTTGGAGGTATGTCGCTTTATCCCGACTCACTCGTGCCGTCACTTACCCTGTTCCCGCAGATCATATCGATGTACGGCGCAGGTGAATTTGACAACGTAGCCCTGACGAAAATGCTGGCCGGAAAGAAAGCCTCCGTATCGCTCGGACTGCAGGAGACAATGCAGACAATTTCAGGCTCATCCACACCAAAGGACTTTGAGACCATGATGCAACTCCTCTACCTCCGCTTTGCAAGACCCAACTACAACAGAGAAGCCTATAACGCCATAATCGGACGCTATACTGCCGTCGTAACAGCAATGCAGAAAAATCCCAACAAGATCATGTCTGACAGCCTGTCAATGAACCTGACAGACTACCATCCGCGCACCTTCATCATGACCCCTGAGATCAATGAAGCTGATCAGCTATGAAAATGTAAACCACATCTATCAGACTGCTTTTGATGATGCTTCGGCATTCACCTTCTTTATCACGGGTAACGTGGAGGAACAGGTTGCACGCGAAATGGCTGAAAAGTATATAGGATCGCTGCCTTCATTAAACATCACTGAGACCTGGAAAGACCTTGGTATCAGGCAACCCGGGGGTATTGTCCGTAAAGAGATCCCGATTCCGCTTGCCACACCAAAGGCAACGGTTATAATGAACTACTCCGCCAACCTGAGGTTTAACCCGAAAAACAACCTGATGATGGACGTTCTGAAGGGAATTCTTGACCTGATCTATACGGAGAAAGTGAGAGAGGAAGAGGGTGGTACATACGGTGTCAGCACCAACGCTACTTCGCATAAGAGACCTGTTGAGAAAGCTGATCTGCTTATCGCATTTGAATGCGATCCTGCAAGAGCTGCTGACCTTAAAGAAATAATCTACAGGGAATTGCAGGGAATTGCCCTTGAAGGCCCTTCGCAGGTAAATCTTGAAAAGGCTGTAAGCAACATGCTGAAAAACCGCGAGGAGGATAAGCAGCACAACAGCTACTGGGCAGCTACGGTAACCAGTTATTACCTCTACGGAATTGATAATAATGACGAAAGGAATTTTGCCGGCATCCTTAACAGTACCACTGTCAAGAGCATGAAAAAGATGGTCAGGAAATATCTTGCCAGTGCTGACCTGCTTGAGATGGTATTTGTACCGGAGAAGAAATAAAATCACTTATTATCCGGCCCATCTCAGCACTGTGGGTCCTCTTGTTGTCTTCAAGGTCAATGTAACCGGCATCCTTTATCTGCCGGGCTATTTCCATACCTTCGTCATGGCTGTGGAACCTGTCCTTTGAGGCAACCACCACCAGCGCCGGGACGGTTATTTCGTTCAGGCATCCGTTCATCCGGTAGCCGCTCAGGTGACGTATGGCTGCTCCGATGCGCACCGGCTCGGCAGAGTCCAGTATCCTGCAGTTGATGCGGTACATCTCATAATCCTCGGCGAGATTGATGCGAAAATGCCTCAGGTACCATTTGAGAAACGGTTTTATCGGATAATAGACTACCCGGGCAGCCCTGGCCAGAAACAAAAGCCACCCCTCAAAAGGGAAGGAGCTGTTGGGTTCAACAAGAACAATTCTTTCAGGCTTGTTCGCCAGCGCCGGAAAAGCCTCTGCGATGGCTGTTGCCCCGAGCGAATAACCCGCCATGACATAGGCTGACCCGGCAGGAAACCGTTTTTCCGCAAAATGAACAAGATCAGACGCGACGTCCTCAACCGTGAACCTGTGATTTCGGGTTATCTTCGCGCTCTTTTTTTCCCTGGTTTCAACATAATAAACCGTATGATGCCTTGTAAGCTCGATGACTGTCTCCCTGAAATTCTCAATAACGGAAGCCAGTCCCGGGATGAATATAACCGGCGGAGCGTCGTACGGCTCCGGTGGCGTGAAAATAACGGTCAGAAGTTCCACTCCTGTCGGCAGGGCAGCAAACTCAACCTTGAAGCCTGCACCCTCATGACAGAAGTCTGAGTAATTGGTCTCCATCGAAAATATTTTTCAGGGTGAAATAATTCACAATTATACTAATATTCTCAATTTTCGGGACTTTAAAGGGTAAGTGACTGGCAAATCATTCAAATCTGCGTAACTTGGTCATTGATAATGGTGCAGAAGGAGGCACAACCAACATCATGAAAAGAAAAATATCCGTGACATTGGTTCTTCTCATGGCATTCATCTCATGCGAGGGCCCGGAAACAACGGTAACCAATATGGTTGGCCGAAACGGTTCCGTGCTGAGAAAGGTGGAAATGAGCCACTCATCATTCATCTCGAATACTTACGGATTCAAGGTACCCGTTGACAGCACATGGAATCTTAAGGATTCTCTCTTCATCTCCGCTGAAGGGGACACAACGTGGTTCATTCTTGCCGAAAAACTGTTCGAATCGGCTGAGGCCATAAATGAAGCTTATCTGGCAGATACGGCAACAAACAGCTCAGTAACCAGAACCGCGGTTTTCAGCCGGAAATTCAAATGGTTCACCACAACCTGGTACTTTGCTGAAAAATGTGAAAGAAGCCTTCTCCATGGCTATCCCATGTCCGACTACCTTAAACCGGAAGAGATCGCTTTTCTGGAGCTCCCCGATAAGATAAGCTTTGAATCGACTATGGGACCGGACAGTCTTCATTTCAGAAGCCTGATTGATTCGGTCCAGCAGCACACCGAACAATGGATGATGGGGTCACTGATCTCAGAATTCATAGAAGATGCGGGTGCCCTTTGCGACTCATCCGGCAAAGACTCTGTTACAACTGAAATCCTGAGATCTCACGAGAATGACTTTTACAGTCTTGTCGGGTTTGATGCAAAAGCTGAAAGGATACTTACAGCAGTTTTTGGAGACAGCCTATATGCAAAATTCAAACCGGAAT
Source organism: Bacteroidales bacterium (assembly GCA_034522515.1). Lineage (GTDB taxonomy): Bacteria > Bacteroidota > Bacteroidia > Bacteroidales > VadinHA17 > SR-FBR-E99. Next base: position 17,308 of record JAXHLF010000005.1, on the reverse strand, counting down.
TTGACAGTGCCCTCACATTAACTGAAAACAAGTTTGAGAGGTCGTGGCTCTTCGAAAGCTATACGATGCAGATAGTAATGCCTGCCAGATTAAAATCAACAAACGGCTATGCGATGGATGACGGGACCCTGGCATGGCCGGTCACCGGCAACGATTTCCTGACGGATGACTATATCATGTATGCTGAATCGCGTGATATAAATTACTGGGCGGTCATAATAACCCTTCTCCTTCTGACTGCGATGACTTACTTTAGCCGGAGGATCAGAAGAAAATAATGGAAATCAGGCAGATCCACCACTACAATCACTGGTTATGAAGATCGGATTAATAACAGACATCCACGAAAATGTAACAATGCTCGAGGCTGTTCTGAAGATGGCCGAAACTAACCGGTGCGATGAGCTTGCCTGCCTTGGCGATATAGCAGGGTATGACCGGAGATTCTACAACTATCACTTCCGGAGAAGTGCCAGGCAGTGCGTCGCTCTCATCCGTTCAGCCTGCCGATGGGTTGTGGCCGGCAACCATGACCTCTTTGCGGCAAGGAGACTTCCCGCCTGGTCAAACGGATTCAGACACCCGGAGAACTGGTTCAACATGGCGCCTTCAGCCAGAAGAGAGGCCTCGGAAAACCTCGTATGGTCATTTGACGGCGAAGATCCCAATGACCTGGGAGATGAGGAAATGGCTTACCTTAATCTGATCCCTGAATATGAACTTGTATCGGAAAACGGTCTGACCCTTCTTCTTTCACATTACATCTGCCCCGATTTCACAGGCTCCACTACCAGGCATGTTGCAAAACAGCATCATATCAGTGAACTGTGGAAGTTCATGAGCCATCACGCGATAAACTACTCCCTTTCAGGCCACTCTCACAAGCCGTTTGCTTACTTCTCACATCGCAGGTCTTTCTCCTTCCTGCGCGCCATTCATCCGGTCCCGAATGACACGATATACCTGGGAGATGAGATGGCCATGATCTTGCTTCCACCTGTCACTGGAGGTAACGGCAGGACTTCATTTTCCATACTCGATACCGAAACAAGAATGTTATACCTGAAGCATGAAAAAGTCACTTAGAACAATATTATGAAAGATACCTCTGCAAAAGGAAAACGAAAACTGTTCCTGCTTAAGATAGACCTGCCCGCCCTGCTGGCTATCATACTTTTTGCAGGAATGATCTTCCTTTACCTGATTCCGGGCTTTGAAAAGGTCATGATGGAACGGAAAAGAGACCTCCTGCATGAAATGACCGCTTCAGTCTACAGCCTGCTGGAGCACTACCATTCACTGGAAAAAGATGGTGCACTTGAAGGACCCGAAGCACAGGAGCAGGCCATGGCAGCAATAAACAGGATAAGGTACGGCGATGATCTGAAGGATTACTTCTGGATAACGGACAGGCATCCGGTAATGATTGTACACCCTTACCGTCCCGACCTTAACGGCATCGATCTGACAGATTTTCATGATTCCCGGGGCAAGGCCATCTTTGTCGAATTTGTACGTGCCGTCGCTGACCGGGGCGAGAGCTATGTTGAGTATATGTGGCAATGGAATGATGACTCTACCCGAATAGTTCCCAAACTGTCATATGTCAGACTGTACGAGCCATGGGGATGGGTTATCGGTACAGGCATTTATATTGAAGATGTCAGGACAGAGATTAGGCGTATGGAGTTCAAGGCTCTTGCGATATCCGGTATTTTTGGGCTGGTCATTTTCGCCCTTCTGCTTGGAATTTCAAGCCAGAGCCATAAGATAGAACAGAAGAGAAGCCGGGCCGAAGAGGAGCTCCGAAAGTCCAGGGAGCTCTACAGAACGCTTGCCGAGGCTGCCTCCGAAGGGGTGTTAATATGGTCTGACCAGGGATTGCAGGCCAACAAGACCCTGCTGTCATGGATCGGATACACCGGTGAGGAGATAATTGACCGGCCCATTTCAGAAATCCTTGGATCACAGGGGATCTTTGATACTGATACTCACGAAAAATTGTACGAAGAGCTGACAGCCAGACAATATGTTGAATGTGTGCTCAAAACCGGAACAGGACGCCAGGTCTCATGCCATGCAGATCTGTCAAGGATAACTTTTGGAGACCGGCAGGGAGTGCTTATCGTGATCCGGCCGGCAAAAAACATGACATCAGCATCCGGCATGCAACTGCCGGCGTCACTTCTTGAGAATACCGCTACTGGGTTTTTTCGCATTACCTACGGGAAAAAACCGAAATTCATCCAGGCAACAGCTCCTGCACTGAATATTACCGGGTACTCTGACCTGAAGGAACTGCATCAGGCTAATCCTGAAGCATTGTTTGCCGATTCTCACCAGCTCGATCAGGTCAGACATACCCTCGGGAAAGGGCGGAACATATCTAACATGGAGGTAGTCATCAGGAGAAAAAATGGCACGGAAGCCTGGACGCTTGTAACTATTATAATTACCGATAACGGCACTGATGAGAAATGGTGCGACGGAAGCATTGAATATCTGTCAGCCTCCTCTTCAGGCCATGGACTTCCGCTTGCGGGTAATGACGCCTTCGGCGTCTCATACATAACGGGAGCACCCGTTTCGGCCATAATGAAGCCCCCTCTCACCTGCATTGATAACACGCCCCTCACAAGAGCAGTTTCACTGATGAAGGAGACTAAAACCGGAGCGATCATTGTCCTCAACAGTTCGGGTGATCCAATGGGAGTTGCCGATGCCGGCAGTATTGGCTCCGGAATAGCTGAGGGCGCTTCACCAGCCTCCGAGATCTTCAGATTCATGCAGTCACCTCCCGTATTCATCAGTGAAGATGCGAAAGTCGCCGCAGCAATGGAGAAAATCAGGAACAGTACAGGCGGATGCCTTCTTGTAGTTACAACTGACGGCAGGCTTTCAGGTATGATAACAAATGAGGAACTTGCGCATGCCCCTTCCATGGCACCGGGGTTGATCATGAATGATATCTCCCGGACAGTAACGGTTTCAGGCCTCAGGAAGATATACCATGACAGCCATAAGGCATCACTTGCAATGGTGCCCGGCTATGAAGACCCTCACACATTGCTGCTGCACATCTCCTCCATTGCAGATGCCATTTGTTCTAAAGTGATTGATCTTTGCATAGAGGCTGAAGGCAATCCCCCTTGCCGCTTTGCCTTTATCCAGACAGGCAGCGCCGGCCGGAGGGAACAGAGCTTTCTTACAGACCAGGATAACGCATTCATCTTTGAAAACCTCGAAGGAGAGAAACTGAAAAAAGCGGAGGATTACTTCCTTTCTCTGGGGAAAAGAATAAATGAAATGCTTGACAGTGTCGGGTTTCATCTCTGCAGGGGAAATAATATGGCAGGTAACCCGAAATGGTGCCAGCCACTCAACAGATGGAAGAGCTACTTCTCTGACTGGATAAGGATACCCGGCCCGTCAGAAATACTTGATGTAAGCATATTTTTCGACTTCAGGTTCTGTTACGGCGATGCTTCACTCAGCAATGAACTCAGGGAACACATAAAAACAAGCCTTCAGGCAAGCGACATATTCTTCTACCATATGTCGATGGCACTTAAACAATTCAACCCCTCACATTCAGCACTCTCCGAGGAGACCACTGATATTAAAAGGATACTTATGCCACTCACGGGAGTTATCAGGCTTTATGCTCTGAAACACGGGCTTGAAGGACTCTCAACAGTAGACAGGATACTTGAGTTGCACGCCGGAAAACATATCAGCCCGGAGCTGCTCAGAGATGCCCTGAGGGCATGGAAAGACCTTTCGTATATTCGCCTTTCGCACCAGGCATCATGCATTAACAGCGGCCGGGAACCGGATAACAGGGTTGATTTCAGGGTCAGGTACGCGGATATGCAATTCCTGGCTGCAAGAGCAATTGACGATATAAATAATATGGTTCTGAAAGCAGGGAATGATTTCCATTCCGTTACCATCTAGAAGCGATATATCAGGCTGACCAGCAGACGAATATTTGTAACATTATGGGTATCTGTCACCCTGCCGTCATCTTCCATCGTCCCGTAGGCTGCCAGGGTGTTCTCAAGCTCCGCCGCAATGGTCAGCTTCCCTTCAGTAACGGTTAATCTCGGAGAGATCCTGAAGAGATGATCAATATTGTTTCCCCTTCCATAAAAAATCCCCTCAACAGGGTCACGCGAACCCAGGTTCTTGCTGTAGCCGGTAAAGAGGCCTACGACAGTCCTTGTTCCTCTGGTACTCATATCAAACCAGAATCCGGCACTGTTAATGGTCGTCCACTCCCTGATCTGGTCAATGGGATCGGTTATGTCAGACACAGCGTATCCGCCAATCATAACCATATCACTTGCATTCTCCCCGTAAACTCCCATTACTGAGAGATTAAGCGGTTTTGTCTTGAGTTTCAGAGTCGCAAACGCTGCCAGGCTCCCCACGGTGACATCGGTCTCAATGTTGGCTGAAGTTCTGATCTCCGGCCTGATAGTCTTATAATCCACACCTGCCCATGCTGTCAGATTGCCACCGGCAGGCATCTTTACCTGGAAATGCATCCCGGGCGTCCCACTGTTTCTGATGTACTTACTGCTGTTACCGTCCGGTCCTGATGAGGTAAAGTCGCGCTGTGAGTATGCCACCAGTGTAAAGCTGACCTTCCCGGGCATGATAGACAAGCCTCACCTGCGGGTTACGGCTGAACGGAAGAAAAGGAACGCCGGTATTGAAGCTGACGGTTCCCGGAAAGTTCTCCGCCGGAAACATCGGATGCCAGTATTGTCCGGCAAGAAGGCTTACCTTCTGCCAGTCCATTTTTACATATGCATGCCGCAGCCTGAAGCCGTTGAGGTCACTCTCGCTGGTACCAAAAAACTCGGCTTCAATCGCCCCTGAAGTCTTTGCTCCGAAAGCATCAGGCCCGGTAATGTCACCTCTTATCCTGGTTTGTATATTGAGAATGTGAAATGAAGGATTGGCATTCAGATCATTCATGTCATCATCATACAGGATGTCATCAGGATAAAGATAGAAGTGACCCTCCCTCAGGCCGTTGGAGGCGGATGACTGCCTGGAGTCATAAAAAATATCGGTCTTTACAAACCCTGAGAACTTAATGCCAAAGGTCTGGCCTGCTTCCTGAGCCCCTGCCTCCGGCAGAAGCAAAATAAGAGAAACAATTAATACAGCTACCCTTTTCATTTTAGCTTGTTTTATTTTCTGTTTACAACAAAATTAACTGACAACAATGAACTCCTGCCTTTCACCTTTCCTTCCTGTCAGGAGGGAAAAGCGATTTAATAATTCCCGTTTTAACCGGCTCCCCTCCGAGAAGCACGCTCAGATTACTCTCGGCAGTCCGGTTATCCTTCCATAATGACAAAGCCCTTTCATAGTATATGAGAGCTGAATCCTGCATCATCAGGTGACGGTATGCCGTGGCCTTGTTGGTGTAGCTCACGGAGAGCCGCCTGGGGGTTTCAATCATGGCAAGCATTACATCTTTGACCCTTTTCCCGGAAATTTTCTTGTAGCTAAGCCCGGTAAAAGCGGCATCATCTTCATTCATCCCGGCGAGCACACGAAGAGCGACAGAATCTTCAGGCAGCTCTACCCATTCATCTAGCCAAAGGTTATAGACCGATATGCTGCTGTCACAGTATATGACAGACAGTTCCAACAGGTTTTGCTTCTCATGACCGGTCAGGGTGCTGTCATAAATGGCCATCAGCAACAGGCCGCTGCACTTGTTGTTATAGATAACTCCCCTCTCCCAAGATGTCTCATAACCGGACTCCCTGCTGTAGATTCTGCCGGCTGAATCAAGGAGATGAAAAAAGGCATAGCTGTCTGGTCCGCCGGCCATCCTGTCATATTCGGACATATATCTCCGGGCCTCCGCAACACGGGGGTCCTCCGACCTGTTAACTCCGCGGTAGTAGAAGAATGCAAAGATTACTGCCAGGGCCGCGACCGAAATGGTGATCGTCAGAATTTTCCTTGTGCCAGGAGATATAACAGTCAGATCTTTTAAGCTCATCAATTATGCACCTGCTCTGCCAGAAACTTCTTGATCTCAAGCGGAGTGGGTTTGGTAAATTTAGAAACAACAATGTTGACAATAATGGCCAGCGGCGCCCCGATCCATGCAAAATACCATACATTCAGCCAGTATGATATGAAGGCCTGCCCCGGAAGGCTGCCTCCCCTCAGGCCAACGATGAAATAGGTCAGGGCGATTACCGTAACAAGGCTTCCGGCAAACAACCCGGCCTTTGCACCTGCCCTGTTAGACCCGCTCCACCAGATTCCGAGGAGGAACAGCGGAAATATTGTACATGCCGCCATTGAAAAGGCGACGGAGACAAGCTGAGCTATCAACCCCAGTTTCATGAGAGCCACAACGGTCACAAGCGCGGCCATGAGTACCGTTCCGAGACGGGCAATCTTCAGCTGCTGCTTCGGGGTAGAAGAGGGATTGATAACCTTTACATAGAGATCATGAGAAAAAGCGGAGGCTCCGGCAACAAGCAGGCCTGAAACAGTTGAAAAAGCCGCCGAGACAGCTCCCGCCGCCAGCAGGCCAACAACCAGCGAATTTACACCTCCAAGCTGGGCAGTATAGACCACTATTGCATCCTTGGCCAGTACCCCGACCTCGGGATTTGATGAGAGAAGCTTACCGAATGTTGCATATGCCGGAGCAGTCCAGTAGACAAGGCATATGAAGAAGAGCCCCCATACAACTGACCACCTAGCATCCGTTATCTTCGGCACAACATAGAAACGCTGTATCACGTGGGGAAGCCCGGCTGTGCCTACCATAAGGGAAAAACAGATGGCCATCCACTGGAAGAAGGTTGTGCCTGTTGAGGGATCCCACGGCATTGCAAATTCAGGACTGGGAACTATTGCCAGGTCGTGCCCATAGGCATTTAGCAGGGCGGCACCGTCAGAGATATTTGGTGCCGGAATACCCTGTACAATGTCCGTTACGGCAGCACCGTAGCCAATCTGAGGCAGGAGCCAGAAATAGTCAAATTTATATGCAAGTATAAATACAGGGAGCAGGAAAGAGATTACTATTATAACGTATTGTATCTGCATGTTCTTCGTCGCACCTATCATACCTGAGATCAGGGTGTAGAGCAACACCACAGAGGAGCCTATGATCACTGCCCAGGTGTAGTTGAGCCCAAGTATCCACTTGAACATCAAACCTATGCCTCCGAACTGACCTACACAATATGCAAATGATATCAGAATGGTGAATATTGCACTCACAATCCTCAGATCACGCGAGTAAAAACGGTCACCGATAAAATCCGGAGCTGTATATTTCCCATATTTTCTTATCTGTGCCGCCATCAGTATAAGGAGGAGAACATAGCCCCCAGTCCAGCCAACTACGTAAGCCAGCCCATTGTAACCGAAGCCGTACATCATACCGGCCATGCCCAGAACCGAGGCTGCACTCATCCAGTTGGAGGCGATAGCCATGCCCGAGCCAACCCTCGAGATCTTCCTTCCGGCTGCATAATAGTCGGCCGGATCTTTTGCCCGGAAAAAAATGCCGACCAGAACAAATGTTATAAGAATCGCAATCAGGATAATGGCCGGACCTGTCTTGAAACTGCCTTCCAGCTGGGTAAGGTTCTGCGCACTTAATGATATAGTCCCCCAAAGGAGAAGAATAAATGTGAAGTATATTTTTTTCATATCTGTCTGCTTAAGCTTATTCAACAATGCCTTCTTTGTTTAAGCGCCATTCTACCAGTTTGTTGTAAACAATACACAGCGCCACAAACAGCACCAGCAGAAAGACGGCAGTATAGAAGTAATGGAACGGGAAGCCCAGGAACCTGGTATCAGTGAGTACCGACTGGTTATGAGTCATATATAATCTCATCAGCGCTGGCAAACGTTCAAATGAAGAATCAGTCAGTGATCCGGGATAATTCCTCTGCAGGCTTGCAGCCAGTATGGGAGCCTCCAGCCTGGTTGTTCCAAATCCCGTATATGGCTCCAGCATCGTTATTACACCGCGCGCTGGCTTCCTGTTATACGTAATTTGAGATCCATGTAGGGCTGGCCCCTTAAGTTGATAATTTCAGAGTGCATAGCCTCAAGCTCCAGACCTTCCCGCCCAGCAAAGCCTTAACAGTGTCAGGTACTAAATTGAAAGTTACGTTGCTTATTGCCGCTCGAGAGAAGCTGCTGATCGGACGCCGAGACCGTAATCTTCCCTCTTGCCATCAGGAGTGAGTGGAGAAGAGTCTGATAATCTGCCTGATCGCCGTTTTCACCGGTAGCATGAGACCACTCTGCTTCAAAAAGTGTAAGTGCCTTTTCCGGCACTGGCTTCTCAATTATCCGCAGAAGTATCTGGAAGCCGAAAACAGACACTGCCCAGATCAATAGCATTGTGAAGATGACATTCCTGTTCTTCCTGCCATGCCGGTTACGTGGAGTGAAAAGACTGAAATTGTACTGATCGCTAGATTCCATAGGTCATAGGGGTTTATTTAAATCAAACTAAGGTTACTAAAATAAGAATTTTTAAGGGTATTGCTGCCAACATGCCCGAGATTAAAAATTGAGTGGCACGCCATGGCTTTTATTTACAGTTTTACATCGGTGGAACTGTGATGAAACACCGGATCCTTCCTGCCTCCCGGTTCCGCAACCTTCAAACTCCTGAAGGTCGCACCGTGAACATCGTCAAGCACTACCGCTGTACGGTAATCCTTCTTATCACATACCAGCTTTACATTTTCAAAAGTTATGCCCCTTGCATGCCTGATGTAAAAGCCCCATGCCGGCAACTCCTTGAACATCGAGAACTCGGGATAGCTTGCACCCATCTCAGGCACCCTGTCAAGCTCATCAAGACCCACCTTTGCATAATTAGGGTTCCCGCCGCCCGGGTAATGTATCTCAATGTTTTTCAATGTTATATTTTCAATCAATGCGTCAGGCATGCCCACTATCGCTGAAGGTGAGATGTTCCGTGGCAGATCCTCAACCGGGCCCTCGTAGTTGTATCCCCCATCCGGCTTGGTTGCCGGCACCTCGGCATATACATTCGAGATGGTCACCCCGTTCATCCTCCCCTTCTTACCGGCACTCCTCTCTCCTATCCTCAGGAAAATAACATTACCCGTGTTTATTGACCTCAGGCTGTCAACAATAATGTTTTCAATGAAACCGCCGTCAACGGCCGCAAAGGTTATCGCCGACCTGTATGTATCAAAGACCAGGTTGTTGACAATGCGTATATTCCGGAACCCGCCGTGGCCCACCGTGCCGAACTTGATGCCGTTGGCGCTGGTTCGGACAGTATTATTGTATATGTAAACGTTCTGACAGACAAAACTGGCATTATGCGACTTGAGGCAGATGCCGTCATCGGCTGCATCGAAGTATGAAATTGACACCACCACGCTGTCACAGTCGACAATATCCACGCCATCATTGTTCCAGTATGACTTGCTATCGACAGTGATGTTGTCAATAACCAGGTTACGGCACTGGTCGTACTGCTGGTTCCAGCTTCCCGGGTCTTTCAGCAAAATATCCCTGATAACAATATTCCGGCAGCCCCTGAAATAGATGTTCTGCGGCCTGATGGTCTCACGCGGCCGGTCATACTTCAGCGGATCCCTTACCACCCCCTTGTGGATCATGTCAACAAGGTTATATGCCACCTGGAAACCCTGTCCGTCTATCACGCCCTTGCCCGTAATACCTATATTCTGCTGGTCAAGTGCAAAGATTAGCGCTGTCCAGTTATGGTTCATCTCATAGTCAAACGGGTTGACCGAACCAACCAGGATGGCACCCTCCTCAAGCTGGATCGTGACATTTGACTTGAGATAGATGGTTCCCGTAAGATACCGGCCCACATAAAAGACCAGACGGCCGCCGCCGTTTTCGCTGATATAGTCTATGCCCTTTTGAATTGAGCTGGTATTCAATGTGGTGCCGTTGAGTTTTAACACCGAACATTGATGCATTGTAATCCTTCGCCTAACTGGAACAAAGCTCCGAGAATAAAAACTGATAAGCAGATTGTCCTGGTTTTCATATCATCCCTGATCAATTTAATCCCAAAGTTCCTATCCGCTTGTGCCCGTGAAACGGGATAACCGCACATGATTGACTTCGTCAGGCCCGCTTCGCCCGGTTGATGAATTGCTTGCATAGATGTTTGAGTTCAATCAGGTGGGGTTTATATTTTATAATAACTGACCGGTCCGGTCATGCCCATTGACTGGAAGGGCTGGATCTTCCTGCCCTCATTGGTCCAGTACTGTGCCGTCGGATTGTCAGTTAGTGATTTCATATAGTTGCCCATAGAGGTGGTGACCTCCACCTCTATCAGGTTCTCTCCCGGTCTCATGTTATTCCGAGATGTCCCAGATCCTGCGGCCGTACCATTGCACACCGCAGCCTTTTCCGTTCACCCTGAGCTTCTGAAGTACCGTAAACCTTCCCCAGGTTGAGGGCAATTCCTTCATTGTCCTCACTCCAGATTGTGTTGCGGTATGTCACCGATCCGGAGAAGTGAACGAAATCAGGCATCTCTTTAAGATCCTCAAGGCGGTCTATCGCAACCTCCTTCACCGAGCCGTCACGGCAATGCCTGAATTCAGCCTTCCAGCCTTCCGTGATCACCCGTGTGTCGCTGCCGGTCGTCGGCAGCGGGTTCCATTCCCCTGAAACTTTTTCACGGTCAAAAACGAAAAGAACTGATTCGGCCGGACCCAGGTCAAGGCTGAGGCCTCCTTCACGGTCCGGTATGGCTCTCATGCGAATGCCTGTTCGACGAATTCGCAGACGGGAACACTTTCCCTTAGCCGGGATATCCCCGGTAAAGACTATCCTTGTCTCATGCGAATCATGTAAATGAGAGTTTACAATGAAGATATAATCTGACCCGTCATCTGCACAATACCTGTATGCATCAAATAGGGACCGGGATTTTCAATCCTGAGATAGGGTAGTATCCTGTAACGTTCCTGCACAGATCTGTACCAGCCTATAAAGTCATTTTCGGGCTTTTTAAGCAAGATGAACCTGTGCGGATATGCTTTCATCTTTTCAACAAGCAGGGTTACACTCCTGTCACGGTCCTGATGGTTCAGCCAGCCTGCAGACCCAGACGGAAAGGTCTCAATGCAAAAGATCCTGCCCCCTGACCGCACAAACTGAAGAAGCTTACCGGCCACATCAGGATCAAGGCTTTCGATCTGAACCAGAAAGAGGGTGTGGTATTTCCTTGAGCCGAAATGAATATACCCTCTTTCAATCTTTGCATCATCCCAGTATCCGTTCTGAGACATAGTCGCATCCGTTGCCGTTTTTGACTATGGCCTCCCATACCAGCGAGAGGTATTCGGCGTGCAAAACCGAAGGGAAAGGCTCATTCTGCATGCCGATGCGGCTCCACATGTCAGCCGTGGGAGGCAGTATGGCAATGTCTGCGTACATGTCGCACTGCTGTAGCAAGGCAGAGAGACGTCCCTTGTACTCATTCAGGAGATGAAAATGCGGCCACCAGTTATTGTTTTCATTGAAGTAGCCTCCGTATCTTATCCAGCCAGGATACAAGGGGCCTCCTGTGCGAGCAAATGAACCCGTGGAAAATAGAATGTGTTACCCCCGATATTATGCTCTGGTCGCTGCCCTATCCCCTGATCTTAAGATTTTCAAGTGACGTATTGAAGACAGTGTACGTGTCCGTCATCTCCTCGCAGCTGACGAGCCTCTTCCCGCTCAGATGAGCCGCAGATGAGACATACTTGTTGACCATGGTATATGCCCTGCCTCTGCGGTAATCACTCTCCGGCATCTCCTCTCCTATGCGGTGCCTGAGCCAGTTCATCGTCCATGACTCTCCCTCTGGTAACTGTTTGATGGCCATGCTGCTCTCCAGGGGGAAGAACCCCCGTCCGTATGCCTGCATTCGCGAGCTGACACCGAGGGCACTGCACCAGGAAGCAAAAGTCCTGAGAAACCTCTCTTCGAGCAGCTCTGCCTTTGTGGTCTCGAAATCATACCTCATCCGCCTGACCATCTCTTCGAAGGCCTGACCAAGGGAGACGCCATAACCCGTGTCTGTAACATTTCCCATGGCACCCGTCCGGAACAGCACGAAGGGAAGGAACGGAAATATATCATACCCCCTTCTCCGGCTGAACTCACTTCTCATGTCTGCGGTCCAGTTCCACCCCTCCAGCTCCATGCTGTCAGTGAACAGCGCGCGGAGGTGTTTGTGAGCGGACCGGTGTTCGTTTCAATGGCATCAGACATGCGCTCAACAGCATCTCCTGACCGCCGTTTCGCTGAAATGATCGAGCACAGGCCCGCTGGCTCCGGGAGAGCCGTTGATAACCTCCATGAAGCCGGTGATCTCAACAAGCGCATACAGGGCGTGGTTTCCCTCCGGGATGAAAATGTTGATATACTCACTCTCTGTTCTGTCGGAGAGATCTGTAATCTGCCCGGTGCTCTGCAACGGATCCGGCACCAGTGTCAGTGACAGGAGCCGGCTTGTGCGCCCGGCCCATGGATAACCCCAAAAAGGGCTAGCCCCGGCAAAGGATTCCGTCCCTTGAGACCGGCGGTGCGGGAAGAGGACCGCCAGCTTGGTGACGGTAACTGCCACAATGCGTGACCGCTCCTCCTCACTTAAATCCTCTGACCCGAAGGGCCATCCTGATCCGACAATCAGGTCGCAGGTCATCCCGAGTGACGCTGCTTCTCTTCAACGGACCCTCAGCATACCCATCCACTCATCGGTTAGCCACTGCAGCGATGGTTTGCCCAGGTCATCACCCTCAAGCGCTAGGGGGGCTTAATCTGGTCCATCTCCACACCGCCGATTCCTGCTTCCTTCAGCAGCCGGAGCTCCCTCACCACCCCCCCGGCCTCCACCTTGTTACCGTTCCACCACCACCTCACGAAAGGCCTGTATCTACCTTCCGGGGTCCTGAAAAGCTCATATATTCCTGATCCGCTCATGACTGCATTTTCGCCATGCAGCGATTCCGCATTCACTGCATACCGGCCTGCCGAAATCCAGCCTGCTGCAGCAAGGGCACTTCCGGATATAAACCCCCTCCTATCCATTTTCCCTGAATGGAAATTCCTCAAAGATATCCCAGCTCCTGCCGTTATGCTTCAGGAGGAAGATGCTACCCACGTCAAATGAAGCGCTGAATTCCTTCTCCTCAAACTCCGCCCAGGCTTCACTGAATGAGGCTTTTGTCAGATCCCTCGTCGCTACGGTCATATGTGGCTGAACAGTCTTCATGACCTCGTCCTGATCGAAATGCAGCTCTTCAAGCAGCACTTTCTTAAGACGCGAATGCAGTTCCATAACCGGACCGGGTTGAATAATTTTTATGAATATTACCCTTGGGGGAAACGCGCCGTACCCGTTAAGATCGACGGTAACCGGATGCTCGGTGGCGGCAAATCCGCGCAGTGCTTCTGCCAGCCTTGCCTTATCGGTTGAATTGCGTTTGACCGGAATCTGCATCGTCACGCGCGCAGGTTATTTAAGTGGATGACCTGCACCTGAACCCTCCATGCATCCTCTCCTTTATCTCCCTGATTCCTTCACGCAGGTGACCCATGCGGTATAAGCGCTATGAAGGCAAAGATCCTTGTTGATGTCATGCAAACCCTTCACCTGTCAGGTATCTGACCGCTCCCCTGACGGCAGTACCTCCAGCATCAGGTATCCGGAACACCTGATACCATTGAACCAGCCAGGATTCCTAACTCTGGCTGAGTCCATCAGCACAACAGCAGCATTGGCAAAGGCCAGGTTGGCTATGAGCACTGACATTGTGAACCCCACCTTGGCAAAACAAGATGCTGTCCCTGCTATCCGACCCCAAAGATACACCCAGTGGCAGACTGGGATTTTCAGCCTGATACCGAAGTATGAAAAAACTGTTACTCCACAATGGTCCTTCCCAGGAAGAGACTGAGTGCAAGGCTGGTGATTCAGGGGCAGATCCGGATCTATTCCGGAACTGAAGGCAACCCCGCATTGAAAAAGGCAAAAAGAGGAATGAGAAGGGTATGCCACCCAACCCTGTAGCACATGCTCTATATGTTGAAGAGGCGACTGCACCTTTTGAGTCCATTCTTCAGGATCATCAATCTGTTCCATCTGCTCAGAGGTAAGAAGGAGGATGATCCCTGTTAGCAGCTCTTATCTCATCAGGTATCTCACCCACTTTCCCGGTAAAAGGTCTTCAGGTCGGTCTTCTGTCTCAGGGTATTGTAAACGCCAGAAGCACACCTGCAATGGTGGGGTGAATGCCTGACTTGAGGAAGAAATACCAGATAACGATGCCGCAGAGCAGATGAAAATATTTCGGAAAAAAGAGGTTCCTGAAGGCTAAGTGCCACCAGTATGGCCGTCGGAATGGCTGGGGATAGGAATATCAGCCAATCGATGCATGAGCTGTAGAAAAGTGCAAGAACGAGCACCGCCCCGATGTCATCAATGATCGCAAAAGCAGCCAGGAAAACTTTTTAGTCCCACAGCAACCCGTTCGAGGATTTTTAATATGGCAAAGTGAAAACGCAATATCCGTGGCCATCGGCAATCCCTGACTCACTTACGCTGGAGGGATTCCCGTCAAGAGACAGATAATAAAACAATGGGGATCGCCATGCCGCCAACCGTAGGCAGGAAGCGGAAGCGCTGCCTTCGGAGGTGGTGTTCAGCTCGCATTATCGATCAGCTCCCTCTTTATCTTGAAGCCCCATCATGAAAAGAGACGGCGATTAGACCATCATTGACCCACAAAATCAACCGTCCGCCGATAGCCGAAGTTACCGGCATTAATGCCAACAACGGTCTCCTTAATGGTTTCAGATAAACATCCCTTAGCTGCGTGTTGGCAAATACAAAAGCTACTATCGTTGCGCCTAAAAACAACATTGGATTGAAAACCCTGGCGTCGGTTGAACTTCTTCTCAAAGTTGTAACTATTATGCTCTTCATTTATATCAGGTTGCCCGTAATTCATTAACTTGGCGGGCATCAGATTCAGGGATCTAAATATACCAATTTTTAAAATCCTGTATCGGCAAAGGCATTGCGTCTGTGAACCGGTTTACTCGAACCAGGCCTTTACTAAAACCGC
The DNA here is from genome assembly GCA_034522515.1 of Bacteroidales bacterium. Classification (GTDB taxonomy): domain Bacteria; phylum Bacteroidota; class Bacteroidia; order Bacteroidales; family VadinHA17; genus SR-FBR-E99. Next base: position 2,144 of record JAXHLF010000005.1, on the reverse strand, counting down.
CCGGTCATGCTGAAGGTCTGTTGCCCTGTATGAGACAGAAGCGTCATTCTCCACCGTGTAAACCCAGTATCCTGAAACTATACCGGGACTGTAAAAGGTCCCCCTCACCTTTTACCTGTTTTTGCGGGCAACTCGCACTTCCTGCCGTAGGTGGAATATCTTACCCTACTCATCCTCCATTGAGGTCTTGATCCAGATCATATTGGGGCCGCCCAGATTTCCGGCCCGGTCTGGCGGTGTTCAACGAAATCACCCACATATTTACGGTTGATGATTAGCTCGCCTTCCTCAATGGTGGCAGAAGGCTTCCTCAGTGAACCGCAGGAAACCGTCAGACCCATTAGTATCAGCAACATTACTCTTCTCATGCGTATCATGTTTTTACCGACATGAACCATCGTGTCCCTCTTAAAAGGAACCGCACCATAAAATTACTAAATTATCCGTATAATGTCAGAGGGGAACCACATTATTGCCCATCCTTTAAAGCGGGAGAATAGAATTAATTTTCAGAATTACTTATTTTATCAGTTACTGACAGTGAATGAGGTAACGTTTCCGCCATACCTTGCCGTCATGGGTGAACCCCTCAACAATCACCATATACTCCCCGGTCTCATCTGAGGTCCAGAAAATTAATTTCCGCATTTCCCCCTCACTGTCAGTCATTACTGCCGGATTCAGTAAAGAGTGTTCCTGAGGTCAGGAAGACGACTCATTTTCAGGATATCTGTCGAATAATCCGGCGCTGTCACTTCTATAGCTGTCAAGCAGCATATCATATTCCTGTCTGAAGACAGACCCGTCAAATTCCAGCAGGCTCAGATCTCCTTTCCTTGAAACTACATTAATTATCCCGGTCAAGGATCACATCTCCTATGAAATACCGGGTGTTAAGGACCTCTATTCGCTCAATTTCTCGGATGAGCGGATATCCAGAATCTTCTCCAGGTCATAGACCCTGGCACACCGTCAACTATCACGAGCGGCGGCGAGCTGAATGATACTCCAGGACGCCTGTTGACCAGCCTGAGACTGCTTCTTTCATTTCTGCCGGTTGAAAAACGAGAGTCCGGGTACAATTTCCTTGAAGACCTCCTTTAAGGTTGTCAGCTCAATATATTCAGAAAGCAGTATGGTGCGGTCAGGCTCTCCGAAGAAATTTGGAAAGACCTCCGTGTAAAGGGTCACGGATTTTTTTTGCACGAAGGGGTCTATAGATATTCATTACCTGCATACCGATGATTGCATCGTTCAGGTCTCTAAGACGCGCCGTGTCAGGGAAAAAGGGGCCGGGCTCCTGTTCAAGCTTCATCTCAAAGAGGAAGGATCATCGAGATCCACATAATAACCGTTTACATCAGAAGACAGCTTCTGAATCACTATCTCCTTCTTCCCATACTCCCGGACGGGAAAGGCGCAGTCCACCCTCCGGACCGGTCCGGGTGAAACCGCAGCGTGCTGTCCGCCCAACAAAAGAGAGTGAAAGGCTTTCACCGGCCAGGCGATACCGGTCATCCCTCGTCCCTCACATGTCCGCTTGACGAGATGACCTTCGGGCTCCGGGATAGTCCTTAGATAATTTCTTCATCATCAGCGACTTTGAGAAGGTCCCCGTTCTCATCACAGAATATCAGGTAGCTCATTTACGCGCCAGGTAAAACCATCTCCGTGAGAAAAGAATGACAGGGAGGGGAAATGGAGTTTGTCCCTGACCAAGCTCTTTGAAATGGTTATCTCCTGTCAGACAGCCTTAACGACCGAAGCGGCTTAGACCAGTTTCAATTCCGTTGCCCTCAGCATCAGTTGCCTTTATGGAAATTTCTGCCTTATCACGGCGTGAGAGCGTTGCAGGTCTGAACTTTACATCACAGTTGATTCCAGGCCTGTGGGCACCATTGTAGTACCATCTTGACCCAAGTTCTACCCCCTTGCTGTCAGCTATTTTTATCCTTGCAAGGCCTGATGGCAGACTCCTCCTTTTTGTATTTGATAATCTGATCACTTTCAAGGTAATTCTCGTTTACAATACTTCTTGCCTGAAAACAGGAGAATACACAACCCTTATTACTCCTCCTGAGGGTCTGAACCCAGCGCTTGTTGCGGCATTGAGCAATACGTAAATGAACCAAGGATCGTGCAAA
>JAXHLF010000004.1:0-37930 GCA_034522515.1 Bacteroidales bacterium | reverse complement strand
GTATTGCTGATCTGACATGGAGCAACCCGGCCTGAAAAAGAGTATCTTTGCGTGTTAATCCGAGAGGGAAGAATTCAATAAGAAAGACAATGAAATTTAATCCTGAGAAACTGAATATACCGGATCGCCGGATGGAGCCTTTCATAGATCCCGCCGAGCTGTGGTCGATATTAAACAATGCGAAGGCTGATAAGGTAAGGGTCAGGGAACTGATCGCAAAATCACTGTCGAAGGAGCGTCTCACCCTTGCTGAGACAGCGTCTCTCAGTTAACGCCGCGGATGCCGATCTGGTTGAGGAGATCAGGGCCGGTGCACGCGAGCTTAAGAAAAAGGTCTATGGCAACAGGATCAGTACTGTTTGCCCCTCTTGATATCGGCAACAAGTGCAGCAACAACTGCCAGTACTCGCGGCTTCAGGGTAACCAAACAAGGAAGCAAAACGAAAGACCCTCAGTGACCTTGAAATCACTGCCGAGGTTGAGGCACTCGAGGATAACGGCCAGAAGAGGCTCATACTGGTATACGGCGAGCATCCTGAATATGACCCGGAATTTATTGCCCATACCGTAAGACTTGTTTACAGTATCAGAAAAGGCAGGGGTGAGATAAGAAGGGTAAATATCAACGCAGCCCCTCTTGATATTGACGGCTTCCGCACAGTAGGCCGCTCAGGGATAGGTACCTACCAGATCTTTCAGGAGACCTATGACCCGGACGCCTACAAGCTTTCTCACCTCGGTGGTAAGAAGAGTGATTACAACTGGAGGCTCACTGCTCTTGACCGGGCACAGAGAGGCCGGCATTGACGACGTGGGCATCGGGGCGGCTGTTCGGATTGAACGACTGGAGGTTCGAGGTAATGTGGACTGGTGAGGCATACTGACCACCTCGAGGCCTGCTATAATGTGGGACCCTATATCTTCGTCTTCCAAGGATCAAGGATGCTTCAATGCTGAACCTGAACGGCAAATATTATGTCAGCGACGACAATTTTAAAGAAACTGATCGCCATTTTGCGTCTTGCTGTTCCTTATACAGGACTGATTCTCACAGCACGCGAGACGCCTGATGTCAGGGCAGAGGCAATGGCTTTCGGAGTGTCACAGATAGACGGAGGGACAAAGCTTGAGCTCGGCGGTTATTCAGCTTCAAAGAATGAGACACAGAATCTGAACCGTGAACAGTTCAAGATCAATGATGAGAGATCGCTGGCGGAGGTAATAGACGAACTCATAGACAACGACTATATACCCTCCTTCTGCACTGCCTGTTACAGGCTCTGGGTTATGGGGAGGATTTATGGAATCTGTTTGCATTCATCAGCGTTACCACGCCAAACGACAGCGACACTGTCAGAATATATCGTTGACTATGCCTCTCCCGCCCTGGCCGAAAAGGGATGGAAGGCCATAGAGAAGAATATGGCAGACCTCGACGAGGGAATGAAGGAGAGCATCAGGAAGAAGATTGACCGCATCAGGAACGGAGAGAGGGACCTTTACTACTAAATAATTGCACTATGGTCAGGATAATCGGAATCAAGATCACCGACAGGATCAAGGAGGCAGGGCTGGTTCAGAAAGCACAGACCCGTCGGAGCACGCCGGTGTCATCAGCACACGCCTGGGTTTTCACGAGCTGAGCGAAGAGCGATGCAGCCGTGAAGGGTATATGGTCATTCACCTGGCAGGCCTCGCTGACGACTGTGAAGAGCTGGTAACAAAACTGGGTAAGATTGAGGGTATCTTCGTGGATGAGATGGTATTCTCACACGGCCCCTCTGATGCGCCGGTGGATTGCGTCGGCATCACGCTGCTCGGCGCCCTTGTGCCCCGGCGTGACGACCTTGGGATACAGGTACAGAAACTGCTTACCACTTTCGGATGTGTCATCAGGACCAGGCTGGGGGTGAATGAAGTTTACTTCGGCGAGCCCGCCGGACTGATACTTCTCGAACTGGCAGGCGACCGGACACAGTTTGTATCCCTTGAGAAAGCCCTGCGGGAGATCGAGGATATAGCTATTGGTCGTATCTGCTTCCCTGCCTGAGGGTCTGCCCGAAGAAGACAGCGTTGGCAAATATCCTTTGCGTACCGAACCATACAGCCCTGAAGTTGGTGTCGTCATAGATGGATATCACCCTGCCTGTTCCCTGGTGCACGCATGCGAAGACGCTGTTGCTGATCCTCTCGATGTTTTCCTTTGAGGAAAATCCGCTCAGCAGCGGGGCTGAGGTGTATCTAACCGGGTTGTTGTAGGTGTTACCGGTCATCTTCACTGCTGTCGACTCGCTCTCCAACACCGGCAGATACTCTGTGGTGTATCCGTAACAGAGGGGGTGCGTCAGATCCAGTTTTGTCCTGAAGATCGAGCCCGGGATCGTATGCAGGGTCCTGTCTGCCGACCTGTCGGCATACCTGCGCTCCACCGTGTCTGGAACGATTGCATTCTCCTTATAACTTATCTCTGCGAACCCGTTACCGGCTATCCATCTGTTGCCACCCTTATATGCAAGGATGGTGCCTCCGCCACGGTTCCACTCCCTGATACGGTCAACTGTTGCCTGAGGCATGGCAGGATTTCCTGCGATGATGATCACATTATACTTCGAGAGTGAAGCCGACGACATCCTCGATGCAGGCATCAGGGTGACCTGCATGCCGTAACGCACATCCAGGAGTTGCCAGATCTCGCCTGCATCATCGCTGGGGATGCCCTCATCTGTCAGAAGCAGCACCGAAGGCTTTGAGAGGACAATGAAATCATTGCTGCCCAGGTCAATGCCTGAAGGCGTAAGGCCGGTGGAGACACCGTGGACGGTTATGCCACACTCTTTTGCCACATTCGCCATGATGACCTTCATCTCCTCAGGTGTAAGGAGATTCTCGCCTGACTGGACCATTATCGTGCCGTAACCGAACCTCTTCTCTTTCCCTTCCGTTTGGGCAGTGAAGGGCCTGGCCGAAACCCGTGCCGTCAGTCCGGCCTGCTGGATCATATAAAGTGCCTTCGGTGCGTATGAGTCGGTCCATTCAAAGAGCCATGCATAAGGATTTTCAACACCTGTCATACGGCCCTCCGGCATGGGTGGCTCAGTCACCTTCGGTCCGGTCATTCCGGCAGCTTCACTGCCGGTAAGTGCAGTATAGCTAAGATTGAAAGCCATGGGCATGACCCAGGTGGATATGTCATAGAAGACCGAGTCTGCAAAAGTGAAGACAGGCTCAAAGAGGCTTCTGACAAACCTAAACTCCTTTTGCTTCATCGGGACGAACCAGCTGTCTGCCGCGGAATAGCTTACCCCGTCCCTGGTTATGTTCTTTCCGCACCGGTAAACCTCAATCCTGTGCCTCAGCAGGTTCTCGATGAACTTGCCGGCAGCACTCCTGTCATCCCCTGCATTGAAGATGTAGCCTTTCACCGGGAAAACCTCCGCCTCGCTTATTGCTGAGAGGTAAAAGTCGCGCTGCATGTTCAGGAGCTTCAACCTCATCGCTATACCGGCCTCTATTGTCGAAAGGGTCACTGTGAACTGGTTCCGTATGGCGAATGGAAATGAGAGCACTCCTCCAGGGACATCACGAAGATGTCCTTTCACTCCGGCCTGCTCATAAAGGATGCCCACAGAACCGTGGGCGTCGGGATAGGATGATCCCTTGCCGAGATAGTAGTCATCAAAGCTCTCCTCCGTGTAGTAAAGGCTTCCGATGGAATCAGAGATTGGCTAGTATGGTACTTCCCCGATTCTCGGCTGTCAACTTCTGGTTTTCAGGAGGGATGACGGGGTTGTTTCTCGACTGCACCCCGGGCTGAAAGAAGAAGGTAGAGTTGGCACCCATCTCGTGGTGATCGTTGTTTATGTTGGGCATCCAGCGGAAGAAGGCCTGGACGCGACCCACCGACTCAGGTTGCTGGAGCATGATGTAATCGCGGTTAAGGTCAAACCAGTAATGATTTGTCCTGCCGCCGGGCCACGCCTCATTGAACTCTTTGCCGGCCGGATCGGTAGTGAGGTTTTCCCGCGGTACATATTGACCCATGTCGAGTGACGCTGAAGGCCGTCAGGATTGAGTGACGGGTCAATCAGAATAACTGCGTTCGCCAGTATCTCATCAATCGCAGCACCTTCACCGGCGACAAAGATGAGTAAGCACGGGAAGCGTTTTGCGCACTCGACTCATTACCGTGTACACCGTATCCCAGCTTGATGATGACGGGCATATTGTCTGTTGTGACCGATTTGGAGACTGCAGGGTCAGAGAGCCTGAGGTGCTCAAGGCGTATCTCCTCCAGCCTGCCCATGTTTTCCTCTGATGTGACTATCAGCTGCCCCAGGGGTCTCCCTTCCCAGCTCTTTCCGTATTCTTCCCAGAGTGCCCTTCCCGATATCGCATCAAGAAGCTTCATATACCCCACCAGCTTGTCATGGGTCACGTGCCACTCGCCCACTTCATGCCCAATATATGATGACGGAGCGGGGACATTATTGTTATAATCCACCTCTGCCGGCAGGTAATAGCTTAATCCGGTCTGTGCATTCATCATCAGTGATACAAGAACGATCACAGATGAAAGGAGTATCTTTTTCATCAGGTCAGGTTTGAGATTGTCCGGCAATTTCGGAAAAAATGAGATCGGTTGTTACGGTGCAAATTAGTTCTGCAACATATTCACTGCCTGGCCAGCCTCCTGCTGTAGTGGGGAGTGTCGCCCCATATACCAAGTCCCAGGGTCGTTCCCGGGATGAGTCCAAAGTTAAGGCCGCTTATGTTGTTTTCATTTAGTTCACTGAAGCCGGGCTTGCCCTCATAGATCCTGTATCCGGGTCTGTATCGTGCCGGGGTGAGATTGGGCATCACTACATTGGCTCCGCAGGCAATCGCCTTCTCGCGTCCGGCAGGGTCAATGGTCTGCATGGCAGTGGAAGCGACGATATTGATATCTTTCATGATGATCCGGATTATGGCGATCATCCTGAGAGTCAGATTAAAGCGTTCCTTTATGAATAGGTTGTCAGTGCCCCTGGCACCCAGCGGAGTTTGAGAGTGTTCAATGAATGGCCCCATGCCGCACATGTCAATGTCAAAATCGCGCATGAAAATAATATCATCTGCAAGGTGGCTCATCGTCTGGTACGGGAGCCCCACCATCACCCCGGAACCCGTCTGGTAACCTGTCTCCTGTATTATCCGGAGACACTCTATTCTCCTGTGGTACCTGTGCATATCGTCATCAGGATGTACCCTCCGGTAAAGAGCCTCACTCGCAGCCTCTACACGCAGAAGATACCGGTGAGCACCTGCATCATACCAGCGCTGGTAGGTTTCCCTGCTCTGCTCCCCCAGGGAAAGGGTTATACCCAGCCTCCCTCCTGTGAGCTGCCTGATGCTCCGGACAAGTTCATCGATCGTGTCAACGAATGCCTTTGACTGATTTTCGCCCGACTGTATGGCTATGGAGCCGTAGTTGAGGCTGTAGGCGGTCATGGCTGCCTCTATGACCTCATCTTTGGTGAGGGTGTACCTGTCGACATTGTGATTTTCACGCCTGATGCCACAGTAGAGGCAGTTCTTGCCGCATATGTTCGAATATTCGATCAGGCCTCTGAGATAGACATTATTGCCGATATGCATGTCTCTTACTGCAGCAGCCTTCCTGTAGAGAAGGGGAGCCTCTTCCTCACTGCATTGAAGCATGGCAAGAATGTCTGACCTGTCGTAATTGTTTTTGTCGAGTATTGCCGTAAGTCCTGAACCCATGTCAACAATTAACCTTGCAACGTAAACACACTTTTTTGCCGAAATGTTCAGTCGCTGTAAGATTCTTTAAAACCCTCTCCGAACATCTGTCAGAGGGTCCTCTTCTTTTTTTCAGAACCCTCTTCCGAACATCTGCCAGAGGGCTCTTTTGATCTCCTGCCAGCGGGTCATTGAAGCGAAGGCAAAGGAGTTCGTATACTCGGTCACAACCTTTTTGGCTTCATCATTCTTCCCCTCCTTAACAAGAGTTTTCACTCTCTCCTCCAGTGCCGGCATTTCGCTCAGGGCCTTCTGTTCCATCTCTGCCACCGCAGGCTCAATGAGCTTGCGGCCACGCTCCCAGTTCACAGTCGAGAGCCTGTTGGCTTCACGGAAGGCCCAGATTGCCGCATCTTCACGGTAGCGGTGCTGCCCGCATATCCTGAAACTCTCGGGAAGAGACATAGTACCCGAGAAGATGGGTATGCGCGGGCTCTGTCCGGGGTTGTCAAATGAGAACCATGCCACGGCGCCCACCTCTTCAGGCAGCCAGTCGCGGCACTGTATGACGTGCGAGTAGGAGCACCCTGCAATGGCGATTGTACGCTGCCTCTCAATGGTGCCGGGCTTCAGCTCATTGACAAGGGTGCGGATGTTGAACTTGTTCATCCAGTTGTTGAAGGCAGGCGACTTCACCGTTTCGGTAATCTCGTTGCCGGCTTCATCCTTTTTCTTCACTGTAATCATCAGGTTCTTAGTCATGTCCCAGGGGGTCCCCTCGTAGGTCTCGCGGAAGAGAGCCATCACGTCACTGACTGAAAGCTTTGTGTCAGCCTTCACCGAGAAGGGCAGCTCCTCCATCTCCATCGTCAGCTTCAGTCCGGGAGCGAGTTTATTCAGTACGTAGAACTCGCGTATAGCGAATGGTTTGCCGGTGCCAATTACCTTAAAGAACTTGAAGGGCTCCTTGCCGTCCCAGTAACCCAGATCCTTCGCTTTTTTGCGCAGGTCGGTGGAGGTCATGAAGTGATCGGGGTCCCTGAAATTGACATCTGAGATCCTCGGGATGTTGGCGGCGATGCCAACGTGGTCATCGGGGATCCTCTGGGCGACCCACAGTGAAGACGGTTTCCCGCTCCTGACCCGGCTATCTCAAGCTGCCAGACCTCTTTCGGGTCTGCTAGTCTCGTTTATCGGCATCTAGCCATGTCACCGTAGCCGTACTGCTCTGCCAGCGATCCAATCAACGCTATTGCCTGACGCGCAGTAGTGCATCTCTGAAGGGCAATCTTTTCAAGCTCCTCTATGAGAAAGAGGCCTTCAGTATTGATGAGCTCCTGGCGCCCGTATATGGTTGTTTCGCCAATAGCAAGCTGTTTTTCATTGAGACACGGATATGCCGTGCTGAGAAAAGCATATGTCGATTCGACTTCCGGGATCTCACCCTTGCGTGTTACGTTGGTCATGTCCCAGGCGGCCTCGGTGTGCAGGGTGCCCCAGTAGACCGGGTGGACCGTATCCCTTGCGAATGTCATTGCAGGGACCACTTCGAGCCAGGTGCGGTACCTGCCGTCGCAGGTATGTGAGGTCATGACCGAACCGTCGGTGGAGGCCAGCCTGCCTACCATGATACTGGTGCAGTTTTCGGCATATCCCGGGCCGTCGCGATCGATATCCTTTGTTATCTGTCCGGTGGCAAGAAGCGGAAAAATTGCCAGGAGGAGAATTAATCCGGTTCTGACAGTGGCTGAGGTTGTATGGGTCTTCATAATTGAGTTATTTGCTGACAAAAATAGTCGGGTTGTTGAAATTAATGCTTTCAAAGATAATATTCTGCAGCATATAATCAGTCTTCAGTACTCAGTTTGAGGCTCCGACTCAGGAGTAGACTCAATCGCGTACGCGCAGTGTCTGGACGTCTGCCGGCAGTCCTCAGTTTGAGGCTCCGACTCAGGAGTAGACTCAATCGCGTACACGCAGTGTCGGGACGTCAGCCGGCAGTCCTCAGTTTGAGGCTCCGACTCAGGAGTAGACTCAATCGCGTACACGCAGTGTCGGGACGTCAGCCGGCAGTCAGGATCAATTCTGTACACGAAGAATCGGGATGCAAATTCTTCAGACTTTACTGACTTTCGACTTTACTGACTTTACTGACTTCCTGATAACCCGCATCTGCTGAAAAAGCCTCAATCATTTGTTATATTTTAAAATGTTTCTAACTTTAGAGAAGAACTCAAACCCGGATTATGATCAGTGCTAAGTTATTGAATCCCAAAAATATTGCTGTAATTGGCGGCTCCGATGACATCACCAAAGCCGGAGGGAAGGTCCTCATGAACCTTCTGGCCGATGGCTTCAGGGGAAGAGGATATATGTCGTCAATCCCAGAAGCATCAGTGGTACAGGGTATTCCGACATGTGCCGATGTGTCACTGCTTCCGGAGACAGATATGGCAGATACTTTGCCGGTGGCAATTAATCTCTTGCCCGGCCATAGTAAGAACACTTGCGCATGAAAAGAAGACAGGGGGTTTCATAATACTCTCAGCCGGATTCAGCGAGGAGGATGAGCAGGGAGCCTCTCTCGAGAGGTCGATAGTTGAGACCGTCAGGCAGACGGGAGGCTCATCTAGTGGGCCCAAACTGCATCGGCTTTCTTAACAACAACTATCACGGGGTTTTTACTTCTCCAATACCAAGGCTTTCATCAAGGGGTATCGACTTCATCTCAGGATCCGGGGCTACGGCCGTATTTATTCTCGAGGCTGCCATCACCAGTGGCCTGCCCTTCTCCAGTGTATGGTCGGTGGGAAACAGTGCCCAGATTGGTGTTGAGGATGTGCTGGAGCATTTCGATCATACCTACGATCGTGAAACTAGTTCGAAGATTAAGCTGTTGTATATCGAGAATATCGCAGACCCGGAAAGGTTCCTTAAGCACTCCGCATCACTCATCAGAAAAGGGTGCCGTATTGCCGCCATCAAGGCTGGCACCTCCGAGGCAGGCTCGCGTGCTGCCTCATCCCATACAGGTGCGATGGCATCGCCTGATACAGCCGTTGAAGCGCTGTTCCGCAAAGAGGATAGTCTCAGATGCCAGTCAACCGCACAGAGGTTCGCTATGTGGCCGGTCTCTCCACATATAAGCAGCTTATTGGAAAGAGGATAGCAGTTGTCACGCATGCCGGCGGACCGGCGGTGATGCTTACTGATGCCCTCAGCGAGGGAGGCATGGAGATACCGCGGCTCTCAGGAAAGGCAGCTGATAGCCTCCTTGGGAAACTCTTCCCTGGTTCATCGGTGGCGAACCCTATCGACTTCCTGGCAACAGGTACCGCTGAACAGCTCGGTTTTATCCTTGATGCATGCGAGAATGACTTTCATGAGATCGATGCGATGGCCGTCATATTCGGCAGCCCAGGACTCTTTCCTGTGGATGATGTCTACAGCCTGTTGCATGATAAGATCCGCAGTTGCCGGAAACCTATATATGCCGATTCTCCCCTCGGTCATAAATGTTAAAAGGGAGATAGCCGACTTCATTGCCCATGGGAATGCGATATTCACTGATGAGGTTCTCTTCGGCAGGGCTCTCTGCAGGGTGCATGCAACCCCGCCACCGGCAGATACGGGTGCCTTAATTGCCAGTGCCGGCACAAAAGCAATAAGGGCCGTGATTGACAATGCCGTGGACGGATACCTTGCTCCCGAAATAGTGACTGTGCTCCTTGGTGCTGCAGGTATCCCTACTGTTCCCGAGAGTGTTGCCATTTCATCCGAAGAAGCGGTGAAGGCAGCGGAACAGATGGGATACCCGGTGGTGATGAAGGTTGTGGGGCCGGTGCATAAATCAGACATCGGGGGTGTTACACTGAACATTGGCAGCGCAGCAGAGGTCAGTGCAGAGTACGGGAGGATGATGAAGCTGCCTGGTGTCACCGCAGTGCTGGTGCAGAAGATGATCAGCGGTATGGAGCTCTTCTGCGGCGCAAAACGGGAGGGGAGGTTCGGCCACCTTGTCATGGCAGGCATGGGTGGGATCTTCATCGAGGTCTACAGGGATGTTGCCACGGCGCTGGTGCCTGTTTCTGAACAGGAGGCCAGATCAATGATACGGTCATTGAAATCGTATAAGATTATAAAGGGTGTCCGTGGAGCCGCAGGAGTAAACGAGGAAGCATTTGCCAGGGTGATCACCTCCCTGTCAGATCTGCTCGAAGCAGCACCTGAGATTGCAGAGATGGATATTAACCCCCTGCTGGGAACACCGGATAGGTTAGTTGCTGTGGATGCCCGGATTAGGATTCAGGGAATAGGTAGCAGTGAATAGAGGGCCGGGCGTTAATAAATGACCCGTTGGGTCATTTGCGACTGAGCCAGTTTGCAGGGAGGGCTTTGAGTCTTACAGTTCTGCAGTCAGGAAAATCGCAAATCGCACATTACAAATCGCAAATAACAATGAAGCGTTCTGATATAATTTTCACCGTTGTTTTCATCGGACTATTTGTTCCGTTTTTCCTGTCTGACAAACTGTATGAATTTTTTGTCTGGTTCAGCACCCGACTGGGCATTCACGGCCAGTTTCATAAAGTTTGCTATCCTTGCCACTATGGGTGAGATGCTGGGCAGCAGGATCCGCAATGGCCTCTATCTGCCCGGAGGCTTTGCACTGTTGTTCCGTGCTGTCGTATGGGGATTCCTCGGGATGACCGTCAAGGCTGCCTTTATGATCTTTGGAGGAGGGGTTCCACTGATAGCTTCCCACTTTGGAATGGAGAACCCGGATGCAGTCATGGCCGGTCCGGTAACAGGCGCCAGGCTATTGCTCGCCTTTGCCATAAGCACCTTCCTGAATATCTTTTATGCTCCCCTGCTCATGGTGACACACCGGGTGAGTGATCTTCATATTGCTGCGGCAGCAGGCGACCGGCGTAAACTGATGACGGTACCCAAAGTGACCGGGCTCCTGGCATCAATCGAATGGAACAGCATGTGGGGTATAGTGGTGAAAAAGAGCATACCTCTATTCTGGATACCGGCACAGACGGTCAACTTCCTCCTGCCGGAGGAGTTCAGGATACTCGTTGCCGCACTCTACAGCACCGTACTTGGCGTGATACTTGCACTGGCTGCAGGAGCCGTCAAGAGGCAGTAAGCAATAGGCAGTAGGCTCAGTCGGCAGCAGGCAATAGTGAAGTCCTCAGTCTTCAGTTTGAGGCTCCGACTCAGGAGGTGACTCAATCCCGTACACGCAGTGTCGGGACGTCAGTCCTCAGCCTTCAGTACTCAGTTAATCAATGATTTACAGATTTACTACTGCCTATTGCCTAATGGCCTCCCCTGCAGTATGGCTGCTCCTGTAATGACTCACCGGGTCATTACCTGGCGCTCGCCCCTCTACTGCCTTGCTGATGACTTTCGACTATTTAATATGACAAATAGCAGCAATCGTTCTCTTATAAATTTCTATCTTGGGGCCACAGATGAGGGCTCTAAATGGAAAATTTATGAAAAATACCCCCATAAACCGTGAAACAGTAAGCAGGGCAATAAGTTCGAGCGGAATCACCGACCTTGGTTATGCCAGCATACGCGAGATAGTCAAGCTGGTAAATGTACTGACCAAGGAGACAGGTATCGAATTCATCAGGATGGAGATGGGCGTGCCCGGACTGCCGTCGGCTGAGGTTGGGATAAAAGCTGAGATCGAGGCACTGAAGAAAGGTGTCGCCTCAGTATATCCTGACATCGAGGGGCTGTCGGAGATGAAGACCGAAGCAGCCCGTTTTGTGAAGAATTTCCTCGATGTGGATGTGCAGCCTGACTGCTGTGTCCCGACAGGAGGAGCAATGATGGGAGGTATGGCCAGCTTCATGGTTGCCAACCGGAATGACAAAACCAAGGAGGGAACCCTCTTCATCGACCCCGGATTCCCGGTGCAGAAGACGCAGACAAGGATCCTCGGGCAGGATTACCGGTCGTTTGATGTTTACAATTACAGGGGTGACAGAATGGGTCCCAAGCTTGAGTCTATCCTGCAGTGCGGAAAGGTCTCAACAATTCTCTATTCCAACCCCAACAACCCCTCGTGGATATGCCTTACGGAAGATGAGCTCCGCACCATTGGAGCCATGGCGCGTAAATACGATGCCATCGTGATTGAGGACCTGGCATATTTCGGGATGGATTTCCGGGAGAATTATTCTGTTCCGGGGGTGCCCCCGTACCAGCCCACCGTGGCCAGATACTGCGATGACTATATCCTGCTTATATCCAGCTCGAAGATTTTCAGCTATGCAGGGCAGAGGATCGGACTCCTGGTGATGTCTGACCACCTCTACAACCGCCGTTATCCCGACCTTCTCAGGTATTATTCTACCGACATCTTCGGAAGGGCCATGATTTTCGGGGCTCTGTATGCCCTCTCTTCCGGGGTTGCCCATTCGGCGCAGTACGGATTCACAGCCATTCTGAAGGCGGTGAACGACGGTTTGTATAATTTTGTTGACAACACCCGGGTGTATGGAGAGAAGGCGGCAAGAATGAAGGAGATGTTTATCCGCAACGGATTCAGGATAGTCTATGACATGGACATTGACAGGCCTGTTGCTGACGGGTTTTATTTCACTATATCATACCCCGGGATGAGCGGCGGTGAGCTGCTGCAGGAGCTCATGGCTCATGGCATAGCTGCCATTACGCTGAACATCTGTGGCAGCGAGAGGCATGAAGGACTCAGGGCATGCGTCTCGCAGATAAGGAAAAAACAGCTGCCGCTGCTGGAAGAGCGGCTGAAACTATTCAGGGAAAATAATCCCTTAATGGAGTAAATCATATATTTTTATCACGGAATAAATAATAAAGAGATGGCTAAGATAAAAGGTGCTGTAGTTATAGACAGGGAGAAGTGCAAGGGGTGCGAGGTGTGCGTGGTGACGTGCCCCACCGAAACACTGGCGCTGGCAGTTGAGGTTAATGCCAGGGGGTATCATTACTCTTATGCAGCTAATCCTGATGCATGTATAGGCTGCGCAAACTGCGCCGTGGTATGCCCTGACGGCGTTATAACCGTCTACAAGGTGAAAGTGGGATAACAAGAAAAAGAAAGCGATAATTTAATGGAAAAGGAACTGAGACTGATGAAGGGCAACGAAGCGATCGCCGAGGCGGCGATACGTGCCGGTGCCGATGGTTATTTCGGATATCCAATTACTCCGCAGAGCGAGATACTTGAATATCTTATGGAGGCCAATCCCGAGGCAACCACCGGGATGGTGGTGCTGCAGGCAGAGAGTGAGGTTGCTGCCATAAACATGGTTTACGGCGGAGCAGGGTGCGGCAAAAAGGTAATGACGTCATCATCATCACCGGGAATAAGCCTCAAGCAGGAGGGAATAACCTATATTGCAGGTGCCGAGCTGCCATGCCTGATCGTCAATGTGGTCCGCGGAGGCCCCGGTCTCGGTACCATACAGCCGGCTCAGAGCGACTATTTTCAGGCCACTAAGGGAGGCGGACATGGTGACTATCATATGATTGTGCTTGCACCGGCCTCAGTACAGGAGATGGCTGACTTCGTGGAGCTGGGCTTTGACCTCGCATTCAAATACAGAAATCCTTCCATGATCCTCTCTGACGGAGCCATAGGGCAGATGATGGAGAAGGTCTACCTCAAGCCCCAGAAAAAAAGATCGGAGGAGATCCTCCCCTGGGCTACCACAGGCAAGCCAGCAAGCAGGGAACGCAACATCATCACCTCTCTTGATCTTGACCCGGAACGCCAGGAGAAGTTCAACCATAAACTTGTTGCCAAATACCGCGAGATAGAAGAGAAGGAGGTCCGGTTCGAGGAGTTCATGACCGATGACGCTGAATACCTCTGTTGTAGCCTATGGAACCAGCGCAAGGATCTGCCAGAAAGCGCTCGCAGCTGGCAAGGGATCAAGGAATAAAAGCTGGGCTGCTGAGACCGATCACCCTCTTCCCATACCCTTAAGAAGAGACTTAATGAGCTGGCTGACAGGAGTTAAAGGCATGCTCTCGCGTGGAGATGAGCGCCGGACAGATGGTGGAAGATGTTATGCTCTCAGTCAACGGAAAGGTCAGGGTAGGCCACTACGGAAGAATGGGCGGCATGATACACACTCCCGAAGAGGTTCTGGAAAACCTTAAACTATTCATTAAAGGCTAAACGAAATGGCAGAGATAAATATAAATGATATTGTAAGGCCTGAGAACCTTGCTTACGTAAAATCAAAGGTCCTGACCGATAATGTGATGCACTACTGCCCGGGATGCGGTCATTCCACGGCTCACCGCGTGCTGGCCGAAGTGATAGAGGAGGAGAATCTCCAGAGCAGGACGGTGGGCATTACCCCTGTGGGATGCTCTGTGCTGATGTACAACTATATTGATATCGACTTCCAGGAGGCTGCCCACGGAAGGGCGCCGGCACTGGCAACAGCGGTCAAGCGCCTGATGCCAGAAAAATTCGTCTTCACATACCAGGGCGACGGCGACCTGGCTGCCATCGGCACGGCAGAGACCATCCACACCTGCAACAGGGGCGAGAATATTCTCATGCTGTTCATAAACAACGGTATCTATGGCATGACCGGCGGACAGATGGCCCCAACAACACTGGAAGGAATGAAATCGTCAACATCACCCTATGGCCGTGATATATCTTCAATGGGTTCGCCAATCAAGATGGCCGACATCGTCGCACTGCTTCCCGGTACCTGCTATGTAACACGCCAGAGCGTCAACACCGCCGGCGGCGTGAGGAAGCTGAAGAGGGCACTAAAAAAAGCAGTTCAGTACCAGAATGAGAATAGAGGAACCTGCTTCATCGAGGTAGTCTCAAACTGCCCCTCGGGATGGAAGATGACCCCGGTGGAATCAAATAAGTGGATGGAGGAGAATATGTTCCCGTTTTATCCCCTCGGCGATCATAAAGGTTCCAGCCGAAAAATAAATACCGGCGGAGCACAGCGTGATGCAAACCTCTGCGATAGGGCACAAATGATTTTTAATTAATGCATCAGATCATGACAGAAGAAATAATTATAGCAGGTTTTGGCGGACAGGGCGTGCTCTCAATGGGTAAGATAATGGCCTATTCGGGCATGATGCAGGATATGGAGGTTAGCTGGATGCCTTCATACGGTCCTGAAATGAGGGGCGGAACAGCAAACGTGAATGTGATACTCAGTGACGAAAGGATCAGTTCACCCATACTGCGGAGCTTTGATACAGCCATAATCCTTAACCAGCAGAGTATGGACAAGTTCGAGCATACCGTCAAGCCGGGCGGTACCCTTATCTATGACGGCAACGGCATAACAAGGCACCCGGAGAGGAAGGATATTACCATTTACCGTATTGATGCGGCTGAAGAGGCTTCGAAATTGAAGATGCAGAAGGTGTTCAATATGTTCGTCATGGGCGGCTTCATGAAGGTCAAGCCTATCCTCAAGACAGAATATGTTATTAAAGGACTGAAGAAATCACTCCCGGACAGGTACCATCATCTCATTCCCATGAATGAGGAAGCCATAAAAAGGGGGATGGAGATCATCAGGGAAGTCTGATTCTTAAAGTCCACAGTCGGCAGCCGGCAGTCGGCAGCCGGCAGTCAAAATCAGCCGGCAGTCAAAATCAGTCGCCAGTCGGCAGTTCACAGTCAGCAGTCGTAACTTATTGATTGACTGAAGTCCCGACACTGCGTGTACGGGATTGAGTCTCCTCCTGAGTCGGAGCCTCAAACTGAGGACTGAAGACTATTCGTAAAAATGCATCTCCCGGATGTACTTCCACGTAGGTGCCGGAACAAACCACGAGACATCCTTTCCCTCCTTAATGGCACCTCGGATGAATGTACCTGAGATCTCCATCACCGGTGCTTCGATCACCTGAACCGATGCCATTGCCAGGATCTCCTCCAGCCTCTTGCTGCTTTTACTGCCCGGGAAAAGACGCGGATAAACAACTATAGGGTATTGCTTCACCAGCAACCCGGCGTTCTTCCACTTGTGCAGTGTGGTCAGATTATCCTCGCCCATGATCAGCGTGAAGCTTCTCGAAGGGTGCTTCTCGGTCAGCCAGGCCAATGTGTCAATCGTGTATGAGGGCTGCGGCAGGGTGAACTCGACGTCTGATACCCTGAATCGCGGATCATCTCCTATGGCAAGCTCAGTCATGTAAAGCCTGTCCCGGTCTTTTAAGAGTGAATCCTTGGCTTTCAGCGGGTTATGAGGACTGACAATAAACCATATCTCTTTCAGCGAGGAGAACTCGGCTATATAGTTGGCAATTGCCATATGCCCTATGTGCACCGGGTTGAATGATCCGAAAAAGAGTCCCGTCTCCATCACCCTTCCTTAATGAAATATGAAACCTCATCCAGTATCTCGCTGCATGCCCTCCCCAGGTCGTCGTTCACGATAACGCGGTCAAACCTGTCGGCCAGAGAGATCTCCGGAGCAGCCTTATCCACCCTCATTTCGATCTTTTCCGGCGAGTCGGTTCCACGCTTCACAAGCCTTGCCCGCAATTCCTCCACCGAAGGAGGCATGATGAAGATGGCCAGGGCCTTTTCGCCAAAAATCTTCTTCAGGTTTATGCCGCCCTGCGGGTCAACATCAAAGAGGGGAATCTTTCCTTGGCCTGTGATCCGTTCAATCTCGCTCCTGAGGGTGCCGTAATAATGATCTTTGTACACCTCCTGCCACTCAATGAATTCCCCCTTACTGATCCGCTTTCTGAACTCTGCCGACGACATGAAATAGTATTCCTTGCCATCAGCTTCGGAGCCTCTCGGCTTGCGGCTGGTTGCCGATACCGAGAAGAGGAGGGGGAGGCCGGCATTGAGAAGATGGCTGACAAGAGTTGATTTCCCTGCTCCGGAGGGAGCGGATATGATCAGTACTCTCGTGCCCGTCCTTCTCTTCATGAACTTAAAGCACATTCAGGGTAAGTTCCTTTATCCGTTCCAGCTCGTCTTTCATCATCACGACGAGCTTCTGCATAGAGGCGTCATTTGCCTTTGAGCCTATGGTGTTTATCTCACGCCCCATCTCCTGCGATATGAAGTTGAGCATCTTGCCGTTCTGACCGCTGCCGTTCATTGTCTCCATGAAGTAGTCGCAGTGTTTCTTCAGGCGCACCTTTTCCTCGTTGATATCGAGCTTCTCGAGATAAAAAATCAGCTCCTGCTCAAAGCGGTTCTGGTCGATGTTTTCCGTACCGACTGTCTCCCGGAGTGAGGCTGTAAGCTTATCACGCATGCGTGTCAGACGGTCGCCCTCGACACTGCCGATGTTCTCGAGGTAACGCTGGATGCCGGCTACTGATTTTGTAAGGTCGGCCTCCATTGCCCTGCCCTCCTCCAGGCGGTACAGGTCGGTCACAGAAAGGGCATCATCAATCAGCTTTGAAACCATGTTCCATTCCTCCTCCGTCAGCTCCGGCCTCTCGGTCCTGAGAGTCTCGGGAAGCCGCATCACAATCCCCAGCAGCTCACTGTCACTTCTGATACCCAGCTCGTTGCTGATCTCCCTGAGCTGATTGTAGTAGTCCCTGACGATACTTTTACTGATCACCGGAGCAGGTTCGTCACCCATGGCATCAAAGGAGATCATCAGATCGATCTTGCCTCTCTCCAGCCTTCTGATGACAGTGTTCCTTATCTCCAGTTCCTTCTCCTTATAGATCCATGGCATCTTCGTATTGATATCTGCCTGTTTGCTGTTGAGAGATTTGATCTCAACAGTGATCTTACGGTGCGGTGTCTCCAGCATGGCTTTGCCATAGCCGGTCATTGATCTAATCATCGTGGTTCAGTTATGCCAATGGCAAAGATAGGTTTTTTATGTCAGGAGAGAAGATCGAGTTCCACGGTGAAGTGCCTCATCATCGGAGCTTCCCATCTGATGGCCAGGCCCCTTGTGATCTGGTGCCGTCTGGCCCATACGTTGCTTACCGTTGCGGCAACGTAATCAATATGGTTGTCTGTATACACCCTCCTTGGTATGGCCAGGCGGACCAGCTCCAGCGCAGGGTGCCTGTTAAGTCGTGTGACAGGATCGCGGTCAGCCATCAGTGTACCTATCTCCGTACCCCGGACACCTCCTTCAAGGTAGAACTCCACCGCCAGTCTCTGGGCAGGAAATTCACCGGCAGGGACCTGCGAAAGGAATTTTCCGGCATCGATGAATATGGCATGTCCGCCGAAGGGTACCTGCACAGGCACTCCTGCTGCGCTGATCTGTTCACCCAATCGCGCCACCTGGCGGATGCGCGACTCGAGGTAATCAAACTCAGTCCCTTCACAGAGACCCTGTGCCAGGGCGTTCATGTCACGGCCAGCCATGCCTCCGTATGTGACGAATCCCTCGAACATTATGTTGAAGGTCGAAGCCTTTCGAAACAGCTCCCTGTCCCTGAACCCGATGAACCCGCCGATGTTGACGATGGCATCCTTCTTCGAGCTCATCGTCATGCCATCGGCATAGGAGAACATCTCGCGGGCTATGTCCCTGATGCTCCTGTCAGCGTATCCCTCTTCCCGTGTCTTAATGAAGTATGCGTTTTCGGCAAAGCGCGCAGAGTCTATTATCACCGGCACACCGTACCTATCGGCCAGCTGCCTCACCCCCCGCAGGTTAGCCATGCTGACAGGCTGCCCGCCTGCCGTGTTGTTGGTTACTGTCATGATTATGCACCCCAGCTTCTCATGAGGCGTCTCTTTCAGCACCTGCTCAAGCTTCTCATGATCGACATTGCCCTTGAAGGGATCGAGGTTGCCTATATCCATCGCGTATGCCACCGTGCAGTCGACCGCCCTGGCCTTGCGGAACTCAATGTGCCCCTTGGTGGTGTCGAAGTGGGAGTTGCCGGGGATGACGTCACCCTCCTTTACAAGTACGGAGAAGAGAACGTTCTCCGCAGCCCTGCCCTGGTGAGTGGGTAGGAAATATTCAAATCCGGTGATATCCCTGATGGCTTCCTTCAGGTTATAGTATGAAGATGCTCCGGCATAGCTTTCATCGCCGGTCATGATGGCACCCCATTGCCTGTCACTCATCGCCCCGGTGCCGGAGTCGGTTAGGAGGTCAATGAATACCTGCTCTGACCGCAGGTTAAATAGATTGTAAGAAGCTGTTTTTATCCACTCCTGACGCTCGGCGTGGGTGCTCTGACGGACAGATTTTACCATCTTTATCTTGAAAGGTTCACAGTATGGCAAAGTCATAATTTTTGCGATTTTCGATTTGTGATTCTCGATTTAGAAAAATTAACAAAAATGAGGAAAAGGGGCGGTAACCATGAATACAGTGCAACCCCCGGGGTTCAGAATGCGTCCCTGTTCTTGATGTTCATGTATATCAGCTTCCGGTTTATCACCGTTTGAAAATGAAAAATCATCCGAATCGCCTATTTTTACAAAGATAACTTTTTATGTTTGGGGTACAATCCGGAATTGTTTAAACATTGTGAAATGAGATTAAGAACCATAAAGATTCTTTTGGTCTTCCTTTTTATGCCTGCAGGCCTTGTTCTCCCGGGACAGGTTGTTGATGCACCGGTGACCCTGCCGGCAGCGGCTGCGGACACCATTGAAGAAAGGGTGCACATCAAAGTACCAGTCAGGGGAGCGCCGGTGCCTGCCATTAACGGCCCGCAGGATATAAGCCTTGACAGGGATGCCTCACTCAGGTTCCTTGAAAAGATATATTCTTCGACTCCGATGTGGAAGAAGAACAATGATCCGCTGCGCGAGGCAATAAGGAACCTGATATGGATTGCATCGAGACCGCCGGCTGACTCCATGATGAGTTACCTGTCAGGGTATGGCTTTGACAAGATCAGGGTGCCCGTTGAAAAATATTATCTGTTCGATTCCATCCGGATAATACTCCCGGTCATCCAGCCTGACACCTCCTCCACAGCCAACGCTGCCGCAGGTAACGGTGGAGGGGAGATGTTCATCGAGGCCGGAAAGAATCTGCAAAAGGTGAAACTTTCGGCAGATTCAAAGCCAGTCACGCATAATGACACGCTGAGGTTAAATGATTCAGTTTACATACTGATGAATGATTTTATTCCGGCACACCTGCCCCATCAAACCAATGACACGATAGTGCTGGTGATTACCGACACTCTGCCCGAGGCATCAATGTACAACAGTGATTTCCCCTTCAGGTATATTAGAAATCCTTATGTGGCCGACTCTCTTGAGGCAGCTGTCAGTTCTCTTATAGGGTATATTGAGACCCGCGACTCCACGCTTGTAAGGTTCACCGGAGAGACCGGCAGGGGCACCGACCTGTGGCTCAACTCTCTGTCCGACAATCTCGTCAGGTTCTGGCTGCCTGACGGCGAAGGTGATTCGGTGACGGTATGGCTGGGCAGCCCTGTGAGAAACACAGTCTCAATGAGAGCCGAAGCGGGGGTGCTGTTTAAAAAGCAACTCTGGCACGACAATCATGTGGATACGCGTGTGAACGTCACCACAGCGCAGGAAGAGGAGCTTCGGAGGGTGGCGCTGAGCAAGATCAAACCTGATTACTGGAAGTTCAGGACTGATATTTCCTACCTGCTTTCCCAGGGAGTGGTATCGAACTGGGCAAAAGGGGGTGAGAACAACATTTCATCGGTCCTTGACATTACCTCCGCGATGAATTACAATAACAAGGCCACAAAAGTCAATTCATCCACCTGGGGCAGATTTGCACTTGGTCTTCAGGCGTCAGGTGGTCAGAACTCTATAAGGAAAAACCTTGATATCCTCGAATTAAACTCAAAAGTCAATCACAAGGCTTTCGGTAAATTTGACCTCTCCGGAATTTTCCAGTTCAAGACGCAGTTCCTGCCCGGGTACAACTATCCTAATGATTCGGTTAAAGTCTCCAAATTCTTTAACCCTGCAACCTTTCTCTTTGGCTACGGTCTGGAATACAAGCCTGACAAGAACACCTCCATCAGCTTTTCGCCGTTATCATACAAGGGAACATTTGTACCTGACACCGCCAGCATCAATCAGACGAAGTACGGTATTGCAGCCGATAAATCGTCCAAAAACGAGCTTGGAGCCTACCTGACACTTAACAGTAAGCTTGTGCTGTTTGATAAGGTGAATATGGTCAACAGGATACAACTGTTCAGCAATTTCCTTTCAAATCCTCAGAATGTTGATGTGGAGTGGGAGATGATTGCCACTACCAGCCTGAACTGGTTCACTGACCTGAGGCTGAATGTCCATCTTCTATATGATGACGACACCATGCTTCCTGTTTTTAAGGACGGCGAACCGGTCCTTGGTCCTGACGGAAAGCAGAAAAAGGCTCCGATGATGCAGTTCAAGGAACTTTCTCAGATTTTTCTTTTATATTTAACTTCTAAGGAGCAGAAGATCTAATATCACTGCCAGTCCGAAGATTACTCCTGCCACACCGTTCAGTGGCTTTGCCGAAGGCCATGTTTACCCTGCTTGAGATCATCAGGCTTTACTATCAGGTGCTGGTCTGTCAGCATTATCCTGTAAGTATCAGCACTCCAGCCCAGTAAATGAGTCCTGACTGCACGATGATCCCTGCTGCTGAGATAAGGCCTGAACGATATTGCATCCAGTGCCACCGATACCATAAGCTTCTCTCCTCGACATAGCCGCAGGAATGGAATAGAGTCCGGCGTCACGGTCAAAGTAAAGCTGCTATCCTGAAGTGCATCAATAATGTCAAATTCGCTGACCCGGGTGAGCACAATGGGTAAATCGACACCGTCGGAGTGCGAATGTGCCAGTGACGGCAATATAGGCTACTATGGGGGCAACCTTGGGGCCGAGACCCAGCACCAGGTGACAGAGATCGACGTTTGGTAGTTCCGGTATCATGGTTGGCGCCAGAGGCGATCATGAGGTAAGCCTGTTCAGGAAAACTGCAGCCATGAAGAGCAGTGAACTGGCGATGACAAATGCCAGGGCATTGCGCCGCGTGACCTTTCCTGCAGGTATCTCACGCCCTGCGGTCCTGGGATTGAGGCTGTCAAAACTTACGTCGGCATACCTGTTGAAAGCCATGGCTGCACTGCGCGCAAAAACCATGCAGGCGAGCATAAGGAGGAACGTCCTCATACTGAAACCGAACCCGGGCTGAGTGGCACCGAGGAAATAACCTACAAGGGCGAACGGCATCGCGAAGACAGTGTAGACTGGATTTTGGCAAGTAGAAGGTATTTGCTGCCGCTGAACAGCTACTTTGGTCTGATGTGGCCCCGAGCTCCCGCTCAAAGGCTTTAATGAAAGAACCCATTACCTTTTCAATGTTCTTCTCAGTGAGGGTCTGCCTCTCATCCATTAGTATGAAGCTCACGGCGTATGACTTTTTATCCTTGCCCATAGCCTCACTTTCATATACGTCAAAGAGGTCGACCTCCTTCAGAATATGACGTTCAGTCTTAAAAGCGATATCACGTACCTGGCTGAACATTACGGATTTATCGAGTAGGAGCGCAAGATCGCGGCGTACCCATGGGTACTTCGGCAGCTCACTGAACCTGATCTTCCTCTCTTTAATGATTCGTATGATGTTTTCACGGTTGATCTCACCGTACCACACCTCCTGCTTTATGTCGAACATGGCAAGGTACTTTTTCGAGACCCGTACGAACAATGCCACTCCTGATCACCGCTGCTGTACCTCATCCCTCAGCAAACCAACCGGCGCTCTCCGGGGCTGACGTGATCTCCCTTCCCGATATGCCAAAGCGTGAGAGAACGAGTTCGGTATATCCCTTTATGTTGAAGAAACCTGACGGGGTCTCCGCGGCATTCCATCTCTTTCCGTTAATGTTGCCTGTGACGGCCAGTGCAAGGAACGGCCTCTCGCTGTAGTTGTCAGTGATTTCCATCGTTCCCCTGCCCGGTTTTCTGCTGTATGTATAACCGAGCTCAAACAACCTCAGGTCGCCGTTCTGTCTGTTTATGTTCCTTGATATGGTGCTCAGCATGCCGGGCAGCAGTGACATTCGCATGACATTGAGGTCGCTGCTCAGCGGGTTGGCCAGCCTCACCATAACTGCAGCCTCGGAAATCGCCAGTGAACTTGGAAGCCCATGCTCCCCTGGAGTACGCAGGGACGTTGCACATTATCTCTGAGAATCCGTTCCCGGTAAGCAGTTCTGCCATATTGGCCTCCACCTTCTCGCGGTCCGGTTTGGCAGGGTGTGAAAGCATTGAATGCATCTCGCTGCTGATGCCTATATTGTCATAACCGTATATCCTGAGAACCTCCTCCGTGACGTCTGCTTCGCGCGTCACATCGACCCTGTAGGGGGGGATGGCGAGGGTCAGCAGGTCAGGAGTCTCGTCGGTGATCTGAATGTCGAGGCTGTATAGAATGGTCTTTACCGTTTCAACAGGTATATCCTTGCCGATAAGCCGGGTCATCCGGTCAAGCGAATATCTGACCACTGCCTTGCCTGCCGGAACAGGATAAACATCCATTATGTCGCCGGCAATCTCTCCTCCGGCAAGCTCCCTGACCAGCAGCGCTGCTCTCTTGAGGGCATAGACTGTCATCTCCGGATCAGTGCCTCTCTCGAACCTGTACGATGCATCAGTATGCAGGTCATGCCGGCGCGAGGTGCGGCGCACTGACACCGGGCTGAAGGTGGCACTCTCGAGGAAGAGATCGGTGGTGGTGCCTGTCACGCCTGAATTCTGTCCGCCGAAGACACCGGCGATGCACATCCCTTCCTTCTCATTGCATATCATCAGGTCTGAGGAGGAGAGCTCACGCTCAACGCCGTCGAGGGTTACAAATTTTGTCTTTTCAGGAAGCCTCCTTACGATCACCCTGTTGCCGGTTATGGCAGCAGCATCGAAGGCATGCAGCGGCTGTCCCGTCTCATGCAGAACGAAGTTGGTGATGTCAACCACATTGTTGATGGGGTTCAGTCCAATTGCCCTGAGCCTGTTTTGCAGCCAGGCAGGTGACGGGCCAACGGTTATACCCCTGATTGTCAGGCCTGAATATCTTATGCATGCATCGTCTGCCTCAACGGTGACGCTGATGGCTCCTTCAGCCCTCTCCTTCCTGAAAGTGGTTACTGCGGGGAGAATTGCCCTGACCGGTTTCTGCAGGTTGAAGAATGCTGCCAGGTCACGGGCTACGCCGTAATGTGAGCTGCAGTCTATTCGGTTTGGGGTGAGCCCTATCTCGAAGACTGTGTCACTGGTCACTCCAAAATACTCTGAGGCAGGTGACCCGACCCTGGCTGAGCCGTCGAGGACGATAATGCCCTCATGGTCGGTGCCTATGCCCAGTTCATCCTCAGCAAGGATCATTCCCTCCGAGAGCTGACCACGTATCTTTGATCGCTTGATCTCGAACTGTTCATTGCCGTGAAAGACCATCGTGCCAGGCAGTGCAACCGGAACAAGCTGCCCGGCAGCAACGTTGGGAGCACCGCAGACGATATGCAGCGGTTCAGTCCCCCCGGCGTCAACGGTGGTGACACTGAGCCTGTCTGCATCAGGGTGCCGTTCACATGTGAGGACCCTGCCAACAACAATACCCTTCATGCCTCCCCTGACGGAGACCCACTCCTCAACACCCTCCACCTCCAGCCCCAGGCCCGTAAGTATAGCCGACAACTCCTCAGTTCCCGCATCGAAGTTAAGATACTCCCTGAGCCAGTTATAAGAAATCTTCATCGCTGTATATTTATCTGTTTTTTATAACATGCAAAAGTAAGGAAAAAAGGTTAGAGGCATCATACCCGCTTTATTAATCGGATGATCATTATCGTTATATTTGCACGTCAACAAATTGCCACATGAAAGTAGAGGAAAAAGACAAGCTGATACTAATAACAAATGACGACGGCCTGTATGCTGCAGGCCTCAGGACGCTCATCAGCATCATGAAGGAGTTCGGTAAGCTGGTGGTCATTTCAGCCACGGAGAGCAGGAGCGGGATGTCACAGGCACTTACGGTCAAGCATCCCCTGAGGGTCAAACTGCTCGAGGAGGATGAAGATAGAGCGAGTATATGCGTGCAGCGGCACCCCCACTGACGGGGTGAAACTGGCCGTCAACCAGCTCCTGGAACGCAAGCCTGACCTGATAGTCTCGGGCATCAACCACGGGTCAAATGCCTCCGCCAGCGTTCTCTATTCGGGAACAATGGCAGCAGCCCTGGAAGGGTGCCTCTACAAAATCACATCAGTGGGGTTCTCCCTGAACAGCTATTCCGCAACAGCTGATTTCTCGGTGTGCGAAGAGTACATAAGGAAAGTGTGCAGTCACCTTCTTCGCGAACCTCTGCCTTACGGTATATGTCTGAATGTCAACATTCCTGCACTGACTGCAAAGGAGATTAAAGGAATGGTGGTGGCGCGCCAGGCTATGGGGAGCTGGCAGGAGGAGTTCGAGAAGAGAAAGGACCCGGCTGGCAAGACTTACTACTGGCTGACGGGTAGATTTATAAACCATGAGCCGGAATCAACTGATACCGATGAATGGGCAATCCATAATGGTTATGTCTCGGTTGTGCCGGTGACCACTGACATGACTGCCCACAATTTCATAGGTGTTCTCAAAACGAAATTCTGAAATGGATTTCAAGCAAAAGTACAATAACGCCCTGGCAGGAGTCATCTCGGGAATAGTAATCCCGGTGGCGGCCTTTTTCATCTTCTTCCTGCTGACCAGGCACGGCCTGACCCTGGGGCCCTACATCCGCAGGATGACCGAAGCTGATAATGTAACCGAGGTAATGAGCGTTTCAGTCTTTGCCAATATCCTTATCTTCCTCCTTTTCAACCGTTTTGACATGCTGCGGGCCTCCAAAGGGGTACTGGGCGTTACCATCGTATGGGCCTTCGTCGTTTTCGGCATAAAGCTGCTCTAGAATGAAGTATTTTATCATAGCCGGAGAGCCGTCGGGCGATCTTCACGGTTCAAACCTCGTCAGAAACCTGATCACGGCTGACCCGGCAGCCGATATAGCATGCTGGGGAGGTGACCTCATGAGCGAGGCGGGAGGAAAGCTGCTCAAGCACTACCGCGAAACGGCTTTCATGGGAGGCTGGGAGGTGCTTGTGAATATACGCAGGATAAAAGCCAACTTCCGCGAGTGCCACAGCCAGATAGCAGAGATGAGGCCCGATGTGGTGATCCTTATTGATTACCCTGGGTTTAACCTTAGAATAGCCCGCTATGCGAAACGGTTGGGTATAAAGGTATTCTATTATATCTCACCGAAGTTATGGGCATGGCGTGAAGGCAGGGTCAGCCAGATAAAGAGTTACGTCGACAGACTGTATGTAATCTTCCCTTTTGAACAGGAGTTCTACAGTCGTCACTCTTACGGTGTCACCTATCTGGGGAACCCGCTAATGGACCATGTTGAGGCATGGCGCAGTTCCGCCCCCAACCGTGATACCGTCAAAAACTCCCTCGGCCTTGATAAGAGGCCGGTCATCGCCCTCCTTGCCGGAAGCAGACTCCAGGAGGTCAGCAAGATCCTGCCT
Source organism: Bacteroidales bacterium (assembly GCA_034522515.1). GTDB lineage: Bacteria > Bacteroidota > Bacteroidia > Bacteroidales > VadinHA17 > SR-FBR-E99. The sequence goes on along the minus strand of JAXHLF010000004.1, from coordinate 11,653 downwards.
CCGATGGTCAGTGTGGCAGCAGGCTTCCCTGATTACCAGTTCGTGGTTGCGGCCATGGATCACCTGCCTGCAGGGTTGTACCGGGAAATAATCGGATCGAATCCTGTCAGGGTGATTAACGGAAAGACATATGATCTCCTTTCAGTTGCGGAGGCGGCGCTGGTGACGTCAGGCACAGCCACCCTCGAGGCCGCACTTTTAGATGTGCCGCAGGTGGTTTGCTACAGGACCAGCTCACTGACATATACACTTGCGAAAAGATTTGTCAGAGTGAGGTTTCTCTCTCTTGTTAACCTGATAATGGACAGGGAGGTTGTCAGGGAACTGATACAGGACGACCTGAACCAGATCAAGCTCCACTCTGAACTCCTGGAAATAATCGTCACCGGGTACAGGCATGACATTATCAGAAGAGACTACCATGAGCTCCGGGCGATACTGGGTGGCAGGGGAGCCTCGTCGAGGGTTGCGGAAGATATGTTACGGACCCTGAAGGAACCCTTGGCAAAATGATGATAAGGGTATTCATAACCATATTTATTTCGCTCATTCCTCTGACTGCCACGAGTGAGGTCTCAATACGGATATTTGCCCGTACCAGGCCCGTTACCGTGGTATTTACCCCTGACAGGGGGGAATATCTTATGAGCGACGGTTTTTCAGGAAATATAAGAATGGCTGCGGGCGAAACCGTTGCTGTCACACGCCATGACGGGAGGGTGATGTACATGACCTTCTCCGGAAAATCGGGTGTGGCTGATTCATTAACATTTACGCCAGTCTCGGGCAATTCCCTCTTCAGGGTACGAGCGCCCGGAAAGGACGAGCCCGTGAAGACCCTTGACGGAGTGCTGAAGGTTAAGTCGTTCCCCGGATCACTGCAGATACTCAATCTCACCTCAATAGAGAGCTATCTGCCCGGAGTGGTGCGTGCCGAGGCAGGCAAAGTACGGTCCGCCGGATTACTTCCGCGCACAGGCGGTGGTGGCACGTACCTATGTCTACAGGAATATCGGAAGGCATGAGCTCGACGGCTATAATCTCTGTGATGACATCCACTGCCAGGTCTATCCCGGCCTGATCAGCGAAATGCCGATAGCTGAGGCCTGCCATTCAACGGCAGGGCAGGTGGTCATTGACCGCGACAGCATGCTCATTGTGGCGGCTTTTCACGGCAACTGCGGAGGTGTGACTGCCTCGTCATCGGATGTGTGGCTGGCAGGATATCCCTACCTTGTCAGCCTCAACGATCCGTGGTGCGGTTATTCGGCATCGACAGTATGGAAGAAGAGCCTGTCAATGGCAGAATGGAACGCTTTCCTGAAGTCGAAGGGCATCGCGCCCGGGGCGGAGACCGCACTCTATTCGCCTTCCGGAAGCAAACCGGTCAGGATGATGAACCGCCCGGTGCCGGGAAAAACCATTACCAGCGAGGAGATAAGAATCCGCTTCGGGCTCCGGTCGGCATACTTCACTATCAGCCCGGCGGACGACAGCATAGCGGTGAGCGGCAGGGGATACGGGCATGGTGTTGGACTTTGTCAGGACGGGGCAAAGGCCATGGCGGAAAAGAAGGTTACCTATGAAAATATAACCGGGTTCTATTATCCGGGTACCCGAATAACTGACATCAAAAATGCACGCAGGCCGGTTAGGCCATGAAACTATTAGATATTTTTACATAAACTTGAATTTATGTTCACTCTCTTAAGAAAAGAGGTAGCAGGATTTTTCAGCTCACTCACAGGCTATATTGTCATGATCGTCTTCCTCCTGGCAAACAGCCTGATCATGTGGATCATGCCCGGCCAGTGGAACCTGCTCGACAGCGGTTATGCCGGGCTTGACACCCTGTTTGTCCTCTCCCCATGGATATTTCTTTTCCTTGTGCCTGCCGTCACCATGAGGCTTTTTTCGGAAGAGCGCCGGTCAGGGACCATGGAATTGCTATGGTCGCGCCCGGTGAGTGACGCCGCAGTTATCTATGGCAAGTTCCTCTCTTCACTGGCCCTGGTCGGTCTTGCCCTGTTGCCATGCATCGTGTTCGTCATCTCCGTATGGATACTGGGAGAGACACCCGGCAATCTCGACAGGGGAGGCACAGCAGGATCATTCATCGGGCTCATGATGCTGGCAGCCGTCTATTCCGCCATAGGTCTCTTTGCCTCGTCACTGACAGGGAACCAGGTAATAGCTTTTATCATGGCTGCCGTGATCTCTTTCATAATGTTCACCGGGTTTGACTCCCTCTCCCTGCTGCCGGGCCTCTCATCAATTGGTGAGGAGGTATCGGCAATGGGCATAAATGAGCATTACAAGTCAATCAGCAGGGGAGTGCTTGACATACGTGACGTGGCCTATTTCATATTTGTGACGGTGCTTTTCAATGAGGCGGCGCGGATATCACTACGGCGCACCTCCCTGAAGAAACCGCTGTCAGTGATAGCGGCCGTGGCAGTCGCCACCATACTTATCTCTCTCTTACATATCAGGATCGATCTTACCGAGGACAGGCGCTTCACTCTTGCGGAACCTACCAGGAAGATTCTCAGGGAGCTGGAGAAAGATGTTCAGGTGGATGTCTTCCTCGACGGCGAGATGCCCGTCGGATTCAGGAAGCTCCGGCGCAGCGCCGGGCAGTATCTTGATGAGTTCCGAATCATCTCCGGCAGGAAGATCTCGTACAACTTTATCAACCCATCGGGATCATCTGACCGTGCTGTAAGGGAGCAGTTTCACAGCGATCTCGTGAGCCGCGGACTGATGCCGGTAAATGTTATGGCTTCTGACGGCGAGGGAGGCAGAACACAGAAACGCATCTTTCCGTCACTCACCGTCACCAGCGGTGAGACGGTCATACCCGTCAATTTTCTGAGGAACAATCCCTCATTGCCTGCAGAGACCAACCTCCTTCATTCAACGGAGGGACTTGAATATGAGATCATACAGGCCATTGCCACGGCAACGGCGGATACAATACACACGGTGGCATTCATAGAGGGCCATGGCGAGCTGGAGGAGGTCTATGTTGCAGACCTTACCCTTGAACTGGCAAAATTCTTTAACATCGACCGTGGGGTCATAGGCGGCAGACCGGGTATCATTGATCATTATGCGGCAATCATCATTGCTGCACCGGGCACACCCTTTGATGAGAAGGATAAGTTCATCATAGACCAGTATATCATGAACGGAGGCCGGGTACTGTGGCTGGCCGAGGAGGTGGCAGTGAACGCCGACAGCCTTACGGCCGGTTCCACGGTAGCCCTCTATGCGCCCCTGACATTCAGCGACATGCTCTTCAGGTACGGCGCCAGGATCAATCCTGTCATTGTCCAGGATACAGAATGCCTTCTCATCCCCCTCAAAGTGACCAATCCCGGGGGAGAGGCCCAGTATATGCCTTCACCGTGGATCTACTACCCGTTACTGCGGCCCTTGAAGAAGGACACCCCCTGACGCGTAATCTCAACAGGGTGAAGGCGGAGTTTGCAGGCACGGTAGACACTGTAGGCCGTGACCCCGGCATAAAGAAGAGTATCCTGCTGACCACCTCAGGTCAGTCGCGAACCGTGGCCCCGCCGGTAGTGATCTCGCTTGACGAGGCCGACGAGATGCTCCCTGCGGAGATGTTCACCGCCGGTGCACTTCCCGTGGCTGTGCTGCTCGAGGGCACCTTCCGGTCAGTATTCACAAACAGGATGACGGAGAGCATCATCGGCGACGCTGGCAGGGAGATCAAGACTGAGAGTAAGCCAACAAAAATGATAGTCGTCGCTGACGGAGATATCATCAGGAACGAGGTGAGCTGGTCAGGGGGTGTCGCCGAACCGCTTGCCCTGGGCCTCGACAGGTATACCATGCAGACCTTCGGCAACAAAGACTTCCTCGTGAATTGCATCAATTACCTCGTAAATGACAACGGACTCATAGAGATGCGTTCGCGTGAGATCAGGCCCAGACTACTCGATCAGGCCAGGATAAAGAGTCAGCGGACCATCTGGCAGCTTGTTAACACCCTGATGCCGGTAGTCATTATCATCCTTGCCGGATTTGTTTATTACAGCCTAAGGCGAAGGCATTATATTTCAGTTAAATAAATTTGTTTGAGGGTATGATATTTTTTTGTAATATTGATAAACCAGATATTTAATAGCAGACAATTCATCAAATCATTGATTGACGATTATAGTGAAACTTATAAATCAAAAAATCAACTTAAAACGATAACAATATGAAATTTGTTGTATCAAGCTCGGAACCTGCTTGGTCATCTTCAGGCTATAAGCAGGGTGATCAGTTCAAAGAATACCCTTCCTATCCTTGACAATTTTCTGTTCAATCATTCAGCGGCAATGAGCTGGAGATAACGGCTTCCGACCTTGAGTCGACGCTTATAACCCGCATGCGGCTTGACAATACTAACGGGTAGCGGCACGATTGCCATGCCTGCAAGGATTCTTCTCGATACCCTGAAGGAGTTCTCAGAACAGCCCCTGACCTTTGATATCAATCCTGACACGATGGCTGTGGTCATCAACTCGGAGAACGGCCGTTTCAATATCGTAGGCCAGAACGGGATCGATTTCCCGGTGCTGCCTGTCAATCAAAAAGGATAAGAGATTTGGCTTCAGTGTCACTGCCGATGTATTTGCTGTCAGGTATCACAAAACACTCTTTTCGCCACTGCTGATGATGAGCTTCGTCCGGTTATGGGTGGTATATTTGTCGAAGGCCATCCACCGAGAAGATACCTTCGTTGGCATCTGATGCACACAAACTTGTCAGGTACCAGAGCGAATGCTCATAGGCTTGATGACAGCGCGTTCGTTCATTCTTCCTAAAAAACCTGCCTCGCTTCTAAAAAATATTCTCCAGGGAGAGCGGTCCGGTGTACTGGTTGAGTTCGATGATAAAAATGCATTCTTTAACCTGAGCGACTATAAAGTTGTATGTCGTCTGGTTGAAGGCAATTATCCTAATTACAATTCAGTTATTCCAAAGAACAATCCCCGCAAAATTACTATTGACAGGGTTGAATTTTATAATACGCTTAAAAGAGTTTCTGTTTTCTCAAATCAGGCAAGCAATCTTGTAAAGCTCCAGCTCAAAGGTAATCAGATCAATGTTTCGGCTCAGGATATTGATTTTTCAATATCAGCTTATGAGAGGATCACAAGTGCCAGCTATGAGGGTGACGACATGGAGATAGGATTCAAGTCTGTCTTCCTCCTTGAGATCCTTGCAAATATCGCATCGCAGGATGTTATGATTGAACTTGCTGACCCCACAAGGGCCGGTCTGTTCCTTCCTGTTGAGGCTGCCAATGAGGATGGAAGGATACTCTCTTATGCTTCTCAGTGCGATAATGAGTGATAAATACCTCTGAGACCTCATTGAGATATGGACCTTAACCAGCGACGAACAGCCTGGTCATCCTCGATCTTGGGAGCTACGCCGAATTAATGGTCACATCAGACCGCATTGTGGAACTTCTCGGTACCGTTAAGATCCATCAAAACGGTAAGGAAGAATGAGTATGACTTACCTAAACGTCAATCCTTAAATGCCTATACTCAGCCTAAGGCAACCACTGCCATTCATGGGATTACAGATGCAATATTGCTAGTGAGCAAATTGCAGCCTGTTTTAAGGATAGTTCGGTGAGAGTTGCTGTCAGAATTTCTGAAGGTTGTCAAGATCTGGCAGGCTCGAACTATTATAACAGATATCAAATTTGATATCCCGGTTCTGGCTGAAGAGTTTTTAAGGGTTAATCTGTGACTTCAACCTGCACGAAACACGGAGATATGCTGGATGTCGCGGTAATACTTCGTAAAAAGGAGCAGCGGACCTTGGCTGCAGCCTCTTTCAGTTCTACTGCCAGAAGGAGCTGGAGAACGCTCCGCAGTGCACAGCAATGCAGCAGCATCGAATCCTGAAAGCCCATCTAGACAGGTATACGGATCTGGAGAATGACATAGAGAAGCTGTCTGCATTCAGCGCATTTAACAACAATGCTGACCTTGCAGGCCGCATCGTCTTCAATGAGCAGGGTGTGGAGGTATTCAACTTCGGCAAGCACAAGGGCAAGCCTGTGGAGATGGTCTTCAAGGAGGAACCTTCGTACTATTCATGGATGATGAACGGAGATTTCCTCTGGATGCCAAGCAGGTGCTAGCTCGTAAGCTGAGGTCGTTCGGGAAAGCCTGACAGCCTTATGAAAATAATCTGTGTTGGCCTGAATTATCGGAAGCATGCGGCAGAGATGAACCGCCCGGTGCCGGCTGAGTCGATGATATTCCTCAAGCCTGATTCGGCAATCCTTAAAAAGAACAAGCCCTTTTTCCTCCCTGACTTTTCTGAAGACCTGCAGTATGAGGCGGAGATAGTGCTTCGCATTTCAAAGCTGGGCAAAGGCATTGCGGCCAGGTATGCAGACCGCTATTTTGACGCACTGACGGTGGGAATAGACTTCACTGCCCGCGACCTGCAGAGCAAATTCTCGGCAGCGGGACACCCCTGGGAGCTATCCAAGACCTTCGATGGGTCGGCACCGCTGGGCACCTTCATTGCGAAGGAAAAGTTTGCTGATATGGCAGACATTAATTTCACCCTTGATATTAACGGCGCCAGGAAGCAGAGTGGCAACACCTCCGATCTCATCTTCTCATTTAATGATATAATATCATACGTTTCGAGGTATTATACCCCTAAAAGCACGGCGACTATGATCTTTACAGGAGCTGCCTGGTGTGGGCCTATGAGGCCGGGGCAGTGGTATAATGGCACGGCTTGAAGGTGAGCCCGTGCTGGATTTTTTTGTCAGGTAACCAACCGGTGTGGCAATGCCTGATATCTCTTCAGGTGATCCGCTGAAGGGCGTGGCGGCAATGGTTATCCCCGTATATTACTTCACTGCGGGTGTTAAGATGTCTGACTATTTTCTCAGAGAGCTCCCGATGCAAGCTCTGCCCCATGTCTCCTGATTGCACCGATCAGCCTGGCGAGGTCATGGTCATCTGTCATGGCGTTCATCAGTGCAGTACGCAACCAGATTGTGCCGTCAAGCTTGTCTGAAGGCGGTTAAAGTGCCGCTATTGACAATGTTCTTGCTTATCGTCCTGAGATCATTCAACCTCCCGCTGCTGTGCAACCGGCAAGGCGTGCCTGAACGACGATGTTTGGATAACCGTTACTGCCAACTCCATCTCATCTTCGGCTGGATAGCGTTTGCCGCAAATCGTACCAGCAAGGTCGTACCGGCTTTGACCTCTTCGACCTGCTGCACCGTAGTATCTGATAGTGCCGCGCCACAATACCAAGCGCTTTGCCTGCAGGCGTTTTTTCGGCCCCGTTGTACCACTCGCTTTCGTCCTGTCTGTCAAACAGGTACCCTGCTTTCTGGGCAAAGGTCTCATATGATCTCTGTCCGTCACGGAAAAAGCGCCATGTGGTATTCAGTTGCGGGCGTTGGCGGCGTATTGTGAAAGTCGAGCACCACGGAGTGGGGCATGTTATGTATCTGACAAGGTGACGGTATTTGCTCCGAGACGGCGCCAGTCCATCCTGCGCATCGACGTCTGAAACCGTGTTTTTGTTCTGGCGGAATGCCCCTATCTCCTCCAGGTTGTCATAGGTTCCGGTGGCTGTTGAGCAGGCATTGGCAGTCACGCATATCACCCTTATCCCTCTCTCTTCAGCCTTTTCCATTGTCTCTCTCAGGAACCGTGTCTGCATGGCGTAATGGCTGTCAAACGGAACAGTTATAACAGAGCCTCCGCCAAGACCTATCACCCTGGCATACACCAACGCTGTAATGCGACTCATTAAAGACGATTGGTATTCCCGCAGGCTGCATCTGTTGAGCACCTCCTCCAATCTTGTATTCGCTCATGGCCTGACGTGCAGCAAGCAGTGCTGTAAGGTTACCTGCACTCCTCCCGTGGTTGAGGTGCATCGCCGATTCGCTGAAACCGATGAGCCGGGCCATGTACCGGATAACGTTACGCTCTGCAGCCATTGATGCCGGTCCCATCTCGTAAACGGCGACCCCGTGCTAACGGGATCATCGCGTTGTACGCGAAATGATTTCCGCGGTCAGCGGGAGAGTGTTGGTATACATAACGCGGGTGATGCAGGTGGTTCATGTTTGTGATGACCTTGCGGATAAGACCTGGCTGGCGGCGGGTGCGTGTTGGCGGGGTTGTCAAAGGCAAACTCCTCACGCAGTTCGTCATAATGTCCTCAGCACCGGCATCTCGCTTCCGCGCGGCAGCATCATGTTCAAGATAGTCGGCAAGAATATCTATATGAGCTTCATGGGCGCTGACGAAGTCTTCACTGTCATATGTATGATTAAGATCACTGGCTGTCATAAACTATCACTTACTACCGTTAAACAAATCCCCTGCCTCGATGAGCCTTCCCACGGGATATAATCTTGTCCGGTTCCGTCTCGCTACCGGGGTGTTGGTGAGGCGCTGAGCTTAACGGGGTCAGCAGCCATCCGCTCGTCTTCGCTGCGGGCTTTGTCAAAGGCAGCCCTGAGAGCGGGGTCATGGTCGAGAAGCTCTTTCAGATGGCTTTGAACCCCAGACGGGATACTGCAGTCCTGCCCCTCAGACAGTCGGAATTCCAGGCAAAGAGCCGATTCGCTCTGCGGCTCGAGCTGGTCGCGATATTGTTAGCCCTCTGGCTTCATGGGAATCGCGCTAATCACCCTTCAGGAAGTCAACCTCACGGGTCACAGTATGCAGCTGCACCCTGCTGTTGAAGTAATGGCCCTGGGTAGCTCTTTTTGCCGGTTCGAAGCTGTCTATATAGCTGCTGCTCGGACCGACTACATCATCGTATCATTCTGAAGCTGATACATCACAACTCCGTTAGCCTGTTCACCGTTCAATTACCTCCTCCCAGGCGAATGGCAGGATATAGGCCGCAGGGACGGTCACAGTGACAGATGGCGTGAAGTAGTTGTAGTACCTGATGGTATCAGTGTATGGCTTGTCACGATTATAAAAGCCTGATTTTCTGCCTGTGATGGGGGTGGTTGTCTCTCCATACCTGTAACCGCGGTATTCCACAAGGTCCCACCTGGTGCTGTCCTGCTCCAAGTAGACATACTAGTGCGCCAAGGGTCTGCCTGTTGGCTTCAGCCCTCAGCCTTAGAATCTCCTTATTGTTAAGGGAGGTGTAACGGAAAAGCTCTGTGATAAACTGCCTTGTCCCCTCAACTCGTTCCGGATAAGGCTTGTATACCAGTGTCTCGGTCATGAAGCCGAAGGAGTTGAAGAAGCAGCTTGCGGTTGATGGTTGCAGCATCCTGGTGAAGCGATAATGGCTGTTGATCGCCTCTGTAATCCTCTGGACATACGGTACCATCTCATTATTCGGCAAATTTCGTGGCTATAGAGTCGGCAGCATCCATGCCGCGAAGAACTCCTGCGTCCGGGTGCATCTTCTCGGGCTGGTGGCTGTGGCGTTAACCGTGAACTGGTGGTCGGAAGCCATCGTAGTATCCGTATCAGAGAACACATCCGGATCGAGGTAATGCTGAGATGGCGGCGAAGGCTTCGCGTAGCGCCGGAATATGTCTGACAAAGTCGCGGTTCAGGTCCAGGAACCTGGTGTTGCGCCGGGCACCCTTCTCATCGGGACCGTTCTGGTTAATCCGCCAGTATTGGCTCCGGGTAAGGGCTCCGCCGATATTATATACGAATAATGCGCACCACGGTGTTGCGGGTATTTCTTCGTCCGTCCACTGGCAAGAGAAGGCTGACGGCAAACCGTGCGCTGGCATCAATGCCTTCAGGCTCACCCGGGTGTATTCCGTTGTTGATGAGCACGATGGCTCTTCCCTTACGGCGGATGGTCTCCGGCTCAAACTCCCCGTCACCTGAGATGACGAAGAGGTGAAGCGGTCTGCCGGCATCGGTCATGCCCATCTCAATGAGCCTGGCTTCAGGGTATCTCCTGTCAAGGTCGGTATAGAAGCTGATTGCCTCTTCCCAGGTGAGGCTGTAGTTATCATCTGATCTACCCTGGTACAAACCACGCTCTTCTTCTCCTGTGCCGTGATGCTGATGGTTATAATTACTGAAAGAAGGGAGGTGAAAAGGAGATTTTTCATCCGTGTCGGGGTTTGAGATAAATCATATTTATGTGAATTCAGGCTGTGGATGCGGAATATACCGGACATGAAAAAAGCAAAAGTATGGACTTTTGCTTTTTGTCACCTGTTGGGGTATGAATTAGCGTGGCAGCATAGTTTCAGCAAGGTCCAGAACTGTTGTGTCTTCTATTGTGACTATGCCCCCTTCGGGTCCTTTTTCTATGTGGATCCCGGCACTCTGCCCACGATCGAAGTTCCAGGCCCTAGGAAATAATTTGCTTAACAGTTTCCTCGACGTGTCAAGCTCATCGGCTATCTTCCTTATGCTCCCGTCAGGAAGCTGGTCCTTGATCTTTCTCAGATCTGAAAAAGTGATTGTTCGTGCCATGATTTCTAATGGATATATTTCTTCAAATATACTGAATAATTCTTGATTCGGGAAATAAAAAACTCTCTTTAAGGTTATTTTAACATTTTAGATTTCAATCGATTGAATATCCCTGATGATATATATGTCGTAGTCACCAAGATATTCAAATCCAGCTTTTTTATACAGTTGCACCGCCTTTTTATTTGTTCTGTGAACCTCGAGTTTTACCTGGTATCCTTTTTCCCTGACGAGCCTGAGTGATTCCTTCACCAGCATCCCTGAGAGGCCTCTTCCCTGGTAAGCGGGGGTTATCGCAAAGTGATGCATATGTATGCGTCTCCCGTCGAAGGTCATCCAGGAGGTACCTATTATGCTGCCGCCGGTGTTCGTGTCGCACATAACAAGCATTGCTCCTCCAAGTGCTATACTCCGTTCAACCGTCTCCTCATCATCGCCTCTCTCGGGCCTGCTCATTCCGGTGGCTGTCCAGAGCTCCATAATGCCCGTGAAGTCGCCCGCTGAATAATGTCTGACGGTTATATGATTCATCACCTGTCAAGCCTTGCCGGCTTCCACCACATAGAGCTGACCCTGTTCGCTCTTCTTCGGACAATGATCTCTGTCGCCCCTGGCGATGAAGCCGGTTTCGGCCACCGGCCAGAATCAAGACCTCTCCGCCGATCAGCACCTTGCCTGATGGACGCAGGACAGTGTGTGCCGTGCCTGTGCTGCCGACAAGGGCAGTCAGTTTTTCCATGTCGAAGCTTACAAAGCCGTCAGCCTGGGTCACTGATCTCTCCAGCGCGAGGCTTCCGAAGAGGCGGTTCGGGGCGAACAGTTTCTTGAGAGCCAGAGAGCAAGGATAAACGATAGCACTGCGGCCAGTACCACAATGGCAAAGGCACCCACTACCTCCCTTACACCGTCGGCCGATGGGCCGAACCTGAAGACGAGCTTGTCTATCATGACAAAAGCCAGTCCCGTGACGATGCCAATGACCCCCAGCACCCCCGTGACGCCGAAGCCGGGTATGGCAAAGATCTCAACCGCCACAAGGATTCTGCAGGATGAAGGTCATCTGAGGTGCCAGTTTTCGGCAACCCCTTCCAGGTACAGGGGAGCAAAGTCAAGCGGTGTCTCCGAAGCCGCCAGCGGCAAGGGGAAATCCC
>JAXHLF010000003.1:0-37370 GCA_034522515.1 Bacteroidales bacterium | reverse complement strand
GATTCGCTTCCCTGTGTACGTCGGAGCAATCGGTCTACTTGTTCTCCGATCATCATTTCTATTGACATACTGGCAGTTACTATTAGAGGGCGCCATCAATTATTCTAATCAGGATATTGGTTGTAACCCTTATGGCCATTACCCACGTTTAACAAAGGTGCTATACAACCAGGCGAGGGGAATGTAGTCACAGGTTCATGAACAGATGGATCCTATATATTATTGCTTTATTTTTTTCACACAGTCTGTACGGTCAGGATTGCACCATTTTTTCAAAGGCAAACAACATAACACCGGACAAGCTGTGCTCTCCTGTCACAGCCACCTGGACTGTCAGCTACACCGGCGTCAATGATGCCGGATTCTCCGGTACACATCAGATATGACTGGAATAACGGTGTGGTTGAAACGGTACCCCCGCTCATCGATGCCACCCGGAGTGTCCTAGGCTACCGCCATAGTGACCTATACCTCGGCCGGCAGCATTTGCAACTATCATCCGCAGGCCACCCTGATTGTAAACGGAGTGCTCTGCACCTCCTCTTCACAGGAACAGATCGTCACGGTCTGGGATGATGATGATCATAACGGGGGGCATATGCATATCAGCCCCGAGATCTATCCCATCTGCTTCGGGAACAGCGCCAATGTCCGTTTCCAGGACCTGACCCAATTCAACTGTGTCCCTCCCCAGGAAAGGGATAATCCCAACGTAAGCACCAGGTGGATACAGTGGATCTACGGAACGGACAACACAATGACAGGAGTTCCTGTTACCGTTGACGGGAGATCCAGAACCTTCCCGTACACCGATGATGTCATAACGCTGACGGGGCCGGTAACAGGTTCGGGGGTATGGTCGGATGTCATATATGTAGCTGATGATAAGTTAGTTGGTCAGTATTTTCAGGTCACTCTTCGTAACTGGAACTATTGTAACCCCTATGACGATCCGTCAATTCCGGGCGGTCCGCGCGACCGTGTAAACGGAGACCATCCGCCGGTAGTAACTACTGCAATAATCCTGATTGTACCATATCCCGATGCGACCATTACCCCGGTAGACACAATGTGCGCAAATGCTTCCCCCGTTACCCTGACAGCCCATGATGCCGGGGGTACCTGGTCGGGCAGCGGTGTCGCCGGAAATATTTTTGATCCGGTAGTCTCCGGACCCGGTAACCACATCATCAGGTATGAGATTGTCAATGCCGACGGTTGCCGCGATGCTGATGAAACAATCATCACGGTTGTCCCTGTTCCTGATGCTACAATACTTACCGGAGGAATAGTCTGCTCCACCGACCCTGTCATAGTCCTCCAGGCACGCGATCCCGGAGGTGTCTGGTCGGGGACGGGCGTATCAGGAAATGTGTTTTATCCTGCTGTGGCCAACACCGGTAACCATGTAATAACCTATTCCATAACTGACGCCAACGGATGCACTGATCATGATGAAACAATCATTACGGTCGCTACACCTGACGCAACAATAAGCCCGGTCGACACTTTGTGCGAGGACAGCCCGGCAGTCACTCTGACGGCTCATGACCTGGGAGGCATCTGGTCAGGCCCCGGGGTGGTGGGCAATCAGTTTGTTCCGGCCCTTGCCGGTGTGGGTGATCACCTTATCAGGTACAACATCATCAATACCGATTGCAGTGATAATGACAGCACGGTCATAACTGTCATGGCTCTTCCGTCTATAATCATTTCAGATCCGGGAACTGTTTTCCTCAACGGCCCGCCGGTAACACTGGTTGCCTATCCCACAGGCGGAACCTGGTCAGGCACAGGAATTACGGGAAATATCTTTTACCCTGCAGAGGCGGGTCTGGGCACCTATGTGCTTACCTATGAGCTGCCGCCTCACAGCTGGGGCTGTGCGGCCGCCAGGTCAATCCGGATTACGGTGATACTGCCCCCACCGCCTGTGGCAGACTTTGAAGGTGATGCTGCCGGATGCGCCCCGCTGACGGTACAGTTTATAAATAAAAGCCTTCACGGTGAAGCTTATCTGTGGGATTTTGATGACAGGCAGTACTCTGATGAAAAGAATCCGGTGCATACCTATTATGTGCCGGGGAGTTACATTGTAAAACTCACCGTATATAACCTTGCCGGAGAGTCAGTCCATAACGGAATTATCACGGTTTATCAGAACCCGTCTGCAATATTTGATGCTTATCCGACCAGTGTTGTTAATAATGAACAGATTGTCATTTTTTACAGCTATTCATATTTTGCAGATACCTATCTATGGAGGTTTGGCGACGGGCAGACCTCATCGGAGGAGAACCCCTATCACAAGTATGAAAGTCCGGGTACCTACACGGTTTCCCTTAATGTCAAAACCAGTGACGGATGTATCGATTCAGCCGTTATGGAAACGCCCGTTGTCGTCGAATGGAAAACCGGCAACATGAAATTCCCGAATGTTTTCAAGTGGAATGAGACCGGACCTACCGGGGGACAATGGAGTGAAGGAGTTTATGCCGGGATGGACAATGTGTTCAGGCCATTCTTTGAAAATGTGATTGAATATAAGCTTCAGATCTTCAACAGGTGGGGAGTGTTGATATATGAAAGCCATGAGCTGTCGAAGGGGTGGGACGGATATTTCGGCAGCGGGAACCTGGCGCCGCAGGGTGCTCAATGTCTGGATTGCTACGGGCAGATACGCTGACGGGGAGTATTTTGATATGGTTGGGGATGTGACGTTCCTTCATTAGAGGATGTTGGATCAGGGAGTAGGGAGTAGGCAATAGGCCGTAGTGGAGTCATCAGTCCGTTTTGCCTCTCGGTTTCATCACGACGCCAAGTTTCTTCCGGCCGTTGATCCTTATGCTCGTATGGCTCCGGGAATTCGCACATGCCTCAGGAAAGAGTCTTCATAAACAGTCTCCGCACCCGACGGGAATTCATAATCGACAAATCCGTTGCTCACTGAACGGACTTGACGCTGAAGTACCCCACTCTGAAGGCCGTGAGGTTCTGAAAAAAATGTGTCCCCTGGCTTGGGTCGATACGGTAATTCTCGAGTCCTGATTCAACAATCAGCCGTGAGGCAGAGATCTGCGGCCATTTTATGGGTATCCCCAGCCACGGGTCACTTGACCCCCATCGGCCCGGTCCTATCAGGATATAATTCTTTTCATCCTTCAGGAACATGTCATTCAGTTCGTTGAGTTTTGATGCAATTTCCAGGTTTTTTGAGGCGTTAAAAGTTTTCGGTCCGCACATAGATCAGATCGCAGATTCCTTCGATGGTTCCGTTCCCGAGGGCTGATTTTGACGAGATAATTGTATCGTTCCGGGAATATATTCTTGAGCTTGAATTTTACGGTTTCAAAGTTCTCAACTATAGGTCTGATTTGCAATAGGTTGAATAAATTGGGCTTCTTTCTCTCCGGGTCAATGTTTACTGCAAATTCTATTTCTACCGGATTATTCAGTTGCTGTTGTCCGACCTCAAGAATTGTCTTCAGAATTTCAGAGTAGAGGGGAGACAGGTCATATTTCAGGATGTTGGAGAAGGTGATCACCTTTTTCCCGCCTACCGCAGCGTCATCTCTAAGTATATCATCCTGGTAATCGTACGTTGATGCCACGAATTTCAGCTGAGCCGTCATTTTCAGCATCGCTGATCTTCAGTTTGAGCAGGTTCACGGTATCATCAGTGCTGGGGACAAAGCTTGACGGGTTGAGGTCGAGGGCATAGAACTCCTGCTGGGTCTCCCTCAATGCCATTTTGGTGTCGGAGAGCTGAATGATCTTTGCGGGGTGCCTGGGTGAGAACCTGAGGGAGATACCTCCGTCAACAATATATTTTCCCAGGCCGAAGGCCAGGCTGACAAAACCCTCTTCAGATTTTTCGGGTGCGATCGGATAGAAGTTAATCGACCTGGCGACTCCGGAAATTGTCGGATAGAACCGGTTCCCATATTGTTGTCCGCAGACCTCCTGAAGTACGATACCCATCTTTTCTTCCTCAATGAGGTTCGCCGTTGCCTTCATATAATCTTTGCTCCCCTTGTAGAAGACCGAGGCAAATACGCTTTTAATGGCGGTACTGAGCAGCTCGAGCATGACGATGTCATCATCGGCTTTCGGGATCATATAGGTCGAGTAGACTCCTGCGAACGGTTGGAAATGTGAATCCTCAAGCAGGCTGGATGAGCGGATCGCCACGGGGCCGTTGATTATTGAGATGAATACAAACAGGTCCTTATGAATTCTGACGGGGAGGGGTGCCCGTACGAAGGCGTCAAGGATCTCCCTGTCGCTTCTTTCGGAAAGGCCGATTTCATAAAGATTGTTCTGTGAAACGAACTCATCAAATATATCTGTGCTCAGTACTACTGTCCGGGGTATCGAAACAACCGTATCCTCAAGGCTTTCAAAATACTCGTTTTGTTTTATGAGGTAGTCAAGGAAAGCCAGTCCGCGTGCTTTTCCCCCCATAGAACCCTCACCGATCCTTGTAAATGTAAGGTATTCGTCAAAGTGCTCGCGGTAAAAATCTGCGATGACGCCCTGTCCCTTGTTAAGCCTGAAGTTGGCGATGGTATCAAAGATGAAGCGGCGGGCCTGGTCTATGCTTGCAAAATCGTCAATACTAACCTCCTTGATGAACTCAGCCAGTGAAAAGAGAGCACGGGCGTACAGCCATCTCGAAAGATGGTTTCTCAACAGGTGGTACCTGAAGGAGTCATCAGGAATATCAAAAAGCCTGCGCTGAAAATTCTGGAGATCTGAAATCCTGGCAATTTCGAGGCCCGTATTCGGGTTGGTAAAAATAAAATCGCCGAAGGAACAATGTTTTTTCAGAAGTGATTTAAGATCGGAGGGGAGTGTTCTGGATTTGCTGTTCAGGAATGCATCTGCGTATTCTCCGGCAAACTTTTCATTTTCGGAATTGGATGATTGTATTATTATGGGGAGGTTGGGGTCATAGTCTTTTATCTCTCTGCAGAACTCTGCTGCAATGCCGGTAACATCATCAGTGCCTTGATTAAGGTCTATGTCAGCGATGACACCAAGGAGCCGTTCCTTATGTTTTCCGAACAGCACTCTTCCTTCTTCAAAGCTTGCGGCAAGCAGTATCTTGGGCCTACCCCGCATCTGCATCATTTTCTGATGCTCATTCAGCCCTTCGGTCATATATTCGCGTGACTGTTCCAGGATAATTGAGTAGAGGTGGCGCAGGGATACGGAAGCCATTTTAAATGAGCTTTCTACCAGCAAAATCGACTGTACTCCTTCATGCCTGCTGTCTTCGTCAAACATTCATCCTATCCTCCGTCAGGCTGATAACAGGCAACAGAATGTCAGTGTTGCCGGGCCAGGGTAAGAACATAGTCGATAGAGGAGAGATCCTCACTGTTTAATCTGAGGGCTATTTCCCTGGAGTCGGGTGCAAGAATTACGACAGGCTTGTCAGGAAAGGTTTTTTTGATATTGAGTGAGAGTTCGAACGGGTCCTGATCGCTGATGCTAAGCATATTTATGACCAGGTCGATCTGTCTTTCTGCCCAGTGCCTCCATAGCTTCCGCGGCGGATGTCACATGAACAAACCGTGGAGGGTATCGTAAATTGAAAGACACATAATCATTGAAGACCTTTTCGTCGATTTTCCCGTCCTCCTCCATTATGAATGCATCATATCTGCTGCAGATCAGCAGGACATACTGAACTCTTTTCTGCATCAGAAGCTCAAAAGAGGTTTCCCTGAAAATGTTTTTCCTGAGCTTGTACATTTTCTGATTTTAATAAGATGAAAATGCCTGTACCTGATCCTTTGAGACAAGGGTCAGGTACAGGCATATGTCAGGGTTTAAACAATACCCTGGGCAAGCATGGCCTCCGCAACTTTGACAAAGCCGCCTATATTGGCGCCATTGACATAGTTGATGTAGCCATCTTTCTCTGTCCCGTATTTCACGCAGGTTGCGTGGATATCCTTCATAATGCGGTGAAGCCTGGTGTCAACTTCCTCTCTGACCACGACAGACGCATTGAGTTCTGTGTCATTTCGAGTCCTGAGGTGGCTACGCCGCCTGCGTTTGCTGCTTTCCCGGGGCCGAACAGGATTTTGTGGTTAATAAAGACAGTGACTGCGTCAGGCGTGGAGGGCATATTGGCACCTTCAGAGACAACGAAGCATCCGTTTTTGACGAGCAGTTCAGCGTCGGCTCCTGAGATTTCGTTCTGGGTGGCTGAAGGAAACGCTACCTGGCATGGTACCTCCCATGGGGTTGATTTTCCTTCTACATACTGGCATTTGTACTTGTCAGCATACTCCTTGATCCTGCCTCTTTTGACATTTTTAAGGTTCTTGACAAATGCAAGCTTCTCTTCCGTAACGCCCTCAGGATCATAAACATAACCATTAGAGTCTGAAAATGATACTACCTTGGCACCCATCTGTATTGCCTTCTCGGCAGCAAACTGAGCCACATTGCCTGAACCGGAAACGGTGCAGATCTTATTCTTCAGGCTGTCGCCTCTTGTATTGAGCATCTCTTCGGCAAAATAGACCTGGCCGTATCCTGTGGCTTCGGCCCGTATCAGGCTGCCGCCCCAGTCGAGTCCTTTTCCGGTCAGCACTCCGGTGAACTCATTCCTGAGTTTCTTATATTGTCCAAACAGAAAGCCGATCTCCCTGCCTCCTACACCAATATCTCCGGCAGGGACGTCAGTATCTGCCCCGATGTGCCTGAAGAGTTCACTCATGAAAGACTGGCAGAAGCGCATCACCTCATTGTCAGATTTCTCTTTGGGATCAAAGTCCGAACCTCCTTTACCGCCACCCATTGGAAGTGTGGTAAGGCTGTTTTTCAGGACCTGTTCAAAAGCAAGGAATTTCAGGATTCCCAGGTTCACCGTGGGATGGAACCGCAAACCGCCTTTATAGGGCCCTATTGCGCTGTTCATTTCTGAGTTCTGTAACCCCTGTTTTATCTGTATCTCTCCCTTGTCGTCCATCCACGGGACTCTGAAGATTATAATTCTCTCCGGCTCTGCCATCCTCTCCAGGATTTTTGCGGAGCGATACTTCGGATTTTCGAGGATAAAAGGCATAAGGGATTCCGTCACTTCACGGACTGCCTGGTGAAATTCTATTTCACCGGGATTTTTGGCGATAATTTTCGCCATGAAATTCTTCTACAGGGTTCGACATAGTAATAGGTTTTTAAGATTAGTGGATGTTATCAAACAAATTTATATAATTAAATTTCCAAATTTCCTATCCGCATAAAAAAAATATTCGGGTTATTATTAACTTTCAAAACAAATTGCATCGGGTCAGGAATCCCGGCCCGGGCTGTAATTACAGGAGAATGGAAGACGTATCCAGATGGCAGAAGGAGATGCAGAAGCTTTTGGCAGAGAAAATCCAGAGTCAGAAGGGTTTATCCATTATTTACACAATCAACAAAATAATAGGCAAAAAGGGAAGTGTTGAAAGCACGCTGCATGAAATTGCAAAGGAAATCCCCAGGGCCTGGCAGTTTTCGGAGTATGCCTATGCCCGCATAAAGTATGACGGCAGGGAATACCGCCCCAATGATTTCAGGGAGTCACGCTGGATTCAGAAGCAGATATTTGAGACGTATGATAAAAAATGGGGTGCCATTGATGTTTTCTACACAAAGCAGTTTCCGAGGGCGGATGAAGGGCCGTTTTTACATGAGGAGAGGCAGTTGCTGGAGAACATAGCAACAATTGTTTCGAACTACCTTAATGCTAACCTGGCAGACGAACGTACGGAAGAGATCGGGGAAGAGACCGTCCTGAAGCTGGAGCAGTCGCGTATGCTGGGTGAGGAGAAGAACATACATGACACCCTGACCCAGATATGCAGGAATATGCCCAGGTCATGGCACTATCCGGAATATGCTGTTGCAAGGATTGTCTATGGCGGAAGGGAGTACCTCAGCTCGGAGAAGAGCTTTGAAGACCATAAATGGTGTCTGAAGGAGGAATTCAGAACCATTGACAGGAAGTCCGGGCAGATCGAATTCCATTATCTGAAGGGCTTCCCGGTAACGGATGAGGAGGCTTACCTTAAATCCGAGGCCGTGTTGCTGAGCAACATGGCTAACCTGATTACCGGATTTTTAAACATCATAAAGGGCAACGAGATCAGGAACCCTGCTGACAGGGAGGCGTTACATTCAAGCGAAGCGGGTGGCAACACCAGGATTTTTGCTTCAATCAATGAGATCTCAAAGCGTCTGAGGGAGGGGCTCTCGATTGACAGCACGCTGGGCGAGATAGTCGGAATTATTCCCGGAGCATTCCGCTATCCCGGGCAAGTAAGATGCCGCATAAAATATGATGAAAAGGAGTATTCCTCAGCCGGTCTGGTTGTGACTCCGGTATTTCTGAATGCTAATTTCAAGACCATCTCCGCAAAGCTGGGTTCAGTGGAGGTCTATTTTTCAGGTGACGGCACTGCCGCTGATGAGGAACCATTCCTCGAGGAGGAGCGCCAGTACGTTGATACCCTGGCGCTCCTGGTTTCAGGGTTCATCAACCTCATATACGGGCTTGATACCGTCATCGCCACCGAAATGGGCATGAAGAAAATCATGTACGAAAAGACGGAGCGCCTGAAGGAACTGTCATGCATCAACCAGACCACTTCAATACTGCAGGCTGAAAAATCGCTTGAAAACGCTTTGAAGCAGATTGTCTACATCATGCCTGATGCCTGGCAGTATCCTGAACATACGGTTGCCAGGATCAGCTATGACGGGCAGGAGTATTCTTCGCCGGGCTTCATGGTGACCAAGTGGAGGCAGCGGCAGCCGTTTCTGACCATCGACGATAAAATCGGAGAGATAGAGGTATATTATACTAAGGACTTTCCCGACATGCATGAAGGCCCCTTCATGAAGGAAGAGCGGGATCTGATCAACAATATCTCATCACTGATCTGCAACTATCTCAACTCCCGCCAGGGTGAGGTAGCCATAAAGAAGTACCGGACGGATGAGGAACTAAAGCAGAAGTTCGAGGCTGCAAAGGATTTTCTTCTGAACAAACGAAAACTGCTTCAGAATTTCCTCGAGAAGAACAATTATGACCGGGACATATTTCATGATCTCATGAAATTCAAGGTCAAGGAGATTCTCATCATCTCCAACCTTTATGATGCGTACAGCCTTGAGCGTGAAGGTAAGTTCTCGGATTACATCCTGGGGGATATTACCAGCTGAATCTGACCACTATACCCCGTATCACAGGTGTTTCATCATTCGAAGAGGCTCTGGAGAAGCTTTACCTGAAGCACTTTGACCTGATAATAATTATGGTGGGTGTTGACAAGAAGACACCGATGGAGATCGCGAAGAAGCTTAAGTCACTTTACCAGTACATCCCTATCTATCTGCTGCTCAACAATAATCAGTACATAGGCTTTTTTCAGGGGTGAACAGAAGCGCACCAGTCTTATCGATAATGTTTTTGTCTGGAACGGTGATTCGCGAATCTTCTTTGCAATGGTGAAGCAGCTGGAGGATTACGTAAATGTTGAAAACGATACGAAGGTGGGCTACAGTCGCATAATATTGCTGGTAGAAGACTCCGCCAAGTATTACTCGCGTTATATCCCGCTCCTCTATCATTGCGTGATGGAGCAGACCAGGCTCATCATTGAGGATGTCAGCACCATGGATGAACTGTACAAGGTTCTGCGTCTGAGGGTGCGTCCAAAAATTCTGATGGCTTCAAATTATGAGGATGCCATCAGGATATTTAAAAAGTACAACGAATTCCTTCTCTGTCTGATTACCGATGTTAAGTTTCAGAAGGACGGGGCGTTTGATGAGGATGCGGGATTTGAGCTGGTCAGGGCCATCAAATCGGAAATCCCGGATCTCCCCACGATTATTCAGTCATCTGACAGAGAAAATGAAAAACAGGCCAGGGAGCTCAACTGCGTATTCATCTACAAGAACTCGGATACACTTGCTCAGGATATAAGAAACTTCATCAGCTACCATCTGGGGTTTGGTGATTTCATCTACAAGGATGAAACGGGAAGAACCATTGGCACTGCCAAGAACATGAATGAGTTCGAGATGCAGCTTCAGTCCATCCCGACGGAGACATTATTGTACCATGCCCGCAAGAATCATTTCTCCCTGTGGCTGACTGCCCGCGGTGAAATTCAGCTTGCCAGGGAGATTGCACCAAAGAAAATCAGCGATTTCAAGGATGCCGAATCACTGAGAAACTACCTGGTTGAGGTAGTCAGGAGGCTCAAATATGAGAAGAACAAGGGCAAAATTGTTGAGTTTGACGAAACGCTGATCCTCGAGGAGAGCAATATCATTCAATTGTCTCCGGGTGCGCTGGGGGGCAAGGGAAGGGGACTGGCGTTCATTCATACCTTGATTTACAATTTTGATATTTCAAATTATGTCCCCGGCATCAATATCAAGGCACCGCGCACCTTCATAATCGGCACCAACGAGTTTGAGGATTTTCTGGATAACAACAAGCTGAGAGCCATGATTTATTCTGAAACCGACTATGACACGATTAAAAGGCTGTTCATCGGTGGAAAGCTCTCTCAATCATTAACAGACAAGCTCCGCATAATCCTCGGGAAAATTACCAAGCCGCTGGCTGTCCGTTCCTCCGGTCTTTTCGAGGATTCGCTGATGCAGCCTTTTGCAGGGATTTTTGAAACCTATCTGCTGCCAAACATAAATGAGGATATCGAAGTCCGCCTCAGCCAGGTCATGGATGCCATCAAACTGGTTTATGCGTCCATCTTCTCTGATACGGCCCGGGGATATATCAGTGCCATCAACTACAAGATAGAGGAGGAAAAAATGGCTGTCATAATTCAGGAGGTAGTGGGCGAGCAATATGAAAACACCTATTATCCGCACATCAGCGGTGTCAGTCAGTCATACAATTATTATCCCTACGGTCACATGCAGCCGGAGGACGGGTTTGCAGTGCTTGCAGTGGGACTGGGGACCTATGTCGTTGAAGGTGAAAAGGCCTTCAGGTTTTCGCCCAGATACCCTAACCTTGAAAACAATTCGCCCAAGGATCAGTATCTCAATTCCCAGGTTGAACTTTATGCCGTTGATCTCAACAAGAAGGAGTTTAACCTGCTTGAAGGCGATACTGCAGGGCTTGTACGTTTAAGCATCGAGGACGCAGAACGCCACGGAGTTATAAGGCACTGTGCATCTGTTTATTCAGTCGAAAGCAAAGCTATCTTCCCGGGGATAGACAAGCCCGGTCCCCGCATCATCAACTTTGCCGATATTCTGAAGTATGACTACATACCCCTTTCCAATTCACTGACTGAGATACTCGATATTGTCAAGGAGGCCCTCGGCACGCCGGTTGAGATCGAGTTTGCAATAGACCTTACAAGGGACAGGGATTACAAGGCATCGTTTTACCTGCTCCAGATCAAGCCCATAATTGGTGCAGCGCTCGACTATGATGTAAATATGGATGAGATCGACAAATCGCACATCCTTCTATATACCGAAAAGAGCATGGGGAATGGCATGATCGGCAATATTCAGGATGTGATATATGTTGACAGGGATCTGTTTGACAAATCCAAAACCCTGGAAATTGCAGCCGAGATAGATGAATTCAATGATGAGATGATCAGAACCGGCAATCAGTATATTCTGCTGGGGCCCGGCAGATGGGGCACGCGTGACAGGTGGATAGGCATTCCTGTCACCTGGCCACAGATATGCAATGCAAAAATAATAATTGAAACCAGTCTTGAGGATTTTCCTCTTGATGCTTCATCCGGCTCCCACTTTTTCCATAATGTGACCTCAATGAATGTCGGATATTTTTCAGTTCAGCATAATCAGAAGAGCTCTGTTCTGGACTGGGAAATCCTGAAAAAACAGAAGGTTGTCAGACAGGGGAGGTATGTCACGCATGTTCAGTTCAAGAATTACCTGACTGTGAAGATGGACGGAAAGAAGCGCATCTCCGTGATAACATGGGAGTAAGGGGCTGTATAGTCGGTAGTCCCTAAAGTCTGTAAAGTCGAAAGTCCTTAAAGTCTGTAAAGTCGAAAGTCCTTAAAGTCTGAAGGTCTGAACGCGTTAGGTCATTTTGCCCATACAAAAGTATAGGTGATTTACAATAAATCCTTAATTCTTTTTTCTACTGCCTACTGCCTATTGCCTTATGTCTCTCTGTTACAGATCTTTCTGATAGATGCGGAATTTCTTGACCACCTTGCAGCC
Source organism: Bacteroidales bacterium (assembly GCA_034522515.1). GTDB lineage: Bacteria > Bacteroidota > Bacteroidia > Bacteroidales > VadinHA17 > SR-FBR-E99. The sequence goes on along the minus strand of JAXHLF010000003.1, from coordinate 25,112 downwards.
TATCCTTTCGTATTCACCCCTCATTCTGAGGTTATCCTCAAGCACCAGGTGGCTGTCGAGGCTCTCCATCCTGCTGTTAATGCCATCCCGGAGAATTTTGACTCCCATCAGCACATCAATGCCCTTGCCTCTGAATTCCTTTTTAACTCCGCCGAGCATCATTATCAGTTTCCTCGATCTCTTTGATTCCCTGAGCACCTGGAGGATCCCGAAAGGCAGCAGCCTGCCCCGGCAGGCCTTTATCCCGGCGCTGAGGTCCGGCATGCCTATGGCGAACCCGATCAGCTGACCATCCTTCTCCACAACCTTGATGAATTTCGGATCGATGATGGGAAGATAACGGGCGGCAAAATCCGATTTTTCCCTGTCATTCAGTGGTACAAAGCCATAGATCTCGGAGAATGTCTCATTCATGAGTTCAAGAACCCGGATTATATATGGCCTGAGTTTCTTTTTGGTGGGGAATTCGGTGATTGTAAACTCCCCGGTTCGGTTTATTCTTTCAAGCACCCTTTCATATACCACCGGAAACTCCTCCGGCATTTTCCCGAGATAATTGACCAGGTCAACCTTCTTTGAATAGCCCTCATCTTCGATCAGGCCCACCATATAAGGAGAGTTGTTTGCGCTGGTTATGAACTGCGGATATTCAAACCCTTCAATCTGAAAGCCCTGCGGATCCTTGTCGGAGAAGCCCAGCGGGCCGATCATTCTGGTCATTCCGTTTTTTCTGGCCCACTCTTCAACACTGCTGATAAGTGTATGGAACACCTCCTTGTCTTCGTAGCATTCCATAAAACAGAAGCGGCCATGCTGCTCATTGTGAATGTCGTTGTATCTCCTGTTTATCAGACCCATTATCCTTCCGACCGGTTTGCCGTCCCTGAAGGCAAGCAGTATCAGGGCATCGGCGTAGCCGAATGATTTGTTTTTCTTTTTGTCATACAGTTCCCATTCATCCATGTATATGGGCGGCAGCCAGTGTGGTTCATTACGGTGCACCTTCTCAGGCAAATAGATAAAATCACGCAGGTCCTTCCGCGTAACGACTTCTTTAACTGTTATTTCCCCCATTTCAATGAGTTTGTCTTCAAACAAATATAGTCTATGATTTGCTTTGTGCTTCCTTTTTATCAATTTCATCAGCCACACGCAGCAATTTTCTGGTATCAATAATATTGACAATGAAGATGGCAATGACCAGAAATCCTGCTGAAAATATAATGGATCCGGGCTGTATTACCTCTGCCACCATTGCGGCACCGACCATTATTCTTAATTCCGTTGGGCCAAATTTCCCGGAGTCAATCGAATAGTTGCCGGTAATTCTGTATCTGATCAGGGCAAGGATAATTTCCCATGCATACATTGCAACGAAGCCATAACCGAATACCTCCCAGACACCTTCGGCATATATGATATATCCCAGGCCAATCAGGATAATACTTAACCAGTCGATGGTTATGTCAAGTGTAAAGCCGTATTGTTTCCTGGGTTTTTTGCGGTAATATGCAAGCCTTCCGTCAAGAGAATCTCCGAACCAGTTAATAACAAACCCCGGCAATCCGACAAGCAGGAAGGCTCTGCTGAAATAGGTTGCCAGGACAAAACTGGCGAACACAATTATATAACCGGAAAACCCCACTCCGGTGAGAAAGTTTGAGGTGACCCACTGCGGCATACGCTGGACGAGCCAGGCAATTGCCTGTTGTTCGTATTTTTTAAGCAGGTTTGTGCGGGTCCTGTCACCGAAGACGGCATTATAGACCTCGCTGGTTTTAGGCGCCTTTTTGAATACCTTATTATCGTCAGCCATTCCGGTGGGATTTGTCTGTTTGCTGGTTTACCATATTTCGGGGAACGAAACTCTCAGGCAGGGGCATTTCATATACCTTTTCCCGCAAATATGATCCAAGAGCATCAGCATCAGCAAACTGCTGCTGTTCTTCGACAGTAATTATATTTCCTATGCCGATGCGTTGTTCCTGGTCTTTCTTGTTGAACACTTCTGACGGAAGTCTAAGGAGGCGGATCCTCCAGTTGATCAGACCAAGGATATAAAAAAAGGGTGAGTTTTTGTTGAAGAATCTTAATGGGATAACAGGGACCTTTACCGAGTGTATGACATGCATGATGCTCTTCTGCCACTTCCGGTCCCTGACACGGAGATTTCTCAGGCTGAAGTCGGAGACGGCTCCCGAGGGGAAGAAGCCCAGAGGGTGACCATTCCGGAGATGTTGAAGTGTTTCGCGTACCCCCTGAGGTTGGCAGCCTTCACGCCAGTTTTCTTATTGCCTGCCGGTACGACCGAAATGAAGTTACCCTCCAGGTGTTTTGATCATTGACAGCAGCTTGTTGACCATGAATTTATAATTCGGGTCGCAGCCTTGCAAAGAGGTCGATGGTCATAATTCCGTCGAGGCCTCCGTAGGGGTGGTTTGACACGGTGATGAAAGCTCCGTCGGGCAAATAATTCAGTCGTTCTGCATTCCCTACCATATATCTAACGCCAAGGTCATCAAGCAGTCTGGAGGTGAAATCTGCCCCGGTGAATGCTCCGGAATTATCATATACCCGGTTTACCTTATCAATTGCCAGAAGCCGCATGATTGATTCAGCCCGGCGGTGTCCTCTTTCACCTTTGAAAAAGCATGAGAGGGCCTCGAAGTCTTTTGGGTATACAACCTTCATAGCCATGTACACAAATTTATAAATAATCCGGGATTCCTGCAGAATGGATGAAAGGATTACGGCCAATATCCGGGTCGGTGAACGGGATCAGGAGCAAACCGGCTTTTTTGTAGAGAAATATTGCCAAAAATAGATATATTTATCCTTCAACACCGGGCTTACCGACAGATATCAGAATAAAACAAAATATTTATGAAAAAAACAGACATTATCGCAGCCGCACTGTCATCATTTGCATTTTTGAGCATGACGGCCTGTTCCACAATCCCGACAGATATGACAAAGGCGAACATTATTCCGAAACCCGTGTCAATAGCAGCGACGGGTGAAACATTCATCCTGACCCCAAAAAGCGACATTTACGTTCAGGAGGGGACGGATGAGCTGCTCAATATCGGGCAGTACCTGGCAGATAAGTTAAATCCTTCAACGGGACTGGAGCTGAAGGTTATCACTGACGGCAGCAAACCGGGTAAGGGAGATATCGTGCTGGAGCTGTCACCGGGCGATGCTGAGCTGGGTGATGAAGGTTATGAGCTGGTGGTCACCGGTTAATTGCTAAAGATAACTTCAAACAGGCCTGCCGGACTTTTTTACGGTGTTCAGACCGTGAGGCAGCTTTTACCCGCGAGGGTGGAGATGACCGCTCTCCAGGAGGGTCCGTGGGAAATACCAACCGGGACAATCCGCGATTATCCTGTTTATTCATACCGCGGCGCCATGCGGGATGTGGCCCGCCATTTCTTCGGCCCTGATGATATAAAGACCTTTATTGACCAGATGGCAACCTACAAGATGAATGTACTGCACCTGCACCTTTCGGACGATCAGGGCTGGAGGATTGAGATCAAGTCATGGCCCAACCTGGCCCTCCACGGAGGAAGCACGCAGGTAGGCGGTGGTGAGGGTGGCTATTATACCCAGGACCAGTATTCTGATATGGTTAATTATGCTGCAGAGAGATATATCATAATCATTTCCCGAGATTGACATGCCGGGTCACACGAATGCCGCTCTGGCTTCTTATCCGGAACTGAACATTAGCCGCAGGGCCACAGAGCTTTACACCGGCATCAAGGTCGGCTTCAGCACCCTCGACACGAAGTCTGAAGCAACATACAAATTCGTGGATGATGTATTCGCGAGCTTGCCGCACTGACACCCGGACCATATCTTCACATCGGGGGGTGACGAGTCTCATGTAACGAAGCTTGAAGATTATATTCCCTTCATAAACAGGGCGCAGGATATTGTCACTGCTCACGGAAAGCAGGTGATTGGCTGGGACGAGATTGCGCTTGCCACACTGAAGCCCGACGCTGTTGTCCAGTACTGGGCCAGGGCTGATAATGCTATCAAGGGAGTGAATCAGGGCGCGAAGGTTCTGATGTCACCGGCCAAATATGCATATCTCGACATGAAGTATGATTCGACCAGCATTTACGGTCTGAACTGGGCCGGTTTCATCGAGGTTGATCACGGTTACAACTGGGATCCCGCCAGCCTGGTGCCTGAAATAAAAAGGGAGAACATCATCGGGATCGAAGCCCCGCTCTGGTCAGAAACCGTTGGGAACCGTGAGGAGGCCGAATACCTTCTCTTCCCGAGATTGCTGGGTTATGCTGAGATCGGGTGGACTCCCGCCGGACAGCGCAGCTGGGATGATTATTAAGGTGCGTCTCGCAGCCCAGGGTGAACGTATGGATGCTATGGGCATCGAATTCTACCGGTCAAACAAGGTGGAATGGCGAATGGATGATTAACGGTTCCGCTACCCTGCATGGCCGAGGTACCTGCCTGAAGTTTATGTTTTAACAGGAAGGGAATCTAGGTGTGCTTATGGATGATTGATTATGGAAATCATTAAATTTCCATTCGATTTGTCACTTGAAAATAATAACCGCTGATACTTACCATGGAAAATAACAGAAAATGGGCTTTTATAGTCAATCCGGTCGCCGGCAGCGGCTATGCAAAGACACTGGTCGGGAAGATCAGGCAGATGGCAGCTCTACATAATCTGGATGCGGACATTGTCCTAACTGAGAGGAAAGGCCACGCCACCGAACTGGCGGAGCAATATGCAACCAATGGATACAATTGCATCATCGGCGTTGGCGGTGACGGTACCATGAATGAAATTGCAGTTCCCCTGGTAAAGCGCAAGGATATTGTCACAGGTCTTATTGCGGGTGGAACGGGCAATGATTTCATACAGGCGACCGGTTTTCCCGACCGCTTTCAGGAGGAGGACTGGGCTATGTTTTTCAGGATGAACGTGATGCCCATGGATGTAGGCGTCTGCAACGGAAAAATCATTTTGAACGGCATGGGGCTGGGTTTTGACGCACAGGTAGCTTCGGAGAACTATACCGAATCAGGAGCGGTGAAGCCAGGCGGTAAGGTCAAATATATCTGGCATATCTTAAAAACCCTCTTCTTCTACCGCGAGAAAAGGATGAGAATGACCTATAACGGAGAGACCTATGAGACTGACTGTTTCATGAATACCGTGGCAAACGGGAGGAGGTTTGCGGATCGTTCTACCTCACGCCGAAATGCCCTTGTGAATGACAGCCTCCTTGACGTGTGTGCAATCAAAAGGCTGAACCTCTTCCAGAGGCTTCAAATCCTGCTGATGGTACCGTCGGGGACGCATATCAATGACAGGCATGTCAACTATTATCAGACTGACAAATTGATTCTGGATTTCCCGGGCAGAATGCCGTACCATATAGACGGGGAGCTTAATTTCGGGCAACATTTTGAAGTTGGTGTGTTACCCGGTGCCCTGAACATAATCTTTAATCCGGCAGGCAAACACTATTTCAAAGTCGGGCAGCAAGCCAGCCGAGCAGCGCCACACCTGCCCCTCCAGCGATAAGGCTGTCAAACCTGTCAAGAAATCCTCCGTGACCGGGTATGAGGTTTGAAAAGTCCTTGACATTATATTTTCTTTTATAGAGTGACTTGGCTGCATCTCCTCCAAATGCAAACACCACTACAACAGATGCAATAATCAGTGACCTCACCGGATCTGCCGGGATAAGGTCTCTGAACACGAGTGCACTCAGAATCGAAACAGCTGCCCCTAATCAGGCCTTCCACCGTCTTGTTGGGGCTTATCCGCGGCAGGAGTTTCCTCTTACCCAGCAGCTGACCGGTCACCTGGCTGAAGCCGTCGAAGATGCACAGGATTAAAAAAGCAAACAGGATAAGGCCCTGGCCCATTCCGGTGAAGCTGAAAAACGCAGCGGAGAGCAGTGCAAGGATCATCAATGATGCCCCGAAAAAAAGAATATGACGGTATCCTGATTTTATATAAAGATTTGTGAGTTCTAGAAATCCGGCGATGATAATGAGAACCGCCACGTAACGGAAAAGGATCACCTTAATGGCAATGCTGAAGTAGAGGAGACTGATCAGGATGAAATAGGTGACATGTTTTATCCAGGCTTTACGTCTTGTATCCGTATCCTTTTTACGGTTGATGAAATAAATTCCTGCTGTTCCCAGAAGGTAATATACAACGATGACCAGATATATGACCCAGACTGATTTCACGGGAGGTGCACTGAAGAGGAAAATGTAAAGGCGCTGATGATCATTGCTATTCCGAAAAGTATCATGGCAATGGCAAACCAGAAGCGGATGGGGCCGTCAAAGTGTTCCAGTCTTGCACCCTTAATCACTTTAGGGCCGATCAGGGCTCCTGCAATTGTGCCTGCGGTAAGGAAAACGACGAGGGTAAGGTCAATTTTACCTACCAGAAAGTGGGCTCCCAGGGCGGAGGCTGTATTAACCATTACGACCATGAGTGAAGTGCCGATCACCACCTTGACCGGCTGCCGCATTGCAAATAATCCGGCCTGCACCGGTGTGGCACCCGTGGCGCCGGAGGAGGCAGTTATCACTCCTGCCAGAAAGCCGAATGAGGTGCTTTTTGCGAACTCCTGCAGCCTGGTGTCAGAAGTATTATCAACGCCGTTGGCCTTGTCCCTCTTCTCCCTGATGATGCCTCCTAATACTATTCCGGATATGATAACCGAGTACAGGCCATAGAGGATGATCAGCTGCTGATGAGTGATAAGGCTGGTAAAGCCGGCTCCCGTCAGGGCGCCCAGAATACCGCCGGCAGACATCAGCAGTCCGACACGAATGTTGACAAGTCCGTTGCGGTAACAACCTATTGAACCTACCAGGCATATAGGCAGAGTGGCTGCGAGGGAGGTTGTGACAGCGACGTGCGCGGGCACTCCGAACAGAAATACAAGTACAGGGATAAAGAAGAAGCCCCCGCCCCCGCCTCCGATCAGAGTACTTATCAGTCCCACCAGAAAGCCGATCAGGGGAAGCCAGAGGTATGTGTTTTCGAATGAGGATTGAAAGATCATTCAGGAATCTTCTTATGAGCAGTTCTTTCCCTGAGCAACCAGTACAGTCCCTTGATGTCGGACCGCATTTCGGGTATCAGCAGGTTTATTATGATGCACTCTATGGCCCCCATGATGGCCCATGCCACCACCAGGTAATACCATGGTGTAACGAAGCCGATGGTGAACAGGCAGATAAAAAACCCTCCCTCTATATAACCGCCGGCCTTTGTCGTATAGAGATGGTAGGTGGGGAATTTCCTGAATTTAATGAGAGAAACTATAACAGTTGACACCAGCATGCTGATCATTATGATGAAGCTTATCATGTGTGGTCTGATATCATCCATCCTGAAAACGAAGATTCCGATAAAGGCAAGCACATATGTAAAATTATCAGCAAAGGCATCAAGCTTCGCACCGATTTCGGTCTGCTGGTTTAATCTCCGGGCCAGGTAACCGTCGAGGGCGTCAGAAAGAAGGTTTATGGTCAGGAAAATCGCGAACAGAGTCTCTTTATCCGCGATAATGAAATATAAAATTACCGGATCGATTACCAGCCGGTAGGAAGAGATAATGTTCGGAATAGTAAGAAATTCACTTTTTTTCATCAGGCACAAATTCTTGCTGAACCCTGTTTCCAGTGGTATAGAATGCCAATTCCGACAAAGCTAACGCAAATATGAAAAAAAAAATTGTAATCGCAGAAGTTTTAGAAATCGCTCTCTGCATTTCCCAATATCCTGAAGTTATATGTCAGCATAAAGATGGGCTGGGCGAAGATAAGACTTGGTCTATCCGGTAACCGTTGACAGCGCCATTTTCATTTTTAAAGTAGATTGAGTAAGGGTTCTTTCTTCCCAGTACATTGTAGACCGTAGCAGTAAGTGAAGAGTGGTTGAGTTTTTTTGCCCTCAGGTTTCCGTTCACCGTGGCAGACATATTAAGTCTCATGTACCAGGGAATGCGGTAGTCATTCCTTTTTGAATAATAGACATGATTCGAGTTGTAAAAGTCGTAGAATGCCACAGGGTATGTTATAGGTCTGCCGGTACTGTAGACGAAGTTCGACGTGAGGTTGAAACGTCTTGAGGCTTTCGCGTTTATTACCACTTTAAGATCGTGGGGCTTGTCATAATTGGCAGGGAAAAAGGCACCTCCGTTCACCTTCTCCTCTTCAAACCGTCCGTCGACTCTCATGAAGACCCTGGAGTAAGTATAGCTGACCCATCCGGTTACGCTGCCCGACTGTTTTTTCACCATCAGCTCCACGCCGTAAGCCTTCCCGTCGCCGTTAAGTATGTCTGTTTCAAGATGGTCATTCATCAGGAGCTCGGCACCTCCCTTATAGTCAAGGGTGTTCCTGAGCCACTTGTAATAGGCTTCCACGGAAGTCTCTATCGCTCTGCGGTCAAAATTGAAATAATAGCCTGCCGACACCTGGTCACCCCTCTGAGGTTTTATGTATGTATCGCTCAGTTTCCATATATCCACGGGCGACATTGATGTGGTGTTGGATATCATGTGAAGATACTGGAAGGCTCTCTGAGCGCCAATCTTCACCGACGATGCCGGGGTAAGGATGAATCTCGATGAGAACCTGAAGTCGAGAGCCGGATATACATTTATGATTTCTCTCCTGCCATAGGTGACAGTATCGCTGATTGTCTCAACGGTACGAGGCATATCATCATAGTACATGAAGTCTGTTCCGGGTCCATAGTTGGTATAGAGGGTACCGCGTATGCCTGCCGAGACGGATATACGAGGTGTGATCTCGTACTCGTCACTCAGGTACAGTGAAGGCTCGAGGGCCTGTTCCTTCTGCAGTTGGGCCGGGGTTATCACACTATAATCACCGAACGGTTCACGCCTGCCGGGAGAGAGGGAATATGCGTGGCATCAATTCCAAACTCCATCTTGTTTGTTGGGGAGGAGTTGAAGGTGAAATCAGCCCTGCGCTATCTTCTGGTTCAGGTCATAGTATAGATAATAATATTCCGTTGAATCGGATTTGGATGTCAGCCGGTAGTCATAGTTGCTCATAATGGCAAAGAACTGGGCTGAAAGTCTTCTTCCGAAGGAGTGTTTCCACTTCAGCGTCGCTGCCAGGTTGCCGTAGTTGAATCCGCTCTCCCTGTAATAGTCGAATCTGTCATTGCTGTAATAGCCAGAAAGCGACAGCGAGTTTTTGTCATTCAGATCAGCTCTCAGGGTCCCCTGAAGGTCATAGAATCCGGCGGTGCTGTTCTGCAGCTGATTGTCTTCAAGCATTCCCAGGATCCAGTCTGAGTATGTTGTTCTTGCGCCGAGGACGAATGAAACCTTCTCTTTTACAATTGGTCCGTCAATCATAATCCTTCCGGTAACCGGACTGATGCCTCCGCTGACCATAATTCTCTCCATATTACCCTCAATGGGGGTTATCTCCATCACAGAAGAGATTCTTCCTCCGTACTTTGCGGGCATCCCGCTTTTGAAGAGAGTGACGTCTGTTATCAGGTCCGAGTTGAAGGCTGAGAAGAAACCGAAGAAGTGTGATGCGTTGATTATCGGGGCATAGTTCAGCAATACAAGGTTCTGGTCGGTGCTTCCGCCGCGCACATTGAACCCGCTGGAAGCCTCACCCACGGTCTGTATGCAGGAGCAGTCGGGGAGCTCTCAGCAGGTAGGCCTGTTTCGCCCAAGCCCAGGGGGATCTGTTTCAGCATCTTAACGTTGATCTTCTCAATGCCAATACGGGTGTTTCTGACATTATTATCGCGGTTGGCAGATACGATAACCTCATTCAGCAGGCTGGGGCTTTCTGCCATGGAGACATCAAGGGACCCGTCGGAATAGATAAGGACATTGCGGCTGGCCGTTTTCATGCCTATCATCCTGTATTCAATGCGGTACTGGCCGGGAGGGAGTGCGATGGAATAAAAGCCCACATTGTTGGTCATGGCTCCTGATTTGAGCTTGTCTACGTAGACTACCACACTGGGTATTCCCTCTCCGTCAGAGTCATCAGTCACGACGCCCGTGAGGGTAACCCTCTCCGGTTTATCCGTGGCTGAGGGCCTTCCGATCCTGAATAGCCTGTACTCATCGCTGATAGCCGACTCCTCTGTTGGAATGACAGGTCTGATAAATTCAGCAGCAGCATCACTGGCATAACGCTCACTCAGATATCCGGCATACTCTTTTGCGAACCCTGTTTTTATGGAGTAACCTTTTGAGAGGATGATCCTGTTGTCATCAGTGATCATGAATGATAACCCGTCGCGCCTCAGCGCTTTATCAAGAACTCCGTCAAGAGAGCTGTTCTCTGCGTTTACTTTCAGGTACAGGCTGTCGGTCCAGCGGGATGAGTAATAAATCCTTACCGGAATCTTTTTCTCGATTGTATCGACCAGGTCGCTGAAGAGGATCCTGCTGAACTGGAATGTGAAGTTATTCTCCTGTCCCCGGAGTGAGAAGGCCGAACTAAGCAAAAAGATAATAATCAATGTTACTCATCTCATTCGCGGAACACCCTGCAGGCTGTCGTATGATTTTAACACGTTTATTATCTGTCTTTTACCGGCCTTGCGCATATTCAGGTCCCTCTGATCAAGAATGCCCTTCATCTCTGCCGATCCGGCACCGAAGAGCTTTATGAACCGGCCGTTGGATGTTATCTTCCGGTATCCGTTTTCAGTCATGACGTACCCTGCCGGCGTATAAAAGTATTCATCTATGCCTTTTCGCTGATGCACCACCGACCTGTGCCTGATGAGATACCTGCTGTTGCCGTCATAAGCAACGATCATCAATCCGTACGGCATACCGCTGCGGGCATCTTCTTTCGCTGAAGTATTTGAAATTCAGGGTATTTTATCGCTGAAGCAAAATGTAAACGATTCCACAATATCCCTGTTTATGGATACCTGGTAAACCTTGTCGCCAAAGTCGTTGTCCATTTCAGAAAATATTATTTCATCAGTGTAGGTGTCATATTGAAGTATGATGTTGTCATATTGTCTGCCGCTGACAGTTATGGAGGCTCTGGCGGTCTTTCCCGGCAGAGAGTAAGGGTTTGCTTTTAGCCCGGTAGTGATATGGATAATAATCGTGCCCGTTGATATATGGCAGATCTGGGTGCCTGTTCTGATACGGTATAGATGCTGTCGAGGACCCGGTTGTGTGAATCTTCAATGGCCACAGAAATTGCCAGCCCTGGAGGCAGGCAGTACTGTTTGATACCTTCTGTGCATGTCCGGGGAGAGCTGCAAGGGAAAAAACAATCAGTGTGAGCAAAGAGATTCTTGACATGCTTTTAGGAGGACTGGAAATAACAGCCGAAATAACGAATATTATTTCGAATAGGAGGACGGTTAACAAATTTTAATGGTTCACGTCTGGGTTTTATGGATCATAAATGGCAGGCGGGAGCAGATAAATCCTTATTTTCGTCGAAATTCTTCAGCACCGGACAACAGTTGCTGTTTTATAAATCTGAAAAGGGGTCTGGTTAAAAGATGGTATAGGATCACATTTATTCTGATCGTTTCCTTTACTCTTTTTACATGCATTGATCCGTACACACCTGATCTTGAGAGTTTCGAATCGCTTCTTGTGGTAGATGCACTTCTCACTGATGAGGATGCCTCGGATTATGTGCGGCTTGCCCGCACTACTGATACCCCTGATGCACGAAAGGTACCGGTAAGCGGGGCGAAAGTGGTCATAACCGATGATCTTGGCAGCAGCATAATTCTCGAAGAGAGGTATCCGGGCGATTACCGCACTGACAGTCTTCTGTTCAGGGGAGCTGTCGGACGGACCTATACGCTGTCAATTGAGACTGATGAAGGTGATCAGTATGAATCGAACCATGCATGATGTACCCTGTACCTGATATCGACAGCGCTTATTACGGCAGGGACCAGGTATATTCGGAGGAGACGGGGACCTTCAGGGAGGGTGTTACTTTTTACGTTGATACAAGGGATGAAAGCCCCGACAGTTACTATCGCTGGTCGTTTGACGAGTGGTGGAAATTCACTGTTCCTGATCCCAAACTCTTCAACTATATAAATGATACGACCATTGTGCCTGTTGAAGAGATCAGGCTGACCTGCTGGGGTCATAACCGTTCCGACGCCATAGACATTGAGAATACTGTATCAGGTCATTCCGGAGATTTTATCAAGAAGCCTGTCTTGTTTGTGGCTTCGGCTGAGAGCAACAGGCTGCTTATTCAGTATTGCGTTGAGGTAAAACAGATGTCGGTGTCTAAAAGAGAGTATGAGTTCTGGGACCTTATGACTGAGATCAATGAAGCGGGAGGTGACATCTTTGACAAACAGCCCTTCCAGATCTTCAGCAATATAAAATGCAACGCTGATCCGGATGAGCAGGTGATAGGGTTTTTCCAGGTCTCCGGGGTGAAGCTTAAGCGTAGCTACATTACATTCAGTGAGGCAGCTGAGCTTGATCTTCCCATGTATATCTACGAGTGTGACAGGCTCGAGAAGGGAGAGATTGATTATCCCTCCACTTCACCTGGTGAAGGATTTACCTTCAATGAGATCCATGCGGCATTCCTGAATGAGGGATACGCATTCATCAAGCCGGTATATACTGCTGAAGGGGCGCTCTTCAGGCTTGTTTTTGTGAAACCCCTGTGTGCTGATTGTACTGTTACCGGGAGCCTTGTGAAACCCTGGTTCTGGGTCGATCACGAATAGAATCCATGACCCTATGAAAAGCCCGGGAACAGATATCAGATCATACATTCTCCACGGAGGCGGAGTTTTTTTCTGTTGCCGTATTCCTGTTTTTACCCCTGTTGCTTGCCGCACAGGCTGACGTAACAGGCAGAGCAGACAAATGGTCCGGCAAGGGGAGTCCGGAGGAAATATATATTCAGACAGACAGGGACATTTACATTGCAGGTGAGGAGGTTTATTTCAGGACAGTGCAGTTTGGCAGGCTCTCCCGCAATCTGGGAACCATAAGCAAAGTTGTGTATGTTGACCTTCTTGACAGTTACAAAACTCCTGTCACACAGGTAAGGATCGGTACAGATGGCATCACGGGAGCAGGCTTTTTCAGGATTCCGGATACTCTCCGTACCGGAAGTTACTTCATAAGGTCGTTTACCAACCTGATGAAAAATTATCCGCAGGCGCTCTTTGCATATAAAAAGATATCCGTGATTAATCCTTTTGAAAGCCTGGGCAGGCTCAGAATCCCGCCTTCTGACCATCAGGCTGACAGTGTGCGTTTTTACCCCGAGACCGGATCTCTTGTGGCGGGTGTTCAGACCCGTGTGGGAATAAGGTGTTACAACAGCACTGGTGATCCGGTGATTACCACAGGTTTTGTGCTGGACGGTAACGGAGATACGCTTACCGCATTCAGTACTGACAGGCACGGAACAGGACTGTTCACACTGACCCCTCCAATGCCGGGCCACTTGTCCTTTTTACTGCTGACGGTACCGGAACCGGCAGGAGGTTTGTCATGCCCTCCGTCAGGGAGAGCGGGCTGACGTTTACTGTCAGTGACAGAAGCACTGCCGGCGATCTCACTGTCAATGCCGCAACAAGCGCTGGGTTCAGACCCTCAGGAGGAGTAATAAGGGTTGTGTATTCTCCTGTTTCAGGCGAGAGTATTGTAAAAGAGATTTACCTTGAAAGTGATCAGATTATCAAATACAAAAAGGAGAGTCTGCCATCAGGCCTTGCAAGGATAAAAATAGCTGACAGCAAGGGGGTGGAACTTGGGTCAAGATGGTACTACAATGATACCAGGCCTGGAATCAACTGTGATGTAAAGTTCAGACCTGCAACGCTCTCACGCCGTGATAAGGCAGAAATTTCCATAAAGGCAACTGATGCTGAGGGCAACGGAATTGAAACTGGTCTCACCGTTTCGGTCGTTAAGCCCGTTCTGACAGGAGATAACCATTTCAAAGAGCTGGTCAGACAACTCCAGTTGCCCTCCCTGCAGTCTTTCAGCACGGAGATGGTTTTACCTGGCATAAATGACTACCTGATATTCTGTGATGAGAACGGGGACCTTCTCAAAGTCGCTGATGATGAAGAAATTATAAGATATCTCCCGGAGCCCGAAGGTCATCTCGTAAGCGGACATGTGAGGGACAGGGATACCGGGTCTCGCCTGGCCGGTGAAAGCCTTTCACTCTCTTTTGTTGGGCGGACAGCACGCTGCGGTTTCACCCGGACCGGTCCGGAGGGTGAATTCACCTTCCCGGTCAGGGAGTATGGGAAGAAGGAGATAGTGATTCAGAAGCTGTCTTCTGATGTAAACGGTTATTATGTGGATCTCAATGATCCTTTCCTCTTTGAGATGAAGCTTGAACAGGAGCCCGGCCCCTTTTTCCCTGACACGGCGCGTCTTGAGGAGCTGAACAATGCAATCATCGGTATGCAGGTAATGAATATCTATGACCCCTTCGTGCAAAAAAAATCCGTGACCCTTTACACGGAGGTCTTTCCAAATTTCTTCGGAGAGCCTGACCGCACCATACTGCTTTCTGAATATATTGAGCTGACAACCTTAAAGGAGGTCTTCAAGGAAATTGTACCCGGACTCTCGTCAACCGGCAGAAATGAAAGAAGCAGTCTCAGGCTCGGTCAACAGGCATCCTGGAGTATCATTCAGCTCGCCGCCGCTCGTGATAGTTGACGGTGTACCGGTCTATGACCTGGAGAAGATTCTGGATATCCGCTCATCCGAAATTGAGCGAATAGAGGTCCTTAACACCCGGTATTTCATAGGAGATGTGATCCTTGACGGGATAATTAATGTAGTTTCAAGGAAAGGAGATCTGAGCCTGCTGGAATTTGACAGGTCTGTCTTCAGACAGGAATATGATATGCTGCTTGACAGCTATGAAGTGACAGCGCCGGATTATTCGACAGATATCCTGAAAATGAGTCGTCTTCCTGACCTCAGGAACACTCTTTACTGGAATCCGGCAGTAATGACTGACAGTGAGGGGAATGCGGAAATTGAGTTCTGGACCTCAGATGAGACCGGGGAGTATATGGTGATTGTTGAGGGTTTCACCCGTGACGGCAGGAGTGGCAGAAACGTTACCTCATTCACTGTCAGTAACTGATCACATCAGTAATTCTGAAAAAGCATTTTGTTCTCCCGCTTTAAAGGATGGGCAATAATGTGGTTTCCCTCTGACATTATACGGATAATTTAGTAATTTTATGGTGCGGTTCCTTTTAAGAGGGACACGATGGTTCATGTCGGTAAAAACATGATACGAATGAAGAGAGTAATGTTGCTGATACTAATGGGTCTGACGGTTTCCTGCGGTTCACTCAGGAAGCCTTCTGCCACCATTGAGGAAGACGAGCTAATCATCACCCGTAAATATGTGGGTGATTTCGTTGAACACCGCCAGACCGGCCCGGAGAATTATGACGGCCCCAATATGATCTGGATCAAGACCTCAATGGAGGATGAGTACGGTAAGATATCCGCCTACGGCAGGAAGTGCGAGTTTGCCGCCGGAGACAGGTTATACCTGAGAAGGACCTTTTACAGTCCCGGTATAGTTTCAGGATACTGGGTTTACACGGTGGAGAATGACGCTTCTGTCTCATACAGGGCGACAGACCTTCAGCATGACCGGGCGGTTTTCATAAAGGCCTGGTTCGAGTAAACCGGTTCACAGACGCAATGCCTTTGCCGATACAGGATTTTAAAAATTGGTATATTTAGATCCCTGGATCTGATGCCCGCAAAATTGATGATTTACGGGCAACCTGATATAAATGAAGAGCATAATCGTTACAACTTTTCAGAAGTTCAGACCGGCACAGAGTCTCGGTGGAATATTGCTTTTCGGCGCAACAATAGTTGCACTTGTGTTTGCCAACACGCAGCTAAGGGATGTCTATGAAACCATTAAGGAGACCGTTGTTGGCATTAATGCCGGCAACTTCAGCCTCAACAAACCATTGATACTGTGGGTCAATGATGGTCTGATGGCCATCTTTTTTTTCATGATCGGGCTTGAGATCAAGAGGGAGCTGATGATAGGTGAGCTAAACACACCTGCAAAGGCAGCGCTTCCGCTCCTGGCTGCGGTTGGCGGCATGGCAATACCCATTGTTTTCTATCTGTTTCTTAACAACAATCCTCAGGCATCATCAGGGTGGGGGATCCCGATGGCCACGGATATTGCGTTTTCACTTGCCATATTAAAAATCCTGGGGAACAGGGTGCCTGTGGGACTAAAAGTTTTCCTGGCTGCTTTTGCGATCATTGATGACATCGGGGCGGTGCTCGTTATTGCACTTTTCTACAGCTCATCCATAGACTGGCTGATGCTCCTCTGGGCCGCCATACCGACGGCCATACTGGTGGCACTTAACCTTAGGAACCTCTTTCCGAAATATTTTCATCTGCTTTGCGGCATCGTTATCTGGTATTTCTTCCTCAAGTCAGGCATTCACCCCACCATTGCAGGTGTGCTTCTGGCGTTTACGATACCCCTGAGACAGAAGACCGACCTGAAGACCTTTACCGGGAAAGTGGGTGAGATTGCTGATGAGATAAGAGCTGTTGACGGGGATCATACTCCTCTTCTTACCTCTGAGCAGATGGAACAGATTGATGATATTGAAGAATGGACTGAGAAGGTGCAGTCGCCTCTTCAACATATAGAGCATGTGCTACAGGGTTGGGTGGCATACCTTATCATTCCTCTTTTTGCCTTTTTCAATGCCGGGGTTGCCTTCAGTTCCGGAATAGATCCGGATCTGCCCCTGATCACCAGCCTTGCACTCAGTCTCTTCCTGGGAAAGACCATTGGAGTGACGGTTTTTTCATACTTCGGTATCAGGCTGAAAATTGCCAGTCTGCCACTGGGTGTATCTTTCGGTCAGATAGCAGGGACAGCCATGCTTGCCGGGGTGGGGTTCACAATGTCAGTGTTCATAGCCAACCTGGCCTTTGCCAATGCTGTTGTGCTGATGGACTCGGCCAAGATAGGAATCCTGGCTGGTTCAATGGTATCAGGTGTTGCCGGATACCTGATGCTGAGATACTGCCGTCAGGGGAGCGGTCAGATAGCTGACAGGTGAAGGATCTACATGACTCCAAGGTCATCAGCCGATGAGGTCAGCTGCAGAACCACTGTGTCATCTGCCGGCGAGCATCCGGTTACCGTCGACCAGCTGACGGGACGGCGATTCTCAAGGGTAAGTATCGGAAAACATTATTCAACCCTGTCCGGTTATGGGAGCTGGATTGGCGTCTTAAAGAAAGATAGTGAGAGCTGCAGAGGACGAGGTGATGAATTCAGCAAATGACAGAGAGGGATCTGACGGAGTTCAGGATAACAGATTGAGAAGTTCAGGAAACGTGGCAGCATCTTCCTCCTGAAGCATAACGGCAGGAGCTGGGAGATCTTGAGGAATTTCCGATTAAGCTGAACAATGGATAGGAAGGAGGGTTTATATTGCGAAGTGCCTTGCTGCAGCAGGCTGGATTTCAGCAGGCCGGTATGCTGCACATGCAGGATCCCTGCACGGTGAAAGCGCCATAAGGAGAGGATCAGGAATATATGAGGTTTTCAGGACCCCTGCGGGCAGATACAGGCCTTTCGTCAGGTGGTGGTGGAACGGCAACAAGGTGGAGGCCGCCGAGCTCATCAGGGAGCTTCGGCTGCTGAAGGATGCAGGAATCGGCGGTGTGGAGATCAACCCGGTGCAGTTCCCCTCACGCTTTGAGGGTGATGACCTGGGCAAACCATCGCTGCAGTGGCTGAGCGATGAGTGGATAGGTATGCTCAGGGTGGTTTTTGAAGAAGCAGCGTCACTCGGGATGACCTGTGACCTGATTGTCGGGTCAGGGTGGCCTTTCGGGTCAGAGGATATCATTGAAGAGGAGCGGTCACGGATTGTGACAATTGCGTGTCACCAAAACTCACCGGTCCTCTTGACCACACCGTCTCAAGGGACGAAATCCTTGCCGGGGCTCACCCTGCTGTCAGTTCCCCATGGGCCGGGCGCACAAGCCGGCTCCTGTCACTGACACTGGTGCCGGATCCGTTGCTGAACACCGGACAGATCACAGATCTCTCCGACAGAACAGAGAGTGAGTATATCAACATTTTTATCCCGGAGGGGAGACCACGCCCTGTATGCGCTTGTTGAGATCACCGGCTTCATGGAGGTTATCAACGGCTCTCCCGGAGCCAGCGGGCCTGTGCTCGATCATTTCAGCGAAACGGCAGTCAGGAGATATCTTGAGCGCATGTCTGATGCCATTGAAACAGACACCGGTCCGCTCACAAAACACCTCCGCGCGCTGTTCACTGACAGCATGGAGCTGGAGGGATCCAACTGGACCGCTGACATGAGAAGTGAGTTCAGCCGGAGAAGGGGGTATGATATATTTCCGTTCCTTCCCTTCGTGCTGTTCCGGTACAGGAGCCATGGGCAACGTAACGGACCATGGTTATGGTGTCTCCTTCGGTCAGGCCTTTGAAGAGACGGTAAGGCGGATGAGGTATGATTTCGAGACCACGAAGGCAGAGCTGCTCGAAGAGAGATTTCTCAGGACTTTTGCATCCTGGTGCAGTGGCCTCGGGTGACTCGCGCGATGCAGGCATAGGGACGAGGGTTTTCCCCCTGGAGAGCAGCATGGCCTTGACATCCCTGAGGGGAAGAGAGTCAGTGGACGATGAACTGGCTAAGGCACCGAACATAGGAGATGCCGGAGAAGCGATTACCGCAGAGGCAGAGCCTATACCGTGGTCAACAAGTATGTATCATCTGGAGCTCATCTGCAGGGCAAGAGGCTCATCAGCTGTGAGAGATGACAGACACATCACTGTCTTCAATACATCACTTGAAAATCTTAAGATAGGGAGCGACCAGAGCATAATATCGGGGGTAACGCATTCCGTTTTCCACGGGTTCAACTACTCGCCGCCGGAGGCCCCGTATCCCGGCTGGATAAGATACGGAGGCTACTTCAATGAGAACAATACCTGGTGGCCGCATTTTCATCTCCTGAACGAATACAAGGGACGTCTCTCTGCCTTGCTTCAGCAATGTGACATGTTTGCAGACATTGCCATACTGCCTCCCACAGCTGAAATGTGGAGCCGCATCGGCATGCAGAATCAGCCTTTTCCTTTGGTTTTGCACTGCCGAATACCTCTCGCTGGTATGGGAGGCGCATGGTCAAAAACGGCAGCGGATGCGACTATATATCAGAAGCGGATCCTGGGTGATGCAAGAATTGAAGGGGGTATCTTCATTACGGCACGAGGAAGTACCACACCCTCTTTCTGGTTCAGGTCGAAAGCATCGATCCTGAGGTGGCCGGCAAGCTGCTTCAGTTCGTACGGTCAGGAGGGGCAGGATCTTCTGCATTGAGACCTTTGCCGTCAGGTCTGCAGGCTGGCTGCAACCATCAGAGCGTGACAGGAGGAGCTCCCTGCTGTTGCAAGGATGAAAGCATATCCGCATAGGTTTATCCTGCTTAAAAAGCCTGAAAATGACTTTTTAGGCTGGTACAGGTCGGTTCAGGAACGGTACCGGATATTACCCTATCTCAGGATCGAAAATCCCGGTCCCTTCCTGATGCAGACGCAAGGTATTTCTGCAGATGACGGGTCAGAATACATATTCATTGTAAACTCCTATTTACATGATTCGCATGAGACAAGGATGAGTCTTTACCGGGGATCTCCGGGTCAGCAGGAATTGTTCAGTCTGGGATCCGGCAACAGGCATTCGCATGAGAGCAATACCGGACCGTGAGGGAGGCCTCAGCCTTGACCTGGGTCCGGCCGAATCAGTTCTTTTCGTTTTTGACCGTGAAAAAGTTACCGGGGAATGGCACCCTCTTCCAACGGATGGCGCGGATGCACAATTGATCACTGGCGGCTGGAAGGCTGAATTCAGGCACTACCGTGACGGTTCGGCTAAGGAGGTGGCGATGGATCGCCTTACTGACCTGAAGGATATGGAGGATTACGTCCATTTTTCCGGGACAGTTATATACCGAAACACGATCAGGAGTGAGGGCACAGAAGGAATTGCCCTCAACCTGGGAAAGGTTTACGGCACCTCAGAGCTCAGGGTGAACGGCCAGAGCTGCGGTGTAAAATGGTACGGCCGCAGGATCTGGGACATCTCTGATTCATGAGACCGGGGGACAACCTGTTGGAGGTGGAGGTCACCACCTCAATGGGCAACTATATGAAATCACTAACTGGCACATCCCGACGGCACAGTACTGGACCAATGAGGGCAGGAAGATCCAGCCTCTCCAGTCTATGGGTATGACCGGACCGGTCAGTTATTATAAAATATGATATGAAACATAGGAAAGTCTTACTGTCACTGGTCCTTCTTGCAGCTCTGCTCCAGCTTCAGGGAAAGGATTACAATGCATCAATGTTCGGAGTTAAATCTAAACGGCACCGCATTGAAATACCAGCTCCATCCAGAAGGGCATAGACTATATCAGGCGAAAACGGCGGCGGCCGTCTGGTGTTCTACGTAGGCCGGTATCTACGGGAACCATCTACCTAAGTCAAATGTCACCATCCAGCTTGAGGAGGGTGGCCATCCTGGTTGGTTCGGTCAACCCGTTTGACTATGAGATGAACCATAACTGGACAGCTCTCATCTTTGCACTTGACCAGGAGAATATAGGCATTACGGGCAAGGGGGTGATAGACGGACAGGGCTTCCAGGTGGCATATAACCTTGTTGACATGATCCACAAGGGTGTGGTTAAGGACCCGCTGAAGTATGACCGGCCCCGCGAGACCATCAGGCCTCAGAATATTTACTTCAGGGGCTGCCGGAACATTGTTATAAGGGATATTATGCTGAAGGATCCCGGGAAGCTGGAACCAGCAGTACGACCAGTGCCGTAACCTGGTTATTGACAACATCACCGTCGACAGCAAGTCGTACTGGAACAATGACGGTGTGGATATTGTCGACTGCGACAGCGTTGTGGTCTCAAATTCCTACTTTGATGCAGCCGATGACGGCATCTGCCTTAAGTCGCACAACGCCAGCTTTGTCTGTCAGAACGTTTACATATACAACAATACCGTCAGGACCAGTGCCAACGGAATTAAATTCGGAACCGTGGGGCACGGCGGATTCCGGAATATACGCATCGTCAACAACCTTGTGTTTGACACCTACAGGTCGGCGATAACCTTTGCAGCCGTTGACGGAGGCTTCGTTGAAAACATTGTGGTCGACAGCCTGAGGTCTATAAACACGGGTAATGTTATTTTCCTGAGGATAGGAGAGAGGAGTGCCGGAAGAAGGGAAGGATGAACGGGGTGACCATCTCAGGTGTCTATGCCGAGGTGCCGGCGACCAAGCCCGATGCCGGGATACAACTATGAGGGCCCGGTTGAGGACCTGCCACGGAACATTTCACCCTCGGCGATTGTGGGGATGCCTGACGCCATGATTGAAAATATGACATTGAAGAACATATGAGATACATTACCCGGGCGGCGGGAACCCGAATTATGCGAAGGTGGGGCTTGACGAGCTTGACAAGGTGCCTGAGATGGGCGCAAGCTATCCCGAGTTTTCGATGTTCAAAGAACTGCCGGCATGGGGCTTTTATATCAGGCATGCGAAGGGAATCACCTTTGAGAATGTAAAACTGGTATGTGAAAAGAAGGATTACCGGACGGCTGTGGTGCTTGACGATGTTCACGGGGCAACCTTCAGGAGACCTTGAAGGTTGTCGGAACCCGGAGGCAGGAAGGATCCGGTATTTCATCATAATTCCACCGGTGTAAAACTGTAGTATAAAGGTCCCCGGCGACCTACTTAATTTTTTATTTCGAGCTTGTTGGCAGCCTATACCGAAGAAATTTTCTATTTTAGTAACCTTAATTTGATTGAAATAAACCCCTGTAACCTATGGAATCAAGCGATCAGTACAATTTCAGTATTTTCACTCCCCGTAACCGGCATGGCAGGAAGAACAGGAATGTCATCTTCACCATGCTTGCCATCTGGGCAGTGGCGGTATTCGGCTTCCAGATCCTCCTGCGGGTGATTGAAAAGCCTGTCCGGAAAAGGCTCTTACACTGTTTGAAGCAGAGTGGTCTGATGCTACCGGCGGAAACGGCGATCAGGCAGATTATTCAGACTCTTCTCGGCTCACTCCTGATGGCAAGAGGGAAGATAACGGTTTGCTGCAGCTGATCAGCTGCTCTCTCCGCAGCAATCAGCAACGTTACATTCACTCTGGTGCCTGATTCTGTAAGGCCTCTGCTAAGTGAAAAGGTTTATGAGCTTGAGGTTATGCACTCAGAGATTGCCAGCCTGAAAGGGCCAGCCGTATATGGATCTCAAATTCCGTATACAGGACGCCAGCGACGGCGTCATGACGATGCTGGAACCATATACGGGATTTGGAACAGACCAGACTGGAGGCTTCCATTCTGGCTGCCGAGCCTTCAGAAGGATTATCCCGCGTCGCTGACAGATTCCTCATTTTGACCGTTTGCCCGTGCTGATGAAATTATATATGACTCATAACCAGTCGGCACTCACTGATACCAGAGTTTCTGGGCTTCCGTTCCCGTACTTCTATACCGCTGTCTTTCTGCTGGTGCTTTTCGTCGTGTTGTGCATAGTTTACAACAAACTGATAGAGTGGCGCTTAAATAGGGAAGGCATTGTTGAATAAGGTAATTGCAGACAGATATGAAAAAGTTATACTTCACATTCATTCTTCTCTTTTCAGGGATTGTTTCGTTAAGTGCACAGAATCTGACCCAGCTTGAAGGGAAGTTTAAGACCGGTCCGGCTATCATTCTGATAGCGATTCTGATAACCTTTGTCCTGGTAGGGATTTTCTTCCGTGCCAAAGATCCTGCTGACTATTATGCTGCCGGCAGGAGTATTTCAAAGGTGGGTTCGGGCATGGCGATCGCATCGAACTGGATAGAGCGCAGCGTGGGTGCTGGGCATGGCGGGGATGATGTACGGCTTCGGTTACAACGGACTGGCTTATGTGGTGGGCTGGACGGGAGGTTATGCTGACTTGCTCATACTTATGGCCGCCCAGATAAGGAATACGGCAAATACACGGCGCCGGATTTTATTGGTGACCGTTATTATTCGCGCGATCTGCAGGATTGTGAGTGCCATATTCACCATCCTGATATCATTTGCCTACTGTGTGGGACAGTTTGGCGGCATAGGCCTTATGTTCAAGTGGATACTTGGGATTGAACTACACATGGGCGGTGATCATAGGGTCATCGGTCGTGTTGCTCTACACGCTTATCTCGGGTATGATAGGTGCCACCAAAAACATGCAGATACAGTATGTAATCATTGTGACTTCGTTTCTCTGCCCGTATTTATCCTGGCATTCAAGTTTGATACTTCTGGCTGTTGCCCAGATTGGCTACGGTGCTGCCGTAACGGATATAGTACAGGGCATACCTGCTCCCAATATCTCTGACGGTGTGGCTTTGCTGAATGCATACGGCCATGATTTTTCAATTGTGCCCATATCCTGAATTTGCCATGCCGTCGGATCCGTCAACAGGCACAACCTTCTTCCAGTGGATGGCAATCTGTTTTTCGCTGATGGTCAGGCACTGCGGGGCTGCCAGCACGTGATACAGCGCTTTTATGTTGTTCCGAAGATAACTGATGCACGATGGTCGTTGTCTGGGGTCTCTTCTTCATTTGCGTTAGTTTACTGGACGGCACCGGCATATGCTACATTCGGCAAGCTGCTGTCAATCGAATCCTGGAAGTCAGGGTGCTCGCCAGAAGGATGCAATTGTGGTCTATACGGCTCAGCTTGGAGGTGTCAATTCACTCATTGTTGGCCTGCTGGCAGCGGGAGCTGTCTCTGCGGCTTTTTCCACCGTTCCAGGCCTTCTGTGGCAGGAGCCTCAGCCTTTTCGCATGATCTTTATGTAAAGACTTATTGGCAATCTGCTACTTCTACACCGAAGCTGCAGCTGAAGATTGCCAGGATAGGTGCTGTACTGGTGGCCGTACACGTGACCGATAGTTGCTCTCATGAAGCTTGGTCTGATTGCACAGCTTCGTTCCCGTAGCATTTTCAATGGCCGCCTGTACGATATTTCCACTGTTCCTTATTGGAATCTGGTGGAGCGGGTCAATACGGGGCGGGTGCAAAGGCTGGGTTGTTTGCAGGAAGTCTCTATCACGGTCATCGCCCTCGACATATTTCATCGTTGGCCTACAGGGAGAGCAGTCTTCCAGGGCAGGCCTTCATCTCATACTGGCTGAATGTGTGGTATTTCGCATGGATGAGGTGCACCGCTGGCAATAGTGGTCAACATTGTTGCTTCATTATGTTACCGGAACCCCACTCCTGGTTGAGATAAGAAGTCTCTCGCCAGCCCCGGTTACGCAATTGATGAGGTTACAAGATCTGACAGTAATATCTCCCGGCACAAGAAAAATTCTGGCGATCACCATTTCGGTCGCAGCGCTGGCAGTAATATTCGCTTTCTTCTACTACCGCCTGGTAAACAGGTAGGTCGTCCCAGGGTTGCGGAGGCCCAGAGGGTATATGTCCGGATATCAACAGGGTAGCCAGCAGAACGGACAGTTATCCTGGTTTCATCTCCTTCGGTACTGCCATCCTGGTCTATAAGGCATTTCCGCGGTTACAGAGCTCTCATGGGAAAACGGTGTTATCTATAACAACAAGTGCAGCGGACTGTTACTGATGGCCTTGTATGACGGCACATTGACAGCACCTGAGAAGGAGACCCTCCTGGAACTATCGGTCACTTACTGTGACAGCAGCATTGCAGTTTTCTAAACAAGTGGCTTGATGAATGGGAAGAGCTGCCTGAAGAGGAGGTTGCCAGGCGCGTGCACGATGAAATCGATGAAAACAACGCCTGTACATTTGCCGGGCTTAACTACGAAGAATCTGCACAAAGGGGTCAGGGGATATAATGCTGGCCCGGGTTGAAAACCCAGGAGGCTCTCGGTGACTACACCAACAAGGCCAGCAATACGT
>JAXHLF010000002.1:0-36170 GCA_034522515.1 Bacteroidales bacterium | reverse complement strand
CATTACGTATTGCTAAAGCAGTGCTGCAAAGACCGCAGCGGCAAGGGGGAATCCCACACCGGGCGACTGCAGCTCGAAGTAGATGCCGCCTATGATCAGCATGATGAGCAGGCCTGAGACAACGGGATTGACGAGGAACATGATTATCCTGTCTGCCCCCGAGAGTTTCAGCTCCTTTATTGTATAATTCTCTATGCCGGCCCGGGCTATGACATCCTCCACCGTGGTTGCCTCTCCCTCGCAGAAACCGTATTTAATGGCTTCAAGGGTAGTAAGCGTAAGTACCTGGCCGGTATCGACGATACCTTGTAATACTATTGACGGGTCAACCATTGCCTGGGCTATCTCCGGATCGCGGTGCCATACCCATGTTGTGTCGCCGTCTACCACTACGGGCTTTTTACCGTGAGCTTCCGCCGTGGCTCTCATCATGCCCCGCATGAACGACTGGTACTTGTCAGGCAGCTTTGCCCCGGTCTGGTCAACCACGGTAGCGGCGCCGATGCTGGCGCCGGGCCTCATGTAGATGCTGTCAGCAGAGATCGCTATAAGGGCTCCTGCAGAGATGGCCTGATTGTCTATGAAAACCAGCACGGGGATGTTGTGATTCAGTATGAGAGTGCGCATGGAGTCTGCAATATCGACCTGTCCGCCGTAGGTGTTCATGTGTATCAGCATGAAGTCAGCCTTCAGCGAGTCAGCCTCAACGAAACTCTTCTTCACGCTGCGCCAGAGCGGGGCCGCTATCATCTTATCAATTTTTACCTTGTACACCAGGGTGGTGGTATCCGGCCCCGACTGTCCCTTTGCACCAGGGAAAGCGACGGAGAGGATGAGGAGAATTATGGCTATTTGGATAAAGAGCTTATTCATGGATTTATTTTTAGTTCAGTGATATAGTTTATGAATTTCGTCAGAGCCTCCCTTTTACGGTCGTCGAGATGAAAGTCGATGTTGTGATTCAGATACCAGATGACCTCTTCAGGTGTGGCTGCCGCGTCCTCCTTAAGAAGCGCCACCGCCTCATTCCTTCTGTCGAGGCCTTCTCCCAGGGCCTTGTTGAAGAGTGATATAAACTCCTCCGGAAGCGCTCTTGTCGAGACCCAGCAAGCGAAGACAAACGGGAGGCCGGTGAATTTTTTCCACTCCAGACCAAGGTCCCAGCCTGAAAGAGAACAGGTGAGCATACTCGAAGCAGCGGTCTCCTATCATGACAGCCGCTTCGCCCTGTCTCATGGCCGTGATGTCAAATTTTTCCGAAGCCTGCAGCCAGTCAAAATCGCGCTTCCAGGCCTTTACCGCCAGGATCCTGCAAAGCGTCACCGAGCTCCTGGAACGGTAGTCGAGGTAAATTTTTGTTATCTCTTCAAAGGGAGTGTTGCTGACGAGCAGAACGGTCCGCACTTCGCCGTTGGTGCTCAGACAGTAGTCGCTCACAATATGAATCTTCATTGAGGCAATCATGGCAACAGGTATCAGCCCGATATCCGTCCGGCCTGCGATAAGCCTGTCAGCGCATTCGGAGGGATGGCATACTTCGAGGTCTATCATCCGTGCCACCTCTCCGTCGCGAAGGCCTATCATGAACGGGTAACTGTTAATGTATTTGACAGCTGAAACCCTTATCTTTTCCATCTCATTTGTTCCTCATGCAGATAAATGCAAAGGTTCAATTTTTTTACACCAGTACAAAATAGTATTTTTGTTTTTTGATTCATTGATTAAATCACGGTGAGGAAATAATACGATGGACCGTTTAAAGGCAATTTCACCGGTCGACGGCCGCTACGGTGAGCGGGTGACGGAACTGATACCATATTACTCGGAATTTGGGCTGATGCGCTACCGTGTGCTCGTTGAGACGGAATACTTCATTGCCCTCTCCCAGGCTCGTCTGCCTCAGTTTGCAGGCTTTCCGGAAGGGAAGGAGCAGGAGCTGAGATCCGTTTACCGCGAGTTTTCCCTGGCCGATGCTGAATTCATCAAGCAGAAGGAGGCTGTCACTAACCATGACGTCAAGGCTGTGGAGTACTTCGTAAAGGAGAAAGCCTCTGAGCTCGGTCTTGCCGGATGGAGCGAGTTCATTCATTTCGGCCTTACCTCTCAGGATATTAACAACACTGCCATGCCAATGGCCATCAGGGACTCTGTCAGGGAGGTCATTGTACCCGTGCTGGTGTCGCTGCGCGAGGCTCTTGAAGCCATGGCTGAGGAGTGGGCTGACCTGCCCATGCTGGCCCGTACGCACGGTCAGCCGGCTACCCCCACGAGGCTAGGGAAGGAACTGGCGGTCTTCAGTGAGAGACTGGATGCTGAGCTGATGACGCTGATGATGACAAAATACAGCGGCAAGTTCGGCGGCGCAACAGGAAACCTCAATGCACACAAAGTGGCATACCCTACGGTCAACTGGGTGGAGTTTGCCAACAGACTGCTGAATGAGCAGCTGGGACTCGAAAGGCAGCAGACGACGACACAGATAGAGCACTATGACGGACTGGCGGCACTGTTTGACAATATCAGCCGGATCAACACCGTCATCACCGACCTGTGCAGGGATATGTGGAGCTATATCTCACTCGACTATTTCAAGCAGACGATAGTGAAAGGAGAGATCGGGTCGTCAGCCATGCCCCATAAGGTTAATCCCATTGACTTTGAAAACGGTGAGGGAAACCTGGGTGTGGCTAATGCGCTCCTGGGGCATCTGTCGTCAAAGCTGCCGGTATCAAGGTTGCAGCGCGATCTGACCGATTCGACGGTGATACGGAATACCGGCGTGGCAATGGCACACTCACTCATCGCCTGGAAGTCTGTTAAAAAAGGACTTGCAAAGCTCATCGTCAACCAGGAGAAAATCAAGAGCGATCTTGAAGAAAACTGGGTGGTGGTTGCCGAAGCGCTGCAGACCATACTGCGCAGGGAAGGCTTTCCCAAACCGTATGAGGCGCTGATGGCACTTACCAGGACCAATGAGAAGATCACGGGAGAGGCGATAAGGAAATTCATTGACACTCTTGATATCAGCGATGCGGTCAGGGATGAGATGAAGGCTGTCACCCCGTTCAATTATACAGGTTTCTGATCAGAAAGCATGAAGAGTATCAAGATCCTTCTGCAGTACCTCAGGCCATATAAGTGGCTGGCGGTGCAGAATATGACATACAATATCCTGAGCGCCTTTTTTGCTCTCTTTACCTTTACCCTCATCGTGCCCTTTCTGCAGATTCTCTTCAGCAGGATAGGCGAGGTTGCCCATCCGGGGCCGTTTACGCTTTCAATGAAGTATGTCGGTGAGTGGGCGAACTGGTTCTTCGCTTCGCAGATATCTGAACATGGTGAGATGAGGACACTCATGATAGTGGTAATCATCTTTGCCATCACCAGCTTCATGAAGAACCTGCTGGTCTCCCTCGCCAACAACTGCATGGCAAGCCTGAGGGCCAGCACAATCAGCGATGTCAGGAAAAAGATCTATGACAAGATCCTCAGGCTGCCGCTTTCATATTTTTCGGAGGCCCGCAAGGGTGATCTTATGACCAGGGTGTCAAATGACGTCCAGGAGATTGAGATATCGGTGGTGTCATCCCTGTCGATGATGTTCCGTGACCCCTTCACGATAATTATATTCGTTACCTATCTCGCTGTCACCAGTCCACAGCTCACCCTCTTCGCCCTTGTGATGCTGCCGTTCAGCGGGTGGGCTATTGCCCGCATCAGCCGTACTCTCAAGAGTGCCTCCTTCGTCGGGCAGCAGGCTCTGGGCCGGCTGCTCTCGGTGCTTGAGGAGACCTTGACCGGACTCCGTATCATCAAGGGTTTTAATGCGGAGGAGAAGATGTCAACACAGTTCAACAAGGCAAATGAGAAGTACACAAAGATATTCCGGAGGGTGGCACGCAAGGCTTACCTGGCTCACCCTGTCAGCGAGTTCCTCTCGACAATTGTGCTGCTGATAGTGATCTATTATGGAGGTATGCTGGCTCTCAAGGGTACAGGCAACATGTCACCCGATAAGCTCATTGCCTTCGTTGTGGTCTTTTCCCAGATCATCCAGCCTGCTAAGGCGATCTCCAGTGCCTGGTTCAACATTCAGAAAGGTATGGCCTCAATTGACCGTATCAACCAGGTCATCGATGCGGAGGAGACAATAAGGGAGAAACCGGATGCAGTGAGGCTGACCGGATTCCGCGAGAGCATCGAGTTCAGGAATGTCTGGTTCTCATACGGCCATGAGCCGGTGCTCAAAGATGTCTCACTTACAATCAGGAAAGGTCAGACGGTAGCGGTGGTGGGTCGCTCCGGCGGCGGCAAGTCGACACTTGCTGACCTCATCCCGCGTTTCATCGATCCGGAGAGGGGCGGGGCGTCGTTGCGGGCACGACCTGCGCGAGACGTCAGCATCAGGGATCTGAGGCACCTGATGGGGATAGTGAGTCAGCAGGCCATACTGTTCAACGATACCTTCTATAACAATATCTCTTTTGCCCTGAATGAGGAGGCAGACGGGGATAGTGTTGCAAGGGCGGCTTCGATTGCCAATGCCCATGAATTTATCTCGGAGACGGCAGAGGGTTATCAGCACACCGTTGGCGAAGGCGGTAACAAGCTCAGCGGCGGACAGAGACAGAGGATAAGCATTGCCAGGGCCATCATGGCCAATCCTCCGATACTTATTCTTGACGAAGCTACGTCGGCCCTCGACACCGAGTCGGAGCGGCTGGTGCAGGATGCCATGCTGAAGCTGATGCAGAACCGCACGTCGGTCGTCATTGCCCACCGTCTCTCCACCGTTCAGCATGCGGATATGATTGTGGTGATTGAAGACGGCCGGATAGAGGAGTGCGGCACCCATGAGGAGCTGATTGGTAATCCTGACGGCATCTACAGGAAACTGTATGCGATGCAGACGTTCTAGGTAATAGGCAGTAGAGCAGACAATAGGCAATAGCAATTCTGTAAGTCATTGAATAACTGAGGACTAATGGTGACGACTACTGCCTGCTGCCTGCTGCCTGACTGAAGACTGAAGTCCCGACACTGCGTGTACGGGATTGAGTCTCCTCCTGTGTCGGAGCCTCAAACTGAGAACTGAAGACTGCCCCGCAGAACATTTTCTCAGTGCGATTGTTAACCCGTAGTAATACCTACACAAACTGAAAAATAATGGAGACCAAAAGCACCACTGACATTCTGAAAGAGGCGATATTGCTGGAGCAGAGAGGCAGAGCCTTCTATGCAAATATTGCAACCCAGACTCAGAGCGATGCCGTAAAGAGGATTTTTACAATGATCGCGGATGAGGAAGAACAGCACATCCGCTTTCTGTCGGACCAGTACAGGCACTACCAGAAGCACAATTTCTTCATGGATGTCACATTGCAGACCGGGAATGTTCCTGATGAGGCGGCACGGAAGGTTCTCTCCGATGAGATGATGAGTCAGATAAGCGCTGCGAGCTTTGAGGCAGCGGCTATCAGCGCCGCCATGGATTTTGAGGCGAAGGCCGTTGAGCTCTATTCATCACGCGCGGAGTCCGCTGCTGATCCCCATGAAAAGGAGCTCTACGGCATGCTTTCTGAGTGGGAGAGAGGCCATCACAAGTGGCTGATGAGGATCGACAAGGATCTCAGGGAGCAGGTGTGGTATGACAATAGCTTCTGGCCTTTCTCAGATTAAAAAGTGCCATCTGACAAATCTTCCGGTTCTGATTAGTATTCTGCCGGAGCAGATCCTGACCCAGGCGTTGTCAGAATCCCGGCGATGGTTTCAGCGGGTTTGTCAGACCAGGCGCCGGAATTTGGCCGGGACTTTCGATTCGAAGCGCATCTCCTTCCCTGTGACCGGATGAATGAATGCCAGCACGCTGGCATGAAGCCCCAGTCTCCCGATGGGGCTCGTGGTGGCCCCGTATTTTTTATCCCCCGCTACACTGTGGCCCAGCTCCTGCATGTGCAATCTTATCTGGTTCTTTTTCCCTGTCTCAAGCATCACCTCCAGCAGTGAATAATCCTTGTTGCTCTTCACTTTCCTGAAGCGTGTGATGGCGAGATCACCCTTCTCCGGGTTACGCGTTGAATGCATTATCAGTGCCTTGCTCTCGTAGATGTAGGATTTGATCACCCCCTCAGGCTCTGCTACCTCTCCCTCCACCAGGGCCATGTATGTCCGTGCAGTGACATTATGCTTCCAGTCGCGCTGCAAGAGGCTCTGCACCTTCTCGCTGCGGGCGAACATCATCAGTCCCGATGTGTCGCGGTCGAGCCTGTGCACGATGAAGATCCTGTTTGAAGGCTTCTGTTGCTTGACGTAGTTGCTGAGGATATTGTATGCCGTGAGGTACTTCTCATTGTCTGATGCCATTGAGAGCAAGCCGGCGTTCTTGTCGATGACGATAATGTGTTCATCCTCGAAGACGATGCGCATGTTGCGGGCCACGATGCCGTCAGCCTGTCTCTCACCTTTGACTGCCACCTGGTCTCCCTGTTTCAGTTCATGGTTGAACTGTGTCACGGGGTCTCCGTTAACAAGCACCTGCTTGTTGCGCAGCAGTGACTTGATGTTATCGCGGCTCTTGTTTCTCAGCGATCCGAGGAGGAAGGTCATGAGGGTGGTGGCTTCGCCGACGGCAAGTGTTATCTCTTTTTGCATCCCGAAAAATATTGGTGCAAAGGTAACACAAATAGAGAAGAGGCAAACCGGCTGGCAGTCCGCATCATAAAACCGGCACTTTGCCCTGCGCGCTCAGGGCGCACTTCAGTCCTTAAGACAACGGACTGAATATCCAAAGTTCTTATGGACCTCAGCATAAGGGCTCCAATTATCAGTATCATAGATCAAAATAGATACATACCCATAATTCAATTGTGTGCGCTCCGAGCAGGTCCACCATGCACCATAACTATAAATATCGTCGAAAAAAGTCAAATCACGATATCCTCCGGGTAGTGCCTTGAAACCATACTGGTCTGTCGCACCCGTATTTGGAGTCCGCCAGTGTGTTGTGCCCATCTCTTTGAGTTTTCCGCCGACCTTATCTACTACAAACAGATCGAGATCAACCATTTCATCATTGGATGGCACATGCCATCCCTTAGGGCATAGCTTGCCTGTTTCTACTGCATACCAGTTATACAATGGCCCGTATGTATTGCCATAAGTAGCCTTGTCGTTATTGTACCAGCAATATCCCGGTGTAGCCAGATTCTTCCATTCAGTGTAATCCGTAACCAGGGGAATGGAAGTCCCATCATTTAATTTGGTAGTTTTCAGGTTCTCAGCCAGCCAGGACTGTGTGCCTATTTTAACGGAAGTGTACACATTGCCATCTCCATCTTTAATAACTGAGGGTTCATCGCTTTCCTTTTTGCA
The DNA here is from genome assembly GCA_034522515.1 of Bacteroidales bacterium. GTDB lineage: Bacteria > Bacteroidota > Bacteroidia > Bacteroidales > VadinHA17 > SR-FBR-E99. The sequence continues at coordinate 28,799 of JAXHLF010000002.1, read as the reverse complement.
GCCGGTTACCAGCACTGAAACCGTTGCGACCAGAACAAGTAGATAAACCGGAAATGTCGGAGTCTTTTTCAAAGTTCATGGTATTTAAGGGGGGGCAATTCTTGATACTTATTCTTATCTGAAAATAATTATCCTTGCAGCAATGGGCGTCAGTCTACGTATCCTGCTCCGGAGGTTTTTTCAGTTCTCGCTGCCTGGCGCATGTTAATTCCTGACGCAACGAACGGAGAACCCCGCCCCCTTGTTGAAGCTGTTTCGGCTCACTTCCCCGTAGATTGAGTACTATTCCCCGGGTCCAGGCGGATAAAGCACCGCTCTCTGTACTACTCCACCAGTAGCCACTTTCGCCCACATTCCAGAAGGCGCCATTGTTTAGGCTATCGGTTGCCTCCTGGAAGGGCTGTAAAGCCCGATTCATTTGTAGCGCCGTCGTTTGGACTTGTCCAGTGTGCTGTTCCTTTTTCTTTCAGTGCATTGCCTGCAACACTTTCACCACCAAATAAATTAGTTATCGTGGTCCATTCAGCATCGGAAGGCACGTGCCATCCCTTTGGGCATAGCTTGCCTGTTTCTACTGCATACCAGTTATATAAACCACCGTACACTGATTTGTTTGCTGTATTATTATCATAATAGCAATAACCCGGGGTGGTCAATGTTGCCACCCATGATGTTTCCTCGCTAACAAAGGGGATCTGTGATCCATCGTTAAACTTTGTTGTTTTCAGGTTCTCAGCCAGCCAGATCTGGGTGCCAATGACTAGTGTCTTATAGACATTACCGTCGCTGTCAGTGACGGTTTCAGCTTCATCGTTTTGCTTTTTACAGCTGATTGCCAGAAGCAGCAGTGAGCCGCAGATCATTGCCAGAAAGATCAGGGATTTAAGTCTTGTGTTCATGATAATTGGGGGGGTGGAGATTATTACAATTCAAGTGATCTATAAATCATTTCTCAAGGGACTATCAATCCATCGTATCTAATTTAAACAATTCTTTTTATATGCAAATAATTTAGCATCTCCCATTCCCCTTAGGTAAACGGACACGATCTTGATTATAAGAAAACCCCTAACTATCCATAGGCTAGTCTCACTTCAATAATAGCCAGCCCTGTGAAAGTCGTTGCCTGCATTCCCCCGTCGCTATCTATTGCCGATAAGGATGTTGCCGGTATAAAAGATAACAAAAAGCCCCCGGGATCCGAGGGCTTGTAATAATTGGCTCTAGGGTGACAATGGCGTGGAGGGTCGGATACGAGAAATAAAATTGACTTCAGTCTGATAAGAATGTAATTTTGATATATGAATCAAAATATCAACAAAAAGGCATAGAAAAAATGATTAAGATGATTAGATTATTGATAACCGTGGCTCTACTGGCTGTTAATGTAACGGCACAGAGTCAGGATCCAACACCTGTGGACATTACGATTGACCGTGGCGGCGTACAGCTTAAGGGGAAATTCTATCTGGCTGAAGGAGAAGGTGGCTTGCCCACTATAATTCTTTTACAGGGATCACCCGGTAATCCGGTTGATGTTATTGGATTGGGGAAAAGACTCTCGCAGTCCGGGATCAATGCCATGACATTTAATTACTCCGGAACTCACCAGAGTCAGGGAGAGCTGAGTTTTACCAATTGTCTTGCCGATATCACAGCGGCATATACTTTCCTTAAAAGTCCCGATAAAATTCTAGCCTATAAAATAGATACTGCATCAATCTTCCTGGCGGGTCATTCTTTTGGTGGTGGAATGGCAATGACATATGCAATAAAACATCAGGAAATTCCAGCTGTGATTTCTATTGCCGGGATGGACTGGGGAGAGTTCTTTGAAGATTACATTAAATATCCTGAAATGAAGAAATCTGTTGATTCCGGTATTGACAGTTCTGTGACAACGGGAATACTAAGATTTGAACCTGGATGTATGCCAAAAGAGATAGGTGTACCAGGGCTTGAAAAGCTGGATCCGGACTTTTACACAAAGAGAAACGCATCTTCTCTGGCAGATAAGGATTTGCTGATCATTTGCGGGTGGGATGATTCCTTAGTAAAAATGGAAAGGCACATGATGCCTCTATACCGGGCACTTAAGAAAGAGAATGCACAAAAGGTACAGATGACAGCAATTCAGGATGATCATTTCTTCAGCAAATCAAGGGATAAGATGGCACAGGTTTTATCAGATTGGATAAGAACAGCTCCTGAAAGGAATAAAACGAAAGATTGACACTTCAGGTCTGGATGTTTTGACCGCTTCCTCATTTCTTGCTGCCACATGAAAAGACTCCGGAGCTATAAGGGATTACTCTCCCGACACTTTCGTGTCGGGATCGTGATCCTCGTGAGGGGGAACCTGAAGACCATAGCACTCACTCATGCCTGCCAGAGAATAGTAGGGATTACTCTCCCGACACTGGCGTGGAGGGATCGTGATCCCTTCTCATGATCAAGCTCATTCGGCCTGAAGGGATTACTCTCTCATTTCATTCGCTCGTGATCCCTTGCAGGAGTAACCTGCAGACCATAGCACTCTCTCATGCACCGGGGTGCATGAGTGTCTTTTTATTTTCCATCATCCCTCACTCGGGCAAGCCCGGTTCGGAATGCCGTAAAATAAAAAACCTGTTCCGTCATTGACGGAACAGGAGTGCTATGGTCTGCGGAGAAAGAGGGATTCGAACCCCCGGTCCAGTCGCCCGGACAACGGTTTTCAAGACCGCCGCAATCGACCACTCTGCCATTTCTCCCCTGACACCTCCCTGATGCCGGCCCCGGAAGACCGAAGTCCTCGCAGCAGTCGCCACCAAAATAGTCAGCGGGTGCAAATATAATGTTTTTTTGTATTCCCTCCCTGAAGCGGTAAATTATGGTTTTTTACCTTTTTGCATGCGTCTCAAATTCCCCGTGGATGGGCATTTGACAAAGGTGTGAATGCGGCCTCTGTCACAAATTGAGGCTTTTTTGCCCCTTGAAATGCTCATTTCTAATAAAAATAGGCATCTCAGTGTAAAAAAGAGCCAAAACACTTGCATTTGAAAAGAATGGAATAAATTTGTATGCAATTAGATATTTGGTCTAACCCTAAAATTGTATTTACTATGACAAAAAAAGAATTAGTAGGCAGCATTGCAAAAAAAGCAGGTCTTTCACTTAAAGATGCCAACATCGCTTTGAACGCTTTCGTAGGTTCATTTGGTGACGCTATGAAAAAAGGCCAGAGGCTCCAGCTCCCCTCAATGGGTACTTTCAAAGTTGAGAAGAGAAGTGCAAGAGTTGTCCGCAACCCGCGCACAGGTGCCAAACTGAATGTACCGGCCAAAAAGGTCGTTAAATTCAAAGCTGCTCCGGCTCTTACAAAAGGACTGAAGTAAAAGTCTCAGGGGTGCACCAGCACCCCTTTTTTTATTTGTGAAATCAGATGCCGTCACGCACGGCATTTTTTTTTTGTGAATTCGGAATTTCCCGACTCATTTTAATTCTTATTATTTTTAGTATATTTGTTAACACTCTTTTAACGCAACCGCAAAGGACCGTAATGAATTGCATTATCGTTGATGATGACCCCGTATGGCTTAGAACCCTTGAGGAGTTCGTGGGCAAATCGGCATCCCTCTCCCTGATCGGAAGCTTCACCGAGTCACTGTCGGCCCGGAACCTCCTGATGTCACGCAGGGATGTCGAACTGATATTCCTCGACATCCAGATGCCCGAGATGGACGGTTTTGATTTTCTTTCAAGCCTTGAGAATCCTCCCCTTATTATATTCGTATCAGGGAGTGAGGAGCATGCATACAAGGCTTTCAACTACAACGGCATCGATTATCTTCTCAAACCAATCACCTATCCCCGCTTCTGCAGGGCCGTAGAGAAGATCATGAAATACTATGCTCCCCGCCAGGCACCATCAGCGGCGGGTGAAGAGGAGATCTTCATCAAGAAGGCATCATCTCTCGTCCGCCTCAAGCTCAAGGAGATACTCTTTGTGGAGGCACTGGAAAACTATGTCAGTGTCATCACACGCGACGAGAAGTATACCATTCACTTCACAATGAGGGCTATAGAACAGCAGCTGCCATCGGGCCTCTTTGTGAGGATACACCGGTCGTACCTCGTGAACAAAAGCGTGATCAGGTCTATCAGTGAGAACAGCCTTACCATCTTCGTCGGAAGCACCCCCAAAATTCTGCCCGTCGGAAAATCGTACCGTGACGGGATAATGAACTATATCAACATAATGACGCGTTAGATGCCGTCGCTGAGGCAGCTCTTCCTTGATCATCTCGGGAAAACCTCTCCAACACCCCTTATGCTTGAGATCGAGAGGGCCGAGGGCTCGTTCCTGTATGACAGTGACGGCAGGGATTATCTCGATCTTATCTCCGGCGTCTCAGTCAGTAATACCGGTCACTGCCACCCGGCAGTGGTAGCTGCCGTGAAGGAACAGGCCGACCGTTACATGCACCTTATGGTCTACGGCGAGGTGATACAGAGCCCGCAGGTACTGTATGCCTCACGCCTCGCCTCCCTTCTGCCCCCTTCGCTGCATTCGGTCTACTTTGTCAACTCAGGCAGCGAAGCCATTGAAGGCGCCCTGAAGCTGGCACGCAGATATACCGGCCGGAATGAAATCATTTACTTCAGAAACGCCTACCACGGTTCAACCACCGGCGCCCTGAGCGTGCAGGGCTCGGAGATCTACCGTAACGCCTTCAGGCCTCTGATGCCGTCTACCACCATGGCTGAGTTCAACTCCCCGCAAGCGGCCGGGATGGTGAGCCAAAACACCGCCGCTGTGATTGTTGAACCCGTGCAGGCTGAAGCTGGTGTCATACTCCCCTCCGGCAGTTTCCTCGCAGACCTGCGCAGCGCATGCGACAGCCACGGCGCCATGCTCATATTCGACGAGGTGCAGACAGGATTCGGACGCACAGGCAGCCTCTTCTCACTATTAAGATATAAGGTCACCCCCGATATCCTCGTCCTGGCCAAGGCACTCGGCGGCGGGATGCCACTGGGAGCATTTATCGCTTCGCAGGAGATAATGTCGTCTCTTTCCCATGACCCGGTCCTGGGCCATATTACCACATTCGGAGGCCATCCGGTGTGCTGCGCGGCAGGAATGGCATCACTGGAGGTGATTGTTGAAGACAGGCTTGCCGAAAAAGCAGTCGGGAAGGAGCATCTCTTCAGGGAAGAACTTGCAGGCATGCCGTTCCGGGAGATAAGGGGCGAGGGACTCCTGCTTGCAGTGGTGCCTGAGGAGAAAAAGATTATTCCGTCACTTGTGGCGCAGGCTCCGGCACACGGGCTGATGCTCGACTATTTCCTATTCTGCGATGAGGCGTTCCGCATCGCGCCTCCGCTGACAATATCGCCTGACGAGATACGCCTTGCGTGCCAGCGACTGAAGACACTGACAGAGGCTGTGTCTTGACAAGGCTGCCCCGACTGACACTCTGTCATACTTCCTGCCTGCGGCACGCACTTTGATCATCAGGGGCAGGATAATCACGAAAACTATATCATATGGAAAAGGGTAAAATCGGAGTTACTACAGAGAACATCTTTCCAATCATTAAAAAATTCCTCTATTCAGACCACGAGATCTTCCTGAGAGAGCTGGTGTCAAACGCGACAGACGCCACGCAGAAACTTAAAACCCTTGCCTCAACAGGCGAATTCAAGGGCGAACTCGGCGATATGAAGATCAGCATCAGCTTCGATCCGAAAAAGAAGACCATCACCGTCTCTGACAACGGCATCGGGATGAGCGCCGAAGAGATCGACAAGTACCTTAACCAGATAGCCTTCTCGAGTGCCAACGAGTTCCTTGACAAATACAAGGACCAGGCAAGCGCCATCATAGGGCAGTTTGGGCTGGGATTCTACTCATCATTTATGGTCTCAGACAAGGTGGTGGTCATATCAAAATCGTACCGCGAAGAGGTGCCTGCAGTGAAATGGAGCTGCGACGGCAGTCCTGAGTATTCACTGGAAGAGACTGACAGGGCAGAAAGGGGAACCGATGTGATTCTCCACATCGACAAGGATTCCAAGGAGTTTCTGGATGAGCAGAGGCTGGAGAAACTTCTGAAGAAATATTGCAGCTTCCTGCCAGTGCCGGTGCACTTTGGCAATGAGAAGGAGTGGAAGGACGGCAAGATGGCCGATACGGGAAAACCCAAAGTGATCAATAATACACGCCCGGCCTGGACTATCGAAAACCCTCGGAGCTGAAGGATGAGGATTACAACAAATTCTATCACGAGCTCTATCCTATGGGTGAGGATCCCCTCTTTAACATCCACCTCAACGTTGATTATCCCTTCAAACTCACGGGTATACTCTATTTCCCGAAGATCAGGAACAACTTCGAGATACAGAAGAATAAGATTCAGCTCTACTGTAACCAGGTATTCGTCACAGACTCCGTAGAAGGAATAGTACCTGACTTTTTGACTCTGCTTCACGGTGTCATTGACTCTCCTGATATTCCTCTGAATGTATCGAGGAGCTACCTTCAGAGTGATTCGAACGTGAAGAAGATTTCAAGCCATATAACCAAAAAGGTGGCAGACCGCCTGGCTGACATATTCAAGAAGGACAGGGAGAACTTCGAAAAGAAGTGGGATGATCTCAAGCTCTTTATAGAGTACGGAATGATCACCGAGGAGAAGTTCTATGAGAAGGTATCGAAGTTTGCCCTTTACAAGAACACTGCCGGTAAGTACTTCACCCTCGAGGAGTATGACAAGATCATCAAGGAGAACCAGACTGACAGGGACAAGGCCCTTATCCATCTCTACACCACCGATCCCGTGGCGCAGCATACATATGTAGCAAGGGCCGGAGAAAAGGGGTACGATGTACTGGTGCTTGACGGCCAGCTTGACACCCACCTGATCAACGCCCTGGAATCAAAAGATCAGGGTTCGAGATTTGTAAGAGTCGACAGCGACGTTGTGGAGAACCTTATCAAGAAGGATGAGAGCCATGACTCTAAGCTCTCAAAGACACAGTCTGATGATCTCACCCAGGTGTTCCGCGGCCAGGTCGCCGACAGTGACAAGGCCCGCTTCCAGGTAAGGGCGGAGAGTCTGGGCGAGAATGACCTTCCGCTGGTCATCACGCAGAGCGAATTCATGCGCAGGATGAAGGATATGGCCCAGTTCGGAGGAGGATATTCCTTTTACGGGGAGATGCCTGACAGCTTTGACCTGGTACTGAATACCAACCATCCGCTGGTGATCGAACTGGCAGGGGCACTTGACAAGGAGCATGCCGACGAACTGAAGAAGAATGGCGCAGGAATGGAAAAGACAAAGGTAGAGATAGAATTCATGGAGAAGGAGCACGGCAAGAAAAAGCCCGAGGAGATCCCGACAGTTGAAAAGGATGACCTTGAGAGACTCAGGGGCGAGATGAAGCAGCTCGAGGATAAGAGAAAGACGATCCTTGGCGGGTTCGGAGGCGAGCACCAGGCTGTCAGACAGCTGATAGACCTCGCCATGCTGGCCAACAATATGCTAAAGGGTGAGGCGCTGAGCAGCTTCGTTAAGCGCAGCATCAGCCTCCTCTAGAAGCATACCATAATATATTACAATCTGATCAGGAGACGCCCGCCGGGGGCGTCTTTCCTATCAATTATCCGGGCAAGCTCCGATTTGATGTAGGCTATTGCGGCGGTCTTCGTCGGCTCGGTATCCATCTCCCATCACCTCCTCCAGCAGCATCCTTGAGAGCTCCTCTGCAGTGGCGGCAGGCGGCAGCTGTGTGGCGACACTGTTTATCAGCCTGACAACCGTCCCGCGCGCATTCTTAACCATCTCCCATGCTTCATTGCTCATGTAGATCTGCTGAGAGAGGTTGTGTTCATACTCGCTCCTTACGTTGCTGACCAGGGCCGAATGAAGCTGCTGGGCGGTCATCTCCGGCTGCGCCGTCCGCATGATGAGAGACTCGGGGGAGATGCGTTCAAGGAAAAGAACTACCCTCTCATACGCCTGCAACTTAACCGGGGTGATGGTCTTTACCGTCTGAAGCAGGAGATCCTGCCGCCTGCGGTCGTGGTCATCACGCAGCATGTTGCGTATCACCAGCCATGCGGTTAGCATTACCAGCAATGCCGGGAGCAATATTTTGAGTATCTCAAGGAAAGTTTCCATGTCGGTGGCGATTGGTAGATGTTCAGGCATGCAAATTAATCATTTTTATTCAAGCCTGAATATATGCTCCGGGCCTGTTATAAACCCTTTTCTATTTCACTTTTAACAATTACATTTGGCCCTTACACAACCAGATAATTAAATAAATCAACAACAATGGAGCATGTCAGCAGGAGAGTCCAGTCACTCTCGATATCCCAGACTCTCGCCATGGCGCAGAAGAGCCGCGAACTCAAGGAACAGGGCATTGATGTGATTAGCCTCAGCCTGGGTGAGCCTGACTTCAATACTCCTGACGACATCAAGGAGGCGGCAAAGAAAGCCATTGATGACAACTATTCGTTCTATCCTCCCGTACCCGGTTACGCCGACCTGAGGCAGGCGATTTCGCGTAAGTTCAAGGAGGAGAATGGGCTCGATTACACACCTGACCAGATCATTGTTTCGGCAGGAGGGAAGCATACACTCATCAACATCATGCTTTCGGTGGTGGATCCTGGCGAGGAGGTGATACTGCTTGCACCCTACTGGGTCAGTTACCTTGATCATGTCACCTTTGCCGAGGGCATCCCGGTGATTGTACAGACATCCATTGACAGCGACTTCAAGGTCACCCCCGGGCAGCTTGAGGCGGCTCTCACTCCGAATACACGCCTGCTGATCTTCAACTCTCCCTCGAATCCCACCGGGATGGTCTACACCCGCGAGGAGATGGCCGGCCTGGTAAGGGTGCTTGAGAAATTCCCCAAGGTCATCATCGTCTCGGATGAGATTTATGAACATATTACCTTCACGGGCAAGCACATCAGCCTTGCAACATTCAGTTCGATAACCGACAGGGTTGTGACCGTCAACGGTGTCTCGAAGGGATACGCCATGACAGGCTGGAGGATTGGCTATATGGGGGCTCCGTTATGGCTGGCCAAGGCCTGCAACAAGCTGCAGGGCCAGTTCACCTCAGGGGTCAGCTCCATTGCCCAGCGGGCTGCACTGGCAGCGGTGACCTCGAAGAGCGACTCAAAAGAGAGGATGCGCGAGGCGTTCCTGCGACGCAGGGACCTTATATGCAGGCTGCTTGGCGAGATCCCCGGACTCAAGGTCAGGGTTCCCCAGGGAGCCTTCTACGTCATGCCAGACATAAGTAATTTTATCGGGAAGAGCTTTAATGGTCAGGTGATGAAAGATGCCGATGACCTCACTTTCTTTCTTCTCGCGGAGGCCAGAGTGGCGATGGTGAGCGGCAGCGCCTTTGGTGCCGGCAACTGCATTCGGATATCTTACGCTACCTCGGACGACCGCATTACAGAGGCAGTGAAACGAATTAAGGAGGCGCTTGCACGACTCGGCTGACGGGTGTCCGGAAGGTCAGCTGCCCCAGTCATTACAGATCTTATCAATAACATCAGAGCCGCATGTGGGATGCGGCTCTGCCAGTTTCAATACCGGTTGAATGTTATAACCTCTTCCGGCGGCTTGCGCGATTTGTCCCTTAGCCGGTTATCGGTGTAACCAACGGAGATGACCAGCTCAACCCTCTTCGATGCCGGTATGCCCAACGCCTTTTTAATCCTCTTTTCGTCGAACCACCCGATTATGCAGGTACCCAGTCCTTCCGCCCTGGCCTGATACATTATGGAGGCAGTTGCAATACCTATGTCAATCAGTGAATAATCCTTCTGCTTTATCAGGTCACCTGCCCTGGATGTCAGGTTAGATTTCTCCCTGACGATAACTATCAGCAGGGGCGCCTGTTGAACAAAAGTATTCATCCGCAGAATCTCCGACTCCGTTGCGGCGGCGACCGTCTGGCGAAGGCCGGGTTCGTCAACGACGATAAACCGCCAGGGCTGACCGTTGCAGGCAGAGGGTGAGAGCCTGCCTGCTTCGGTTATCCTTTCAATCTTTTCCTTCTCTACAGGCTTATCAAGATAGCGCCTTTCGCTCTGCCTTCCGTTGATCAGGCTGAGTAACTCCTTCCCTTCTTTCATCGCAATGGCGGATAACTGCTAATAATTTTCTGCGAAGATCTCGAAATAATTAAATGGATGGAGGCATGCCGGGCAGTTCTTCAGAGGCTTGGTCCCGAAATGCACATAACCGCATTTGCGGCAGTACCAGAAGACCTTCTCTCCGCGTTCGAAGACCTTGTTGCCCATCACATTGGCAAGCAGCTTCCTGTAACGCTCTTCATGCACCTTCTCGGCAGCCGAGATAGCCTTGAAGCAGGTTGCAATCTCCTTGAAGCCCTCTTCCTCCGCCACTTTGGCAAATGCCGGATAGAGATCAGACCATTCTTCATGCTCTCCGTCAGCTGCTGCCTCGAGGTTCTCGCTGGTAGTAGAGGTCTTGCCAGCAGGGTAGGCGGCGGTGATCTCAACCATGCCTCCCTCGAGATAACCGAAGAATCGCTTGGCATGCTGCTGTTCCTGCAGCGCAGTCTCAAGGAAGATCGCTGCTATCTGTTCGTAGCCCTCTTCCTTTGCCACCTTGGCTGCAAATTCATACCGGTTCTTTGCCTGTGATTCACCGGCAAATGCCTTAAGGAGATTCTTCTCCGTGCGGGTTCCCTTTATACCTTTCATTTCAGTATGTTTAGATTATTTGTATGGTTAAGTTGCGCTAAAATTAGCATAATTCTTTGAATGGAACAACGCCGTAAACCGTCATAACTATAATATTCAGGAGCTGAGGTGAGCCGGGGCGGGGGGTGAGATGAGCTGCTGCGGAACCTGCCATGAGCTGTTGCAGGAGCTGATGTGAGCCGGGGCGGAATGATCAGCTTTTTTTTCTTTTTAAAAACTTTTTCTCTTCACCTTTCATCAGCCGCGAGATGTTTTTGGAGTGGGTCAGCACAACGGCTACGGCAACTACCACGGCAAAGATCCTAAACAACACCGACGGGGTAGGGAAGAGGGTCATCAGCAGCACCGGAAACATGATAACAGAGATCATGGAGCCGAGTGACACATAACCTGATATCAGCAGCACCACCAGGAAGATGCCTGCACAGGTAAGCGTCAGCCAGGGCTGGAGCGCCAGCAGCACTCCGAAGGTCGTTGCAACACCCTTGCCGCCGCGGAAGCCCGCGAAGATAGGGAAGACGTGCCCGAGAATTGCAGCCATGCCGCAGACAATCTGCAGTACCATCATCTGTTCAGACCCGTCAGGGGCTGCATCGAGGAACCTGGGGAGCGACGCTGCCAGCCATCCCTTGAAGAGATCAAACAACAGCACGGGGATGCCGGTCTTCCATCCGAGAACCCTTACGGTGTTGGTGGCTCCGGCATTGCCGCTGCCATGCTCCCTGACGTCAATACCGTGAAAAAGCTTCCCTGCCCAGACGGCACTGGGTACGGAGCCGGCAAGGTAGGCCAGCACTAATGCCAGCAGTGATAAGGTTATAACCATCTGTGTGGTGTTACGGCTTAGGACCCGAAGATACGAGTTTTGCCGTTTCCGTGTTCGATGTGAACCTGCTGAAGTTTTTTATGAATTTCCCGGCCAGTGACCTGGCTGATTTGTCCCATGCGTCACTGGTCTCCCAGGAGCAGCGCGGGTCAAGCAGCAGGGGTGAGACACCGGGTACAGCCACAGGTATTTCGAGGTTGAATACCGGCAGACTGACGAACTGAACATTGTCGAGTGACCTGTTCAATATGGCATTGATGATGTTCCTGGTGGAAGGTAGGTCAATTCGTTTTCCGGTTCCGTATGGTCCGCCGTTCCAGCCGGTGTTAACCAGCCAGGCCTCTGCTCCGTGGGCCCTCATCTTGCGTGTTAGCTCGCGGGCATAGATCAGGGGATCGAGCAGCAGGAAGGCTGCCCCGAAACAGGCCGAGAAAGAGGGCTGGGGTTCAATGATGCCACGCTCGGTACCCGCCAGCTTGGCCGTGTAGCCGCTCAGGAAATAGTACTGTGTCTGCTCCTCCGTGAGCCTGGCTACCGGAGGAAGAACACCAAAGGCATCCGCCGAGAGGAAGATGACAGTCTTTGCATGGCCTGCCCTGGATACCGGCCTGACAATATTGTCAATATGGAAGATAGGGTACGAGACCCTTGTGTTCTCAGTCTTTGCTGCACTGGCAAAGTCAATTTTCCCCTTTGCATCAACCACCACATTCTCAAGGAGGGCATCACGCCGTATGGCCCTGAATATGTCAGGCTCGTGCTCCCTGCTCAGGTTGATGCACTTGGCATAACAACCTCCCTCGAAGTTAAAGACCCCGTCGTCATCCCACCCATGCTCATCGTCGCCTATCAGAGCCCTGTCAGGGTCGGTTGAAAGCGTAGTCTTGCCGGTGCCCGAGAGTCCGAAGAAGATGGCCACATCACCCTTCTTCCCTACATTGGCCGAACAGTGCATGGCAGCAACACCCTTCAGCGGCAGGTAGTAATTCATTACCGAGAAGATGCCTTTCTTCATCTCTCCTCCGTACCATGTGCCACCTACAACAGCCATGTTTTCCGTCAGGTTGAAGAGCACAAAGTTCTCTGAATGCATCCCGAACCGCTGCCACTCGGGGTTCACGGCCTTTGATGCCATCAGCACCACGAAATCGGGCTTGAAACCGTTCAGCTCCTCTTCCGGAGGCCTGATAAACATGTTTTTTACAAAATGAGCCTGCCAGGCTACCTCCATGATGAACCTGACATTGATACGGGTGTCGGTATTAGCCCCGCTGTAACAGTCAACCACATAAAGCTCCTTACCTGAGAGCTGCCTGACAGCTATGGCCCTGCAGTGCTCCCATGCCTCTGCACTAAGTGCCTTGTTGTCAGTGGCAGTAGCTGTCTCCGATCTCCACCAGAGGGTATCCTCAGTCTTGCTGTCACGGACTATATACTTGTCTTTGGGCGACCTGCCGGTAAAAACCCCCGTATCTACTGCCACAGAACCGGTGTCAGTCAGTATCCCACGTTCAAAACCTTCAAGATCGGGTGAAAGCTCATCATTATACAACCTGTCATATGATGGATTATACACTAATCCCTTAACCCCGGTGATACCGTATTGCTTTAAGATTTCTTCTGACATCATGGATTTTGCGGTATGGATGTCCATCAAAGTTAATAATATTAAGTATTCACAACACCCTGATAATTGTCAGATCAGCTGTGACACAAAAATCCCTGGCTGCGATATGCACATAATAACTATCTTTAAATGGCAATAGACAACGAAATGAGGAAAATTGTACTGTTAACAGGATTGGTGCTTTCTCTCGCAGTTAATGCGCAGGAGATCAGGGTGAAGGGAGTGTCCGTCGTGAGACCTGAAGATAACGGATCATACCTTCTGGCCGGTGTCATGCCGGGCTCGCGCTATCTCCTTATTGCCGGTGAAGGATACACCGGCCTGTCGATACTTGACACCCGCAGGGGCAGGATAAGGGCTGTAAGCAGTGATCCGGGAGCCGGTTATGAACCTGCAGTCACAGCTGACGGCAGACGGGTGCTATACAGATCGGACAGTTTTCAAAACAACATGAAGTATACATCGGTCTACAGCTTTGATACCGGGTCGGGCGCAAAACAGCTCATGGTAGATAAGGAGAGGGGTGTTCTTCCTCCGGTTGTATCGGGTGATGCCATCCTTCTCAAGTCTGACCAGATGATGCGGGTTGAGCAATCGGGCAATGTACTTCTCAAGGGAACAGGCGGTGAAACCTTCCTGGTCATTGAGGAGATGATGCTTGTCCTCTATCGCGGCGAAGAGAGGAAACCAATCATGCCCAACGGTGACGGATTTTATATCTGGGCGTCGCTCTCTCCTGACGGATCAATGATACTTTATAATTACCAGGGAAGGAGTACCTATATATGTGATACCTCAGGCAAGGTGCTGCATGACCTGGGCCGTATCAACGCCCCGAAGTGGCTTGGCAACACCATTGTTGTGGGAATGGATGACAAAGATGACGGACACATGATCACCTCCTCGGAGCTGGTTTACTATTCGCTTCCCGGGAAAAAGAGGATGGAACTTACAGACACTGAAAACAGGTCTGAAATGTTCCCCTTCCCGTTCGGCGGAGGCAGAAGAATTGCCTTCTCCACAGACAAGGGGGAGATCTGCGTAATGAAAATAAGGGTCAGATGAGACAGTGGTGCCTGACAGGGTTTCTTGCACTCCTGCTGTTACTCCCTGCGGCAATGAGTGGCCAGAAGGCTGACTTCACCGGAGTAAGGATCTTCATTAACCCGGGTCACGGGGGATATGACGGTGACGACAGGCACATGCTGGCCACAGACTTCTGGGAGTCGGAGGGGAACCTCGAAAAGGGGCTCTTCCTGAGGAGAACTGCTGCAGGCGCGTAATGCAACGGTATACATGTCACGCACCACCAATTTTACATCGGATGACCTCCCCCTTTCAACAATAGCGACCATGGCCAACACCGCCAATGCCGACATTTTTATTTCGATTCACAGCAACGGCTTTGACGGCACCCGCAACCAGCCGCTGGTGCTGTTCCGGGGATATGATGACCAGCCCGTCTATGCCGGGGCAAAAATTTTGGCAGAGATACTGTGGGAGAAGCTCTTCGAGAAGGGCAACTGCTGGACAAATACCTTCAAATGGGTGAAGGGTGACTGGACCTTCTATCCCGAATGGGGCGACAAGGTGGGTCTGGGTGTGCTCAGGACACTCAATATGCCGGGGGTACTGTCTGAAGGCTCATTCCATGATTATGTGCCCGAGGGATGGAGACTGCGCAATAAAAACCACCTTCACCATGAAGCGTGGTCTATGCTCCGTGCACTGGCCCAGTATGAAAACGTAATCGCGGAACCAACCGGTATAATAGCCGGAACAGTAAGAGACAGGCTGACATCTCCTGAATACTTTTTCAAACCGGGAACAAAGGATGAGGCAATCCCGATAAACAATGCAGTGGTTACTCTCAATCCGGGGGGCATTTCGTTTACCATCGACAATCTTAATAACGGGTTCTTCATGTTTGACTCCCTCGCCCCGGGAAATTATGAACTTATCTGCAGCGGCATCCCTGATTTCTTCAATGATACTATAGCTGCAACGGTTATTGCCGGCAATACCACCCTGGCAGATTTCCTGCCCTCGTTTGATACCACCAAGGTTCCGATGGTGACAGGCTTTATGCCATCTACCGCCGACAGCCTTGCTTTCAACCAGGCTTTCACCTTCACCTTTAATATTCCCATGGACAAAGATTCGGTTCAGAAGGCGCTCACTGTTGAACCCGCGGTGAACCTCCTCTTCGAATGGGGGGATAGGGGAAGGATGTTGACTGTAAGACCTGCTAGTCGGCTTTACCGGCAAGACCTCATATACCATGAAACTGACAACAGTCGCTATGCTCCGAATGGAATGTGCCGTTGCCGTCCGGAGTACCAGGTCAGCTTCGTGACCAGAGCGCGGACCAAGCTTGTGACAGAGAAGGTATGGCCCTCCACCGCTGCCTGGCAGGGGTGACACTATATCCGAGGATCACAGTGTTTTTCGACGCTCCTGTCGATCAGACCTCCGCCACTGATGGTATCAGGCTTCTTAACAGTCAGGCGGTTGCCATCGCAAAGGTACGTGAGATCTTTACCACTTCGGGAGGCAAGGGAGCGTACAGCTTCGAACTTTCGGATGCCCTTCAGCTGAACAGTACCTACCGCATTGTTCTGGATGCCGGAGTGAAGGACCTGGCCGGTGTAACTCTCGGAACCAGTTCCGAGATATCATTTACTACCCGCACCAACTCATACCAGTCGGGAACCGTCGTGGAGTCATTTGACAACATTTCGGCATTCTGGGATCCCGAAGCCAGCGGGAGCACCGTGGGAACGGACAACCCGCTGACCACCTTCACGGCTTCGCATGATATTTTCAGAACCGGTGCGCCCTCCGGGAAGCTCACCTATGTCTTTACGGGCGATGACGGAGGGGTGTGCAGGGTCTTCGACACCTCCAAGCCGGGCATTGGCAGCAACACGAACCAGCAGTTCTCAATGTGGGTATACGGGGACCTCAGCAACAATTACCTTGAGTACTGGTTCTACTCCCCGGGTTCAGTCAATCAGATAGTGGCGGCCGCAACCATCAACTGGGCTGGCTGGGACCTGATCACGATCCCTGTAAGCAGCATAGGCGGGAGCGGGGAGTGGCAGTATCACAGCATTGTGGTCAGACAGTCAGCGGACGGGTCAAAGAGTGGCGCCATGTACTTTGATGATGCGATGGTCATCACGCCCACAGCGATAGAAGATGAAGAGTTCACTGATGCCGGGTTTCTGATCTATCCCAACCCGGTAATAACGCAGGGCAGGGTGACCTTCTTCCTGCAGTCGCCCTCTCATACCGAGCTCAACATTTACTCCTCCGACGGCAGCCTGGTGATGAAACTCTTCAGCGGGTACTGCGGATCAGGTCCTCAGACGGTTGAATGGAACCCGCCTGCAGCCGACCCTTCCGCCGGGGGTATATACCATCAGGCTCAGCCTCCGCGGGGAGGGCACGGCAGGGTGGCAGCATACGTCGCGACGGTGGGTAGTCGTTAGGTAGGAAAGGTCCATCGTACATATTAATCCTCAGTCTTCAAGGCTCTTCAGCACTCATGATGAAGACTGAAAGCCTGTGCCTGAAGTGGGCTGTCGACTGCGCTCAGTAGTCAACTAATTTACCGACTCCGACTGCCTACTGATTTTGACTGCCGACTGCCGAAGTGACTGCCGACTGAACTTGACTCGCTGTGCTGCCGACTATAGCTGGAGGCCTGCAGTGCGGCCTCCCAATATGTCAGATTATTTTTTGCCGCCCTGATTGGCTGCCTGTGCTGCAGCAAGCCTGGACTATCTGGCATGAACCCTGAAGGGTGAGCAGCTGACATAGTTGAGTCCGCTCCTGAAGCAGAACTCCACTGATGCAGGGTCACCGCCCTGTTCGCCGCAGATACCTATTTTCAGGTCAGGACGAGTTGCGCGACCCTTCTGAACTGACATGGTGATAAGCTGTCCCACACCGTCCTGATCAATTGTCTGGAACGGGTCAGCGGCAAGCAACTTCTTGTCGAGATAGTCATTCATGAAACCACCGATATCATCGCGGCTGAAGCCGAATGTCATCTGTGTGAGGTCATTGGTACCGAACGAGAAGAACTCGGCTGTCTTTGCCATCCGGTCAGCAAGAAGTGTTGCGCGCGAGCGATCAATCATTGCTACCATATTTAGCGACTCATCTTACTGAATACTGAACTCTGGCACAGCTTCATAGACCTTGTCATAGATCTTTTTGGTGATATCAAGTTCAGATACATCGCAGGTTACAGGTACCATCAGTTCAGGAAGCGGGTTTTTGCCTTCCTTCAGCAGTTCGGCAGCAGCTTCAAACATAGCCCTTATCTGCATCTCTGACACTTCAGGATAGGTTACTCCGAGGCGTACGCCGCGGTGTCCCATCATCGGGTTCGATTCATGCAGGGCCTCGCCGCGTTTTGCTATGGCTTCAACGGAAATGCCAAGTGCCTTAGCCAGCTCAGCCTGTTTCTCTGCGCCCTGCGGCACAAACTCATGCAGCGGCGGGTCAAGGAGACGGAAGGTTACGGGCAGTCCGTCCATAGCCTCCATTGTGCCTTTCATATCCTTCTTGACAAAGGGGAACAGCTCATTGAGGGCGCTGACGCGCTCAGCTGCTGTGTTGCTGAGGATCATCTTGCGAAGCAGGAACAGAGGCTCTTCGGCGCCTTTGCCGTAGAACATATGCTCTGTACGGAAGAGACCAATGCCTTCAGCACCGAACTCCCGGGCTATTTTGGCATCATCAGGGGTGTCGCAGTTGGTGCGGACACCCATGGTGCGGCTCTTGTCAACCAGCTTCATGAAGGTCTGGAACCTTGGGTTCTCGGTTGCATCCATCAGTGCTATCGCACCGTTGTATACATGTCCCCTGGTACCGTTGAGGGTGATGACATCACCTTCCTTCAGTACGATATCCGATCCGGCAAGCTTCACTTTCTTTCCTGTAACGTCAACGTGCATTCCGCCCGCGCCGACGATGCAGCACTTGCCCCAGCCGCGTGCCACAAGAGCAGCGTGCGAGGTCATGCCACCGCGTGCAGTAAGGATACCTTCAGCTGCGCGCATTCCTTCAACGTCTTCGGGGTTGGTCTCCTCACGAACGAGGATTACCTTCTCGCCCTTGCGATTCCATGCAACTGCGTCTTCAGCGGTGAATACAATCTTACCGACTGCGGCACCGGGACCTGCGGGAAGGCCCTTGACCAGCGGGGTTACTTTCTTCTCTGCATCCGGGTCACATATGGGATGGAGGAGCTCGTCAAGCTGCGCGGGGTCAACGCGCATCACGGCTTTCTTCTCATCGATGAGACCTTCCTGAAGCATATCCATTGCCATGTTCAGGGCTGCAGTACCGGTACGCTTGCCGGCGCGGCACTGAAGCATGAACAACGTACCTTCCTGGATGGTGAATTCGATGTCAAGCATGTCATGGAACGACTTCTCAAGGATGTTCCTGATGTCTACCAGCTCCCTGTAGGTGCCGGGCATCGACTCCTGCATGCTGTGCAGATGCTTGTTCTGTTCGTTCTTGGTGTCGTCATTGAGGGGGTTCGGGGTGCGGATACCTGCTACCACGTCTTCGCCCTGCGCATTCACAAGCCATTCGCCGTAGAAGATGTTGTCACCGGTGGCCGGGTTACGTGTGAAAGCCACACCGGTTGCCGATGAGTCTCCCATGTTACCGAAGACCATGGCCTGCACGTTGACGGCTGTGCCCCACTCATCCGGAATACCCTCGATGCGACGGTATGAAACAGCTTTCTTCCCGTTCCAGCTTTTGAACACTGCCTTGATGCTGCCTTCCAGCTGCTGGCGTGCGTCATCCGGAAACTCGTTTCCGAGCGACTGCCTGATCCTCTTCTTAAACTCCTCTGCAAGACTCTTAAGCTCATCAGGATGCGAGATCAGTGTCTGACTTGTAGCCCCTGGCGTGCTTGAACTCATCAAGCATCTCGTCAAGCTGCTTGCGGATGCCTTTGCCGTCAGCTGGCTCCATGCCTTCAGCCTTCTCCATCACAACGTCAGCATACATCATGATCAGACGACGGTATGAGTCCCATACAAAACGAGGATTGCCTGTTTTTTTGATGAGCCCGGGGATGGTTTCCGAGCAGAGACCTATATTGAGAACAGTGTCCATCATACCGGGCATCGAGCTGCGGGCGCCGGAACGGCATGACACCAGAAGAGCATTCTCCCTGTCACCGTATTTCATTCCCATGGCCTCTTCAGCCTTCTTCATTGCTTCCCATACCTCAGGCATGAGTTCTGCAGGAAGCTGATGGTTGTTCTGATAATACTCCGTACATACATCTGTGGTGATAGTGAAACCGGCCGGTACCGGAAGGCCCAGGAGGCACATCTCAGCCAGATTGGCTCCCTTGCCGCCAAGCAGATTCTTCATCTCTGTCTTGCCCTCGGCTGTCCTGTTGCCGAAGGAATAAACGCGTTTAACTTTTGACATACTTTATCTGATTATTTATTAATGAATCTCTTTTTTTCGAACCGCAAAGGTAATGAGAAGACGGATAAAATGAAATACCCTTTTTTCTGTCTGCTGCAGTCTCTGATTTTACACGTTCCGGCTATAAAAACTATCGGCGACGGGCCCTCGGATGATACATGAGCATGGTATCTCTCAGATAACTCCGGTCAATATGAGTGTATATCTCTGTTGTGGTTATCGACTCATGCCCCAGCATCTCCTGCACTGCCCTCAGGTCGGCTCCTCCCTCAACCAGGTGGGTGGCGAAGGAGTGGCGAAGGGTGTGCGGACTGATATTTTTCCTTAAGCCGGCTGCTTCGGCTGTCTTTTTGATGATGGTGAATACCATCACCCTGGAGAGTTTCTTACCGCGCCTGTTAAGAAAGAGCACATTCCGGTCGGTGATGACGGGCATCATCATCCTTCGCTCCATGTAGTTGTCTATCTCCCTCAGCGCAACTGATCCCAGCGGCACCAGGCGCTGTTTGTTGCCCTTGCCTGTGACACTGACAAACCCTTCACTGCGGTGTATGTCTGTCAGACGCATGTTAACCAGCTCCGAGACCCTGAGCCCGCATCCGTACATCGTTTCAATGATAGCCCTGTTCCTGTGCCCTTCCGGTGTGCTCAGGTCAATGGAACCCACCGATCGGCTGTCCATTTCAGCGACAGAGAGTACCTCCGGGAGCTTCAATCCCGTCCTGGGTGATTCGAGAAGGGCGGAGGGGTCAACGGTAATGATATTTTCAATGATCATAAAAGCGGCAGAATGACCTGATCCCCGATATAAGCCTCGCCTGGGTCCGCGCTGCATCATCGTTGCCTGCGGTGAAGGAAATGAAAGCACTCAGATCACCGTACGAGAGGTCTGAGGGTAACCTGCCTTCCATGTGTTCAACCACATAGTCCATCAGCTTGCTGACATCATTCGAGATAGGCTGTCTACACTGTTGGGCGAGAGTGACAGCGCTCAATCCATGAGGTATCTCCCGAAACCCTTTAACCGCCTCTGTCCATGTCTATTGCCATAAGGTCGACCGTTCAGGTTCAAAGTTATACTATATAACGGTCAAAAATCCGCTCATTTCTTTATTTTTGTACTGCCGGCAATCGCCGTCGCCCTGATTCGCGAGTCACCAAATAGAGATCATCAACGGGCCTAATCTCAACCTTCTCGGGAAGAGGGAGCCTGAGACATACGGAACCGAAGGATTTGAGACAGCCTTGACTGCAATTCAGGCTCGCTACCCCGGCCTGACCATCGCCTTATTCACAGTCGAATATTGAGGGTGAGCTGGTGAACATGCTGCAAGCAGCAGGCGCCAGGGCGGACGGCGTGATATTAAATCCGGGTGGATATACCCACACATCGGTGGCAGTGGCTGATGCAATTGCAGCAATAGGAATCCCAGTCATAGAAGTGCATATCTCAAACCTTCTTTCAAGAGAGGATTTCCGGCACACCAGCCTTACCGGACGATACTGCAGGGGGACGGTGATGGGTCTGGGGCTTGACGGTTACCGGCTTGCCGTTGAGGCACTTATTGGTATATTCGGGGAAATAGACTTCAACCATGACAAAGAGCATTATCAACAAGAGAACCAAGATCGTTGCAACAATCTCTGACAAGAACTGTGAGCCCGGCTTTCTTCGCAGCCTGTATGAGGCAGGCATGGACGTTGTCAGGATAAACTCTGCCCACCTTGACCCGGAAGGGGTGAAGAAGATTGTCGCAAATGTCAGAAGCGTCTCTGATAAAATAGCAATCCTCCTTGACACCAAGGGACCCGAGATAAGAACCACCACCTGTGACGAACCCATTAAGTTCACCGGGGGAGAGAGTGTGGTCATAGCCGGCAATGCAACAGAGAAGACTTCACATTCGGTTATCAACGTTAACTACCGCGATATAGCAAAGTCTGTGCCTGAAGGGTCGCATATACTTATCGATGATGGCGAGATAGAGATCAGGATCATGAAGAGGGAGGGCGATACCCTGATTGGCAAAATGGAGAATGACGGCACCCTCGGTTCAAGGAAAACTGTCAACATACCTCAGGTAAGAATTAGTCTTCCTTCGGTGAGCCTGCGTGACATAACCTTTATTGACCTGGCAGTGAAGCTTGATATTGAGTTCATTGCCCACTCTTTTGTAAGGAATAAGGAAGATGTGATCGCGATTCAGGATTTGCTCGGCAAACAATCAAGCAAGATTAAGATCATAGCTAAGATCGAGAACCAGCAGGGTGTAGACAATCTTGAGGAGATAATGGAGCACTCTTACGGAATCATGGTTGCCAGGGGTGACCTGGCCATAGAGGTGCCGTTTGAGAAGATCCCCGGTATTCAGCGGATGATAATAGAGAAATGCATCGAAAAGCGTAAGCCGGTGATTGTGGCCACACAGATGCTTCATTCAATGATTGTCAGTCCGCGTCCCACCCGGGCTGAGGTGAGTGATGTGGCCAACGCTGTTTACAGCCAGACTGATGCCCTGATGCTCAGCGGTGAAACGGCAGCGGGCAGATACCCCCTTGAGTCTGTCCGTACAATGGTCCGCATTGCGTGCGAGACAGAGCGTGAGAAGGACAAGTACATCGAGATGCCGGCCGGATCATTCAGCGGTGAAGTATCTGCATACCTGGCGAAAGTAGCCGTGAAAACATCAATAAGGATCAACGCTAAAGCCATCCTTGCTGATACGGTCAGGGGCACTGCCATAAGGAATATGGCAGCCTACAGGGGGTTTAACCCCATCATAGCACAGTGCTATACTTACCGCACAATGAGGGAACTGGCATTGTCATACGGCGTGGTGCCAGTCTTTATTGAAAAGAAAATGTCCGTTGATGAGTTTATCTACGTCTCACTGAAAGACCTGCTCAAACAATATGATCTTAAGGATGATGATATTGTCGTGGTATTGGCCGGGAACTTCTCTCGTGGCTCCGGCTTCTCGTTCATTGAGGTCGGTACTGTTGAATATCTCAAGGAGAGGGTACGTATAAGTGAAAATGATCTGATGGCTTGATTTTTGATGTGAAACCTTGTGTGCCGGCATGAAAATATTATCGTTGTCTATATTGCTCCTTCTACATCCGGTTCATGTGTCACTCACCGGAATTGAATATGACAGCATGAACAGGGTATACTCAGTGTTTGTTAAGGTCCACAGTGATGACCTCGAGGCAGACATGAGACTTGGAAAGGCTGACGGAGGAGAGATTGATGGTGGGGTGACGGAGAGATATTCTCAATATATTGCCGACAGGGTTAAGATAATGGAAGATGGCAGGCCTCTGATGATGACACTGCTGAACGCTGAATCTGACGGAATGGAACACCGGTTCAGACTCGAGGCGGCAGGCAGAAGGAGGGTCAGTGAATGTGGCTGTGGTCAACAGGATTATGACCAGGCTTTATGACGATCAGGCAAATATGCTTCTCTTCAGCTTTGACGGCATGGAAGACGGATACAGGTTCACTGCCTCTGACACAATGAAGATTTACAAAGTCAAATGAAAGCGACTGAAATGACAAAGAGAGTAACTGCACTGTTTATTTTCCTGATTGTGACGATCTCCGCCACCATGGCCACCCATAACCGTGCAGGGGAGATAACCTACAGGCAGGTGTCGGATCTCACCTTTGAGGTGACCGTAACAACCTTCACATATACGCTCAGCAAGGCTGACCGGCCCTCACTCGACGTTGAATGGGGAGACAACACCTTGACCAATGTGGCAAGGGTATCGGAGACCTTCCTGCCGAACGACTACAAAAAGAACGTATATGTCTCACAGCACACCTATCCCGGTCCGGGTGTTTACAGGATAATCGTACAGGATCCCAACAGGAATCTCGGGGTCGAAAACATTCCCAATTCGGTCAACGTCGTCTTTTCCATCTCCACCATACTCATTGTCAACACCGCCATAGGGCGCAACAGCACCCCCGTGCTCCTCAACCCTCCATATGACAAAGCCGCGCTTGGCCAGGTGTTCATACATAACCCTGCCGCCTTTGACCCCGACGGTGACAGCCTGTCATACAAGCTGACGGTCTGCACCAAGGAAGACGGCACTCCTATTCTTAATTACAGTTTGCCTCCGGCCTCCAGGAGATTCTATGTTGACTCCATCTCGGGTGACCTTGTTTGGGACGCACCGACGGCCATTGGCATTTATAATGTTGCGATGGAGATACAGGAGTGGCGCGGCGGCCTTAAGATTGGAGTGGTTGTACGCGATATGCAGATCGAGGTATATGAAACCGACAACAATCCGCCCGTCACCTCTCCGCTCACCGACCTCTGCGTAGAGGTGGGTGAGACTGTCTCCCTGGATATAACAGCCACCGATATTGACGGCGACTCGCTGTCCCTGATTGCCACCTCGGGGATATTCACCTCAGCCACATGTCCTGCCACCTTTACCACACTCAGCTCAATCCCCGGACTGACAACAGCAAGGCTCACCTGGGTGCCCTGCCACAGCGCCGTCAGGCATCAGCCCTATGATATCATTATCAAGGCAGAAGACTCCAATGATGAGCTTCAGCTGGTAGATATTGACAATATGAGCATAAAGGTACTCGGACCGTCGCCTCTCCTTACCGCTGCCGTGCCCCAGGGCAAGTTCGTGCAGCTATCCTGGGCCTCCTACGGTACCCCAGGATATAGCCGGCTTCAGCATCTAC
This sequence comes from Bacteroidales bacterium, assembly GCA_034522515.1. GTDB lineage: Bacteria > Bacteroidota > Bacteroidia > Bacteroidales > VadinHA17 > SR-FBR-E99. Next base: position 4,399 of record JAXHLF010000002.1, on the reverse strand, counting down.
AGGCGCGAAGGCACCTCGTCGCTTGTGGCCGACACCTGTTACGACGGCATACCCCCTTCGGCGGGGTTTGTCAAGGTTGGATATGTCTCAGGTTACAACACCCTCACTTTTACTGACACAGACAACGGCAACGGTCTCGAAGGGGGCACCGAGTATGCATACAGGATAGTGGCAGTCTATCCCAATGGCACCGAGAGCAAGCCCTCCAATGAGATAGTTACCTCGCTGATAACGGGAATCCCTCTGATAACCAATGTATCAATCCGCAATACCCACCCTGTCAACGGCTCTCTGACGCTGGCATGGCAGAAGCCCCGCCAGCTCGACACCATCCCTGCAACAGGACCGTATGAATACCTTATCTACAGGGCTGAGGGGGTTGCCGGCACCGCATACCAGCTCATACATACGCTACCCACAGCCGATCTCAATGATACTGTGTATATTGATACGCTCATCAATACACTTGATAAAGGCTGGGTCTACAAGATAGAGCTGTACAACAACGCTCCGGGCAACCGGTTCCTTATCGGCGACCCCGGCATTGCCTCGTCACTCTTCCTTGTGGCTGCCCCGGGCGACAGAAAGGTGAGATTCACAATCACACGCAATGTTCCGTGGATAAACACCTCATACGATTTCTTCAGGTTTAACGGCACCACATGGCAGCCGGCAGGATCAACAAATCAGCTCACATTTGTGGATGATAACCTTGTCAACGGTGAGGAGTACTGTTACTATGCCGTCTCCACCGGCGGATACCAGGGTGCAGGCACACCAACGGGCCTGATCAATTTCTCGCAACGCACCTGTGCCACCCCGGTAGATAATGAACCTCCTTGCGTTCCTGACCTCACCGTATCATCGCAGTGCGACAGTCTCTACAATATGGTCCGGTGGACCATCGATGACCCACTCTGCTATGAAGATGTGGCAGGATACAATCTCTGGTATAAGCAGACGACGGAGGAGGAGCTGGGTTTGCTTATAACCTTCAATGACAGGACGGTTCAGAAATATATTCATTCGCTTCCCGATTACGTTGCCGGATGCTACGCCATTTCTACATTCGACGATAACGGGAACGAGAGCGATCGATCCATGATGGTATGCGTTGATTCATGCAACTCTTACGAGATTCCAAACGTATTCACCCCCAATGGTGACGGGGCCAACGACTGGCTGGTAGCCAAGACTTCGGTGCTGGTTGAAAGGGTGGAGTTCCGGCTCTTCAACAGGGCAGGCGTGCTGGTATTCAGCACCGATGAACCAAAACTAAACTGGGACGGCACCTACAAGGATAAGGTAGTACCGACAGGGGTCTATTACTACAGTTGCGAGGTGTTTGAACGCAGAATAAGCGGACTGGAACAGTTCCATCTCAGCGGTTTTGTTCACGTTATCACGGAAAAGGAAGCAGGGCCCGAGTGTTGTTGGAAGGGCAAAAATGAAAGGAATGAAAGAGATGAAAAAGATACTTCTGTGCCTGACGATAGTGCTGGCATCTCAGCTTGTAAAGGGCCAGGACAGCTATGAAACCATCCTCAGGGCGGTGTCACTTTCTGAAAGAGGCCATGCTGATGAGGCTGCCAGTCTTCTTGCAGCAATGGGTGAAACGGTCATCAGCGCTGACTTGTTGGCTGTCAGGGGTGATATCTTCCTGAAGGCCGGCAGGTTGAAGGAGGCAAGGCGGGATTTTATGGCGGCAGAAAACATGAAGCAAGGATCAGGCATGTACGGTCTGGCCGGCTGCGCCGCAGCCGACGGGGATGCCAGGGCCACAGCCTCATATATGGAGGCCCACCTGAGATCTCAGTTCAGGAAGAGCGAACCGGCAATACTTCTCGACGAGACCTTCAAACCAATAGCATCTTCGCCTGAATGGAAAGCCATATGGAAAAAGGATTGGTACAGGGGATACGAGAGAAAGAGCTGGGAGATAGATTATTACATCAAGTCCGGACAACCAGACCTGGCCGGAGAGGCCTGGGGTGAGCTTTCAGCCCTCTACCCGGATATGCCCGTCACCGATTACTGCAATTCGCGTATTTTGATAAGCCAGGGGCAGAGTATCAGCGAGGCAGCCGATTTACTGGCACGGCTGACGGATCTGACAAGCAGACACCTGCAGAATGGCTCTACGCCCTTGCTGAAGCACGCGCCGGCGAGGGTAGCTGGTATTCGGCCGCCACCGCATACACCAGGCTGACAGATGCCGGCCAGCCGGACCCGAAGCTTATCCTGCAGCGCTCCCGGATGCTGATGAAGGCAGGCGACAGGGAAGCGGCAAAACGTGACCTGGAAAGGTTCATGGCCATTGATCCGGATGACACCGAAGCACTAGGACTGATGGGAAAGACCTATGCGGAGGAGGGTGCCATCTACGAGGCGCTGCCATACCTGAATGCAAATATTGAAAAGAATCCCGGCGAGCCGGAGGCATTTCGCCTCCGCGGTGACGCCTGGATGGCGGCACGTACATGGGAGAGAGCGGCAGAAGATTATACCATGAGCCTTGACCTTGACCCTGAAAATGGAGGGGTGAACCTGAACATGGGAATCGCCCTGATCAACAGCGGCAGGGCTGACGATGCCTGCATTACCCTGCCGCAAGGCTGAAACTCAGAGAAAAGAATGCAACGCAGTACCTGCTGGTGCTGCATCAGATAACGCTTCCGGGCAGGGATGATCCCTATCTTACATTCCTCGCTATCCTGTCATACAGGTCTTTCGGCTTAAAGGGCTTAAGCACATAGTCATTGATCGACAGGTTGTCAATCTTGTCGTTTGCTTCGGACATGACGGCCGCCGTGAGCGCCACAAATGGGTATCTGGCTTATCCTGCTGTCTGACGAACTGCGTATGATGCGCGTAGCCTCAATGCCATCCATCACAGGCATGTGAAGATCCATAAGAATAAGATCGAACTCCTGTCTGCCGATCTCTTCAAGAGCCAGGCTACCGTTCTCCACATGGGTCACTATCACACCCCAGCTCTCAAGGAATTTGTTCGCGACGAAGAAGTTTATCTTGTTGTCTTCAGCAACGAGGATCTTCTTGCCTGTCAGTTTCTTCATGGTGTCGGTGGCGCCCTGATCTGCTTTCCGGGCTTCGGTGGCCGGAACGCTGTATTACTATTGAGAAGGTGAACACCGATCCCTTTTCCGGCTCACTTGTAACACTGATCCTGCCACCCTGCAGGATCGACCGGCGCTTGCGGATCGCCAGTCCCAGTCCCGTCCCCGTACTCTTCTTGCGGGTCGTATCGGCAGAGGCCTGCGCATAACTCTCAAAGATCTCCTCAAGCTTCTCCATGGCTATCCCGATGCCGGTATCGGCCACCGAAAACTCAAGCAGCACCCGCCCCTCAAGGTGCTCCTCAACGGAAGCCTTCAGAGTGACGCCACCCTCGGAGGTGAACTTGATGGCATTGGAGAGCAGGTTTGACAGGATCTGGTTAAGCCTGATGGGATAGCCGATGGCCCATGTTCAACCGGCAGATCGGCCGATTTCTCAACAGTGAAGGAGATACCTTTCTCCTGGGTACGGTGGCTGTATGACCTCTTCATGTCATCAAGCATGGCGGAAAGGTCAAACTCAGTCTTCTCGAAGACAATCTTACCGGCCTCCATCTTGTTGAAGTCAAGGATATCATTGACCAGCGTGAGAAGGTGGTTGGCGGAGAAACGCAGCGTCTTGATGTACTCCATCTGGTATCATTCTCGCGGGGATTGCTCTGGTAGAGCAGGTTGGTTATGCCAATCACTTCATTGAGAGGGGTCCTGATCTCATGGCTCATGGTTGACATGAACTGCTGCTTGGAGAAGGCAGCCTCTTCGGCTCTCTTCCGGGCGGTGATCGGGATTGCTGGGCATCGTCGCCGCTGCAGGGTGAGCACAATCTGGTTGGCAATGAACTCAAACACCTGCAGGTCGTCATTGTTGAATGCATCAATCGCCTTATAGTCCTGCAGGCATATCGCGCCGATGACCTCGTCATCCATTCAGCGGAACGCCCATCCAAATCTTGCATGGTGAACCGACGAGACTGATGGCACCGGTCTTTTCTATTTTCAGGATGTCAATCTCATCGAGAAGAACTGCCTTGTTGTTACGTATGACCCATCCTGTCAGGGTGTTTTTCGCAGCTGTCTCCCCTGGAAGTGGTGGCGCTCCATCTGCGAAGAAGGGGAATGTAAGAGTGTCCTTCTCGCGGTTGTAGAGGGCAATGAAGAAGTTGTTCACGTTCCATAGCTTGCCTATCTCCTGTACAATTGTCGGGTAAATGTCAAAAATATCCGAATCCTGGAGGGCCACAGTTGATATGTTGTACTGTATCTCCTGCATCAGGCGGCTCTTGATCTCACGGCTGATATCACGGTAGATGCCCAGCAATACGT
>JAXHLF010000001.1:0-324328 GCA_034522515.1 Bacteroidales bacterium | reverse complement strand
TCCGTTTGTTGACGAGATAATGCTGATAAGCGACAGCGGCAAGGCGATGAAGCGCGAGGAGGATCTGATAGATGTGTGGTTCGACTCGGGGGCGATGCCCTACGCGCAGCACCACTATCCTTTTGAGAACAAGGAGAATTTTGACCATCTCTTCCCGGCCGATTACATAGCCGAGGGTGTTGACCAGACACGCGGGTGGTTTTTCACGCTGCACGCCATTGCGGTGATGATATCAGATTCTGTTTCGTTTAAAAACATCATATCGAACGGGCTGGTGCTCGACAAGAACGGCAACAAGATGTCGAAACGGCTGGGCAACGCCGTCGATCCGTTCGGTGCCATCGAGCAGTACGGATCCGATCCGCTGCGCTGGTACATGATAACCAACGCGCAGCCGTGGGACAACCTGAAGTTCGACATATCGGGTGTTGAGGAGTCGAAGCGCAAGTTCTTCGGCACGCTCTACAATACCTACTCGTTTTTTGCGCTTTATGCCAATATCGACAGGTTCACAGTGCGAGGAACCCCAGGGTTCCCATAAAAGAAAGACCTGAGATTGACAGGTGGATACTGTCGCTGCTGAACACTCTCATAAAGGAGGTGGGCGAGTGCTATGACGATTACGATCTGACGCGCGCGGGGCGGTCGGTGCAGGATTTTGTGACCGGCAGCCTGAGTAACTGGTATGTGCGGCTGAACCGGAAACGTTTCTGGGGTGGCGAGATGGATAAAGACAAGCTGTCGGCCTATCAGACGCTGTACACCTGCCTGCGGGTTGTGAGTCAGCTGGCGAGCGCCGCTGGCGCCGTTTTATATGGAGAGACTTTATGTCGGATTCTAGGCGCAGGGCGCAGGGCGCAGGGCGCAGGGCGCAGAGCGCAGGGCGCAGGGCGCAGAGCAGGGCGCAGAGCGCAGGCAGAGCGGACGGATCGGTGACATCTGGCGCTGTTTCCGGAGTATGATGCCGGCTGTGATTGACAAGGCGCTGGAGGAGCGGATGGATATTGCTCAGGGAGTTTACATCGATGATACTGGGGTTACGTAAGAAGGTGAATATAAAGGTACGTCAGCCGCTGGCGCGGATAATGGTGCCGGTGACGGAGCCCGGGTTCCGTGCTCAGTTTGAGGCTGTTCGAAACCTGATTCTTACCGAGGTGAACGTCAAGGAAGTAGAATATATAGATGATGCCGACGGCATACTGGTGAAGAAGATCAAGCCCGACTTCCGGGCTTTGGGTCCGAGGTTTGGGAAGCTTATGAAGGAGGTTGCTGCGGGGGTCATATCGATGAGTCAGGCCGATATACTTGAAGTTTGAGGCCGAAGGTACTTTTGCTCTGAAAGCAGGTGGCGAGATGGTGACACTGGAGCGCAGCGATGTTGAGATAATATCGGAAGATATACCCGGGTGGCTTGTGGCCAACGAGGGTAAGCTGACGGTGGCGCTCGACATAACCGTAAGCGAAGAGCTGCGTAATGAGGGCATTGCACGCGAGTTTGTGAATCGCATACAGAACCTCCGCAAGGAGAGTGGCTTTGAGGTTACCGACAAGATAACCGTGCTGATTGAGGATCACGATATGATACATGAGGCGGTTGAGACGCACGCCGGGTATATCGGGGCACAGACGCTGTGAAAGGGCTGGGGCGAATCCAGATATGTCGTAACGGAGTTGCCGGTAAGGGCGGCTGATCGTAAGGCTTAGCGCCTTACGTCAAACGCTTTTAATAATGCACGTCACTTTCTCGTCTTATACAAGAAAGTAACCAAAGAAAATCAAGGCTTCAGATTTTTCAGGTAACCGTCGCTACAGTCTAATACTCGCGTTACAACTCGCCTTCGGCTCAAACAGTAACGTCTTTCCTGCGTAAAACTTGAAGGCTCCTCAATTCATTGACCTTCTCTCCGATCTATTCCAGAAAAATCTGCAGGCCGATTCATTAAAAAATGTGTGCTAAAGGATTGGTACTTGCGCCGGCGAGCAATGAAGAACATGGAAAAACTCAAACATTTGAAACTTGGCTATCGGATATCTCTATTCCGATATATTAAATTTTATAATTGGCAAATATGCCAATTATGATTTTTTCCTTTATCTTTGCTTCATAACTTTAAAAGTGGCGACAACACTATAAATGCGGTACAAAATGATATGAAAAAAAGAGACAAAGAATTATTCGCGAGTGACAAAGCCTTTTTAGCATTTGAATTTAAATCAAAAGCTAAGAATAATTGATGACAAAATGGTCGAGGTAATAGCACCTGATGGAGAAGTCTTTTCTGTATTGGCCGAGATTGGGATATATACAAATGAAGAAATCTCGGCATTATCAACTACATGTAGTAGAGTATGTTTTTTGACAAAAATTTCTCGATGACAAGGAACATAATGACCCATAACATTTGGAATGATTTAATGCTAAATGGTGTGACCTTTATGGGTATGAGTCCTGGTGACAAACATGGAGAAAGAACTCGAATCGGAACTAAAATTCGTCAAATTCGGGAAGAAAAGGGAATAGAAGCAAAAGACTTAGCAAAGTTAGCTAATATAGACGCTGCAAATCTTAGTAGAATTGAAAATGGTAAATATTCCGTTGGGCTCGATATTCTTTCAAAGCTAGCGTCTGCTATAGGATACCATATTGATATTGTACCCAAACAAATGTAATCAATATGGAAATTTTACTTGAAAATTATAATGGCATTCAAGAATGCTGTTATAAAAATGAGCCATTATTCTGTTCCGGATAACGGTGCTGTATTACGGCATACACTTAATGATAGACGAACTCGACAGACAGACAATAAATGGACTTTCGGTAAACAAAACAACAGGACAGGTTATTTAGAAATTGCTTCTGTTCGTATTCACAGAATAGTGGCTACTGCATTCCATGGAGAACCTCCTACAAAAGAACATGTTGTTGACCATATTGATACCAACAAACAGAATAATAGACCTGAAAATCTTCGATGGGTAACGAGGTTAGAAAATGTCTTGCTTAATCCAATTTCAGCCAAGCGTATCGCGTATGTCTGTGGAAGTGTTGAAGAATTTCCCGGCTAATCCCAGAGAATTATCGAGACCAATTTCCCGAACCTAACCTCCAGTTGGATGCAAACGGTATCTGCAGAGGAGGCTAAAATTAGTTTGGAGCGACTGTTGGCGTGGTCAGTAAGTGACAAAAAGTCGACTGGTTTATCATTAGACAAATGGATATTTAATCGAGGAATCGATCAAACTTCACCTAATACACAACCCAATTACATATTGTCTAAAAACGTCTAATGCAGCGCAACGTATTATTACCCCTTTTGATAAACCAAACGAATATCCGAGTACTCCACAGACGTTTGAAGGCGATCCATTAACAGCATATTATAAGAGGTTGAATGAGGGGGCGGTTTTCTTTAGAAACCATAATGGAGAATACGTGGTCAAAAAAAGAGCATTTTTTAAAGATAGGCACACTCTTTATGTACTGAACAGTGTCTGCTTACGAATGGAGAGAAAGGTGAAGATGGTGACTTTATTCCTATACCCATCGCTGAACTTCCGGGAAAAGTGCCTTCGAAGGATTTGCCTCATGCACTTGCAAGAGTATCCTATGAAGTTGGCTTGTTTATGCACGAAAAGATTGAATGCGGTTTCCATCCAACTGAAGAGTTAGAAGAATTATTTAACGAATATACTCGGAAGCATAATAAATGCCGAACCGCTAACAAGCACGGTATATTTAATAGGTTTGTCACGGTTTTTGCAGCATGGGCTTCTCCTGAAGCCAGCTTCAAAACCTGGCAAGTGGTTTATCGGCCCTGACGCCATCACTGTATTTTTTATACCTTTGTTTCTCAGATTGTTTGAAATAGAATGGAAAAGAGAGAGGAGATATTAAGTCAGCTGATATGGGATTATAATATAGCCGTCCATGACGTTGATGCTGTGCTTAAAGGTCAAAAAGAGAGAGCGGGCCACTATACCAAAAGCACCATTTTTCTCAGACTAATTGAGTCTTTTCCCTGGTTTACAGTTTTAAGCATTCTAACTCCCGAAGAGGTCAGAGACCTTCTAACCCGGGAAGTAATCAGAAAGATACGCTCTCCACATTTACGGAGCAAATATGAATTCGTCAGACAAAGACTACAAGCAATTATACCTGCTGAATGAAATGTTAGTTACCGGGCCGGCGTTCCGATGATATATAAATATGGATATATTGACACCCCACTGAATATACTCGCAAACAAGATTACCGCTGTCTGTGGTCGGGATGAGCCAAAGGATGTATTTGACATTTTAAGTCTGGCCGATAATTATAGCTTCAATTGGAAGGAGGTTTTCTTTCATAGTAAGCAGAAAGCGGTTGTTAAATGAAATTGATGTAGTTCAACGGCTTTATGAGTTTCCTGTTGAACTGTTAAGTACAATTAAGTATATTGGAGATCCTATTGACCCATCATCAGCATTAAATAAATTGAGCAGATCGCAGATGATTTTATGCTGGGAGGAGACAACAGTCTGGGTTACGGGAAGGTAGATATAGGGTCAGCAGAATGTAGTTATAGTGATCGGGGATGAAAAGGAAGCTAAGAGGGAAAGTGCCTTTACTTGATGGATTCGGTGATCAGCACCAGAATTCTCAACAGGAGGAAGAAGGACCCCAATGAGTTCATCTTTACGGGTGAGAAGCAAACAGGGGAGCTGGATATCCAGCTGTTCCGTTACAGTAGAGAGAAGATTGAAGAAGCGACAGGACTAAAGCCGCAGCAAGTTCAGATTCCGGCTAATGACAACTTCAAATACTGGCTAAATGTTTATGGTATACACGATACTTCTTCCATTGCATTGATATGTAAAAATCTTGGTGTTGACAGCCTGACCATCCAGGACATTCTGGACGTAAATCAGCGACCAAAATTCCAGGAGTTCGATAATTATAACTTTTTTACAATCAGAGTCGATACTCCCCTCAAACAATGAGGACGATAAAGTCGGAACAGATAAGCTTTATTCTGGGAAAGGACTATCTGGTTTCGTTTCAGGAGGAGAGGGCAGACTATTTCGAGCATATCAGAACGAGGCTTCGCGAAGGGATTGGTATTGTAAGAGACCGGGGCGAGGATTATCTGCTTTTTCTGATGCTGGAGGCTATAATGGACAACTATTTCAGAACGCTTCAGATATCTCGAGAAAGACATTGATCAGTTTGAGTTGATAGACCCTTTAAGCGACCCCTCTCCCCTGCTCTTGAAGAAACTTGAGATGTACAGGCGTCATGTAAGTATGATTAAGCGGACGCTCTTCCCGATAAAGGAGTTTACGTTAGTGATAGAGCGGGGCGAGAACAGATTTATAGAGAAGAGTAATCTGAAATACTATTTTGAGCTTAAGGATATCTGCCTTACCCTTATCGACACCTGTGAAACATTACAGTCGGAGGTTCAGAGCCATATTAATCTCCTTTTCTCGATTCAGGGTCAGCGCATGAATCAGGTAATGAAGACTCTCACTATTGTGGCCACTCTGTTTATTCCTCTGACATTTATTGTAGGTATTTACGGTATGAACTTCCCGAACATGCCTGAAATAGGATGGAAATACGGATATCTTGGTGTGTGGGTAGTAATAGCAATAAGTCTGGGCGGGATGATCTTCTATTTCAAGAAAAAAAGGTGGTTCTGACAACTGAGAGGGTATGCAGATAAAAAAACCGCCGGGTGGCGGTTTTTTATTATTCTGTTTGAGTTTTGCGTCCATGCTGAGTGTGGCATGTGGGACGGCGCGGAGCCGCTCCTTGCTGATGAGTTGGCCGGTTTCGCGGCAAACACCATAGGTTTTGTTCTCGATGCGGATAAGAGCAGCCTGCAGGTGCTGAATAAATTTCAGCTGCCGCTGGGCAAGCCTTCCGGCCTCCTCCTTTGAAAGAGTTGTTGCACCCTCCTCCAATACCTTGAAGGTGGGAGATGTATCCATGGTGTCATTACTCTCTTCGTGTGTAATGCTGGCCTTAAGGGTTTCGTAATCCTTTTTTGCCTTCTCGAGCTTCGATAGAATCAGCTGCCTGAACTCATCAAGCTCCTCTTCGTTATAACGTGTCTTTTCTGCCATAACCTTTCGGTTTTTTAATTGATACGCAAAGATAACAAATTATTGATATAATAGTTAGACATAAAGAGGCATCCTTTTGCCAGACTTTCTCTCTGTTTCTAAGACGGTTTTGTGGAGTGCATTTGGGGTGCTAAAGGGTGTTAGCCTCAGTTTCATTTGCTATCGTAGTGGTATCTGCAAGCAAAGATTTGAATCTCATTTTCTTCAATTCGGTAAACCAATCTGTGTTCGAGATCAATTCTCCTAGACCAAAATCCGGCCAAGTCAAATTTTAATGGCTCTGGCTTCCCTATTCCCTCATAAGGAGATCGCTGTACATCTCTGATCAGCGCATTAATTTTTTTAAGTGTTTTTCTATCCTCCGACTGCCAGGAAATATAGTCTTCCCACGCATTTTTTGAGAAAACAATTTTCATACTTCCTCAATAAGATTCTTTTCGGATTTCCTGCCTGATTTCATCTGCTCAATTGACTCGTAGAGTCTTTTTGCATTCGTTTTGGAACTCAGGATATGCAGCGTCTCCATTATTGAATTGTACTCTTCGAGTGAAATCATGACTGTACCCTTACCAGATCCTCTCTTTTATAATCAGGGTCTCATTATTAAACTCAACATTATCGAGGTAACTTTTCAGGTCATTCCTGAATTCTGAATAATTTGCTGCTATCATTATTATAGATTTAAGTCCTTAATCACGTACAAATATAAGTACTTTTACTGTATAATGACATTCTCAAAAGAGTATTTCAATTTAATACGACCATTTTTCACCAGGTCATGTAGATTCCAAAATCGAGTTCGAATTTTTCGAAGTGGTGATTCGGGCTCTCTATTCGTTCTATTTTTGGTGCGATGTTGGTCCATTCATAGACAGTTCTGTTATAGTCAATCGACCTGGATACTGTATACCAGCTTGATTGAGCCTGGATTCCGATTTTTGTGTTCCCAACCTTAAAACAGTCGAGACTCAGTTCAATTTCAGGGAACAGGAACAGTGCAGGCGATGCTATAGAACTGTAGTTTATCTCACGGCGAAGATTTGAATAGATTTGCTTCTGCTGTACAATGTCTTTAAATGTTGATAATGAGCTTACTCCGCCATTTAGATTAAGCGTACAGTGCAAACCACGGTAATTCAGCGGCAGCACAATGCCTGCCATTAAACCAGTCTCATGAATACGCATTTGCCTGAAGTTGCGGTCAATGTCTCCAAAAAACATCTCATCATTTATTCTATGGTAGGTGGTGAAGTCATTCAGTAATTGCGGGTAGGTGTAAAAACCGACAGAAACACCAAGGTTTTTCAATGGGAAATACTGCGCCTTCAGGTTTATGTTGTTTGGAGCAAAATCGTCGTACATAGCAATTTTTATATCAGCCTCCCAATTTCCACGGAACCGCAGGTGTGTGGAAAATCCGAGGTATTGGTACTCAGCCATATCATGTAGATGAGTAGCAGGTAATTCATGAAGTCGATGTTTTCGGTATTATGCAGGCTATCCCTGCTCACATTTCTCGTCCCAAAAAACATTGAAACCTTATAGTCCTGTATGAACTTATCCTGTGAATAGGCCATGGTTCCAACAAAAAAAGAGAATACCAGAGTCAATATCAGTGCTTCGGGTCTTCATATGGCACAGGTCTAAAAGCTTGGCTTTAAATGAATAAGGTTAGTAATTGCGGTAAGTGTCCGTCCGTCGGAAAGGTCAACAGAGATCTCAAACTGGGCTTTAGGGTATTGGATATTCTCTTTACAGAAGAGCTGAAGGGTAGCTGTCGCATTGTCGTAGAACGATTGCTGATTTATTCTATTATACATATTTTCAATGGGTTCATACATGTACCCCGATGATGTGTATGGAACCAGTCCCAAAAAGAGAGTGGTTACATCTGTGTTTTCAGGGATCTCAGAAGAGATTGCTTCCAGGGTTCTGATTGTGATTTTGGTAATCTGTTGGTTTGGTACGAATCGAATCGGACACTCTTCCATGGCCGTTGCCTCTGTAAACCCAAGGCTGAAATTGCTCTTCGGATTTAGTGCAAATGCGCGGCTTCCAGCGATTCTCATTTCAAATGCAACTGATGCGCTGTACATGGTGTCAGTTTCATTTGACCGGACATAATCTCTTGAATTATCCAGATTAGAAACAGTTAAGAGGTCGAAATCGAAATAATGGGGATTGTCAGGACAGCTGCAGCTCTGAATAATTCTTAGTGCAAAAAGCAGAAGGATTATAATTGCCGATTTGGTTAAAAGGTTCATGGTTGTGAAAGTATAATAAAAAAGGGAGGACTTTTACTCACAACGGTGTTTGTAAAATAATATTTTCGCAGCAGCTGTTAACTATTGACATGATTTGAGCAATGCCCCGGTACTGAGACATGCCTGGCTGCCAGATAATAAAAGCTGCCGGGATCGTTGTCCGGCGCTGTAGACGCGAATAAAATGCTTATGAAATTCCCTACTCGTAGTATTCTATTTCCCTTAAATCGACAGGCAGCCGGAAAGTATCGTTTACGAATGTCATGATCTTTATCCAGTTGCCTTTTGCATCATACTTATATTCCATTTTTCTGGTGGTTTTAATACTGTTATCACTGTTGTATTGAATCGTTTCGATTATGTCTTCCCTTTTCATTGTGCTTATATGTGGTTCTGGTCTCGGGACTTCCATCTGCTGGTCTGGTTATCCGCTCTATCAATTTGCCATCATCATTGTACTTGTTCAGACTGAGAGTGTTTCACCTCTTCTTACATCAAATTCGAGGATTTCAACTGCATTGCCCTTTTCGTCAAACTTATTGGAGGTTCTCCTAATAGTATCCTCCGAAGAGTCGAAGCGAGTGTAGATCAATTAACTTGCCCTGTTCGTTGTACGATATATTTAACCACGAGACTTACCTCCCATCAACCTCAAAGAGATATTCAGTCTATTGCTATTTTGGTCATAGAGGTTAATTGTTTTGTGATTCACCTTACCGCTTGGATCATAGTCTATTATCTCGTTGTGTTGCCGTTGAATCATTGGTGTATGTACGTACTGAATAAACCGTGTCACTTTGAATTTCGGTGCGTTTTTTTACTATATTGCCATTTTCATGGAACTCATAATGGCTTTTTCTAAGACTGCCATCGGAATTGACTGATTGGACTTCATGCTTGTTTCCCTTATCATCGTACATATTGATCAGCGTCCTTTCTTTTTCCCCTTGTGTAATATTCTCTTTCTGTTACCTGCCCGGTTTCGTTAAACCGAATGAACGGAGGTTACCCTCATAGAATCAGAAATCAGAACTACAGAATCGCCCTCCATTTGAAAATCCCCTGCATTTCAGTGTTTTGATTTGTTTGACCTTGCCTTCAAGTCTCTATATTCCCAGTCGGTCTTCTTGGTTTCGGTAGGTGTTTCGGTGCAACCAGCCATAAAAAGAGCCCGTCGCAAGTGTAAATAATTGCCATGCCTTCATGTCGAATGTTTTTTTAGTTATACAGCAAGATAAGCACTTAGCTGTAATTTCCTAAATAATTTTCATAAATCACAAAAAGTGGCTGCCGCAGCCTGACGAAAATATTAGTAATTTTAGGGACTCTGTAACGTTACATCATTATGAGGATTTGGATTATTACAGCTGGATTGTTGTTTATCGTGGCTCAGGGCATGGGCTTTGCAGGCCGTAGCGGGACGAAGGACAGCAGAGGTCTGGCATGGGGCATGGAGCCAGCCTTCGCTGCCTCCTTCACTTCGTTTCGGTGGCCGGAGAAGGCTTCGGGCATGGAGCATGGCATGGGGCAGTGGGGCAGGATGTTGGGCAGGATGTTGATCAAGAAATTGTCGCTGTCGATCCGGATAAAGTACGGCTTGAAGCTGCGCTCGACCCTGCAGTGATCATAATTGATGTGAGGATGAAGATGGAGTATCGCAGGGGACATATAGAAAAAGCGGTGCATCTGCCAAAAAAGAAAGATCTAATGGAGTTTGCTGCCCGAACATCCGTCAGCCGGCCGCTATACCTCTACTGCACCACGCGAATCGCGCTCGCGGCAGGCTGCAAAAATACTGGTCGACGCCGGGATTCGAGAGGGTGTTTGTAATTGAGGGGGGACTTAATAAGTGGAAGGCTTACAGGTTGCCGGTGGTAAAACGGTAATCGGCAAAACGGTAAACGGGTAAACGGTAAAGGAGGTAGTCGGTGAAACGGACTGCGTCTGGCATGGAGCATCGAGCATGGAGCGCAGGCTTTGCCAGCCATAGCTTACGGAGTAAGCGTCGGCTGGGCGCGTGGAATAACTAATACTATCTAAGCCAAAGTCAGTGTAAACGAGAAGGTGCTTCCCCCGCCGGGTTTGCTTTTTACCATCACGGTATGGCCATGAGCCTCAATAATATGCTTCACAATTGCAAGTCCGAGTCCCGTGCCGCCGCTGTCGCGCGAGCGGTGTTTCTCCACCCTGTAGAACCGCTCAAAGATACGCGGCAGATGCTCCTCTTCGATACCCACGCCATCGTCGCTCACCTCAACCAAAACCTTGTCGCCGAACGGAGTCATCGACACGACGGTACTTCCGCCCGTGTGGCCGTAGTTTATTGAATTTACCAGCAAGTTGGCAAAAACCTGAAAAATCCGCGTCCGATCGGCCTCAACCACAAAGGGCTCCTTCCCGCCGTCGGTTGATAGGGTAACCTTTTTGGCCTCAGCCCTTACCTCCTGTGCCTCAATGACTTCAGCGACCAGTTTTCGCAAGCTGAACTTGCCCAGCTGCAGGGTCTTCGCCTCGCTTTCGAGGCGGCTTATCGTCTGCAGATCCTCAACAATCGAAATGAGCCTGTTTATACTCTTCTCCGATCGTTGGAGATACATCCTGTTAATCGACTTATCTTCCAGTCCGCCGTCAAGCAGCGTCAAAATCAGTCCCTGCAGATTAAAAATCGGCGTCTTCAGCTCGTGCGACACGTTTCCGATAAACTCCTTGCGCCACAGTTCTGACGCCTTGAGGCTCTTAATCTCACTCTCCTTGCTCCTGGCCCACTCCATCACCTCCCGCTCAACGCTGGCCATGTTGCCCTTTCGCTGACTGTCGGTTGCAGTGTGCATAATGCGATACACAGCTTCGAGGCGCGACTGTATAAATCGCCCAATCAGGTATCTGACTGCAAAAAAGAATAATACAGCGGTGCCAGCAACCATACCCACAGAGCCCGGTGTTATCAGCTCGGTCAGTTCGCCTTCGTATATTATTAGTATTGCAGGAACCATTACCATCAGGAAGACGATAGTGATTAAAAACGATACCGCGGCCGCCGATTCGGCCGGATTGTCGGAGGGCTCCGCCTTTGGTGCCCTGTCGGACGTGTCTATATTTTTACGCTTTGTTTCCAAGCTGCTGTTTAAGTATTCGTGCTATATATTTCCCGATGATATCGAATTCAAGGTTAACCACGGTTCCCGCCTTAAACTCATGAAAATTGGTGACCTGCCAGGTGTAGGGGATGATGGCCACCTCGAACGATTTGTCCTTCGAGTTGACGACTGTGAGGCTGACGCCGTTGACCGAAACCGACCCCTTTTCGACCGTTATATAGTCGTCCTGGGCGGGCTCATACTCGAAGGTATAGTACCAGCTGCCGTCGGCCTCGCGCACCGAGGTGCAGACCGCGGTCTGATCGACGTGTCCCTGCACCATGTGGCCGTCGAGACGGCTGTCGAGGCGGGTGCTGCGCTCGAGGTTGACCTTCGAACCAACGGCCAGGAGGCCGAGATTGCTCTTGTCGAGGGTCTCTTTGATGGCGGTGACGGTGTACTCGTTGCCGGTAACGTCGACGACGGTGAGGCAGACTCCGTTATGCGAGACGCTCTGGTCGACCTTCAGTTCGTGGGCAAACGAGCATTTAAGGGTTATGTGGAGGTTCTCACGGTCTTTGGTGAGCTTTGTAACTGTTGCTGCTTCTTCTACTATTCCTGAAAACATGATATATCGGTTTGCTGTTTGCGGCAAAGATAATAAAAAAGGTATCAGGTATCAGGTATCAGGTATGAGGTATGCGGGTATTGTGGGTCAAAGGTCAGGAGCAGATTATAGAGTTTTAATACTTAATTGATTGTTCGGTTGGATAATATTGGCTAAATTAATTGCATAATATAAAACTCGCTTCATATGGGAAATTTTGTAGATTTAAAGGTGTGGCAACTCGCCAAGGATCTTTCAATCAGGGTATACCTGTTTACCCGGGAAGAATTGATTTCACGAGATTTAGGTTTGTGCCGTCAAATGCAAAGATCAGCAGTCAGCATAGCCAGCAACATTGCAGAAGGGGACGAGTCAGGTTCAAACAGGATGGCTATAGCGATATTTTCATGTAGCGAAAGGTTCTGCTGCTGAGTTGATGACACAGATTATTATTGCTAAAGAAATAGGTTATCTGAAAGAAGAGTCCGCCGGAGAACTAATCTCCAGCTGTAAATCGATAGGAGCAATCCTAAACCGGCTCATCCAGATAAGACAATCATAACGGCACCAGCAATTGCTTACTCTTTTGCAAGGTCTTTGAATTGTGCTGCCTACCTGATACCTCTTTCCGGATACCTATTCCGACATTAAAAATCCTCCCCCGGCACCTGGTACCTGGTACCTGGTACCTCTTCCCATATAAGCTTCTTCCCAAAACCCAGCAGGTTGTCTGTCATCTTCAGCATGTTAAGGTCGACAAACCAGAGATCGAGTGTCCATAAGGGCGGCCACCGGGAATCGTTTTATGTAGGCCTTCTCAGCGCGCCTGAGCCTCTCACCTTCGGCAATGGTTACGGTTCCCCTAAACTGAACCCCCTGAATCTTCCCGATGATACCTGTCTCCAGCACCACCGACCCGGCCACCGAGCTGTTGAGCAAAAACTCGCGGCCGTGGCGTGTCTCGCTATCGCTGGTAAAAACGAAGGCGTTCTCATCTTCGAGGTACACATAGAAGCAGTTGGCGCACCAGGGCTCGTCGTCGACAGTGGAGCAAACGGTGAGCACATGGTGCTTTTTGAGAAACTTTACAATTCGGGGGTCGGGCGTCATGAGCGCTATTTTATCAGGTAAAACGCCTCCTGCCGGCCGTCAACATACCGCGCCTTTCCGCCGGTAAAAATTATATTTTCTTCGGAACCAAGGCTAACCCGCTGCATGCCCCATTCGGGAATATCAGCCGCCACGCTGAACTCGAGCGCATAGGTTGTGTTGTTGTAGAGTTTGTGCTCGCCCGAACCCGGCAGGAATTCCTGCTGCTCGGTGCGGCCGATGGTCATGCCCGAGCCGTGACCAAAGTAGTTAACGGGGTGACTGTACATGACGGGATTGAGTCCCGCGGCGCGACCCCTGTCGAGAACGGCCTTGAGGATCTGGTTGCCGGTGAGGCCCTCCTTCATCTCCTCGAGACTTATATCCTGAAAAGCTTTGTGCTTTTCAAAAAGGGCTTTTAGTCCAGCAGGGGCATTAGTTTCACGCCGGAACTACGTAGGCGTTGTGCTGCATATCAGTCGTACCATTCCCACTGTAGGTGCATTCCAACGTCGCAGTGCAGCATGTCGCCCGGACGGATAATATTGTCGGCGGTGCCGTACTTCTCGCGGTCGGCCGGCGACCTTTTGATATCGATTGAAGGGAAGAACCAGTAGTCGAGTTTCTTCTCCTTAATGCGCTCAACTATCCACCACTGCACATCGGCGCTGGTTGTGACTCCCGGGGTGATGACGGCGTTGCTGAAGAACTCCTTTATCAGGTCGTGACCAATGCCGCACATATGGCGGAAGAAGTCGACCTCCCACGGGGTGCGGGTTTCGAACCATCCTATTACCACTTTTTTGGCAGAAACGAGGCGGCTCTGGTATTCTCGTCGAGGGCGTTGAAGAGGCGCTCGTAGTGCAGATGAGAGAGTCCGTTGGTGTAACTGAAGTCGTCGAGCACTGAAGGATCGTAGTTGATGCCGATGTTCTTTGGGGTCGGCTTTTTTTATGTTGTAGTCGGCCACGGCTTGTGAACTGCGCTTCAGCACCCGAGGCACGGTCGCTGAAGATACTTCTCGTACATGTACCCGGAGGCACTGGCCCCGTGCCAGCGGTGGCAGAGAGCTTTTTCGAATCCTGCCCCGGCGAGTCGTGGAAGACCAGTATAGAGAGGCGGCGGGCGCCATCGCCCGGCCAGGTGTTAAGCGGGTCTGGTATACCGGATCTTCAGAGTACTCGAAGTTTATGATGATCCACATCTCGAGGTTTTCGCGCCGCATTATACCGGGCAGAACGTTGTCGAGCTTCCACTCAAGGTTCTTGTTAAAGAGCTCGGTCTGCTGCCTCTGGGTGAGGGTCGGCTTGTCGATGTCGCGGGTCTGGGCGGCAACCGTAAGCAAAAAGCTCGCTGCCAGAAGGGTGAAGATCAGTTTTCTCATAGTTGCTACGCTGTAAGTTGCTGTGGTTCCTGAAAAATGTAAGGACGGGTAACCTTCTTCCCTTTTAATGATGGCTTTAAAACTACAAATTTTAGAGTGAATACCTTACCAACATTAGCAGAATTAAGGGGATAGTCATTGCGAATATTTTCGTTGCAAACTTTTTCGCAATGTAAAAGCAAGGCGTACTATGGATTTCAATGTTTGCATACACGCCATTATTGTACATGGCATATCAGTTTAAAACGAGAGCCCCGTAGGGGCAACAGTATGGTATAGAACAAGTATCTCTCTAGTTCCAGCCCCGTCAGGAGCGACGGTATGTTATATATCAGCGCGTTACACCCACCCCTCCGCGCGAAAGAGGAGCCCAGTTCATCAGAAAGCAAAGTTTCGCGCGGCGAATCCGGGTGATTACCCGCATTTATCCCCGTATCTGTCGTGCCTCCGGGCGCACTGCGCAGGGCGTTCTGGCACTACCGGGCTCCGTTTATCATCATCGCCTTAAGGGCTTCATCATGAGCTATAGAGCTTAACCTCACCGGCAAGACCTCTTAGCGATTCCAGCTCTGACTGCTGCCGCTCAATCTGCTTTTGCTGTTCTCTTATGGCTTCTACCAATAACCCCACAAGGTTTTCCATAAGTGATTTGCTTAAAGCCGTCCTTATTAGTATGAACAACACCAGGCATAATCTTTTTCCACCTCTTGAGCTATTCGTCCCACCTGCTCACCACTGAATTTTCCTGCCAACTCTTTCACGTGCCTGTGCTCTAAGCTTCATTGTTTCCTCTTCCGTTGCCTCTGGCCCGGCATACAAATTATCAGCAGATGCTGTGAAATAGCTGATGGCTTCATTATTCCACGAGTATGTTACTCCTGTCATCCCTAGTATTTTTCATGCATTCGTAATGGGCTTTACGTCTGTTTTCAGTCGAGAATCGGATGGTACGCAGCAAAGCTTCGAACCAGTATGGGTTGTCACTTCCGGTTTCGTCATCGAGGTAGTGCCATCCCTGACCAGCATCGACTTTTCTGTAAAAATTCCCTGTTACCCAAAGGTTGCCGTTTATTAGATATCACTTGTACTGAAATCTCCCCAGATTAGAGGATACCCCCCAGGACCATTGTTAATGTATAGCTTGTTACTTATTGGGCCCTCGAATTGTCCTGCATTATATCCAATTAAAACATTGCCAGAACCTGTTTACAGTTTCACCGGTAGATTGTCCGATAAAAGTGTTGTAGTTTCCTGTTTGATTGGAGTAGCCAGAAAAAGTTCCTATGAATGTATTCTCCTTACCGGTTGTTGTATACTGGTCCAGCCCAGGAACCAACCATTGTATTGTATTCTCCGGTTGTTATGCTACCACCGGCACTGAAGCCCAATGAGTTCTCCAACTGATGGAGGTTGCTGAATTTCCGGCTCCCTTTCCGACAAATGCATTGAAACTGCCCTTATTCTTAACACCTGACTGATCGCCAATATACACGTTATATAGCACCGGTACACTTTCTCTCCTGATTCATTTCCGATATAGACATTAAATTGTCCTGAAACTATTTCCATAGCCCGCCCTGTAACCCAAGAAGACATTTCGACTACCCGAAGTGGTTTTCATTCCGGCCTGGAACCCCATAAAAGAATTGTATTGCCCTGTATTTGATTTACCAGCACCCTTTCCAAGAAACATTAAAACTGTTAGTATTAGCATATCCAGCTGAATCCCCGAGAAATACATTACTGGCACCCGCTGTTTCCGTTGTAACCGGCATAATTACCAATAAAAACATTATATGTACCTGTTTGGTTTCCGTATCCCGTTAAATACCCTAGAAAGACATTGCTTTGTCCACTTGTGTTGCTTCGACCTGCCTGGTATCCGATGAATGAATTATAACTTCCAGTCGACAGATATCCTGTCTGATAACCAAGAAAGGTATTGAAACTTGAAACCGCTGTGTAGCCTGCACCATAACCCAGAAAAACATTGAAGCTTCCGGTAGTATTTGAATACCCGCTCTGATTGCCAATGAAAACATTATTCTGGCCAGTAGTGTTTTTCATTCCTGACTGGTAGCCCATGAAAGTATTAAATTGTCCGGTATTAGCCTTACCTGTCCCTTTACCCAGAAAGACATTATAACTATTTGTGTTTCCATACCCTGCAGAGTCGCCCAGGAAAACGTTGCTCTGTGCTGTGGTACTTCGGTGCCCGGCAACATTACCTATCATAACGTTATTCGATCCGGTAAGATTGGAATAGCCTGAGCGGTAACCCATCATCACGTTGCTGGCACCGCCTGTGTTCTTCATTCCCGACTGAAAGCCCACAAAGGAGTTATACTATCCGGTATTAGCCTTACCTGTTCCCTTTCCGAAAAAGACATTGAAGCTATTGGAATTACCATAGCCTGCAGAGTCTCCAACAAATACGTTGCTGAAGGTAGAGACACCGGAGTATCCGGCAAAAGTCCCAATGGCTACGTTATGATATCCCGTTGTGTTCGTAAACCCGCTGCCAAAACCAATAAATATGTTATTAAAACCGCTTGAATTTGAGCGACCTGCATGGTAGCCCAAAAGGACGTTGCGGTTTCCATCTATGTTCTCATATCCTGCTTCATAGCCCACAAACGAGTTGTAAAGACCAGTGGTGTTCTTCGAACCGCTGCTGTGGCCAATGAAATAGTTTTGTGGTGTTAACGAGGTGAAGTTTACTGCAGGCCCCTTCTTCGTCTCATCAAAACTGCCGATAGCAAAGCCTCCTTTAACAGCCTTCGATGGGTCGTCGGTGACGTACATCCTGATACTGTCGTGTGTTACCCGCAGATAGTCCTGCATCGGGGCCTTAGTCTCATCAAAACTGCCTATCGCAAAGCCTCCCTTGACAGCCTTGCCGGCCGACTGATCGAGGTACATCCGTATACTATCCGGACTAACAAGCATGTAGTCGTATGTTGTTCCCTTGGTCTCGTCGAAGCCGCCGATGGCAAAGCCGCCCTTGACCGCCTTGTTGAGCGGATCGTCGTAGATGTAGACCCGTACCGAGTCGCGGGTTACTAACATCAGATCCTTTGGTTCGAGCTTTGTCTCATCGAAGCTGCCGATCGCAAAGCCTCCTTTCACCGCCTTGTTCTCGCCGTTGCCTACGTTTACCCTTACCCCTTCGTTATAGACGGCAAATACCGTCTGTCCGTTTTTGTTCTTAACCTCAAACAGCGCCTCATCCAATACACTGGTCTCGCCTACTACCTCCAGCTTCTTTAGCGACCCGGTAAGGTCGCCTGCCGTCATTGCATAAGGTACGCTCCAAAGACGTGAAGCTCCCATTGTCTTCCAGCCGCCATGGTCGATCTCGGTGCGGATGAACTTGGGTGTTACGCTCCAATCGATGTCAGCGAAGGTGTTGGCGTCGCCCGCCTGCTTAACCCCTTTGCCCAGCACCAGAGAAAACATTCCTGATCCGTTGGTGGTAACCGATGAGTGCAGCTCCTGCCAGAAGAGGGTTCCGCCCAGCGAGTCTGACTCGATCGATATGCGCACCGGCAGTGCGGTATTTCGTATCGGTTCCCCCGATGCATCAAAAGCCAGTGCCTGGTAGGTAAATCCCTGTGGTGTCTGACCAGAGGAGAGGCAACAGACAGATGCAAAAAGACATATGGCGAGAAATCGCAGGATGGCTGACCTGTGGACAGCATTACCCTGAGCGGCTTTCGCATTGGAACAGGCTGTTAATTTCATAAGGCTATGTTTTGGTTTGGCTAAATTTATATAACTAATTGAGCATGAAAAGTTAAGAACCGGGAAAACAACGCAAGTCCAATTTATTTGACGAACGGGAAGAATCCGACAGCAGGCATCTGCTATTTGATGGCCAGCGGCTAATATACTACAGGGCACGATGTGCTTCTGGCACTACCGGCTCCGTTTCCTATCATCTGCCTTCAATGACTCCCAGCTCGGCTTTTAGATTCCGCAACTCATTTAGCGGAAGAGACTGTCTGCTCTACTTTTAGACTTCAAGTGACCTCTATCTGCTGCAGCTGCTGCGAGAGTTGATTTGCTGCTGCCTGTGATTGAATTTTAAGATTTTGTGTTTCGATTAATCTGCTGCTGTTCCTTTATTGCTTCGACAAGTAATAGCAGATACACGACCGTATGCGATCCCTTCGTATACCCTTCTTCATCCTCCGTCACCAGGCCGGGGAGTACAATCTCCACTTCCTGTGAAATAAGACCTACCTGCCCCCGTCACCGGCATAACTTCTGCCAGGGAACTCATCGCTACGCCAGTTATATTCAACACCCCTGAAGAAACTCTACTCTCTCAATTGCACCTGTAATTACGTCAATATTCTTTTTACAGAACAAACATCTTGAGGCACTTAGCAAATCCATTTTTGCCGTCGAACAATGGCCCCCTTATAGACCCTCATGGAATAGCTTGGGTTCAATCCACCATCACAAAGATAATTGGAATAACTATTGGTTGTGAGCTCTGCCGACACCAAAATATTGTTCCATTAACCCTTACATAGTCATTTTTCAAAGTTATCTTACTGTAGAGGTGAGTTAGTATTAAAGCTGTCGATATACAGCCTGTTACCAGTATTGGTAGATGTATCCCAACATTGGGAAAGCCAATAAATACATTATTATCTCCGGTTTCGCTACTCCCTGAATAGTATCCCAGGACAAGTGTTACTGGCACCCGAGAATAGCTTCCTCCTGCCTGAGTAGCCGATAAGTGTACTTGAACTACCTACCGATGAAGCCTCTCCTGCACTGTGGCCCGGATGATTCCGTAATTGTGAGCTTTGCTAAAGGGCTGCTGCATTTGCCAGGGTTGGGTTAGACCAACGCAAATATTCGATGAGCCACCTGGGCTAAATAATCCTGACCTGAGCTCCGATATAGACATTTTCATTTCCTGCAGTTACAGTACCGGCCTGATATCCGATAATTATTCTTTCGACAGCACCGGGTCAGTTAGGACCAGCTCTAGATCTCCTGTATAAATATCATTCTTAGTACCTGTTGCAACCTGCTCACCCGACTCATTTCCAATCATTACATTACTTGACCCTGTTGAGCTTCTTCCGGCCGCTGGAAGCCTGATAGGAAACATTTTTCGCGCACAGACTGATTTGAATATCCTGCCTCATGGCCGAGAATATCATTATATGTCCCGGTGGTGTTTTTCATACCTGCCTGAAATCCAACAAATGAATTATAGGAACCCGTGCTGGCTTTCCCGGTACCTTTTCCAAGGAACACATTATAGCTACCATAATTACCATAACCAGCCGAGTATTCCAAGAAGTACATTGTTATGGACATTGGTTCCCTGAAATCCGGTGAGGTTTCCCGATCATCGACGTTGTTCGGAACCGGTAGTGTTTGAATACCCAGAGCTGTAACCCATTAACACATTACTGACACCACTAGTATTACTTCTTCCTGCTTCGAAACCGTTATACGTATTAAATGAACCCACGGTATTATCATACCCCGCCCTGTAGCCGATAAAATTATTGTACCAGCCCTGCACACCCGTAGCTCCTGCTGACGAGAAAAGTATTACTTATATCCCGCCTCGGTTCCAACAAAAACATTTTCTTGATCCATTCGTGCTTAGCCGCCCCGCATCTTTGCCTATCATAACATTACTCAGCACCGATTGTGTGACTGTAGCCTGCATAATAGCCTGAAAAACTGTCATATTCTGCACCAGAAGTATTATATCTCCCGAGTTCATGCCCAGGAAGACATTAGCAGAGATTAGCCTCATTGGCATAACCGGCTGAGTATCCTAGAAAGACATTATATCCGCCAAAGAACATTGTTATGGCCCTGTTGAGTTACCAACTGTAACATTAAATAAACCTGCTTGGTTAAAGCGTATCACGGCCATATAGCCCAGAGAGACATTTGGCGTAACCTGTTTGTGTTTCCATATCCGCTCCTGAAGCCGAGGAGAAGACGTTTCTGTAACCCGGTGGTGTTACTGTAACCTGCTTCCTGACCAGAGGAAAACATTAAACGAACCATACGTAGTATTGGTTGTGTTTACCCGTATTTAAGTATGCTCCGGCCCTGTAGCCAATAAAGACATTTGCATCGGCCAGCAGGTTTGAAAAAATCCATTCTCATGTCCAAATAAACACATTCCTAAAGCCGGCAGTATTAGCCGACCCACTTAGATTTCCTAAAAAGACATTACTATACCCGGTTGTGTTTTCCCTGCCTGCATGGTATCCCACAAACGAGTTTATAACTCCCTAATGGTATTATATCCGGTTTCATATCCAATAAGGGCATTATAACTGGCATCGCTATTGTACCGGTAACGCATATCCCATCAATACATTGCTGGTTCCGGAAATGTTTTCATACCCCGACTCATACCCGATAAAATGAATTATAAAGTCCGGTAGTCTTTGAGCCACTGCTGTGTCCAATGAAATAGTTATCGGGTGTAAGTGATGTGAAGTTAACTGCCGGACCTTTCTTGGTCTCGTCAAAACTGCCAATGGCAAAGCCTCCTTTAACAGCCTTCGACGGATCGTCGCTGACATACATCCTTATGCTATCATTCGTAATGCGCAAAAATTCCTGTCCGGGTGCCTTCGTCTCATCAAAACCGCCAATGGCAAAACCGCCCTTGACTGCCTTGCCGGAGCTCTTGTCTATGTAGACCCTCACGCTATCGGGACTAACACGAAGAAACTCATTCATAGGTGCTTTGGTCTCATCGAACCCGCCGATGGCAAAGCCGCCCTTGACAGCCTTGCCGGCCGACTGATCGAGATACATCCTTATACTATCCGGACTAACAAGCATGTAATGACGTATGTTGCTCCCTTGGTCTCGTCGAAGCCGCCGAATGGCAAATCCACCCTCGACCGCCTTGTTCAGCGGATCGTCGTAGATATAGACCCTTACTGAGTCGCGGGTCACAACCATCAGATCCTTTGGCTCGAGCTTGGTCTCGTCGAAGCTGCCAATAGCAAAGCCTCCTTTCACCGCCTTGTTCTCTCCGTTGCCGACATTAACCCTTACTCCTTCGTTATAAACGGCAAATACCGTCTGTCCGTTTTTGTTCTTTACCTCGAAGAGCGCCTCATCCAATACACTGGTTTCGCCTACTACTTCAAGTTTTTTTAGCGACCCGGTCAGGTCGCCTGCCGTCATTGCATAAGGCACGCTCCAGAGCCTCGATGCTCCCATTGTCTTCCAGCCGCCATGGTCGATCTCGGTGCGGATGAACTTGGGTGTTACGCTCCAATCGATATCTGCAAATGTGGCTGCGTCGCCCGATTGCTTAACCCCTTTGCCCAGCACCAGAGAAAAATCCTGATCCGTTGGTGGTAACCGATGAGTGGAGCTCCTGCCAGAAGAGAGTGCCGCCCAGAGAATCTGACTCGATCGATATGCGCACCGGCAGTGCAGTGTTACGTATAGGTTCCCCCGATGCATCAAAGGCCAGTGCCTGGTAGGTAAAGCCCTGCGGTGTCTGACCAGAGGAGAGGTAACAGATAGAAGCAAAAAGACAAATGGTAAGAAATCGCAGGATGGCTGACCTGTGGACAGCATTACCCTGAGCGGCTTTCGCAGCGGAACAGGCTGTTGATTTCATAAGGCTATGTTTTGGTTTGGCTAAATTTCTATAACTAATTGAACATGAAAAGTTACGAACCAAAACAATGCAAGTCAAATTTATTTGACGAACGGGAAGATTCCGGCAGCGGGCGGGCGTTAACTGGGGGTTAGCAGAAAGCCAAGTTTAGCGCGACGAATGCGGGGGGAGGAGAAAACGGGCCGGAGGAAGGAGGGAAAAAAAAGGAGCCCGCAAGACTTTAATTCACGATTTCACCTCGCAGCTTGGCTACGTAGTCGCGGATATTGTTGAGGGTTTCGACGGTGATATCCATCTCGGCTCCGGTTGAGATAAGCGCCTGCTTGCCGGTGTCAATCTCGAGGTCGCCCTTCTTGAAGTAGATATCAAATGTGTCGAAGTACCGTTTCAGGAAGAGAAGCTTTTTGGTATAGAAGACCACCATCGGATCGTCGTAGTAGTTCTTCATCAGACTCAGAAGCGAGGTAAGGGTGTACTTCTGCTCGGAGATCTTCTGAACAACCTCCGGATCGGGATTGCTCGAATCGTATGTGAGGCTGGTGGCCAGATACATGGCCTCAATCCATCCGCCCATAAGCATCAGTCCCACAGTGCTCTCACGGCCATCAACACGCAGATGATCCTCCATCTGCTTGTACGCCCTGTTCATGATAACAATTATCGAGTCCGGATTATCCATGTCGTTTTCAATACGGCGAATCGGCTCGGTAATATACGATTCAGGGATGTTAAGCCTGCCAGCCATTTTGCGAACTGTAAGCATATAGTTAAACATATCCTGATTCTTCTTAAAAATTTTCAGGTAGCCCAGGTTCACCCCATAAACACCAAGGTTAAGAGCCGCCTTCGAACTCGACATATAGTTATCGGCATTTATGACCGGGTTCAGAGATGCTTCGTCGTAAGGCACGCCCAGCCTGTTAAAGATATTGCACACCTCAATAGGAGTGAGCAACCCGTAGAAAATCTCCCTCTTTTCAACCGGGACAGGTTCGTCGACCACCACACTCTTGTAGGTGGAAAATGACGGTATAAATTCTTCTGGCGGCTCCGGACTCCTGCCGCAGGAGACCATTAATATTATGAGTATTGCCGGCAGCAAACGGGCAATAATTCGTGTTATCATATTTTCCCTTTCTGAAGTGTCGTTTTACAGTGCTAAAAGTATGAAAATCTGTGGCAATCTCCAAATATCAGAGAACTATGCGCCCTCCGAGCTTAACCGATATCTCCTTCAGCGCCCTGTTAAGCATACTCACCTGTTTCTGCAGCCTGCTCACTTCGTCCATATCGCCCGAGGCCGCAGCTGCAACGATTCCGGCATGCAACTCAGCACGCATCTCCTTGATCTTATCGCTTTTAAACTTAATAATCGTCTCAGGAATCACCTCCTTCAGCATCCTCTCCTCCGACTCGACATACGACAGCTTTTCGCTCCAGATACGGCTCAGCTCGTACGAATCGGCCAGCATATCGACCGATACACCAGAAATTTCCGGGTCGGGGTGCCTCACAAAATGCTGATCGCCCGCAAAGAGCCCCTGCTGCACATGAAACATGTACTCGGCAAAAATCTCACCGAAAACCTTATTGGTAAAGCTAAGCTCATCGCGCATTATCTCATGCACAATAAAATCGGCCACCGTCACCACAACCTCCGCTCCCTCAGGCTCCTCCTTCTGCTTCTCAAACTCCCCTGAGCCGTACTTCAGTAAGAGTCTAATAATCTCTCTTTCAGAGTAATACGATCCCTTGTCGGGTTCGACCTGTTTCTGGGGAACCAAGGCCTTTGTGTCGGGTAGATCGTACGCGCCGGGATAGCGATTTCTGTCCTGAAACCCCTTCTGTTTGAGTAGTTTATTGACCTCGTTGTAGAGTACAGCCTCACTAACCTCGAGCAGCGTACTGCACTCTTTTATGAAAACCGTACGGGTGATTATCTCGGGTATTACGGCAATACTACGTACTATATCGCGAATAGCTTCGGCCCTCTTCACCGGATCGCGGCCCGTTTCACGAAGCAGCATCTCGGTCTTGAACCTGATGAAGTCAGTCTCCTTCTCTGTCAGGTATTTTGTGAACTCCTCAACACTCAGCTTCTTCGATAGCGAGTCGGGATCTTCCCCATCGGGCAACAGAACGATGCGGACGTTCATACCCTCTTCGAGCACCAGGTCGATACCCCGCAACGACGCCTTTATGCCCGCAGCATCGCCGTCGTAGAGTATGGTTATGTTCTGGGTAAACCGCTTTATAAGTCTGACCTGCTCCTGCGTAAGGGCAGTCCCCGACGAAGCGACAACGTTCTCAATACCGGCCTCGTGAACCGAAAGTACATCGGTATACCCCTCAACCAGAAAGCATTTGTCCTCTTTTATGATCGCCTTGCGCGCCTGGAAGATCCCATAAACAATCTTACTCTTATGGTATATGTCAGACTCAGGTGAGTTGAGGTACTTGGCAGCCTTCGGATCGGTTTTTAGTATCCTCCCGCCAAACCCGAGTACCTGTCCCGACAAGGAGTGAATAGGAAAAAATTACCCGTCCGTGGAACCGGTCAAATATCCTCTCCTCCCTCTCAATCGACAACCCTGTCTTAACGAGGTACTCCTTTTTGTACCCGTCTGCTACAGCAGCTTTGGAGAGGGTGTCTGACCTCTCCGGACTGTATCCTATGTCGAACTTCTTCAGGATGTTCTCCCGAAAACCTCTCTCTGAGAAATAGGAGAGTCCCACAGAGATACCCTCATCAGTCTCGTGAAGGTATTCGGCGAACTTCCGCGAGGCGTATGATGTTACCACCAGCATGCTGTCGCGCTCGGTTTGTCGCTGGATCTCCTCTGGCGTCAGCTCATGCTCCTCAATCTCGATATGGTATTTCTTCGCCAGGTACTTCAGCGCCTCCGGATAGCTGAGGTGTTCGTGTTCCATGATGAAGTTAACCGAGTTGCCACCCTTGCCACAGCCAAAGCATTTGAAGATACCCTTGGCAGGGGAGACCGTGAAAGAGGGGGTTTTTTCGTTGTGGAACGGACATAATCCCAGGTAGTTAACCCCTCTTTTTTTGAGGTGCACATACTCCTGTACAACGTCGGTAATAGCTGCCGCGTCGAGAATCCGTTCTACTGTCTGGTGATCAATCATAAGCCAAATATAGGATGAATTGGCTTATCTTTACATTAAAGATTTGAACAACCTTTATGAAGAAGCTTGTAGTTTTGTCGGGTGCCGGTATCAGCGCCGAGAGTGGCATACGTACATTTCGCGATATGGGCGGACTGTGGGAGGAGTACGATGTTATGGAGGTGGCGACACCTCAGGCGTGGAAAAAGAATATGGAGCTGGTACTCCGCTTTTACAACGAACGGCGGCGTCAGCTTTACACATGTGAACCCAATGCCGGACATCTGGGACTGGCGGCGCTGGAGAAGCACTTTGATGTGCATATCATAACCCAGAACGTCGATAACCTTCATGAGAGGGCCGGAAGCACAAAGGTGCTGCACCTGCATGGCGAGCTTACCAAGGCACGTAGTACCGCTGATCAGTCGCTGATATATGAAATCGGTAGCCGCGACATCGTTGCAGGTGACAAATGTGAAAAAGGGAGTCAGCTGAGGCCGCATATAGTATGGTTTGGTGAGGCGGTTCCTGCCATGGGCGAGGCAGGAGCGATTGCCGCTTCGGCCGATATATTTGTGGTTATAGGTACCTCGCTGAATGTCTATCCCGCAGCCGGACTGGCCTCATATGCACCGGCAGGGGCCGATATGTATCTCATCGATCCGGAGGATGTCTACGTGCCGGTACGCAGAAAAGTGGAGGTAATAAAGGAAAATGCAGGCAAGGGCGTAACAATTCTTGCCGAACGGTTGTTAAAGAATTGAGGTGAGCGGTGAGCGGTGAGCGGTGAGCGGTGAGCGGTGAGCGGTAAGCGGAAGAGGTAAATGGCGCAGGGTAGTTGATTTTAAAGGTATATAAGATGAGAAAGATAATAGTAGCAGTTACAGGGGCGAGCGGTGCGATATACGCGAAACTCTTACTTAATGCACTTAGCAGCGGGAAGGATACCGGAAGGGAACTACGCCACTACGACAGTGCCGACGCAAAAGAAAGTGAGAGGGCGGAGATTGCTGTTATCTTTTCCGATAACGCAAAGGAGATATGGGAGCATGAACTGGGAGAGAAAGTCCATATACCAGAGGGAGTAACGCTCTTCAAAAACACCGACTTCTATGCCCCTTTTGCATCAGGCTCATCTGACTGGGATACCATGATTGTTTGTCCGGCTTCAATGGGTATGCTGGGTCGTATAGCAGGCGGCATCAGCAATGATCTTATCAGCCGCGCAGCCGATGTGATGCTTAAGGAGCGCCGCCGGCTTATACTCGTGCCGAGAGAGACTCCCTACAGCCTCATTCATCTGAACAATATGAAACTTCTTACTGAAGCCGGCGCGGTAATCTGTCCGGCTACACCCTCCTTCTATAGTCAGCCCAAAACGATCGACGGCCTTGTCATGACTGTGGTGGAACGCATTCTCGATCTGGCGGATATCGGCGGCGAGCGATTCAGATGGGGAGGGGAAACGGCATCCGGCGACCGGCGACCGGGAAAGGGGTAAAGGTTCAGGGTAAAAGGGCCTGCGGTCAGTTCATGGCACATAGCGCAGAGAAAAGGGTTAAGAGGGAAGATGGAAGAGTTGCGGGGATAGGGCTAGCGATGCCCGTTGCCGCGG
This sequence comes from Bacteroidales bacterium, assembly GCA_034522515.1. Lineage (GTDB taxonomy): Bacteria > Bacteroidota > Bacteroidia > Bacteroidales > VadinHA17 > SR-FBR-E99. The sequence goes on along the minus strand of JAXHLF010000001.1, from coordinate 297,416 downwards.
ATTGTTTTCCGATACTGTGGAAGTGATATTCTCTCCTTAGAAAGAAATGCCCGGTAGAGCGATGCTACCGATCCGAAACCACTCAAATCAGCAATTTCATCAACGGCAATATTTTTGTCCTCATCGATCATCTGCTTTGCATGAGCCACACGGTGGTGATTCACGTAAGTCGCAAAGTTGATCCCCAACTCATTATTAAAAATCTTTGACACATAGGTACGGTTTGTGCCAAGGCGTCCGGCCAGATCCCATATAGTCAGATCTTTATCAAGATATATCTTCTCCTGTTCGAAAAGAGCAGCAAGTTCCTCTTTAAGCCGGGCCGGGATCTTCTCATCGCCTGTTCCCGTAAACTCAAAATTATCATAGTTTTCGAGCACGGCAGCTCTCTGAATATTTCCCAGAATACCGATCAAAAAAAGCATCACAGAAAAGATCACAGAGGGGAAGAGCAGCATTGCGGAATTCGCAAGGAACCGCTCACGACCGATAACAGCCAGAACAATACTGGCTAACATGGTAAGAAAGAAGGTGACATTCATAACCTGCACCCATGTCAGATTCTTATGTTCGGTGAAGGAGTAACGATCGTAAAGACTCCCTGCGGTGAGCCCTCAATTCGCGAAAAGTCAGAAACCCGTAAAAAAACGTTTGAAAAACGAAGATCAATTTCTCTGTCTTCAGCATCACATTCCATGAATGCAACAATACCCTCAGCGTCTCCGCCGCCGGTATAGCACCTCAGAGATATAGACCAATTGGTCTTCCTGATCCATAATAGTATACCCCACCGACATGGCCACCAATACTGCAAGAGGAACTACAAAATAAATCGCGAATGCCTACTGAACGAAAACCTCTCATCGCGGGTAAGTAAAAAGCACATACACAAAATAGGCCGGATAAACCGATAATGAGGCAAGATAATAAATAGACATCAAGCCAGACATAGGCCTCATGCATCTCATGAAAATAGAGGAAGTGCGAGCAAATAGATCACAAAGGCCATTATCATAAACTTGCCCCAGAAAACGTCGGGCCGGATTGCTGCGCCGCGGATAAAGATGCAAAACAATTGCCCAGAAGAAAGTAACGTAAACAGGATTCAGAAGTAGTATTGTTGTCAACATATAGATTCGCTCCGGTTCCCTATACCTTTTATTGTCACCCTAAAGATATGTAAAGTGATCCATAATGGCAAACTGCCTGATAATATGCAATTAACACCCAAATAGCCCATAGGTAAGTATACTCCATTTTTTTACTTTTTGAGAAAATGATTTTACCTTTTGCAAATGCTACTGAAATTCGTAGCAATATTTTTAAAGACCATCGGAATAGGCAAAAGAGAGCACTACAGAGGTATTGAGCAAAAACACTGAAAAAGGTTAATTTAGGGTTAAAGACGACTTTTCTTTTATCAATTCCCCTTTCTCTCTGTGAGCGGCATCACGATCGCACGATCGCTAATGTCGCTCACTTCTTTTTTTCATCCCTCCAATCTAAAAGTTTGAAAAGATGCACTCATCAGGCTACGGCTACATGCTTTTTTCATACCTTTGATTAAATCATCTCAACAAATCACAAGAAGCATGAAAAAGCCGATTCTCATTCTGCTGGCTGCCATGGCAGTTTTGCTAAATTTTTGCACCCGCGATTCTGGTAAAAAGGGAGACACCTCCCCGGCAGAGGCGGCGACAACCTACACCGAGCTGCCGCCCGATCCTGGCTTTGGCCTGTACATCGCCTCCTACACATCGGGAGTTATTCCGGCCAACGGCAACATAGAGATAAGTCTTACACCAGAGTTTGCCGCACAGGCATCGAAGGAGAGACCCGGCAACCTTTTCAGCTTCGAGCCATCGATAAAAGGGACAGCGGAGTGGGCCGACGACTATACTATTATATATAAGCCCGCAAAAGCACTCAATCCGGGCACCACCTACCGCGGCTCCCTAAACCTCGGTCGCCTGGGTACTGTTCCGGAAAAACTGGCGGAGCTTCCCGTTCCGTTTCCAAACCGTACGTCGCGACTTCAAAGTTGAGTCGCAGGCTTAACCGCCGACCTCCCCGACGGAAAACACATACCTTTCGGGCGCCATTGTCACCTCCGACTTCATGCCCCCAAAAGATGTAGAGAACCTCCTTTCAGCAAAAACCGGTCGCAGAGGCTCTTCTGTTCAGTGGGAACACCCGACAGGCGGAAACACGCATCAATTTACAATAAAAGAGATTGAACGTGAAAAAGAAGCACAGTTACTTACCATTTCGTGGGACGGTTCAACAGGGATCAGGGTAAAGGAACTCCGGCAGGAGATTAACATCCCGGCCCTGAACGACTTCTCAGTGTGGGATGTCACATTTACCTCTGGCGATAACCAGCGCATAAACATCGCGTTCACCGATCCGCTCGACCCGCAACAGGAACTTGAAGGGCTCATATTTCTCACACCACGGACCACCATGACCTTTGAGCGTACCTGTACCGCGTAACATCTTTGCGCTTAAGGGCGACGTGACGATTACCATCGATAACACAATAAGAAACAGCAGTGGCCGCACTTCGCTGGAAAGTTGCAGGTTATGGACTTGTACCACCACTCTGCCAGGTATAAAGGCTATCGGAGAGGGAGTTATCGCGCCTGCATTGACAGGAACCATCTTCCCGTTCAGGGCAAGAGTCAAACCGGTCGACCTCTCAATAGTAAAGATCGAAACAGACCCCTGACTTCCTGCAGATGAACAGTCTGAGCGAAGCCAGCTACATACGCCAGTATGGCCGTCCGGTGTACCGCGGCAGGGTTGATCTCACAAACGACAAAAACATCGATCCAAACGCATGGAACCTATCTCAATCGATATCTCCGACTACATTACGGTGGAACCGGGGGTGATATACAGAATTGAGATAGGAATGCGACCCTCCTATTCACTATACCCATGCACCGAAACCCGCAAGCCGGGTAAATATGAGGAGATGCTAGACCGTCTCTACGACTCGGGCGACACATCGTGGGATAATCCGACCGATTACTGGGACGAGGGAAGCGAATCTGGCCTCTTCTACCAGTACGCATATAACTGGCAAGAAGGCCAAAATCCCTGCTCAGATGCATACTACTCGCCCGACAAGAAGCTCAGCCGCAACCTGCTGGCCACCAACCTCGGACTGATAGCAGTGTGCAGAGGGGTGGTGACAATGTACTTCACATTATAGTAAGTGATATTGCCACGGCGGAACCACTGGCCGACGTGAAGATGTATACGACATGCAATTGCAGCTGATCGGTTCTGCAAGCAGTGACAAGGATGGTTTTGCATCGCTGGTTTCCGAGCGTAAACCGTTCCTTCTTACCGCCTCTACACCAACCGACCGGAACTACCTCAAACTAAATGACGGAGCAGCCCTGTCGGTAAGTTCCTTCGATGTAGCGGGAAGTACCCCGGAGAAGGGCCTTAAGGCATTTATCTACGGAGAACGTGATGTCTGGCGTCCGGGCGACTCTATATTCCTGTCGGTTTTTGTGAAAGAGATGAACCTCGATATACCGCAAGACCACCCGGTTCAGTTTGAACTGTTCAATCCCTCCGACCAGAGGGTCGACTTTCAGGTGCAGAGCGTTGCAGGAAGAAATCTACTCTCTTTTTTAACCCAAACAGCTGTTGATGCCCCTACCGGCAACTACAGGGCGGTTATCAGAATAGGAGGCGCAACCTTTACCCACCGCCTGCGCATTGAAACTGTAAAGCCCAACAGGCTGAAGATCGACCTGAAATTCGACGAGGAGATACTGGGCGGCGAAAAGCAGAGCAACAAAGCCACCCTTAACGCCCGCTGGCTCAGCGGAGCCGTGTCGGGGAACCTTAAGAGCAACGTTGAACTGCTGCTTAAACCGATAAAGACATCGTTCGATAAATACAGTCAGTATATTTTTGACAATCCCGTAGCCGATTTCTACTCAGAGACACAAACCGTGTTCGACGGAGAGATCGACGCCAGTGGCGATGCCACTTTCAACGTGGCGCCGGGGAAAGGGCTCCGGCCGGCTGGCAGCTGCGTATGCCAGTTCACAACCCGGGTATTTGAAAAGGGAGGCGATGCCTCGATAACACAGACTGGTGTTAAGTATGCAGCCTATCCTGTATTCGTGGGTATCAACTTCCCGGGACTAAAAGGAACCAGCAGGATGCTCTTCACCGATTCCGACAACGAAATAAGACTGGTAACAGTCGATGCCGACGGAAAACCATTGCGTTCAGATGTTGAAGTAACAATCTATAAGCTCTCGTATCGCTGGTGGTGGGAGTCGGGCGATGAGCAGCTGGGCTACTATGTCTCAAACAACTACTATAAACCCGTCTTTACACAGAAGGTAACCACCTCAGCTTCGGGAGAAGGTGGTCTGCAGTTTAACATTCTTAAGGAGGAATGGGGCCGCTACCTTATAAGGGCCTCGGTTCCCACAGGACACTCAACCGGAAAGATAATGCTTATAGACTGGCCATGGGAGTACGGCTTCAAGGCAGGTGGAGGTGCAGCAACTGTACTGGCACTTACAAGCGATAAGGAGAAGTACGGAACGGGTGAGAATATCGAGATTTCGTTTCCGGCACCGGCAGGGGCTAAAGCAATTGTAACCATCGAAAACTCAACAGGCGTTATTGACCGCTTCAGGGTTAATACTGTCAGTCCGAATACCGTGGTGAACATCAAGGCTACGCCCGGTATGGCACCAAATATATACGTTTATATATCTGTTATACAGCCACATGCGCAATCTATAAATGATATGCCGGTACGACTCTACGGTGTTATGCCTGTAATGGTTGAGGACCCCGGTACCAGGCTGGAGCCCGCCATAGATGTGGCACAGGAGGTGCGCTCGGGCAAAAGCTTCGAGGTGAAAGTCAGTGAAACAGGAAGGAAGGCGATGAGCTATACCCTTGCTGTTGTTGATGAAGGACTGCTCGACCTGACCGGATACAAAACACCCAATCCGTGGAACTACTTCTACGCCCGCGAGGCTCTCGGGGTAAAGAGCTGGGATATTTATGACTATATACTTGGCGCTTTTGGCGGGACCCTCGAACGGGTATTCGCCATTGGTGGAGATGAGGCGTTTATGGACAGGTCGGCCAGGAAGGCTAACAGGTTTGTGCCTGTGGTTCGGTTTATCGGTCCGGTTAAACTCGAAGCAGGGAAGACAAACACCCACACCATAACATTACCGCAATACACAGGAGCTGTGCGTGTTATGGTGGTTGGAGGCAGTACCCGTGCATACGGCTCGGCTGAAAAATCGGTTTTTGTCCGCGATCGCTCATGCTGCTTGCCACGGCACCCAGAGTGCTTAGTCCGGGGCGAAAGAAGGTAACCCTCCCCGTAACGATGTTTGTCCAGGATGAGAAGATCAAAAACGTGACCCTGACCGCATCAGGAAACGAACTCAATCAGCTTTACCTAATCAACACGTCAGGTTACCATTACGGAGCAGGGCGAACGCGATATTGAGTTTACCCTTACCGCATCGGAGAGAAGCAGGGACGCGGGGTGATAAAAGTTGTTGCCGAGGGAGATGGCGAGCGTGCTGAGATTGATTCGAGATAGAGATCCGCAGTCCGAATCCGCCAAACACGATCGGAGATGCGAATAGTGAAGGCCGGAGAAAAGATCGACCTTCCTTCGCACCATTCGGGGATTGAAGGTACGAACAGCGCAAACGTAGAGGTGTCGGCGCTTCCTTCGGGTAAATCTGGAGAAACGACTCTCATATCTGACCGATTATCCGCACGGCTGTACCGAGCAGATTACTTCGGCTGCCTTTCCGCAGATTTACCTGAAAGATATGTACCTGGCGATGCCAAAGTAGTTGAGGCGTCGGCGAAGAATGTGCAACAGGCTATACATCAGATAAACTCGAGGCAGATGACTGGCGGCGGACTGGCATTATGGCCGGGTGCAGCATACCAGCCCGACATGTGGGTTACATCGTATGCCGGCCATTTCATGATTGAGGCAAGCCGCAAAGGCTACAATATACCATCAGGCTTTATGAACAGGTGGACAACCTTCCAGAGAAAAGAGGCACAGTCGTGGAGGTACGATGCCAACTTCAAACAGACAGCCACGGTACAGGCGTACCGGCTCTACACACTGGCATTGGCAGGAGCACCCGAGCGTGGCGCAATGAACAGGCTGCGCGAAACGAAGGATATACCACGGCTGGCCGGCTGGATGCTGGCCGGAGCCTATGCCATTACCGGACGGCCGGAAGCCGCAACGGAGCTGATAGATGTGAGAACACTTACCACAGAAGAGGAGTATTACGGATACTGGTACGGAGGCGGCTGCCGGCGATAAGGCGGTGATACTCCATACCCTGCTTCTGCTGAAGAATGAAGAGCAGACGCTGATGCTGCTTAAGGAGCTGGCCGAGGAGATGTCGCGCGACACCTGGTACAGCACACAGTCGACTGCATGGGGACTATTTGCTTATATGAAGTATGTAGAGGAGTATGGCGGCTCAGGCGGTAAGGACTCGCGGTTCTCATTTACACTTAATGGTAAGGAGAGCAGTGAGGTCGTTTCCGCGAAATCACCTTTTTCAAAAGAGGTGGCGCCCTTTGGTTCCTCCAATACCCTGAAGGTGGAAAACAATTCTGATGCACCTATCTATGTGAACCTGACGCTGAAGGGTACACCAAAGGCGGGCGATGCGACGAAGCAGGAGAAGAATCTGGCGATGAAGATTGAATATACCGACCTGACGGGCAAGGCTGTTGATGAAAAATTGCTACAGCAAGGTGCTGATTTTATGATGGTTGTGCGGGTGACGAGCAATTCTTACCGCGCTGTTGATAATGTTGCGCTGGCGCAGATGGTGCCGTCGGGCTGGGAGATCAGGAATACCCGGCTGTTTGAGGCCAATTTCGGGGTGAAGGAGTAGCGTGATGACGACCTCGACTTCAGGTATGTGATAGCCTCTACAACCTACTTCAGCATTAAGGCCGGCGAGACGAAGACATTTGTGGCGCTGCTGAATGCTGTACCGCGGCGAATTCCAGCAGCCTGCCGTGTGGTGCGAGGCGATGTACGACGATGGCTTTGGTCGGCGTAGACTGGGCGGTGCCGTGTTGGTGGTGAGAGGAGCATGGTGAACGCGCGGTCAGCCTTCGCTAAAGCTACGGCTGACAAGGTATGGGGTGTGCGGTAATGGGAAATGGCGGCCGGCTGACCGGCTACCGGGAAAAAAATTTCAGTGCCAGCGGCACGACAGTATGGTAAATGAAACGAATACATAGAAACCTCCTTATAATTGCCGGCGCGGCGGTAATGGCGATCGCGCTGGCTCCGATGCCCGGTTCTCCCAAGCGCCTCTATCGATGGTGGTAGAGGCGGCTGATGGTGCGTTGCTGGGGGCGGATCGCTGACGACGGCCAGTGGCAGGTTCCTGCTCCCGATTCGGATGCATATGCAAATTTGAGAAAGCCATTCTCACCTACGAGGACCGCCATTTCTTCCGCGATCCCTTGGTATCAATCCGGTTTCGCTGGCCCGGGCCCTTGTGCTCAACCTGAAAAGTGGCAAAATCGTCAGCGGGGGCAGTACCCTCACAATGCAGGTTGCACGACTGGCAGGGGGAAACCGGGGACGAACTTACGGTAGAAAACTTGTTGAGATGGCCGCAGCGGTTAAGCTTGAAGTTTTCCGCTCGAAACGATCTATTCTGAAAATGTACAGTGCTAATGCCCCTTTTGGGGGTAATATTGTGGGACTCGAAGCCGCGGTGTGGAAGTACTCAGGCTATTCGCCCTACAGCATGACGTGGGCCGATGCCGCGACGTATGCCGTTCTACCCAACTCACCGGCCCTGGTTCACCCGGGAAGAAACAGAGAGTTGTTACAACAGAAGAAAGAAACAGTACTTTCTTGTGGAGATGCACAGGCGCGGATTTTACGACTCGCTAACGCTGGTGCTGTCGCTCGAAGAGCCGGTAACGCCCGTGCCACATGCGTTGCCGGCAGAAGCACCGCACCTTACCGACCTGGTCCCACCGAAAACAGCGGGGAGAGAGAGTGCAGACAACAATCGTGACTGAGATACAGAGGAAGGCAACGGAGGTCGTAAACAGCCACTCACGCGAGCTTCAGGGCAACATGATATTCAACGCGGCGTGCCTGATCGTGGCGGTTGACGATGGCAGGGTGCTCGCCTATGTGGGGAACAGCCGCGCCGACACAACCTGGAGTACAGCATGCGGCACACCAGGTGGACATTATCAGGGCAATGCTGAAGCAGCGAGAAGTATATTCCGAAGCCGTGCTGATGCCGGGAGCTGCTTGCCGATGGCGGGATGCTTCCGGTAATACCCTGCTTCCTGATGTACCTCTGAGGTACCCGGGCTTCGGCACCTGAAAAATTTCGATGGCGCTCACAGCGGTGCTGTGCCGGCTGCTGACTGCACTGTCGCGCTCACTTAACATTCCTTCGGTTAAGACGCTTCAGGAGTATAGTACCGATCGGTTTTATCTGCTGCTGGCGAAGTGTGGTATTACCAGCTTCCGCAAGCCTGCCGACTATTATGGTTTGTCGATGATTCTGGGTGGAGGCGAGGTATCGCTGTGGGAACTGACAGGAATGTATGCATCTATGTCGCGGGTGCTGAAGGAGTATAATCGCTCAGGTGGTTATACGGCCGGTAGCTACCGGCCACCTGCGCTGGTTAATGCCGCTGCAGCGCAGAATGCCGGTGATGAAGCGCAGAGCGTTGGCGACTACCGGCCGCCGGTGCTGGTCGGCACCTCCGAAGAACAGAGAGAGCGTTCAACAGACAGAGAACCCCCTCTCTTGCTGGCGCCATCTGGTTAACTTACAACGCATTACGCGAAGTTAACAGGCCCGACTCAGAGTCGGGATGGCAGTTCACCGGCAGCTCGCCCGACGTTGCCTGGAAAACCGGAACCAGCTTCGGTTTCCGCGATGCATGGGCCGTGGCAACAACTCCTGAATATGTTGTCGGGGTGTGGGCCGGGAATGCTGATGGAGAGGGAAGGCCGGGACTGACAGGAGTCTCATCGGCTGGTCCCGTAGTATTCGACCTGCTCAGCTGGCTGTCGCCTGAAGGATGGTTCGAGAGGCCTGAGGGTGATGAGCTGACCCTTATAAGTGTGTGCCGCGAGAGTGGTTACCGTGCCGGTGTCGACTGTACCGACACAGTTGAGGAGTGGGTGCCGGTATCGGGACTAAAAACAGAGGCCTGTCCGTACCACAGAATAGTACATCTGAACAGTGCCCGTACAAACAGAGTTAACAGTTCTTGTGCTGCACCCGGACAGATAGTAAGTGAATCGTGGTTTGTACTGCCCCCTGCAATGGAGCACTTCTACCGGCAAAAGAATCCATCATACCGTGTACTGCCAGCAATGGCACCGGGTTGCGAGGGTGATGCCAACATACCCGAGATGGAGTTTATCTATCCGCCACGTGAGGCAGGCATCTTCATCCCGCGCGACCATACCGGTGAGCGGACCCGCTTCGTGGCAGAGCTTCTGCACCGCGATCCCGCGGCCAGGGTCTTCTGGCACCTCGATAACACCTACCTGGGCGAAAAACAAAGTATATACACCAGTTTGAGATATCAGCTTCGGATGGTGAACATACAATTACCGCTGTCGATAATTACGGGAATACAATTGTCGGAAGGTTCTATATCAAACGGTAAGCGGACAGGCGGAAGGCGGGGCGGATTGGGGGGCAGTGGAGCACTCACCCGCGGAAAAGTGTTTGAATAAAAGTTCGTACCTTTAAAGTCCGAACCAGAAAAGTCACCCCGATGAATCTCAAAAAACAGTTGAAAACAGTAATTGCGTGCGCAGTTATGGCCACCATCGTGTCAGCATGCGGCACCGTAGAGGAGAAAGCCGAAAGAAGATTAACCAGTTTATGGATAAGTCCGGAACACTGGGACTCGCAGTAGCGGTAGTTAAAGATGGCCAGATTGTTTATACCGGGTCGTTCGGACAGAGGAGCGCAGACGACGCAACTCCGCTGAAAGACGGAGACATTTTCCGTATCGCTTCAATATCAAAATCGTTCACTATCTCAACCATGATGAAGCTGGTAGAGGAGGGAAAGATCTCACTCGATGATGAGGTAAGCACATTAACCGGATTCCCGGTACAGAATCCGCAGTTCCCCGAAACCCCGATCACAGTGAAGATGCTACTTTCGCACTCATCATCACTAAACGACTCGCAGGGCTACTTCACACTTAATACACTCAATCCGGCCAAATCCCGATTTCGCCAAGTGCTACAACAGCTCGAGCCCGGAACGGCCTACGAATACTGCAACCTGGGCTTCAACACAATTGGAACCATCATAGAAAAACTCTCCGGAGTACGTTTTGACAAATATGTGCGCGAAGTTGTTATTCTTCCCCTTAACCTCACCGCCAGCTTCAATGTTGATGATCTTCCCGGCGCTACCTTCGTACCACTCAGCCACCCCGACACCACAGGATTCGCAGCAACGGGCAAAATTGGCTTCCGCGTTTCAGAGGGAGTATACAACAGCATTGCAGCAAGAATAGATACAGCCTACATCATGGGCTACACAACCCCGATGTTCTCGCCCACCGGAGGCATGAAGACCTCGGCCCGCGATCTGGCCCGCTACATGATTATGCACATGAACTACGGCATTGACCCCGCCTCAGGCGTAAGAATAATAACCGAAGAGAATTCGAAGCTTATGCAGACACCGGTCATCCCAACAGGAGATGAGGGTGGCTACGGACTGGCACTCACACGCACCACAAACCTCATCAATGGTGAGACCAGTGGTCGGCCACACCGGATCGGCCTACGGACTCTACAGCGCCATGTATTTCGAGCCTGAGAAGAAGTTTGGTATTGTAATGATGACCAACGGCACCACCCCCGATTACGCCACTTACGTCGACGGTTACGCACCGGTACAACGCCAGGTGGTTAACATACTATACAACGTATTTATAAAATAGGAGCCACAAGGCACTATATTCTAAGAGAAGGAAAATTGGAGGGGAATATCATGGAAAAGAGGAATGGCCACAAAGTTTGCGCCTGCGGGAAGGGCAACAGCAGAGATTCTCCGTAAGCAGGTAGAACTTTTTTCTGGCGACAGAACAATCACGGAGTTGGCCGAGGCCATCATCTCGATGCTCGTCATACTAAATGCTGAAAGACAGATAGTACTGGCTAATACTCTCTTCGTTGACAGTTTCGCAGAAGGCAATATTGAGAAGATCATTGGTCTTCGTCCGGGCGAGGCTGCAGGCTGCATGCATGCAGCTCTGGAGCCCGGAGGTTGTGGCACGACTGAATTCTGCAAAACCTGCGGAGCGATAAAAGCCATTCTCGATTCTCAAAAAGGAGAGATCTCAATGGAGGAGTGTCAGATAGGAATTGACAACAATTTAGCCCTTGATCTGAGGGTTAGCACCTTATATCAGAAATGGTGAGCAATAGACAATTTACTCCATTTCAGATATCAGCGATGAAAAGAGAAGACGTGCACTTGAAGGATCTTCTTTCATGACGTGCTGAACACGGCGTCGGGTATAATGGGATTATCATCGATACTGCATGAAAGTACCGACACGGGCGAAATAACTCTCTTCGCCCGCGAGATAGAAGAGGCAACCGAAAGACTGATCGAAGAGATAAAGGCTCAGAGAGAGCTCAGTTATGCCGAAAGAGGAGATCTTATTGCTCAGAACAAGAATTCATGTCCCTTTCCCTGCTGACAGATGTTCACAAACTCTATGTCAAATCACGATCTCGCCATCCATAAAGTAATGAGATTGATCACCATTCAAAGAATATTCAAGTGTTCAGCGATCCGCTCCTGCTGCGCCGTATCGTTGGAAACATGACAAAAAATGCCCTGGAAGCATCAAAAAGCGGCCAAAAGGTTACTCTTTCCTGCCGCGAAGAAGGGGTGAAAACTCTTTTTTCTGTTCACAACGAGGACTACATAGAACCCGAAGCCCAGCTTAAATTGTTCAGACGCTCTTTCTCAACCAAGGGCAGCGGACGAGGCATAGGCACTTATAGCATGAAACTGCTCGGAGAAAAATACCTTCACGGAAAAGTCTGGTTCACCTCATCGCCCGACGAGGGTACCACTTTCTACATATCAGTGTAGTGCAATAGCCAACACGCCAGGAATACAGCAACTACAAAATCATCCCCGCAGCCACCGTATTATTGGTCGCCTCGTCAATCAGTATGAAGCTTCCGGTGGTATGGTTCACCTTGTAACTGTCGGTAAAAATCGGTTTCCCCGTTTTGATCTTCACCTGCGCAATATCGTTGAGTTTTAACAGTGCGGTTTTCGGTATCCTTTTCCAAGTTGTTGATATTCAGCCTGAAAGCTACATCCTTCACCACGCACTTAATCTCGTTTCCGGTATGACGCAGAATATATTTCCCGTTAGGCACCAGCGGACTCTCGCTGAACCAGCAAATTGTGGCTTCAATCTCGCTCGATCGACCGTCGGTTGCGAATCTTCTGGCACAATCATATCGCCCCGGCTGATATCAATATCGTCGTCGAGCACAATCGCAACCGACTCGCCCGAGAGCCAGTTTATCGTGACTTTCATTGTATGTGTCAATCGATTTTATGGTGGAACCGAGGCCTGACCCGGAAGGGCTACAACCTTCTCCCCTTTTTTGAAGTAACCACCGGCTATGCGGCCTGCGTAGCTTCTGTAGTCGGGGTACTCAGGCGAGAAAGGCCTGATCACATACTGCACCGGAAACCGTCCCGACTGAATTTTCCCGTTACTCACTATCTCAACTGTTTCGAGAAGCTCGAGAAGAGTCGGTCCGCTGTACCAGTCCATATTAGTTGAACGATCTACCACATTGTCGCCCAGCTTGGCGCTGATTGGCATATAATAGGCATTCGGGACATCCAGTTTACCGGCAAGCGAACCGAGACCTGCTTTGAGGTCTTCAAAAACCTTGCTGCTGTATTCGGCCAGGTCCATCTTGTTGATACAGAATACTATATACCTGATGTCGAGGAGCGAAGCAATATAGGTATGCCGGATAGTCTGCTCGAGAATGCCATTACGTGCATCGATGAGAATAATAGCCAGATCGGCCGTAGAGGCTCCGGTTACCATATTGCGGGTGTACTGAATATGTCCGGGTGTATCGGCAATAATAAACTTACGTTTGGGTGTTGCAAAATAGCTGTAGGCAACATCGATGGTAATACCCTGCTCGCGCTCAGCTTTCAGTCCGTCGGTAAGCAGCGACAGGTCGACCTCCTCTTTGCCCCTTCGGCGGCTCGATTCGGTTATATGGTCGAGCTGATCTTCAAATATCGATTTGCTGTCGTACAGGAGCCGACCTATGAGGGTACTCTTCCCGTCGTCGACGCTTCCGGCCGTTGTAAACCGTAACAGACTTAAATTTTCCTTCATTATAATGTATGCTGTTGTTATAACTTTCTTTTATACTCTTATCTATCGTCGGGGAGCCATCAAAAATACCCTTCCCTCTTGCGTTCCTCCATTGCAGCCTCTGAGCGCTTATCGTCGTAGCGGCCTCCCCTTTCGGTTACCCTGGTGGCGGCGATTTCAGCGATTATATCCTCAAGCCTGTCGGCTTTTGAGAGGGTTACACCAGTGCAGGTTATGTCGCCGATGGTGCGGCACCGCACGTCGGTTTCGATCACCTCTTCGGTGGGTTTGAGCATCATGAACGGGGCCCAGGCCAGGTAATACGCCATCGCGTTTGAAGATTTTGCGGCGGTGGGTGTAGTAGAGCGATGGCAGGGGTACGTTGTCGGAGAGTATGTACTGCCAAACGTCGAGCTCTGTCCAGTTGCTTATCGGGAAGACGCGGAAGTGTTCGCCGGGGTGCTTGCGTCCGTTGAAGATGTTCCAGAGTTCGGGACGCTGATTTTTGGGATCCCACTGGCCAAACTCATCGCGGTGCGAGAAGAAGCGTTCCTTGGCGCGGGCTTTCTCTTCGTCGCGCCGTCCGCCTCCGATGGCAACGTCAATCTTGTGTTCCTCAATCTTATCAAGCAGAGAAACACTTTGCGCCTTGTTACGGCTGGCGTTGTACCCCTTCTCTTCGGCTACCCTTCCCTTGTCGATCGATTCCTGAACCGAGGCTACGATGAGCTCCACGCCCAGCTCATTCGCGAGGTTGTCGCGGAAGGTGAGTGTCTCTTCGAAGTTGTGGCCTGTGTCGACATGCAGGAGCCTGAATGGGATTTTCATGGGCCAGAAGGCCTTCCTGGCCAGGTGAACCAGAACGATCGAATCTTTGCCCCCCGAAAAGAGGATAACAGGATTCTCGAACTGGGCCGCCACTTCGCGCATCACAAATATGGCCTCATTCTCAAGGTCCTTAAGATGCCTGCTGTTAATATCCAAAGACATAACTTTCTCTATTTTCTTTCGTGCAAACCACACTCCTTACCAGACTGATCTTCCCACCACCAGCGGCCCGACCGGAAATCAGCCCCGGGAAGTACCGCCCTGGTGCAGGGCGAGCATCCTATACTAACAAATCCTTTATAATGTAATTCATTATGAGGCACATGATGCTTTTTCAGATACTCCTCAACCTCCGTGAGCGTCCAGTCGTAGAGAGGGTGGTACTTGAAAATCTTGTTTGTGTCGTCATGCTCAAGGTGCCCGATCTTTGAGCGCCCCGGCGACTGCTCGGCCCTGATACCGGTTACCCACAGGCGCTTGCCCTCGAGGGCTCTGCCCAGAGGCACCACCTTACGGATATGGCAGCACTCCTTGCGGTTCTCAACCGACTGGTAGAAACTGTATGGTCCCTTTCTGTCATTAGCTTCTCAACCTCCTCCCTGTCGGGAAAGAGAACTCTGATCGGTTTATTGTAGACCTTCAGTGTGTTGGAGTGAACCTTGTAAGTCTCCTCGAACATCCTGCCTGTATCGATCGCAACCACTTCAATTTCTATGTTATTTTTGAAAATGATGTCGGTAATAACCTGATCTTCAACCCCGAAGCTGGTAGTAAATACCACCTTACCCTGAAAATGGTCGACAAGCCTGTTGAGATTTAGGGCGATATCGGTACCGCTTATCTCGGTCTTTAGATTCGTTAATTCCATTCTGTACATGGTAATCTCCTCCTATTTAAATATGTAGGTTTCGGATTGACAAAGGAACGAAAAAGCAGGCATAAACCGCTCAGCAATAATGGTGATAGAAAATGGGTATAAAAGCGTAGGACGGCTCGGCCGCCCGCTGGGTATTTTGGCTTGCTATTTTCCTGCAATGTGGGAATAATATAAGTCTTTGTGGGAACTATATAAAACCAGGAATAACCTCACAGTTTAACTTAGCCATCAATTTCACTAAAAACTTGTATGAAAACGTCAGAAGCTATAGAAGAGATTAAAGTAGAAGAGATTAAAAAGGATGCTAAAGTACAGAGAGCCTTAAATGAAACCTCAAGTTCTGTACAAAAGGAGAGTCCGGTTGCTTTAAAGAAGGAGGCTCCCCTGCTGGGAATAACCGCTATAATATTTATGGCCTGTGGTGCCCTCTATTATCTTTTAGGGTGGAAACGTCTCCCGATTTCCAGCATTTATATTCCGCTGGCGCAAAAAATTGTGCTGGCGGTAATGATGATTTCACTGGTGTTGACTGGTAACAAAGCTTTTGAAAAAAGTATTCAGACGCAATATCGAAGATAAATCCACAGTATTCAATATTAACCTAGTATAGCCGACTTGATTGCGGGCCTGATAATACTGGTTATCGTCCTTTCGCTGGTGTTTGCCAACTGGTATGCCGCGCTGGTTTCATTTGGCATTGTATCACTTATAATTGGCTTTGCTTTACAAAGTCCAATCGCCAGTGCTTTTGGATGGCTGTACATTTTAATCCATAAGCCTTACGAAGTTGGTGACCGGCATACGGATAGGGAAACTCGTATGGCGACGTAATCAATGTAGGCTACATCGATACAACACTTTGGGAGTTTAATGGCGAATATTTATCGGGCGACCATCCAAGTGGACGAATTATAAGATTTGCCAACTCAAAAGTGTTCAGTGAATATGTATATAATTACTCCTGGCCTTTATTCCCTTTTATCTGGAACGAATTTAGTCTGTTCATCTCTTATGATAGCGATTTTAAATTTGTCACTGAAACCACAAAACGTATTGTTGAAAAGGAAATTGGTGAAGCAATGATCAGACGGGTAAAGCGCTTTAAAAAAATACTCGCAGACACTCCTGTAGACGAACTGGATGTAAATGAATCACCTTCAGTTATTTTGAAAGCAAATATCAATACCTGGATAGAAGTCGTAGTGCCATACCTGGTCTAACCGAAAAATTCAGGCAGGGTAAAGAATAAAAACTATTTGAAGCCGTGATGGACGAACTGAAGAAAAATCAGGATAAAGTAATCTTCCCAAATAGTAATAATCGTTAAAAGCCTGACTCATAGGACGTTTTCTTTATATGCAGCAGTACGTCTCAAGGTGCCCGATCGATAAGCGCCCCTGCGACTGCCCGTCCCCGATGCCGGCTACCCACAGGGCATTTGATCAGGCAGTAATGTATTATTTCGCGCCGCTCTTTGAGGATGGCCTCCACCTCTTTAAGAGCAAAACCCCTTTCATGCAGCAATACCAGATAGTGATAAAGAAGGTCGGCTGCTTCGTTTAGAAAAAGGTCGTCTTTATCATCCATCGACTCAATGATAAGTTCGGCACTCTCTTCTCCGAGCTTCTTTGACATTTTGCGCGGACCGCCGGCAAGGAGCTTAGCTGTGTATGATGATTCAGGATCAGCGCCGCGGCGCGATTCTATTATGGCTTCGAGTTTGGCGACAAATTCGTAAGCACAGCCAAACTCAAAAATCTCCGCCAAAATCACTGCCGGAATTAGTCCCGGTGCCAGCTATGCCAAATCAGTTCCAGAGCCGGTTCCAATTACTGGGGAGACTTCATTTCCGCTGCCGTCTTGAATAAAGGCTATATTCTTCTCTCCCCAACAGGTATCACTACCTGTATGACATGTCGGTCCGGCCGGATCGGCTTTAACCAACAGTGTATCGCTGTCGCAATCATTAAGTATCTCTTTTACATACAAATAATTACCCGACTCCTCCCCTTTCGTCCAGAGTCTCTGCTTCGACCGGCTGAAAAAGGTCATTCGTCCGGTCTCGCGCGTCACCTTAAGCGATTCTTCATTAACATATCCGAGCATTAGCACCCCCCCGGTTTCTCGGTCCTGACTATTGCAGGGGTTAGTTTTTCTTTCATATCATACAGATTAGAATTTCTAAGTTTTTATCTCTGTTCTTTTTACACTCGCACCGCTATCCCGTTTTCAAGAAGATAGTTTTTCAGGTCGGCGATGGTCAGATGTCCGTAATGGAAAAGTCCGGCTGCAAGAAGCGCAGAGGCTTTTCCCTCTGTTACTGCATCAGCGAAATGCTGCGGCTTACCAGCGCCACCGGAAGCTATCACCGGAACAGTAACAAGCGAAGCAATTTTAGCCAGCGCCTCAACGGCAAATCCCTTACCCGTACCATCATTATCAATAGAGGTGAAGAGTATCTCGCCTGCACCCAGATCAACTCCTTTCACAACCCACTCGTAGAGGTCGAGATCCGTCGCAACCTTCCCTCCGTTTACAAAGACCTTCCATGTACCGTCAGTCTGTTTGCCGGCATCAACTGCCAGCACAATGCACTGACTGCCAAAGCGGCGAGAGAGTTCAGAAATAATCTGCGGGTTCTTTACCGCGGCACTGTTTACCGAGACCTTGTCGGCACCGTTTGAAAGGAGCAGAGAGACATCCTCCACCGACGAAATGCCTCCGCCAACCGTAAAGGGGATGTTGACAGCCTCAGCCACCCGCCTGACCATATCGGCCATTGTTTTGCGGTTTTCATCGGTGGCGGCGATGTCGAGAAACACAAGCTCGTCGGCCCCCTGATCGCTGTAGAGGCGTGCCAGCTCTACGGGGTCGCCCGCATCGCGGAGTCCCTCGAAGTTGATGCCTTTGACGACGCGGCCGTTTTTTACGTCGAGACAGGGAATTATTCGCACGGCCGGCGAATGTGGCTCAGAGCGCAGGGCGAAGGGCGCAGAGTTTAAAATTCCAGTACCTTTTTCGTATAGGGCTTTGCCGACGATAACGCTTTTCACACCTGCAGCTTCAAGCGCTTTTAGATCATCGATGCCGCTGACCCCGCCGCTGGCGATCAGGTCAATACCCGGGAAAATCCTGAGAACAGTTCTATAGAGATCAGTTGCCGGGCCGCTCATCATACCATCGCGGCTCACATCGGTACATATAACGGATGTGAGTCCCTTGCGTATAAAACTTCCTATAAAATCCATTAATCCCGACTCCACTGTATCTTTCCATCCGTTAACCGCAATTTTGCCATTCTTAACATCGGCTCCGAGGATAAGTCTTTCCGGACCGAACTCCTCGAGCCACTCCAGAACCAGCTCCTTATTGCGTGCTGCAATACTGCCAACAGTAAACTGCCTTACACCTGCATCGAGAAGAGTAATTACATCGTTGCGGGTTCTGATACCGCCGCCATAATCAACCAGAAAGTGCTGTAGAGCGGCATATCTCTTCTGACTATCTCGGTATTAACCAGGCGGCCTGCAGCGGCACCGTCGAGATCGACAATATGCAGGCGCCGGTATCCGGCCTTCTCAAACGACTTCGCCACCTCAACAGGATCGTCGCCATAGATGGTTTTCTGTTCGTAGTCGCCTCCCTTTAGACGTACACATTTGCCATCGATTATATCTATCGCGGGAATTATCTCAATCATAGCTCAAGAAAGTTTTTAAGTAACCGGCTACCTGCTTCGCCCGACTTCTCGGGGTGAAACTGGCAACCAAAAAAGTTATCGCGCCCAACCGCTGCAGTAAAGGTCTCTCCATAATTGCTAAGGGCAATAGCGTTCTCGTCGGCCGGAGCCCTGAAACTGTGTACAAAGTAGAACCACTCCCCTTCGTCAATCCCCTTGAAAAGTGGACCTTTAAGCGAGGTAGCGCGGCTCCATCCCATATTCGGTACCGGCAGTGTGCCTGACGGAAACCGATCAACTGACCCGGGCACAATTTTCAGTCCGGGCTCGTCTGATTCCTCAAGGAATGAGTAGAAGAGCTGCATACCCAGACAGATACCCAGCACAGGCTGCCTGAGTTGCGGAATAGAGAGGTGAGTCGCGCCTCACGAAGAGAATCCATCGCGATGCCAGAGTTCCCCACGCCCGGAATAATTACCTTATCAGCACCGGCAATTACTTCTGGCGACGATGAAACTACTGTTTCATAGCCTAGCCGGCGGCAGGCCGTCTGCACCGAAAAAATGTTTCCGGCCGAGTAGTTAACTATTACTATCGCGCTCATAACACACCCTTTGAACTTAGTACCGTATCGCCACCCGACGGCTTCATTGCCATCTTCAGAGCCCGTCCAAACGCTTTGAAAATGGCCTCAACCTTATGGTGGTCGTTTTCTCCTGTTACCTTAATATTGATATTGCATTTTGCAGCCGAGGCAAATGACACGAAGAAGTGGTTAACCATCTCTGAAGGCAGATCGCCTAGCATCTGAGACTTCAGCTCCACGTCCCAGGACCAGCACTGCTCTTCCGCCCATATCGACGGCTACCGTTGCCAGACTCTCATCCATGGGCAGGGTAAAGCCATAACGCTCAACCGGTTGCTGTCTGATAACCTCTGCTATGGCGGAACCAAGGGCAAGTGCCACATCTTCAGCCAGATGGTGGGCATCAACCTGCAGATCGCCGTTACCACGAATAATCAGGTTACTACCCGAATGGAAGGCAAGAAGCTCGAGCATGTGATCGAGAAATCCTACTCCTGTCTGGATATCGGCAACTCCTTTTGCACCGGGACTGAATTTTACATATATGTCTGTCTCGTTCGTTCGCCGGCTGACGGCAGCCATTCGCTTTTCTTTGTCAGGTGCAGTGGCGTTTTCGTAGAACTCTTTCAATGCATCAAGTAAAGCCTCGTTTTGTGGCGGTGTTCCAACGGTAATACGCAGGCAGCCTTCGCACCCCGGCAGCGATGAACGGTCGCGCACCACGATACCGCATCGGAGAAGATACGCATACAGCTCTTTGGGGCTATCAACCTCAGTAAGAATGAAGTTGGCGTCAGAGGGCCATACTTTAATTATGCCAGCCATACCTGCCAGTTTGCGGCTCATCCGCTCTCTCTCTGAAATTATAAGTGCTATCTGCTGGTTGGTCGCCTCCTCTGCTTCGAGCGACCGAAGGCCGGCATCGAGGGTCAGAGAATTGACATTATAGGGCAGTTTGATGCGGTTCAGGAGTCCTGTAACAAAGCTGTTCGAGTAGCCGACTCCGAGTCTGGCACCTGCCAATCCGCGGGCCTTTGAGAATGTTCTGACAACCATCAGATTGCTGTACTCGCTTACGAGAGACAGGGAACCCGTGGTTCCTGAAAAATCGATATAGGCCTCATCGACAATAACAATTCCGGAAAAGGCTTCGGTGATGCGGGATATGGTTTCATTGGAAATAAGGTTTCCGGTGGGATTGTTGGGCGAGCAGAGGAAGAGAAGTTTGGCAGGGGTGCCGTTTGCGGTGGCGGCGGCTTCTGCGACTTTCAGGCCCTCCTCGTCGGGTAGAAATCCGGGCAGAAGGGGCACCTCTGTTACCACTACATTGTGCACACGCGCCTGCACTTCGTACATGCCATAAGTTGGAGGTGTGATGATGATACTGTCGATACCGGTACGACAGAAAGCCCTGATCATCAGATCTATAACCTCATCGCTACCATTGCCGGCAAAGATTGCTTCCGGCGCAAAACCGGTCTTTGCCGATAGGGTTGCTTTTAACTTACCCTGCAGCGGGTCGGGATAACGGTTAAGAGCCGGAACTCCCTTATACCTGAAGCCGAAAGGATTTTCGTTGGCATCGAGGAAGATGTCGGCCTCTCCCTTAAACTCATCTCTGGCAGAGGAGTAGGGTTTTAGTGTGAGGAGCTCGGGACGGGCGAGTTTTTCGATATTTTTCATTGTGCTCATTTTATGTTTTCTAATTGCCGGTGAGCCTTATTCTTACTGCGTTGGCGTGGGCATCTAGTTGTTCGGCCTCAGCCATTACTTCGACTATCGGACCGATTTTGCGGAGGCCTGCGATTGTGATGTTCTGGAAAGTTATCTTCTTCATGAATGAGTCGAGGTTTACTCCACTCCAGCCTCGTGCAAAGCCATTTGTGGGAAGGGTGTGGTTGGTGCCTGAGGCGTAGTCGCCGGCACTTTCGGGACTGAAGTTTCCGAGGAAGACCGATCCGGCGTTTTTTACCTTTCCGGCCAGAGCAAAAGGATCGGCAACAGAGAGGATAAGGTGCTCAGGGGCGTATCCATTCATAATTTCGACTGCCACGTTGATGTCTGAGACAACCACTATGGCAGAGGAGGCCAGAGAGTTTCTGATGATCATCTGCCTTTTTAGCATCGGCATCTGCTTTTCTATCTCCTTTGTTACGTCGTCGGCCATTTTCTGAGAGGTTGTGACGAGAACGGACTGGCTGTCGGGTCCGTGTTCGGCCTGTGAAAGCAAATCGGCAGCAACGTATGCCGCGATGGCCGTTTCGTCGGCTACTATCATCACCTCTGAGGGTCCGGCAGGCAGGTCAATTGCTATACCATCTTTTGAGGCCATCTGTTTGGCGGCTGTGACCCACTGGTTTCCGGGACCGAAAATCTTGTCGACACGAGGCACCGATTCGGTACCAAAGGCCATGGCGGCTATTGCCTGTATTCCGCCGGCCCTGATAATGGTGGTTACACCGGTTACTGATGCGGTATAGAGAATTGCGGGATCAATTGAGCCATCAGGGCGGGGCGGTGTGCATAGGATTATTTCGCTGCAGCCGGCTACCCTTGCAGGCACTGCCAGCATTATAACCGTTGAGAAGAGTGGAGCACTACCCCCGGGAATGTATAGTCCTACCCTTTCAATAGGCACCGGCCGTTGCCAGCAAAATACCCCGGGCATGGTTCCGATGGTCTTCTCCTCTTTCAACTGACTGGTGTGAAAGAGATCGACATTAAGGATTGCCTGCGTAATGGCATCCTTAAGCTGCTGACTTACTTTAGCGGCAGAGGCGGCAATCTCCTCTTTATCAACGATCAGGCCGGAGATAGCTGCCTTGTCAAACTTAAGTGTGTATTCAAGAACTGCTCTATCGCCGCTTCTTTTAACCGCACTGAAAACCTCATTGACTGTTGCTTCAAGCTCTGCGTTATCAGTTACCGGCCTGCGAAGTGCAGTAAGTGTTGAGGCTATTGATTCGTTTTAATAACTGGTATATTCATTTGATTACTGTTTACTGTTTACTGATTGCTGTTTACTGATTCACTGATTTACCTCGGCTTCGGCTCGGTGAGCTCGCCCGGCTATCGCCTGGCTCGGTTCTGATTACTGTTTACAGGATTCTACATTATCATTTTGTCGATAGGAATGACCAGAATGCCTTCGGCTCCGTTCTCTTTCAGTTTTCCAATAATACTCCACGAGTCGTCGTCGCTGATTACAGAGTGTAGCGAGCTCCAGCCCGGCTCGACCAGAGGCATTACCGTCGGACTCTTCATTCCGGGCAGTATGCGGCTAACTGAGCCAATGCGATCGTTGGGTACGTTCATAAGAATATAGCTGGTATTGCGGCTTGCCAGAACAGCCTTGATACGGAAGAGGAGCTCGTCGGCAATAGCCTGTTTTTCAGCAGTTAGTGAGCCAGAGTCGACAATCACTGCCTCTGACTTAAGAATAGTCTCCACTTCGCGCAATCCGTTTTGAAAAGGGTACTGCCCGAACTTACAATATCGCAGATGGCATCGGCCAGGCCGATGTTAGGGGCGATTTCGACAGAGCCTGAAATTACATGGATATCGGCTTGCAGATTGTTTTCCGAGAGCCAGCTCTGAAGACTGTTCGGGTATGAGGTGGCTATCCTCTTGTTGTTAAACCAGGAGATGCCGGTATAATCTTCCTGCCGTGGCAGGGCAAGAGAGAGACGGCAGCGTGAGAAGCCAAGCGGATGGATTATACGCAGCTCTTTCTCAGACTCCTTTACCAGATTTGAACCTATGATGGCCATATCGGTAACGCCGTCGCTGAGATATTGCGGAATATCGGAATTGCGCAGGAAGAGAACCTCAATAGGAAAGTTTGCCGCCGAAACCAGCAGTTTGTCCTCGCCATTCTCAATCCGTATTCCTGCAGACTTAAGGAGGGCGATTGAGTCGTCATGCAGCCTTCCTGATTTTTGTACAGCAATTTTTAATTTCATCTTTTATGTGTTTGTTTTTTGTTTGGTTTAATTCAAAAAAAAAGCCCGCCATTGCTGGCGGGCCTGTATCCGTTATTTGTCTATATTCTTTTTAAGAAAACACACAATAGATCATCAGCTCGCCGGTGGGCAAGGAGCATGATGATGATGATGTGTGTTAAATAGTCTCATTGGTTCTTTATCGGGGACAAATGTAATGATAGTTTTTTAATATGCAATAGCGGAGGGCGGAAAGCGGTATGAGGTATGAGGTGTGGGGTGTGGGGTATGGGGTCTGAGGTATGAGGTAGAGGTGTGGGGGCGGGGGCAGGGGCGGGGGGGGGAGGGAGCCATAAATATTTTTTGGTGTAATAGAATAAGTTTATACTTTTAACCATTACTGCTTTTTTAACCTAATACTGATCAGATGATTTATCCAATGAGGTCACATGGTATTTCTGAGAGAGAAAACACATCCTACCATTTAAGACAGACAATGGAAAAATTCTGGCTCGAAAAACTGGAGCCTGGAGGGTTCTATTGATTATACCATATTTAATTGATAATCAGCTGAAATGCTAAGAGAAAAAGAGTTATTAATTCATTTTAAAGAGCAAATTATTTTACAAAAAGACTTACACAGAAAGAAGAAGATATTAAAGGAAAAAGTTGGCAGGGATTAATCCTCTTGTTTGGAAATGACGAGTCGCCAATGAATTACACTGACAATACCTATCATTTCAGGCAGGATAGCACTTTTTTATTATTTTAGAATTCAACAACCCGGGTTGGCGGCTGTAATCATGTTGATAACAACCTTGAAGTTGTTTTTGGAGATGAATATACTGTCGAGGATTTTGTATGGAGAGGTCCTCAACCAACCATCGCCCTGCAGGCCGACAACTGCGGAGTGCATAACGTACAGCCGGCTAAAAACCTTGCAATAATGCTTGGCACAGCACAGCAAAAGAAACAAACCATTCACTTCCTACCGCTCTACCGCCCTGAAAACAAAATTAAATTGTATGAATTGCTGGTATAGCACCCAAGAAATTGCAGGTAATTCTTCTATTGATTTAGTTAAAGCGGTTTCAGCCAGCGCGAATTTAAAACAGAAGAGGGAGTTCAGTTGCATCGGCAGTAAATGTAACTGTTGATATGCATGTGGCTGCCATGAAATTTGCAAAAGCGGGTATAACTGAAGCACAGGTTGCGGCCGAAATCCACAAGATAGCTCTTGCGCAGGTGGAAATATTGCATTTCCTATTATTGCAACAAAAAATGGACAAACCCTTCATAATCACTACCATGGAAATACACTTAAGGAAGGAGACCTGTTTTTAATCGATGCGGGGTTTGAAAATGAAATGTGCTACGGTGGTGATTTGTCAATACCATCCCTGTGAGCAAAAATTTACTTCGGTTCAGAAAGAGATCTATCAGGGCTCTTGACTCGCATGAGCAGCATTACCCCTCAATTAAACAAACCTTTAAAAATTCATTTGCCATCAAAAACAATTGAGACTAAAGGGAGGGGCTACAAAGGGCAATACTACACCATAGCAGACCCATGCTTTTTCTTTCCGTCGAACATCACATGATGGGATGATTCACACATGAAACCTGTAGTAGTTTAACACAACCCAAAGCACACATTCCCTTAAATCTTTACGCCTCAAAACCCTCAACCGGACATTTTTCACAATTAACCCGGAATATACTCTTATACCTGATTAATGATTTGAGGAACCAAAACAGGTTCAATATTTTATTAACTGGGAGGCGTTTACAATTTCCAATTGGTGAATAAGAAATGAAGAGGATTTTGTAGACTGAAAATGAGTTCAATTATTGGGAAAACAAAAACCCAAAACAATTGAGGAGGTTGAAGCATACGGAGTGCTCACATTAAGCCGGCGCATCCTCAATCCAAATGCCACCTGAACAGTTAATGTAACCCTATTTATTGGTACCTATTTTACCCCCAACTATTGTGTAAAGCACCTTTGTATCAGGTATTTCAATCGGGTCGATTTCCAGAATGTTTTTGTCGAGTATTGGTGAAGTCGGCCAGTTTTCCTGTTTCTATGGAACCAAGGACTTCGTCCTGATAAGCGGCATGTGCAGCCCAGATGGTAAAGCCTCTTATAGCCTCTTCCATTGTGAGGCGCTGCTCAGGGTGCCATCCTCCGGGAGGATTCCCTTCGTGGTCCTGCCGGGTTACTGCCGAATAGATACCATACAGAGGATTAACCGACTCAACCGGGAAGTCGGACCCCATCGGAATTGTCAGTCCCGCATCGCGGAACCACCTCCAGGCATAAGCTCCCTCAGTTCGTTCCTCACCTACCCTGTCGGCCACGAATCCCATATCGGAAGTGGCATGTGTCGGTTGCATTGAGGGTATTATAGCGAGTGTTTTGAACTTCTCAACATCCTCACGGCGCACGATCTGTGCATGCTCAACGCGAAGCCGGTGATCAGCCACAGGAACTGCCTTCAGGGCCTCTTCGTATGAGTCGATGCAAAGTCTGGTGCCTCTGGTTCCGATGCAATGGGTGTTAACGCCCATGCCAACCTCAAGGGCTGCTTTGGTAACCTTTACTATATATTCAGGGGTAACCCTCAGCAGTCCGATATTGCCCGGATCGTCGGTGTAGGGCTCAAAAAATGCGGCTCCGCGTGAGCCAAGGGCTCCGTCGAAAAATAGTTTTATACTCCGTACCGAGAGCATGTGGTTTCCATATTCTGGTAGTTTGTGTGCCCTGAAATACTCAACAAGGTCACCCTCAAGCACAGGCTTCTCCTGTTCGCCAAGCATGGCATAGATGCGTATATCAAGCTCTTCGCGATCGATAAGACTTTTATAGAGCTCGATCTCAGCGGGACCGATTCCGGCTTCATGTATTCCGGTGAGTCCGGCTTCAATGCAGGCCTGAACTGCCATTTTGAACTTAGCCTCTTTTTGTTCCGGGGTGTTCGGCGGAAGGATTCTCTTAATAAAGCCCATTGCCTGATTGATGAGGACGCCTGTCGGCTCGCCGTCGGCGCCCTTGATAAATTTGCCACCATCCGGATCGGGAGTATCGCGGGTTATGCCGGCCAGCTCCATCGCCTTTTTGTTTGCAAAGGCAGAGTTGCCATCGACACGGGTCAGGTAGACCGGGTTATCAGGCGACACCTTGCTAAGTGCCTCATGGTGAGGGAACTCCCTTACAGGCCACTCGTTCTGATTCCAGCGTCCGCCAACAATCCATTCGCCCGGCTGAAGGGTTTTGACCCTTTCGGCAACGAGCTCATTATCTCTTCGTAGCTGGATGCTCCGTTTATGTCGAGGTTTGCCAGCTGCTCGCCAAGCGAGTGAAGATGTCCGTGGGCATCGATCAGTCCGGGCAGAACGAGCTTGCCTCCGAGTTTAAGAACATTAGTTTCCGGTCCGATGAATTGTTCTACCTCGCCATTGGTTCCCACAAAAGTAATTATATCGCCTTTAACGGCCACGGCTTCAGCAAATGAGAAGTCGGCGTCGACAGTAGCCACCCTGGCATCCATAATTACCATGTCGGCATAATTGCCGTTTTTGCTGCGTAGAGGTTTAGCATAAGCACGCCCAGAATGATAAGGGTAATTGCAGAAACCAGGAGTTTGCGGGATTTGAATTTTGGCATCATGATGAATGAGTTGTCAGGTTAGGTTTTATAATTAATTTGATGCGTAAATATAGTAAAAAGGCATAGCATCATGCCTCTGATAGCTATGCAGAAGAAAAAGAGGTAAAATGGAAGCGTATGGGCTATTTTAGCAAGCCCGACAGAGAGAGTGCCGCATCTTTAGCTGTGAGTATGCTACCGGTAATCGTTGCGAGGTAACTTACTCCGTCTATATCAACAATGGCTTCGATAGTGCCTGAGTTACCAAAAATAGATATTCGTTGCGACGACTTGATGTTTGACCGCGAGGTGTGAATATCGGGGTGAGGCTTCTGATGCTTTTATGCCGGTAATAAAGCATTCATGCCAGGTAGGACTGCCTGAGGCTTTTTGACCTCTTTTTACTTCGATCTGGCCGGGAAGGAAAAGAGTAGTCTGATTTCCTCCGGGGACCAGAAATGTTGATCTGATCAAAGGAAGTCATCTCCCCGCTCATTCCTGACGACTGAAACATAGGATTTGTTTGCCCTCTGTTGCTCCCTGCGTAAAGAGGATTTGTCGCCTCACTGTTTGCCGGGGAGTGGAGTGGATTGGTGCCACCGCTTCCCGATGCTCCATAAAGAGGATTGCTACCGACGCCCTGCCCCTGTTGATGGAGAGGGTTGTTTGATCCATTTGCTATTCCTGAGTATATAGGATTGCTGCCACTTGTACCCGAGCCGGAATAGAGTGGATTTGATCTGAGGTTGCCGTTTTCATCGGGGATGTTCGGATTGCATGCCGGTCCGCGTTCAGGATCATACGCGATCGGTGCGAATATCATAATTTTCTCGGGAGGAATACGAATCCCTGATCGCGGGGGTCCTCGTCGGAAGTGTCCTCGTCGGTGTCGCGGGAAGTGTTATCGGGTGTTTCGCCGGAGGTGTTGCGGGGGACGTTGCCGGGGTTGTCGCGGGAAGTGTCAGTGCCAGACTCCTTTACAGGAATATATGGCAATTGCTGCGGGTTACTGAGCGCAACAAGGGGTTGGGCTGTTTTCCCTTTATTCATATTAAAGCTTAAGGTGATGGCAGTAACCAGGTTTTGTGCAGGAACCTTTTTGTTAGTTGTCTTCCTGGTTTTGCCGTCATAATAGCTTATTCCTGTTCGGGTACCGGTGTATTCACTATTTAATCCTATTGATATCAGGTCAGATAATGAGTATCTGATTGATAAGCCCCCTGAGAATCCGGGACTAATAGTTTTGTTGCTGCCTGCAACGCTCATTATTGGAGCGCCCCTCTCCCTTGATGTCTGCTGCTGCATTTCCAGGCGATGAGAAGAACATACCCACACGGCTGTCGACGGCAACCCTTCAGTCGGCCGCCTGTCTGAAAGACCGGTCCGAACGTCAGAAACCCACCCTGAGCATCAGAGGTAAAGAGGTGGGCAGTTGTAGCATCCCAGCCAAAAGATAATATACTACATTCGGTAAACGCCGCCGCGTCAGTTTTTGTAATGACGGAGCCGTTACTAAGTCCTAATCCGAATTTACCAAAAAAATAGTCGGCAGTTAGTTTAGCCGTAACACTGCTTCCGCGGTATAGAAAATCACTTGCCGAGGCCTCTTTGCCAAGAGGAGAGCCATAGCCAGGTGCAAACGTAAGGTTAAAACCCTTCTTCCCGCTACCGCCACCTGTCGGTCCTGGTGTGTCGGGTGCTACGATAGACTTGTTGCTTCGTGAGGAGTTATGGTCTTGTGCTTTGGTGCTACTCCCATCGCCTCCTGTCGACCCCGAGGTATCGGGTGCTACGATAGACTTGTTGCTCCGCGAGGAGTTGTGGTCTTGTGCTTTGGCGCTGCTCCCATCACCGCCTGTCGACCCCGAGGTATCGGGTGCGACGATAACTTGTTGCTTCGCGACGAGTTATGGTCTTGTGCTTTGGTGCTACTCCCATCGCCTCCTGTCGACCCCGAGGTATCGGGTGCGACGATAGACTTGTCGCTCCGCGAGGAGTTGTGGTCTGTGCTGGTTGATCGCTTTGCAGATACGCGCTGCTTTGCGCTCCTGAGCGAGAGTGGAGCGATTGCTGCGGGTGGAGTTACTATTCGAAACACGTGTGTATCCTGATAAAAGAGATTACTACTCTCATGATGCAGCTTATCGCTATTGGCTCGCTGAGATAATTATTTGGGCAGAGAATAAAAGAGCTGAGGCAATCATTAGTCGTTCATACCTGGCAGTATTAAATGATTATCTATAGTAAACAAATAGAGTGTCATATTGTTTATCATTATTAAACCGGAGAGACAAGTACTGAAAAATGTCTATTTTTGGGGCATCAAGACAAATAACCGGTTCGCTCATGAAATTTCTGCTGATTCCAGTTTCCGATCCTGTCCTGATCTTCACAATCATAATGTTTATTGTGCTGCTGGTCCCTGTATTTCTGAGGAAGACCGGTATTCCGACTATTGTTGGCCTCATGCTGGCAGGTGTTGTTGTTGGTCCGCACGGAATATCTCTTATAGCCGACAACGACATAATCGAGCTATTTGGCAAGGTAGGTCTGCTCTACATACTTTTTCTTGCAGGACTGGAAATTGACTACAGTGAATTTCGCAAAAACCGCAATAAGGGTATCTTTTTCGGTCTTGCAACCTTTATTCTTCCATTCGGAATCGGCTTTCTCGCGGCCACGGCGCTTCTCTCCCTAAGCCTAACACAAAGCATATTTATCGGACTATTCTTGCATCAAGCACGCTGATCGCATTTCCTGCCATCAGCAAGATGGGCATCGCCCGTAGTCCCGCCGTAAGCATCGCAATCAGCGGCACCCTCATCACCGACACCCTGGTTCTGATTATAGTTACAATTTTGTCTGTTTTTATTGCGGGAACCGGGGCCGACTCTATACCGTACCTTCTTATAGTAACCCTGACGCTTTTCGTATTACTGATAGTATTTGTAGTGCCATGGATAAGTAGCTGGTTCTTCAGGGTTGTGACCACTGATGGAGACCTGCAGTTTCTTTTTACTATCACAATTTTATTTGCCCTGTCGTATACTGCCGATATTGCCGGAGCAGAGCCTATTATCGGAGCCTTTTTTGCAGGACTCACACTCAACAGGCTTATACCCTCAAACTCGGCCCTGATGAACAGGATCTCATTCGTAGGTAATATCTCTGTTATACGGGTATTTCTTATCAGTATAGGTATGCTGGTAAACCTCAGGGTTCTATTTTCCGATTTTAAGATAGGGCTTTATGCCCTGATAATGATAACGTTGGCTCTCGCCAGTAAATGGCTTGCTGCATGGGTCACAAGCCTGGTGTTCCGCCAAAACCGTTTTGAAATGAACCTCATTTTCGGACTGACAAGTGCAAGGGCTGCTGCAACGCTGGCTGTAGCGCTGATAGGTTATAATTCATGGGATTCTTAATAGTGTGATGCTAAACACCGTAATTATTCTGATAGTTGCTACCTCACTTTTCAGTTCGTGGTTTAGTGAAAAGGCTGGCAGGAGATTTGCCAGAAATGAACCGGAGATGCAGACGGAATTGACTAACACCAATGAGGGCAGGGTATTGGTTCCGGTATCTAATCCCGAAAACA
Organism: Bacteroidales bacterium; assembly: GCA_034522515.1. Classification (GTDB taxonomy): domain Bacteria; phylum Bacteroidota; class Bacteroidia; order Bacteroidales; family VadinHA17; genus SR-FBR-E99. The sequence continues at coordinate 266,796 of JAXHLF010000001.1, read as the reverse complement.
TCGAGAGACTAATCGATCTGGCAATTCTACTCAGGAGTCCCGGAAACAAAGAGTCAGTCTACCCTCTGGCCATTGTCAAAGACGACGCCGAAGCCACACGGCGGATCAACTACTATAAACCCATACTCGATAAGATTATCAGGCACGCCTCAGCCTCAGATAGCTCGGTGCATGCCATCTCCCGGATTGATATCAATATTCCTGATGCTATCGTCAGGGCATCGAAGGAGATGTTGATCTCGGAGATAGTAATGGGTGGAGTGAAAGATCTCCTGAGGTAAACAGGATATTGGGTAATGTTCTTGATTCTGTTCTTAAAGGGGCAGAATGCTCAATCATTGTAAGCCACCTGCCAAGGCCACTGAACACTAACTGAGAAGATCATCGGTAACGGTACCCGAATATGCCGAACGGGAACCGGGGTTCCCTCAATGGCTAAAGCTTATCTCCAATCTCTCATCACAGACTTAGCTGTGGAGTAACTTACCATGCAAACGGCGACACCTCCTTTGCCATTCAGGATGCAATGATAACACTTAAAAAGTCTGCCCCGGCATCGTATAAGGCACCGGTGATGCCTGATGAGGCTATTGTGAAATCGAATTTCAAGGGACAGGCTTTATACATAATTGTGAGCGCCAGGCCTCACAGCGTATCGTTCAACTCCTCATTGCGGAATCTGAGGTACAAGCTGCCACGTAACTTTGAGAGTGAAAACCTTCTGGTTATATACCCCCAACAAATTGTGGATATGTAGACTCCCGGATTACGGCAGCCGCGACTTCGTCTCCGCAGCCGTGATCCATGGGGGAGTCCCTTCAAGCATCAATCCGTGCAATGGATTACGGCAGCTGCGACTTCGTCGCTGGGGGAAGGAAAAGAGCTTTGCCGCCGTGATCCATGGGGAGTCCCTTTACGAGGAAAATCAGGCCTAAGGGGCTTTGCCCCTTAGGGTGTTTTTTTCGGTATTAGAGCCCCAAAATCGGTGATTTTGGGCTCATACCAAAAAAAACAAACCATTCGCTTTTCAGCGAATGGCCTGATGTTACTTGTGGGTTGTACTGGATTCGAACCAGTGACCCCTACCCTGTCAAGGTAATGCTCTAAACCAACTGAGCTAACAACCCGTTTATGCGGCAAAAATAATATTTTATTTTATTCATTTGGCTTACTGCCATGATATTGTTAATTTCGTTAGTAATTTATTCCAGTTGAAAACCTAACAAACTGTGCTATGAAATCACACGAAATTGATTACAAAATTTTTGGCGACGATATACAATTCGTTGAAATTGAGCTCGATCGAGGAGAAACAGTAATTGCCGAAGCAGGTGCTATGGTATATATGGAGCAGGGCATGTCATTCAGTGTGAAGATGGGTGACGGCTGAGAGCCATCGCAGGGACTAATGGGAAAACTTCTCTCTGCAGGGTCGAGGGTGTTAACCGGAGAGTCACTGTTTATTACCCATTTTACCAATAACGGAACAGGAAAGAGCAGGGTTGCATTCTCAGCTCCCTATCCCGGAACAATTATACCAATCGATCTGAGTCAGATGGGAAACAATCTAATTGTACAAAAAGACGGATTTCTCTGCGCTGCGATGGGAACAAAACTCACTATAACACTGAATAAAAGAATCGGTGCCGCCCTACTGGGTGGTGAAGGGTTTATTCTTCAGAGACTCGAAGGTGATGGCAAGGCATTTATCCATGCCGGTGGTACCGTAATAGAGAAACAGCTGAACAACGAAACACTTAGAATTGACACCGGTTGTGTCGTCGCCTTTGAACCTTCGCTCGACTTTGATATCGAAACATCAGGCAGTCTCAAGTCGATGGTCTTCGGCGGCGAGGGTCTCTTTCTTGCAACAATCAGGGGAACAGGCAGGGTCTGGCTTCAGTCAATGCCTATCCGGAAACTGATTCGCGCCCTGGCTCCGTACGGAGCAAACAGAGGCAAAGAGTCTGGAGCAATACTTGGCAAACTCTTTGAAAGATAACAGCAGAGTAGTCTCCTCAGCTAAAATTCGAAACCGGAAATGAAGGCAGGGCATCGTAGAAGGCTCCTTCTCCGCTTCTGTATAATTTATAAAACGGGCGTAACCAGTCCGGGTTTGGCGTTTAGCATCCTGTTCAGGGCTCCCATGTCGACACGAGTCCTCAGTGCATCATAAAGAGGACCGCGGTCGTCGGCCCACGTCAAACAGGTATTCAGACCCGTAGCTGCACATACCGACTCAAAGAGCGGTGCGAGCTCCTCCCTGCCAGGCATGTAAAATATTTACCCCAGAGACACGAACCGAATAGTCCGGGTTCTACAACCGCCTGAAAAAGGGAGCAAATGGAAGTACTTTCATCATTATCCACCCCATATTCCCGGACATTTCTATTACATATTCGGTTGGATAGCGCTAACTCCGGCGACAATTCTGCCGCTCTCACGCAGTACATAATAGCTGTCTTATGAAAACAAACTGATCTATAATTAATCCTTGTAAAAAGATCTCAATTCGGCCGAGATTTCGGGGTACTCGCTCATGGAGGCAACAGAGACCCTGATGTCGGGTTTGGGATTAAACCGACTAAAGGCCAGGGTAAGAAATGACCGTATATACTCATAACCCGCCTTCTGTATCAGATTCTTTGAGCGCTCATTCCTGCTCTCTACGAATGCGTAAAGGAGGCTCCTTCCAGTCTCTTCAACGCCCGGAAATCCAGTAAATGTGGTTTTCTGAAGATACTCAATGCCCATTACTGAATGAGTCTCCCTCAGTATGCTCATGTCTATCCTTCAGCCTGTTATGCACAACCTTGCCGGTCTGGTACGGCTGCCTGAAAGAGAGAAAGCGCAGATGAATGCAGTTGTGCAGGGTACCACCCAAACTGCACTCCCTGTGACAGGCTCCTATTACCGCAGCCAGAGAGAAGTTACGAATCAGGGAAACCAGCCTGATGCTTTCGCCATAGTTGGCGATACGGGCAGGGATGTTGCGCATCGTGTACTGGATCCTTCCTCGCTGCCAACGACTGTTGACGCACAAAAGAGCATTAATCTCTTCGTTCGATTCAGAAGAGACTATTACTTCCAGATTCTTATACTTAATTACCGCATTACCATCCATGCCGGCAGGAGCTATTTTGCGTCAAGCGAGCCGAATACCTTCTGAAGCAGCGGGGTAACCCTGGCAGAGACATCCTTCCTGATTTTCAGTTCCTCCTCTGAAACCTTCAGAAAGAGACCATCAAGCGCCCTCTTTGTCAGATAATCGTCGAGGTCGGTGTTAACAGCACTGAAGCCCGCTATCCTTCCGGCCAGACTGTTGGCAAAGGTGTTCCATTTACCGGTAAGCGCCTCCCACGACTCTTTGGTAGAGACTCCGGCAATGATCTTTTTCTCGGTAGATAATTGAATCTTAGGCTTGTAAAGAGTATACAACTGAGTGTAGGTTGTATTGTTAAGATACTGAGTAGCTGCATTGTCAGCTCCCCTCAGAATGCCCCATGCGTCGGAGATTGTCATCTGTGTCACTGACGAAACAAATATCGGAGCAACCTCTTTCGCGGCATCCTCAGCCGCCCTGTTGATACGCATTAACACATCCTCAACCAGCTTATCGCCACCCGGTATCTTGGAGATGTTGTCAACAATCACCTTTGCCTCATCGGGCAGCAGTATCCGCACCGCCATATCGCGGTAGTACCCATCCTGTGCTGAAAGCTTCCCGGCCGAGTTTTTAGCTCCTGTAATCAGCGCTTCCTTCAGTCCGCTGACAACATCCTGCTCAGTAAGTGCCGCCGGAGCCACGCTCTGCAACACATTTAGAACCTCGGCACAACCGGCCAGAATCAGAATAGCGGCAACAGCCGTAAGTAACTTGATTTTCATAGTCTTATATATTAGTTTCGTTTTCATATTTCCGCGGTTCATTCTCATCGTCGCCCTTTTCCATCGCCGCCATAATAGCATCGGCATACAGTAGATGGGCCGGAGTAGTTATCTTAATATTCTCAGCGTTCCCTTCCACCAGACTTACCGGAAATCCGGCCCTCTCAACAACGGTTGCATCATCGGTAAACTCAGGCGAGTAGTCGCACTGGTAGGCCTTTTTAACAATCGCAAGAGAGAAGACCTGCGGAGTCTGTACTAGTCTGATGTTGCTGCGATCGAGCGGTATGCTTCCCCTGACGGTCACCATCCGAACCGACTCAGGAGGTGCAACAACCGGAATGACAGCACCGCTCAGTTCTGCCTCAGCAAAACATCGTTCAATGGTCTCGTGCGATACCAGCGGCCTTACCCCGTCGTGTATGGCTACCAGTCCCGCTGCAGGAAGTGAGTCAAGTCCATTCTTCACCGAATGAAACCGCTCCTCTCCTCCTGCAACTATTTTATGGGGAACCGAAAAGAGGTGGCTGGTTGTCAGTTCGCGCCATAGGCTGATATGTTGTTCAGGCAGAACCAGGGTGATAGTGCACGATGAATCGAAACTATGGAACCTTTCGATAGTATGCATAAGCAGTGGCCGCTGCCGAAGAGGCAGAAACTGCTTGGGTACAGATGAACCCATCCTGCGTCCCGAGCCACCCGCGACTATAAGAATATGGCGTTCCATAATTATCAATAGGAGAGGCTGTTAGTCCTACTCCCTGGTATAGAGATATCTTTTAATACTTCTTTTTGGTGTCTTTGCAAACTCCTCAGGATGTATTCGCACTTTGCTTACAGCCATAAATTCGGGCAGCCTGGAGTTAGCCTCCTTGCGGTTTTGCTCGAGTATCTCCAGGAGTTTTTCGTCGCTGATCTTCTCCTTCTCTTTTGTTTCGAAGTCGGGGAATATCAGTGCAACGAGTTTATTCTCCTCTGAAATAACAAGCGATTCAGTAACCATGTACTGGTTGTTGAATACCGATTCGATCTCTTCGGGGTAGATGTTTTTGCCCGACGATCCGAGAATCATGCTCTTGCTTCTTCCCTTAATGAAGATATTGCCCTCGCTGTCAATCATTCCGAGGTCGCCTGTATGCATCCAGCCGGCATCGTCTATTACCTCCTTGGTAGCCTTTTCGTACTTGTAATAGCCGTCCATCACATTTTCGCCACGTAGGATAATCTCTCCGATGCCCGTTTTGGGGTCGGGATTATCGATCTTAACTTCGAGTGTATCGACAGCGCGACCCGAGGCACCCAGCTTAGTGGTATCCCACGAAGCGTAGCTGATGAGCGGACCGCACTCCGTCATACCGTAACCAACGGTAAACCGGAAACCTATCTTACTGAAGAAGCTCTCAGCATCGGCATTAAGTGCTGCACCACCGATTACCACCTCCTTGAAGCGGCCACCAAAGCTCTGATTAAGCGTCTCCCTGATCTTCTTGTGAAGTACCTTATTAAGCAGTGGGATAGCCAGCAGAACTTTCATGTGGGGTTTAGTGATAACAGGCAGCAGTTTCTTCTTATAGATCTTTTTCAATTACCAGCGGAACCGATAGTACTGAGTCTTGGCTTTATCTCTCCGAATGCTGCAAGTATAATCTGCGGTGAAGGTGTTTTAGTTAGTATGGTAATATGGCATCCGAATGTGAAGGGGAACAGAAATTCAAAAGCACATCCGTAAGTGTGTGCCAGAGGCAGGAATGATACTACAGGATCGCCTGTTTCGAGAGGCATGTGCTTCTGGGCGTATCTCACATTACACGCCAGACTGTTATGGCTGATCATTACACCCTTTGAGAAACCCGTGGTTCCTGAAGTATAACTGATAACGGCAAGCTTATCGTTGGTGATATCGGAGAACTTAATGTGCTCCTTCTTAAGCTCGGGATATTTTTCGGCATATTTCGCCGGAATGCCTTCGAATGCCTCCTTTACCCCATTGTTGCTGCAGGTGATCATTCCGAAGGTGTCGAGCGAAAAGACGCCTATAATCTCTTTCATCTTCGAAAGATCCATCGACTCCCATATCTTGTCGTCGACGAAGAGAAGACGCGAGTCGGAGTGGTTAATGATATTGGTGAGGTCATCAGTTTTGAAGTCGGGAAGTACCGGGACGATTACGGCGCCGTATGAAACTACCGCCAGATAAGTGACGCACCAGTTTGCAGAGTTTTTACCTACAAGTGCTATTTTGTCGCCCTCCTTTATTCCATATGCGTCGAAAGCGATATGAAATTTAAGCATCTTTTCGGCTATTTCACGGTAAGTGTAGCCCTTCTCCTTATAGTTCGACAAAGCTTCTATGTCCCAGCTTTTGACAATGCTCTGTTCGATGTATCCGATCAGCCTCTCTTTGATCATGGTGTAAGGTTTTGGTTATGGTTTTGGTTTTGGTTAAGGTAAAGTTAGTAATTATGTAAATATGGTATTGGTTTACTCGGCAACTTTTCCGTTTCGGAAGTAGTTGCTGCACTGAGAATTACTCAGAATATGTACATAGCAACAAGCGCCAGAATGCTCAGGGTGTTGACAACCAGAAAGAAGTAGTTGTAGCTCTCGCGCTGTTTCGCTGAAGTAACCCAGTTTTCGGGCGAATATGCCTATTGTGGGGGCGAAGAGGACTACAAGAAAGGCGAAGAACTCGATTTCGAGAAATACCTCACTCAGTCCGCCTTTGAAGAGGCTGGCAAAAAAAACGCACCCAGAGCAGGATAAAGAGATAGAGAAGATAGCTCGCCTTCAGAAGAAGAGTTGAGAGGGGACGCCTTTTGTGCAGGCGGTGGGGTTTCAGATAGGCATAGGCTATCGAGAATACGAGCAGGATAAAAATCACGCCCAATATTTACTCATAACATCTTCAAAATTTGACAATATTCACTATTTATTATCTGTATAAACCTGTCCCTGATTAGTGCCTAGTTTTTCAGAGTACTGCCACAAGGAAGACAGTGCGCGGGATATTATAGCAAAAGTAAATATAGCGAATCATTTCATTATGAGTCCCTATTATTCACGGATTTTACCTCTTTCGCTTATTGCAAGAGCCGCCGCACCGAGAATTGCTGCATCCGATCAGGCAGGGCAGTGGGAATAATTTTGAAGGTATCCCTGAATACAGGCATGGTATACTCATTCATGTGTGTTTTCGAGAGGTTCGGTGAGCAGTTTCCCGGCAAGTGCCAGTCCGCCGGAGAGAATAATTGCTTCGGGACTGCTAAAGACTACCGCGTTTGAAATGGCAATGGCCAGCATTTCGGCAGTGAAGTTGAATGCTTCTAGCGCAACAGGATCTCCGTTTGCTGGCACTCTCTGCTATCATGTGGGAGTTAAGTTCGGAGGGAGAGAAGTTGCGCAGTTTGCTTTCGGCCCTCATTTCAGCAAGAAGTTGCGAGGTTGTTCTTACTATTCCTACGGCAGAGGCGTATGTTTCGAGACAGCCTTCCCTTCCGCAGCCACACTCGCGGCCACCGGCTACCATAATAACATGTCCGAGTTCAGCTGCATAGCCAGTATGGCCATATATCAGTTTCCCGTCGGTAACAATCCCGCTTCCGACACCTGTGCCCAGGGTAAGCATAATAAAGTTTTTCATCCCCTTTGCTGCCCCAAAGAGCATCTCGCCATAGGCCGCCGCATTCGCATCGTTCGTAACGGTTACCCCTGACTCCGGTCTTCTCTTCCATAATTGACCGCAGAGGCAGATTGCCCTTCCATGCGAGGTTGGCAGCCTCTCAATGTTTCCGGTATAGTAGTTTGCATTCAGGAGCTCCGATACCTACTCCGGTAAGCTCAACGTTAAGGCGTTCGGCCTCCTTCAGTATGGTTGCAGCTAGTTCGCCCGTGTATCCGTCGAAAATGCTGTGTGTCTTCGTTTTAAAAGATGACTTGCTCAGAATCTTTCCCGACAGATCGGTAATGCCCCAGGCAGTATTGGTTCCGCCAATATCTATTCCGGCAACGGTTTTCTCCTTTCATATCTGAAATTTCTTAAGTGATTGACGAAATTAAACGGTTTTCAGTAGTTCGGGCTTTCTGTTGTAGGTTTCGTAGATAAGCTCTCCAAAGAGTGTGTTGGCCCACGCAAACCATTTCCTCGAGAATCTGTAAGGATCATCGCCATCAAAAGCCTCATGCATGAATCCCGTGCCGGCATGGGTCTTCTTCAGCATTCTGATACACTGCACTATTTCATCATCGTCGGTTGATGTGAGAGCACGCATTGTTATTGCTATTGGCCAGATACGATCAATGCCAGTATGCGGACTTCCAATTCCTTCAGCATATTTTCCGATGAAATACCAGGGATTGTCGTTGCTGAGAATCAGGTCGCGGGTCGATTCGATAAAGAGGATTTTCGCGATCGATGAGGCCAAAGATAGGGAAGAGAAAGAAGGCTTGGGACATTGGCATCATCCATGTATAGAACGTTGCCAAAGCCGTCGGCTTCGTACGGAATTACGCTCCCTCTTGTCCGGGTGCTGTGCCACCAGCATACAATGCCAGAGCCTCTTCTATCCTAAGTGCAAATGCGAGGCAATCAGCTGCAAACCCCATCCTCTTTTCTTACGATTGAGAAGATCGCAGCCATCTGCCTGAGCGAACGAACCGCAAAATAGTTTGATGGTATCAGAAAGTTATAAATAGTAGAATCATCTGAGGGCCTGAATGTTGAACATATCAAACCGACCGGTCTGACTTGGATTTCCATAGCCGTTTCCTGGCAACGGTATCGGTCTGGGTGGCTGTGACTCTCTGGAATCTGTAAGGACCACGTCCCTCTTTACGCTGCTGTTCCCTGAAGGTTTTATAAACGAGCCGCATGGCTTCAGCCCACTCATCGTCGAATACTGATGTATCGCCGGTCTTTTTCCAATATCCGTGTGCAAGGCGGACCGGATAGCAGAGAGAATCGATCTCCCATTTGCGCTCATGGAGTTCGGGTTTCAATATTGGTAAGGTCCTTCATCCACTCACTCTCTCCCGGACCATCATTAAAGGCATTTGCGTATGGATCGATCTTTATGCACCGGGTTTGCCGCCTAATAACTCCCTCGAGCAGTTTTTTCAGATCGTTATCGCGATTTGCAAGTGAAAGATAGGGCCACACCTGTGCTGTGGAGTCTCTGAGCCACATGGCTGGGATATCGCCGGTGATCACAAAGGTATCCGGACGACCATTTTCTTCGCGGAATATAACTGTAGTGTCGAGGGTGTTGGGAAAGCAGTTTGCAAACATCCACGACAGTTCGTTTTCGCCCAAGTATGTTGGTTACTTCATTAATAACCTCCTCAACCGCTTTGCTGCGGAAATTCCGTTCCCGAAGCTCGGGACGTTTGCTTATCCAGATGCCATCCTGCAACGAAAAAGCAGGTATTCCGATTCCCAGGGCTGTACCTGCAACAACGCTCTTTTTTATAAAGTCTCTTCTGCCTGCCATTATCTACCTCCTTATCTGTGCCTGCTTTCTTAGTTTATTGTCTTTCTGGTTTAGCTTTTCGATGTTCCACTCCTGCACCATGTCCCAATTACTCTTTATCTCCAGCACCTCATCAAAGTATGAGACCGGTTCGGGTTGGCGGTTGCGGCTGTAATCACCCGATGTCCACTGTCCGTTACCATCAACATCGTAAATTACCTTCAGTCTGTAATTCCCGTTTTCGATGAACCGGAACAGAAATTTACCAGGACTAACGCCTCTCTCTTCCAGGACTATTCTTTCGTTTACGTCAAGAAGCTGAAGAATAATTTTACCCTCGTAACCGGTAAGATTGACAGATAGGGTTCCGTATGAAGCCATTGTACGCACCCTGAGCGGAAAGACGATGGAGTCGTTTACGTCGCCATACATCGAAGTAAAAGCCCCTGGCAGAAGTCTGAGCAGGTAGTCCTTCCCTCCTCCAGTTTCTGCTCAATTTTGATCTCCCTGGGATTGGTTGGATCAAACAGAGGGGTAAACGGTAGCTGCACAAGAGCGGTATCGCCTGCTGCGGTTAGCGAGAAGAGAGAAAAATCGGCTTTTGCGACAGGCAGATCGCTGGAAATTAATATGTCCTGAGCGGGGGGAATACCGGCGCGTGATACGTTAGCAAGAAGCCTTACTCCGGCCCGTGCAATCGCCCGCTGTACCCTGGGCTGGACAAACCTCATAGGTATGGTATCGGTTCTATACCTGTTTATTCCTGCAGTGTCGGTTGCCGGGTAGGTTACTACGCCCTGAATAAGAGGGGTTGAATATAACAGACTGTCTGTTAACCATATTCTGAATGTATCGCGGCTTCGGTTGACTTCAGTAAAGTAAAAGGCAGAATCAGCACCTTCGGCAGAAAACTGAAACTCGAAGGTATCGAGCGGCATGGAAAAATAGTACTCCAGAAGTTTATCGCTTTTTCGTGAAGATGAGGTTAGGTAGTACTTCTGTTGAGGATTAATGGAGGTATAAAGAGTTATCTCCGGCTTTAGTACGGAGATGTCGGCACGGATTGTATCTGGAGTGTCGTGATCATGCAAATCGATAACCAGGGAGTCTTGATCATGCCCGACATTGACCAGGCTGTCAAGCAGATGTCGCTCCTCATCACCTGCTAAAGAAAGAGGTGAAAAATGGCGTTCCGGGGTTATTGTTATTGAGGTATCGGAAAAGGCAAAAGGCTCAGTGCCTGTTTCATACCTGCGATTATTGTTGAGGTCGCCGATTGCGTAAAGCCTGTAAGTGCCCTGTCGAAGATTGCTTAGGGTAAAGAGACCGTCGGGTCGGAGACGTGTAATATAATCTGGTATAATTGACTGAGGAGCAGTATCGGAGAGATTTGAATGAAGTACTACCGTTATGCTCGTGGTATCTCCAGATCGAATGAGTTGTATACCGATCCTGAATAGGAAAGAGAATCGATGTATGTACCGGTAGAAAACACGAACTGATAGTTCTCAAATATATTCCCCTCATTAAGATCCCTGACAGCGTCCTGAAAATAGAGGGTATATGTCGTACTGTCGCGCAACTTTTCGTCTATCTCAACAACAATATTTTTCCCCCGGATTGTTACCAGAGGCTTCTTTTCAGTAGGAGGAGAAATCATGAACTTCTCCTGGATTTTATCGAGAGAGATAAACTCATCGAAGCTTATAGTAATGCTCTTTCCAACAAATCCGGTAGCACCATTCTGCGGCACGGCACGTACAACAACCGGGGGCGTTTTGTCGCGCGGTCCGCCTGATGGAGAACCCTGTTTTGCACAAGCAGTGGCAATGATAATCAGCAGTGCTGCAATGAAGAGGCGTAGGAACAATTTAAGCTGCATTATAGGGTTATTCATTGAAATACAAACTTACATCAATTTTTAAATTGTCTCCGGCCCCCAAGTTTGACCCTTCAAAATGCACCGTTTATGACATAATTAATAACTTTGGCCAAACATAAACAGATAAGAGATGATTTTTCAGGTTATTTCATGGAATCCCGATCCGGAGATTTTCAGACTGGGACCACTGGCAGTAAGATGGTATGGTGTTCTGTTTGCATCAGGATTCTTCTTTGGCTATCTGATAATGAGGCGGATCTTTAAGAACGAAGGGATCAGCGATGAGGTTCTCGATCGTCTCACCATATATATGGCCATTGGCACAATTGTCGGGGCAAGACTTGGGCATTGCCTTTTCTATGAGCCGGCATACTATCTGAGCAATCCTCTTGGCCTAAATTCTCTACATCTGGGAGGGTGGACTGGCAAGTCATGGTGCAGCTATGGGAATTCTACTTGCTGTCTGGATCTTCGTAAGGAAGAAGAATAAGCCTTACATCTGGGCTCTCGACCGGATAGCCATCGTTGTTGCCCTTGCAGGAGTCCTTATCAGACTGGGCAATCTTATGAACTCAGAGATTTATGGAGTAGAGACTATCGTCAGTTGGGGTTTTGTCTTTCTGCGTAACGGAGAAAATGCCCCAAAACACCCTACCCAGATATATGAAGCATTAACATACCTGGTCATTTTTCTTGTCCTGATAAGAATCTACTGGCGCAAAAAAAGGGAAGTTTATTCCCGGGGTTCCAACTGCCTTGTTTTTTGTACTCGTCTTTACTGCCAGATTCTTTATTGAATTTGTTAAGGAAGACCAGGTTGCATTTGAGTCTGCCATGAAGCTGAATATGGGTCAGTTGTTAAGTATACCCCTAGTTTTACTCGGACTTACGATGCTCTATATTAGCATCAAAAATTCACTACGCCAGAAGAAGATCAGGACGTAGATCAGAGGGTACTTCTTTTACAGGAGTATCCCGTTGAACAGAACGTCGAGTATAGCTTCGAGGCGCCTTTCTGTTCCTGCCTCCCTGCGCTTCCAGAATAGAGGAACCTCCAGACCTTTAAGGGCTGTCTGAACCGCCATGGCTGTATATTCGCTGTTGTTGGCCCGATTAAGATAGCCCCGTCTGGCTCCCGTGTACAAAATTAACCGCAGGATGGCAAGCTCCTCCCTATCATATTTCTCCCTGACCTTTTCGATGAAATCAAAATGGTCAAGCTTTTTATCAAAGACAGCATTATAGTAATTGGATAATTTTTCGAACGATTTCATCCTGACATAAACGTAAACTTTAAGTTTATCGATAGGAGAATCGACTAATTTAATAGCCATAGTAAGCTGGATTTCTAAGCTGATTAGCTTCATGCAATACCACGGCCTCAAATATCTCCTCTTTGCCCTGATAGTAGTAATAAATTGAACTTTTACCCTTTATGGAGGGCGTGGGCAATCTCATCCATTGTTGTTTTTCGGAATCCGTAACGGCTGAATATCTGTCCTGCGGTACTAATAATTTTCTCTCTGAATTCCTCTTTATCAACCATATAGCTCTCTCTAATAGTTTGCTAAGTTTAGCCTGAGTACAAAGATAGAAGCAATTTTATTTATCTGTTTTTAGTATGGATTGGTCGATGATTCGAAATATGAATTTCAGTAAGCTAATAAGATTCTATTTCTGGAACGGCAGTCGTCTCTTGCAGAAAGAAACCAAACCATATTAAACAGCATATCCGCTTTGTGTGTTTGAATCGTTAATTATTTGTACTTTTGCTGATTAATCGGTCCGGTGATTCCAATCCGGCCGTGGGGGCGGGACGACAGGATTACCGCGAAATAAACTGGAGAATAAATCTTAGACTAAAAGATGGACAGGACTTTATAGAAAAATGGAAGGGGTTGTAAAATTCAATTGCCACTGGTCGCAGTCGGGATCCAGTCATATCAATGACGAGCAATACGAAATTATAAATTACTGGAGAGAGGTATTTTTCAATATGGACCTGATTGGAGCTTATGAAAACGGTGTCGGCTTCGGAAACCTAAGTATGAGGGTCGGTACAGGCAATCAGTTTGTGATTACCGGGTCGGCCACCGGAGATATACCTGAACTTGATCCCGGACATTATGTAAGGGTCAACTCCTTCAACATTGACGATAACGCTGTTCAGTGTTTCGGTCCTCTAAAGGCCTCTTCGGAATCGCTAAGCCATGCAGCAATTTACTTGGCCGATCAAGGGAACCAATGCGGTTGTGCATGTTCATGAGCTATGATCTTTGGAACAGAACTGAAAAACAAGCTTCCAACCACAAGCGATTCAATGGAGTATGGAACACCGGGCTGGCAAGAGAGATTCTCCGCCTTTTTCGGGAGTCGGATGTTATTGAAAAGAGGATAATAATAATGGGAGGAGACAGAGCCGGAATCCTCACTTTCGGTAACGATATGGATGAGGCCATGAGCGTTTTGATGCAGTATATAAAGGCCTGAACATCCCCGGGGGGGGGGCGGGGGGCGGCAGGCGGGGCTGTGTGGGAACACGTTTTCTGCTTTTTTCTTTGCATATTAGAATACTATTATTATAATATTGCAGTCCGATTTTAATCGGGGGCCCATAGCTCAGCAGGTTAGAGCACCTGACTCATAATCAGGGGGTCGCTGGTTCGAGCCCAGCTGGGCCCACCTCCGCTGGATCACTGATCAAGCAAGCACAGCCACCTTCGAAAGAAGGTGGTTTTGTTATTTAGTGGAGTGTTGAGAGCTTGATTAAAGAGCGTGGTTCAAAGCCCCCGCGGCAGTCTGTTTATGCGGAAATGATCCCCCGGATCATTTATTGGTAATGTGAATTTAAACTCGCTACCCTTTCCAACTTCGCTTTCCACCCAAATTTTTCCACCCAGCATTTCGACGTATGATTTTGCAATTGCAAGCCCTAAACCAGAACCTTGCAGCGCCATTTTATCTGTAATATCAGCCTGTTCAAAACGATCAAATATAGCTTTCTGGCTATCTTTCGGGATACCAATTCCGGTGTCTTTCACATAAAATTCAACCTCCATGCCTTTTTGGCTGCAGCCAACTTTAATTGTTCCTGTATCGGTAAATTTTATGGCATTTTTAATCAGATTGGTAAGAATGGAGTTAAATTTGTTTTGGTCGGTTGAAATGTGTTTCTTATTTGGCGGCAACAGCATTTCCAAACTTAGCTTTAGTCCTTTTTTCTCCGCTTCTGGCTGGAAAAACAAGATTAATTCTTCAACACATTCATTGATATCAGTTTCTTTTTCAATAACCTTAATCATCCCTGCTTCAATTTTCGATATTTCAACAATATCGTTTACCGTACTTAACATACGCTGCCCGCTTTGATGAACGATTTTAATAAAACTTTCCCTTTTTTCACTGCTTAAATCGGGTTTTAGAAGAAGTTCTGTAAATCCTAAAATGCTATTCATTGGGGTGCGTATTTCGTGGCTCATATTGGCAAGAAAGGCTGATTTTAAGCGGTCGCTTTCTTCGGCTTTTTCTTTGGCTGAAACCAGGTCTTCAACCATCTTTTTTCTTTCGGTAATGTTTTCCTTAATACTAATAAAGTTTGTTATCAGCCCATCGCTGTTTACAATGGGTGAAATAATTGCATTTGCCCAATAAAATTCCCCGTTTTTCTTCTTGTTCAGTATTTCTCCTTCCCAGTCGTTGCCCGAAAGGATGGTATCCCAAAACTCTTTGTAAAATGCTGAAGAGTGGTGACCTGATTTCAGGATATTGGGATTCTTACCTTTTACCTCCTCAAAACTATAACCTGTTAATTTGGTGAAGAATGGATTGACATATTCAATAAGACCTTCCCTGTTGGTAATCATTACAGAGACCGAACTTTGTTCAACTGCCCGGGAGAGTTTAGTGGCCTTTTCTATACTGAGTTGCCAGTCAATAAAAACACTCAATTCATGGGCTACCAATTGCATGATTTCAATGCTCGTTTGGTCGTAAACATCGGGATTATCGTAGTTTTGAACCACAACTGCACCCAATATTTTACCTTCTACTTTTAGCGGAACGCCGAGCCAGGCTTCAGAAGGGGTTCCGAATATCTCTAATCAAGCCTTCTTCATGTAATTTTAAAATTTCCTCTCTTTGTAAAAGTACAGGACGGTTTTTTTGATTACATAAGCCGGTGAGCTGTTTTTTCTGCAGGCCATACAGTGTATTTCATCTTTTTCATCATTACAAAGCGGAGAATGCACCATCCCAGTTTCTTCGTTGTATAATGCAATAAAAAGGTTTTTTGCATCAATAATCCTATTCAGTTCAATTTTTATAGTATCAAACAGCTCATTAATATTTTTTGAGATAACCGTTGCATTGGCAATGTTGTATTGCAACTGTTTTATCATTTCTGCCCGTTTCCTTTCAGAAATATCCTGAACCTGTAACATATAGCCTAAAAGCGATTTACTGCCTGAATTCCATAAGGGCGTTATAAGATAATCAAAATACGCTTTTCCGGAGCGGCTGGAATGATACTGCTTTAGTTCTTTAATCCGGTCAAAATCGAAAGTTGACTGATAAGATACGGACTCACCCCTATGAAGTATTTCTTTATTTTCAGAACTCAAACTTGTACCATCAAACAGGTTAAAGACTTTCAGTTCAGTAATATCTGAGATCCCGAACATCGATAATGAAGCTTTATTCGCGTCGGTCTGGAATCCTTCAGCATCGTATAGTTCAATACCAATGGGCGACTCGCTGAAGTAGGTCCTGAATTTCTCTTCACTTTGTTGCAATGCATCTTCAACCTGTTTGCGTTCGGTGATATCAAGGAAAGCACCAAAACTAAACCCCTGGATTTCCCTGTTCATCAAAAAACACATCTTTCCCGGCAAAAACAACAAACCTGATTGCCCCTTCCTTATCAATGACTTTAGACTCATAAACTTGGTGTTCCGGATTTTGTGCAAGTTTCCACATCTTTTTTATATAAATGTTAGCATGTTCACCGGCCATAATTCATAAACTGTTTTCCCTATTATTTCCTTCTCACTTACCCCCATTATTTCTGTAAATCTTTTATTGCAACCAAGATATTTTCCCTCTTTATCCTTATAAAAAACAGGTGTAGGAACGGAATCAAGTAAAGCTTTAGTAAAATTGGTTAACCGTTTGATTAATTTTGTTTCTACCTGTTTGCGATCCGTAATATCCTGAAAAGAACCCTGCACTTTGATGATCTTACCTTTCTCATCTTTCACTGCTCTGCCGTTAGTTCTTACCCAGACGCGTTTTCCTTTTGCAGTAATAATCTCCATTTCTTCATCGTAGGGAATGCCTTTTTCGGCGCAATCGGTGAAAACCTGTGTGATCTTTTCCCGCCACTCGGGGGCATAGAAATTGATACCTTCCTGCACAGGCGGCGCATACCCGTGAGGTACTTCATGAATATCGGCAACGGTATCCGACCAGTAGGAGATGTATTTCTCCAGGTCAACATTCCAGCCGCCAAAGCGGGCAGTTTCACCGGCAATTCGCAAGATGTCATAATTAGATTTTAATCTCTCTTCCGCCTGTTTAAGGTCGCTGATATCGCGGTGTGTCCCCACAAAGCGCCGGGGCAGGCCTTCTTCATTTCGTTCAACTATTATTCCTTTCCCCTGAATCCATTGCCAGTCTCCTGATTTCTTCATGAATCTGAATTTGACATCAAAACGGTCAATCTCTCCTTTCAGATGTTTTTCAGCTTCGCTCATCACATAATCAACATCATCGGGATAAATGCGTTTTTGAAATTCTGCCAGATCATGGGGAAACTCATCCACATCATATCCTGACAATTGATAGTAGCGGGGATCAAAATAAACCTTATTCGTTTTTAAATCCCAATCCCACATGCCGTCGTTTGCTGCCATGCATTATTTTTGAAAGCCTGTCTTCTTTTTGCTCCAGTTCATTATGTAGTTCCGTTTGCTCCTGTTTCTGTAATGCCATTTCACTGATAAGTTGGGTTACATCCAGCAAAAAATCCATGGCTACCTGTACTTTTTCTTTTGAAACAACCGGTACTTTTTTTAGCGCTTCGATGTAGCTTTCTTCATCGAAACCGTATTTTTCTGCTTGTTTCCGGAAAAAAGCTTCATCGGGTTCTTCGAAAAAGAATTGCCCGGAAAAAAGGTTGGCAATGTGTTCGCCTTTGATAACAATAGGTACAGCCACATCAACCAATCCGTTTAAACATTGGTAGTAATGAAAACTTTTACCTTCGGCCATTTTATTGGCCAATTCGGTATCGCTGATTTGTGCATTTTTTCGCGGTTTCGGGATGGACACGATGAAAGTCAGTGCAGATTTGCCTCCACCCCGATTTGGACAACACATTCCCATCGAGGTCTAAAATGGCAGTTACAAAACCGGTAGTTTTGTTGAAACCTTCGAGCAGGGTGTCCACTTTTTCAAAGTCGATTAGATGCTTGATGTTTATTTTCATAGTTCAACTGTTTATACTGGTCCCGTAAAAGCCTCCGGCGGCGTATCTAACGATCATATTTATTGGTAAGTAATTTACTTCCTTGAGATCCGATACACCACTTTGCCTTCAGCAATTCCTAAATTGAGTATATGTCTTTTTCTTTTCAAATTTTGTTTTCCTGGGCTGGTGTGGTGATGGAATATAAAGGAGGTATTCCTAGGAGAGAGATGATGAAGGGATGAATTGGGTGTCATGGTTGGGGTGGCTGGTTGGTGTTTGGTTTGGTGGGGGCGTGTTGTTGGGATTGGTTGGGTTTTGTTGGAGGGTTGGGAGAGATTCAATGCGATATTCAGGAAATGAGAGTTGATTGCGGTTGTATTGAGGATGGGAGAGAGGTGATGAGACTGACATTGGAAAAAATGAGTGACATTAATATTCCACTATACGGGTCGTCGGGAGCAATATGGTGTTTTGGAGGCAGGAGGATGGCCCGCCATTTGGAATACCTGTCCCGTGATGCCCTAAGCATTGGGCAACGTTTGTGCCAGAGGTGAATTTTGGATCAGACATAGAAATATGTTTGTAAAGGAGGTATCCAGTGGATCTCTATTGATGGTAAGAAGCTGGTTGATGCAGAATCGTTCACTACATGGCGGCGATGGAAGGATTCTCCCTATGCATTGAAAAAATATGTGGACAGGGCATTTTGTGAAGGGCTCAACTGTGTAACCTTTCATACATTTGCCAGTACCAATCCGGAGGATGGCCTTCCGGGAAGAACCTATCATGCAGGGATTGATATTAATCCGGGTACTACATGGTGGGAAAAATCCCCTCCATTTATGGACTATCTTGCCAGGTGCAGCTACATGCTTCAGGAAGGCAGGTTTGTTGCTGATGTATGCTATTTTTATGGAGATCAGGCTCCAAATTTCTTTCCCTTATTTCATGATGTTCCGGAAAAGCCCGGTATTACCGGTAGAAGGGGTATGATTATTGGTAAACAGTGATTAATATAAACAATGTAGTAAAAAGGTAGAATTTACGCATGATTGATTTATAACTATATGCCACTTGCCGTGTTAAAAAAACTGGAGATGATGGTAAAGGCAGGCGCTACAATTATTGGGGAAAAACCGATTTTCGTACCGGGCTTAAACAAGAACGCTGAAGATACACAAGAGCTGCCTTCAATCGCAGATCTTATGTGGAAGAACCTGGATGGTGGAGAGGTGAAAATTAACGCTTACGGAAAAGGGAGAGTGGTATCCGGTCTTACAGCTACTGAATTGTTACAGTTGGATAATATTGAAAAGGATTTTTCCTCTGCCGGATCAAATGACCTTGATTATATACATCGTCAATTTACCAATGGAGATGCCTACTTCGTGAGAACGGATCGGAAGTAATTATTAGGAGATTACTTAGGATAAATTTCCGAATTGGATCATGGGGAGCAGCTAAAGAAAGAAAGAAATGGTGTATAACGGTACAGCTAATATTCCACCGGCAGATCGATATAAAAAAGGCAAAAAAAGCAGACTAGCTCCTAGAAACTTAAAGAAGAGAAGCTAACTGGCCCCTGAAAGTTACCTTCCTAAGGATGGGGAGCCCTTGAAATATCACTTGATAATGACAAGGAAGAAGAGGTGAATATTTCAGGTATAATACAAAAGATTAAAAGAGAGGAGGTGCTAGGGAATATACGAGAGGAAAAGAACCTGATACAGAGGCAAATCAGAGAGAACCAAGGAGATAAGTTGGACAGGACAGGATAAGACCGAAAAAAACCACCAAAAAGATTGGGCAGGAGGAGGGAGAACGTAGGATTCAGGGCCAGGATTATGGGCCGGTTATCCCATAGACAGAAATAAAGAATAACGAGGCGAATAAGAGAATAATGGCGAGGGGAGGGTAGGAAATGGGGTAATGCGAATTACTCGTGGCGTACGAAAGAGAAGAATATTCTTTTACTTAACCAGAACACAACATCTTAGGATGTACCATCTGCTCATGGCACGGACTACAATAGAGACGCATGTCCCTTGAGTTAAGTCGAGAGGAAGATCGGTTACACCACAATCACCCGGCTAGTTTGTTAGCGGAAATAATATAAGCCAAACATAATAACAAAGAAAAACTAAATATTTCATAATCTTAATCTCAATTGAAAGTAATATGGGGTACCAGCTCGGACCGGCCCTAATCCCCACTAAGATATAGCTAACAGGGGGAATAAAGAACTTCACCTACTAAGGTGATGGCATAGTGGTCAGGGGGCAATGTCTACATCAAATACCAAACCCTAAAGTAACACGTCAAGAAAAGGATAAATGCAGAAATAACCCCTATGACGAGATTGGGATAGGACAGATGAAACCACAACACATTCACAGTAGAGAGGGAAAAGATACAAAATAAAAAATTATCATCAATGACAGTATAGAGGAAATATAAAGGTCAAATCTAAAGAATACAATTTTCAAGAACTAATTAGAGATATATATTCACAACGAAGACTTAAAACATATAAGGAAGAAAGCAGACAACAAAAGAGGTTAGAGAGCACAGAGAAGCACTGGGACAGGATATAACATAACAGGAAACAGGAAAAACCGAATCCAAAATAAAAGGGATTTAGAAAAAAGAGGATACAATAAACAGACCAAATTTATCAAGAGGACAGAGTGAATCAGACAGGGAGGAGATTATATACTCCACCAGAGGCGAAGGACTGGTCGAAAACTAAGGATAATCTATACAATATTAAAGAAAGAGAAATACAAAACTTGAAAAAGAAGATGTTATTCAATCAATTAAACAATAGATACAAGGGAAGAAGGCAGAACCGGCAAATATAAACCTTCTTTATCAAATTATCACACCCAAGTATATGTCGAAGTATATAATAATTAACAAAGACGATTTATATTTAATTAATCATCATAAGAAGCAGGGAGATTGGAATAGTAGTATGCAATAACAAACATCACATACCAATAACATTATAAAGAGATAGAGCAAAGGAAGTATCCTAGTTACACAAAATCAAAAATAAAAGGTACAAACAAAGAATTAAACGAACTATCTTTCGCAACCCTACATTAAACCCGGCAGCATTGGAAATGTAGTTGATAAATCTTCAAGAACAACTTTAACAAAATATATGAATGAATTGATTCAATATAAAGTACTGACACCAAAGAAAGACGGACTTGAAGTGTATTACTTAAATAATGACCTGATAAGAATACTGGAGGGATGATAAAAATATTATACTTCGCCTGGTTCTCCAGGTGCTTCTTCATGGAATCACTGAATTCCGTCAGTCTGTGGTGATCTCTGTACTGGTATGCCTGGTGCATAAATGCCTGCAGGCGCAGATCGATCGAAGTATCTTCCTGTCCGTCAAATGCAATATGAACGGAAGGAATATGGTTGTAGTCCTCCCTGAACTTATGAGAAACCGCTTCAACAATGGCACCCGGCATACAGGTGAAGGGAATGATGTTCGCCAGTCCTGACACCCCTCTCTTTGCCAGCGCCACAGAAGTTCCAAGGTTCACTGCGGGATCGCCGTCATAATGCCTGTGGATATAAGGAGCACTGGAGTCCAGCATTTCATTGACACTTACATCCAGTTTGTTGTCATACATTTCCCACACAGCTTTGGTGATCTTGTTGGAAGAGATGGTTTGTATGAAATCCTGGATCTTTGATTTCAGGATCCCCCGGTAATCGCCTTTCCACTTGCTGTCGCGCAGGTATCGTATTGTGAAGTATACCACGAACTGTGAAAATCCGGCTATCAATGTCTCGGCTCCATACTTCTCCAGCCTGTCGACCATAAAGGCGCTGCAGTAGGGATTATCTCTCATAAACACTTCTCCCATCACGGAGATAACCGGTTTGCGCTGACCGTTTCTCAGGGGGATCTCGCTGAATGACCTGCCGATCCTTTCGAGGGTTTCGGGATAGCCTTTCGCATCGTTCTCGGCACATTTTACGAGGGCGTCGAGCCCGCGCTGGTAAACTTTATCCGTCAGTCCGGGTATCAGTTCATAGGGTCTGTGTTCCTGTTTGAATTTCCTGATGAGATCTACGGCGACAAAGCCTTTCCAGCTGTTGTAGCGGAATTTTGTACCATGTCCTGCCGAAATATCTTCATAGGAGGTGTCATTGGCAGGAGAAATGATCTCTGCCTTCTCGAATCCCAGCCTGTCGAAAAGCACCCGCTGGAATTTATTGTACTGACCGAAGCGGCATGGCCCGTTATGGTCGGGCATAAAGAAGCTGACCCTGGTCGGATCGACGCCCGGTTCCATGAGTTTTTTCAGGAAACTTCCGGTTGTTGCTATCATGGGGAAGCACTCCCGTGCTGAGGTGTATTTCCTGGCCAGTTCAACATCTTCCGCGGTCTGCATAGGAAGTGATTCGGAATTGATGCCAAAGCTCCTGCACGTTGCAGCGATCACATAAGAGGCATCATTCATATAGGGGAAATAGAGGATGCGGTCCTTCATTGGCGCAGATGCTGTTTTCCGCGGAATAGTGATCTTCTTCAGCTCCTTCTTTCCTAATCTTGAACCTCTCAGGCTGTCGAGGAAGGCCTCATACCTTGTAATATGTCCGGCGTCGGCGCTATGCTCATCCACCTCGATCTCCATAAATGGCTTCCCGGCCATTTCTTCATGCACGAAATGCGAGAGGAAGGAATCCGGTCCGCAGCGGAAATTACCCATATACACGGCATGCAGTTTTGGATGCTTCGAGATGTATCGTGCTGCGCCCAGGATACGCTGACCATTGGGCCAGTACATCCTGACATAGTCGCTTGTGATCTTCTCATCATCCAGTGGCAGGAAGTCAGTGGGGATAGGCAGGCAATCGAGGTTGATGAGTTTCTCCACGGCGCTCAGGTTCAGGGCCGGGTCGCCGGTATTATATGGTCGGCCGATGATGCCGAGGCACTCCTTATCTTCCGGCAGGTTGGCCAGCACCTCGCGTCCGCGGGCCTTTACCCTCTCCTCGAATGCGATCTGTTTGCCATCAGCCAGCAGCATGGCAGCGGTGATCTTTTTCCTGGTGATCCCGAATTTCTTTCCGAAGTAATCATACAACTGCTGCGAGGTTACTTTCCCGAAGTACCTGAAAGTGAGTGTCGGCATCAGGAGTTTTTCTTCCTGTTCCTTGGTCATGGAAGATTTTACCATATAAGGGAAGGCCTGTACCCACGGACAGTTGCAATTATTGGTGGGGTTATCGTCAGTACCCTTGGCATTGATCATGAATGGCGTGAAGATATAGTCCACGCCCTTCTCCAGGAATTCATAAACATGACCGTGCATTACTTCAACGGGGAAGCATGTCTCTGCGACGACCAGGTTCTTGGATTTCTTAACGGTCTGGTTGTTGGTCTCTTCCGACACGACCACCCGGAAGCCAAGTTCCTCAAAGAAGGTACGCCAGAAAGGGAACTGCTGATAGAAAACCATCAATCCGCGTGGAATACCGATGGTGATCTTATCTTTACCGGCTTCCTGCTCCGTGTAGCCATCCATCAGCATGGCCAGGCGCTCTTCGAAGAGGTTCGGGATCCCTTCTCCCTTGCCTTTTCTCTCCTCTACCTCGTATTTTTCACACCTGCCGCCATAATACAGCGGTTTGCTTTCTCCTTCGATCCTGACCCTTCGGATCTCGCACTGGTTGGAACATTCCCTGCAGGTGAATTTATCAACCTTGTAGGGCACCTTGCTGATGTCAAAACCTTTAAACCTGGTCTTCAGCTTATATTCCAGGACATGGTCCCTTGCCAGCATGGCAGCACCGATGGCCCCTGTCACGTCGAAATGCGGGGGTGTGTGGATCTTTTTGCCCGTGACCTGTTGAAAGGCAGCAACCACGGCTTTGTTATTTGTGACCCCCCCCTGGAAGAGGATATGGTCGCCGATCCTTTTTTTCCTGACTACTTTCTGGATGTAGTTATGCACGATCGAATAAGCCAGTCCACCGACGAGGTTATCTGTTTCAACTCCTTTCTGCTGGAAGGAGTTCAGGTCGGATTCCATGAATACCGTACACCTGTCGCCCAGTCCGGCCGGCCGTTTGGCACTGAGGGCCAGGTTGCCGAATTCCTCCTTGATATTAATTTCCAGCTTCTCGGCCTGCTCTTCCAGGAAGGACCCTGTTCCGGCGGCACACACTTTGTTCATCTCGAAATCCACCACCACGCCATTGTCAATACTGATGTACTTGGAATCCTGTCCGCCAATTTCAAAGATAGTATCCACCTTGGGATCATAGACGATAGCTGCTGTGGCCTGGGCAGTGATCTCATTTTTTATGAGGTCGGCCCCGATGAAATCCCCGGTGAGGTATCTTCCGGACCCTGTGGTACCTGCGCCCTTCACAACGACTCTGTGGCCAATTTCTTCGGCTATCTCCGACATCCCCAGCCTGATGGCCTCCAGCGGTTTGCTTGCGGTGGGCAGGTAGCGTCTTGCGATGACGCGGTTCTCCTTATCGATCAGAACCACGTTCGTGCTCAGTGATCCGACGTCGAGACCCAGGTAAACCTCATATTTCTCCTCAGAATCAGGTATTTTATACACCTCTTTCCTGATATCAGATTTCGGATCCTTCAGGGGTTCAAAGGATTTTCCCTTCGATTTTTCCCCTTCGATATGGGCAATAAGATCAGCTGTGCCCTTATACGGACGAACTTCTGTCTTATTATCGAAGATATCGTACAGGGCACCTATGGCTCCCATTGATGCATAATATTCAGGTATGATCAGGTCCTTGTCTTCAACCTTCAGCAGTTCCTTAAAGGCTCTGACCATCCCGATATTGGCTGCCACTCCGCCCTGGAAAATAACCGGGACCTCGAATTTCTTTCCCCTTCCCAGTGAACTGATGAAATTTCTGGCAACCGCAAAGCACAATCCGGCGACGATATCGTGTATCGGTGTGGCGATCTGTTGCAGGTGGATCATATCACTTTTTGCAAAAACACTGCAGCGTCCTGCGATACGCGGCGGATTTTCGGATTTAAGCGACAGCTCTCCAAACTCATTTTCTATGGAAACCCCGATCCTTTTTGCCTGCTGGTCGAGGAAGGAACCGGTACCAGCGGCCGCACACAGGGTATTTAATTCAAATTCAGACAAGCGGGAGGCTGATGCATCGATGTGTTCCATGAAGATCAGCTTTGAATCTTCTCCACCCATCTCAATGATCGTTTTTGCCTCGGGATAAAGTCTGGATACGGATGATGATTGTGCGACGATCTCATTAATAAATTCTCCCCCGATCAGGTCGGCTGCCAACTGTCCTCCTGTTCCGGTGATACCTACGAAGCCGATTTTCCCGCCGCCGTATTTTTTCTCAATATCCTCGAGGATGGATCTCAGTCTCTCAAAAGGTTTACCGTGGTTGAAGTCGTAGCGGTTTTCAATAATGGATGCATTATCATCCATAACCACAGTGTTGATTGAAATCGAGCCAATATCCAGGCCAAGATTTATGTTATTGTTCTTTTCAGACATACTATCCGGGTTTTTAGAAATAAAACAGACGGTTTTAGTTGTTACAAATCCGATCTAAGGACCATTGACAGAATACATTACCTGTTTACAATGCGTCAATTACAAATCCAAGATACTAAAAAATATGTTAAATAACATTTATGAGCTTATTTTAAACTTTTGAGATAAAAATGGAGTTCTGACCGTGGATTTTAAAAGAAAAAATCAATCCTGTTAATACTGATTTAAAATTAATTGGTGGTGGAAATTTATACTATTCTCGTAATCTTTTCAACCGAAAAGAAAGATTTTTAAACTAGCGTTATTTCATTGATTATGTGTATATTTACAAAATATACTTAATTTGACACAGCAGCATATACTGAATTTAACACAACGCTGTTCACTAAAAAAGAAACAGAACCGATTATTGAACATTAAATAGAGATGATCATGGCTACGCCTGCAGAAAAACTTGCTGAATCTTTAATCGAACTTGAGAAACTTCAAAATGAAAAAGGTATTGCTGTTATCAAAGCTGATGATCTGACCCGAACTCATAAAGAACGATTAATTGTAAATGGATTCATAAGGGAAGTAATCAAGGGTTGGTATATTTCCTGTACTTCTGATGAAAAGCAAGGTGAAACGACATCCTGGTATCTTTCTTTTTGGAATTTCATCGCTTTATACATTGATACCCGTTTTGGTAAGGATTGGTGTTTATCTCCGGAACAATCGCTTTCATTGCATAGTGGCAATTTCATGGTACCAGGCCAACTTCTTATTCGTTCTCCCAAAGCCTCTAATAACAAAGTGAATCTATTACATGACTCTTCAATTTTTGATTCAAAAGTGGAAATTCCTCCTCATAATGCGCGTAACGAAATTGAAGGTGTGCAGGTTTATTCTTTTGAAGCAGGATTTGTTGCCGTTAGTTCTGACTTTTATACACGCCATCCAACGGATGCACGAATATGCTTAGCCATGGTAAAAGATTCATCGGGAGTATTGGCGAAACTATTGGATGGGGGTAAAAGTTTGGTTGCCGGAAGACTTTCGGGAGCGTTTCGGAATATTGGAAATGATAAGATTGCCAATAGTATTATGGACACCATGAAATCTGCCGGTTATGATGTAAGGGAAACCGACCCATTTGATGAAAAGATAGATTTTGAGCCAAGTTCACGAGAAGTATCACCATATGTCAATCGAATTAAAATCATGTGGAAACAAATGAGAAATGAGGTGATAAAATATTTTCCCGACACTCCGAAAGAAGTGTTAAAGGTAGATGATTATCTCAAGCATGTTAAGGAAAATTATAGAAGTGATGCTTATCATTCACTTTCCATTGAAGGTTATCGGGTCACTCCTGAACTGATTGAGAAAGTAGCAGGTGGTGATTGGGATCCCAATAGGAGCGTTGAGGATAGACAGCAAAAAGATGCCATGGCTGCACGAGGTTATTTTCAGGCTTTTCAGGTTGTTATGGATAGTATAAGATCTGTTCTGGAGCATTCGAATCCAGGAGAAGTTGTTGACAACGACCATGGTAGTTGGTACCGCGAATTATTCGCTCCAAGCGTAGCAGTGGGGCTTGTAAAAGCATCAGATTTGGCAGGATATCGTAATGGGCCCGTTTACATAAATGGCTCAATGCATGCACCCCCGGACATGAAGCGGTTCGGGATACATTGCCTGTTTTTTTTGATTTGCTAAAAGAAGAGCCGGAAGTAAGTGTTCGTGTTGTTCTTGGTCATTTCATCTTTGTTTATATTCATCCATATTTTGATGGTAACGGAAGAATGGCTAGTATTTCTAATGAATGTAATGTTGGCATCAGGAAACTATCCATGGACAGTTATAAAATTGGATAAGCGCGAGCAATATATGTCCGCATTAGAAAAGGCCAGTGTTGGTAATGATATCACAGATTTTGCTAAATTCATTGGTGAACAGGTAAGTGATACCATTGGTAAGAAAATTGTTTAGATGTAAAGAGGTGGAGCTATAAATAATTGTGCCAGGATTTGACTGAAGAAGTATTGTTTGTGAAGATTTTTTCCTAACTTTATTTGGTTGATTAATTATTATGAATCAACTGGCCCGACTAATGATTGATCAATCATTAATCAGGTTCCCATGAAAAAGAGACAATTAATTGAAGTACACTAATAATTATTAGTGTAGTGTTCTTGTTGCTGGCAAGCAGCTGCAAAAAAGAAGAAAATAATCCTGATGCCATAAAAGATGGTGATGGCAACGTTTATACTTCAATTACTGTTGGAACACAGATATGGCTCGTAGAAAATCTTAAGACCACAAAATATAATGACGGAGGCTCTATCCCACTTGTCATTGACGACCCTGCGTGGGAGAATCTGGCAACTCCGGGATACTGCTGGTATGAAAATAATGAAACTTCTAATAAAAGTACATATGGAGCATTATATAACTGGTACGCAGTAACCACCGGTAAACTTTGTCCTACCGGATGGCATGTACCCACGGATGACGAATGGACAACGCTTATAACACAACTTGGAGGAGAAGCGGAAGCAAGCGGTAAATTGAGAGAAGCCGGCACAGCTCATTGGAACAGTCCAAATACAGACGCTGACAATTCAAGTAAGTTTACGGCACTGCCTGGAGGCTTTCGCCAATTAAGCGGAAACTACGTGAATAAGGGGGAGTTTGGAGTATGGTGGTCTGCTACGGAGGATAACCTAAGTTCAGATAGTGCCTGGGAACGGTATCTTGTCTATGATTATAATAATGCTTATAGAGGCTCCGACCTTAAGAATTTAGGATTTTCTGTACGATGTATAAAGAATTGAGTCTGCGCAGAAAGCGGTTACACGCATCGCAATGCGAAGAAATTTTTTGCGCAGGCAGTTACCCCTCCTGTCATTGATATTGAACTATTTTAAGGTTTACCTTGACTGGACTTCCCGACTTGTCCCTCTGCCTGAATAAAAATTATCAGCATTGCTGTACATCCTGATATTATCGACAACCTCAATTTCTTCAATCAGCGGGTGTGGAAAGTAAACAAAATCAACTTTAATGTCATTAATAAAACAAAAAACTCCAAACCCTGTTTGCTGTTGTTTGTAAACAAAACTATACTGGAAAGTTGCTTCAAGTTCATCAACGATTTGGCGGTGATCAAACTGTTCGTGAAAACTAAGATCAAGATCAATAGAACTGCGATGGTCATATCGAAGAGACAGAGCGGTTCCACCAACAAGCGCGAACGGCTTAAGTGATGGCAAAACCATCAGTTTTTTCAGTAAGGAAAGAGTTCCGGATTCAACTGTCTCAGTATGTAGCATCTGAATTCTTTAAGTGGTTTATCAATTATTGCGCTGGCAAAATGAATAGTATGAAGCGGCAGGTATTTTGCCTGTAACAGGGCGGAAGTCACTTTTTCATCGCCATAATACCTGCGGCACTGACGGATATCCTCAACATCGCCCCGTTCAAAAACCCTCTCGATAACAAAGTTGGCTTTGGCATCATAATCAATCTGCTCAAAGTTTACATCCCAGAAAATTCGCTTGTTGAATATGGGCTTCGTTTTTTCTTCCATAATTTCAAAAATAATAAAAAAGGAGGGATCACGGACCAGAACCTTTCTTTATGCTCTGAATCAGTTCATTGGCGATATTTCAGCTTTCGGGTCGCATGATACTTTCTTCGGCACTGCCAAAGCTAAGCAGGTTAATGCTTCCGTACCAAACAATTCTTTCATTCATAACAGCAAATTTCTGATGCATATTTGATTTAAAGACAACTATAACTCCGGCGGAGAGTGGTCAGGGTTGTCTGGGGTATGCAGCAAAAATAACTGGTACAAAGAGCTACAAATCTGTAGAAATCTATGTAAACCCTCATAAAAATCTCATAATCAGGGAGTCGCTGGTCATGATCCCGACCGGGTCCACCCTCAGGCAGCCTTTCCGGCTGCCTGTTTTCATTTCAGCCCTGTCAACAGGTTCCATCCGGATCAAGAATTGACATAAACACCTTTTGTCAGGGCGCCAATTTTTTATTAATTTTTGCGCCTTCAAATGAAAAGGCGGTTCCCAAAGATTGTGCTAATACTCCACCCTGATTGACCTGTCGGACAGCCTCAGGCAGGAGCTGCATAATCTTGCCCTCAACTGCCAAATCAATGTAAAATTATTAACAGGAATACCCGCTCAGGTATTCACATAAATTGTGATTGTGAGTTTACATGACGAGATAAAAAGAAGACGGACCTTTGCTATCATTTCGCATCCGGATGCCGGTAAAACAACCCTTACCGAGAAGTTGCTCCTTTTTGGAGGCGCCATCCATGTTGCAGGTGCCGGTAAAAGAAGTAATAAGATCAGAAAAACCGCCACTTCTGATTTCTCTTGGGACAGAAGAAACAGAGGGGTATCTCGTGCCTTGGCCACCTCAGTAAATGAGTTTTGATTATAAGGATATCAAGATAAACATACTGGATACTCCGGGACATAAAGACTTTGCTGAGGATACATACCGTACCCTGACGGCTGTCGACAGTGTCATACTTGTGATTGACAGCGCAAAAGGGGTGGAGGTGCAAACCCGCAGCCTGATGGAGGTATGCCGCATGAGAGCAACCCCGGTAATGATCTTTATAAACAAGATGGACAGGGAAGGCAAAGACCCCTTCGACCTCCTGGAAGAGCTGGAACGGGAACTAAACATTGCAGCGATCCCAGTCTCACCCCGCCGGCAGGCCGGGAGCAATTTCAAGGGGGTTTACAATATTTTCAAAAACAACATACAACTGTACACCCCTGAAAAGAGCAATATATCGGAGCATCTTTTGGAAACAGGCGATATTTCAGATCCCTTGCTTGAAGAATATGTCGGCCTGGAAACACTAAACCATCTATGGGAAGAGACGGCCCTGATAAAAGATCTGTACGAATTGATTTCAAAAAGAACCTTTATCTCGAAGGATACCTTGCTCCTGTTTTCTTCGGCAGTGCGCTTAATAATACAGGTGTTCTTGAGCTGCTTGATACTTTTATTGAAATAGCTCCCTCACCAACCCGGTCAGAGGCACATGAGCGTTTAGTCAAACCTGATGACCCCGGTTTTACGGGATACATTTTTAAGATCCATGCAAATCTCGATCCCAAGCACCGTAACCGGATGGCCTTTTTGAGAGTATGTTCCGGCGTGTTCGAAAGAAACAAACTGTATTACAATACCCGGTTAAACAAGAATATGCGATTTTCTTCCTCTGCGGCATTTATTGCTAATTCGAGAAGCACTGTTGACGAGGCCTACCCTGGTGATGTGATCGGGGTTTATGATACAGGATCTCTGAAAATCGGAGATACACTTACCGAAGGTGAAAATCTGCATTTCAAGGGAGTCCCCAATTTCGCACCTGAATTACTGAGAGAAGTGATTAATCGCGACCCTTCAAAAAGCAAGCAACTTGAAAAGGGGGTCAGGCAACTTACTGATGAAGGACTTGCACAATTGTTCCTTCAGCAACCCGGAAACAGAAAAATTATCGGAACAGTGGGAGAGCTTCAGTTTGATGTCATAAAATTCAGGCTTGAACATGAATACGGTGCTTTATGTGATCTGCGGCCGCTGCCATATGTGAAGGCTCTGTGGTTTACCTGTGATGTGCCCGCAGACTTAAATGAGTTTGTAAGCCGGAAGGCTTCATTTATAGCATATGATAAAGAAAATGCTCCTGTCTTTTTTGCCGAGAGTGATTGGATGATCAAAGTTATGCAGGACGCGTATCCTTTCATTAGTTTCCACAAAACCTCTGAAAGCTTCAGGATCACCTGAAAACAGATACAGCGAAAGGTACATGAACGCATCCGGGCTTTAAACCAAAGATATGATATGACAGAAATGATATGTCTCAATTATCAAACAATCATACATTTAAAATAAGCTGAATAAGATATGGCTGTTCGTCCCTCATGATTTAACCACAAATCCTTAACGGTGAAACAGGGACCTATACGAAGCACTCCACACAGTATCGTATTTCAGGACGGACCTTCAGCCGTTCAAAGGGAATGGACTTCCTGCATTTAATGCAGACTCCAAAGTCATGATCGTTGATAAGATGTAAGGATTGATTCAAGAGAGACAGTCTCTTCTGCAGATTCCGTTCACTGGCTTCAAATATACTTTTATTGTTTATGGCATCCATTCTGGAAACACGGCCTATTGCATTATCCACAAGGACAATCGCAGACCGTAAAATGCACTTAGCTCTTTAAGTCTCAGCTCCAGTTTTCTTATCTCATCACGGATGATGAGTTCCAGTTCGCTCTTTTCTGCTTCTTTCATCATCTTAAAGATAAGAAACAATAACAAATCCGCGTAAAACTCCTTGAATCAGTCCTTCAAAGCCACCCCTGGCAGATCGGGTAAGTCATCTGTGGAGAAATGACAGAATAAGTATACCTGTGGTTTTTCCTGAAGAGGCATACCCGGAAAACAATTTTTGATATACATCACTATATACTGTAAAACAGCAAATCATTGCCGGTTAAATATAGTTTTATACACGAGGATAGCTTTCCAGGGCTGATTTTTTCAGTCTTTATACTTTTCGCTCTGAATCAGGAGTTAGCAGCTTATTCAAACCCGGAATTTCAACCAGATACTGCCTTTAGCAAAATTTACAATCTAAAACCAGGAAGATGGCCTCTCTCATCCGGAAGTCTATGACAGACTCACAGATTCAACGGGCTACTTAAGGATTAGCTACCGCAGGATGGGCTCAAACAGATATGACCGAAGATCTTTCAAAATTTATCAACCTATACCTGGCGACACAAATTCACTGAGCTACAACTGGATATGGGACCTTTTATTGACACAAAGAGGTCTTTGGGTCCCACCAGGACGTCAACCCATATTATCATCCTGCTTCAGACAGCTTCAATCGCTACTTTGTGGAAGACGGACTATCCAGTAGTATTTGTGGAATCCAAGAGACACCTGGATGGAAACTTGTGGTTGGCAACCTGGGGCCGGTGGTTTGATTCGCTTTGATCCGGATTCTGGAGAAAGAAAGCTTTTTGCCGCAAAATAATAATATTAAAAATCAACAGTACTATTGGTAGGATTTCCCCTTGATACATATGGCAACCTCTGCGCTCGCAACATGGGGTGGCGTTATTAGCTTCCGGCCTGACAAGCAAGAGTTTACAGCCTATTTTCAGGATGGCTATGTGGGGAATGCCAACATATCATCTCGCTTCATGTAAACAAGGATATGTGTTTGCCGGTTCGCTGAATTGTCCCAGCTATTTACTGCGTACGGAGTAACCACAATTACCGGCCGCAGAACGGTAACCTCCCTTCAGTATTTAACAATGCGTTTCTGCATGATGCAAATGGCAACTTCTGGATTGGGTCGCTGCAATAGCGGCTATATGTCGGTGCGTCCAGAGGGATTCGTGGATCGATTCCACGGAGGTGACCTCCAAATTCGATCTTACCATGGGACCATTGTTTTGTCATTGTTTAGAGGAGTGAAACGAATATGCTCTGGGTCGGCACCAACAAAGGGATCAACGTGCTCAGCCCCTACAGGAATCAGATTCAGGCAGGTTAGTCTGTTGGCTTCAGAGGCATTGCCCGCCGAGCACACAATATTTAGTTTTGAGGAAGGTATAGATAGGAGAAGTTTGGGTAGGTACAGATAAAGGGCTTTATCTTTTTGATCCAAAATCCGGGCAGACGATGCATTTTCCTACCACCAAGAGACTTTTACTCGAGTATTACGCACTGAAAAGAATGGGCAATAAGCTTTATCTGGGAACCAATGTACCCTACCTTCTTCAACTTTGACTCTTCAACTTGAGAAAATACTTCAGGTCGGTTGTCCTGACAAAAGACAGCTCTACAAGTTCTGCAAGAACAAATCATGACCTTCTCAGGTGAACAGCAAGATAATCTGATTGATAGGGACGCAGCCAGAAGAATGCCTTTTCATATGACATAAATACCGGTGTTTTGCAATCGTTAAACAGGCCAGGACAAAAAAGTGACAGTGCACAGGTATATCCGGTTACAGAAATAGTGTTACTGACCATCTGGGAGATACAGCTGGTTTGGTACGTACAGGCGGAGGACTCAGGTTGAAGAAGAAGGGCCGGACCGAGTATGTCAAATATCTTAACAACCCGAAGCAGACACGAGCCTTGCCAGACAACAGTCGTAAAGCCATATTGCGGAGGATGCCAAAGGCAATATCTGTAAGTACTGAACGCGTGGTTTAAAGCTCCTATTAAAGAGACCTTGATCAAT
This sequence comes from Bacteroidales bacterium, assembly GCA_034522515.1. GTDB lineage: Bacteria > Bacteroidota > Bacteroidia > Bacteroidales > VadinHA17 > SR-FBR-E99. The sequence continues at coordinate 233,247 of JAXHLF010000001.1, read as the reverse complement.
TTATCAACTACTACGAAAGAGATGGTTTAGCTTCAAATGTCATCACAGGAATTGTTGCTGATGACAACGGAGACATGTGGTTTAGTACCCATAAAGGAATTTCACGATTGAACAGCCATCTGAATTCATTTGAAAACTACAATGAGTCTGAAGGTGTGCAGAAGGACGTTTTCTGGCCTTCATGCGCCTTTAAGGATTCCAAAAGGATATTTATACTTTGGTGGAGCGAAGGGCTTTACTTTTTTTCATCCGGAGCATCTGCTTCAGGCAGGTGAAGTTCCTTTTAACGGCTGATAAACGGGAATATTGAAGTCATGAATGAAAGTAAGAAAAGGATCTTTTACATCATAAAAGCATCCGCCTATCATATGAAAATAATTTTATCTCTTTCGGTTCACAGCTTTGGATTTTCATTCACCATCCAATATTCGATATCAATATAAATTAATCGGGTTAGCAAAAGACTGGGTAGATGGCAGGTAATCGGCGAGCAGGGCAAAACTACAAGGAATTAAAACCTGGCGACTACACATTTATGGCTCGGGCTGCCAGGCCTCATGGTGCCTGGACAGGTACGCCTGTTGCCATCGATGTTAGCATTAACCCACCCTGGTATTTATCAAACATCGCTTATCTTGGGTACTTCCTTATGTTTGGATTGCTGATCTATGCATTACCTGCAGTAGATTTACTCATTAACAAAGAAACGGTTAAAGACACGAGTCCGGGATGACTCAAGAGATATGGAGGCTAAAAAGCTGAAGGAACTGGACAACTTAAAATCAATTTTTTTAAATCTATCTCACTGAGGTCAGTAACCGCGTAGACTATCATCAATGGCATCGCCAAAAAGATAGAAGATGATCTGAGTTGCAGAAGAGATAATAGTGCTGCTGTCAGATTTGCAAATGAAGTACACCGCGTAATGGCAATCAGCTTTTGAAGATTACCAAATCAGGTACTCGATCTGGCCAAATTAGTAAACAAACAAAGTTGATTATAAACCAATTCAGCTGAATGTGGTTTCCTGACCTTAAATATCTTTCGTCCCAGTTATTCTTCACTTGCATCTTCGAAAGGTATTAACCTTATGATATATGATGAAATCGATTCCTTGTTTATGGACTTTGATCCTGAACAGCTGGAAAAGATCGTTTCCAATTTATTATCCAACGCCATCAAAAATACACCGGCAGATGGAACCATCATTCTTCATGTATCCAGGAAAATACCGGGGGAATCTGCTAATGCTGAAAGTGAAGGACAGCGGCATTGGACTTCCTGAAGAGATTTAGCATTCAAGATCTTCTATCGCTTTCTTCAGGGGCCAGGCCAAACTGTTGGTTTGGGCTCTGGTACTTGGTTTGTCTCTCACAAAAGAATTGGTCACTTTGATGAAAGGAGCCATTAGCGTGCAAAGCAAACCACAAATGGGCAGCGAATTTCTGTGTTCAATTACCCATCACCAACCAGGCGGAACGTTCGAACTTGATTATACCCTGGAAAATATACAGCCTGTAGAGGAAGAGTTCGACTATATTGAAACAAAAGAGCAAGAGCTGAATGCTGCACAGATAGCTGAGGATGAAAACATACTTGTTTTGCTTATTGAGAGCAACAAAGACGTGGCAAGTTACATTAAGACTTGGCTGCCTCTGAAGTATGCCAAACCATCTATGCCCCCAACGGGAAGGCAGGTATTGAGCAAGCATTCACATACATACCAGACATCATCATCTCAGATGTAATGATGCCCATCATGGATGGTTATGATGTTTGCAGGATAATAAAAGAAGATGAACGTACAGATCATATCCCTGTGATATTGCTAACCGCAAAAGCCAGCCAATACCGATAAAGTCAGGTTTATCTCAAGGTGCTGATGCATACTGATCAAGCCGTTTGAAATCAGAACTTTTGACACAGATAGAGCAGCTGATTGTGCAACGTCAAAAGCTGATTAAAAAGTTCAGCCTGGGGCATTTCAATTATGAGTCCGGAAAGGCCATAGGAATAGCTGAAAACCAGTTTCTCAAAAAGGCAATCAAGATTATTCAATCAGAGTTGGGTGCAACTGGCTTTGGCCCATTAGAATTTGCCAGAAAACTTCAGCTAAGCGAATCACAGGTCTATCGCAAAATAAAGGCCATGACAGGCAAATCTACCGCTGTTTTCATTCGCTCGGTCAAGCTTAAAAGGCTCGGTACCTGATTGAAGCACAACAAATGAATGTATCGGAAGCAGCCTATGCCTGTGGCTTCAATGATCCTTCCTGGTTCAGTCGCGCATTCAAGGAATATGGTCTTGCACCCACCGAACTGAAGCATCAATAAGCAATCACTGTTGCTTCGTAGAGACACTTATAGATAGCATTTGGTATCCATGCAATCTATAACCTAGTGACATACAGTTTTTTGATCTCATTTTTATGGGTCAAATGCAAAGAATAGTACATGAGCATTTTGACCAATATCGAATAGTAACTGCCATTGAAAGCATAGTAAAAGTGAATCGTATAAAAGGATCATAGCTTTGATCATTCACCAAAAAATAATTGCTATGACTTCTATCAGAAAAATCACACTATTCTTACTGGCACTGGCAAGTCTATGGCGCCTTTGCTCAGTCCTCGAGTTGACCCAATACTGGAATGGGCAAAGGGCCGACAACTTTCTTGCCGCCACCAAGGATGGAAACGCTGCAGCAAAAAGCGCCGGTTACATCACCATCCGATCGGAAGGTTTTCTGTCAACAAGAACAAACATCAGGCTTTGTTCCTCTGTATTTGATTATAATGTCGCGACAACAGATAATTTTTCTTCAAATACGGCCAGCCCACCTGCCGGATACAAGAAAATTCGCCTTCAGGGTTATGTAGCCCAGAATCCCGGCTCAGGCTTTGTACCGCTTAGGTATGTACAGCCCATCACGCAAAGATTACATGACATTGAGTCATCCTTCCAGTGAGAGCGCTGCAATAGGAGCCGGATATCAGCTTATAGGTATCGTAGGGTATGTTGGACAATCAGCCAGCAGTATCCAGGGTCAAAGCAATTCCGGCGGCATGATCACTGTCGCAGAAATCAAAACCATTGAAAAAATAAATAACTCCACTGGTAATCAAGAGAGCATTGCCGGCACAATGCAAGCTGCCAAAATTGATGATATCAGTAAATTAATAATAAACGGGCGATGGTCAAAAGTGCTGAAAAGGTGTACTTTTCTCCTGCAGAAAGCCCGATATTTGACATAGAGCCTCCTGTTAAATCGCAGGCCGTGAATATTGGAAGAGGATACAATTCACTGCTAAAAGATCCCAAGCTTCCGGCCTTAGAGTTGATTGCACAGCAAGACATCCAGCGACTGCATGCTAAATAATGTAAGAGAATTCACAATTATGCCAGATCGCTGGAGGATTACTACAAACATCTCGGCGTAGATGTCCGAGCATCAGGAAGCTACTTATTTGTTTCCGGCAGCTCGAGAACTAAGTTTGAAAAAAATACGGAAAGTCATCGGTTTAATGAATCTTATGTGGGGTTTATCGAGATGGAAACTTTTCTTGAATACACCACCCTGGAAAACTTAAAACTGAATCAGACAGCGATGGATGTTCTGAAAAACCAGGGCATCAATAGTTTCTATCAGCAATACGGAGATTGCTTCATAATGTCAATACAATACGGCGCCGGACTTCGGGCTGCAACCTCGTATGAACTGTACAAAAGCAGTGAACAGGTTACATTCAGCAATGATACCAAGCTAAATGTCAATGGTTTGGCATGTCGGCCAATCTAAGCATTAAAGAGATTCAGAAACCAGAAAGAACAAAGAAAATGAATCAAGAAGTATCACGATAGATAGTTATGGCGCCACCTTCAAAGGACCTCAATCTATTGATGAACTAAAAGATGTCATATCTAATTTTCGATACAAGGCAGAATTGTTTGCAGGCCAATCAAATTCACAAGAAAAATATGGGGGGAGTCTTGCTTTACACGGTAATGAAGTACAGTAATCTTCCGGAATTTCAACAAATTGCCGGGGGCCCGGATAAGCTAAATCTCAATAAGCAGAGAGCCCTGCTCGATCAGCTAACCTACTACCGAAGGAAGCTCAATCGTATGCGCAGCAACCTGTTGTACATTCAAAAGCAGCCCAATGAGTTCAAAACGGAAGATGTAAAAGCATCGACAACCAGCTTGTCACAAGTGGATCAATATTTGCAAGCAATTTGATAAAGACATATCGATAGTCCAAAATTTTCCTTTTGACCAGCAAAGGCTGGCAAACATCAACGTGACGCAGTATGAACAAATGCCAGACCTTGCCCCATCGAGTCATTTTGTGCGTGTGGAGCTAAATTTCCCGCCGAACAAACACAGGTGACTTCAAACAAAAGTTACTGGCTCGATCACGCGGGACCACCGATTGGATATAACATAGTGAATGGAAATGGAGAAGCGGGAGGAAGGTACATCGACATCAACATTCACTCCAATCTGACTATCAGGAATAATGGTACGGAGGCATACCTGAAACAGGATTTCCTGCTTCATGAGAACAATTCAGATCACAGCAAAATACAGGGCACAAAATCATTGAAAGTTTATCAGGCTCCGGAAAACTATAAGGTCATTGGATTCAAAAAAGCAAGTGAAGAATACTTCCTGAGAGACCTTCATGCCATTCATCCAAATGTACCGGTATTATTTGATGTCAATGGCACCATGCGTGATGATAGAACACATTTCGTGAACGGCCCGATCAATGACCCGATGTGGGTAGATCTCAATGTGATATTTGGCAATGATGGGTCGGACCAGGACTACGTTGGTCTGTTCGGAAGAATGGTGATTTACGTGGAAATACAAGAAGTAGCACCAAAGATATAATCGCAAGTAATAAAATGAATAAGGGCTGTCAGGCACAGTATGCAATAAACAAGCAAACAACATATTGTCCGATGGACAAGATGGCTTGACAGTCCTTAATTAGATACCTTCTTTAAAATTTGTGCCGGATGCAAAATGTTTACTTTTATATATTTTACTGAAGGCAGTTGACTGACAGAATGGACAGATTTGATAACCTAAAGACTAAAATCAGAGCATAATAAATATTGTACCATGAAAAAGTTAATGCTATTGATTAGCGCTATTTCAGCCTTGCTGTCATCATGCGGCAAAGAAGATGTTGATAATAAGTGCAAATCTAAAACCCTCACCATTTGGATGGCCATGCTGACTCTAACAGGAGTAATGCAAGTTTTGACAAGTAGCTGCGCAAAAGAGAACCAGCTCCCAGGCTGTCAAATTACAAGTCCCGTTGAAGGAACCGAGTTTGTAATTGGAGAAACCATTACGATTTCAGCAGCTGCAGAAGACTCTGATGGAGAGATTGCAGAGATTCGTTTTTACATCAATGATACTGTCATAGGTTCAGCAACAAGTGTCCCATATAATTATAATTGGAATACTTCGGAAGAGGAAGAAGGAATAAAAAAGATTAAGGTGACGGCTAAAGATGATCAGGGAGCTACTGCAGAGGATGAAATATCAATATTATTGACTCCCGGAGGAGGAGAAACTGGCACCTTTACAGATTCCCGTGACGGGAAAACATTAATTCGGTAAAAATCGGCACCCAGACCTGGATGGCAGAAAACCTCGCCTATTTCTCCCTTATGTAGTCGGCCCCACTACTGAGTCATATACCGACCCATACCACTATGTATATGGCTACAACGGCACCAGCATAACCGATGCCAAAGCCACAGCCAATTACCAGACGTACGGTATCATATAACTGGCCGGCGGCTATGCAGGCTTGCCCGACAGGTTGGCATTTACCAGGCGATGCGGAATGGAAAGAGCTGGAGAAGCATTTGGGATCCAGCCAGGCAGAGACTGATGTTACAGGCTGGAGAGGAACCGATGAAGGGGGCAAACTAAAAGAAACCGGAACAACGCATTGGAATAGTCCAAATACCGGAGCAACCAACGAAACCGGTTTTACAGCCCTTCCGGGTGGCGCAGGGGGATACAATGGTATTTTCTACGACGTTGTTGACTTAACTACGGTACCTGGTGGAGTGCTACAGATTACACTGCCGATTACACCTGGAGCCGGGTTCTCTCCTCACGATCACAGCGGTGTCTTCAGGGTCTACTGCTATAAGGAAAGCGGGAATTCTGTGCGCTGTTTGCGGGATTAGTTTATTTGACTATTTGATTTATTTGTTTATTTCCGCGACTTCGTATCGAAGCGAAGAAGCGGCGTATCCAACCGGTCGATTATTTTACTACATTTAAGTTCCATTTGACCAATAAATTAAGAATCAATAAAACCAATGAAAAAATTATTATTTGTGTCTGTTATTCTTAGTACTGTTTCTTACAGGATGCAAAAAGGAGAAAGATTTTGTAGAATCACTCCCCTCTGTCCGGAAGGCACAGTATTTCCGGTTTCACCAATCGCTACTGAAGATGTGATAAGGATAGTTCCCTCGGCACTTATCATCCCAGCGGACATGTATTCCCGACAAGTCATCATTATACTGATGTAAAACGGGGCATGGGAAGTATCCCTGTTTATGCACCCTGTGACGGGTGGATACTGTTTGTTACCGAGAATGAGCTTCCTGCCCCTTACAATGTCGATTACTCTGTCTCTTTATGGGCTTGCAGGGACATAATGGTTAAATATGGTCATCTTTCAAGGTTGGATGCATCTATCGTGGCCCAGCTGGGTAAGGTTACCAAAACAGATTCTTATTCTACAGGGGGTACCACTTTCAATTTAAATATATATGAACCTCAAATAAGGGTGAAAGCGGGTGACCGGATTGGAGAATTGCCTGATATGACGGGAATCACAGGAATAAGATTACGGTACCATTGATAAAAGGGAGAATCTGCCCCTGATAAAGCCCGAAAGATGGGGAGAATATGGCTATATAAATACCGTGAGTTTTCTGAACTCATACCACCGCCGAAATCAGGGATTTTTATTTTGAAGTGTGTGCAGACAGGCAATGAGGGGTATCTGCAGAGAAAAGTGCCTCCGTTTGAAGGAGAGGTCTGTTATGATATGGAAGGAACCATTCAGGGATTATGGTTTATGCCCGAAAACCTGTGGCCCCTGAAGATCCGCACCTGAGTCTGATTTTAAACAATTTTAACCCCCAAAAGAATGTGATATCAATGGGCACATCGGTTCCCGGAATCCTTCATTTGCGTACGAATTCTATCCCGAAGAAACCGGCACCCACAACCGCCCGTTCAATGAGATAACTAATGAACGGCAAAATCTATACATTCAGCAACTTTGTAAACATCCTGGAATCAACCCTATACCGATTTCCTTTTCCCTTCTGAAAATGTCATAATTATGCAACTGGTTGACGATGAAACGCTGCGCATTGAACAACAAACAATTTCAGATGGACCGCCATGGAGTTTCACGAATAATTCCAGCGATTTTATAAGGTAAAGCAGGTAAGACCATGCTAATTAAGGTTTGCTGAGAAAGTCGGATTATCCTGGCATTAAACTGATAAATAGCATGATGGGTTAATGCCCTATGTCTCAGGTATTAGCAAAAATGAAAAAAATATAGATTGCCTTGAAATATTTCGTTTATTTTGTTTGTTTCGTTTATTTCGTATATATTTGCAGCAAAACCTAGCGATACCGGATATGGAACTATATTGATATCAGAAAGCCAAGAAAGGAAGAACAACGAGCTGCAAGAGAGTCATATGAAGTTCTTGCTTCCACTATAGAACAGTTGCGCACTGAAATACCTGAAATAGAGATTGAAGAAACTTCAGAGAAAATCAGAATTCCAATAAGTGCCCTAAGGCTTCTGGCTAAAATCTTAAAAGAGATAAGTCGTGGCAATCCAATTTCCATTGTTCCAATTGCAACGGAGATGACAACTCAAGCGGCAGCAGAGCTTCTTGGGTGCTCAAGGCCTCACATTGTAGGTCTTCTTGAAGAAGGAAGAATTCCCATACACTAAAGTAGGCAAACACAGAAGAGTTAAATATGAGGATGTAGTGTTATTTAAGAGGCAGATGAAATCTAATCAAAGAGACAAAATTCAGGAGTTGATGCATTTGGATGAAGAATCAGGATTATATGATACATAGTGTTCGATTTACCTGCGTTCTGGATACGAATGTTATCTATCCATCTGTGGATTCGTGACCTATTGTTTTGGTTTGCCCATCACGACCTATATACGCCAAAATGGAGTAATCATATTTTTGATGAATGGGTCGAAGCCATGCTCCAAAATGGGGTATCTAAGAATGAAGCATTAAAAAGAACTTCAATTGTAAATGATGCCTTCCCTGATGCCTTAGTCGAAAACTATGAGCCTCTTATCGACACTCTTATACTGCCGTGATCTAAAAGATCGGCATGTCTTGGCTGCTGCAATAAAGACCAATGCTAACTTAATAGTTACAAACAACTTAAGGCATTTCCCCAAAGAATATCTATCTGGTTTTGGATTGTCTGTCAAAGGATGCTGATGATTTTTTTACGGACATCATTGATCTTAATCATGAGACCAGCATAAAGGCATTCAGAGATTTGGCTATGAACAAAAAGAATCCTCCTCTTGATGAGTATCAGAGTATCTGGACATTTTCCGAAAGAATGGATTAACGAAATACTGCTGATTATATTCATGCTCTGATCTAACTCTCCCTGTAAACCCGCGACCTGACGCCAATAATAAGAAAATCGTAGATCAATCTCCGCCGGCTGGCGGATTGGTCATTATATCCCTTAAAGCAGGCGGCACTTTCACCTGCTGCATCAGGGCAGCCGTGTCACCGTTAGATGTTTTGGTGACAGATTTGCCGTCACGGGTCAGGCCATCAAAGAGGCCGGCATCAACCAAATCCCACAGGGCGAATTTGGCCTGTGCCTCGAGATTGATCAGCCCGAAATGGTTTTCTGAACCCTGCGGATTTGCGGCATCTTTCCATTGCTCGTCAAACGCTTCAAAATAGAAACAGCTTATGCCGTTTGCATTTGTCCATTCGCGCATCAGATGATAAAAGCGAGCTGATTTGTACTCGTCGGTTGCCCCGGATCCGGTATCTCCGTAGAGGCCGTCCGAAAAAGTCGCCCAGCCTGTTTCACCTATATGAACGGGTTTATCAATGCCGAGGCTTTTCATGTAGGCTGCCACGCTCTCATACTGAGAAATGGCATAATCCCTTGCCCTTAACATGGCAGCATCAATTTTTCTCCAGGTCCGGCAGTCCTTCCTCTTCTTCGGGCACTCTCCAGAATGCGGGGTTATAATGCGTCTCATGCATGGGGTAGGTATGCATTGAAATAAAATCAACAGCCTTAATGAGCTGGTTCAGCTCTTCCAGGTGGTACTCGCTTCCGCCGCCGCCCCACGCGGCATAATTGTCCGAACTGGTTATCCATAGATTTTCGGGTAATCTGCCTTGCTGCTTCAGATCCTGCAGATAGTTTACCCATTTCAGAATTATCGCAGGTTCAACGTAATAATCCCATGCCCAGTGCACCATGGCTTCATTGCCCACTGCAATTATTTTTACAATATCGGGGTATTGCCGGGTCAGCTCAACAGCGCGATTGATTTCCACCTCATTCCTGGGACTCTCCTCGTTTCCGATGCGGTCGGGAGATCTGTCCAGGGACTTTTGCAGTCTATCCATGCTCCCAGCATCACATACATCTCAAAGCCGGGATCCTCTTCTTCATCTGGCTTATCGCTTCCAGCAGGTTGGCTGCTTCATCGAGATGGACGTTATAGGTTCGGAGCAGCTTAATTCCCATAGCCGACAGGATTTTCATATCTTCTTTCAGCTGTGGAATTGTAGGTTGTACATCTCTCGTCACATCGCGATACCCTCCGTATGAAATGGCCTGATATTCGGGGGAGCCCAGAATTTCTGCTGCGGTTTTACCGGATGCAACCGGTTTTTGGGTACATGATCCAGCCACCACGGCTGCCATGACGAAAAAAAGTATTGGAAGTAACTTTTTCATAATGCTGATGATGTTATCATTTTTGAATGTCGCACAGGAATCTTTGTCAATTAGTATTCACTGAATTCGCTGGTGATATTCCCTGTTTCAGATGGTCGCACAGGCATATTCGCAATGCAGTATTCATCCAATGAGCTGGTGATAATTTCAATTTTGCATAGAGGCACAGCCCCCCTCTTAATTCTCTTCTGCTTCTTCCCTTCTTTTTTCCAGCTCCTCCTGCATCAGTAGGCAGGTTTTATGGTCAATGGCATAGAACCATAGAAGAATTGCGCACGACATGTACAAAACGCCGGGAAAGACAGAGATCATAAGTTTTATTCCGTTAATAGTTGTGTATGACTGGTCAGCATTGGGAACGAACTGAAACAAGGCAAGCATCCAGCCTGCAAGAGCGCCGCCAATACCCCATCCGGCCTTCTGGGCAAATGTGGCTGCCGAAAAGACCAGTCCCGTTGCACGCCGGCCAAACTTCCATTCGGAGTAATCTGCAGTATCGGCAAGCATGGTCCAAAGCAATGGTACGGCAGGGGCATAGGTGAATTTTGCCAGGATATTCAATATGTAAACGGTCGTCATGTTCTCGCTGCCCGGGAGATATAACAAGATGAAGAACAGTCCGGAAAGCAAAGAACTGGCAATGTAAACATTTCGCTTCCCAAACCTTTTTGCAAGGGGTTTTGAGAACGGGATACCCGCTATCAGGGCAACGGTACCGATTACGTTGAACAACTGGACGTTCTGTTCCTGACCGATATAATATTTGAAGTAATAGGCGATGGAAAGATTCTGCAGGGCAAACATGACAAATGATATGATACCCACAAAGAACAGTATGGCCCACGGACGGTTTCTGAACAGGTTCTTAATATCCTGTTTCAGATTGTGCTGTTGCCTGGCAGGAGGCTTTACCCTTTCCCTGGTCGTCCTGAAGGTAATCATGAAAAGAATGAAGCTGATTGCCGCAAAGAGCAAAAGGGTGTATTGGTAACCCTTGGCGTTGTCGCCCTTGCCGAAGTAACTGGCCAGGTACAGGGCGGTTCCCGTGACAACAAACTGCCCGGCAAAGGCAAAAATAAAACGATATGAGTTCAATCCTGCCCTCTCGTAAGAGTCGGAGGTCATTACCGCACCCAGCGATGAATAGGGAAGGTTGATGGCAGTGAAAACGGTCATCAGCAACAGATATGTAACTCCGGCATAAATCACTTTTCCGGTGGAGCCTATGTCAGGTGTGGAAAAGGTAAGTACTGCCAGTACGCCGTATGGAAGCGCCATCCATAGCAGGTAGGGACGAAATTTGCCCCACCGGGTGTTGGTCCTGTCAGCAATGATGCCCATAATCGGATCACTGATCATGTCCCAGAAACGGGCGATCAGCATTATGGTACCGGCAGCGGCCGCAGATATTCCGAAGGTATCTGTATAAAAAATCAGAATCCAGAAGCCTACCATGTCCCATACAAAGTGCGAAGCAGTGTCGCCAAGGCCATATCCGATTTTTTCTTTCACGGATAATTTTGCTGTGTTCTTACTCATGGTGATTTAAGCGTTGTAAATCATTGCTGTTTCTTGGTTATAGCAGGCTGAATACCTGAGACAGGCAAGACAAACCCGGGTAAATTTTCTCACTCATTCAAACTTACATAAAATCGTCCGATTTCGCACAGGCAAATGAAAAATCACAGCCACAACTGAATTTGCCCCGGTAACAGCCTGTAAAGACAACTTTGTTCAACCCTGATATCCCCATTGAACGTCATCCTGTCAGCAATACTTCCTGAGCCAGGCGAGCCTTTATTCGCTTCCAATTCAGGTATTTCCGGACGAAGTTAACAGCCTGACTGCAAAGAGCAGGAATCAGATTGCTGAAACTACCTGCTTAAACTGGTTATAGCTCTGATATAATGACCTTTGGAAAATACCAATGTCCACCCTGATAAGGAGATGTCTCTTTCAAGTGAAGGACATCCACCCGGTAGTTTCAGCCGTGACAAAAAAAGAAATTTCCTGTGTGCCTGTAAAGGAGATTGAAAACATAGCTGAAGTTGAATAAACCCCACCATACGTAAACAGTTATTGTTCTTGTCTTAGCTACGATAGTTACGGGAACCCTTACACAGTATTGTTTACCTGCGGTTGCTTCAAAACTAATGTTGACTAATGAATACTTGGTAATATCCCGCACTGAAGGGACCGCTTAAATCGCCCATATTGAAGTAAGTTTCGCCAATCGAGCGAGGGTACCTTATGTACAAGGAAGCTTGTCTTATATTGGTGAAATTTTGCGGTGTAAGTTTTATATTCATTTTGGGTTCAAGCTATACTAACCTCTACGGTTCCCAAAAAATTTCCTGTCGTCGGAGCTACTTGAGTAACTGCCTGAATATCTTCTGATTCCAATACTTTCTGACTTATCCGGGTATTGGTAACAGCGGGAAATTCTGTACCCGGGCACTTTGATTACCCCCGGTCTGACCTGAACGGTTTTAAACGCTGGGACTACTGTTGTCTGTGCGCTCAGGTAAACAGCGCTTATCAGGAAACATACAAGAATTAACAGTCTGTTTTTCATACTAAGAGATTTTTTAGTTAAATAAATGTACGAATTCCACGGAATATTTCTGTCTGGGTAGAATAGGAAAATCTTCAGTTTTTGTCCAGATTGAGTGAACGCCAGTATAAACCGCATTAATACACTCATAATCAGGATGTCGCTGGTTCGATCCCTGCTGGAACCCCTCAAAAGGAACTGATTCGGATGCCATTTCCACTTCACCCTTGGCCCGAGCCCGACCTGCAGGCAGCCTTTGATGACTTGATCTATTTATGTACTTTTACGTTCCGGCAGTGAATTCCAGACTGATATTTTCGGGAAGTTTAATTAACAGATAAACGGATTAATAAGTATTCAACTATGAAAAACAAGGTTATGCAGGGTGCATTGTTCTTCTATGCATTGTTATCAATGGTCGCATGCAATACAAATAAGACTGAACCCCCGGTGGTCGACATGGAGCAGATAAAAATGGAGATCCAGGAAAAAGAGAATGAATTTGCTGCGACATATAATTCCGGAGAACTTCGGAATATTGGATATTATGCTGATGATGCCACATCCTTTTCTCAAAACAGACCTGCGTTGGTTGGTAAGGATGCCATAGTGGAATATTACACAGCCAATCTGGACTCTCTGTCAAAAAACAAAATTTCCTTTACAACCAACGAAGTCTTTGTACAAAATGACGGGAATCTGGTGGTTGAAATTGGCTATTATAAATTAGTAGATCCAAATGATGCTTTAGTCAATTCCGGGAATTATATCAGCATATTCGAGAAAAGGGATGGCAAGTATGTGTGCATAAGGGATATGAGTACCTCTGACCTGCCAATTGATTTAGACTATGTAACAGCTGATTATCATACACGGAGGAAGGTATAAGAGAAATACTGTTGCATTGTAATTCTTACCTTCTTCCACCGCCACCTCTGGACATTCCACCTCCACCCCTGGAGGCGCCGCTGTATCCTCCGCTACCGTAACCACTGCCGGATCTTGTAGTACCTCCGTAACTTCCTCCATAACTAGTGCTTCCCCTGGAACCCCCGGCGTAATTGCTGCTCCCACTGGAGTTTGATGCGGAAGTTCCGGTTGAAGGCCTGGTTGAAGCAGAGGATCCCGTTGAGGGCTGTGTCGAAGCCGATGACCCGGTCGACGGCCTTGTTGAGGCAGAGGTTCCCGTGGAAGGTCTGGTTGACGCAGATGACCCGGTCGACGGCCTTGTTGAGGCAGAGGATCCCGTTGAGGGCTGTGCCGAAGCAGACGACCCCGTAGACGGCCTTGTTGTGGCAGAGGTTCCCGTGGAAGGTCTGGTTGACGCAGATGACCCGGTCGACGGCCTTGTTGAGGCAGAAGATCCCGTTGAGGGCTGTGTCGAAGCAGATGACCCGGTTGACGGCCTTGTTGAGGCAGAGGTTCCCGTGGAAGGTCTGGTTGACGCAGAGGTCCCTGTCGACGGCCGCGTCGATGCAGAAGCACCGGTTGATGGTAGCGTCGATGCATTATTGCGGTTATAGCTGCCGCTGGAATTATAGTGGCTAACGGTATTTGAACTGTTTCTGGAATTATAATAGTTGTAATAATTATTGGTGTTGTGGATCACCACCGTTCCTCCATAACCGCCATAATAACCGCCGTGGTGATAATAATTATTGTAATGGTAAGTACTGACTGCCACCACTGTAAATGGAGAATAATAAGGCGGGTAATATCCATAATAATATGGAGGATAGTAAGGTACATATACCGGTGAATAGACATATTGAACTATTGGTGTTGACTCAACCACCACCACAGTTGTGGTTGTCGCCGGAACGCTCGCGGTAACAGGTTCAGGTCCGGTATAACCCGGATTCGCAGTAACTGAAGCTGTCGGCGGTCTGGGTTCAACAACATAATTCGGCCCGTACAATTCTTTGTCACCTACAATCTGCATTACAACTTTTCCGTCTTTGTCCCTGGATACCAGTATCACGGCAACATCCTGGATCTCCTTTTCACTTACATCCACCTGGAGAACGAAAGTAAAATCACTCCCCTCTTGTTTAGTCACAACCTTTATGAAATCGACTTTTTCATCCAGATTCAAATCCAGATTATTAATCCCGGTCTTTTCCTCATTCAGTACTTTTTCGAACTCTTCAATGGTCTTTGAATTTTGAAAAAGATTGAGTACGGCAAAAAGATCCAGGTTGTCGCCCGGCAGACCCAATAAAGTTGTATCACTCTCTGACTGAGAGTAGAGAGAAACGCTCGTCAGGCACATTGCCATGAGTACGGGGAATATAAGCCGGTTCTTCATGATGGTTCAAATAATTGCATGTAAAATATGCTCAAATTTACAATAAATATCCTTTGTGCGAGACATTTGAGTACATCCTGACATTGTGTAACCTCATTGTTCCGGATTGGTACAGACAGTCCTTTTTGCCCTTGTACGGGTTTCATATACCTTCACGTTACAATTTCTATTATCTCCGTTTTGTCCGGATGCCAATCAGGTGAAGAATCCGGACCAAAAGAGTACATTTGACAAGACATCTTTTATAAAATATTTAACCAACCAATATGAAAACATATCAAAAATTTATCCCGGTTTTAGGTTTAGCCTTAATATTGGGTGCCTGCTCCACCACCACGGAACTGAGAAAGACCTGGTCCGATCCGTCTCTTTCCCAGGGCCCGGTGGAGCCGTTTAACAAGGTAATAATCATGGTTACCGCCAAAACCGAAGAGAACAGGATAGCTGCTGAAGACAAGCTTGTCACACTTATTAAGCATGGGACGGCTGTTCCATCTTATAAGTATGTTACTCCGGCTGATACTTCAACCAAAGAACTCGTTGAAAAGTTGATAAAAGACGGGTTTGATGGTGCCATAACCCTTCGGGTAAAAGCTGCAGTAAGAACAAAAACCGTCTCTGATCCGGGAACCACATATTCAAGCTTTGTCAGCTACGGACCCTACGGGTACAGTTATGGAGTATCTTATGAGTTAGGCTCAGGACAAGGAAATACTCATGTTGACATGAAGGGTTACAAGGACTATATTATAGAAACGAATATCTATTCTTTAAAGAAAAAAATGCTTCTCTGGTCAGGAGTTACAGCCTCACTGAGCCCAAGCAAGGTGGAGCCGACCATGACCGGTATTGTAAATACGATAAGACAAGAGCTGGAGAAAAAGGGATTCCTTAAAAAGGACTGATATTAATATCCGGGCAATTCCTTGAAAACATCTATAAGAGTCTCATCCATTTACTAAGAAATGAATTGACAATTAGGGTTTGGAATTAAATTGACTTTTAGATAGATTTGCCGAAAAGCATGTCGTTATATATTAGTATGATGCAAAAAGGCAGACGTTTCTATACCGGATTTCTGGCTTGTTTATTTATCCTTAATTCCTGTTCCGGACCCATGGAATGGCCGGAGTCGCCCTTATATGTTTTCGAACAGGGAGAATTGGACACAACTCTGCCGGCAGATTTTGAAAGTGTCCGGAATGAGATTGTTGGTCATTATGCACATTATGATGTGGTGGCATATGAAGACACGACCACCAAAACTACCATGCGAACCTTTATCATTTCCTACGGGTTTACTGATTTTTATCTGGAGGATGGAAAGTTGATGCAGTCGGACCGGTTTGTGCGTGCAGAACAGAAACTGAGCAGAAAGAATGCCCGGTCAGTATTCAGCGACGAAGCGGTGCAGGCTATCGAACCCAGGGGTTCAGGAAGTTGAATTATCCGGGAAAGACGGAAAATGGCACCTTTACAGACCGGAGAGCCCAAGCCTCTTAGGAATTAATGGAGACCCGATGAAACCCCTTTCGACCGACCCCAATGACCCAAACCTAACAGATCCTGACAACGACGGTCATCCCGGAGTCACTGTTGAAATCAGCGTGGGGAAATTCTTCTCGGGTGAGATTTACATAACAAGAAGGGAGATTTACAGCAATTTCCTGACTCTTAACAATAACGGGACCCTGAGCGGATATGTCAATGACAGATCGGAGCAATTCGTAGTGGGGGCTTCAAAAAAAATACTAAACCAGGAATCCAATCCTCTTCAGCATCCTGACAAAGGACTGAATCCGGTATTGCTGGTTAAGGTCGACCCGGCCATAGATTCTCTCGAGGAGCTGATGCAGATAAGGGATGATATCTTCCCGGAAGAACCGGAATTCTATCCGAAAAAGAAATAGCCTGTAAATCCAATGCCTTAAATAGTAACGAGTAAGGCGGGGTTTACGGATTATAAAATTACACTGCAGTATTACATAAGGTAAAACAATGGCTGAAAGGAAGTTCACACAGGCAGTAAGGGGCCAGAACGCCGTTGACGGTGCCGGCGTTCATCTGAGAAGGGTCCTGGGATACAGAACGATCAGGGATTTTGATCCGTTTCTGATGCTCGACGGATTTGATTCCAAAGATCCGGCGGATTATATCAAGGGATTTCCCTGGCATCCGCACCGGGGCATTGAAACAGTCACCTATCTGCTGAAGGGGGACATTGAGCACGGAGACAGCCTGGGGAACAAGGGTGTGATAGGCGATCTTCAATGCCAGTGGATGACCGCCGGATCAGGAATTATTCATCAGGAGATGCCCAGGGCCTCAGAGAGGATGCTGGGCTGCCAGCTATGGGTCAACCTCCCGAAGAAGGATAAGATGACCCAGCCCGCCTACCGTGATATCAGACCACAGGATGTTGCCGAGATACATGAGGGAAAAGCTACCGTAAGGGTGCTGTCGGGCAACTACAAAAACAATCCGGGTGCAGTCAAAGGTGAATATGTCAGTGTACAGTACCTGGATGTTGCGCTGGAGCCAGGGCAGATATGGAGTTACAGCGAAACCCCCAACAACCAGACCTTGTTTCTCTATCTGATAGATGGTACGCTGGCCGCTGACGAGGCAATGGCCAACTTTGAAGAAAAGGCATGTGCCATGCTGATGACTGCCTCATCGCCAGACAGCTCTGACTTTGATGAGGTAAAGGTCAAGGCAGGTCCTGCGGGAGCCAGATTTTTCCTTATAGCTGCCAAACCGCTTCAGGAGCCTGTCGCATGGGGCGGCCCCATTGTCATGAACACTCAGGAAGAGCTGAACCTGGCCTTCAGTGAGCTTGAGAGCCAAACATTCATCAAGCACGACAAGCCTCTGGAGTTCTGAGGTGGTCTATTGACTGAGATTTGCCCGGGTTGCCGTGCAAACTAACCTGTTTCCTGTTCCCGTACCGTCAAAGGAGAAGGGAATAAGGGGGTCTGGCTTGTTGCAACCCCTGATCAATTTCAGTTTACCGCAGTGGTGACGGGCTGTTTGCCATATTGACCACTGAAACAAAGAGCAGCTGTGCCAGGTCCTCCATTATTTCCGGCTTGATGATTTCCAGATTATCAAGAGGTGTATGGTAGTAACTGACCGAGCCATAAGTGGAAAAGCTTATCGACGGCACTCCTGCTGTCAGGAATCTTGCCGCATCAAGCCTCGGCCTTCCAAGGTTGGGAAAATTATTCGCTGACACCTGCCGGTGAATGAATTTATCATTGGCATCCTCAATGAATGACCACAGGCCCGGGTAGTCCAGTCCAGCTGCGGCTCGTATGGAATGGCCGACACCAACACCATCCATATTCAGCAGGATACTTTTATCCAGCGACATCACCGGATTGTCAAGATAGGCTTTCGCTCCCACGATTGCCTGTTCTTCAGCACCGAATGAGAGGAACATCACCGTTCTCTTCAGCGGGATTTTGCCTTCAGCCAGTGCCTTTGCGACGCCCATCATGACAGCAACGGCAGATGCGTTGTCATTGGCGCCCGGTATCATTTCATAGCACTTGCCGAGGTGGTCAAGATGGGCGCCTATTATGATGGTCTCTTTGCCCAGGACAGGGTCAGAGCCCGGGATAAGTCCGATAATGTTGCTTCCCCTGCCATCGGGAAAATGCTTCGTGGCCATCTTAACCGTAACCACCTTTTTGGTGTTGAAGGAACGGGGCTTAAGCGTTGCCTTTATCTCACCCACAACCGTTTCGTGGGTTAAACCTGTGCCTGCAAAAATGTCCCTGACAACCGAATCGCCAACATGAACGTAAATAAAATCCTCAATATATGCATTGTTCGGATTGGCAATGGGTCCGTAATTATAGATCATGCCTACGGCCCCGTGCCTGGCTGCATTGGCCAGCTTGCTCTGGTGAAATGAGTGGTCATACCACGGATTGAACTTCTCAGCGCCGGCAGCCGGACTGACCGGCGCCTCACTCTCTATCAGGATAATTTTACCCCTGACATCTATTTTCGCATAGTCATCATAACCCAGCTCCGGTGCGGTGATGCCATAACCTGCATACACAACCTCGCCGGTCACTGATCCGTTGCCTGAGGTAGACCCGGGCATGTATTCGCTTATGTACCGATAATGTTTCAGAACGGGGGTTCCGTCCTTCACCGGCATATGAAGCGTGAGCCCGCAATCAGGATAAACCAGTGTATAAGGTATATCAAACCACTGGAACCACCCGCCGTCGTCGCCTCCAGGCGTCAGACCCCATTCTGCAAACTCTCCGGCGAGCCATTCGGCACACGCCTGGTACCCGGCAGTACCCGTTAACCGTCCTTCATATTTCTCGTCACACTGCTCAACCACAAACCCAAGCAAATCATGACTGGAGATTGAATGCATGGCATTCAAAAGATCTTTATCATCAGATCCCTGTCCTTTGATGATTCCTGCCATAAGAAACAGGAACAGTAACAACATTGTCTTTTTCATCATAATAAAGTTTGATTATTAATGTATGAGAGATTTGCCCGAAAAGCGGAAGAAAACCCGGATTTTTCTGCCGGCATCAGACAGGCGGAGCCCGGAACCGGCATAAAAACCCAAATTCTGAAACAGGTATTCCGGTTTCGCTATGCACATCTGTTTTTTGTACTTTTAACGACTCTAATATAACAATATAATGACCCGGTTAAGATTTTCAGGTGCAATTGTGACGCTGATACTGCTCCTCTCCTGCCATTTACTTCAGGCACAGGGCAGGTTTGAGATCAGCACAGGGGCGGGACTGTTTGACGGTATCTTCATTAAAGCTAAATATGGCAGTACTATTCAGGTGGGACTGAGTCAGGACCTGGTAAGCCAGCTTCATACAACCGGTTTGGAGGTTTATTACAGGCTGCCGCGAAAATCAGCTCCAGGAATTCCCGGACCATTTTACCTGATGTGCGGCGTCAGCACTACCCTGTTCGGAAAGGGGTATGACAACTTCGAACAGAGTTTCATTTATCCAAGGATAGGAAGGTCTTTCCTTATTTCGGGAAAGAGCAGCAGATACGGGCTGAATATCGACCTGGGTGTTGCCATACACAGATACTCAAACCCTCCTGATGGTTACATCAGCGACTTTATTCCCATTTCAGGCAGCCTTGGCTTTTTTTACAGACTGTGAAAACCTGCCGGAAGGAAATAATCATATACTTTCCCGAAAACTAATCTTAACCATACCCGCCATGTCAATTCTGCTCTCTCCCCTGACAATAAAGAATGTTACCCTGAAAAACCGTATCGCAATGTCTCCCATGTGCCAGTATTCGGCCCATGAAGGATTTGCAAATGACTGGCACCTGGTTCATCTTGGCAGCCGGGCGACAGGGGGTGCAGGACTATTAATAGCCGAGGCCACTGCCATTGCGCCTGAAGGGAGGATCACCCCTGGCGATCTGGGGATATGGAGTGATGAACACATCCCCGGGCTCCGGAGAATAACAGATTTCATCCACGGTCAGGGCTCCGTTGCAGGTATTCAACTGGCTCACGCCGGCAGAAAAGCATCCTGCTCAGTACCGGCAGAGGGAGGAAAACAGTTGGATCTGAACAATGGTGGATGGCTGACGGTGGCACCCTCAGCAGTGCCTTTCAGCCCGGGAGAGCGAGCACCGCAAATGCTGACCGGAGACGGCATAACAAGGGTAATTTCAGACTTCAGGGCTGCTGCTGAACGCGCCAGTAAAGCAGGGTTCAGGGTGATTGAGATCCACAGCGCCCACGGATATCTGTTGCAGGAGTTCCTGTCGCCTTTAAGCAACCAGCGGAGTGATGAATATGGCGGGTCATTTGAAAACCGAACACGTTTGCTGATCAGGGTCACCGAGGCTGTGAGGGAGATGTGGCCGGAAGGAAATCCGCTTTTTGTGCGCATTTCCTCAACTGACTGGACTGAGGGAGGCTGGAACCTCGAAGAGAGTATCAGGCTGGCATACCTCCTAAAGGAGGCTGGGGCTGACCTGATAGACTGCTCATCAGGAGGGAATGTCCACAACGCGAAGATCCCGGTAGCCCCAGGATATACAGGCGCCATTCGCAGGGGCTATCAGAAAAACCGGTATAATGACAGGCGCCGTAGGCCTCATCACTTCCCCGGGACAGGCAGAGGAGATACTCCTTGAAGGACAGGCAGATCTTATTCTGTTGGGGCGCGAACTGCTTCGAAATCCATATTTTGCCCTTCAGGCCGCCCGGGAGCTCGGAGATGATATCCAATGGCCCGTCCAGTACCTTAGAGCCAAATAGCATAAATGAAATAAAACCTGTTGATCATGAAAAGAGTTGCACTATTTTCAACAGCACTTGTCCTTGTGCTGATAATCATCTCCTGTAAACCGAATAGCGGAAGTGACAGGGAAAACATCATCAGCACCGAACGCGAATTCACAGTCATGGCTGGTGAGGCCGGGGTGGCTGAAGCATTTTACCATTTCGCAGCCGATAGTGCTGTCATACTCCGAGGTGGCAGGATTATCAGGGGCAGGGAGGGCGATAGAGATTACTACCTGAAAAACCTTAAACCCGGAACCAGGCTATTGTGGACGCCGGATTTTACAGATGTGTCAGGCGACCTGGGATATACATACGGGAAATACACCGCACCAGGTTCCTGACAGTGCGGGAAACATCACCGCAAATCACACGGCTACTTCCATACGGTATGGAAGCGGCAGCCTGACGGTTCCTGGCGATACGTGTGGGACTGATTCCGACATCCTGTATCCCGGATGACTCCCGGCTATCCGGGGAAAACACTGGTACCGGTCTGTTTATAGAATGAACTGTAAGAACGGGATCAAACATGGGTCCATCTCTATTTTTGCAGGGAGTATAGGTACTTTATCTCCTCCGCCCACAGTGCATCATCTGGAGTCTCAAGTATCAGCGGCATACCGTCAAACCGCGGGTCATTCATTATCAGGCCGAAAACCTCATCGCCCAGCTCGCCCTTGTGAAGACTGTCATGCCTGTCAACACGCGTGCCGAAGGCCTTCTTTGATTCATTAAGGTGCATGCCCTTCAGATAGCCGAATCCCACTATCCGCTCAAACTCGTCAAAGACCTTTTTGAATCCATCGGCCGTTGAAAGATCATAGCCTGACGTAAATGCGTGGCAGGTGTCAATGCATACTCCCACCCTGCCTTTATCCTCAACCCTGTCAATGATATAACGGAGGTGTTCGAACCTGTAACCCAGGTTGGTTCCCTGCCCGGCAGTGTTCTCAATGACCGCTATGACGCCGTTGCTTTTGGAGAGCGCGATATTGACCGATTCGGCAATCAGATCCAGGCTCTGCTCTTCGGTTATTTTATCAAGATGACTGCCCGGGTGAAAGTTTAGCCGGTCAAGTCCAAGCTGCTCACATCTCTTCATCTCATCATTGAACGCATAGCGTGAGCGGCCCAGGTTTTCCGGATCAGGTGCGCCCAGGTTGATCAGGTAGCTGTCATGCGGCAGGATCTGGAAAGGTTTGTAGCCGTATTTCTCACAGTTATTACGGAAAGAGTCTATGCTTTTCCGGGTCAGCGGTGGCGACACCCACTGGCGTTGGTTCTTGGTGAAGAAGGCAAAAGCCTTCGCTCCTATCTCATGCGCATTGACCGGTGCATTCTCTACACCGCCTGCTGCGCTGATATGTGCTCCTACGTATTTCATTCCATGAAGATTTTGCTATCTGTCTATAAGCGGCTTTTCATAGACAAAGATATCGGTGAATCCCATTCCTGCAAGCTCAGGATAATATGGATATGTCTCCTCCCTGGTAAAGAAACCTGTGACAACAACACGATATCTGTCCCAATCCTCCTGTATCTCCACCGGCAGCTTCAGGTTCCGTTCGATTTTCTGTTTCGCTCTCTCGGCCTGTGTGCGCTTGGGATAACTTGCAGCATGGAGAATAAATCTCGGCACCGGTGGCGGTGGCGCTGCCTCCTTTTCAACCACGGGCTTATCCGGCGCAATGACGGCCGGCGGTACCTGTGGAACCGGTTCTTCCGCCGGTGCGGGCGCCTCTGGCAGCCCGGGCTCCGGGGCAGCAGAAGGTATCACTCCAGGAGCAACAGGCACTAGCTCTGTCTCATCCTGATGAATAACAAGAATATCTTTAAAGCCATACTTCTGCAGCAGAGGAATGAAATCACGCACCTCACTGGTGTCAGCAAAGCCTGATATCTGTACTTTGAACAGGCCTCCCTCATTCCTTATTGTAACCAGTTTCTCAGCTGCGGCAAGGAGCCTGTCGCTCATTGCTGCCGTCTCTTCCAGGCTGTTGAAGGCGCCGAGCTGAACGGTGGTGCCGGCAATTACTACAGGAATCGGCGCTTCACTGACAGCCTCCCTGGCAAGA
This sequence comes from Bacteroidales bacterium, assembly GCA_034522515.1. Lineage (GTDB taxonomy): Bacteria > Bacteroidota > Bacteroidia > Bacteroidales > VadinHA17 > SR-FBR-E99. The sequence goes on along the minus strand of JAXHLF010000001.1, from coordinate 209,948 downwards.
GCAAGAGAGTCCCCACTGACGGTCTCCCTGGCAAGGGCAAGAGAGTCCTCCCTGACCGTCTCCCTGACAAGAGCGAGCGAATCCTCCCTGCTGATGGTGATCCATTCCCCCTTCACCGCCTTGTTGGTGATGACCCATATCTCGGTAATTCCCTGGTCATGTATGATGGGTATATATTTTTCAAGGTCCTCACGGTCGTCAAAGCCTGTTATGCGCACCTTCCAGAAGCCGTCTTCCTCGAACAGCTCCACATTCTTGTCCAGCGCACCCTCAACCTTATTCTTCATGATCTCGGCATAGACCTTTGTTCTGAAAGCGCCAAACTGAACGGCGAAATAATCTTCGGTTATCGTCACCAGCTCACGCGTCACCTCGTGGATGACAAGATAAGACGTGTCTTTGGTGATGACCCTGTCGGCGGGCCGTGCAATCACAGAGGTGTCAGGCTTGACTACAGTGTCGCGAGCAGCGACGGTCTCTGCAACGGTCAAGGTCTTTCTCAGGGTAAAGTCGAGACCGTCAATATAGTCGCCCTCCGTGTTCGTCATTATGCTGAACGTCAGGGAGTCGGGGTCGGAGATCATATTCAGTCTTCTCAGCTGCGCCGTGTCTACACGTACCTGGTAGCGGCCCGGTGCCAGGCCGAAATAGCTGAAGTAACCGTCTTCCTCCGTCAGGGCGCGGCCCTCAATTGTGCCATCGCTGTTCCGGAAGTTGACAATAATGCGGCCAAGACCCCTCGAAACACCATTCTCCCCGAACATTACCGTACCGGTGGCCTCTCCCCTGATAAATACCGGTATTTCTATCAGTTTCATCATGTTCGGATCAGCTACCACAGCGTATGACTTCTTATCGATCCTCCAGGAAATGTTTTCAAAACTGTTCTCGTCAATTTCTATGTAATATTTTACATACGGTTCAAGCCCGGTAATATGTATCGTGGTATCTTTTTCGGTGCGCTCAAGCCTCCCGCTGTTTGACCTGACATTCAGGCCGGGAGCTTTCGGTTCCCCTTCATCACGACGGCCATTGGCATTGAGGTCCATGAATGCAACGATTGATATCCCGCCACGGCCTACATTGGTGCGGTTGTCCGCTTTAATCCAGCTTGTAGCTTTGTCATTGATAAGGCTTCCCCTTGCATACTGCACGAAGGTTGCCTCATTGTTGGTTTGCCTGGCCGAGAGTCCTGCCTGTGCAGAAGGAGAAGTCATACCTCATGCCTATCTCTCCCATGCGTATTTCATGCCTGAAGTTCTGCTCGAATGAGAGATTGATATAGCCCTTCTGAAAAATGCGTTTTTCAAGGCCCAGCTTGGCCGTTATAACCTCATTATCAGTATAGTCATACTGCATCTGAGGCATGATTAGTATCTCTCCCGGCAGTCGTACCGCAAGTGAAAGCATGCTGTAAATACTGGGATCATTTTCGCCGGCGAATACCCCATAGGTTGTAAGGTTGGTATTTACCCCGAAGATGGAGCCTGCTATCAGCCACTCTGCAGTGCTGTAGTTACTTGCAGGAAGAACTATCTGGTAGTAGGAAAGTCTGGAATAGGCCGTGAATTTTTTTATCCTGACGGGAAGTGAAAGAGAAGCTCTCCGTTCTTCCAGGTAGTTGTAGCTGATGGCCTCCTGGTCCTTGTCATAACGGGTATAATCGAGGTCAAGCTGGATGTTGGAAGGAAGCCTGTATGACAGCGTACCTCTCGTCCTGACGCCATATGTATAATCACCTGAAACAAGGACGTTGCCGGGAAGCCTGACCGATGCGTTTACGAATGGCATTAAAGGGCCGGTGGTGACCGATGACAGATATTCAGCCCCGCCACCCACAGTAAGAAAGCGCGTTGCACCATAACTGATACTTGCTCTTGAAAACCGGCTCCACAGGGAATCCTCAACCACTCCGGCACTGACGAAATACTCTAACTCTTTGTGAGGAATGAAGTTATAGGGTATGCTGAGGCTCTGTTCGCGGATGCGTTCCTCTCCCCACGGTCCGTAAAACTTCAGCTTGACCATAGTGGTGCCGTAGACGAGTGGCACCTCGAAGGTGAAAAAGCCCGAAGCGTCGGCTTTAACATAATCAACGAGCACGTTGTTGACATAGAGCTCAACGGTCCATCCCGGCTCTGTCCTGTCTGTCAGAGTATATGTCCCGAAAGAGCGCCTGAAGGTGGTGGGAGTGTTTGTCAGCTGGATCCCCACAACCGGGTCATAAATCGATGCCGTGGCGTGCGATGTGATCTTTCCGGCCATTACCTGGCGGAGCAGGGTGCGGTCATTGTTGACATGACGCCACAGGTAATACTGCTGCTTCTCTGAAAACTGATCACCGGTATTATAATTGAGCGAGGCGTTCGCCTCTCCTCCGGCAATGACAGTTCCGAGGGAGAGGTTCATGCGTGCCCTGGAGATCCCTCCTTGCTGCTCTGTGGCATAGACTGACCAGTCGGCCATGCCAAACCTGAAGCCAGGATATGATCTTCCTATTGTGGTGTCAACATCCATACCTCCTTTAAGCCTTGTTATGTTCCTGCGCATTTCCTCAAGTCTCATCTCCCGTATAAGGGGAAGCTCCAGCCTTGAGTCCACGGTAACGGTAAGATCACGGAAATTAAAGATGCAATCCAGGCCAAATACCTTCCCGAACCAGAGTGACCTCAGATAGAGGTTGGTCTCTGACCTTAAGAGATCTCCAGCCTCAAGCTGGAATGTCTTATTGCCGTAGAGAATCTGATTTCCGTTCCTGTCGATGGAGTATTCTGCCTCTGGTTCAATGAAGAAGCCGGTGATAAGATCGAGGTCTGCTGAAGGAAAATTTCGTATTTTCAGGAAATCAAACAGATCTGTAACGGGAAGAAAGAGCTCCTCATCCCTGATCACAGCATCGATCTCCCCTAATCCGAAATACGGTATCCTGATGTAGACAGAGATCTCATCATATGATGGTTCGTCCTGCGCAGAGAGAGGCGCTATTGACTGAGCGATGATAAGAAACAGCATAAGCAGTCCGGTCAGCCAGGAGAACAAAGACATACGTCCTGGGTTTGGAAATCCGGAGTATGCCTTTCTTTTTTTCATCTGCTCTTTTCAGCCGCTTTTCAGGCGAATTACTCCTGAACGATTGTTATACTAAAGGTTCCGACATAATTACCAGGCGGATTTGCAACAATGTCTCCAATGGTTAGCGTTCCGCCAACCAGCAACGTTGTTTGCATCTGCCATGGAACACTCGTGACAAAAGGCATCAAGGGCAGCGTGCCGCCAATCTGTAATGACAAGGTACCGGACCCGCCCCCTGTTAAAGTGACCGGCGGAGAATTAAGAAGGGATACCACTGTGCCAGGATTGGCACGGATGTAAAACATTGCAGGGGAGGAAATATATCCCAGTCCGAATAATAACACGTCTCCCGTTGAGGATCTGTTTGTTCCGTCAGCATACACCGTTACCGTACCGCCATTCAGGCCTGGTGTGAAGGCACCAAAGGAGAGCGGCTGGGCAGGGTTGGGGGTTACAATTACAGGGCGCGGAGGCAGCACCTGTGCATTGATTACCTGGAAAAATCCGCCAAGTAATATGAAGGCTAACAAAGGGAATATCCTATTCCTGAAACTTGATTTGTTTACTTTTATATTCATCAGTATCCTATAAACAGTTTCATGTTACCACTCCTCATTCCGGTTTTATAGCTTATAATATAGATCCCCTGTTTTATTCCCGTTTCAAATTCATAGTTTCCAGCCTCGGAAACCTCAGTAATGTACAGCGGTCTGCCTGCCAGGTCAAAAACAGTGATGATCCCGCTCCTGCCCTCTATCCGGCTTATCGTTACCTTTAATAAACTGTTCGTGGAATATGCAGTAAAGAGCTTTTCCGACGCCTCCGGGTCAGCTATTCCTGTTGTTCCCTTCAGGAATTCCAGAGAAAACCTGTCATTGTAGTCACCTGCACTTAGGGTTACTTTGTAAACCTGGTCCGGCAACAGGTTAATACTCGCTCCTGTCAGGCGGTCACGGAAGTATATTCTCCCTCCTTCGGGCAGATTCTCAATATCCCTTATCCTGAAATTCAGCTCTCCGTCTATATATGTTTTAAGCCCCAGCGGAATTACCGTTGCGGAATCTGTCTGTACAGGCAGTGCATTGATAGAAAGCTTTTTCCCTCCGGTCAGCACTGAATAGAAGTTAGTCACCATCATGTCGGTATTCATCAGCTTAAGGGCATCAAATTCACTGTCAAAACCGGCCTCTGCCTCATCGTTGAAATAGACTACCAGGGGATCTGCCGAGGCCGGATCGCCTGTAAATGACGCCGTCGCCCTTACCAGGAAGCGGGAGGAGGAGTGTGCCGACTTGAGAAACGGGTGGGTCAGGTCTTTTACCCTCACGCTGTTTGTCATACCAAGTGTGCCGGTGACAGGAAATGCACCGTCAGAGACATGCACAAAGAAACCCTGCATTGAAGGAATAATATTGGTTGCGGAACCGTCACTTGATACACCTGCGGCATAGCTGCTGTACTCACCCCCATACTCATCTGTCTCGCTGGACCTGAAATAATACACTGCATTATCGATAGCAGTCTTTGTCCAACCCGCAGCATTCCAGTCTATTGGTGATGGGTAGGGATTGCCGACAAGGTTAAATCCCTGCGTATAGATACTGTCATGGTTGTAAAGGTTTACGGAAACAGGGCCGTTGTTAACCACACCCGTGACATCCACCGTCCAGGGATTTGCAGTGGCACCGAAATTTACTGCATAGCCCTCCATGGGGTTAAGAATACTACTGCTGGCGGTGTAACTTACCCATCCTGAACCCCGGCTGTTTTCTTCATTTCGGTAGAAGAGAGGGAATGGAGAGGTGAGGTCCATGTCGTCACCGAACTCCCCAACAGTAGCATTCTGGAACGGTGAACTGAAATACTTATATCCGAATTTTAACGGAAGATACCGCTGCATGGTAACGGAGCCGGTAATGCTTCCAGCGCCGGTGCCGTCAACGAGGGCTGTCTGCGCTGCATCAGAAGCTAAAATCAGATTTCCTCCTGATGCCAGGCTGCCGTTCTGCACCAAAACAACCCCGGTGACATTCAGCGGATCAAGCAGTGTGACGCCGGCATTATTATTTACTGTTATGTTTTCCACAGTGTTGGTGCTGAATGTATTCAAGCTGACACTCTGAGGCGAGGTGCCGTTGAAAATGACTGTACCGCTTGTAACATCAAATGATCCGCCATTTGTAACTGACCCTGCAATACCCAGCACCCCTTCATTTACCGTCAGTGAGGACCCCGTTTCCATTATTAGATTTGTAACTCCGCCGGTAATTCCAATGTTTATTACCGGATCATTTGCAACATCGGGTATTTGTACGCTGGTAGTCTGAAATGGAACAAATCCGCATGACCAGTTACCCGGGTTATTCCAATCTGTGCCATTGTTGCCGGTCCATATCTGACCTGAGACAGTTATGGAAGCGGTTTCAGCAACGGTTCCGCACAAAGGAATGGTCGCAGTATTTGTTACTGTGTAAACCCCTGATGTGCTTGCAGAGAGGTCAACCTGTCCGGTTGCGCTGTTGACAAAAACAAGGCCTGGCGTCGAGGTAAAGGTACCTGCAACTCCGTCAGCGGCAAGAGCCGGGAGCGGATCCGCCTGATTCTGACAATAGGGAGATCCGGGATAGGAAAATGACGCACCGGGAGCGGTGATACCAATGGTTCTGGCAGGGCTTGTTCCGCATGCATTGGTTGCTGTTACACCAAGGGTCCCGCTTGTGGCTGATGCACTGAAGTCCACGGTGACGGAGTTGCCTGTGCCGTTGATCGTATGACCTGTTCCGCTGTAAGACCAGGCGTATGTCACGCCTGAGACAAATGGGACAGTATATACATATCCTGCCGTTCCACGGCAGATAATGGCAGCAGAGGCAGTAAAATCACCCGGCTGCGAGGCAACTACGGGAAAAGAGATAACCACATCGTCATAGGAACTGCAAGGGCCGTTGCTGATAGTCCAGCGAAGGGTATAGGTCACTCCCAGAATGCCGTTAAAGACCGTGTTATACTGCACACTGTTTACAAAAGAGCCTCCGGAACCACTTATGACCGACCATAATCCTGTATAGGGTGCAGGGTCATTTCCTGCCAGTAGTGTTGATGAGACTCCGCAAAGAGACTGGTTGGCACCCGCATCGGCAGTAGTTGGTATAGTATAAACTACCACGGTGGAGGCGTCAACCACACCCTGTCCCGCTCCGCTGTTATAACGGAACCCGGTGAGCCGATAAGCCCCGGGAACTGCGGCAGGAAGAGTGTAGGGCAGCGAGGTTACAGTTATATCAGGCTGCGGTGTGCCGTTTATTGTATAACTGAGGATATAATTCAGGTTAATTGGTGTGAAGGAGGTAAATGAAACAGGTATGCCACCTGTGCCGCATACCGGACCGGCAGGATTAAGGGCAGCCCTGGCCAGGGTTCCGGAGATACTCGCCGAAGTAAAATCCGACGGTGTTGTGGATATGCTTATGCTGTTGAGCGTCTCAACGGCTCCTGTATTCAGACTGCCGGTGCCTGCAGAGGGCAGTTCGGTCCATAATCCTGCAATATACTGCGCAACACGCATGTCGGCGATACCGTTCGCTGTCATCAGGGGTGTCAGTTCGCTCTGCGGATCCCACCCTGTCTTTATTTTTGCAGTGGCAGATGCTTCAGCCGACACTGACCAGTATTCCTGGGTATTTGAAACCTGAAGAGGAGGCGCAATGGATGTTGCAGTAGGATTGGGTCTGAAATATTCCGCTGTCCAGGCCAGGGTGGTACCGGCTGTTGATGTGAGCGTGAATGCATGTCCTAAATCCGTTCCCCTGCCGATAGGATAGATATAAGAATCTCCGTTGATTATATTCTTGGTCAGGGGTCCGCTGATAAAAGAGCCCGGCTGTCCGCCAACAGGCATGACAGCATCAGATGCTGTACTAAGCAGTAGCAGCCTGTTGGTGCTCGTTGTGCTTATAATACCATTTGTAAGCAACAGTTGCCTGTTTACTTCAATCACCCCGTTGGGAGCAATGGTTAATCCTGCAGGATTATTTATCTCCAGGTTATTGAACCGGCTTGTGCCGGTAAAATCACCGGTGGCTCCTCCGGCAATCTGCTGTGAAGTGCCGGCGAATATTACTGTGGCGGCAGGGTAGATACCTGTCCCGCTTCTGAAAATGCCAGCATTAATTCGTTCCATTGTGCCAAGGATGGTGATCTTCCTGTTATTGAAACTGTTGTCAAGTGAAGGACCGTCAATGACAAGCCGCCTGCATACGGTCAGGTCTGTATTCGGTATTATGCGCTCTCCTGTTCCGGTAAAGAACAGGTTGGGCAGAGAGGTGTACTGACCTGAAACAACTATATATGTCCCTGTGCCGCCGTATTCAATCGTTCCGTTGCCTGAACAGGAAGTGAAATCAGTGTAGGTGCCGGCAGGCAGGTTGCCCCCTTCAACATATAGCTTTCCGTCTCCGTCTACGTTGCCAAGATTGTGCCCGAAACTGCCCGCCGGTATCCTCAGTTCATTATTTATCTGGGTGTTAAGCGCTGAAATGTAATTGATGTTGGCCGTCACTGTATGATTGATGATCACGTTGCTGCCCACGGGGCCGCCTGCCGGACAAGGAGGAGATGCACCTACCGGTTCCCAGATATTCTGATCTGACCAACTGCCGTTTACTATGGTCCTGTAGGTTGGCACTTCATCGGGTATGGCCGTATCAATTCCTGCAGTATAATCGCCGTTGAGACTGCTGCTGCCTGTGTAAAGAAACCTTACGGTGTGTGTTGCCTCGTTGACGTTATCAGTTGCCGCGCCCGGAGTTGCCTTATCCCAGCTGCTGCCGGGCAATACAAGGCGGGCTGCCACATAGCTGCTCTCGTCACCGGCAACGTCTTCTGCGAGGTATCGCAGTGTCAGTTCCGCGTTAAAACCTGATAGTCCTGAGCTCTCAATCTGCCAGTAATAGCCAAGGGCATTAAGCGGGTCAGAGATGCTCGGATGACTGGCATCAACCGGATTTACCCTGACAGAGCCTACATTGGTGCTGGCTGTAATATCAAAGATCGCCGGAGTATACTTTGCCGATACACCGACAGGGAAAGTGAATATCTGACCCGCTGCCGGAAAGAACTTCAGCAAACCCCTGCTGCTTGCCACACCGTCAGCCCTGATCATTTTTGATGCACTGAAGGGTCCACCTGAAATCTGGCTGTTCTGCCCCAGTGTCAGCTGATGACTGTTAATGTCAAGAATGCCCTGCGTAAGAACCAGATTGTTCTGCACAGTTATATCATTGCTGACCGTTGCACCGTTCAGGTTGTCAAGCACAAGCCTCCCGAAGGAGCCCGTGCCGCTGATCGTCTGCTGTGTGCTGCCGGCCATTCTCACGCCCCCAGATGAATTATCATCGGTATAGGCTCCGTTGTTTGTGATATCACCCCGGAGAGTAACCAGTGCTGTGTTAAGAACAAGGTTGCCTGTTGCTATCTCAAGATTTCTTAAAACAGTAAAACTGCCAATGACAGTAAGAGATGTCACCGGAGAGACTTCGAGGTCGTAAAAATCAGTGATTGACGAGCCTGTCACAGCCTGTGCTCCCCCGCTGAAAACAGTCCTGCTGGTCCCGTAATTATATGTCCCGCTGTTATTAAGGTCTCCCTTAATGGTTACAGTATTGTTGTTAGAGCTGAAGGTGCTGAGGTTGTTGCTGATAGAAAGGGTGCCGTTCAGCACCAGCGGACTTACCATAAGAGAGACGGACGCATCCTGGGCCGTTGCCGTTGTCTTGCCTGTAACCGTCAGATTATTGAGGACGCTATTTGCATCCATTGAATATGTCTGGGGCAGGTCAATCAAGGGCCCGGTGGCAGGCGTCTGGGAAAAGATAATGGTTCCTCCGGTCACAGAAGAGGCGGCCGGCCTGAGATACAGATCACCAAAGGTGGTGCCTCCGCCACGGACAATATTGATTGTCCCTCCTGACATGGTAAATTCGCTTCCCTCATTTAGAACCTCCAGCTTGGCCTTTGTCAGATTTGCGTTGTTTCCATAGATGATGACATTGCCCCCGCTCTGCCTGTAAGTCAATACTCCATTAGTTGTTGCTATCGGCCTTCTGATCTGGCCATTAACAAAGACGTTGCCACCCTGTATCTCGAGTAAGGAGGCCCCGCTGCCGGAGTATTCAATATCTGCATTGTTCGTCGTATTGCTGGCGGGGCCTATATAAACATTGCCCCCGCCGTTAAGTATCCTGAGCCTGCCGTTAAGGTACACCGTCTCGCTAGTTGGATTATTTGACAGGTAAACATTTGACGGGGTGTTAAGCGTCAACCCCGCGGTGGCAGGAATAATAAAATCTGTTGTTGTGGAAACAGTAAGGTTGCCGCTTCTGTCATAACTGAGTGTTCCGTTCTGAAGAGTAAGCCAGTTGTCAGCAGGTGTCAGCAGAGTACCCCCGATGTTCCAGGTAAGGGTTGAGTCTGGCGTTGTACCTTTGTTTAGCGTGACACTCCCGAAAACAGTACGTGGGGTTGTACTTATTGCGGGGTTGTTTGTAACAACAGCCGAGTTGTTTCCAAAAAAGGTAACGTTACACCTTTGCGATCCGTTAAGGAAACGAACATAGCTGCTGGTATTTGATCCATAGTTGCTGTTGTTGTAAAGGTTGCCACCAATCTGGATAATGTTGTTGGTTGTTGCAGTCCATACATCAATGGCAGTGTTGGGTGACACATAGACATCGCCGTTAACAATAATCTGCTGGAGTGTAACTCCGTTGTAAATAAACACTAAAGAGCCCCCGGCCACCCTCAGGTCTCCAGCAACATTGACGGTTTTGGAGACTATGGCTCCATACTCTCCGTTCCACGTCATAGCGAGCCATGCATCGGCAATCGATCCGTTGCAGATAAGATCTCCGTTGATGTTAACGACCGGAATGTTGGGCAGGATAATGTTGGAGCCCCCAAGGGGAGTTAATATTACCGTGCCGTAATCGCTTGCATTTGAGGGAAGCGTATAATAAGTGCCCGACTGCGGATTTATTGTATAGAAATCCGATATGCCGTCATAGGCACTGAACTCTGAAAAATCTCCTGTGGGGTAGACAAATGGTTCTGGACTGTCAAATGCTGCAGCGTCTCTTGTAGTAAGCCTGATTTTACCATTCCCGTTGGGATGTGTAAGTACAGTTGCAAAGGTACATCCCGGATTATTCTGTATATCAAGAACGGAGCCAGCCTCTATCTGAAGACTGGCACAGTTGACCTCGGCTTTATTGAGTTGATAATAGGTTGGGAGAGGGTCGGTATTGTTAGGAGGAAAAGAAGGTGTTTCATTTGAAAGATAAATCGAGTCGTTGCCTCCGATAATGACTATATCATTTGCACCGGGAGCCGCCGCCGGAGGATTGTCGGTAGTATGCCCCGTCAGCGACCATGTCGCAGGCACTGACCAGACCCCTGACTGACGGCTGTAGTAGCGGACCGGAGTACCAAAACTTGATACCTCGCCTGCTGTATAATCGGCATCCAGGAAGTTTGTACTGTTTGTTGGACTTGTCCAGTCTGAAATCGTATTCGTGGTGGTATTAATATCTGTCGTAAGTCCGCTGTACCATGCAAAAGTAGTCCCGTCATAAACAGATGGAACATAACTTGACTCAATGCCATTAACATCTGACCCACTGTAAACAAAGGTGTGTGTTACTGAAAACAAAGGTATGCCGGTGAATCCCGCCGACTTAATGCGCCAGAAATAGGTCAGACTCTGGCCCTTTACAGAGGTGACCGGATGTTCATAGTCTACCGGAATAATGGATATTGTACCGAATGTTGCCGGTGCCGCGGTAAATCCAATTGTTGCCGGAGTATAACTGCCAGGGACTCCGACAGGAAAAGTAAACTGAGAGACTGCGGAATATGCTTTTGAAAGCCCTCCGTCGCCTGCATTGCCTGCTGTCTGAATATACCGTGTGCTGCTGCTCCCGGCAATTGAGGCACTCGCCGTCAGATGGAGGTTGAATGTGCTTATGTTAAATAATTTATCTTCTGAAAAGGTCAGAATGCCGTTGAGGGTCATGCCTGCAATAAGAGAAACCGGGGCGGCGGCAGCATTGGTATTATCAAGCTCAAGATTCTCAAAGATCCCGTTGCCGTTAATGGTCTGGACCGAGGTTCCGTTAAGCACTATTCTTCCCGATCCTTTATGTAATCCTGAGTTAAAAACATTTCCTGATATACTGACTGTCTTACCGTTATCATTCAGAGTGCAGGAAACCAGCGTGAAGAGACCGCTGACATTAATACTGTTCTGTGTGCCGGAAAGAAGGAGCTCTGTTCCGGAGGGCTTGTCGGCAGTAAAGCTGCTGAATGTGACTGGCGAGGCGAGATCAACCGTCAGTACCTGGGCAGAGGATCCGTTAAAGGCTGTGATATTGGTACCTGTAGTATATGTTGTCCCGGCCCCGATGAAAAAATCACCTCCGATGGTCAGGTTATTGCTATTTGCATTGAGGACACCTGAGGTCAGTACGAGATTACTTCGTACCAGCAGTGCAGCAGACAAACGTACTGCCGACGTACTTCCGGTTCTGTTTATGGAAAGATTGTTTACAGGAGCGGTTGAAAAAATTGAATAATCCGTTGCGTCTGCCAGGGCTGTGCCTGTTGTAGGAATTATTTCAAGTGTGCCTCCTGTTACATTAATATTAGCAGCCGATGACTTTACATCGAAAGCCTCTGCTACGCCTGTTGTTGTAACATCATATATGCGGATTGTACCACCAGTAACAGTGAATATGTTGGCTGCATTTTCAAGATTGAAGGAGCCATGCGCGCTGCTGATGCCGTTTGCCACCCTTGCAGTATTGAGGGTTGTTGTTGTTACGTTGACCAGATCAGCTACTGAAGCATATGATGCGGGAGTACGGCTGAACCGGCCTCTCAGGATAAACAACCCGCCTGATTGCGAATAAGAAGCCGTTCCGGTGGAAGATAGAAACTGCTTTGCGTCAACCGTACCGCCGTTTATAATGACCTGCCCCGAAGCAACAGACGAGGTTACCACACCGGCCGATTCCCTGGCAGAGAGGTAACCATTGTTTATCTGCAGCCTTCCAAAAACGTAAAGCCCACTGTTGCCGCCAGAGGTGATCCCCATGGCCGCACTGGACGGTGCGGAAACGCCGTAGGCTGTATTCACCTCCCTGTAGTCGTCAGCCGTAGATAAAAGAACCGCATCGACCCCATCGATCAACAGGGCTCCGTTAGCCGGGATATAATAGTGCGCATCGGTGGCGGTGCCCTCCGTAAGAGAAGGAATTATAATATTGCCTTTCATAACGAGGGTTCCGGAATGGATCCACAAGGCTTTCCGGAGCGTGGGATTTGCAGTGACGGCTTCTGCAGCAAGTAAATTTGCTCCAAAGAGCCGGAAATTACTGTAACCGGAAGAATTAATTGTCAGCTTATATGTCTGGTCCGTTCCCTTGTTTACAACAAGATTATAGAAATCTGTCGTTCCGTTGCATGTAAGCGTGTTATCCGACGCCCCCTGGAAATAAACAGTGGCAGCTCCGGAAGTAGGACCCACCGCCGTGGGGGGGAAGGCAGTATAGAGGGGATATGCAAGGTTTGTAAACCTTACTGTACCATTGTTGGTAAAATCACCCCTGAGTATAACCGTGTGAAAATTAAGATAATAGTTAAGAAACGGAGCCGTGCCGCCGGTGCCGCCAATTGCCGTATTGGTGACGCCGTTGCCGACAGACAGCGCCGCGCCGGAATCAACCGTGACATTGCCGGCAACCGTCAGCGTCCGTCTGGTGGTTGAGGCGTTGTCATTGATCCTGTAAGTTCCGCTTTTGATGTAAAAGCTGCCGTTAATGGTTATATCGCTGAATTGTGTTCCGGTGGCCCCGGCAGTATTTATGACAAGATTGTTATAAACAGCCTGAGATGCTGGTAAGACAAAATCTGCAGAGTTATAATATTCGATTGTGCCCCCGCCGGAGTTAACGAAAGAATTCGAGGTGGCCGACGGAAAGTTTGCTGTTGCGAGCCTTATCGTGCCCTGGCCTGACAGAGAGGCAATGGTGCCGGTAAGCTGGTTGCCCGCCATGTCAAGAAAGCCTCCTGCCCTTACCGTGATGTTCATTCCCGCCGCTGCAACGTCTGCTGCCATAGTTACAGTGCGGTCAGGCAATATTACGACATTATCATCACCTCCCGGCACTTCATTACCAATCTGCAGGGTACCGCTCGGGTCAGTGGTCCAGGTCGAGGGAGACTGCCAGCTACCCGTCTGATAGGAATAAAATGTCTTGTAGTAAATAGATCCTATACAGAAATAGGGCCCGGGATTTGAAATGGATGTTGATGATATTGAAGATGCGTTAAGAGTCCCTCCGATAGCGGTGTAATTACCAGAGGGAGCGGGTGCCATTCCTATTGTCTTCGTCAGATCAAGATCAGACTCATAAAGCTCTATGGCTGCGCTGGTGAAACTGCCGCTGTTGTTGTTTATCAGAGACCAGTAGCGCGGATCTACGGGGCCTATTGTTGTGTCGTCACCCGTCTGGGCGCCAGTGGGTCTGACCGACGCCCTGAGTTGCGGCTCAAGGGCCCCCGTATTAACATCAATAAGATTAATTGCCTTGTATGTGCCGCCCTCCCCTATGGGAAAGAGATAGTTATTTCCTGTCCCGGTAAGGCCTGACGGCAGTGTTCTTTGAAGCGCGCCGGTGGTAACATTTACAAAAGAGCCGGAGGTATATGCTATAGCAGAGGCAGAGGTATTTGTTACTGCAATAATGTTACTCCCTGCATTGAGTAAGCCTGAGGTAAGGGTGAGGATCCCGCCGGAGGCAAGGGTTATGTTGCTGTTCATTGTCACCCCTGAGGCATTGTTTATCGTCAGGTTATTAAGATCTGCAACACTTGAGGGGATAATAACATCTGATGATGAGCCTCCAAAAACAAGAGATGAGGTGGTGGTGGTGCTCAGGTTGGCCGGAGTACCGGCAATGGCCGGGCCGTTGAGGGTTAGTGTGTAGGGCCCTGCTACCAGACTCCCGGAGGTAAGTGTAAGCGTTCCTTCTACGGAAATATTGCCCTGCAGGGCTTTATTACCACTTCCTGATATTCCAAGATTAAAATAATCATAGGTGCCTATATTTTGTGCTCCGGCAAGGTTATAAACTACGGCACCTGATGTCGGGGAAGAAGCCCCCCCTCCGTTTGCACTGGTTATTATACCTCCGGTAATAGTGCCCCCGACATATAGTGTGCCAGCATCTGTAAACAGAATGTAAGTGCGCACATTTGTGCTGTTCAGGCTCACAGTGCCATCTACCGTTACATCTCCGGTTGAAATCCTGATGTATGCATCTCTGTTGTCACCGTTTGAATTTGCACTTACGGAACCTGTTCTGAATATCCCGGCATCCACCAGAACAGATTTTTCATCATTATTACTGGTGGAATTCAGATATGTTTGTCCGGTAACGGTTAAAGATACGCCTGCATTGAATTGAAGATAGGAATCTTGATTCCCTCCGTCAATCCTTAATGCCCCGATACTGTTGGGGACATTTGCTGTCACAGTAATGGTATGATTATTTAAAATATTTACCGTCCCGGCTCCGGAGCTGGCGCCCGGGTAATCACCGGCACCGCAGTTCACCCATGATCCTCCGGCTCTGACCTGCCAGGAATTGTTTGCGTTCCAGTTTCCTGTCGCTCTTGTCCGATAATCGCCGTTGGCCTGACCATATGCGTCAAGGCTTGACCAGCCCAGCGCAACAAGAATTATTATCAGCTGCAGCAGCCTGTAAATGCTCTTTATTTGTATTCCAGCTGACAGCACCTGTAGTTTTGGTTAACGGTTCAGCAGAAGCAAGGCATCTGCATACTTCTCCGGCTTAACGTCCGAGGGTGCTGAAAATGTCAAGACAAGCTTGCCCTTACTGTAATCAAGACCCGGCAGATTGTAAAGGCTCAGTTCAAATTCCCTTCTTTTATTCGGCGTGTATACGGCCAGCCCGTTAGCTGTCCCTACCCGCGTTGTGTTCCCCTCGTCAGAAACATGATCAACAGCCAGGTCGCCGTAGACCGAAGCGCTGCCTGACCGGTTGAATGTGACCATGAGCCTTGGTATCGTGTCATTGGCAAAAGTTAACTCCAGGTCCGATAATGTCACGCTGGCAGTAGGTTGTCCAACCCTGATGATGGCAGGTATGGTTATCCCGAATATCGGGGTCAGCTTGACGGAGATCGATGAGGGATCGGAAATCACCTCCTCCTCCTCACCAAGGGGCTTTTCCTTCGGCACGGCACGGAAATAGAGATGTGAACGGTACTCCCCCGGCTCCAGACCGCCGCTTTTTACAAGCTGTATTTTAACAGCCTGCGTTTCATTCGGTCCGAGTGTCACAGTCCTTGGAAAATACCTCATGTAGGGACTGGCAAACATCTGGCCCTCATCTGGTTCGGTGATGGTTTCAAAACTACCTTCGTCCGTCATCCTTATCTGGATAAGGGAGATGGCATAGGTGGCAGTATCGTCTCCGATGTTTGCCAGGTTCAGATCTATGGATCTCTTATTTCCCTCAAACACAACTCTTTTGGGAGTGATGAGCAGGTTGCCCTGTGCCCTTGTATTAAAAGGAAAAAAGACCTGAAGCAGTATCAGGCCTGTGGTTGAAAGCAGTAGTGAAAGCTTTGACATTATATTTGTTTTTTCTTGTTCAGGTCCCTGTCAGTTGAAGTCAAAGGTGATAGAATAAGTTCCTGTATATATCCCCACCGGGTTGTCATTTATGGTACCCACCTTCAGCGTTGCCCCCACGTAAACCGTCTGCGCGCCGTTTTCAAGCATCCCCGCTCCCGGCGTCGGGGCCGGGACCGATCTCCAGTCCTCTACCGTCATTGTCCGGGCAGTGCCCATGTGGGTTATTGTTACCGGCTCCGAGGGAAGGGTAATGGTATATGCTATTCCCGGATCGCCTGTGACATAAAAGCTGGCGGCATTGTGAGTACCGCTGCCTGGCCAGACGCTGCCCAAAACAGAGATTGTGTTTTCAGGAGTCACCATAAGCTCACCACCCTGCGGCCCGGGAGAAAATCTGCCAAAATTCAGCTGCGAGGTCTCAACGGCGGCCAGCGTCGTTATGACCTGCGCAGTGATATGGCCGGTTGCGCTTACCGGAGGAGCTATCTGAGCGACAGCCACACCGTAAGACATTACCAGAAAATAAACCAGACCTAAGAGATGTCTCCCTAAACTGTTCATTATGACCGGACGGTTTTGGTTCCGCTATACGGCCATTAATTGTAGTTCACAGTCACCGTAAAACCTGCTGCATTGGTATAGGTACCAGCCGGCTGGTTCAGCCCTACATTAAGTGTTGCCCCTACATCCAGAGTCTCTGTGCCGCCCGTCAGGGTGCCGGTACCGGATGGAGTGCTTGTAAAGGTATCTACAATCATGTCGTTTCCACCACTGCTGATTGTATGGCTGGCGGGAAGAGTGATTGCATAGGTTGCATCGATAAGACCCGTGACAGTAAAACTTGCAGCGGTGATGGTACCAACAATTGAGGGAGAGGTCAGGCCGTTGAGAGTGCGTGTTCCTGCCGGAACAAGAACCACCGTTCCGCCGTCAGCGTCAGCAATGATGTTGCCAAAGCTCATGTCAGCATCCCGTGCAATTGATATTGGCGCTACAATTACTGCTGTTGCTGTGGCAGTGGCCTGTGCAAAAACTCCCGCAGTAAAGGCAAAGAGAACAATCGAAAAAGCAAGGATTTTTTTCATTTTACAAGTGTTTAAGGTTTGTTAATAATTATTTGTCTATCTTAATATCCATTATTATCACAAAACTGAACCAATGGCAGTTTTAGTATCCGTTAGCTGTTATTTTTAATCATACAGTGGCCTTTTCCGCTATGACCTGTTATACAAGAAACCTGATATAAAGGTTTCATCGCTTTTATAAAGTGTAAAAATAAGAGGACTAAACTTCTGTAAAATTTAGACGAAAGGCGTTTATGAACATCTCCCGTTACTTATTAACATGTTCAGAAGCTGCTGCTGCCGTCCCAGCAGTGGGTACAGAGCCTCTCTTTGGGCAGACCGATGGCAGTTACAAGATCGTCAAGACGCTGGAACATAAGCGTGTCCATCCCCAGCGTTGAGGATATCTCATTGACCATCAGGGAGTATTTTTCGGAATCGGGATCAAGGTACTCTTCAATGTTCTTCTCCTCGCCCTCAAGCCGTACTATGGCTTTGCGGGCAGCAAGCTCAAGCGTTGAGCGCGACTGAGAGAAGTTCAGGAAGGGACAGGGATAGAGCAGCGGCGGACAGGCTATGCGCATGTGCAGCTCTGAGGCACCGGCCTGACGCAGGTCGCGGGTGTTGTCCTTCAGCTGTGTTCCCCTGACAATACTGTCATCAAGGAATATTATCCGCTTGCCGCTGGTGACCTTTTTGTTCGGGATGAGCTTCATCCTGGCAACAAGATCCCTCTGTATCTGCCTCTGCGGCATGAAACTCCTGGGCCACGTTGGG
Source organism: Bacteroidales bacterium (assembly GCA_034522515.1). Taxonomy (GTDB): domain Bacteria; phylum Bacteroidota; class Bacteroidia; order Bacteroidales; family VadinHA17; genus SR-FBR-E99. The sequence goes on along the minus strand of JAXHLF010000001.1, from coordinate 192,317 downwards.
GTATATTTGGAAAATGAACTCATATAGGGCAGATCCTTCTCATTAACATATCCGAAAGCATGACCTATGCCGGAGTCGGGAACACCGCACACAAAATCAGCCTCCACCGTGTCACGCCTTGCCAGCTGCGCACCGCACCTGTAACGCACCTCCTCAACGTTACGGCTCTCATACTCTGAAGTGGGAAAACCATAATAAACCCACAGGAAGGCGCATATCTGCATCTTCTTCCCTGGTGCCTTCAGCCGGGTGAACCCGGAAGGACGGATGTGTACTATCTCTCCGGGACCAAGAAAATACTCGGTTTCGAACCCGGTGTTCGGAAAAGAACAGGTCTCCGAGGCTACGGCACGGGCTCCGTCACGCCTGCCTATCACCACCGGCGTACGCCCCAGCCTGTCACGGGCGGCAATGATCCCGTCCTTCGTCAGGACAAGCATCGAGCATGAGCCCTGGATTTTTTCAAATACATTGGTAATGCCCTCAACAAAAGAGTCGCCGTCACATATTATGTTCGCGACCATCTCCGTGGGATTGATGTTACCCATGAAGTTCTCCGTAAAATGTTTCTTGCGGGCCAGATAATAATCGGCAAGCTCGGTGATGTTGACAATACGCGAAACCGTGACAAGCGCAAACGGACCGAGATGAGAATTGAAAAGTATCGGCTGCGGATCGGTATCGCTGATAACCCCCATGCCGCTGTTGCCGCTGAAATCCCTGAGCTCAGCTTCAAATTTGTTTCGGAAATACTCGTTTTCCAGGTTGTGAATCCTCCTCCTGAACCCTATCTCTTTATCATAGAAGACCATTCCGGCCCGCTTGGTGCCAAGATGAGAGTGATAGTCAGTACCGTAAAACACATCGTCAACGCAGCTTCTCTCAGAGACAGAACCGTAAAATCCACTCATAAACAGCAAGATAAAGGGGTTTTTCTTTACAAAAATATCCAAGGCTAAGATAATCAAAGAGAAGAATAACTTGTTGTACTGATATTATTACTAATTTTGCACCGGAATAAAAAACAAAAAAATGGAAAATCAGGAAAATTATCAGGCTGAACACGTTGAGCATAAAAAAGGTGCTCCGATTGTCATGATTGTGTCAACCATAATCCTGACTCTGGGCTTAATAGCACTGGTCGTTCTTTACTATAACCAGAAGAGCAAGATGGTTGAGATGGAGCAGGTACTCACGGAAGAGAAAGATTCTCTTGCCAATGAGCTCCGCATGATGATGTACGGCTATGACACCCTTAAGACAAGCAATGATACCCTTAATGCTGAGATACAGCGCGAGCGTACCAGGATCCAGAAACTTCTCGAGGTCAACGCTTCCAACGCACAGCTGATCAGGAAATACAAGGCAGAGATAAGCACCATGCGTGATATCATGAAGAGCTATATTGTTCAGATAGACTCTCTCAACACACGCAACCAGATACTGACCGCCGAAAACGTTGAGATAAAACAACAGATGACCGTTGTTCAGGAGACAAACGTAGAGCTCGAAAAGGTCAAGGAGGAACTCACCTCCAAAGTCACAGTGGCTTCAGTAATACAGGCCAAGGATGTGGTTGCCGTGGCACTCAATAAAAAACGGAAGGAGACCGATGAGCTGAGGAATCTCGACAAGGTGAGGGTATGCTTCACCCTCAGGGAGAATCCCATCGCCGAGGCAGGCAACAAGATCGTTTACCTGAGAGTTGTACGCCCCGACCAGCTTGTGATAACTCCATTCACCCGATAATCTCTTTGCAGTGAATGGCGAACAGCTTATCTTCTCGGCAAGCAGGGCCGTTGACTACGCCAACGCAGATGTTGAAATGTGTATCTTCCTTGACAATACGGGCGATTTTATCCCCGGCACATATAACGTAGAACTTTATCTCAGCGGCGAGAAGATCGGCTCAGCGACCTTTACACTGAAAGGAAAGGGTTAATCAGAGCTCCGTCAGAAGTTCGGCAATAATATTGTCAGATATCATCTTACCCTGGTCGGTCAAGGCCAGGGTATTTTTTTCGCGCTTCATAAGACCGTAACGGATGTACTTGTCAGAAAGATTGACAAGATAATCGTGAAGCTCCTTGTCGTAAAAGGCCTCCACATGCGACAGGTCGATTCCCCACATGGTCCTCAGCGAGGTCATGACATACTCGTTGAAAATCGTAAGCCTGTCGAGCTCTTCCCTTACAAAGGGTACCTCCCCGTTATTTACTGACCTGATATATTTTTTCACATCGGATACATTCCACTGACGCGACCTCCTGTCAAAGGAGTGAGCCGAAGGCCCAAGGCCCAGGTAAGGCACCTGCCTCCAGTAGGAGGAGTTATGCCTTGAGATATATCCATCAAGTGCAAAATTGGAGATCTCATAATGAATGAACCCCTGCTCCCGGCACCGTGTACCAAGCAAGGTGAACATGGCGGCACTCGTCTCCTCGTCGGTCTCGGTAAGCCTTCCCTCCTTTTTCATCTTACCCAGACGGGTGCCATCCTCAATTGTCAGATGATAGGCAGAGAGATGTGGTACGGGGAACGTGAACGTCTTATCCAGGTCGGCCCTGAGGTCAGTAACGGTCATCCCCGGCAGACCGTATATCAGATCAACCGAAACATTTTTTATTCCTTCCCTGAAGATAAGTTCAAGAGCGTTCTCAGACTGTATGGCAGTATGGCGACGGCCGAGATACTTAAGCCTTTTTTCATCCCACGACTGCACCCCCAGGCTGACCCTGTTCACCCCTATCGCCCTGAGCGAACTGAAATAACCTTCATAAACATCATCGGGATTAGCCTCAACCGTTATCTCCGGATCATCATCCACACCGAAATTCTCTTTTATCGCAGAGATAATACTCTCCGTCTGGTCAGCAGAAAGGAGTGATGGTGTGCCCCCTCCAAAATAGATTGTATCCACCTTCTCTCCCTGAAGATATCGCGAACGCAGGGAAGCCTCACGGATAAGGGCTTGAACAAGAGCATCCTTTGTGCTGTTATCAGTTATACTGTAAAAGTCACAATAGCTGCAGAAGCTCTTGCAGAAAGGTATGTGAACGTAAACTCCGGCCATTGGAAAATATATACTTTAAAAATACAAAAGATTTAATATTAGTTTGTTATTTTCACAGTCGCAAAAATAAAGGATGTTATATCTCTTTGTAAAACAATATTATAAGAGTATCATCATAGGATTGCTGATCCTTTGGTTAAGCCTCTCGGGCAGCAAGACACTTGTTCCCGGACGCATGCTCAACATCCCCTACATTGACAAGATGGGGCATTTTGCAATGTATGCATTCTTCTCCGCCATGCTTTTGCTTGATTCATGCAGGTGGCAGACAGCACGCAGGTTTAACTATCTTATTCTGCTCATACCGCTGGTCTTCGGGCACTGATGGAGATAATGCAGATGACGCTTACCACATCACGCAAGGCGGAGACTGTAGATCTTGTGGCTAATATTGGAGGCGTCACGGCAGGCATTCTGCTGGCACACATAGCAAGACAGCTGATCGACAGATTCAAATCCTAACGGCATTTTCGCCGCGTACCTGCCAGACAAGCTCTTCAACTGTCTTTGAACTGAAGAATTTCTCCAGCCTGACCTTTTCCGTTCTCAGATCATTGTGAAGAATACAAAGGCCATTGCCCGGTTTATCAAAATTACACCTCTCCCCTGTCACATAACAGCTGTCAAAAAAATCCCTTCCGTCTATGGCGTCAATTATATCCATCAGTGTCAGCTTTGCTGCCGGTATCAGAAGATAAAAACCTCCATGCGGTCCTTTGGCGGAGTGAAGCATCTTTTTCCTGGCAAGTATCTGTAAGATCTTTGCAAGATAAGGCTGAGGAATTTTCAGCTTTTCACTGATCTCCCTAAGCCCGGTATTACTCTTCTGGTCAGGCTTTGATGCAATGAAAATCACAGCCCTGATTCCATATTTACAGGTAGCCGACAGCATCTAGTGATTTTTTATAGGGATTTTTTCAATGCGTCTCTTGTGCCTGCCTCCTTCAAAAGGAGTGACGAGAAACGTTTTAATGATCAGTATGGCCTCAGCCTCAGAAAGGAACCTCCCCGGCAGTGCACAGATGTTGGCATCATTATGAGCTCTTGCCAGCCTGCTTATGTCTTCATTCCAGCACACGGCCGAACGTATACCCCTATGCTTGTTGCTGGCCATGTTGATTCCGTTGCCAGACCCGCAAATGGTAATACCGTATGCAAACTCACCCTTCTCAACCGCCACGGCAAGAGGATGTGCATAATCAGGGTAATCTACGCTGTCTTCTGAAAAACATCCAAGGTCCTTAACTTCATACCTGTTTTTGATAAGCCATTTCACAAGCTTCTCCTTAAGCCTGAAACCGGCATGGTCTGAGGCAATTATGATCTTTTCCAAAATGCCTTTATTATTTTATACAAATATAACCCTGTAATTATAAAAAGAAAAGAAAACATACCCTGTTTGAATGGTTAATAACATGTAACCATGTTTATAATTCTTTGTTCAATAACTTCACTCGTATTCCCTCAGGGTCGCACTTGTTATTTTTATGCCAAATCAAAAAGTTTTTCTTACCGTTTCATAAAAATGTTTCAACCTCTGCTGAACAGAAGAAACATTCATTTCACTATATTTCCGTTATTAACAAAAGATGCGTAACCGTTGTTAATTATTAGCCTAATTGTCTCTTTTTCAGAAAAGGTACATTTTTTGATGTGTTCATAAGGTGTTATTATTCTTTTAACTGCCATTTTTGCAAACACAATCGTAAAATTGTTTGAACAGAACTAACAGCATATAATAACCATCATATATATAAATCTATTTAAAACATAATAAATAATGGTTGTTAATAAAAACATAACTGAAGAGATCGAAGCCTTGAAAAAGGAGAAAAATGCAGTAATCCTGGCTCACTATTACCAGACTTCGGACATTCAGGATATTGCCGACTTTGTAGGCGACAGTCTTGCTCTTTCCCAACAGGCAGCCAAAACAAAAGCTGATATGATAATCTTTGCCGGAGTAAATTTTATGGCTGAGACCGCAAAGATACTCTCTCCGGACAAAAAGGTAATCATTCCTGACCTGCTGGCAGGTTGTTCCCTGGCAGATTCCTGCAAAAAGGAGGACTTTGAGAAATTTATACATGATAATCCCGGAAGAACAGTTGTTACATATGTCAACACCACAGCCGACATAAAGGCACTGAGTGACATTGCATGTACCTCTTCCAATGCCAGGCAAATCATTGAATCGCTTCCTGAAGATGAAAAGATAATATTTGGCCCCGACAGAAATCTGGGTAACTATATTAAAAGCCTGACAGGCAGGGATATTATTGTATGGGACGGAGCATGCCACGTGCATGAACAGTTTTCCCTGGAGGCTATACTCAAGATAAAAAGGGAGAATAAGGGGTCAAAGATCATAGCTCACCCCGAATGCGAAAGACCTGTCAGGATGGTAGCAGACTATATAGGATCAACATCCGGACTCCTTGCCTTTGTTAGCAAGGATGCGGGGAATGTATTTATTGTTGCCACTGAACCGGGTATCATTTACCAGATGAAAAAGGCAGAACCGGAAAAGAAATTTATTCCTGCTCCGCCAAAGGATTCTACGTGCGGATGCAGTGAATGCAGTTTCATGAAGCTGATAACACTTGAAAAGATATATAAATCACTTAAATTTGAAGAGCCGGAGGTTACTGTTGATGCATCAATAATTGAACGCGCGGCAGTACCGATTAAAAGAATGCTTGATATATCGGCGAAACTTGGCTTATAAGATGAAGAGGTTTTTTCTGATCATGCTGGTAATTATTCCTTCTGTTGTAACTGCACAGCAGAATGAGCAGCTTAAAGACGGATTTCAGCAATTCCGGTATCCCAACGGGAATATTTCAAGTGAAGGGTTTATGAGAAGCGGTAAGCCTGACGGTTACTGGAAGAGCTATTACGTCACAGGGGTTCTGAAGTCAGAAGGAAAACGGACAAGTTTTCTTCTTGACAGCATCTGGGTATTCTATGATCAGGCCGGGGACACGACGGAAAAGATAAGCTACCTGCTGGGCAAGAGGAACGGGTATTATATCAAATATCAGAAGGATCCTCTTTATGGTTCATATGTCAATTCAGCAGAGCTCTTTGCGGGAGACAGGAAAGAGGGCGTTGCACGCATTTTCTATCCTGAAGGGAAGACTCGCCAGACCATACCGTATGTCAATGGCAAAAAGGACGGCCTCTCACGCGAATATGACCGTGAGGGAAAAATCATAACCCTGCTCGAGTACAATAATGATTTCCTTATCAGCCGGTCGAGGATAAACCTCACGGATGCATCAGGACTGAAGCAGGGAGAGTGGCTTGACTTCTATCCTGAGGGAGGGGGTAAAAACCGAAAGAAACTATCGCGATGACCAGCTGCACGGCTATTACAAGGAGTACGACGAAAAAGGAAGGCTACTCGTCACACTCCTTTATGAGAGCGGCAAAGTTACGGGTACCAATATAGACAACAGTGCCGAGATTGACATACAAAACAGGTATGACGAATCCGGGAAACTGATCTATTCCGGCCCCTTCAAGGAGGGGATCCCGGTGGGTATTCACCGTGAGTACAATACTGACGGCACCATTAAGAATTCGCGCATATACAATGACAGCGGAGTGCTTATCTCTGAAGGCATTGTTGATGAGACGGGGAACCGCAAGGGGGTCTGGAAAGATTATTCTTCCGGAGGAGTGGTGATAGCAGAGGGCACATACACCGACAGCAGGCGTACGGGAATATGGAAGTTTTACAGCTCCTCCGGAAGGCTTGAGCAGGCCGGGCCCTATATCAACGGCCGCATTGACGGTACCTGGCGCTGGTACTACCCTGACGGAGAGCTCCTGAGAGAAGAAGATTATTTCCAGGGCAGAAGGGATGGAACCTATACTGAATTTACCCGTACAGGGGAGATTATAGCACAGGGTGCCTATGCTGACGGTGAGAGGAACGGTGAATGGAAGATCACTTCGGGTGACAACACCGAAGAAGGTATATACCTGCTGGGGCTGCGCGACGGAGAATGGAAATCATGGTACCCGAACGGAAAGCTCAGATTCAAGGGCGATTACAAACAGGGTAATCCCGAAGGCCATCATGTATTGTATTATGACACCGGACGGACAAAGGAGGACAGATATTTCAAAAACGGGTTCCGCACCAGAACCTGGAAGAAGTATAACGAAACAGGCGAAGTGATACTCACCATCGCTTATCGCGATGACATCGAGACCAGTATTAACGGCGTTGCGGTAAATCTTCCGGAGAGCAGCGTCAGGCGCATCCAATAAAAAAGAACGATGAGCGACCAGTTTAACCTGAGGAAAGAGATTACCCTCGCGGCCGATGCGGAGCTCGAGAAGCAGCTGCGACCCCTCTCCTTCTCCGACTTCAAGGGACAACAGCGCATCACGGACAACCTGAGCGTCTTCGTCACTGCCGCCATGCAGCGAGGAGAGGCTCTTGACCATGTCTTGCTCCACGGTCCTCCCGGGCTGGGTAAGACCACCCTTGCAGCAATCATTTCAAATGAGCTCAAGGTGAAGCTCAGGGTGACCTCCGGTCCGGTGCTTGACAAACCGGGTGATCTGGCCGGACTGCTCACCAGCCTTGATGAGGGAGATGTTCTGTTTATTGATGAGATACACCGGCTGAGCCCCATCGTTGAAGAGTATCTCTATTCGGCAATGGAGGACTATCAGATCGATATAATGATAGACAAGGGCCCGGGAGCACGTTCCGTTCAGCTCAAGCTCAATCCTTTCACCCTTATAGGCGCCACCACACGCTCGGGATTGCTGACAAGTCCCCTGCGCGCCCGCTTCGGCATAAAGTTCCATCTCGAGTATTATGATACGCCGGTGCTGAAGGGCATCGTCAGGCGGTCCGCGGCGATACTGAATATAAGCATAAATGAAATTTCCGCACACGAGATTGCATCAAGGAGCCGCGGCACGCCAAGGATTGCCAACGCACTGCTCAGAAGGGTACGCGATTTTGCCCAGGTGAAGGGCTCGGGGTCGATAGATCTCGACATAACACGGTACAGCCTGGAGGCACTCAACATAGACAAGCACGGTCTTGACGAGATGGATAACCGTATTCTCAGGACCATCATCGAAAAATTCAGGGGCGGACCGGTGGGACTCAGCAACGTAGCAACGGCGGTAGGCGAAGAGAGCGGGACAATTGAAGAGGTGTACGAACCATTCCTGATAAAGGAAGGTTACATAAAACGTACGCCGCGGGGCCGCGAAGCCACTGAAACCGCGTATCGCCACCTGGGCATAGTAAGGGGAAAGGAAGAGACACTCTTCTGATCTGCTAAGGCGGAAGAAACGATCTTCTGTTCAGGAACTTATCTTTTCCAGACCCTTCAGGTCAATGACCCTGATCCTGCGTCCGTTAAGCTCAATGACCTTGTCACTCTTGAATTCCGAGAGCAGCCGGATGACCGATTCCGTAGCCGTGCCTACAATGTTCGCCAGCTCCTCGCGAGTGAGGGAGATGCGCAGATACTTCTGCTCATCGAGACCAAAATCCTTGACCAGGTTGAGAAGCACCTCGGCAACCCTCTCCCTTACGGTCTTCTGGGCAATGTCTGTGATGTACGAATTGGCCTCCGCCAGCTCATGACATGTAAGCTTGACCACCTCAAAGGCAAAGGCGGGGTTGGTCTTGACAAACTGTATCAGCAGCTCCGAAGGGATAAAACATACCTGGCAGTCCTCTATCACCTTGGCCGAAGTGCATGCAGGTTCATTGCTCAGCACTGACCTGTAGGCGATGATCTCACCCTTGCGGGCGAAGCGTATGATCTGCTCCTTCCCGTCAACACCAGTCTTGAAGACTTTTATTATCCCTGAGTTGATACAGTAGAAACCGCTGATGCGGTTGCCTTCGTGATACAATATATCTCCTCTCCTGTAACGTCTGAAGTCTTTCTCAAAATTGAGCCTGTCGGTCTCATCCCTCGTCAGGAAACGAAAGACGGCGTTTGCTTCAAATGCGCATTTATCACAGAATGCTATGGTATAGTCAGACTGTTTCATTCGTTTGGCATATTTATTTTATCGGTCGGCTGGAACTTGCATGAAACACAATAATCAAATCCTTTTGTGAGGTCTTGTTCATGCAAGTTTCATAACCAGGGCTGTTAAGACGACAAAGGTGGATATTAATTCACTAATATCATAAAATTTCCGTTCTGAACTGGTCGAGGAAACGTATGTCATTTTCAAAGTAAAGCCGGAGGTCATTGACCCCGTACTTCAGCATCGCAGCCCTCTCGATGCCCATTCCGAAGGCATAACCTGTATATTTCACCGGGTCAATGCCGCATGCCTCCAGGACATTCGGGTCAACCATGCCGCAGCCCAGCAGCTCGAGCCAGCCGGTGCCCTTGCATACATTACAGCCTTTTCCGCCGCATATATTGCAGCTTATGTCCATTTCTGCCGAAGGCTCGGTAAACGGAAAGAAGGAGGGCCTGAGTCTTATGTTCACGTTCTCACCGAACAGCTCTACCGCAAAGTAGAGAAGCGTCTGTTTCAGGTCGGCAAATGATACATTTTCTGCAATATAGAGTCCTTCCACCTGGTGAAAAATACAGTGGGCGCGGGCAGAGACGGCCTCATTGCGAAAGACCCTTCCCGGCGAGATGGTACGGATAGGCGGTTTTTGCGTCTCCATCACCCTGACCTGCACCGAGGATGTGTGGGTTCGGAGCAGCACGTCATGCGGGTCTGATTCAGAGCCTGATTTCTTTTCAATGTAGAACGTATCCTGCATGTCACGTGCCGGATGGTCGCTGGCGAAATTGAGCATCGTGAAGACATGATTGTCATCCTCTATCTCCGGACCCTCAGAGACGGTGAAGCCGATGCGGCTGAAGATCTCTATGATCTCATTGCGGACGATGGATATGGGATGTCTGGTGCCCTCACCAAGAGGATATGACGGCATGGTAAGGTCAATGCCTGACTGTACTGTTTCAGTCATGGCGAGACGCTCTTTGTAATCACTGTACTTATCCGAGGCAAACTGCTTAAGGTCATTCAGCAGCTGGCCTGTCTCCTTCTTTTCTCCGGGAGAAACATTCCTGAAACCTTCAAACAGCGCAGAGATCTGTCCCTTCTTGCTCAGGTAAGCAATCCTGAACTGCTCCAGCGCATCTGCACCACTGATCTGGAAACCGTCAACCTCTTTCCTTAATTCTGCAATCCTCTCCTTCATCTCTTCAGCCGAAAGTTATTTTATGATTTTTATCTTCAGGATTCTGATGTCCTGTACCGGCCTGTCTGACATGTCTGTAGCCGTGGCGGCAATGGCATCAACGACCTCCATGCCCTCCAGCACCTCTCCGAAGACGGTATATGCTCCGTCGAGGAAGGGTGTGCCTCCGTCAGTCTTGTAAGCCGTACTGCGGAGTTCGGGCATCTCATACAGACCCTCCTCCTCCATGGCATCATACGCCCTGATAATGGCATTCTGCTGTATCTCGTCCTCTGTCATCGGGGTTGGGCTCTGCCTGGCTTCCTCACGCAGATCCTGCAGAGCCTTGTTATACAGGTACTGCCTGCGGTTGTATTCAATTCGCTGAACGGTGGCTGCCAGGTCCACGTCATTATAAACCTTTCCCTGAACAATGTAAAACTGTGTCCCGGAGGAGTTCCGGACGGGGTTTACATCATCGCCCATCCGTGCCGCGGCAACGGCTCCGCGCTTATGGTAGAGGGAATCGTTTATCTCTGCCGGTATGGTGTAATCATCACTGATCAGGGATGAATCCTGCCTGGTTGACCCATCGCCTGTCTGGATCATAAATTCATTTATCACGCGATGAAATGTTACTCCGTCATAAAAGCCGCTTTCTGCAAGCTTGATGAAATTATCACGGTGCATCGGAGTCAGGTCGGAAAGAGAAATAACAATGTCTCCTTCGGTGGTTTTGATCTCGGCGCGGACGCCTTTTTTGTCGCCTGATGAGCAGCCTGCGATTACGAGCGCAGCCGCCACAAGCAATGGCATGCGTAATGAAGTCCTCATTTTCTTATAATTTAAGAATGACAAAGATATATATTTGCAGTAAGAGTTAAGCATGAACGATATACGCAAGCTTGCGGGCCAGACTGCCGTTTACGGCTTCGGAACGGTTGTTCCGCGATTCCTGAACTATGCGCTGCTGACACCCTTCTACACCCGTATTTTAGGTCTTGAGCAATATGGCATTGTAACGGAGCTGTATGCCTGGATGGTTCTGGCGCTGGTCATCCTGACCTATGGCATGGAGACAACCTATTTCAGGTTTGCGGGGAAAAAAGCGGCTGCGGAAAAGGTTTACCGGCACATCTCTTGTCTCGCTCCCTTCTCCACCTCACTCTTTTTCATTCTAGCGGTATCTGTCTTCATTACCCCCGTGTCCGGTTTCCTTGGTTACGGACAGCATCCGGAATATATCAGAATGTTTGCCTGGATAGTGGCAATTGACGCATTCTCGGCAATTCCCTTTGCCTGGCTGAGGAACAATAACAAGGCGGTCACCTTCAGCATCCTGAAGATTATCAATGTTGTTGTGACAATGATCACGGTCTTTTTCTTTCTGAAGATAGCCCCGGCTCTTGCTGAAAAGGGAATCACCTGGATTCATAAGGTTTATAAGGCTGATTTCCAGGTAGGATACGTCTTTGTTGCCAATCTTGCCGGCTCGGCAATTACCATGATCTGCCTGCTGCCGTTTATGCTGAAGATCAGGCCAGCGTTCGACCGGAAGCTGCTGGCGAAAATGCTTTCATACAGCTGGCCCCTCCTGGTAGGAGGAATTGCCGGATCACTGAACGAGGTGCTTGACAAAATCCTGCTCAGGAGGCTGATAGGAGGCGCTGAAGGCCTTGCTACGGTAGGGCTGTATGGCGCAGGATATAAGGTAGGGGTGCTGATGTCTCTCTTCATACAGATGTACCGGTTTGCCGCAGAGCCTTTCTTCTTTGAAAAAGCCGGCAGCAAGGATGCCAAAGAGACCTATGCCGTGACAATGAAGTATTTCGTGATCACGGCACTGATACTGTTCCTGGGGATAAACCTTTATATAGAAGCGCTGCAAATCATCATCGGCCCGATGTTCAGGGAATCACTTATTGTTGTTCCCATAGTCAGTATGGGATATCTGCTCCTGGGGATATTCATAAACCAGAGCATCTGGTACAAGGTGGATGACAAAACCATTTACGGAGCATGGATCACAATCATAGGAGCCGTGGTGACGGTTATTGTAAACGTGCTGTTCGTACCGGTCTACGGGTACGTCGCAGCAGCCTGGGCACACGTCGCATGCTATCTGTCAATGGTGATGGTATCATACATGGTTGGCCAGAAATATTACCCGATAAAATATGAAACAGGAAAAATTTTCATGTATATCGTCCTGGCGGTGGTCCTGCTGGCGGCCTCAAAACTCCTTGCGGTTGAAAATAAAATTGTGAATATAATTGTTGATACTCTGCTGCTTATGATTTTCTTTGCGGTGGCGGAGATAAAAGATAAATACTTTACGTTAATGTTTAAGAGAGGATAATGAAAATCAGAATAGTCAATAAATCACCCCATCCGCTGCCGGCATATGAAACGGAGCATTCAGCCGGGATGGACCTGAGGGCTTTCACGGGCGGACCGGTGACACTTAAACCGCTGGAGAGAAAGCTTATACCCACAGGTCTTTTCATGGAATTGCCCGTCGGTTTTGAGGCGCAGGTCAGGCCAAGAAGCGGCCTCGCGGTGAAGCACGGAATAACAGTGCTCAACTCGCCTGGCACAATTGATGCTGATTATCGCGGTGAAGTGGGAGTAATACTTATAAACTTATCTGATTCCGAATTTACGGTTAATGACGGTGACCGCATCGCTCAGATGATAATCTCACATCACGAAAAGGCGGAGCTGAAAGAGGCGGAAGAAATTAGTATTACTAACAGGGGAGCCGGTGGCTTCGGCCATTTCAGGGAAAAGATGAGAAGGATAGCGTTACTGTTTCTGATAGTATTTACCGCGGCCGGATGCACGCGCAAAGCCGTTATGTCTACTGCTGATACCGGAAAGACAATAAAGGCTGACGGGAGGTATGATTACCTGCTTACTGAGGCTCTCCGGCAGAAGTATGTCGGAGATGTCGGTGAGGCTGCCAGACTGTTGGAGAAGTGCATTGAAACAGATAAGACCAGGTCTGTGCCCTATTTTGAGCTCGCGCAGATATATTCCGCTGCGGGCCTGTCCGATAAATCGATGAATTACGCATCCACCGCAGCGCGGCTCGAACCCGGTAACTACTGGTACCAGCTTGCTGCCGGGTCTCTCTTCACCCAGTATGAGCAAAAGGATTCAGCACTGATTTACTTTACACGGGCCCTCAGAGCCGACAGTCGTGCCGTGGAGGTCAACACCATACTGGCGGGCCTGTATGCCGAGAAGGGTGAGGCCGAAAAGGCCGATTCACTGCTCAGGGTGATTGGTGCAGAGGGTGAAATGGGTGATGACATGTTCCTGATGATGATATCGGGACTGATTATGAATGGAGACCTGGATGAGGCTGCCAGAAGGACTCAGAAACTCATTGAAAGGGAACCCTCGGAGATCAGATACAAGGCGCTGCTGGCAGATATCTATCTTGAAGACGGCAAACAGGAAAAGAGCGACAGTATCTACAAGGATATCATTGCAAAGGATCCTGAAAATATCGAGACACAGCTTCTGTACATGATGAACCTTGTTTATAAGAAGGAATATTCGGGAATTGAAAGTTTCCTGAAAAATGTATTTGAAAGCGAATTGGTTGAGAGGCAGAGAAAAGTCGCTGTCGCCGGAAGACTGCTCAGTGACACGGCCTATGTTAAAGAGAACAGCTCGTCTCTCGCCGAAAGCCTTATAATCCTTGAAGGACAATACCGGGATGACGAGGAGATACTATCAATGCGGCCGTCGATGTATGAGACTGCCGGAAGAGAAGATGAAGCGATTGCCAGGTATGAGGAGCTGCTGAAGACGGTCAAACCCGGTTTTTATTTCTCTGAGCGACTGATACTGCTCTATGCCGGCAAACGCGAATACAGGAAACTCTATGACCTTGCAACGGTCTATTCTCGTGAAAATAACCGCAGCATCCTGGGCAAGGTCTACTATGCTATAGCGGCAATGGAGCTTAAGGAATATGAGGTGGCGGACAGCGAGCTTAAGAAAGCTCTTATACTGGCAGGCAATAACGATGAGCTGAAGGTCCAGGTCCTGACCATAATGGGAGACCTGAAGTACCGGATGAAAGATTTTGACGCTGCATACGCTTTTTATGAGGAGGCTTTGCAAATATCGCCTGATGAGACAATGGTACTGAATAACTACGCCTATTTCCTGGCCGAAGGTGACCGCGATCTGAAAAAAGCGCTGAAGATGGCTGAAAGGGTCATGCAGAAGGAGGGAGACAATGAAACGTATATTGACACATATGCATGGGTTCTTTATAAGCTCGGAAGGCACAGGGACGCGCACAAGGCCATGATGAGAATCTTTGATAAGGAGGGAGAGAGAGACCCGGAAATTCTTGAGCATATGGGTTACATCGTAAAGGCGCTTGACAGATGCCATGAGGCAGTGGCTTTCTGGCGAAGCGCACTTGAGAAGGATGGCGCTAAAACATACCTGGAGGAAGAGATTAGCAAATGCGGAAATTACTGAAGACAGGACTGATAACGGTGATGATCATTCTTCTGGCAGGTTGTTCAGCCTCCAGGAAGAGGAAAAGTACTGAGACCGGCTCCTTGCCTGCTGATGCAAATATAAGCGCAATGATCAGCAGCATAAGGGGTTATAATATTTGCGACAAGGGCTTTGTTATCAAGAGGGGGAGGATAGAGCTTGAGGGCACTGAGTATGACGGAAGCTATGGTTTTAATGCCAGAGTTAACAGCAAAGGCGATTTTTTTGCATCGGTGAGGGGTCCTCTGGGAATAGAACTTATCAGGCTCATTGCGGTCGGGAATGATATTGCAGCCATTAGCAGACTTGAAGAATCGTATACGTGGGAAAGAAGGATGCCGTCATGAAAAAGAATGGGATGCCCGCAGATTTCATAAAGATAATTTTTGGCGACCTGCCGGAACTGGAATATCAGAATTACAAAATGGAGGGAGAAAGGGAACTGATCATAAAATCTGTAGAAAGCGGTTTTGAGAGAGAGATTCAGTTTATGCCTTGATGAGTTGAAAGTTTGCAGGGAGAATATTGTCTCAACGGCACCAGACCATCAGATTACGATAGATTTCAGTGCCTTCAGGAGCAGTGGAGATGTTAAGTATGCCTCTGAGATATTGATGAAGGAAAAAAAGGAAATGTTGCAGGTTAAGCTGAGCATCGAAGAATTTGCCAGCGGTTATCTGGTACTGACATAGATTTTACTCTTCCCTCATACAAGAGAAGTACTTTATGAGAATTATTCTGTTCATATTCATTCTTTATATGGTTGCGGTCATTAGCCTTGCCGGACAGTCGAGAGCCGAGATGGAAGAGCTGAGAAAGAAGAACTTGCAGGAGATTGAATATGTTGACAGGATGTTGAAAACCACTGCCACACAGAAGAATGAGAACCTCAATGAACTGAGGGTGATAGGGAAGAAGCTAAACCTCCGGGTGAAATTGATAAATGAATACGGTGACGAAATAAGTCTCCTTGAATACCGTATTTCCCTGAACAGGCTGGCAACGGAGATGCTCGAGCAGGATCTGAACAACCTGAAGAGGGAATATGCAAACTCGATAGTAAGTGCGTTCAAAGCTACCAAGGGCACTCCGGCTGTTGCATTCATCCTTTCCTCTTCGGATTTCAATCAGGGATATAAAAGACTGAAGTACATTCAGCAGGTTGCCAGGTACAGAAGGAAGGAGACCGAAACTATTGAGACAATATACATAGAGCTGCAGAGTACGAAGGAGAGGCTGGAACAGGACAGAAAGAACATAAATGATCTGAAGAATAAGGAAGTAAGGCAGAAGCAGATCCTCAGTGAAGAACAGAATAAGAAGAGAGACTTGTTACCTCGCTGAGCAGAAAAGAGAAGCAGCTTAAGCAGGAGCTGGAAGAGAAGAGAAGGATTGCCAGGCAGATAGAAAAGGAGATTGAGAGGCTTATTGAGGAGGAGAGGAAGAAGAGCGAAGTAACTCCGATGAGCAATGAGAATGAAAGTAATCGGAGAATCATTCGGGGAGAACCGTGGCCGTCTGCCCTGGCCGGTAGATAAGGGTATCATAACAAGCCATTTTGGACTGCAGCAACATCCGGTTCTGAAAAACGTGACGGAAGAGCAATATTGGAATCCGAAATAACCTCGAGCGGTGCAATGCAGGCAAGAACAGTATTCAAGGGCGAGGTGGTACGCGTTTTTGCAATCTCCGGGGCTAACATGGCCGTGATTGTCAGACATGGGAAATACCTGACGGTTTATCAGAACCTGATAAATGTCAAAGTGAAGGCCGGAGATAATATCAGCCTGGGGCAAGTTCTGGGAGATGTTTTTCCGGATAGTGCAAACGGGGGCAAATCAGTGTTGAAATTTATGATATACGAAGAAAAGAAAAAGCTTAACCCTGAGGTGTGGCTGTTAAAAAAATGACTAAATTTTGCAACAAATTATAAACCCTGTCAGTATAAAAAGAGATAGGGAATCAGGATGGAAAGCATTACTATAAATTCAGACGTAGAGCAGCTGCGCGTTGTTGAAACGCTGGTTGATACATTATCGAAGAAACTGGGTATTTCCGGATGAAGTGTACGGGAAGATTCTGATTTCAACAGTGGAGGCTGTCAATAATGCAATTCTTCACGGGAATAAGGGAGAGACCAGCAAAATGGTGATTGTTAATTTTACGGCAGACGGAAATATGTTCGACGTTACGGTTACGGATCAGGGGGAAGGATTCAAATACGATACGCTGCCTGATCCAACTGATCCTTCAAATATTGAGAACCTTCACGGTCGCGGAGTGTTTATTATGAGAAGCCTGGCAGATAATATTGAATACAATGAAGCCGGGAATGAGGTAAAAATGAGTTTCAGATACTGAAATCTTGAAAGTAAACTTTCACTACGATATTGTAAAATTCCGACTGCGCGGCAGCAAGCAGATAAAGAAAGAGCATAAGCAGGATTGTCAGCGATGCTGGCATGAAGGGAGGCGTTACTAACCTGATTATTACCAGTGATGATAAGGTATACGAGATAAACAACGAGTTTCTCAGGCACGATTATTATACTGACATAATTACCTTTAACTACAACAGCGGCAAAACCGTTAATGCCGAAATATATATAAGTGCAGAGAGAGTCAGGGAGAACGCTGCAAAATTCGGGGTAACCTATGATTCGGAGATGAAACGTGTAATATTTCACGGGTTCCTTCATTTATGCGGATATGATGACAGTACAGCTGAGGAGAAGAAGAAGATGTCTGAGATGGAAGAGATGTATCTGGCCTTATCATATGCCGAATGAATTTCAGATATGATATAATAGTTGTAGGCGGCGGTCACGCCGGTTGCGAAGCTGCTTTTATAGCTGCCACCATGGGAGCCAGGACCCTTCTTGTCACCATGGACATGACAAAATTCGCACAGATGTCATGCAACCCGGCCATGGGTGGCATTGCCAAGGGTCAGATTATCAGGGAAATAGACGCATTGGGAGGCATGTCGGGAATTATTACTGACCGCACCATGATACAGTTCAGGATGCTGAACAAGAGTAAAGGTCCGGCAATGTGGAGTCCCAGGGCACAGTGTGACAGGATGCTCTTCAGCCGCGAGTGGCGCAAGGCCCTTGAAGAGACGGAGAACCTGAGCATATGGCAGGAGCAGGCTAACAGGCTCATTATCGAGGAAGAGAAGGTGGCGGGGGTGGCTACCACATTCGGAACGGAGTTCCGGGCTGATGCAGTCATTCTTACCAACGGCACATTCCTTAACGGGCTGATGCACGTTGGATTCAACACTATGGCCGGAGGCCGTTCGGGTGATGCCGCATCGAAGGGTATAAGCGATCAGCTCCGGGAGATGGGCTTCAGCGTTGAACGGCTTAAGACAGGAACGAGTGCAAGGGTAGACGGGAGAAGCATTGAACTCGGAAAGATGACCGAACAGAAAGGCGACGGCGACGGGAGCTGTTTCTCCTATCTCCATGACGGGATAGCAATCAGGGACGAGCGGTCATGCTGGATAACCCATACAAATGAGAATGCTCACAAGGTGCTTCGCGAAGGACTGAAATTTTCTCCGCTTTTCACCGGCAGGATCAAGGGCAGAGGGCCGCGGTATTGTCCTAGTGTGGAAGACAAGATCGTTACCTTTGCGGATAAGGAATCTCATCAGCTCTTTCTGGAACCGGAAGGGTGGGATACAAACGAATACTATATAAACGGATTTGCCAGCAGCCTTGCACTGGAGACTCAGCTTAATGCACTGCAACAGATCCGGGGCCTGGAAAATGTTGTAATATACAGGCCCGGGTATGCAATAGAATATGATTTCTTTCAGCCTACCCAGCTAAAGCATACCCTTGAAACAAAGAGGGTGAGCGGACTGTTTTTTGCGGGACAGATAAACGGTACCACGGGTTATGAGGAGGCAGGGGCACAGGGACTCATGGCCGGAATAAATGCCGTACTCAGGGTAAGAGGGAAAGAACCGTTTATATTAAAGCGCGATGAAGCATATATAGGCGTACTGATCGATGACCTGGTAACAAAGGGGATAGATGAGCCATACCGTATGTTTACATCCAGGGCAGAGTACAGAATACTTCTGCGGCAGGACAATGCTGACGAAAGACTCACACCGAAGGCTTCAATGCTCGGGACAGCAGGAGAAGCGAGAATGCAACGGCTGGAAGAGAAATACAAAATGGTTGATGAGGTGGTGGCGTTTCTCAGGAACTATAGCATTTCACCCTCGGAAATAAATCTCTTCCTTATAGAAAAGGGAACAGCTGAGATAAACCAAAAGATTAAGGCAATCAATATAGCCTCCAGACCGCAGGTCGGGTTATATGAGCTTCTTGAAAAAATACCTGGCGCAAAAGAGCTTCAATGCAATTTCTCCAAAAGAAAGAGAGAGATCATTGAGTCGGCAGAGATAAGGATTAAATACTCCGGGTACCTTGAAAGGGAGAGAGGTGTGGCAGACAAAATAAAAAGACTGGAAGATCTGAAAATACCCGATGACATGGACTATGAGGAACTGACCTCAATTTCAACCGAAGGTCGGCAGAAACTGTTACGGATTAAGCCCGCGACCATTGGACAGGCTTCGAGGATCAGCGGTGTTTCCACTTCGGATGTCTCCATTCTTCTATTGTACCTGGGAAGGTGATACTATTTGTTCCACGTGGAACATATTTTTGGATATATATTATGAAAGTTTCAGGAAACATTATTGATGTTCACAAAAGGCGTATCTATCCCGGTACTGTTACATTTACGGCAGGAAGGATTGAAAGCATCACGGAAACCGAGGAAGCTCCGGATTTGTTCATTATGCCCGGACTAACGGATGCGCACGTGCATATAGAAAGCAGTATGCTTGTGCCATCACATTTTGCTGTTGCAGCGGTGCGGCATGGACAGCTGGCCGTTGTGGCTGATCCGCATGAAATAGCGAATGTTCTGGGAAAGGAGGGCGTAAGATTCAATGCTGACAATGCAGAAACCGTACCGGTTAAAATGCTTTTCGGTGCCCCTTCATGCGTACCGGCAACTGCTTCTGAGAGTGCAGGTGCAAGAATTGGAGCGGAGGATATAGCGGAGCTTCTGCACGATAAGAGAGTGGGGTTTATGGCTGAGATGATGAACTTTCCGGGTGTTATTTATGACGACGCCGAAGTATACAGAAAACTGGCGGTGGCGAAAAATGCCGGTGTACCGATAGATGGGCATGCTCCCGGATTAAGCGGAGAGGAGCTTAAAAAATATATCGGGCGGGAATATCAACTGACCATGAGTGTACATCACTGGAAGAGGCTCTTGAGAAAATTTCAGGAGGAATGAAGATACTCATCAGGGAGGGCAGCGCTGCAAAAAACCTCGATTCCCTGGCACCATTGCTGAATTATTATCCCGGTGAAGTAATGCTCTGTACCGACGACCTGCATCCTGAGATGCTGGCAAAGGGTCATATAAATAAAATTGTTGCGCGTTTGATAAAAATGGGTTATGACCTGTTCAATGTAGTACGGGCGGCATCTGTTAATACAGCAGAGCATTATCTTATCAATACCGGGTTCCTGAGGGAGGGCGATGCGGCCGACTTCATCCTGGTGGATGATCCTGCGAAGATGAATGTTCTGCAGACATGGATTGACGGGCAACTGGTTTATGACGGCGATAAGGCCCTCTTCAGCCCGGGAATAGTCAAAAAAGTAAATAAATTTAAATGCACACGGCTCCTGACTGATGAAATCCGCGTGCCGAACGAGGGTGGTAAAATTCGCGTCATCGTAGCTGAGAACGGCTCCCTGATGACAGGCTCCGGGGAGGCGCCGGCAGGAGAGGAGGAGTTCATTAATCCGCGCCTTGATGAAGATATCCTGAAAATAGTTGTGAAGGAGAGATATAACGACAGGCCGCCATCGGTCGGGTTCATAGAAGGATTCGGACTGAAGAAGGGTGCCATGGCATCATCTGTTGCCCATGACAGCCACAACATAATTGCCGTTGGTACCAATGACCGCGATATTGTTGCAGCTATAAACCTGATAATTGAAGCAGAGGGAGGGATGTCAGCCGTCTCCGACGAGGGATCCGATATCCTTAAGCTGCCGGTGGCAGGCATAATGTCAGATATGCCCGTAACGGCAATGGCAGGGCGGTACGAACGTCTCTCTGAGACCGTCAAAAGCTTCGGATCGCGCCTTGACGCGCCCTATATGACGCTCTCATTTATGGCTTTGCTGGTTATCCCCCGCCTGAAACTAAGCGACAGGGGATTGTTTGACGGCCTGGCCTTCCGGCATGTACCCCTCTTTATCCAGAAACAATATCCGGGACAAAAATCCTGACCACCCGGCTATCGGGTCAATTTTACCATTGTTCAAATGTTCGTTTGTTCTATTTTCTACCTTTGGGGATAAATTACTTAGTAAAAACCTGATTTGCCCCATAGAGACACCATAAGATCGACCGTTTCAATGCTGCCCGACAAGCCCGGGGTGTACCAGTTCATCGACGCCTCCGGAACAATCCTGTACGTCGGAAAGGCCCGCAGCCTGAGGAAACGGGTTACCTCATACTTCTCAAAGAACCAGTCCGGCAAAACACAGGTTATGCTCTCCCGTGCCGCAGATCTCAGGCACGTCGTTGTTGACAGCGAATCCGATGCACTGCTGCTTGAGAACAGCCTGATCAAAAAGCACCAGCCCCGGTACAATATCCTCCTGAAGGATGACAAGACATATCCGTGGATATGCATTAAGAATGAGCACTTTCCGCGTGTGTTTCTTACACGCAAACTGATTGCCGACGGCTCATCGTATCACGGCCCCTACACATCGGTTCCCGCCGTACGGACTCTTCTGGAACTCATCAGGCAGCTGTTCCAGATAAGAACCTGCCCGCTGCCGCTTAACAATAAGGGTATTGCCGATGGCAAATTCAAGGTCTGCCTTGAATATCATATCGGAAACTGCAAAGCCCCGTGTATTGGCCTGATAAGAGAGGAGGAATATAATCAGCAGATAGAGAGGATAAAACAGATAATCAAGGGCGATGTCGGGAGTGTCACTGGCCACCTGGAAGCGCTGATGAAGAAATATGCCTCGGAACTCAGATTCGAGGAGGCACAGAAGGTCAAGGACAAACTTGAGATACTCTCAAAATACCGCAGTAAATCAGTGGTAGTCAACACTTCCGTAAAAAACGTGGATGTCTTCGGGTGCTCTGCCGACGAGAGCTCAATGTTTATCAGCTATATGAAGGTTGTCTCCGGCGCCATTGTGCAGACATATTCCATTGAGTTGAAAATGAGGCTGGAAGAGGAGAAGGAATCTGTTCTCTCAACTGCAATAACGGAGATAAGGCAGAGGGTCTCAAGTGATTCTCCCGATATTATCGTTCCCTTTATGCCTGATATTCTGACAGATAAGATTAAATACTCCGTGCCTCAGAGAGGCGACAGGCACAAGCTGATTGAACTGGCTAACCGTAATGCCGTCTTTTTCAGGCTGGAGCGGCAGAAAAAGGCAGCCGAGCACTCCAGGGATAACAGGACGGAGCGGAACCTCGAGAAGATGAAGAGAGATCTTCACATGCCCGTTTTACCGGTACATATCGAATGTTTTGACAACTCGAACATACAGGGCGAGTCGGCAGTGGCTGCATGTGTCGTCTTCCGTAACGGCAAACCCAGCAACCGGGAATACCGGCACTTCAATATCAAAACTGTCACCGGTCCTGATGACTTCGCATCTATGGAAGAGGTCATATACCGACGCTACAGGAGGATGATCGATGAGTCGAAGTCGCTTCCCCAGCTCGTGGTGATAGACGGCGGTAAGGGACAGCTCTCTTCAGCGGTGAAGAGTATTGATGAACTTGGACTGAGAGGTCAGCTTACCGTGATTGGTATTGCCAAGAAACTCGAGGAGATTTATTTCCCCGGCGATTCTGTTCCGCTTTACCTTGATAAAAACAGCATAACCCTGAAAATTATCCAGCACCTCCGTAACGAAGCTCACCGTTTCGGTATAAATTTTCATCGGGGAAAGAGAAGCTCGAAAATGAACAGCTCATTGCTCGACGAAATTCCCGGTATAGGGGAGAAGACCAAGGAGCTCCTCCTGAAAAAATTCGGTTCGGTGAAAAAAACCACAGAGGCGTCCCAGGAAGAGCTTGAGGCGGCGCTGGGGAAGAGAAAAAGCCGCGATTCTTATCGCAGCTCTCCAAAAATGACTTTTTTCCACGTGGAACAATAATTGCGCTAAACCCACATAAGTGTCTGAATAACAACAGATATAGACTATATTTTCTGCCGTCTCAACTTCGCGAGAATTGAAAATTTTATATCAGGCGGGCAGTCCCCCGAATATTTTCTTCAGAAAACGGTGGAAGGAATGGACTCCGTTGGGTTTCCAGAACATCATGATGCACTGGCTGTGTATCAGGTTGACATTTTCATTCTCAAGTCCGGCAATGACTGATTTTGATTCTGCCCCCTGCTGGATCCACAGATCTGTTATTCCGTGGGCTATCGCCTCCCTGGCAACCGCAAGGGTCTCTTCCTTCGGGGTCATGAAAATCAATCCTCTTATATCAGAAGGCAGCTCGCTTACCGAGCTGTAGCATTTTACTCCGTCGAGGGTTTCGGCCTTTGGATTTACCGGCACCACGTCCATCCCCTTTTTGCGGAGGTCTTTAAACATAGTATTACTGAATTTTTTCGGATCCCTCGAGACACCTGCCACCGCATACTTACCCAGCGACAGGAAACGTGCAACGTCTTTCATTTTTTTCTTAGTGTTGAAAATATTACAAATTCAATTAGTGCTGACTTCGTTTCTGAATCAGGGTAAGCATCAAGGATCCGCATTGCCCTGTCTGAGTAATCCTTCATTTTTGTCTCGGCATACTCAAGTCCGTTATGCTCCCTGACGAAGTCGATAACCTCGCTTATCTCCTTCCTTCCCTTTTTCTTTCTTCTTAATATCCTGATGACCTGACGTCTCTTCACGGGGCCTGCCTCCCTGAGGGCATGGATAAGCGGAAGGGTGATCTTTTTCTCCTTTATGTCATTACCCTCCCTCTTGCCTGTCAGCCCGTCACCGGTATAATCCAGAAGATCATCCTTGATCTGGAATGCCACCCCGAGATGCTCACCGAACTCTTTCATCCGTGCGATTGTCTCCTGATCGTCAGTGACGGAGCTTGCCCCGCAGGCGGTGCACGCCGATATGAGAGCAGCCGTCTTCATCGTGATGATCCTGAAGTAGTCCGCTTCCTTTATATCCAGCTTGCGGGTCTTCTGCAACTGCACCAGTTCGCCCCTGACTATCTCCTTGACCGCGTCGGAGACTATTCCAAGCATGTTGAATTTCTGCTTCTCAACGCTGATCAGCAGTCCCTGGGCCAGCAGGTAATCTCCCAGCAGAACGGCGATCTTTGAATTGTACAGCACATTTATGGAAGGCAATCCGCGTCTTTCCGAGGCGTCATCCACAACATCGTCATGAACGAGAGTGGCAGTATGCAACAGTTCGATGAAAGTTGCGGCGACGAAGGTTGTCTCGCTGATGGTCCCGTTCAGTTTAGCTGTAAGAAATACCAGCAACGGCCTCATCTGCTTGCCTTTCCGGCGGATAATATTGCTGAGGATGATGTGAAAGAAGGGGATATCGCTCTGCAGGGTGCGTCTGAAATAGGATTCAAACTCGCGCATCTCTGATGCAACAGGCTTCTTTATATCTGTAAGGGCAGCCATCTTATGCCGACGGTTATTCCCTCAAAAGTAAGACAAAATGTGGAATTAGAGTGTTTTTATATCATGGCACTGCCGTGAAAGCTGCCGGAAGTCACGATAAGATCAATTGTGCTCTTCAAGGAACCTCTTCTGGAATAGCAGGATGGCCAGAACGCCGGATGTTATTGACGAATCGGCAATATTGAAAACAGGTCTGAAGAAAATGAATGACTGCCCAGGCTTTATTGGCGACCAGTCGGGCCAGTAGGTATCAACCAGCGGAAAATAAAACATATCCACAACTCTTCCATGCAGGAAAGAGGAATATCCTCCTCCTTCGGGAAACATGACGGCGGTTGAATGCCAGCTCTCGCTGAAGATCATCCCGTAAAAGGCACTGTCAATAAGGTTGCCGGCAGCCCCTGCAATAATGGCGCTGACAGAGAGTATAAGGCCCAGGCTGGCTTTCTTTCTTATGATGCTGTCAAGATACCAGGCAATTCCTGCTATTGCAACCATTCTGAAAATTGAGAGTGCCACTTTCCCGGTTTTGCCTCCCCACTCCATGCCGAAGGCCATCCCGTTGTTCTCAAGGAAATGTATCCTGAACCAGTTGCCCAGCACGGGAATCTCCTCACCAATAACCATATTGGTTTTAATTATGATCTTGAGAATCTGGTCAATGATCAGTATTGAAAAAATCAGAAGCAGTGCTTTATTCCTGGCCGACATCTTGTAACGATTGTGTCGCAAAAATAACAAAAAAACGGCAACCACCTCAGTGATCAGCCGTTAGTTGTGATTTCGGCAATCTGTAAGCCGGATTGCTTTAGTAATAGAGAAACCGCTTAATCTTGAGAGTGGCGGTCTTCTGGAAAGGCTCCGGCTGGTAGACAACCACCTGAAGCTGGCTGTACTTGCTGACCTTTGAGTTTACGTACCTGCGCAGTTCCTCGAGGTATTCATCTACCATCAGTTCCGCCTGATCGGTAAAATCCTTCTTCATCTGCCGGTATTTGGCCTGGAGCTCCTCTATATTGACGTGGACCATTGCAACGAGTTTGCCTTTCTGCTGAACGACAAGCGATTCGATCACATGACCAAAATCGTTGATAACGGACTCAATCTCTTCGGGATAAATATTCTCGCCGCTTGCTCCCACGATCATGTTCTTCAGTCTACCCCTTATGCTCAGGAAGTTTTGCTTATCGAACAGGCCCAGGTCTCCGGTACGGAACCAGCCGTCAGGTGTCAGCACCTCGGCGGTCATTTCCGGCTCCTTGTAATAACCCTTCATCACATTGTCACCCTTTGCCCACACTTCGCCTTCGCCGGTAACGGGATCGGGATTGTGGATTTTAAGTGTAACTCCCTTCATTGCAGGGCCTGTTGAACCCAGGCTGCAGGAACCGACCCTGGTACCGGCAAGAAGCGGTGATGTTTCTGTCAGTCCATACCCGATGGCATATGGGAAGCCGGCGTCGAGAAGGAACTGTTCGACAGTAGGATTTAGCTTTGCCCCGCCGATGCCGAAGAACCTTAGTCTGCCGCCAAAAGTCTTGTAGATCTTTTTGCCTGCAACTTTGTTGAGAAGCCTCCTGACGGGGGTCTTATGATACAAAAATGAAATTATCTTGTTTTTGCTGAAGGTGGGGACGATCTTGTTGAAATATATCTTCTCCATAATCAGGGGCACCGTAAGCATTGTCGTTGGCCTCACCTGCTCAAGGGCCGGCAGCAGCACGGATGGTGTGGGTGCCTTTCGCAGGTAATATATTGCGGCTCCGTTGAAAATCGGAAGGATCAGTCCCAGCGTCTGCTCATAAGTGTGCGAGAGCGGAAGTATGGAGAGGAACACATCTGTCTCCACCACCTTCTGAAGTGTCAGAACCTGTGTTGCGGTGAAACAGAGATTCCTGTGGGTCAGCATGACCCCCTTTGATTTGCCAGTGGTTCCCGAGGTGTAGATTATCACTGCCAGATCCTCTTCTGACACCCTGTATTGACGCAATGGCTTCAGTTCAGGATTATAACCGGTTTCACGGTAGCCTGATATAACCGCAAAATCATCCGTCGTTATCACTGTCTCAAGCGTTTCGGATTTAAATCCGGTCAGCTTTGATGTGAGGCTGGTTGAAATAAACAGCACTTTTGCCCCGGAGTGAATCAGCACGTTTGAAACCTCCACCGCGCTAAAGTCGGGAAGGATGGGGACTGCAACAGCTCCCATGGAAGTAATGGCCAGGTATGAGACCCCCCAGCTGGGTGCGCTGCCACTGAGAATAGCTACCTTGTCACCGGGCTGGACTGAATACTCTTCAAGCAGGCGTATTACCGATTCGGTTCTTGCCTTAAGCTGGCTGTAATTAATAACCTCTTCTCCCACAAACCCCATTGCCTTGTTCTCTCCGTGTCTTCTGAAGCTCTCTCCGGCAAGGAACGGGATAGTCAACATCTCATTATTATCCATTGGGTATTACGTTATTAGGGCGCAAAGGTACGCTTAAATTTTTATGTACGACATTTGACATCATAAATATCAGGGAGAAATATTCCTGTAAACAAAAATCCTTATAAATAGTTTACTTTTGCGGGTACCAGTTTAAACATCAATGGCAATAATCAGGGTTACAAAGGAATTTCGCTTCGAGATGGCTCACGCACTGTGGAATTATGACGGTCCGTGCAGAAATGTACACGGTCACTCATACATTCTGTATGTCACATTTAAAGGTGAACCGGTGAATGATCCGGATAACCCCCGCAACGGCATGGTGATGGATTTCGGAGACATTAAGAAGATTGTCCGCGACAGTGTTGTTGACCGGTTTGATCATGCGCTGATGATATCGGGTTTTGCACCGGCGGAGTCGGTTGAAAGCTACATGAAGCATTTCGGCAATGTCATTGTTTCGCCCTATCAGCCAACGTGCGAGAATCTTGTTGCAGACATCGCCGGGATACTGAGCGACAGGATCCCCGCCGGAGTATCGCTGCACAGTATAAAGCTTTATGAAACAGCCACCGCTTTTGCCGAGTGGCATGCATCTGACAACCGGTGACAGCTACAGAGAGTGATAAGAGGCTTTTTCTGCTGGATGCCTATGCCCTGATTTTCAGGTCGTATTATGCATTTATAAAAAACCCGCGGGTGACCTCGAAGGGGATGAATACATCTGCGGTTTTCGGATTCCTTCTCACCCTTGAAGATTTGCTTGCGAAGCAGAGGCCCTCGCATATTGCGGTTGTCTTTGATCCCCCCGGTCCCACCTTCAGGAATGAGATCTATCCCGCCTACAAGGCCAATCGTGATGCCACGCCCGAAGACATAAAGACAGCCGTGCCCTACATCAAGCGCCTTCTTGATGCATACAGTATTCCTGTCATCGAGGTGGCCGGGTTTGAAGCTGATGATGTTATCGGCACCCTTGCCCGAAAAGCAGCAGAAGCGGGTTATACCACCTTCATGATGACTCCTGACAAGGATTTCGCCCAGCTGGTCACTGACAGGGTGGTGATGTACAGGCCGGGGCGCGGAGGAGGAGAGGCTGAGATATGGGGCGAAAAGGAGATCGTTCGCGAGTACGGTGTTCCCCCTGGCAATATCACCGACCTCCTCGGGCTGATGGGAGACGCCTCCGACAACATCCCGGGAGCCCCGGGAATAGGCCCGAAAACGGCCTGTAAGCTCATCAGCGAACACGGGAGTATCGAAACCCTGCTTGGCAAGACTTCAGAGCTCCAGGGCAGGCAAAAGGATATCCTGGAGCAAAACAGGGACCAGATACTGCTGTCAAAGCGGCTTGCCACAATAGAACAGAATGTCCCGGTGGAATTCCGGCACACTGATCTTCACCGTAAGGAAATTGATACGGATGCTCTTCGAAGGCTTTATGAGGAGCTCGAATTCCGGACCATGGCCTCTCGCCTTCCCGCTTACGGCAGTCAGCCGCCTGCCTCCGGAATGACCCCCGGTGATCAACCCGCGGCGTCCGCCAAGCCCCATACTGATCAACCGTCATCGTCCTCCCTGTTTGCCGGTGACCGGCTTCCACCACCCGTCATCGTGACAGGTGACCGGCCGTCACCACCAGCCATGGTACACGGTGAACAGGCTGGTCTGGAGGTATTTGCCTCTCAGCAGCAGTCTGCCCCGGAGACACAGGGCAACCTTTTCGGGGCAAACCCCGCCGGCACCGTATCCTCCATGGCAACCATAAAAACCACTCCTCATAACTATACCCTTGCCGAAACCCGGGAGCAGGCAAAAGCACTGGCCCTGAAACTGGGCAGTCTCAGCGATTTCTGCTTTGATACCGAAACAACCTCGCTTGATCCGCTCAATACCCAGCTTGTAGCCATTGCATTCTGTTGGGAGAAGGGATCCGGGACGCTCCTCTGGCTTCCTCCGGAGAGAAGCAGCGCCATGGAGCTCCTCGAGCCATTCCGTCCCCTGTTTGAAAATGAGACCATAAGAAAGACCGGACAGAACCTGAAGTTCGACATACAGGTGCTGTCAGGATATGGCATCAGGGTGAAGGGCCCCCTTTTTGATACCATGATGGCTCACTATCTGCTTGAGCCCGATATGCGCCACAATATGGACCTGCTTGCGGCCAGGTACCTCAACTATGAACCCGTTCATATCGAAGAGCTTATAGGCGAACGTGGCCCCCGGCAGAAAAACATGCGTGATGTGGAGAAGGAGAGGGTCAGGGAATATTCAGTGGAAGACGCTGATGTCACATGGCAGCTGAAGGAGGTCTTCGAACCCACCCTCAGGAAGGAGGGGCTCGACAGGCTGGCTGCCGGTATTGAGATGCCGCTCATAAGTGTGCTGGCGGCCATGGAGCGTGAGGGGATTCTGATTGATGAAAGCGTCCTTAAGAACTTTGCAGTCACCCTGCGCGAGACCATAATCAGGCTTGAGCAGGAGATATATACGCTTGCAGGGCAGGAGTTCAATATCTCCTCCCCGAAGCAGCTGGGCGACATACTCTTTGTCAGGCTCCGTCTCGATGACAAGGCCCGTCTTACCAAGACCAGGCAATTCCGGACTGACGAGGAGGTGCTGCAGCGACTCACGGCCAAACACCCGGTAGTAGGCAAAGTGCTTGAGTACCGTGGACTGAAGAAGCTTCTCTCTACCTATGTGGAGGCCCTTCCGGAGCTCATCGACCCTAACACGGGAAGGATTCACACCACATACAACCAGGCGGTTGCATCAACGGGCCGGCTCAGCTCCACCAATCCGAACCTGCAGAACATACCGGTGCGTGATTCCGAGGGACGCGAGATACGCAAGGCCTTTATTCCGGGAAAGGGGAAGATCTTTCTCAGCGCCGACTATTCGCAGATAGAGCTAAGGCTGATGGCTCACCTGAGCGGTGACAGCGCCATGATTGCTGACTTTCTTTCGGGCCAGGATATTCATTCGGCAACAGCCTCAAAGATATTCGGCGTCGCCCTTAACGAAGTGACACGTGAGATGCGCGCAAGGGCCAAGACCGCGAACTTCGGCATCATTTACGGCATCTCCGCCTTCGGACTCTCCGAGAGACTTACAATAGGACGGAAAGAGGCAAAAGAGCTTATTGACGGCTATTTCAACTCCTACCCCGGAGTTAAGGCATACATGGATGAGAGCATCCGCAGGGCCAGAGAGTCAGGGTATGTTACTACCATGTTTGGCCGGAGACGATATCTGCCTGACATCCACTCGAGGAACCAGGTTGTCAGGGGCAATGCCGAACGTAATGCTATCAACGCCCCACTGCAAGGCAGCGCCGCTGACATCATCAAGATAGCCATGGTAAGGATTGCCGCCAGGCTTGAGAAGGAGCTTCCGGAGGCAAAGATGATACTCCAGGTGCATGATGAACTGATCTTCGAGGTTGACACAGGCTCGGTGGAAAAACTACGAACCATGGCTATGGAGGAGATGAAGGGTGCAGCTGACCTGCGGGTGCCACTGGAGGTTGACAGCGGCACCGGAAACAACTGGCTGGAGGCCCACTGAGATGAGTGCCGTGGTAAAGGTTCTGTATTTCGGCGCAGCGCAGGAGAGTGCGGGAAGGGCTTCAGAGGAGTTTGCGGCCGGAGATACGGCTGCACTGCGCAGGGTTATCCTTGAAAGATATCCGGCGATGCGGAACCTTGCATTCAGGATTGCACTGAACAGAACCATGCTTAAGGAAGAGTCGCTGCTGAAAGAAAATGATATAATTGCAATACTGCCTCCCTTTCAAGGGGGATGACACATTAAGGTTTGATATGAGAAACAGGTATCTGGTCGATGGACCAATAACACCACTGCTTATTTCAGAGCTGCTGACTCTTGGGAATGATGATGCCGGCACCGGCGCCGTATCAATATTCATAGGCAGGGTGCGCGACGATGAGGTCAGCGGTAAAAGGATAAAAGCGATAGAATATTCCGCCTACAACGATATGGCCGATAAGGAGGCTGAGGGTATTGTGAAAACAGTCAAGGCTGCCTTCAGCGATGTGCGCAGTGTCATAATTGTCCACTCCACCGGAGTAGTCAATGCCGGCGAAGCATCGCTGTTCATCATGGTTACATCAGGCCACCGTGATCATTCGACCCGGGCATGCCGCCATACCCTTGAGATGATCAAGGAGCGGCTTCCCGTCTGGAAGAAGGAGTTGTACCTGTAAGACAGCCGGTCCGCTACAGGCTTACCGACGCCTGGAGGAGCGACAGATAACGCGCCCTGTCGCCTGCTATACTGATCGCCTCTTTCACCTGGGAGTCACGGGTGAGGGAGTATTGTACCATCCCCGAATCATAAAAGTATCTTCCTGCAAGTTCTGATTCAATCAGTTCGGCCACGTCGTTTCTGTAAGCCGACATATCTCTTTCAAGGGTATGGGCCAGGCCGCTCCTGAGTTTTTCGATTGTCTCCCGGTTGTCATTAAAAAGATCCTCCTCCACGGCTGCCTTTGCCAGTTCATCGAGCATTGCCTCGGAGTCGGTTCTGTAGGTGAACTTCCTTTCAGTCAGAAATGCCGCGAAACGTTCAATGTCACTCGCTTTGAGTTTCAGGCTGTCAGGCACCGGAGGCTGTGGCTGAGACCAGTAATATTCGGTGGCATAATCAAAGATCATATTCTGAACATACAATTCGCTGGTAAAGCGGTTGAGCATGTCAGAGGGCACGGTCACGTCGGGAATAATTCCGCCCCCGTCCTTCACCAGCCTGCCGTTTCTGGTTTTGAAGGTCTTGATGAGCGAATCGGGTATGTATCCAACGCTTCCGTCCTCATTGGGATTCGAGAAATCC
Organism: Bacteroidales bacterium; assembly: GCA_034522515.1. Taxonomy (GTDB): domain Bacteria; phylum Bacteroidota; class Bacteroidia; order Bacteroidales; family VadinHA17; genus SR-FBR-E99. Next base: position 160,473 of record JAXHLF010000001.1, on the reverse strand, counting down.
ACCGCCTGGATGCACCGTCCGCTGGGGATGTAATATTTGGCTGTGGTGATTTTTACCTGCGCCTTGTAGCTCAGTGGTCTCGCCACCTGCACCAGGCCCTTGCCGAATGACCGTTCTCCGACGATAATGCCGCGGTCGAGATCCTGCAGGGCTCCGGCCACTATCTCCGATGCCGAGGCAGAGGCGCGGTTTATAAGCACAACAACTGGCATGTCTGGCGCCACGGGGCTCTTCGTGGTACGGAAGACGGCGTCATACTGTCTCGCCCTGCCCCTGGTGCTCACAACCTCCTGCCCGGGCCTGACGAAGAGGTTCACGATTTCAACTGCCTCGTTCACCAGTCCTCCGGGATTGCTCCTGAGGTCAAGTATAAGATCCTCCGCTCCCTGTTTGTCTTTAAGGTCAATCAGCGCCTCCCTTACTTCGGCAATGCAGTTCTGTGTGAAGTTTGTGAAGCGGATATATCCGGTGTTGTCATCCACCATGCCGTAATAGGGAACGGCAGAAATCGATATTCTCTCGCGCTTCAGCTTTTTTGTGAACTCCTCTCCGTTGCGCCTGATGAGTATCTCAGCCTCGGTGCCCGGTTCTCCCTTGAGCATGTCGGAAGCCTTGTCGGAGGTGACATCCTTAAGCGACTGACCGTCTATGCTGAGCATGAGGTCACCAGCCCTGATGCCGCCCTTGTCGGCTGGAAATCCCTTATAGACATTTGTAACCTGGATATAATCGCCTGATTTTCTTATCAGTGAACCAAACCCTCCGTATTTGCCCGTGGTCATGAAATCAAGGTCCTCAGTCTCTTCTTCCGGATAGAATGAGGTGTAGGGATCAAGGGTGGAGAGCATCCCCCCGATGCTCTTGTGCACCAGCTTTTCGGGGTCAATCTCATCAACATAAAAGGCATTCAGTTCCCTCACAAGGGATATATAAATGTCGAGGTTCTTGGTTAACCTGAAGTCCCTGCTCTCCTGGCCGCCCATAAGAAATCCGAACGTAACCATTGCCGCAATCAGCATTGCAGATACCAGCAGTATCTTATTTCTGTTTCCTTTTCTCATAAAAGAAATTTTCGCAAAGTTAATATTTAAGACGTGTTAATCTCCCGATCACATCTTTTACAGACTTCTCGGTTTCGTCATAGGGCCTGATCAGGGTGTCATTCCATATTACAGCCAGCTCGATGCGCTGTCCGCTGGCTGAAACAACTTCTTTCAGCGGCATCTTATTCTTTCTCCAGGCCTCCTTGATCCTTCTCCGGATCAGGTTACGCTCAACGGCTTTCCTGAAGTTTCTTTTGGGTACGGATACCAGCACTCTTACCGGCTCATGAGCCTCGTCAGCAGGCATCATTCTGTAAATAACGCGGAGAGGGGGCATGTTGATCGTGCGGCCTCCCGAAAAGAGTTCACTGACGGCTTTTATACCGCAGAGTCTTTCCCCCCTGGTGAATGATGCATCTTTGTGTCTCATTAAGAAAGTGAAAGCATCGATCAGGAAGGATGGATGCTTTCAATGGGCGCATTATCTCTGTCCGGATCTATTTGTTGTTCTTGTTAAAGTCCCTGATGAAACAGTCAAGGGCCATGGTCATTGAAGGTGCCTTTGGATTGGGGGCCTGTATGTCAAGCCGGAACCCTTCGTTTGTCACGGCCTCCGCCGTGGTGGGACCGAAGGCGGCTATTTTGATCTCCCCCTGCGTGAATGCCGGGAAATTTTCTTTCAGTGATTTAATGCCCGAGGGACTATAGAATACCAAAATGTCATAATCGAGCTCCTGTGTTTCAAATCCCCTGCTTATGGTTCGGTACATGGTGCCGATGGCAAACTTGATATTGTTCTTTTTCAGCAGATCGGGTATGTCGGTCTTGTGAGGGTCAGACAGGGGCACGAAGAAGTTCTCGTCCCTGTGCTTGACAATGACATCGATGAGATCCTCAAAGGTTGACTTGCCGTGGAAGATTTTCCTCTTGCGGTACACGATGTACTTCTGCAGGTAAAATGCCACGTTCTCCGTGATGCAGAAATACTTCATTGTGTCCGGGACGGTGATTCGCATCTCGTCACATATCCTGAAATAGTGATCTATGGAAGTTTTGGCTGTAAAAACAACAGCCGTGAAATCGGTGAGAGTTATCTTCTGCTGCCTGAAATCCTTCGAGCTTATACCCTCCACCTGGATGAATTGCCTGAAGTCGATCTTCAGATTGTATTTTTTAGCGAGCTCGAAATATGGTGATTTCGGATTGTTTGGCTCAGGCTGCGACACAAGTACCTTCCTTATCTTCAACGCCATAAGTTTTAAGTTCAACCTCCTCAATATACCCGCCGGGGTCAGAAGACACCCAGTATCTTCAGGATGACCAGAACGGGTAAGACTTCAAGGGCACAAAGGTACAAAAGGAAATATAATATTGAAATATGCCTGCGATTAAAAATGGACATCAGCCTTAACGCTCTGATTATAAGAAATATGGCTGATATGACAAGGCCTGAAACAATAAGCGGAACAGTATTGTTCAGCGGGGCAAAAAGGATAAGTCCGTTGAGTATGAAAAGAATTATTGCGTTGGCGAACCATGCGTTATAAATGACATTCATATACTCCCGGAAGGGCTCCTTCAGGCCTGTAGTCTCTGCTGCAATTATGCATGTAAGGTGTCTGAGCATCAATGCCGCCAGAAACGATCCGGTCAGGATGGCCGCCAGTTTCAAGGAGCCGTAATGGTCGTTATACCGGATCATGTCAGTCAGCAGCAGTGCGGTGGTGGCGAAGAGGCCAACGTTCAGAACCGTGAAGATATTCCTGAAGAAGAAAGGCCAGACAAATACTTCGGATGTACCCGGAGGGGCCATGTCGGGAAGTCTCCTGAAGCCGATGGCGGAAAGGCCGTTTACCATGATTTTTCTTCCTCCAACCATCAGGACTGTTATTACCAGAAGGGAGAGGGCGAGAATAATGAAGCTTAAGTCAGTGCTCATTTTTTCCGGAGGCAGGGGCTGGCCTTCAATTCGTCTGGCTCCTGTCATATAATCTGCCTTCATGCCGCGCACATTGAGATCCACTCCCTGATGGTCCTGCCCGGCTGCATGCAGCGGAATGATCCGGCCAATACTGAATTCTTCCCTGTGGCGAGGGCACTGAAAGAGTATCAGCAGCAACAACACTTATGGTTTCGCCCGGCTCGGTCATCTTTGCTGAATGTTAAAAATAAGCGGGCTGGCCGGGGTACAGCTCGTTGAGGATGTTGTTGGCCAGACGTGAGGCACCTACCCTGAAATAATCGGGGGAGAGCCATTTTTCTCCGAGCATGTTTCTGACGATGAGAGTGGTATCAGTGCATCGTCAGGGGTCACTATCCCTCCTGCGGCCTTGAAGCCGATCATTATTCCGGTCTCATTAAAGTAGTCGCGTATGGCCCGGCACATCACCCAGGCAGCTTCGGGGGTTGCCGACACCGCTGTCTTTCCGGTGGAGGTCTTTATAAAATCGGCGCCTGATTCCATTGCCACCACTGATGCCCGGTAAATGCTTCTCTCGTCTTTCAGCAGTCCAGTCTCAAGAATCACCTTCAGGGTGGCCTCGCCGGCAGATTGCCTGATTGCCCTCAGCTCCTCAATGACGGAGTCATAGTCGCCCTCAAGAAATGTTCCGAGTGGAATAACAATATCTATCTCATCAGCACCCAATCTGACAGCCATCTCCGTCTCCAGCGTCTTCACGTCAAGGAATGTCTGGGAAGTCGGGAATGAGGCTGACACTGCTGCGAGTCTCACCCCGCATTTGCCCAGTCCCTCGCGTGCGACGGTGACGAAGTTCGGAAAGACGCACAGTGCTGCAACATTGCTGATATCACTGAAACTATATCGGAACGCTGCCGCCCTCTCTGCAAAGCTGCTTATTGTGCCTGAACTGTCGGATATGTTGAGGCTCGTGAGGTCAATACAGGAAAAAATATCCCTGAGAAGAGGGGCCCTATCCACGGAGCGGGTCATCCTTCCGGCCTCGGTGATGCATTCTCCCATCTCCCCGGGAGAGTAGTCGTGATTTAAAAGCTTCTTGTATAATTTGGTCATAATTAATGTTATGTATAAACCTGCAGACAGTGTTTACCGGCTGGCAAACACGGGTCAATTTAATTGTTTTTAATGAAAAGCAAACAAAAATACGGTGGAACCTATCTGCGAAGGCTTTTATTTCTTGCAAGCGATGCAAAAATACCGGCAAAGCAGAGTATGGAGAAGATCACGAACCCGCTCCTCATTGCGTTCAGAAGCTGCGGGTAGTTGACAGGATCAATTTTTTGCCTGTCCCATGTAGAGTGCAAGGAGCATAAGGGCTATCGCCATGCTGAAGGTCTGACCAACGTTCCTCATGGTACCGAGCATTCCGGATGCATTTCCAAGTTGTCTCTTCTCAACAGAGCTCATGATGGCATTAGAGTTTGGTGACGAGAAGAGTGAAAAGCCAGCTCCCATAATTACAAGCACTGCAACGATAAATATCACGGAGGTCTCTGCCGTCAGGAAACAGAGCATTATCAGACCTGCCGAGGTTATGGTCATGCCAATGGAAGCGATCACGCCCGGATTATGGTTGTCTGACAGTTTGCCGGCAGCCGTGGAGATAAGCGCCATGGTCAGCGGCCATGACATAAGCACAAATCCCGCATCGCGGGGACCCAGATCCTTTATATACTGGAGGAATAGGCTGAGAAAGAATCCAATGGCACTTGTTGCCGCGTAGTGGATCAGAGCCGCGAGGCTGGAGAATGCAAAAACCCTGTTCCCTGATATCAGGGTTAAGTCGAAAAGCGGGTGCAGAGTTCTCTTTTCCCTTATTATGAAGAGAGGAACAAGCAGCAGCCCGCCGGCGGTGATGATCCAGCCTGAGACCGCCGGCAGTTTAGAAAACCCGTAAATCATTGCAGCTATAGAGGTCCCATAGATCACCGCCCCCGGCCAGTCAAAGCTCTCTCCCTTCGCCTCGGCCCATTCGCCCTTCATCTTCCTGCGTATAAGGATCAGGCTTATGATTCCCATCGGCACAAGGAAGGCGAAGATGCTCCTCCAGCCCAGGTAGCGCGTCAGGATGCCTCCCAGAAACGGACCTGAGGCCAGCCCGGCATATACTGCCGTGACATTGATTCCCATTGCCCTGCCGCGTTCACCGGGAGGAAAGACGGATGTAAGGATGGCCATATTTGTGCCGAACATCATGGCCCCGCCCACACCCTGCAGCACTCTCACACCGATAAGCCATTTTATTCCCGGGGTGAAGGTCAGCAGAATCATGGTCAGGGTAAAGATGATCAGTCCCGCAGTAAATATTTTCTTGCGCCCGAGGATATCCCCGATTCTCCCGGCAGGAAGCAGGAAAACAGAGGTAGTAAGCATATAACTGCTCACTATCCAGTTCAGGGTGACGGCATTGACCCCCAGCTCATCTCCGATGGAGGGCAGGGCGAGATTGATCGATCAATCCATGAACGGGGTCAGGAACGACGCGAAGGCGGTTACAGTCAGAACTGACCTTTTAAGTTCCTTATCTGTCATTCCCTGTTTTTGCTGTCTATGAAGATTGTTACCGGACCGTCATTTACAAGGTCTATCACCATCATGGCACCGAAGACACCGGTGCTAACACGGCGTCCGCCGGAGAAGCGTTGCGGTGTGTGCAATGAAAGTCCTCGTATAACGGTATCGCCTTTTCGGGCCGGGCAGCCCTGATATACGAATGGTCTGTTTACCTTTCTTGCGTCGATGCGTGCAGTGTGAACTGGCTGACGATCATTATGTCACTCCCCGGTCTCCAGGTGCAGAGAGGTTCATTACGCCGTCACTGTCGTCAAACAGCCGCAGGTTCACCAGCTTCGATGCCAGCCATGAGGCATCTTCAGCGGTGTCGGCATCCTCAATGCCGACCAATACCAGGAGGCCCCGGCCTATTGCTGACCGTATCTCCCCGTTGATGGTCACCGAGGAGCTCTTTACTCTTTGTATTACTACCCTCATCTGGCGGAACAGGTTGGTAAAAGTAGTAATATTTGACTATTTTTTGAGCCCTTCTGTGCTAGCCATGGATCTCATTACTATAACAGGTATTGCTCTCGCTCTCTCGCTTGACAGCTTTGCGGTATCACTCTCATGCGGTGTAATTGAGTCGAGGATTCGCTTCCGAATAGCGATGCGGATTGCCTTTGTTCTTGCCCTTTTCCAGGGCGGATTTACCGTTCTGGGCTTTTTCCTGGGATCAACGGTCAGCCATCACATCGAAAAATATGACCACTGGATTGCATTCGGTCTCCTGCTTATGCTGGGTGCGAGGATGGTGATCGAGGGTATGAAAAAGGGAGACGAGAAAAAACCGGTTAATTTCAACAGTCTTCCGATCCTCCTTACCATAGCCGTAGGAACCAGCATTGATGCCTTTGCCGTTGGCATCAGCCTTGCCCTCCTCAGGGTACAGATATGGGTTGCCGGCCTCATAATAGGGACAGTAACCTTCCTCGCATCGATGACGGCCATCCGGATAGGCAAGTCCGCCGGCAGCCACCTCGGATCAAGGGTTGAGATACTCGGTGGCATTATTCTGGCAGCCGGTATAGGTATAAAAATTACTTATGATTGGAAACGCCTGACAGCTGGAAGCCCTGACAACGGAATACCGCCTATAGCCAGAAACTCCCGGTGACGCGGGCGCCGGCAGGGGATCATGCATGGTCATGGAACGGGGACATCATATAGATCCAGAAAGGGATCATATATCGCTCGCGGTTCTGAAGGCGGCCATCTCCCTGTACCCGGCCTGCCTCAGAAGATCATATCCCTCATCGAAATACTGTCCGATCCGTTCGGGAAAATGAGCGTCGGAGTTAACGCAGACCGGCACGCCGTGTTCTGCAAACAGTGAAAGGTACTTCCGGTCAGGATAGAAGTCATTCAGGGGCCTGTTGCGGCCATTGGTGTTAAGCTCAAAGGCAACGTCATGGATCTCAAAGGCAGATGCCATCATGCTGTATGAGGTGTGTGATGTCATTCATCAGGGATGAAGCGGTGTATCCTCACGAGGTCCGGGTGACCGATGATGTCAAAGAAGCCTGTTGCGGCAGCCTCACAGACAAGGTTGAAATAGTTTTCGTAAATGAGGTTTATACTCCTTGCCTATGATAAAATTCCGGCCCGGGGTCAACCGTCTCTTCGCCGAGGTAATGGACAGATCCGATTATATAGTCAAACGGGAAGGAACTGATGAGTCTCCTCGTCTCTTTTTCCCTCGTGGGAAGATAATCTACCTCAATTCCCATCCTTACGGCAATTTCCGGATGATCTTCTCTTGAGCTTCATGATCTGTTTCGCATATTCCGGGAGCCGGTCATGATCCATGCACCATTTCAGGTGCTCACCGGCCGGGTTGAGATGGTCGGAAAAGCCAATCTCTCTTAAACCCTTCTTCACTGCAGCCTCTATACAGGCTTCAGGACCCTCCCTTCCGTCACTGAAGGTGGTGTGTATATGATAATCGGTTCCGTAAATCATAGTCTTATCTGCCATCAACAGAGAATTGTCAAAAATAAAAAAGGTGAACGATATTATCTGCAGTATTGTTCTAAATTTTGCATTATCCATGGCTTTAGTCATGATACAACCCACAGAAAAAAAAATGCAGCTGCCTCTCCTGCGAGCTCAGAAACCTTGCCTTCTCAAGCCTGAGTGAAATTGACATTAACCGTGTCTGTGACACCAGGGGAAGAGATCTCCTATTCAAAGGGGGAGGTAATACATTCGGAGGGCGACAGGATACACGATTTCAAGTACCTTAAGAACGGGCTGGTGAAGCTCTACAGGGTAACTGAGACCGGTGACGAACAGATAATCACCATAACCAGGCCCATGGAATTCGTCAGCAACACGAACGTCTTCCATGAGGAGAAATACAGGTATTCTCTCTCGGCCCTTGAAGATTCTGTAGTCTGTTGCATCAATATTGACCTCATCAGGGAACTGATTTTAAGAAATGGCAGTTTTGCCCTGAACCTGATTACTGCCCTGTCACGCACATCCGAGAACATTATTTCTCTCGGACTGGAGATAAGGAAACGTAACCTGGCGGGCAGGATAGCCTTTGTGCTGCTCTATTTTTCGGGAGAAATCTATCACTCGAGGATATTTGACCTTCCGGTCTCCAGGAAGGAGATAGCCGATCTTATAAGCATGAGCTCGGCCAACGTCATTCGCACATTCTCGGAGTTCCGGCGTGACGGAATCATCCAGTCGAACGGCCGTACCATTGAGATCACGGATATGAATAAGCTGGAGGTGATCTCCAAAAGAGGCTGATAGTGCCGGTAAAAGGCATCATATTAATTCTATTTTCCATAAAAATGTTCTTATCATGAAATTTTTCCTCCTGACCATTATCGGAGCCATGGCTTCCGGTATTCTTGCTTCACAGACAGCTACCCGGTGCCGCAAGCAAACCGGACTCATTAATTTACACAGTCTGCGGGGAGAGACACGGTATAAGCTTTTTTCCGCATGTGCTGCTCCCCGGAGTTGAATACGTCGCCGGCGAAAAACTCACCTTTGACAGGTACCATTCACTGGAAGTAATTTACCACTGGATGGAGAGATGGGCTGATGAATATCCGGACATTGTATCCCTGAATGAGATTGCCCGGAGCTTTGAGGGCCGGTCTGTCCTGCAGATGACTCTTACCAACCGTAAATACGGCCTTGACACGGATAAACCTGCTGCAGTTTTTGAGGGAAACAGGCACAGCGGAGAGATAACCAGTGCAGAGTCAGTCTTATGGCTTGCCCAGTATCTTAATTGAAGGTTATGGAAAAGACTCAGTCATAACCAGCCTGCTTGACATTTTGCCGTGTACCTCCGTCCAGTCAACAATCCCGACGGCCATGAGCTTTACCTGGAACTGCACAGAGCAACCGCAGCACTGTCAGGCCCCATGATACAGACAGTGACGGCCTCTTTGACGAAGACCCTTCTGAGGATCTTGACGGCGACGGAGTAATACTGATGATGAGATGGCCTGAGCGTAAAAACGGCACCCTGATACCCGATCCTGATGATCCTTCGGGAAGGATAATGAAACGGGTTCCCCGGGGAGAGGGGATATATTCCACATCCGGAGAAGGCATTGACAATGACGGTGACGGCCGCACCAATGAGGACGGCATTGGAGGTCTCGATCTTCACAGGAATTACCCTGAGAACTGGAGGCCTGAGAGTGAGATGACCGGCAGGGGATTCACCCAGCGGGGTGCAGGCGAGTATCCCCTGAGCGAACCGGAGACCAGGGCTGTCTTCACGTTCCTGCTGACACACCCGAATATTTATGTTGTCAACTCAATGGATACCAGGGTGCCAATGCATCTCCGTCCCCCGTCAACCTCGCCTTCGGAGGAGAGAATGTATCCGGAGGATCTGAAATGGTACAGGTATTTTGATGATCTGGGGCAGCAGATTACCGGGTATGAAAAGGCAGGAGATGTGTATGATGATTACGGCAGCGGCCAGCCTCTCTTCGGCCATGGGCCTGATTTCGGGTACTGGTATTATGGCGCTGTATGGTATGGAGATGAAATATGGAACGGCGGGCAGTACAAAGACTATGACGGTGACGGCGACAAGGACCAGATTGACCTGCTGAGATGGGATGACGAGGAGAATAACGGAGAGGGTTTCATTGAATGGAAGCCCATCCGGCATCCGCTCCATGACAGCGTAGAGGTTGGCGGCTTCCACCCGAAATTTTTCAGTCAGAATCCACCGGCGGCACATCTTGAGGAGTGGGTTTCAAAACAGGCATTGTTCAACCTTGAGATGGTGAAACATCTGCCTCGCCTTGAGTGGGAAGAGGCCGTGGTTAAAAGAGTCAAAAGACATAAGGGTGATTCTGCCGACTATGACCTGACCATCAGGTTCAGGAATACCGGCAGGCTGCCCACTGCGCTCAGCCAGGCGCATCTTGTCAAGATAGTGAAGCCCGATGAGGTCAGGATAGTCTTTGATGCGTCCAAAGGAGAAAAACTGCAGTACAGGGTGCTTGATCCGGTCCCTGAAACACGGCGGCGCGAAAGCATGATGGTGAATGATGATGAAAGGAGTACCCCGGAGTTTATTTCAAAACCTGCCGGCTTTACTCCCGGCGGCGCCATAGGTGAAGCTGTCTTCAGGGTAAGGGTCTTTGATAATGCTGCGATCAACGGCAAGGCTACGGTGCTTACCACACGCGCCGGAATCCTTGAGGCAAGGGAGTTTGTTATAAGCAGTCTCTGAGCGCCGGAGCCAGCTCCGGATACCTGAAGGCGAACCCTGAACTGATAATCCGTTCCGGAGAAATCATGTTGCCCGCAGTCAGTATCACAGACATCTCTCCCATTAAGGCTCTCAGGAGCCATGCCGGCAGGTGAGGCAGTAATATGGGCAGCCGCTTCTGCTTCGCCACACCTGCCATAAGCATATCATGCGTTTGGTGATCGGGTGCTGAAGCATTATACGGTCCGTTCATTGCGGAGTCACTCACAGCCTTGAGATAGATACGGCAGAGGTCATCAATATGGATCCACGGGAAATACTGGTTCCCCGGTCCAAACCGCACAATCAGCCCTGCTCTTGCCGGAAATGTCATCTTTGAAAGGGCTGAGCCCGCGGGTGCCAGCACCACGGCTGTTCTGAGCTTTACCACCCTGGTTCCCGCAGCTTCAAAAGGATCTGCCGCGGCTTCCCACAGACGGCATGTCTCTCCCAGGAAATCATCACCCGGCGGGTCATTCTCCTCATAGATATTTCCGGTGCTGGAGGAACCGTAATAATTAACGCCCGAGGCGGTGACGTATACCAAAGGCCTGATACCGTGGCCTGCTGTTGACCGGAACAGCAATTCCGCAGTGACGGTCCGGCTTTTTATAATATCCCTTCTGCGGGCTTTAGTCCATGGCCTGGCACCCAGGTTCGCTCCGGCAAGGTTAATGATAGCATCGCCATCCCTGAATGCATCAGCATCACAGTATCCCTGATCCGGATCCCAGCGGAATGATTTGTAACTCCCTCCCTCTCTTATTTTCCGGGTGAGATGCACCACCTCATAACCCTCGGCGGATAACATGCGGCTCAGGTGCGAGCCAATCAGTCCGGTTCCCCCGGCTATAACCACTCTTTTCATCTGTCTCCAAGTAACTCAATTATTTCCATGGCATCGGTAATGCACTTTTCACACACCTTTTCAGTGAGGCCCTTGCGGGCAATACGGTTCTTTCCTTCAGGAGTGCTTAGATCCTCTCCCAGCAGCTCCGAACAGCTGTCGCTTCCGTTTCTGGCGACGAAGATCCTGTTGAACTCTCTTACTTTATCATAAACCCTGGCTTTGTCAATCTCTCCGGGAATGCCGTCTGTGGCGCAGGCCAGTCCGAACCAGATATATGCTCCGGTCACCGCTCCGCATGTCTTCTGCATCCTTCCCATGCCGCCACCGAATGCCGCTGCCGTCTTTGCCGCTGCCTCACTCTCACCGGCGCAAGCCATAAGCACAGACTGCGAGCAGTTGTATCCTGAACGGAAATGGCCTATGGCCATCTCTTTTCTATTCATTAGCTTTTTCCTCAAAAATATTAAAAAATTAAAGGAGAGAACTATTACCTTTTTGATATGATTTTGAAATGTTCTACTTTTGTCGCCTGCATTAAAAGTATAAAAAACATAGTATTTGAAATGGCAAACCAGAAGAAGATCAAAGGAGTGATTGGCATCCTGACAGGCGGAGGTGATGTTCCGGGGCTTAACCCCGCAATCAGGGCGGTCACCATCAGGGCGAACAGGGAAGGATACAAAGTGATAGGACTCCGCAGGGGATGGGGCGGTATCATTGAGATTGTCAGGGACCCGAAGGCTGACAACAGCAACTGTTTCCAGGTACTTACCGATGACATCGTCAACAAGTCGGGCAGAACCGGAGGGACATTCCTTCATACCTCACGTACACGTCCTAGTCATGTAACCAAAAATATGGTGCCCGATCACCTCAGGGACACCTACAAAGATGAGGTCAATGACCTTACCCCCGAGGTTATCAAGAACCTGGAGTGGCTCGGCATAGATTTTCTTATACCCATTGGCGGAGACGACACCCTCAGCTACGGAGTTCACCTCTACAAGCAGGGGGTCAAGGTGGTGGCCATCCCCAAGACCATGGATAACGACGTGCCGGGCACGGACTACTGCATCGGGTTCAGCACATGCGTCACGCGCACCATACAGATGACCAACACGCTTCGCACATCGGCAGGGTCGCATGAGCGCATAATGGTACTCGAAGTGTTCGGCAGGTATGCCGGTTTCACGGCTATGCTCCCGACAATGGCCGGGGCTGCAAACCGCTGCGTGATACCCGAGTACAGGTTTGACATTGAACAGCTGACCAGGCTGCTGGTTGAAGACCGCAATTCCAACCCCAGCAAATACTCAATAGTGCTCGTTTCCGAAGGCTCACTCTACAAGGGCGGCGACATGATCTTCCAGGACCAGGAGCAGGATGCCTACGGACATGCCAAACTGGGGGGCATAGGAGACCTTGTATCCGCAGAGATAAAGGAGCACACCGCAAAATTCAACAACGGCAAAACCATCAATATCATTAACCAGAAGCTTGGCTATATGGTCAGGGGCGGTGATCCTGACGCCGTTGACTCAATCGTTCCGATGGCATTCGGCAACCTGGCCCTCGACCTTATCATGAAGGGAATACACGGCAGGGTCGTGGTGCTCAAGAACGGACGCTACGACAATGTTCCGATCGATGTCGTCACCTCTTCCAAAAAGGTGATTAAGGTGTCGGAGTATTACAATGTCGAAAGACTCAGACCCTACTATTCGAATTTTGAGATGAAGCCTTTCTTCCTGATGGCAGCAGAGTATTGAAAAGCATAATCGCTTATAGTACAAGAGGTGATGTCAGGCTTGCACTGACATCACTTTTTTTATTTTTGTCCCAAATTTCGCGGGGGTGATAGCAGGGAATTGTCATTAAATCGACAGGGAAGCCGCTACAGGGTGATTGATGATGAGGGGAAGGTACATGAGTGTGTCCTCAAAGGCATATTCAGGGTCAGCGGTGTCCGTACTACCAACCCGGTAGCTGTCGGAGACCGCGTGACGGTTGATGAGTCCGAATCACTTATAACGGCACTCTCTCCGAGACGGAACTATATCATCCGCAAGGCATCCAACCTCTCGAGAGAAGTCCCAGATTATCGCATCAAATATCGACCAGGCCTTTCTGATGATCTCTGTTAAGATGCCTTCAACACCAGTGGAGTTTATAGACCGCTTTCTTGCCACTACTGAAGCCTACCGCATACCCGCATCCATTATCATTAACAAGGCCGACCTGTATGGGACTGAGGAAATAAACACAGCTCTGAGGATCAAAGCGGTATATGAGAAGATAGGATATCCTGTTTTCATTATCTCGGCAACGGAAGATGAAAACCTTGACCAGGTAGCAGAGGTGCTCAGGAATAAAACTACCCTTGTCTCCGGCAACTCGGGCGTGGGTAAAAGCACTCTGCTTAACAGGCTTAACCCGTCACTCTCGCTCCGGACCGGTTCAATATCCGATTATCATGAACAGGGCAGGCACATCACAACCTTCCCGGAGATGCATCCGCTCCCCGGAGGCGGATTTGTCATTGACACACCGGGAATACGCGGATTCGGGGTCATTGACTTTGACCGCAGCGAGATTTACCATTTCTTTCCCGAGATATTCAGGCTCTCTCCGGGCTGCCGGTTTTACAACTGCCTTCACATGAAAGAGCCCGGTTGCGCCGTTCGTAAAGCCGTTGCAGGCAACATGATAGAACCGTGGAGATATAAAAGCTACGTCAGCATGATGCTTGAGGACAATGATAAGTACAGATAAACGTTATTGTAACGGGATGAACCAGTACTGAATGAAAAAGATCTCTATCGTTGCATTTTCCGCCTTCCTTTCTACTTGATGCTGATCACGGTAATATTTTACGTCAGCCTCTACAGGAACCAGATTGAATATTCGAACAAGATACTCGACAGGCAGGTCATGATTGTCGGCTCTGACATCGACAACACGAGCATGTATATCCTCAGTGACCTCAATGAGATCGATTTTTCCGATGATATTCCGCAATTCTTCGCCGATAATGCCGTCAATGAACAGGCCAGGGAGAAGATGAAAGCTCTACTATTCGAGATACGAGGACATTGTGGTTGGACTGATGCTGTACAATATTGAGGGAGATGTCTATACCCTCTTCAAGGATGAGGAGCGGAATTCATGGCTTGACGGATCATACAGGGCTCAGACGGTTCCCCGCATCTACACAATAGAACAGCTTGAAACAGAACGCGACAGGTACAAGTATTACCTTCCGGTCCTCAGCAACGGGCAGGTGATGGGGAACCTGGTGATCACACTCGACTTCACCAGGTACTTCTCAAGGGTCTTTGCCAAGTATAACCTTGAACAGTATCAGTGGCAGTGGGTGGTGAACGATACCGGCGCCATAATTTTCGACAACCACGGCGGAGAGGTCATTTACAGCGGGTTAAAAAAGATAACCGAAGATCTTGAACAGGGAAATTCGGGGAGGCTCGCCCACGGGATGGAGGCAGACGGCGAGGGTAACGAAATACTCTCGGCATATTATCCGGTAAACATACTGGGGCTGACTTTGGCCTGGTCTTCTCGGCGCCCACCGACTTTTTCCAGAAGTATATCGTCAGGAACTCCCTCATACTGGGCTTTCTGACCATGCTTACGCTGCTTTTCATTATTCTTCTCTTCCGGCAATTTGCAAAGAAGCAGGCGAAGAAGCTTGGGGAAACAAAAGATTCGGAGAAGACCCTGATTTCAATCATTGACCAGATGCCGGTGGGGTTTATCATCTATGACTCCGGCAGGGAGATTATAAGGGCAAACAGGCAGGCTGCCACCCTCTTCTCATATGACAATGAAAGAGAGATGACCGGCAAACTGGTGCCAGACCTCTCGCGCAATGAATATGAGGGTGATCAGTCAGGCCGGTTGAGTCAGGGCAGGGTAGTAAGGCTCCCCGGGTCAGATGGTGACAGGATAGTCTTCATGAACAGCATCCCGGTAAAATACCGGGGTGATAACTCCACGCTGGAGGTGCTGATTGATGTGACATCGCTTGAGTCGGCCCGCAGACAGGAGGCTGACGCAAACATTGCCAAGTCGGAGCTGCTTGCACGCATGAGCTTTGAGATAAGGACACCGCTGAACGGCATCCTTGGCATGACCGAGATGCTGACAAGGGCCGAGCTTACGGAAGAGACGAAGGAGGTGGCCGCACTGCTCAGGCGATCGGCAGACCTGCTGCTGACGATCATCAATGACATATTCGACGTCTCAAAGATGGAGACCGGGAAAATGATCCTCGATGAGATACCATTCAGGCTCAGGGAAGAGGTGGCCTACTGCATCAACCTCGTCAAACGGCAGAATCCCGAATCACCTGTCAGATTTGTTTCGCTGGTTGACCAGGCAGTGCCCGAAAGCCTCATCGGTGACCCTTACAGACTGAGGCAGGTGATTACCAACCTCCTGCACAACTCCCTTACCGGGACAAAGACCGGGGAGATAAGAATGGAATGCCACGTCAGGCAATCATACGGAAACCAGTTCACGTTGGAATTCACTGTGACCGACACCGGTATCAACTACACGAAAGCAGAGATTAAAAAATTGTTCGGCGACTATATAACAAGCCTGAGTGAGAGGTCAGAATGGTCAGAGGATCTGAAGCTTGGACCCATCCTTGCAAGGCAGCTCACCGAGCTGATGGGCGGAGAGCTGACGGCGGAAAGTCCTGCCGGCAGAGACTCCTCCGGGAATGAAAGAGGACTGAAAGTAACATTCACCATCAACGTCCATCTCAACGAAAAGATTGTCAAGCACCTGGATCTCAACCGCTACGGTGAGATTGCCGCGATCCGGACTCTTGCCATAACAGGTACACAGGGCCGTGATGACGACTTCCTCAGTGTGATGCACCGGCTCGGACTTCCTGTTTCAGTGACCAGCTTCCAGAAGCATACCGTCTCCCAGATCAGAACCAGCCTCCAGAGCGAACAGGGCAGGTACGCCCTTCTTGTCATCTTTGACGAACCTGAAACTGACGGGTTTGAGGCCGCGAAAGCACTTATGGATGGCGGGCTTACCGGGGAACATATCGTACTTATGTTCACCTCCAGGGACCCAAAAGGACATTACGCCAGGTGTGTTGACCTGGGCGTTGACCATCTGCTTGTCAAACCCTTTGCCAGCGAGGATATGCTTAACGTTCTCCGCGATCATTTCCCGGCACTGGGAAACCAGCCAAACAGACTCGGTTCCGGCAAATCCAGACCTCCCGTGATCCTGGTGGTTGACGACAACTTTCTGAACAGGAAGGTGGTAGGCTCCCTGCTCAAGGTTCTGGGAGTGACAGCAGAATATGCTGCCAGCGCCCCCGAGGCAATAGCCATGGTCAGGGAGAAGCCTTATGACCTGATCCTCATGGACCTTATTATGCCTGAGATGGATGGTTTTGAGGCTGCAAGGGTCATACTGGAGTTTGACAGGGATACCCTGATTGTTGCCCTTTCAGCCGATAATATGCCGGAGACAAGGATCAGAGCCGAGAAGACAGGGATGAAGGAGTTGCTCTCCAAGCCGGTGACTGTTGAAGAGCTCAGAAGGGTTATAGACAGGTATCACAAGAGAGTAACAGGAGATGCCTGCTGATTTAAAAACAATTCCCCCGGATGAATTTCTAAGGCTGAGGTCGCGGATACCCGTTGTGGATGTCAGGTCGCCCGGCGAATACGCATCGGGGCATATCCCCGGAGCGGTCAATATCCCGCTCTTTGATGACATTCAGAGGGCAGAGGTGGGTACCCTGTACAAAAAAGAGGGCTCCGAAAAGGCAGTGCTCAGGGGTATCGATCTTGCAGCACCGCAGATGTCGGCAAAGCTGGTCAGGGCCATTGAGCTTGCGACAGAAAAGCAGCTGCTGGTCCATTGCTGGAGAGGCGGCATGCGGTCAGAGGCAATGGCGTGGCTCTTTTCGACGGGAGGAATAAAGCCCCTGGTGCTTGGTGGCGGATACAAGGCATACAGAAATCATATACTTCCCGACCTGGGAAGAAGAAGAAAGTACATCATTCTGGGAGGCCTCACCGGGAGCGGAAAGACCGGGATACTGAAGTATATGCTTTCGGCCGGTCAACAGGTTACAGACCTTGAGGGACTGGCCTCGCACAGGGGATCGGCTTTCGGCGCCCTCGGACAGCCGCCGCAGCCATCCACCGAGCACTTTGCCAACCTGCTGTTTGACGACCTGGCGGACAGGAGTGATGACACACATATATGGCTTGAGGATGAGAGCCGGAACATAGGTACGGTGTTCATGCCCGACAATTTCTTTGAGCAGATGCAGGCAGCACCGGTGGTTGCGCTGATGATGAGCATCGAGACCCGCATGCCCAGGCTACTGCAGGAATATACGCTGTTCCCGGCAGATCAGATAGAGGCCTCTGTTATGAAGATATCAAAACGTCTTGGGGGCGACCGCACCCGTGAGGCGCTGGAAGCCCTCCGCAGAGGTGATTACCCGACGGCAATAAGGATCACTCTTGAGTATTATGACAGGTCTTATCATTATGGCCTGTCGAAACGACCGGCAGGGCAGGTGGCATATGTTAAGACTGACACCGATGAGGTGGCGGTCAACGCTGCCCTGGTGACCGAAGCAGCCCTTGGAGCAGTGTCTGGTTGGCTGCATCCTTCAGGATAATTTATGATCAGTCTTTATTCAGCGACGAGGCGTCAACCCACCGGAAGACCTTGTCTGACCGTCTTACCGGAAGAGGAGTTTGGACAGAACAAATCTCTCCCTTGGGAACGGTCACGGCCTCGTTGGTAAAAGCATCCCTGAGTCCGGTGACGGTATGTGCGACTGATCCCGTTGCAGGCCCTGTGAAGATCAGGTCATCACCCACACTAAGGCTGCCTGTCTCCAGTTTTATCTCAGCCACGCCCGGTTTGCTGAAGTAGTTTGTAACCTTGCCGAGGTAGATCTTTCTCTTTGTGGCGGCGGAGCCGTAGGTGGTGCTCCACTCTCCCAGCCGTTGCCCCAGGTAGTAGCCGTCCCAGAATCCCCTGTTGAAGACTGATTCCAGCTGTTTCATCCACTCCCCGGCTTTTTCCGGGCTGAAGGTACCGTCTGCCACGGCTGCCGCCGCCTCGCCGTAACACTGGGTGACAGTTTTGACATACTCTGCGGACCTGGCCCGGCCCTCTATCTTCAGCACCCGGGCGCCGGCAGCTATGATCTGGTCGAGGAACCTGATGGTGCAGAGGTCCTTTGGTGACATGATAAACTGATTATCAATCTCAAGCTCATACCCGGTCTCGTTGTCTGTCACCCTGTATCCCCTCCTGCATGTCTGATAGCAATTGCCCCTGTTGGCTGAGGCGTTGTATTCATGGAGGCTCAGATAACATTTGCCCGATATCGACATGCATAGTGCCCCGTGGACGAACATCTCGAGCCTGACATGGTCACCGCCCGGGCCACGGATGTCATCGCTGATGATGGAATCGTATATTTTCCTGACCTGTTCCAGGTTCAGCTCACGGGAGAGAACGGCTACATCGGCCCACCGGGAAAAGAACTTAAGCGATCCGGCATTGGAGATATTTAACTGCGTTGAGAGGTGTATCTCCATCCCGGCCTCACTTGCTGCCATGATGGCAGCCTGGTCAGTGGCTATCACCGCTGTTACGCCCGCATTGGCAGCGGCATCGAGCAACTCGCGCATCTCATTGATATCTTCATCGAACATCACGATATTCAGGGTGAGATAGCTCTTCAGGCCGTGTTCCCTGCACAGGGCAACTATCGCGGGCAGGTCGCCGGTGGCGAAGTTATCCGAAGAGCGTGCTCGCATGTTGAGCTTCTCCACGCCGAAGTAAACAGAGTCCGCTCCTCCCTGTATCGCAGCGCGGAGCGACTCCCATGAGCCGGCCGGAGCCATTATCTCTATATCGCTTCTCTTCACAGGAGCCCTTGCATGAATGCCTTATTTATTCAAAATGATACGCATGCAGCTTCCCATTCCGGGTTCTGAGCGCAGGACAAATATTTTCCCCTTGTGATACTCTTCAATGATCCTCTTTGAAAGTGATAAACCCAGTCCCCACCCGCGTTCGCGTGTTGTATAACCTGGTTTGAAGATCGTCTTGAAATCCTTCCTCGGTATGCCTTTTCCAGTGTCATCCACATCAATGACAGCCTCACCGGAAGACTCTGTAAGCCTCACAATTATCTGCCCGCTGCCTTTCATGGCATCGGCAGAATTTTTGACAAGGTTCTCTATTACCCAGCCGAGAAGCACAGGGTTGAAAGGCACGGCTGTGCATCCGCTTGTCTCATTCAGCACGGTTAGTTCCACGGTTGAGGCTATTCTCTTCCTCAGGTAGGCAGATGTAGTCTCCACCAGCGCCGGCAGGTTTTCAGGATGAAGCTTCGGCCTTGATCCGATGAGTGAAAAGCGTTCGGCCACCCTGACCAGTCTCTCCACATCGGCAGGCAGTTCTTCAGCTATGTCTGTGCCAGGGTAACGGCTGCTGATGATCTCGCTCCACGCAGACAATGATGAGGTAGGGGTGCCCAGCTGATGAGCGGTCTCCCTTGAGAGCCCCACCCACACCTGGTTCTGCTCAGCCATGCGTGACGAGCTGAAGGCCACGTATGCCACGCCGATGAACAGCAGTATCACAGCCAGCTGTACGTATGGGTACACCCTCAGCTGCCGGAGGAGGGTGCTCTCGCGGAAATAGAGATAGTTATATATCCCGCCGGAGAGTTCGATGGAAATGGGTTCGTTCCTCTTTTCCATGCGGCCCAGCTCCCTCATGAGCGAGGTGATGTCTGAGGAGATGGCGGGCGGGATGTTCCTGTGAGAGATGATATTATGCTCCTGGTCAATCAGTATGACCGGTACGGTGGTGTTGTCTTCAATGATGCTGAAGAGGAACTCAAAGTCGTCTGAAGTGACCAGCCTGCGGGTGGCCTCAGCCCACTGTTCCGCCTTTTTTCTTTCCTCCTCCTTGAGCCTGGTTACCAGGTCATGCGTATAGAACAGCGATCCGAGGCCGATGACCACCGCGAAAACAAGAAGCAAAACCTTCCACAACAGTCTTTTACGGTAGATATTCATGGCTCATTTTTTCTTTCTGAAGATCTTGAGCGGGCTCTCGGGAACCGCCTCCTGCTTCTCCGGTGCGACGGCAGGAGGCTCTTTCCCCTCCTCCCAGGTGATGGAGAATTTTGGTTTGCTTTCAGCCGGAGTGGCTTTTGCGGTGTCTGTAGTGTACCATCCGTATTCCTCGTTGAGGATACCTTTCAAGGTCTGCTTTTCAAGGGCTATGTCAGTCTTTATGTTGTCCTGCACCTGGCCAAAGTCATAACCCACATCCGTCTTCCCGTCTATGCACACTATCTTCAGGGGTATGGTAGCCTTGCCGCTGCCGTCAACCTGTACCTGACCGAATGAGGTTACACCCCTGTTTTGCTCTCTTGCCTTGCGGCTAAGAACCTCAGAAAGCAGCAGGCGCACATGGTACGAATAGTCATTGTCAAATCCGTGTGTGCCGTAAAGGGTGAAGTTGACGGCTGAAGAGTTTATTAGCATCTTGGGGATCGAAACGGTGCTGTTATTGATGAACAAGTCGTTCTCCATGCGTGAAAAACTGATCTCTTTCAGCTCATCAAGGTCAAGGTATGATGAGAGGCTCTCCGCCGGGGCAAACCGTGACAGTTTCCCTTCGGTGATTACCAGATGCGCCTCGGCTACCAGCGCCTTTTGTATGATCCTGTAGGTGCTGTCGAGCGGCGAGAGTACTGTCAAAGTGCCTGTAAGATTGCCCTGGAGGTTGTCACTCACAATGAAACTCTGTCCGAAGTTGTTGAAAGCGGTGAAGGTCTTGTTGATGTCAATGTCAGTCACATTAAGCTTTGTCCTGGTGATAAAACCACCCTCCCTTTCCTTTCCCAGCATGAATTCACCTGCAATGAGACCGTCAACACCCGTGGCCCTGATCTCCCTGAAGGTGAACACAAATGGCTTGTAGTCAACCATTGTACTGAGGCCGGCAGCTCTGAACCCGTTGAATATAAGGCTGTCAGCCCTGAGTCTCACGTCGGCCCGGATATCAGCGGGGAATATATTCATCCGCCTCCCTCCACCGGAGGTGGTGTCGCTCTCTTTATCAGTGAACATGGCCGTGACAATCCTGTCGGCGTGCACCTCACCTCTGATGTCAAGCATCTCCGGCCCTCCCGCCACCCAGGGTATGAAGTTTCTCATCAGGGCGTTAACGGTGAAGTGCTGTTCCCTGAAGGTGAAGGAGAGGTTTTCCGCTTTCATGTCATTGGCAATGACAACCGAGCCGTTCATATCTGACACGGCCACACCGCTTTCAGCAATGGCAGCACCGAAATCTTTGAATGCAAGAAAAATGTCAGGCTTGAGCAACGGAAGGGAGGAAACCATATTACTGCCGGAGGGGAGAGTACCCGAGAGTCTTATCCTGCCTGCTATTGAGCCTGTCTGATCTTGTATATACCCCTTCCTGATGATTCTGTTCAGGTCGTTGAAATTAAGATCGCCGTCCAGTGCAAGGGTGATGTGTGGCCTGTTGAGGTTGTTGATCATGAATGAACCTTTCACCGATGCAGATCCGTAGGTGGCGGCAAGATTGTCAACCGTGCAGTGGAATGTCTCCGCGGAATTAAGGGCACCGTTGGTAAGGCCTCCCCTGAATTCGAGGTTGTTGACCCTGAAGCCGCTGGACAGATGGCTCATTCTCCCTCCGGAGAGCTCATAATTAACATCGATGTGAGGGGTCCCGGCCTCTCCGTATGAGCCGGTGATCTTGCATCTGAGGTCCATTATTCCCGAAGGAGTCACGCTGCCGGTGAATGATCTCCATTTTTCCGGAAGAAGGGAGATCACAGATGCAATGTTTATCTTTTTTCCTGCAATTGACAGATCAAGAGTGGAGGAGGAGTAATTCACGTTGCCGGAAATATCGAATTTCATGTCAGCCACCTCCAGAGATCCCTTTGCGACCGAGAGTGAGCTGGCAGATTTACGGAGTTTGACCTCTGCACTGACAGGAATAGCCCTGAAAGTCATGCTGTTAATGTTGACCGAGTCGATATTGGCGGTGACAGTGGTGTTCAGAAAGATCCCTGTCCGGAAAAATCTCACCGCCAAGGGTGGCCTCTCCGATTCCGCCCGAAATTCTCATCCCCGAGCTTCTGTCATTCCATACCGCGCGTATGTTTACGGCGCTGATGTTTTTCAGCTTTACGTTCTTTCCTTCCTTCGTTTTCTCCTGAAAGACCTCGTAGTTTATATCACCTCTCTTGTCCGTAAGCAGGGTTACCTCTCCGTCTCGTGCGGTTATAGACCGCACTGCAACCGTGCCGGTCATCAATGAGGGCAATGACACTGTCACCGAGAGCGATGAGGCATAGAGGAGGGTGTCATTGTTTTCGCTGTTGAACTGTGTCCTGTCGTAGTAGGGAGAGGGCTCCACAAGCAGGTCACTGAACCTTACGGTTATATTCGGGAACGATTCAAAAATGGTTATCCGCAGTTCACCGTATGAGATTTTGGTGTTGACGCTCTCATTGAGCTTGGCGATAAGTGCAGTGGTGATCTTCTCCTGTCTGAGTGATGCATAGAGTCCGAGCAGTATCACTGCCAGAAGCAGGATACTGCCTGTAATCAGCGCTATTTTTTTCACCCATTTCATTGACCCGGCCCCGGTGACCTCTATTTATTTCTCCCCTTCAGCAGGAATGAGAGGTCACTGCCCGGCGCGATTTCAAGTGGCTCGCTGCCGTGTCTGAAAATGCGGGTATTCCGCGGTCCGATAAGGGAGAGCTTCCGGTTCTCAAGAAGGAACATGGTGCCCTCACGCAGGCCTGCAACAAAGATCTCCCTGTTGACCTCGATGAATTCCTGGATCCTCTGTTCGCGGGTCTCGCCGGCATGACCGGCCGGGTTGGCATCGAGGTAATGAGGATTGATCTGGAAGGGGATAAGCCCGAAAGCCCTGAATGATGAGGGTGCTGTGACAGGCATGTCATTGGTGGTCATAATGGTCGGGCAGGTCACATTTGATCCTGCACTCCATCCTATATAGGGCGTCCCGTTCAGCACCTTCTTCCTGACGGGAGCGATCAGCTTGTTGTCTCTCAGGCATTTGAGGAGCATCCAGGTATTGCCTCCGCCGACAACTATTGCCGGGGCATCCATAACGGCCTTTACCGGGTCACTGAAACGGTGGATAGACACCACATCATGCCCCACTTCGGCAAACCGGGTTCTCACTTTTTCCTCGTAATCATCATATGAAAAAGTCACTGCCGCGTAGGGGATGAACAGGGCCCTGACCTTTGCAGTGCCGAGGAAATCCCTGATATTTTTTTTGGGATAATCAAGATATGCCTCTCCGGCATTGGTTGAATTGCTGATTAGAAGTAGTCTCATCTCCTGTTATTTTCCGGGTTTGTTATCTAACGCTCTGTTTCATGAGGTCTTGCGGCAAAGATATATAAAAAAGAGAGAGGGTATTTGCAGTAAATACCCCCTCATAACTGTGTTGTTTCAGAATTTTCTCAGTCGTTGAATGTCAAAGCAATACCCACCTCATAAGGATAAAGTACCGGGCCTCTGTTATTTTCAAACATCGGGGAGAGATAGCATGTGCCGTAGACCTGAACCATTTCATATCCGGCCCTGGCGGTGAGACCGTATCTCAGGAGGTTAAGATTGAAATCGTCATGGTTCTTGTCTTTCTGCTTTTCATCATCACGGTAAACAGTCTTTGTGTGTGAACCAAACTTGATGGCCCCTATCATTCCCGCACCGAGGTTGATGGTTCTGCTGTGGCTTACAGGTATCTGCACCTCGAGCATCACCGGAAGAATGCCGTAAACAGTTGCAAGCTTGCTCTTTTCGTAGGTAATGCCGTCAGCCGGGTAGCTCGGTTCAACATTGCCATTTTCATCGACGGTAATTGAGTTGTTTCCATCAAAAAAGTAGTTGTTGAAGCTAATGCCCAGGGCTGTCACCAGTCCTACCCGCCGTGAAAAGCCAAGACTCACCGGCGGTGCGACAATATTAAAGCTGGATGATTTGGTTGTATTCAGGTCAAGCCATCCCTCCAGCGGTTCTTCATTACGGCCCCACGTCTCTGAGGAGTAGCCGTTAAAGGCAAATTCAACGCCCCCCAGGTGACCTTTGAATGCACGTCCGGGGTGATCAGAAATGGTCGGGTTCTTTGTATTCCTCGAAACGGATCTCTGTGTTATTTCCATCCTCAATGATTTTGACCGATTTCTTCCCTATCCTGATGATTGTCTCATCATCTGTCTCCTCCACCGTTACGATGTCGCCCACTTTTACGCGGGTGGTATCCTGATAGTCAACCCATTCTGCTTCTGAGAGGACTTCCTCTTCCGTCAACACCTCCTCTTCTGCGATAAATTCTTCTTCATTTATCAGGGTGTCCGGCGGGGTTGTCTTTACCGTTTGCTGTTCCATTTTCTCGAGTTCCTTCAGTTTTTCTTCCTTCTCCTGTGCCCATGCAGGAACCATCAGGGCCAGTATGACAGCCAGTGTCATCAGTTTTCTTTTCATGGCGAATATTTGTTTGTTGTTTAATACCTGGACGATCAACGGGTCCTGAAAGTTACAGTCAGGGTAAATTTTTGTTCACAGGCGCCGAAACTGAGATGAGGGAAGAGCTGAAGTTCACTGCTACCGGCTGGCCTTCATTATTGCTCGACTGCTCCAGTTCCATCTCCCATCCGAGGAAATTGTTGATGCCGTTTACGCATGCGCTGGCCACCACATATCCGTCGATGTTCTTCTCCTCTTTTGTTATGGCTTTTGCCAGTGTGGAGATGCCCCTGAATACCCAGTTTGGCTCTTTACCGGCGGCAGGCAGTCGGGCAGAGACGGTGCTTTCAATGGGAGCAGCTGTTATAATCTGCATTTCCACAGGCCTGAGTTCTCTTTTTTCCGCGGCTGCGATCATAACCGATGTTTTGGCAGCATGGGTTACGGAGACCGGTTTGGGCTTTGCTGCTCCGGTGGTTTCAATGACCGGTGCGGTTTTCTCTGTTACGGTAGTTAAGGTGTGTGTGGCGGGTCTTGTTGCTTCAGCGTTTCCGATGGCCGCCGGCTCTTCCACTGATCCCTGAATGATTATGGGAGAGCCCTCGGGTATGAGCGCTTCAGACATTGCTGTGCTTTCCTGAATTAAGCCGGGCAGGGTATCTGTTGCCTCTCTTGCCGTCGATGGCCAAATTATAATGAATGCAATAACTGCAGCAGCAGCCAGGAGAGTAAGAACGAGAGAACGCCTGATGGCGGCCGTGGCAGGTGATTGTCTGAGTAACCTGTCGCGGTATATCCACTTATCATTATACGGGGTAACCTTGATGCTTCTGAAGCTCTCCGCGCGTATCAGCCTGGAGGGGAGTGCGTCAATGGCTGCCTCCATATCTGCCAGTGAGTCTTCTGCCAGGGCACCCTCCGCCCAGGCTGCAGCAAGGAGATCGAACTGCCCGTCAGTAAGCTCTTGCGGCTCGCGGTACAACCTGTCAGGCCCGGGAAAGCTGTCATCCGGTGGTGTCAGGCGGGGGAAATCGCTGTCGTCTCTCATTGCCATACCGATGTCTTTACCAGGTAATTTCTGAGAGCCACACGGCCCCTGAAGATATAGGTTTTGACCTGTGCTTCAGAGAGTCCTGTAATGTCTGCTATCTCCCGATAACTGTATCCTTCGTAATCGCGCAGGAGTATTACAGACCGTTGTGCTTCAGGCAGTCTTTCAAGAGCTCTGTGAAGGACCTCGTTCAGGTCGCTGCCGCTCTCGGAGGCGAAGAGGGTGCTGTCATCGTAATATTCAACCCCCACAAGCCTTGTATCTTTCCGGATCACATCTATCATCCTGTTATAGGCTGAAGTAAATAGCCACGACTTCACCGCCGCATACTCAACCTCGGTGACGCACCGCCACAGTTTTTCGTATGTGTCCTGCACGATGTCGCCTGCCCTGTGGCTGTCCTTCAGGCTGCGGTAGATGAAGCGGTAAACATGGTCACCGAATTCTCTGACGGCGTTGTTGTACTCTTTTACGGTCATTAGGTCAATGCACTGACAACATAAAGACGGCTGTCATATGCCAAATGTTACAGGTCTGGTGGAAATAGGTGTCAAATAATACAGGCCGGGTGGAGAAAGATGCCAAATATTAAAGGTCGGGAGAGAAAAGATGCCAAAATGCTATTTGCAGGCTGGAAAAATGGCAGGAGTCACTCTTGCCTGAACAAAAAGAGAGGCTGCCCCTGTTGAGACAGCCTCCTCTTCAATGCCGTTTAACGGATATTATTTTACCTGGTAAACCCTTATCCAGTCGACCTCCATCGACGATATGCCGCCAATGGGCTGGTCGACCCCGCCGGCCAGGGTGATGTACATTGCCTCCTGCGGTACGCCTGAGGTCTGACGCATCACCTCCACGCCGTTGATCTTCCAGATGAGGCTCTCCGGTGTCCACTCCAGGGTATAGATATAGAAATCGGACAGGTACCTGGAGCCGATGCTTTTCTTGTAATGGTTGCCGGGAGAGGTGAAGAGGTCAAACCATACTTTTCCGTGCCCCGACCTGCATATATCGACATGCGGGGTGATGCGGTCACCGATAAGCCAGAAGGCGTTGCGCACCCGGGGATCGGTGAGTTTGATCTTGGCCGTGAAGATGCCGTACTTCTGCCTGAAAGAGGCGCCGGTATTGAGTATGCCTGATGTGAATGCAAAATCCTTTGTGTAAAAGCCCCTTTCCTGATCCCACACCTTGCCGTTTATCTTTTGCGGTTTGGTGATGATACGCAGTACGCTGTGACGCACCTCGAAATTATCTGACGGAGTGTAGCATTGCAGGTCAGTGGCGATGCTGTAGCTGTCATGCAGCAGCTTGTCGCCCCAGTAGTACTTGTTCAGCCATTTTTTGTCATCCGGTGCCGTCCCGTCGAACTCATCGCTGAAGGTAAGTTTTCGATTTTTGATTACATCGAACTTGTTTGAGTCCTTGACGCTGAAATACCACTTTATGTCGGCAGTGTTCTTCAGGCTTTCGTATTCCTTAAGTTCCTTGAACAGATCTGTTTTCTCAAAGCGACGCTTGTCAAGAAGATACTCTTTCCTTTCATTGAAGGCTTTGGTTTTCAGGTATGTTTCCAGCTCTGCCAGCCTCTTCAGCCGTGAAGAATCCTTCACGTGGATGTAATTGTTATAATCTTTTGATGCCCTGAACTTGTAATAGGAGGAAATGTCCGCAGCACCCCTTTTGCTCTTGAAATCAAGCAGTTTCTGATACTCGGGACTATCCTTGAATGTGACCGGTTTCATGTTCTTCTTCAGCAGGAAGGCTGATGATGTGACAAACGACTGCAATTCTCTGAACCTCTCGACCTTTGAGGGATTGAGATTCTTTTTTACCTCCTTGTCTCCCTTAAGCTTTTTGAATTCCAGCCACTTGCCATATTCTTCAGTATCCCTGAAGGTCACAGGCTTCATCCGCTCCTTCTGTTTGAACTCGGGCGACTGGATAAAGAGCTGAAGGTCTTCGATCTCCTTAATCCTGGCCGAGCCGTCAAGGGTAGTGAAGTTTCTGAGGAGGGCACTGCCTTCTGTCCTGAAATAGGAGACAATGTCCTTCGCCTTTTTCAGACCCAGGAATTCGGTTTCGCGGGCGTGTTCCTCCGAGCCTTTGTAAGTAAGTGATTCAATCTCTTTCTTTTTCTGCCTGAAGCCGGCTGAATTGACGCTCTCATGAAGCAGGTTGTATTTTGCCAGGGCGTCGGAACCGGTAAAGGAGATCAGTTTTTCATACTCGGCTATCAGTGCCTTCTCATCCTGTTCCAGTTTAGAAGTTGCGGGGATCATCCCCAGCATCAGCTTTAAGGTTGACATTGCAGATTAAGTTTTGGTATAGTTCGGTTAAAGTTAAAAATCTTTCAAACATAACGGTCAACATCAGCCAATTATTTGTTACTTAGGAGATAACAAACAAAAAGAACCGATTTTGACAATTGGTTTATTTTCAACAGAATAAAAACGCATGAAAAAGCTCATTATTGTAGCCGCCATGATTATACTGGCATCTTGCGGCGCTGTGAAGCAGGAATCACCTGGGCATGGTGAGAACCGCGACCGGCTTTCACAGGAATCAGAGCCACACCAGGACAAGATTACCCGGGTTACTGCATCAGTTCGGGGCCAGCCTGCCCGGGAACCCCTGGAAAACCAGAACCAGCCTGCCCTGGAGGCTGCGTCAAATCAGGACCATCTGATACTTGCAACCCTCTGGTACCAGAAATCGGCCGAGATGCGGGCGCTTTACTATCAGTGCTTCCGAAGCGCGGAGATCGCCCTTGCGGAAAACCTCGCACAGGCAGGTCGGGCAAAGGCCCCCGTGGAGGCGGCACCCGTGGAGCCGGTGGCAGTATCAATACCTTCAGTTACTGCAACAGAAGTTTCCCCTGCAGAAACCCGCCCTCGGACAGGACGGACGAAACCCGCCGCCGTGGTGCTTGATATTGACGAGACTCTGCTAGACAACAGTCCGTTCCAGGGTTGGCAGGTGTTTGAGAAGAAGGAGTATAACGACGAGGACTGGTTACGGTGGGTGGAGCTTACCAGGGCCGAACCCCTGCCCGGGGCGGTAGAATTCACCCGCTATGCCGCCTCGCTGGGCGTGGAGGTGTTTTACGTCTCCAACAGGACAGTGGAGGAGATGGGGCCGACTATCGAAAATATGACAGCGTGGGGATTTGTCAATGCCGACAGCACCCATATGTTTCTTAAAGAGAGCACCTCCTCAAAAGTCGCGCGGCGGGCAATGATAGAAATAAATTACGAGATCATTTTGCTAGTGGGCGATAACCTGGCAGATCACAGTGGACTTTACGAGAAACGTGGTCCTGATCACGGCTTTGCTGCCGTTGATGCTGACAAGAAATTGTTCGGAACGAGATATATTGTCCTTCCCAACCCCATGTACGGCAACTGGCTCAATGAACTTCTCAGATCAGCCCCGGGAAGCACTGAGCGGGAGAAACTCGTCAGATTGCTGGAGAAGTTCTGAGATTAAGACATATTTTATAGATGCTAATCGCTGTTTTTGCATTGAATAGTTGATTGTAATCGCAAAAATTACATTCTTTTACACCAACTGACTATAAAGATAGACGAAATATTGCTAAAAAACTTGCACGTCTATAAATATAGTCATATATTTGCATTGAAGGATTGATTGAAAAGCAATGTCCGGCAGCGGGCATAGCTGTGGCTTTAATAAAAGATTGTGTTATGCAACTGACGAAGGCAGAAGAGCAGATAATGCAGATATTGTGGGATCTGCAAGAAGGAGTGGTAAAGGATATCAGGGATAAGTTCGATGATCCGAAGCCCGCACGAAATACCATCTCAACCGTATTGAAGGTTCTGGAAAAGAAGGGATATGTTGATCACAAGGCATACGCCAACGTGTTCCTCTATTATCCCCAGGTATCGAAAAAGGAGTATTCAAAGCACCAGCTGTTCGGACTTCTTGAGGGATATTTCAATAACTCCTTCCCGGCAATGGCATCGTTCTTTGCAAGGGAAAAGAATCTTTCGGTAAAGGACCTTGACAGGATCCTTGAGGAGGCCAGGGAAGAGCTGAACGATGAACAACAGGAATAAGATATGGAATCAATTGCATTTTACCTCCTGAAATCGGCCGCATGGCTTGCAGGCTTCACGCTGATATACCTTCTTTTTCTCAGGAAGGAGAGGTTCTTCAGGCTCAAGAGAGCATACCTGGTTGCCGGGGTTGTCATGTCACTGCTTCTCCCGCTGATAACGGTTCATTACAGGGTTAATCTTCCGGCGCCCGTAGTACAGGAAACGCAGGTTGGAACGATGGCTCAGACCATTCAGCCAGCAGTTGCCGCGGAGCAACATGAGCAGAAGTCCCCCCTCACCCTTTTCATGCTGGCATATGCCGCAGGAATGGTTCTCATGCTGTTCAGGACCCTGCTGCATTTCTTTTCGCTGTACCATGCCCTGACGACAGGTTCTGTGAGCAGGACAGGGGATGCTGTAATGGTCAAAACAGAAAAATATACCTCCGCTTTCTCGTTCTTCAATTATGTTTTCATCAATCCTTCAGTGAGTGAGCGTGATGCCAGGGAGATCCTCAACCATGAGATGGTGCACCTTAAGCAGAAACACTGGTTCGATCTCCTGCTTGTTGAGATGATGAGCCTGATACAATGGATGAATCCGTTTGTATGGATCTACTCCGCGCTTGTCAGGCAAAATCACGAAAATCTCGCCGACGAGGAGGCTCTGCAGAGCACCTCTGACCCGGCAGGTTACAGGGCGGCTCTTCTCAACCAGGTCTTCAACGCCAGGCTGATCAGCCTCTCAAATTCATTCAACTTTTCGTTTAACACAAACAGATTTGAAATGATGAAAAAGATCGCCTATTCTCCATACAGGAAGCTTAAGCTGCTTCTTGTGCTACCGGTTTTTGCAATAGTCTTCTATGCATTCTCTACTCCGGAATATATCTATACCGAGTCTGCCGGCCCGTCGGAAATAATCCTTGCCGAACCCGCCGGCCCGTCGGAAATAACTCCTTCTGAATCCTTCTCCATTACCCAGCATCTTATCAGAGGTGTGGTTTACAGGGAAGACGGCACCCCTTTTCAGGGAGTGAATGTAAACGTGTCGGGAACACCGCTTACCGTTACCACCGATGCCTCTGGCCGTTTTGAGTTAAAAGGAATTCCTGAAAATGTGATACTGGTCTTTACCTATAAAGGCTACAAGTACCTGCCGCTTAATCCTGTCATTGACAAAGAGATGACCGTTAGGATGGAACCTGATCCCAATTACGTTGACCCTGCAACTCTAAAGCCGGACACCTCGATAAAAAAGAAACCGAAGCAGCTGGTGGTTGTCGACGGCGTTCTTACTGATCAGACCGTTTCTGAGGTTATGGAAAAGATGGGAAACGACTTTGGCATGGCAAAATCGCTGACCCCTGAGGAAGCCACGAAAAAGTATGGTGAGGAGATACCCGGAGGCTCAGTGGAAATATATTCCAGGGAGAAAGCCAGGGAATTGGGTATGACTGTTCCCCTTCGCAGGAAGTCCCAGGACGATTTTCCAACCTTCGGGGGTAATTCACATCTGATGTTTACTGACTGGGTCATAAGTCGCACCAAATATCCTCCGCAGGCTTCTGCAGCGGGAATCGATGGCTGGGCTCATGTCAGCTTTACGGTTGAGCCGGACGGTACTATCAGCAATGTAAAACCCAAAGGAACAACCAACCCTCTTCTTGGCAATGCACTGGCAGATGTGATAAAAACCTCTCCCCTGTGGGAGTCTCCGAAGAATCCAGGTATGAATGAGCCCTTTACCTCCGAAATCACGGCTAAGTTTTCCCTTCCTGATAAGGTGGGTGGCGGGAAGTATTTGTCGTAGTTGAAAATATGCCGGTATATCCTGGCGGTGATGCAGCCTTGTTCAAATTCATCTATGAAAATATCAAGTATCCTCCTGAAGCCAAGGAAAAGGGCATACAGGGAAAAGTCATCCTGAGGTTTATGATCGCCTCGGATGGTGCAGTTGAAGATATTACTGTTGTAAGAGGAGTCGACCCGCTTCTTGATGCCGAAGCCATAAGGGTAATGAGCATTCTGCCCGACTGGACACCAGGAACACAGGGCGGGAAGCCTGTCAACGTTTGGTATTCTGTCCCAATCTCCTTCGCACTCTCCTCCGGAGAAAAAAACGCAGAAATAACTCTGAGATAAGTCTGACAGAATTGCAAATAGGTATATCTGCAATTCAGGAATCCGGGAGGGTAATCTCTTCCGGATTTTATGATTTATGGCTTTCATTCACAATGAATAAAACACAATGTTTTTATTCATTCAGGATGAACGAAATGAACAGGTTCTTGTCTTACATTGTGACTATGCCCAACTCCAATAATGCAAGGGCTATAGTGATCTGCGATAAAATTTTGAAAAAAGATTTGCATTTTTTAAAATCGCATTTTATATTTGACCGACCGTTCAGTCAAAGAACAATAGATCAAAGGGGGGTACTTAATGAACGTTTAATCAAAAGCCATGTCGCCAAGATCATCCGCACAGTTTGAAGAAATGAGGAGGAGAAAAAGACCCTCATAATGAATGCAGCCCTGGAACATTTTTCAAATATCGGGTTCAACGCTACAACAATAACCCACATAGCAAGGCATGCAGGCATCTCAAAAGGCCTCATGTACAATTACTTTAAAAGCAAGGAGGAGCTGCTCGCCGCCATTATAAACAGATCCTTTACTGAAATATACGGTTCATTCAATCCTGATCACGACAGCCAGCTGACTCCCGCTGAGTTTGAACTTTTCATCCGCAAGGTGTTCAGCCTCTTCCGCGAGAAGAGGCAGTTCTGGAAGCTGCTGTTCAGAATAATGATGCAGCAGGGTGTTTACGAAAACCTTCTGATTGACGAGAAGATGCCAATTTCCGTTTCCGGCACCCCCCTCCGGGAATTTTCCGAAAACATGGTCATGCTACTTGCTGACTATTTTGCAAGGAAGCAGGAGTCTGCCGACCCGGATTATGATCCCACCACGGAGATGCTCATGTTTACCAATACTATCAAGGGCTTTGCCATGACATACCTGTTTGCCGAGGAACGATACCAGGGTGAATACTATGAAAAAATGACAGATGCCTTAATCAAAAGATACAAATGAAAAACAGATGTTTTCGAACCAACAATAGATTTAATATCAAGCGCATGAGTGTCTTGACACATTGCGGGTTAAGCACTCACTCCATTATAAATCAAATTATATCATGATGAAAAAAATTGCGTGCATATTACCCATCCCTCTGATTGCACTGCTGATTCTTACGGCCGTCGTCTCCCCTGCAACTGCCCAGCAGCAGACCGCCAAGGAGATAATCACCAGGGCAGACGAAAAATTCAACGGCGAGATGTCGGGCTACAGCGTGATGAGCATGACCATCATCCGTCCCACCTGGCAGCGTACCGTGGAGTTCAAATCGTGGTCGCTCGAAGACGACTACGCCCTTACCCTCATAACCGCCCCGGCACGCGAGAAGGGACAGACCTTCCTCAAGCGCGGCAGCGAGATGTGGAGCTGGAACCCCGCCATCAGCAGGCTGATAAAGCTTCCCCCCTCAATGATGTCACAGGGGTGGATGGGCTCGGACTATACCAATGACGATATCCTGAGGGAATCATCTGTGGTGGAAGATTACACACACTCGCTGGAAGGAGAGGAGGAGATTGACGGCCGCCAATGCCATAAGATAAAACTCATGGCAAAGGAGGATGCCGATGTCCTCTGGGGACACCAGATATGGTGGGTTGACAAAAAGGAATTCATTATCATGAAGGCCGAACTATTTGATGAGGACGGATACCTTGTCCGTACTGAGAGAGGCACCGATCTTAAAACGATGGATGGGAGATTCATCCCCTCAACAATCGAGCTGATACCGTCAGAAGAGGAGGGTCATAAAACCGTCCTGAAGATCCTGGAGGTGAAATTCAACATTAAGCTGGAGGAGAGTTTCTTCTCACAGCAAAACATGAAAAGCATAAGGTAACATCCGATTAATGAAAGGGCTATAAGCATGAAAGACTATCAGCTCGCCTGGAGGAACCTGTGGCGAAACAGGAGAAGAACGCTCATCACTGCCGCCTCTGTCTTTTTTGCGGTGTTCTTCGCGCTGGTAATGAGATCATTCCAGCTTGGAACCTATGAGAAGATGTACAGGGATGTCATTGAATCTTATACCGGCTATCTGCAGCTTCAGCACGTTGATTATATGGATGAGTCAACCCTTGACAACGGCTTTATCATTGATCATGCAGTCATCAGCCGTACAGAGGGTGATCCGAATGTGACAGCTGTCATTCCAAGGCTCGAGTCGTTTGCCCTGGCCGCTGTCGGCAGCCGCACCCAGGGGGTCATGGTAATCGGAATGAATCCCGAAATTGAGATGAAGGGGCTCAACATCAAAAACCGTCTTGTCAGGTACAGGCTTACCCCGGATGCTGTTGAGTCACTGAAGGCCCATAGTCTGCCAGGCCGCACAGGAAAGCTGCTTGATGTTTTCATCAACGAATCGTTCACTGATGAAGCAAGCCTGATCTCCATACTTGGCATCGACCGTTCCGACACCCTTGAGGTTCTCCCGCTTTTCAGAAAGTACGCCATTTTTGAGAACGGCTACCTGACAGCTGCCGATTCAGGTTATGCCGTCATCGGCAATGGTCTCTCAGAATATCTTCATGCCGGAGTGGGTGATACTCTCGTGCTGATGGGCCAGGGTTACCACGGAACCTCGGCGGCAGGACTATACGTTGTTAAGGGAATTGTAAGCATGCCGCAGCCTGAGATAGATAACAGGTTTGTCTACCTCACACTTAACGATGCACAGTATCTTTATGCCGCACCCGGCATGGCTACCTCCGCCATCATAAGTGTACGGGAAACAGGTGATGATGATCTCCTGATGACCCGTGGAAGGCTGGGGAAATTCTCCGGTGACGGTCTTGCCATCCGCACATGGAAGGAGATGAATGCCCTCCTCATTAACCAGATGGAGGCAGACAACAAGAGCGGTGCAATAATGATCGGTATCCTTTACCTGGTGATAGCCTTCGGGGTCTTCGGTACAGTGCTGATGATGATGGCGGAAAGACGCCGGGAGTTCGGCATGCTGGTATCCATCGGGATGCGGAGGGGCAAGCTTGCCAAAGTAATCTCCATGGAGATGTTGCTGATAGGCCTCCTCGGTGTGGCAGCCGGTGTGGCAGGCTCACTGCCTATAGTCTTCCTCGGATATGCCAGGCCACTGCGTTTTACCGG
The DNA here is from genome assembly GCA_034522515.1 of Bacteroidales bacterium. GTDB lineage: Bacteria > Bacteroidota > Bacteroidia > Bacteroidales > VadinHA17 > SR-FBR-E99. The sequence continues at coordinate 125,344 of JAXHLF010000001.1, read as the reverse complement.
CGAGATGGCAAAGATGTACGAAGACTATGGCTTCGAGCCGGTGATGCCAATGCTGTTGCCAGACACCTATTACCTGTGGCAGGTGGTGATTGTCCTCCTGATCCTTTTGATTGCTATCGCCTTCAGCGTCCGCAAAGTTTTCAAAATGAATGTTATAAACGCTCTCAGAGCCTAACAGAACACAACCATGATAACAGCTTTAGCCTGGAAAAACGTCTGGAGGAACAAGACAAGAAGCCTGACCGTCATCGCTGCCGTCACCGTGGGTGTCTTTGCAGGCGTCTTTGCAATGGCTGCAATAAACAGTTCCATCGTTCAGCGGATTGAGGCTGCGGTCAATGAAGAGCTTGCCCACATTCAGGTGAACAACAAGGAGTTCCGGAGCAGCAGTGATATTCAGAATCTCATCCGCGATCCTGCGACAGTAATCACCACCCTTGAGAAGACCCCGGGGGTGACTGACATCACGGGCAGGGTCATAGTCAGGGGCATCGCCTCAACCTCTGCCGGGAGCGCCGGCGTTGAGATCACCGGCATAGATATCAAGAAGGAACTTGAGATGTTCACCCTCTCTCAGAGGCTGATCCCTGGAACCGGAAGCTACTTCGGATCGGATACGAAGCTGAACAGCGCATTTATCGGGGAGAAGCTCGCCAAAGAGCTCTATATCATCAGGTACATACTGACCCCCGAAGCATTTGAGTCGCTTAAGTCGAAGGGAGTTCCTGTTACCGTCATCGGAAAGCTGAAGCCTCTTGAAGGAGTGCGTTACACATCGGAAAAGAAGATGACGGATGCCGTTAGCGGCATTCTTTCCGAAAAGGATGTAAAAAAGTACGGACTGTTCATCAAAGAAGCAGCCTGGTCATACAGGGAAGGCTCAAGGATCATCCTCTCCTTCCTTGATGCCAACGGCAATCAGACGGGGGCGGCATTCAGGATAAGCGGCATCTTCCGTACCAACAACGACCTGTTCGAGTCAATGTCAATCTTTGTTCCGGGGGATGAACTCCGGAGGCTGACAGGCATTGAAGAGGGACAGTACCACCGGTTTATTGCAAGGCTGGAGGAGGACGATCTCACCAACAAGGTGACTCCGGTGATAAGGGAGGCTCTGCCCGGTCTCGAGGTTCTCAGCTGGAAAGAGATACAGACCGACCTGGCCATGGTAACGGATTACATAAACCAGATCTATGCCATCTTCATGGTCATAATACTTGCCGCTCTTGCCTTTGGCATTGTTAACACCATGCTGATGTCTGTCCTCGAGCGGACACGCGAGCTGGGTATGCTGTCGGCAATAGGCATGAACCGCCGTAAAATCTTTGTGATGATAATGCTTGAATCAATATTCCTGTCGATTGTCGGTGGCTTTGCGGGAATGGCTGTCAGCGGAGGTGTTATTGCCATCACCGGCCGTACGGGCATCAACCTGGTAAAGTATGCGGAAGGGATGGAGGCATTCGGTTATTCTGCCCAGCTCTATCCCACAATAGGTGCAGATTTCTTTTTCATGCTTACTGTGATGATTGTGATCACGGGGATATTATCTGCAATATACCCGGCCCGCAAAGCCCTGCAGCTGAATCCGGTGGAAGCATTAAGAGGTGAATAACGACAAAATAATATAACAATGAAAGTAGTAGAAATCAACGGATGTGTCAAAAACCTATCATGATACCGAGGTGGAGGTGAAGGCTGTCAACGGGGTCACTCTCAGTTTTGATAAGGGCGATTTTGCGGTGATTGTAGGACCGTCGGGCTCAGGCAAGACAACCCTGCTGAACCTTATCGGCGGCCTTGACCAGCCCAACGGGGGGGAGATCATTGTTGCGGGGCACCGGCTCTCGGAACTGAAACCCTCGGAGCTGATCGACTTCAGGATGGAGCATGTGGGCTTCGTCTTCCAGTCATACAACCTGATCCCCGTTCTCACCGCCGCGGAGAACGTGGGGTTCATCATGAACCTTCAGAGGTGGCCGAAGGAGAAGCGCAAGGCCCGTACTGATGAGATGCTGGCCTCGGTGGGGCTGTCAGACCGGCACAACAGCCGTCCCTCACAGCTGTCGGGAGGGCAACAGCAGAGGGTTGCCGTGGCTCGTGCCCTGGCCCCGCGGCCGGAGTTCATCCTGGCTGATGAACCGACGGCGAACCTCGATTCAAAATCGGCTGAGTCTCTTCTCGATATAATGGAGAAACTGAACCGCGAGGAGCAGATGACATTCATCTTCTCGACCCATGATGTCAGGGTGATGAAGAGAGCCCGCAGGGTGATCACCCTTGAAGACGGAAGGGTGGTATCTGACGAAAGGACAAACCACACTGCATGAACAAATTACTCCTGACTCTCATTGCACTTACAGCTGTCGCTGTCTCAGGATATCCGCAGGATACAGGCAGCGGGCTCGCGGGAAACCCACAGGGGATCAGCAGCGGACTCGGGGTAGACCCACTTGGGCTCGGCAGCGGAGTCGCAGACCCACAGGGGATCAGCAGCGGGCTCGCGGGAGACCCACATGAGATCGGCAGCGGGCAATCAGATGACGCGGATGCCATGAAGAACCCTGCCAGGGTTTCTGCCGGCGGATATGCCTCATGGCTCCACACTGCCATGTTTGAAAAGCCGTCAGAGACCTGGATCAACAGCTACCATGCTACATAACAGGCTGAATTTCAATGCTTATCCGGGAAGCAAGAACCACCATGGCCCTTGAAATGAGGAACAGGTTTGTCACCGGTGACATGGTCACGTCTTGACCCAAGCTACGCTCCGGGCCTCTGCTGCCGATCCGGGATGGATCGACATGTCATGGAATATCTCCGACGGAACATCTGATGTCCTGAATACAATGATTGACAGGGCCTATGTCGATTTCACTGCAGGCCGGCTTCAGGTCAGGGCGGGCCGCCAGCGCATCAACTGGAGCCAGGCCCTGGTGTGGAATCCCAACGATCTGTTCAACACCTATTCGTTCTTCGATTTTGATTATGTGGAACGGCCCGGCAGCGATGCCGTCAGAGTGACATACTCCACCGGCCCCTCCTCAGCCGCCGAGGCTGTCGTCAAACTGAACAGCGAAAACGAAGTGACAGCAGCAGCATTGTACCGATTCAGCATCCTGAACGCTGACCTTCAGTTCCTTGCCGGAGAGACGGATGAGGAGCTCTTCACCGCGGGAGTGGGAGGATCAGGGGCCATCGGCTCATATTCAATAAGGGGCGAAGCCACTCTCTTCGCTCCCTTCGGAAGTTCAATGGAAGAGAAGAGCATATTTATTGTCACCGCCGGGGTAGACAGGGCCTTCTCCGATAAGATTACCGCCTTGGCTCAGCTGATGTACTCAAATAATCCTACGCCGCTGAACAGCTTCACGGAGCTGTACGAAGGGGCACTGGCAGCCAGCCAGCTGGCCTTCTCGGAAATCAGCGCCATCGGCCAGGTCAGCTATGCTCCCATACCCCTTCTGAATATATCCCTGTCAGCAATCTGGTACCCTGATCTTGACGGGTTCTACGCCGGCCCGGGAATAGATTTCTCCCTGGCTGAAAATGTTGATTTCACCTTCCTGTGGCAGTATTTTAAAAGCACCATAGGGGAGGAAGAGTTACGGATGAACCTAGGTTTCATGAGGATTAAGTATAATTTCTGAAACCTCCATGTGTTAGCACGCAGATATACAAGTAAATAATTATGTGACACATGGAGGTTCTCCCGATAAACCGGGACAGGCTATCATTCAGATTAAATCAATAATTAAATGATGAAATTTTCATACTTTTACGGCATTAACGCCGAAAGTATGTCACTGGTCCATGAACTTGAGAAATCCGGTAACTGGTTATTCCGAAGGAGAAGCTGGCTGCCGGTAGCAATACTGGTTCTTGCAGTGATCTATCTGTTCATTGCCAATCGCAGTGTGATCTATTTCAACCTCACCTGGGAATTGTTATGTATACTTGTCTCCGTCACCGGAGAGCTTCTCAGGTCATACACCGTGGGCTATGTTCCGCGGAACACCTCAGGGCGTAATGTGATAGACCAGCTTGCCGATGAACTCAATACAACAGGCATTTACTCCGTCGTCCGTCATCCGCTTTATGTAGGCAACTTCCTCATGTGGCTTGGCCCGGTCCTCTTCCTGAGGTCGGTATGGTGTATTATGATCTTTGTACTTGCCTACTGGCTGTATTACGAGCGGATTATTTTTGCCGAGGAGCAGTATCTCCGCCGCAAGTTCGGGGAGGCATATGACACATGGGCATTCAGGGTAAAGGCGGTGATCCCCGGGTTCCGGCACCGCATAAAGTCAAAGCTGCCATTCTCATTCAGGAATGTCCTCAAGCGCGAATACAACAGCATAGCCAACCTCTTCATAGTGTTTGCGATACTGGACCTCTTCCGTAATCTGGCCGTAACCGGAAGGGTTTACATGGAACCCCTGTATGTCACTCTTCTGACTGCCGCGCTTATATTCTGGGCTGTTATCAGGTACCTGGTGAAGAGGACTAAATTCCTCTATGTTGAAGGGAGATAGGAGGAGAAAATCCCGTTTTATCTGTCTCTTGCCCCCATGAACAGCATTATGTAATAGATCAGCGTTGCCAGTGAGCCCAATGCTGCAATTACGTAGGTATATGCAGCCCATCTCAGTGCATCTTCGGCCTTGTCATGCGTACCAGAATAGGTTATGCCTGCATTGGAGAGCCATGCCAGCGCCCTCTTTGATGCATTGATCTCCACCGGAAGGGTGATGAAGCTGAAAAGGGTTGTTATGGCGAACAGGACTATACCAACCAGCAATATTTCCGGTCTCGAGTTGAGAAGAACCAGTCCTGCTATCAGCACCCACTGAATCCAGTTGGAGGCAAAACCCACCGCCGGAGCAAGCTTCGATCTCATATTCAGCCATGCGTATGACTGTGCGTGCTGCAGGGCATGCCCTGTCTCATGGGCCGCAACGGCGGCAGCAGCCACGCTGGCGCCTGAGTAAACATCACTGCTCAGGTTGATGGTCTTCTTAAGTGGATTGTAGTGATCAGAGAGCTCTCCCGCCACGCTGTGAACAGTCACATCGGTGATCCCGTTGTCGCGAAGCATCTTTTCAGCCACATCGCGGCCTGTCATGCCGCTGGCTATCGGCATTTTCGAATACTGCCTGAATTTGGATTTAAGCCTTGCGCTGACAACCCAGCTCAGGATCATGAATACTATAAAGATGATCCAGTAAGTTCCGTTATGTAAAAACATTGTCTCCATTAATATTTCTGTCTTTTAGGTTTCTCTTATTCAATCAAAACACCTGCCATCTGCTTAAAGTTCTGAAATGAGGTCATTTTGTCATGCCAATTCAGCTTATATTTGAACCCGATGCAAAACACGATGGCAAGGATATTGTCTTTTTTGCTGCTTATACCGGTCTGGTTTTACCGGTGGTTCATTTCGCCCTGGACTCCGGCTTCGTGCCGACACGTTCCCACCTGCTCGCAGTATACCATTGATGCTTTCACTATGCACGGACCCTTGAGGGGGATTGTCATTTCAACAGGCCGGATCCTCAGATGCAGGCCGGGGGGCACGCACGGTTATGACCCTGTACCGCGTTTTATCTTCAGGCGATACCGTCATGAAAGTGGCCTGTTACGAAGCAGTCCGCGGTGCAACAGGCTTAAGGAGCATGACTAGAAGCTGAGTTTTTCCCTGAGCATCTTGTACCCGGCACGGCTCAGGTGGGGATCTTTTCCCCGGATTTAAGTATTGCCACATAGTTGTCCTTGCTGTATGGCTCAAGGCGGGTGATGTGCTCCACGTTTACTATATATGACCTGTGGACCCTCAGGAAGAGTCCCGGAGGAAGATGGTCCTCGAGTATTTCATTGTCTTCGGTTTCAGTGCCTTTCCCTCGCTGTAATAGATCATCACGTAGTCATCCTCCGCAGCGAGGTATGAAACATTGTTCAGGGGTATAATCTTTATACCTGCCCCTTTCCTGAAGACAATCCTGGTAAGATAACCCTCCGCCTCTGAAGCTGTGGCAACGAGCTTTTCAATTTTATCCGCATCGGGGGTCTCCTTGTCGAGACGGTTCGCCGCCTTGGCGAGGGCATCGTCAAACCTCTCCTTTGAGAAGGGTTTCAGAAGATAATCCACAGCGTTAAGTTCAAATGCCCTGATTGCATACTGGTCGAAGGCTGTGGTGAATATCACCTCGGGCTTCTCATCAATTACCTCCAGCAGCTCAAACCCTGTCAGTTTAGGCATCTGGATATCGAGGAAGATCAGGTCGGGGTGTTTCTCCTTTATCTCCCTGGCCCCGCAGAACCCGTCGCCGCACTCACCCGCTATCTCAATTTCCGGGTGGTCCTTCAGCATAAATTTAATCAGCTCCCTGGCCGGGGCTTCATCTTCAATTATCAGTGCTCTTATCTTTTTCATGCCCTTATGATGAAATCTTTTTCATGTCTTCCGGAACGGGAACCTGACGACCACGGTAAAGCTCTCCTCTGTCCGGGTTATAGTATGGTCAGCCATTTCGCCAAAAAACAGTTCAAGCCTGCTGCTTACGTTTTTAAGGCCAATGCCGGCACCCTTTCGTGTCACCACTGCATCCGTATCCACATTATTGGAAACTGATATGATCACCATATCGTTTTCCTTCCTTGCGTTGGTTCTGATGGTCACCTCTTCGGTTGATTCATATACCCCGTGCTTGACAGCGTTCTCGTAGAGTGGCTGGAGCAGCATTCCCGGCATAAGTGCCGGAAGGCAGTCAGGGCTGATATCCTCTTCTATTACAAGCCGTTCGCCAAACCTTACCTTCTCTATCTGAAGGTAGAGCCTGAGGCTCTCCATCTCGCTCTGAAGGGTAACCGGCTGTTCGTTCCTTGCCGATAGCGAATAGCGCATGAAATCGGAGAGCTTCACTATCATCTCCCTGGCCCTGAGAGGGTCGGTCACGGTGAGTGAGCTGACGGAGTTAAGGCTGTTGAAGAGGAAATGGGGATTTATCTGTGAGCGGAGCATCTTCAGTTCCCCTTCACGAACCTGGGCCTCCAGCTGTGCCTGGCGCACCGCTTTCTCCGCCAGGCGGGTGGCGCTGAGGAAGAGATAGTAAATGAGTACTATCATGGAGAATATCAGTATGCCTGCCGTGGCCCTGAAGACCAGCGATGAATGCCAGAAGATGTCATAATCGATCCTCTCTGACACAAAGGCCCTGACGATGAGTCTTGGAATGTAAAGCCATATCACTACGGTAATGGAGCCGGTCAGAACAACGTTGAACAGAGATGAATAGAGCTCGTTGTCATCCCGCAGCATATACCTTACAGGAAACCAGACAACCAGACCCAGCAGTCCGAATAACAACATTGAGATGGTGCCGTCTGCGATAGCCGCATCGGTTTTTCCTCCATAGGCAAAATGAATGAGGAGTGACTGGCCTGCTGCCAATACCAGCCAGGCCAGCCACCACATAAGGAACCTGTTTCTGCTCTCCAGTAACGGATGCTTCATACCTTACCTATAGCTCTTGATCTCACCCCCTCCGAAAATCACAGTGCCTCTTATTGCCAGCGACCTGGTGTTATCTTTCATCACATCACCCCTTATCTTTCTGCTGTCGGAGAACCCTCCAAGAATGGGGGTCACATCAAGAATAATATTCCAGCTTTCCGGCACAATGATGGTTGTACCACCAAATATACACGTTATTTCAATCACATTCTCGTCCGGAGCAAGTGATGACCTGGTGAGATCAACCTCACCCCCGCCGAAGATGGAGGTTATCTTTCCTCCCTGAAAATTTTCTGTTATCAGCTGTCTCTCGGCACCGCTGAAGATATTTGTATAATCGATGTAATCGGCTTTGTTGCTGGTTGAAAAAGTTCAGCGCTCTTGCCAAGTCTCTTACGAGTTCACGAGCAGGACCACCCCTATCACGATGAACAATGCAGGCCAGAAGAAATTGAATGATCTGAAGAAATCGGTAAAGAGTTCAGGAATCATGAAGAAGCCTCCGACGGCGATCAATACAATTCCGGGTGTTTTGTTCTCGGAGCCGGTCAGTGATATCACGCCGATGACTACCAGAAGCATCTGCCAGCTGAAGATGATGTCATCAATGAAATTATCAAGAGGTTCAGGAAGCACTGTCGATTTCTTGACCATCAGGATCAGTCCTGCGATGATAAGAAGTATCCCGATGATGAACCTGTTGGGGGTCTCGGAATTTCTTGCCGGTTTATTCATTTGGTTTTCCATTGCTTTAGTTATTATAAGGTTAGATTATTTCCATTTTTTACTCAGCGGCCTCAGCATTATTGCCAGTCCTGCCAGAACCAGAACCGAGGGCCAGTAAATGTTTTTATATACCGGCGTAAGCTGCACACTCATGTCAGGCATCAGGAACCAGAAGCCGATGGCGAAAAGGAATACAGACGAGACCAGTTCCAGGCTGATAAGTGAAATATCCCGAAGAAGATGGGGATCATCTCCCACCAGAAGTAGTCCGACTCGCCCAGCCTGAGCAGGTCCAGTTTTGCCACAATCATCATCAGTCCGAGCGAGATCAGGAACTGGGCGAAGCCAACAAACGGATTTTTATTTTTGTCTTTCATGTCAGTGGAAATGATTTACGGTTCAAAAATATATTGAATATTGCAGTGCATGCCGTTACGAGACATTTCCGGCGTGGTGCGGATATATATCGGTGAACAGCGAAGAAAACGGGCATTGTTACTTTTTTGTTGATAATTTTTTTTATTGGAAGAGGATTTATAATTTTGCAGACCGAAAAAAAGGCAATATGCCCGGATTGTATTCCATACCGCTCGCGGGATTAAAGGAAGCCAGATATACCTACGACTTCAAAATAGGGGATGACTTCTTTGAAACTTTCGAGGGGTCTGAAATACTGAGAGGAGAACTCGATGCGGTAGTGGTGCTTAAGAAAAGTTCCACCCATATTGAGCTTGACATTCTGATTAACGGCCGTGCCGAGGTAATATGTGACAGGTGCCTTGACAGTTTTTATTTACCACTCTCATCAGTCAACAGGCTGGTTGTAAAGCAGGAGAGGGAGTGGGCGGAGGTCGATCCGGACATGATTACAATGCCACTGGATGAGCATGAAATAGATCTGAGTCAATTTTTCTATGAATACATCCATCTGGCGTTACCTTTGAAGCGTATTCACCCTGATGACAGCGAGGGCCGCACAACGTGCAATCCCGATATGATCAGGAAGCTTGAGGATCATTTTATCAGCGGTGAGACAGACTCAGATCCGCGTTGGGATGAGCTTAAGAAACTGACGAGGAATAACTAAATTAATTCATTACTTCGATGCCAAATCCAAAACACAAACACTCCAGCACCAGGAGGGACAAGAGGAGGACACACTACAAGGCTGTGGCTCCTACCGTATCTGCATGTTCGAACTGCGGATCAGCTCATCTGTACCACAGGGTCTGCCCTGAGTGCGGATTCTACAGAGGCAAGCTTGCCGTTGAGAAGAAAACAACAGCCTGACAGGCATACCGTTCAAAAAGACTGAACGATGAAAATAGGTCTTGATGCAATGGGGGGCGATTTCGCTCCCGATGCTGCCGTAGAGGGTGCAGTGGATGCCCTCGGCAAGCTGCCGTCAGGAGACCGGCTTGTGCTTATCGGTGATAACGGACGTATAAGGGAGAAGCTCGCATCAATGAATGTCGAGCCTTCGATCTTTGATATAGTCCCCACAACCCAGGTGATAGAGATGTCTGATCACCCTGCCAAAGCCTTTTCACAGAAGAAGGATTCATCCATAGCCGTCGGATTCGGCATGCTTAAAAGCGGCCTCATTGACGGATTTGCCAGTGCAGGCAACACCGGCGCCATGCTTGTGGGAGCGAGCTATACGGTCAACGTCATCCCCGGCGTCTTCAGACCCGCCCTGGCAGCACTTATTCCGAATGTCAACGGAAAGTCATCAATAATACTTGACGTGGGCATCAATCCCGACAGCAAGCCGGATGTCCTTCTCCAGTATGGAATGCTGGGCTCTGTCTATGCCAAATATGTTCTGGGAATCCAGAACCCCGTAGTGGGGCTGCTCAACATCGGGGAGGAAGAATCAAAGGGTTCATCGGCTGTAAAGGCCGCCTACGAACTCCTCCGTGAAAGCAGCGATGTCAACTTCAAGGGCAACATCGAAGGACATCATCTTTTTACCGATGAGATGACTGACGTAATCGTCTGTGACGGATTCGTCGGCAACGTGGTACTTAGAATGGCTGAAGAAGTTTTATGCTGTGATCAGAGCAAAAGGCATCAGTGGCAGCAGCTTCTTTGAAAGGCTCAATTTTGAAGTTGTGGGAGGTACGCCGGTTGTCGGCATCAACGAAAATGTTGTGGTAGGTCACGGCATCTCAAACCGGACAGCAATCATGAATATGATACTGCAGACCCGTGATGTGGTTCATGCTGACCTTGCCAGGAAGATCAAGGAGGCAATCGGAGGATGACGAAAATAAGAGCAGCAATTACAGGGATAAATGCCTGGGTGCCGGAGTACCGCCTCACCAACCAGGAGCTTTCCACGATGGTCGATACCAGTGACGAGTGGATCATGCAGCGCGTTGGTATTAAGGAGAGAAGGATACTAAAGGGAGAAGGGAAGGTCAGACCTGGGGGAGCCGGCAGTTAGAGGGTTGCTGGAAAAGACAAACACCTCACCTGATGAGATTGATCTGCTTATTTGCGCTACGGTGACACCTGACATGATGTTTCCGGCAACGGCAAACATCATCTGTGACAAGGTGGGGATCAAGAATGCCTTCAGCTTTGATCTCGGAGCTGCCTGTTCGGGGTTTCTGTTTGCACTGCAGACCGGAGCTTCCTATGTGGAGACGGGAAGGTATAAAAAGGTTATCGTCGTCGGCGCTGACAAGATGTCATCCATCACTGACTATACTGACCGCACCACCTGCACTCTATTCGGAGATGCCGCCGGCGCCGTCCTGCTTGAGCCTACAGAGGAAGAGCATGGCATAATGGATCATATCCTCAGGGCTGACGGATCAGGGAGGAAATACCTTCACCTGAAGGCGGGAGGATCACTCAGGCCGGCATCGCATGAGACCATCAGGAGGGGGCGAGCATTTCATCTACCAGGAGGGACAGGCTGTTTTCAAGTTTGCCGTTTCAAAAATGGCTGATGTGGCTGCGGAGATCATGGAAAAGAATAACCTCCGCCCCGAGGACATATCGTGGCTGGTACCGCACCAGGCCAACCTGAGGATAATAGACGCCACCGGACGAAGGATGGGACTGCCGGCCGAGAAGGTGATGATCAACATACAGAATTATGGCAATACCACAGCGGCTACCATACCGCTCTGCATATGGGAGTTTGAAAACAGGCTGAAGAAGGGCGACAACCTCGTGCTTGCCGCCTTCGGCGGAGGGTTTACCTGGGGAAGTATCTGGCTCAAATGGGCCTACGATCCCCGGCCGGCAGAGTAATAATCAGATCAGGAGCGGTAATTCCGCACTCTTTTTATCCAACGGGCACAATACTTTTTATATTTGTGGGTTAAAGTTATTCAGGGACATTCAGGGAACAAACAAAAATCACTATGGCAAAAATCATCGAGACAGACACCGGCACAGCGGTTAACCTTATAAGCCAGGGCACAGAGATCACAGGCGATATCAAATCATCGGGCGACCTGCGCATTGACGGCGTCCTGAACGGGAACATGTCAACCAAGGGCAAGGTGGTCATCGGCCCAACGGGCCGTGTCAAGGGCGAGGTGGAGTGCAAGAATTCGGAGGTATCGGGAATTATTGACGGTAAAATAACTGTATCACAGCTCCTCAACCTTAAAGCTTCATCAAAGATCAACGGAACCATAGTTACAAGCAAGCTCTCCATAGAACCGGGAGCTATCTTTACCGGCAACTGCGCCATGAAAGACGGTGAGAATGGAGGAACAGCGGCATCCAAAACCAAAGAAGGAGAAAAATAACGGCCAGGAGGGCCTCTCGGCCTACTCCAGGTACAGCACCATCGCCATTCAGATGGCGGTAATTATTATCATTACCTCCCTCGGCGGTGTTAAGCTTGACCAACTGGCTGGCACAAAACCTTGGCTAACGGTGATTCTGTCACTGCTCGGAGTGACCGCCGCAATGTGGCTCGTCATAAAAGAGGCCCTCAGAAACAAATAGGATGTTTACCCCCGGGGCTATAAAGCATTATATTTTTCTTCTGTTTTTTGCGGTGATTGTTGCTCTGCTGATTCTTGGCATTTACATGATCCGCCCCTCAGTTATCAGTCCCGTCAGCTCAGTCATGCTCGCAGGCGGTTTTACCCTTACAGCATTTGTTTCACTTATGATCTTTTTCCGGGGCGTCTGGTCAGATCCCGAGAAAGGTGTGTTTATGACATTCATGGCGCTCGGTGTCAAAATGCTGTTTTCATTTGTTCTCGCCCTGCTGTTTCTTGCTGTCTTTAAAAACACCCAGACTGGTTCAGTAATATTATTTTTTATCCTATATTTGGCATTCACTGTTTTTGTACTTCTAACAATTTTACGTTTCCTTAAGAAAGATCAGTTAAAATAATATTAGCTTGAAAACCAGGTGTTTATATATTCTGCTTCTAAGACTCGGGGTTAATGGCTGGAACGGTTGCGGCCATATCCTCCGGGGCCGGGGAAGGATATTTGAAAAAGCTCACGGAAAGCCCAGGAAGAGTTTGATGCCAGTACATTTATCATGGGGCATGTGGCCCACTCCCAACGAATGGCACATCTAACAAAAAGGACTGGCAGTCATGTAGCCATTTATCTTCCGGTAAATCAGTAATCCAGAATCGGAGTCGAGATTTCTGGACGTTTTTTCATCCCGGAAGCTGGCCTACGGCCACAGCCACCTTGGTTATGCAATTGCCCACGAGGGCAAATATGCAGGCAAGATTGTGAGGGTTGACGTTGAGGGGCATCCTGACGGAACGAAGCCTCCCCTGGATTTCTCCATCACCAAGGCAATCTTCGGCATGTTTGTGGCGGCAGTAATACTGCTATGGCTGATGATCGCAATGGCAAGGTCATACAAAAAGTCCGGCATCAGCGCCCCAAGGGGTCTCCAGGGTTTTTTTGAGCCAATAATACTTTTTATCAGGGATGACATTGCCATCCCCAATATTGGTGAGCATAAGTATGGAAAGTACATGCCCTACCTGCTGACGGTCTTCTTTTTTATCCTTGTGAACAACCTTCTCGGGCTGGTGCCCATCTTCCCCTTTGGTGCAAACGTGACAGGAAACGTCAATGTGACATTCGTCCTGGCACTGTTCACTTTCCTCATTACGCAGTTCAGCGGGAACAGGTCACACTGGCGTCATGTCTTTGCCGCTCCGGGTGTACCTGTATGGCTCCTGCCAATCATGATACCCATTGAGGTCATCGGGCTCTTTTCAAAACCATTTGCACTTATGATACGTCTTTTCGCGAATATCACGGCAGGTCATATCATCGTCCTCAGCCTGGTCTCGCTCATCTTTATCTTCAAGTCAGTGGCTGTAGCGCCGGTCTCCATCTTCTTTGTCCTGTTCATGTACTGTATAGAGTTGCTGGTTGCCTTCCTGCAGGCATACGTTTTCACCCTGCTGTCAGCCCTGTTCATCGGAATGGCTACAGCTGAAGCGGAACATCATTAAGATCAATATATCAATATGTTATTTTAAATTTAAGATTATGGAAGAAGCACAAACAGTAATGTCATTAGCAGCGGTAGGAGCAGGGCTCGCAGTGATAGGCGCAGGTATCGGCATCGGTCGCATCGGCGGCTCGGCCATGGACGCCATCGCACGTCAGCCTGAAGCCTACTCCAAGATCCAGCTTGCCATGATCATCTCAGCGGCACTCATTGAGGGAGCAGCCCTCTTTGCAATTGTTGTTGCAATGATCAAGTAAGCACAAAACCAAAGCCTGCAACGGTTGGTTGCAGGCTTTCCCAATGAATTAAAAAACTCAGAATAATATGTTACTACAAAGCAGTCTCGCCAGTCCCGCCATCGGGACCGTTTTCTGGACAATGCTGATCTTCCTCATATTGCTTGTTCTCCTGTGGAAATTTGCATGGGGACCGATCATGAAGGCTGTCAATGCTCGTGAGGACATGATCCGCAATGCCCTTGATTCAGCGGAAAAAGCGCGCGAGGAGATGAAGGTCCTGCAGGCCGACAATGAGATCATCCTGCGCAAAGCCCGGGAGGAGAGAGATAAGATCCTCCGTGAAGCCAGGGTTGCCTATGACAGGTTGATGACCGAGGCTAAGGAGAAGAGCCAGTCAGAATCGGATGCGATGGTCAGACGAACCAGGGAACTCATCGAGCGTGAGAAGGTGACCGCCATCACAGAGGTGAAGCGCGAGGTGGCCAGGCTGGTCATTGAGGTAGCTTCAAAAGTTGTTGGGGAAACACTTAAAGGCGATGCCGAACAGCAGAAGCTGATTGAAAGATATATTAACGAGGTCGAAGCAAACCGGAACTGAGCTGATGAACTCGAGCAAGATAGCGGTAAGATATGCAAAGGCGCTCTTTGACCTCGCCCTTGAACGTGATGTCATTGACAGTGTCTACAGAGACATGAAGACCGTCAGTCATCTCTGTGCGATGGAGGAGGTTAAGGCAGTCATAAATAACCCCGTGATATCGCAGCAGAAGAGAAAAGAGGTCATACTGGCACTGACCGGCGATGAGACTGATAAGCTGACAGTAAGTTTTGTGGCGCTGATTTTCGATCATGGCCGCGGAGACTACCTGGCTGCCTCTGCCAGGAACTTCATCGATCTCACCCGTCGTCACAGGGGAATACGTGAGGTAACCCTCACCACCGCCGTCCCTGTCAGCGGCAGGCTGAAGGAGGAGATGGCAACCCTTATTTCCGGGAAGGAGAAAGAGACCATCGAATTCATTGAGATTGTAGACCGCTCGGTTATCGGGGGCTTCATCCTCAAGGTCGACGATGCCTATATTGACGCCAGCGTCAGGAACAGACTGAACAAATACAGAAAGGAATTTTCACTGGCAGGGTATGCCGCAGAATAGTATATAAGATTTAGAGATATGACTAATATTAAACCTTCAGAGGTATCACAGATTTTAAGGCAGCAGCTTGAAGGAGTAAAGACGGCCATTGATATTGAGGAAGTGGGAACGGTGCTGCAGGTCGGAGACGGCATTGCGCATATCTACGGCCTCATGAATGTCGGATCCAATGAACTGATAGAGTTTGTGGAGTCCGGCATCAAAGGCATAGTCCTCAATCTTGAGGAGGACAATGTGGGTGTCGTTATACTTGGTGCCTCGGATAAGATAAAGGAGGGTGACATTGTGCGCCGGACGGGCAGGATCTCGTCAATCATGGTCGGCGAGGGTCTGCTTGGCAGGGTGATCAACACCACGGGTGCGCCCATTGACGGCCGTGGCCCCATTACCGGCGAGCTCTATGAGATGCCGTTCGAAAGAAAGGCGCCGGGGGTCATCTTCAGGCAGCCGGTTAAACAACCCGTTCAGACCGGGCTGAAAGCCATCGATGCCATGATACCCATCGGCCGCGGACAGCGCGAGCTTATCATCGGCGACCGGCAGACAGGCAAGACCGCCATTGCAGTTGATACAATCCTGAACCAGAAAAGCGAGTACGATAAGGGTAAGCCTGTCTATTGCATCTATGTGGCCATAGGGCAGAAGGGCTCGAATGTTGCAAACATCGCAATGACGCTTGAGAGTTACGGAGCCATGGATTATACCGTCATTGTCAGCGCCACTGCCGCTGACTCGGCCGCCGCACAGTTCTATGCACCTTTTGCGGGAGCGGCTATAGGCGAGTTCTTCCGTGACACCGGCCGTGATGCCCTGATCATCTATGACGACCTTTCCAAACAGGCCGTTTCATACCGCGAAGTGTCTCTGCTGCTCCGCCGTCCACCCGGCCGCGAAGCATATCCGGGCGACGTTTTCTACCTCCACTCACGCCTCCTTGAGAGAGCGGCTAAGATCATTGAATCAGACGAGGTGGCCAGGAGCATGAATGACATTCCCGAGCCCATAAGGCATCTTGTCAAAGGCGGCGGGTCGCTTACAGCATTACCTATCATCGAGACACAGGCAGGCGACGTTTCGGCATATATCCCCACAAACGTGATCTCGATCACTGACGGACAGATTTTTCTTGAGTCAAGCCTCTTCAATGCCGGCATCAGGCCCGCCATCAACGTGGGGATCTCCGTATCAAGGGTAGGCGGCAACGCCCAGATCAAATCGATGAAAAAGGTTGCCGGCACCCTGAAGGTTGACCAGGCACAGTACCGTGAGCTGGAGGCCTTCTCCAAGTTCGGGTCTGACCTTGACCCCGCCACCCTTGCCGTACTCGACAAGGGGTCAAAGAACGTTGAAATACTCAAGCAGAACCTTTTCTCACCCATGAAGGTGGAGGAACAGGTTGCAATAATATACTGCGGCACGAAGGGACTGCTCAAGAGTGTGCCGGTGAACAAGGTGAAGGATTTTGAGAAAGACTTCCTGGCTTTCCTGCGCAGCAGCCATGCAGACATACTTGCGACAATCAGCAAAGGAGTTATAAACGATGAGGTTACTGCTGTTCTTGACGCTGCGGCAGCGGATGTAGCAGGCCGCTATTCGTCAAAGTAGCACTAAATAAGTTAAGTAAGATGGCAAACCTAAAGGCAATAAGGGTCAGGCTTAGCTCGGTAAAGTCAACCCGCCAGATCACTTCAGCAATGAAGATGGTGGCGGCAGCCAAGCTGCGCAAGGCACAGGATGCCATAGTGCGACTCAGACCTTATGCCAGTAAACTCAACGAGATTCAGGCGGGGTTGAGCGCTGCCCTGCGCGACACGGAGATAGAAAATATCTATGCCCCGAGGAAGAGCGGCAACGGCAGGGTACTGATGGTGGTGGTTACCTCCAACAAGGGTCTGTGCGGGGCATTCAACGCCAACGTTCTAAGGGATGTCAGGCGTCTGATGACTGAGCAATACGGTGAACAGATGCGAAAAGGCGACCTGTGGTTCATGCCGGTGGGAAAGAAGGGCAATGACGTCCTCAAAAAGCTGAAGTGTAACATTCTGGAAGATCACAGCGATCTATACTCCGGGCTCTCATTTCGAAAAGGTAGCCAGAGTTGCCGACAGGCTGGACTGGAGCTATGCCTGACCGGTGAGTTTGACACCATTGAAATAGTCTACAACCAGTTCAAGAATGCCGCCGTGCAGAAACTCACCGAGGAGATATACCTGCCTGTTTCGGTAGGAGAGAGCGGCAGCGAGGCAGCAGTCACCACTGACTACATCTATGAGCCCGACCAGGTAAGCATTGTGGGGGAACTGATTCCCAAGACATTGCGAATCAAGCTCTACAAGGCGCTGCTTGACTCCTTTGCTGCTGAGCACGGGGCTCGTATGACGGCAATGCATCAGGCTACCGACAACGCCACCGATCTCATCAGGGACCTTACTCTGCTGTACAACAAGGCCCGCCAGGCCTCCATCACCAATCAGCTGCTTGAGGTGGTCGGCGGCGCGGAAGCACTAAACGGTTAACGAAAAACGAAATGTTCACAAGCGATTATCTGAGGGAACTGTCTGACAAAGCCATCACAAGCCTGGGCGTATCAACCGAGGCTGACAAGCTATTTGCCCCGGTGAGGTACATCCTCGGCCTCGGGGGAAAGAGGCTGAGACCGGTGATGTGCCTGCTGGCATGCAACCTCTTCAAGGATAAGATCGACGAGGCGGTGATGCCGGCAGTGGGCATTGAGGTGTTTCATAACTTCACCCTTATTCATGACGATATAATAGACAAGGCTGACCTGCGTCGGGGATCCCCGACAGTCCACTCGAAATGGGGCCATGACCAGGCAATTCTCTCGGGCGACGTGATGGCCTTCGTGGCAACGGAATGCATCGGACAGGCTCCGGAAAAGGTACTGGCCAGGACCCTGAAACTCTTCAATCGCACTGCAATAGAGGTTTGCACCGGACAGCAGCTAGACCTTGATTACGAAAAGAAAGGCCTTGTCTCAGAGTCAGAATACCTCCGGATGATCGAGCTGAAAACAGCAGTGCTGGTCGCAGCCTCACTGAAAACCGGAGCCATCATCGGAGAAGCATCCGAAAAAGACCAGGATCTGCTTTACGAGTTCGGGAGGTGTCTGGGGATAGCTTTCCAGATCCAGGACGATGTCCTTGATACCTACGGCGATACAAGAATGTTCGGAAAGAAGACGGGTAGCGATATCGTGGCAAACAAGAAGACCTATCTCCTTGTCAAAGCCCTGGAGAAGGCCGGAGGCGAGAAGCTGCGCAGGCTGAAGAAACTGCTGGAAGCAGGAGACCATGATCCGGATGAGAAGGTGATGGCTGTGAGGGCAATATATGATGAGCTGGAGATAAGACTCCATGCCGAGAGCCTTGCCTATGACTACTTCAACAGGTCATTTCAGGCGCTTGACCAGGTAACTGTAAATGCCGAACGCAAGAAAGAGATTAAACAGATGGCGGTTAACCTCATAGGGAGGGTGAAATAGACATGGCTGCCACAGCCGGCGGACAAGAAGAATGAACACAATCAAAAAACATTGAAATATCAAGTCAGAGAGATGGCAAAGAAAACAGGAGTGATAAGTCAGGTCATCGGACCGGTGGTTGACGTTACCTTTATGTCGGCAGGGACAGAGATGCCCAACATACTTGATGCGCTGGAGATCACACGTCAGGATGGAACAGTTCTGGTGGTGGAGTGCCAGCAGCACATAGGAGAAAAGACTGTCAGGGCAATAGCCATGGACTCAACCGACGGGCTTCAGCGAGGGATGGAGGTTGTGGCAACAGGTCTTCCTATTATCATGCCGGTGGGAGAACAGATACGGGGCAGGCTTATGAATGTGACCGGCATGCCTATAGACGGTCTTGGCACCCTTGACAAGAAGGGAGGCTACCCCATCCACCGCAAACCGCCAAGATATGAGGATTTATCCACCGATAAAGAGGTGCTATACACGGGTATCAAGGTAATTGACCTCATCGAGCCCTATTCAAAAGGGGTAAGATCGGTCTCTTCGGGGGCGCAGGTGTGGGAAAAACCGTTGTCATTCTTGAACTTATAAACAATATTGCCAAGTCCTATTCAGGACTCTCCGTCTTTGCCGGTGTGGGAGAGAGGACAAGGGAGGGGAACGACCTCCTGCGTGAAATGCTCGAGGCAAATGTCATCTCATACGGCAAGGATTTCATGGAGAACATGGAGAAGGGCGGATGGGACCTTGATCTTGTTGATCATGAGGCGCTTAAAGAGTCGAAACTGGCTCTGGTCTTCGGACAGATGAACGAGCCTCCCGGTGCGCGCGCACGCGTGGCCCTGTCGGGTCTCTCCGTTGCCGAATACTTCCGTGACGGTGAAGGCGAAGGAACGGGAAGGGATATACTCTTCTTTATGGATAACGTGTTCCGCTTCACACAGGCAGGGTCAGAAGTATCGGCCCTTCTTGGCCGAATGCCATCGGCGGTTGGCTATCAGCCAACGCTGGCCACGGAGATGGGTGTGATGCAGGAGAGGATCACCTCGACCCGTCACGGGTCAATAACCTCGGTTCAGGCTGTCTATGTACCGGCAGATGACCTTACCGACCCGGCTCCTGCCACAACATTTGCACACCTTGATGCAACCACTGTTCTGAGCCGTAAGATATCCGAGCTTGGTATCTATCCTGCCGTTGACCCGCTTGACTCGACCTCAAGGATACTATCACCCGATGTTGTTGGGGAGGAGCACTACCGCTGCGCACAGAGGGTCAAAGAGATCCTCCAGAGATACAATGAGCTGCAGGATATCATCGCCATCCTCGGCATGGATGAGCTCTCCGAAGAAGACAAGCTGGTGGTACAAAGGGCACGCAGGGTGCAGCGGTTCCTCTCACAGCCATTCCATGTGGCAGAACAGTTCACCAACATACCAGGCAAACTCGTCTCGATAGAAGACACCATAAGGGGATTCAACATGATCATCGACGGCGCCGTGGACCAGTACCCCGAGGCTGCATTCATGCTGGTGGGCACCATCGAAGACGCAATAGAAAAGGGCGAGAAGCTGATTGCCGAGAGCAGATAATGTCAAACATGAACAGACGTGAAGATTGAGATTATCACACCCGACAAAAGCATCTATTCCGGAGAGGTGCGCTCCGTGAGGGTGCCCGGCAGGAAAGGCTCCTTCCAGGTGCTGAAAGACCATGCCCCGATCATATCTACGCTTGAGGCCGGCATCGTGATCCTGGCTGATGAACAGGGCAACGAAGTGAGGTTTGATATCACCGGCGGAGTGATTGAGGTGAAGAAGAACCGGGTTATCCTCCTCGCCGACTCGGTCATCCAAAGCTGAAGGTGATGGACAGTGACGAGTTCCGCCGGCAGGGTCATGAGATTGTTGAGTGGATAGCCCGCTACTTTGAAAATGTAGAACAGTACCCGGTCAAACCGCGCGTGGCCCCGGGGGCCGTAAAGAACGCCCTTCCCGAAATACCTCCCACGGGGAGTGAGTCTTTTGATCTCTTTCTGAAGGATTTTGATGAAATCATCATGCCGGGCATAACGCACTGGCAGAGTCCCAATTTCTTTGCCTACTTTCCCGCAAACAGCAGTCCTCCTTCCGTGCTTGCCGAGATGCTTACCGCCGCCCTCGGTGCGCAGTGCATGATATGGGAGACCTCCCCGGCTGCTGCCGAGCTTGAGGAGAGGATGATGGAGTGGCTGCGTGACATGACCGGCCTGCCCCCCTCGTTTGAGGGAGTGATACAGGACAGCGCCTCGTCGGCCACCCTGGTGGCTATTATCACTGCCCGCGAGAGGGTCACCCGATACCGGTCCAACATGGAAGGACTGTCGGGGTCAGGCCGGATGCGCGTTTACGCATCACAGCAGGCACACTCGTCAGTGGAGAAGGGTGCCGGTGTGGCAGGTATCGGGAGGGATAACCTGGTCAGGATTGCCGTCAGGGATGACTACTCGATTGATACCGCTGCCCTGAGCAAAGCAATTGAAATGGATATCTCAGCGGGTTATATCCCCTGCTGCGTCGTAGCCACCCTCGGCACCACAGGCACAACGGCCATAGACTCATTGCGGGAGGTGGGTGAGATATGCCGCGAAAGGAATATATGGCTGCATGTTGACGGGGCCCTGGCCGGCACGGCCCTTCTGCTGCCGGAGATGCGATGGATGGCTGAGGGCATGGAATATGCAGACTCGATAGTCTTCAATCCCCACAAATGGATGTTCACCAACTTCGACTGTTCGGCCTATTTTGTCCGTGATGCCGCCTCGCTGATACACACATTCGAAATATTGCCCGAGTATCTCAGGACGCGCACCAGGGGGAAGGTTAATGACTACCGCGACTGGGGCATACCTCTCGGCAGGCGCTTCAGGGCACTGAAGCTGTGGGCCGTGATACGGACCTACGGCGTTGAACGTCTTCAGGCCATGATCAGGGAACATCTCAGACTGGCGAAGATGCTCGCCGGGCTGATTGAGTCAGAGAAGGACTTTATACTGGTGGCACCGGTGCCGCTCAATACCGTATGCTTCCGCTATAAACCCGGTGGTATAAGCGACGAAGAAGCCAACAGGCTGAATGAAAAGATCAACCATAGCCTGAACGATACGGGCAGGATATATCTTACCCATACCAAATTAGACGGTAT
This sequence comes from Bacteroidales bacterium, assembly GCA_034522515.1. GTDB lineage: Bacteria > Bacteroidota > Bacteroidia > Bacteroidales > VadinHA17 > SR-FBR-E99. The sequence continues at coordinate 103,572 of JAXHLF010000001.1, read as the reverse complement.
GTATGTGCTCCGGATGGTGACGGCACAGACAAACGTGACGGAGAAACATGTGATGCAGGCATGGGAGATGATAAAGGAATGTGCCTCAGCGCTCTCTGCCAAGAACGGTACCGTAGATATTCACTGAGACTGTGCCGTTTATGAAAAACCTCTCCTGTGCGGGGATGTAACCTGCCGTGGCACCTGCGCTGATCTCAAAGGGAAACCGGAGTACGTAGAAGTCGGCAAGAAGCTCTGCACCGAAAGAACCAAAGTCTTTTGAGCCCTCATCAAGCCTCCCAATGCCGTAATCATAGATTTTCCAGCCCGTTGAGCCGTCAAAGAAGGCTGACCCTCTGATTCTCTTCAGGTAAAAAAGGCTGCCGGCAGAAAGGTCAGGATAGAGCAGGGGCATGGTGTAGTCTGCAGAGAGGGAGAACAGCTTTTCTGAAACAATCGTCTCATTATATCCTCTCGGATAGGGAAGGGAATTACTGTAAAGCATCTTCCCGAATGGGGACTGATCCTCGTAGCCGGCCCTGATTACCAGGCTGTGGTTGGCAGCAACGCCGGGGAGAATAATGTGCCCCTGGCATATCTCCTGCTTCCGTAGAGGTCTCTGTCCCAGGGTGCTGTGGTATACCTTATATCGATAATCTGGCCCCATCGCGGGTTGATGTCACGGTAAGCCGTCCGAAAGATATTGGAGAAATAGAGTCTTCCTGTCAGATAGACCAGGTCCTTGTCATAGCTGTTGTCCTCGGCTACCCAGGTATATTTGTTGCGGTAATTCAGGTAAACGGCCGGCATCAGCAGCTGCCTGAACTTGCCGTAGGCAAACCAGAGCTGGTCATAAACGCTGACATTAAGCTGAAGGTCGTTTTTCACTTCGGAGGGCGCCGGCCGCGTGATGGAGTCCCTTGATACCGCCTGCTCGCCTCCGAAGCCTAGATCCGCATCTATCACCGGATGCCATCCGCTCCACTTGATGCCTGAACGGAGGTAATGGTTTCCGCCGGTGTATTCATATCCTACCGTTGATATAAGGGTGCTGAGATGGTTCTGTGACATAAGTGTCACACCCGGGCTTATGGCCGTCGGGTCAGTCTGGAGCTCATCAATGTCTGCGTAGAAGGGGAACCAGCTGTGGAAGTTGAACAGGTGGGCTGTCTTGCTGTATGGTTTTGATTCGAGGTTCGGTGATGCCGGCTGCTCCTCACCCGTTCCTGCAGATGGCATTGGCGCTACCCCGGGAATTACGCCCTTCATGCCGTCTCCAGCTGATCCGGCTGTAGTCCCGGTATGCTCAGCAGCAATGATAAATCCTCCGGCGGTGTAGTCGGAGAAAAGTATCTCATCACCCGATATTGAGAAGCCGGATATCCCGAAGCGCGAGCCTGTTACCCGTGACACCTGTTTGTCTTCAGTGAGGCGGTATATGTTGTCAGAGCCGTCACCCTGGGCCAGGTAGAAGAGCGTATCGTTGCAGAGCTTTGCCTGGATTATGTCAGTTACGCTTTCGGGCATGTGTACTGTCCATCTCTTGCCTGTCGGCCTGTATGACCTTATACCTTCTCCCTCGTTGCTTAGTGTGACCACCGTCACTTCGCTGCCGTCAGATGACCATGCCGGCCGCTGCAGGATGAGATTGTCAGGCGGCACCACATCCATCAGCACCTCTCCGGTCACGGCATCGAGGAAGACCAGCGAGCAGCGCAGTGCGGGCGTCGTTGATACCGCAACAATCGTTTTCCCGTCAGGGGAGATGTCGGGTGCCGTATATCTTGTGCGGTATGTAAGCTGTTTCACCGGCCCCCCGCCGATGTCCATCCGCTTTATTACGGAATAGTCGCGGTTATCCCACCTTATATCAGGGTGTAGTTCTGACCATACCAATGTACTGTCAGAATAGGAAAAAAAGTATGGATATATATAACCGGTGGTGGTTAAAACATGTTCTTTCCCGCCACTTTCACCGGTGATGACGAACTGTGAAGGAGCCGACAAGGAGGTTCTGAGCGAGACAATCCCTCCGTCGCCGGTCCGGTAAGGGGTAAAATGGCTTACATAGTCATTCCTCTTTTCGAGGCTGAGTGCCGGGTATTCCCTGAAGTCCGGCGCCGCAATCTCCTTCCATGTTCTCTCAAGCAGGGCGAAAGTTAAATCGTACAGCTTTCGTTTTGTCAGTCCGGTCTCCCTTTTAAGGCTGTTGTTGACAGGATTGAACGGATAGCCGGATGATACTTTTCTCACGGCGTTAACCCATGCACTGCTGTCAGTGTTGCGGAGGTGGTTCATCATCAGGTATCCGAAGACGTAATGATCGGGCGTATAGTGCCGGTATGAGCCGGAGAGCATTTTATCATAGCCGTATATTCCCTGCGGTCTTGTTGCCAGGGCCCTGGCTCTCTGTGTGAATACGTTGCTGCGGCCCCTGCCTGACAGTGACGTTACCGTCTCTGCATAGACGGCATCGCCCTCGAAGGCCCACATGGGTATCTCCAGGGCGCTTAAGCCCACCGACTGTTCGCCGAGGAGATACCATAACGCCTTTCCCAGACCTTTTCCGTTGAGTGACGAGAGCTGCAGAACATGTGCGGTCTCATGCACTGCCAGCTGTTCCGATGGCAGCATCGGGAGGTTATCCTGTCCGGGCAGAGGAAAGAGCTCCATCCTGCGCGGTGCCCAGCTCACATATCCGTTTGATGACATGGAGTGGTTATGAATTATTACGGGGATCTTTGTTTTCCCGTCAGGATAAAGAGACGACAGCCTGCTGTATGACTGTTCCAGCAGCACCGCATAGTTCTCGGCAACAGCGGTATAATCTTCAGGATAGATTATCCGGAAGTGGGGTGTATGTATCTGGCGCCACCTGACCGATGCCGGATCCTGCCCCGAATCATAGTACTGTGCTCCGGCCTTCGCTACTGTCAGAAGGCTCAGCAAGAGGAGTATAATGCATTTTCTCATGCGGGGCAGTTTACCCAAAAATACCAAAATTGGCTGATATCTTCGGCTTCACCGCAAAATCTTATTATTTTCGTGCGGAATTATACGGGAACGGAAAACATACTGTCATGATAAAGAAATACAGGCTCTGGGACAACATACTTGGCTGGACGGCTTTCGTCGTTGCAGCGGTAACCTACCTTATGACCATCGAGCCGACAACCAGTCTGTGGGACTGCGGTGAGTTCATCGCTTCAGCCTTCAAGCTTGAGGTGGGCCATCCTCCGGGAGCCCCTCTGTTCATGATCCTGGGAAATTTCTTTGCCAATTTTGCGGGCGGTGACGTCACAAAGGTTGCAATGATGGTCAATGCGATGTCAGGACTTGCAAGCGCGCTGACAATACTCTTTCTTTTCTGGACCATCACTCACCTTGCACGGAGGATCTTCCTGAAGCAGGAGTCTGATTACACTGCCGGGAGGATCATTGCCGTTCTGGGCGCAGGTCTGACGGGAGCCATGGCTTACGCCTTTTCCGACACATTCTGGTTCTCGGCGGTGGAGGGAGAGGTCTATGCCACCTCATCGCTCTTTACCGCAGCGGTCTTCTGGGCCATGCTGAGGTGGGAGGATGTTGCCGACGAACCTCACGCCGACAGGTGGATAATCCTTATTGCCTTCCTGATGGGACTTTCACTGGGGGTGCACCTTCTTAACCTCCTGGCTATTCCTGCGATTGTTTGTGTCTGGTATTTCCGTAAGTATGAGTTCTCATGGAAAGGGCTTGCGGCAGCACTGGCCGTCTCATTGGCTATTTTGATTCTCATTATGTATGGGATCATCCCCGGTATCTTCACAGTCACTTCAAAGTTCGAACTCTTCTTTGTCAACAGCCTTGGTATGCCATTGAACAGCGGGATGATTATTCATCTTATTCTGCTTATTGCGGCACTTCTGCTTTCGGTTTGGTATTCATTCACTCACAATGACGGTAAATGGAGTTTCCTGCTGGCCTCCCTGACGTTTCTTCTATCCGGCATCTGGGTGCTCACCGGCTCGGTTGTTCCAGACCTGGCAATCCTGGCAGCAATCGTCTATTGCGCATGGTATCTTTCAACCCGTAAAAGGGGTGTGCTTAACACAATAATGACAGCCATGCTGGTTATCGTCATCGGTTATTCATCCTTTGCAATCATTGTCATCAGATCGACGGCGAACCCCCCCATGAATGAAAACAACCCGTCCAACCCCTTCGCCCTGCTCTATTATCTCAACCGTGAACAGTACGGGCAGCGCCCGCTTTTCCACGGTCCCTATTACAATGCCCCTGTGACTGACTATGTAAAGGGCAAGCCGACATATAATCCCATCGACGGCAAATACGTGATAACCAACCGTGAAACGATACGCGAATATGATGAACGGTTCATGACATTGCTTCCGAGGATGTGGAGTGACTCGCCTGACCACATCAGGATTTATCAGGAGTATACAGGCACCGGGGGAAAGCCCGTCAGGATCACCGACCCGCAGACAGGCGAACCGGCCACGGTACGTGTGCCCACCTTCGGGCAGAACCTGAAATTCATGTTCCAGTACCAGTTTGGTATAATGTATTTCAGATATTTCATGTGGAACTTCAGCGGCCGGCAGAATGACATTCAGAGTATGGGAGGGCCTGTAAACGGCAACTGGATCACCGGGATTGACTTCCTGGATGCACCGCGTGTAGGATCGTTAAAGGGCATGCCTGATGACATGAAGAACGCCCCGTCGCGCAATGCCTATTTCCTTTTGCCACTGTTGCTGGGACTTGTGGGGTTCCTCTGGCATTTCAACCGCGATTTGAGGAACTGGTGGATAGTGCTTCTTCTCTTTGTTATGACCGGGATAGCCATCGTTATCTATTTGAACCAGTATCCGAACCAGCCGCGTGAGCGCGATTATGCCTATGCGGCCTCCTTCTACGCCTTCACCATCTGGATAGGGCTGGGAGTGCTGGCTCTGTTTGAGCTTTTACGAAAGGCTGCCGCCGAGACCCCTGCTGCAGTCATTGCCTCTGTGGTGACCTTTGCCGCAGTGCCGGCACTTATGGGTGCGGAGAACTGGGATGACCATGACCGCTCGGGAAGGTACCTGGCCAGGGATGTGGCATTCAACTATCTCAACACATGCAAGCCGCAGGCAATAATCTTCACCGGCGGTGACAATGATACCTTCCCTCTGTGGTATGCCCAGGAGGTGGAAGGGATACGCACCGACGTACGCGTATGCAACCTGATGCTGCTCAACACCGACTGGTACATTGACCAGATGAAGATGAAGGCATATACCTCCGAGCCGCTTCCCATAAGCCTGCCGACCAAGCTGTACTATGACGGCGTAAATAACCAGGTGGCTGTCTATGAACGCGTCAGCGAGCCTGCCAGTGCAAAGGAGGTGATGAAATTCATCAGCAGCGGCAGCGATGTGTCAAAACTCTCAATGTACGGTGAGGATATATATTACATTCCGACAAGGACCGTGCGCATTCCGGTGGACGCCGCCAAGGTGATTGCCAACGGGACTGTCAGGCCTGAAGACGCTGATAAGATCGTGCCCTATATAGACATTAACCTCAAGGGCTCATGGATAATGAAGAGCCAGCTGATGGTGCTTGACATCATCGCCCACAACGACTGGGAGAGACCGGTCTATTTTGTGGCTGGCATGCATGATGATGCGATGGGACTCGAGGAGTACTTCCAGCTTGAAGGAATTGCCTACCGCCTGGTGCCGGTTAAGGGCGTTAACAGGGGCTGGCTGGACTACGGCCGCATTGACACCGATATTCTCTATGAGAACCTGATGAACCGCTTCGTATGGGGTGGTGCCGCTGATCCCGATGTCTATATAGACTACTATCACACCCGCACACTGACGGTTATCAGGAGCCGTTTCAACTATGCACGGCTTGCCGGTGAGCTGGTTGCCGAGGGCGACACTGCGAGGGCCCTGGCGGTTCTGGACAGATGCCTGGAAACATTCCCTGTGTCAAAGCTCGGATATGACTTTTATTTTGCCGAGATTATTTCAGCCTTCTTTGCTGCCGGCGACAATGAAAGTGCGGTGTCACTGGCACGAGGATTCTCGGAGTATTATCTTGGACGGTCGGGGTACCTGCTTGACCAGAGACCTTCCGTAGCCTTCTATGCCGAGCAGGAGATAGCCAGCGGTCTTCAGTTGGTGTCGCCGGTTATGCAGATGTGCTATGACAACGGTGAAACAGCCGCAGCAGAAGAGATAAACAAGAAGTTCAGTGAGCTGTATGGCAGGTATGCCGTGCTAAGGCAATAATCAGTCGGCAGCCGGCAGTCGGCAGCCGGGCAAGTTAGTCATATACTGCATACTGAAAGCTTTTGGCTGAAGACTGAGGACTGAGGACTGCCGACTACTCAGTCATACGCCTGGTACGCCGGCCGTGGGGCAAGGTACTTCTCAAGAATAAGGTGGATCTTGTCAGGGAAGACAGGCTTGAGGTTATACTCGGTGCATCCTGCTATATAAGCCTCATTCTTGGTCTGTTCAGAGTAGTAGGCGGTTACCAGGATCACCGGAGCCGAACGGTTAATCTGGCGGAAGGCCCTCGTACAGTCAATGCCGTTGATCAGGGGAACAAGAAAATCCATGAAGACAAGATCAAAGTGAGCCCTGCCTGTGGTTATTGCATCAACAAACTCCTTCCCGTTACGGAAGACTGAGACCTCAGCGCCGGTCTCCTTAAGCAGTGTCTCGTAGTACTTCAGTGATGCAATGTCGTCTTCAACGATTGCAATCCTTTTGCCTGTAATATTCAGCATCGTGTATAAAGTGAACCCGGGGTTAATGATCCGAACTCATCGTAAAGGTATCCGGCGAAGGCAAACAAGATTAAGTAAAATTTTCGCAAATTTCAACTTTAGAAACAACTTATTAACAACAACTTTTAAACAAAAATCAAAGGAGTAGTTAACGTTCAGATAATGAACTCCGGAGGCTGATCAATAACACTCCCACCGCGTGGTTACGCCGTTGTAGGTGGTAGGGGCAATGGCTTTTATGGCGAGAAGTTCCTGGTCGCAATATTCGGCTTCGGTGCCCCAGGCAATGGGATTACCGTTCTCATAGGATACCGTCTGGCATACCTGGCAGCCGTCGCCAAGAAGATCACATGAAGTAAAAGTACAGGTAATTAAGAGCAGACCGGCGATATATAAAAGTTTCCTTTTCATCGTTTTCTGATATAACGGCAAAGTTAAAAAAATAGTATCATAACCGAAGTGCAGCATTTTTCATAAATTAGAGTCATTAATACGAACAGAAAAAGCAAACCCAAAACCCTCATATCATGGAAGAGAATACGATTTCACCGGCTCCGGTGACAGCAGAAGAGAACAGGATGAAGAAGCATGTCAATGTTGCAGCAATCCTTCAGATAGTCTTCGGATCAGTTTATGTTCTGGCCGCGTTGGTCATTGCCTTCGCCTTTGGCTTTGCAGAACAGTTCGTTGATGATCCATCGGTAACAAAAATACTGGGTATTATAGGAACGCCCCTGGTGGTTCTGTTTCTGCTTTTCGGCGGGGCAATGATTGCAGGGGGGATAGGGATGTTCTCATGTCAGCCATGGGCCCGGATACTTACCCTTGTCATGGCGGCAATCGGGCTCCTGAACATTCCTATAGGCACCCTCAAGGGGGTATATATCATCTGGGTGCTGGTACAGTCGGAGACAGTCTCATTGTTTGAAAAGGGCTGCCCCAAAACTCCTATGGCCCAATAAAGGAGCTTTCGCCCTCTTTGAGGGCAGACAAAATGATTATTTTTGTCGTCGGTAACAAACATTGTTATGGCTGACGACAAGAAGATCATTTTTTCCATGTACAGGGTAAGCAAGAGCTACCCGCCTCATAAACAAGTCATTAAGGATATTTCGCTCTCTTTCTTTCTGGGAGCCAAGATTGGCATTATCGGTCTGAACGGCTCCGGTAAGTCGACGCTGCTGAAGATCATAGGAGGTATTGAGAAGGAGTTTCAGGGCGAAGTGGTCTTTTCCCCGGGTTATACCGTGGGTCATCTTCCCCAGGATCCGCTGATGGATGAGCGGCGCACCGTCCGTGAGATAGTCGAGGAGGGCGCTGCTGATGTGGTTGCGGTCCTGAAGGAATATGAAGAGATCAATCTCCGCTTTGGTGAGCCGGAGGTCTATGAGAATCCCGCGGCCATGGAGAAGCTGATGACACGTCAGGCACTTCTTCAGGAGAAGATCGAGGCCCTCGACGGATGGAACCTCGAGCACCGGCTTGAGCAGGCAATGGACGCACTTAACTGTCCCGACCCCTCAACACCCGTCAATATCCTCTCCGGAGGTGAGCGCCGTCGTGTGGCTCTCTGCCGCCTGCTACTCCTCGAGCCTGACGTGCTCCTCCTCGACGAGCCAACCAATCACCTCGATGCCGAGAGCGTCCAGTGGCTTGAGACACACCTCAAACAGTACAATGGCACTGTCATCTGCATCACCCACGACCGCTACTTCCTTGATAACGTGGCCGGATGGATCCTGGAGCTCGACAGGGGTGAAGGAATACCGTGGAAGGGCAACTACACCTCATGGCTCGAACAGAAGGCGAAGAGGCTGGAGCTTGAAGAGAAGGGAAATGTTAAGCGCCGTAAGACCCTTGAGCATGAGCTTGAATGGGTGCGCATGTCGCCGAAGGCGCGCCGCGCCAAATCGAAGGCCCGACTGAGCGCTTACGAGAGTCTGTTAAGCCAGGATGTCAGGCAGAAGGAGGAGAAGCTTGAGATCTTCATCCCCAACGGTCCGAGACTGGGTGATAAGGTGATAAAGGCAAAGGGCGTCTCAAAGGCATTCGGCGACAAGATACTCTTTGAAGAGCTGGAGTTTAATCTGCCGCCGAACGGAATTGTGGGGGTGATAGGGCCCAACGGAGCCGGCAAGACCACCCTGTTCCGTATGGTCATGGGCCAGGAGATGACTGACAAGGGCACTTTTGAGGTGGGCCCGACGGTAACGCTCGGATATGTAGACCAGGCCCATGCAGACATAGACCTGAAGAAGAGCGTCTATGAGGTTATCTCAGGCGGGGTTGATGAGGTCATGGTTGGCAACAGGCCGGTAAATGCCCGTGCCTATTCCGCAAGATTTAACTTCACCGGCGCAGACCAGGAGAAGAAGTGCGCGGTACTCTCCGGCGGTGAGCGCAACAGGCTGCACCTGGCATTGACACTCAAGAGCGGCGCCAATGTCCTCCTCCTCGACGAACCCACGAACGATATCGATGTCAACACCCTACGGGCTCTGGAGGAGGGTCTGGAGAATTTTGCAGGTTGCGCGGTGATAATATCACACGACCGCTGGTTCCTCGACCGTGTGGCTACCCACATACTTGCCTTCGAGGGCGACTCGAAAGTAGTGTGGTTCGAGGGCAGCTTCTCCGAGTACGACGAGAATTACCGAAAGCGTACTGCCAATGCCGGTCCTGTAAGGATGAAATACAAAAGGCTATCCTGATCTGGTAGTCATCAGTTCTTCGGCATCAGGGGACCGCTCGTGTGCCTTTTCAGCAGCTGCAGACCGGCAATGCGCAGGCAGTACTCAGCAATTAGGTGCCTTTTCAGAAGCTATAAGCCGCTTGTTTTCCGGCAACTTAATTATCATATAAATCATCTAAAGCACACTGTTATTCTAAAAACAGTACCTTCGCTCATTGTCAGATTGTGACAGGCATACGGTTCCGCTGGTCTGCCGGCGCAATGTTCTTAACTCTCTTTAAAACAACATATATAATGGCAACACGCAGGCAATTCATCAGGATCTCAGCGATGGGAGCAGGAGCTGTCATGGCCGGGGCTGCCGGTATCAGGCTGCTGGCTTCGGAGCTGACTGACGGACAGAAGGCCACCTACGCTGCTCTTACCGGGCGCACCCCGACATATTGCGAAGTATGTTTCTGGAAGTGTGCAGGGTGGGTGTACAAGAATGACAAGGGATCAATCCAGAAGATCATCGGAAACAGTGAAGACCTCAACTCCAACGGCCGGTTCTGTCCGCGCGGTACCGGCGGTGTGGGGATGTACCATGATGAGGACCGTCTCCGTAAGCCCCTTATACGAACCGAGGAGCGCGGAACACAGAGCTTCCGTGAAGCCACATGGGAAGAGGCCTTTGATTACATCGCCGAAAAGATAAAAGTGATATCCGCCGAGCATGGTCCGGAGTGCATCGCCCTCTTCACCCACGGCTCGGGAGGGAAGTATTTCTCCACCCTTCTGCGTGCCCTCGGGTCACCCCATATAGCTGCTCCATCCTATGCACAGTGCCGCGGACCGCGCGAGGTGGCCTTCCAGGCTACCTTCGGTGAGGCGCTCGAAAGCCCCGAACCTCTTGATATCCGTGACACAAAGTGTCTGGTCCTGATCGGCAGTCATCTGGGTGAAAATATGCATAACGGACAGGTTCAGGAGATGTCTGATGCCATTGACAAGGGAGCAGCCATCATCACTGTCGACCCCCGGTTCTCGACTGCCGCCGGCAAATCAAAGTACTGGCTGCCGATCAAACCGGCAACCGACCTTGCCCTGCTCCTTGCATGGATTAACGTCATCATCACCGAGGAGCTTTATGATAAACCCTACGTGGAGAAATACACCTACGGGTTTGAGTACCTCAGGGAGCATGTGAAGAGCATGACCCCTGAATGGGCATATGGTATCACTACTATAGATCCTACGGTCATTCGGGAGACTGCCCGTGAGATGGCCAATGCTGCACCTGCAGTAATAGTGCATCCCGGCCGTCATGTGGTGTGGTACGGTGACGACACGCAGCGGCTGAGGGCCGTGGCCATACTCAATGCCCTGCTGGGCTCATGGGGCCGCAGGGGCGGGTTCTTCCGCACTGAAACCTTCGAGCTGCCCGAGCCACCTCACCCTGCTTATCCAACGCCAAAGAGAACATGGAGGACCGAGTTTCCGGACCTCTACGTGCTTGCGGACACCGTTCTGGCTAACGGTGTCTGTGACGCCACCGTTCCGGACCCGAGCCGTAACTGCAAGTTCCAGGCATGGATTGTCAACGGCACCAACCTTATGGAGACCCTCCCCAACCAGGAGAACACTCTTAAGGCCATACAGGAGTTACAGCTCCTGGTGGTGGTTGATACAATGCCAATGGAAATCACAGGCTGGGCTGACGTGGTGCTGCCCGAGTGCACCTACCTCGAGAGATATGATGACCTGAGAGTAGGTCCGCACAGGAAACCACAGATAGCACTGAGGGCACCCGCCGCCGAACCCTCCTATGATACCAGGCCGGCCTTCTATATGGCCAGGGAGCTCGCAAAGAGGCTGGGAGTGATTGAGTATTTCCCCTTTGAAAAAATTGAGGACCAGCTCGACTGGCAGCTGAAGCAGGTGGGAAGCAGTCTGGAAGAGATGAAAAAGATCGGGGTGAAAACCTTCGACCGCACTGCCGAGGACCTTTATTTCTATCCCGGTGAAGATGTTGAGTTTTATACGGCTACAGGCAAGATAGAGCTATATTCAACAGCGCTGGAAGGTGCTGGCTTCGATCCGATGCCCCGTTACACGAAACACGAGGAGCCGCCCGAGGGTTACTATCGTCTTAATTACGGGCGCGCACCAATGCATACCTTCAGCCGTACGGCCAACAACCCCAATCTCACCGACCTGATGGATGAAAACAGCGTCTGGGTAAACCCACGCGTGGCAAAAGAGTGGGGACTGAGCACCGGACAGTACATACACCTTGTCAACCAGGACGGCAAGCGGTCGGAATTCCCCATCAAAGTGAGGGTGACAGAGCGTATCCGGTGGGACTCGGTCTACATGGTTCACGGATTTGGCCATACGGAGAAGAAGCTGCGACGATCTTACGGAAAGGGGGCCAGCGACACAAACCTCATCACCAAAGTGCTTGTCGATCCCATCATGGGCGGCACCGGCATGCGCGGCAATTTTGTGACCTTCATCACTGATCTTAAGGGAGAGGAGGTGGTGTCATGAGATACGCAATGGCTGTTGATACCAAAAAATGCGTCGGATGCAGCGACTGTGTCGTGGCATGCCAGACGGAGAACAATGTACCTATAGGCTATTGCCGCGACTGGATTGTAGAGGTGATGGATGGTACATACCCTCAGCTTGAGATCGAGTTGAGGTCGGAGAGGTGCAACCACTGCACAAACGCACCGTGCGTCAGATGCTGTCCTACAGGTGCAAGCCACATAGTTGAAGGCGGAGTGGTGCTGGTCAAGCCAAACAAGTGCATCGGCTGCGGGGCGTGCATTGCTTCATGTCCCTATGACGCCCGCTATCCGCATCCAAAAGGGTACGTCGATAAATGCACCTTCTGCATTCATCGGGTCAGGGAGGGAATGAAACCCTCATGCGTGGCCGTCTGCCCGACGAAATGCATGTACTTCGGCGACCTTGATGACCCTAACAGTGATGTGAGTGTCATTCTTAAAAAGCGCAAGTCAAAGACACTCATCCCTGAGGCGGGGACGCAACCGCAGTTATATTTTCTAATCTGAGCAGACGATGAACGAAGAGCTTATTATCAGCGGAAGAGAGAACCTGATGGTTGACCCGCAACTGCATATATGGCACTGGCCGATCCCGTTGTATCTTTTTCTGGGAGGGCTGGCGGCAGGGGTGCTGTTCTTTGCCGCACTCTATTACCTGCTGGGCAAGGAGGATGAGTACCGGGCTGCTGTAAGAAGGGTGCCCTTCATTGCTCCCGTTGCCCTTGTGCTCGGACTTGCAGCGCTGTTCTATGACCTGAACCATAAAGCCTTCTTCTGGCAGCTTTACACCACCATACGTATCCAGTCGCCGATGTCATGGGGCGCATGGACACTGCTGGTCATCACAATGGCTTCCGTGATATGGTGTGCCCTGCATATACGGGAGTTTTTTCCGAAATGGGACTGGAAGTATGCGTGGATAAAGGATCTTGAGCGTTTTTTCAACAAGAATAAGAAGCCCCTGGCATGGGTGATGCTGATCTTTGCCATCATCACGGGGGTTTATACCGGGATCCTGCTCTCCGCCTTCAATGCCAGGCCTCTGTGGAACACGTCAGTACTTGGGCCCCTCTTCCTTGCCTCGGGACTTTCCGCGGGGGCGGCGGCAATAGTGCTATCATCAAAAAACAGGAAAGAGAGGCTTCTCTTCACGAAGATTGACCTGATAATCCTGGGCACGGAGCTTTTCCTTATAGTACACATGTTCATGGGATTCCTGGCAAGCACACAGGTACAGATAGAGGCTGCGCAGCTCTTTCTGGGCGGGCCCTACACTATGGTATTCTGGATCTTCGTGGTAGTGCTGGGTATCATCATTCCAGCAATTCTTGACCTGATGGAGCTGCGCGGAAAGCATATCCCGGCGCTGATTCCCGGAGTGCTTGTTCTGATGGGTAGTTTCGTCTTTCGTTTTGTATTCGTCTTTGCCGGCCAGGTGAGCCGGTGGCTTTACTGATCACAATAAAAACACAATTATATGAGCAATACTACAATAAATGAGAGGGGCAGGCGATACCTCAACCCGTATGTGGGCGGAGTTCTTCTGGGCCTCGTGCTGCTTGCCGCCAATTTTGTTTCAGGCAGAGGCCTGGGAGCCAGCGGCGCAATCAAGAGCGTCGTTGCAACTACAATTCAGACGGTTGATAAGGATGCCGTAACCACCATGCCTTTCATGGCAGAATATGCCGGTTCACACAGCGGCAGCCCCATGAAATCATGGCTTGTCTTCCAGATGCTTGGGGTGATTGTGGGAGGCTTTCTCTCAGGAGCCGTTGCGGGCCGCCTGAAGCTGAAAGTTGAACACTCGCCCAAAATAACTTCACGGCGAAGACTCATATTTGCACTGGCCGGGGGTATCCTCTTCGGCCTGGGCTCACAGATAGGACGCGGATGCACCAGCGGATCAGCCCTCAGCGGCATGGCCGTGCTCTCACTCGGAGGGTTCATAACCATGATGGCTATCTTCGGCACAGCCTACGCACTGGCATATTTCTTAAGGAGAAACTGGATTTAAAGGAAAGGAGAAAAAATGGGACCATTAGCACCATACGAAATCATATCGGAGAACACCAACTTTCTCCTTGCATTCTTCATCGGCATAGCATTCGGCTGGGTACTCGAGAGCTCCGGCTTCTCTTCGAGCCGCAAGCTGGCCGGCATCTTCTACGGTTATGACACCGTAGTACTGAAGGTCTTCTTCACCGCCGCCGTTACGGCCATGCTCGGGCTGCTCTTCATGAGCCTCTTCGGCTGGGTCGATCTTGACCTGATATATGTCAACCCGACATATCTCACCTCTGCCATTGTGGGAGGGGTGATCATGGGAGCCGGCTTCATCATGGGTGGTTTCTGCCCTGGAACAAGCTTCTGCGGTGCGGCAATAGGAAAGATCGATGCCATGGTATTTATCGTCGGGCTCTTTATCGGTGTCTACGGCTTCGCATTCACCTACGGATGGTGGGAGAAGCTCTATTTTGCAAAATACCTAGGCGAGCCCAAGGTCAGCGAGGCGCTGGGCATGAAGGACGGACTCTTCGGCTTGCTGCTCATAGTGGCGGCAATCGGGATGTTTATTGTTGCCGAATGGGCTGAGAAGAAATTCCCGAGGGAGGAATACTAAGGGAAGATCACGGAATAATGATCAAACAGACCACTCATTCAGAATAAATGATTCAGATTAATGATTAAACAAAGCCCCTGCTCCGGGAAAAAGTTTTATGCATATTGATTAAAGAAGCCCCTCCTTCGTAAGGAACTTTTTCTGATGGCAGATGTTAAGTTAAAGGGTTAAAAGAATCGGAAACAAACAAAAGATACAGTTATGAAATCATTGAAATTACTTGCACTCATAGTCATTCCTCTCGGAATAATCATTGCAGCCGTTCCTGCTGACCGTGTGAAGCACTTCCAGCTGACCGCCGACGAGCTTCTGCAGGAGGCCGGGGCAGGAGTACAGTTCATCTCTCCCGACGTTGTAGCTGACATGCTTATTCAGAAGGACCCGTCGCTCCGGCTTATCGATGTGCGTACCCCTGAGGAGTTTGATACATACAGTATGCCCGGCGCTATAAACATACCTCTCAGCAACCTGCTGGCAGATGAGTACACGGACGTACTGCACCAGGATGCCTACATGAATGTCCTTTATTCAAACGGTTCGGTCTATGCGAACCAGGCCTGGATGATCACCAGGCAGCTGGGGTATGAGAATAATTATGTGCTTGAAGGGGGACTGAACTACTGGTTTGGAAACATACTCTCCCCGGAAGCACCGTCGGTGACCAGTCCTGATGAGGAGTTCGCGAAATACGACTTCCGCATGAGCGCAGCGGCTGCTCTTGGCGGAGGTGGTGTTGTGGCAACGGAGGGAAGCGCACCCACGGTGAAGGCGGTCAAGCCTCCAACAGCTGCCAAGGCCAAAAAGAAGCCTGCGGGAGGTTGCTGATTTTTTGCGATAACCGAAAAATGATTTACATTTGCGGCTGCAAACGCGCGGCCCTATAGTTCAATGGATAGAACGCGGGTTTCCTAAACCTGAAATTTAGGTTCGATTCCTAGTGGGGCTACTGAAACAGAGTGAGAGGACGGTTGATGGGCCTTTCACTCTGTTTTATCATTAGGATGATCTCATAACAGGCATATCATGCCCCTTTTAAGAGGCTTTATGGTATCTTCATGATTAAGCCTGCCAAGCCCTCAGTTTTAAGAGAATTAATAAGCATTTGTCCGTAATGAGGATGCCCGTTGTTTTCGTAATATTCTTCCATTCGGACTTCGGTCATCTGCGGGTACCAGAAAGTCATCAGTTGAATGGCCGAAGGCGGTAACGATTTGTCCCAGTAATCGGCATTGAAACGCATGAGCTGAAGGCCTTCATTTTCCCCGTTTACCTCCAGCACCATATGCGTATCATGTCCGCTGTATGCAGGTGCATTCAGTTCTTCTTCAGAAAATTCGGCTATCTCCTTCTTCAGATATGGCAAAATAAAATAATTTCCTGTCCGGGTATAAAACTCAAGATAGATATCCGCCATTTCTTTAACAGTGACCGGCAGCCAGTAAGGAGGCCTTTCGGGATTAAAAACAATGATGTGGTAAGAATGGCCATCAACCGATTCCTTGTAAGCATGTACACCCGGAGCCATCTCTTTTGCGAAAGGGAAGACTGCAAAAATACCATTAATCTTAACTACAGCATCGTCTATTGCTTTTTCCTGAGCCGGGCTGAAATTTTTCACCCCGGCGGGATCGTATTCCGAATCCGAGTAATATTTATAGTTCGGATTGGTGCCGTGTCCTGCTTCGGTATTGTTGATATAAAAACTATAGGATGGCGGTTCAACAACCCATTTACCGCCTCGCGACAGGTCTGATAGAAACAGTTGAAATGCAAATTCAATTTCACTGCGCATTCCGTAGTTTGCCGCATTTCTTTTATAGTCGTCGTTCCAGATTCCGAAAGAGACGGCCGAAAGATCAAACCCGACAGGGTTATTCAGCATCGGTACATTCTGATGGAACCATTCTGCTACATTTGACTGATTTTTACAAAATTCAAGTTCAGTCGGGGTTTGTCCGGTTTTACTACACTTGAACGACCATTTTCCCGGCTTGCCGGGGAGAAACTCCGACGGGTTTTGGGCATTTACCTGAAGAGAAAAAGCAAGAATAAGGAAAGGCAATGCAAACAGGATTCTTTTCATGTTCTTTATTTATGACTATAGATTAACTCAAGTATTTGACTACAAGTATATTATGTTCTATTTTACAGCGGCCTGAACTGGCGTTAATGTAGCTGAAAGCGATCCCTCCGTGGTACTATATTCTGTCCCATTGGCAGTGCTTTTCTGTTCATTCGTTTTAAATGTACAGGTTATATTGTATCCTTTTTCACTTTTGGTTATCATGCAGTTCTTATCACTCATTGCATCCCCGCCACCCGTGCACCAGATACTATAGCTGTCAATATCACTGACATACTCTGACCATTCACCGGCATACCGATTTTCAGTGTATGAGCCAACGGCATTTATATTAATACCAAAACTAATATATTTACTATCAGGAGAATAAGTGAACTGAATATCGGTTTTTAATACTTCAATTCCACGAACATTATCCCTTCTGGTGCCTGCGCCAGACAGTTTCCCGTCAATTGTTTCTCTCTGCGTTATAAACTCATCATGGACTCCTTCGGCAGTTACAAACATTGCAATCGGCTCTGCTTCCTCAGTGAAATAATGAAAAGATTTGGCCGGCTCTTCAGCCAGGTTTTCGATCACAGCAATAATTTTCCCCCGCGATTTCGTTTGAACTCTGATACTGTTTTCATTGACTTGTTGCAAGCCACCCATATCGAAAGTCATTACAGTATCTCTCTTTAAAGTAGTTGTCGAAGTAATTAGCCCATTCAGCACCCAGAACTTCGGTGGAAGCGGATTTATCTGAACAATGGCTGAACCCATAAATGCATCAGCTCTCCCCCAGGGTTTCTGATGAGGAAACCATGCGACAATTTGCCCTAACCCGGCTTTGTTCCCGGCCTTAAACTGAACTGTTACTTTGCCGGCTTCATCGGTGGTTGCAACACGCGGAGTTATTTCACCGCCTCTTGTTCCTTTAAATGGCATCTCAGGAGTATTGGGCTTTAGCTGAACGGTGGTATCATTAAATAAAATCCGGCGATTGGCTAAAGGCACACCGTCACAATCAATCATCGTAATTTCAACATCAACAGATTCACCCGTTTTTACAAGGAGTTTTTTGGGTTTAACAATAATGTCATCAGAGGTATCTTTTCTCCATAGATTGCGGATGGCAACATTCAGATCGGAGTTTCGCTTATCAATTTCGAATTTCCTGATGGTTTCAAATAACGGCATCAATTGCCTGGCGGCCTGCTTCCCGGCATTGTCAGCGCCATCAACAGTTGCATTAAATTCAATTTCAACGGTTTTTACTATTTCACGCGATTCGGCTGTTTCAAGAATAAGGAAGAAAACATAATTGCTGCCGCGTGATTCTACCTTGCTTGTAATTATGTAATCAGCTGAACTAATTGCTCCGGGGGGTGGCAAGTTTGAAAATTCCGATCCAAATTTAAATTTACCATTTTGCAGTTCGTTTGCATTGATCATGGCACCATCCATCCAGACAATACAATTTTTTTCAGGGTCGTTGGAACGGATATCCCCACGTGCAGCCGCTGCAGGCCAATAGAGGGTTTGCCAGGCAGTAATGGCACCAGGGTCGTCAGGGCGGACCGTAGAGACCAGACAATCGTAGAGTGCCACGCGGGGATAGGAACACTCATCACAGGGCTGTGCAAACAATGTTATCCGTAATCCTGTTATCAAAACCAAAAGCATAGTACTTTTCATATGTAATCTCTGTTTATTTAATATCTCCCAGGTCGGGTATTTCTTGGGTTATAAATCCTGCATTCGAATCGATTGAAGCTCCGCCTTCGAGGGCGAGCCTACCCCTGATTTCACCCTCAACCAATCCTCCCAATCCGGCTTTTACGCTGCTTGTAAAAGCCACATCTTTTATTACATCACCCTCGCCGAAGGTAACTTACATTCCAACCGTAGCCTCGGCGCTCGCATTTCCATTGCCCACTTGGATCTGGCCTTCCGGACCCTGTCTGGCTTCTTCTATTTCCTGTGGTGCGGGAGTAAGAAGAGTAAGTGTAAAGGTATGAGGGGGTGGTAAAAGCTTTTATCCCTAAAAGGGGGTTTTTTAAGCCGTAAATAAAAAAGTATGACTGAATTAAAATTACAAAATAATCCGATGCCATTTTGACTCAGTTGTTCGGGAAAATGTTGTCCGGCTTTGTTTCATGGATTATTTCGTTATCATGTCAGGGCATATGAAAAAACCCGGGAGATGACCCCGGGTTTTGGCCTGATAAGCCAGCAAGATCACTGGCAATGATGCCAGGAAATCTTACCGGTCAATCATTTTATTATTTGAGACTGTCGAGATGCCTGATATCATCATCTGAGACGGTGAAGCCGACGTCAAGGTTCTGCCTTATGTATTCAGGGTGTGTTGACTTGGGCAGAGGCAGCGCTCCTTTCTGAAGCACGTAACGGATGGAGAGCTGGGCCACGCTCTTTCCGTATTTTTCTGCAATAGAAGCGATTTGGCTGTTGTTCAGAAGCTTCCCGGTAGCCAGGGGGGAGTATCCCTCAACCAGAATATCATTCTTAACGCAATGACTGACAATCTCTTCCTGAGGGTATCCGATGTGTAACTTTATCTGGTTGACCATGGGCTTGACGCGCGAGTTCTCAAGTATGGCGTTTATGTCCTTTACATTGAAATTCGATATTCCAATGGAACGGGTCTTGCCGCTCTCATAGAACTCTTCCATAGCCTTCCAGACCTCGATGTTCTCTTTGGTATAGTCGGCGCCTATCTCTGTCCATGGCCAGGGGGCATGAATCAGGTACAGATCGATATACTCGAGGCCTATCTGTTTCATTGTGAAAGCAGCGCGGCGGACCGCCTTGTCATAACTCTTTATCTCAGCCGGCAGCTTTGATGTTACGAATATCTCGCTGCGATCAATACCGGAGTCAATCATGGCCTTCCCGACACTGGCCTCATTGCCGTAGGCCTGTGCTGAGTCAATGTGACGGTATCCCGCCTTAAGGGCTTCTCTGACTGAGTTATAGGCTATATCACCTGAAGGAATTTGCCAGGTTCCGAAACCGATTGCCGGAATTTTGACACCGTTGTGGAGGGTAAAAAATTCATTGCTTTTCATAGTATGCTGATATGATTATGTATAAAATTACGGTTTATTCCTTAATAACTCTTATTCCGGGAAATTGTTAATCTCCGGTTATCATTTCTGATTTCAATAGATTAAATTCACTAACTTTAATAAAATCGTAATTATGCTTAAGGGAATATCTCCGTTTATCTCGCCTCAGCTGCTTGAGGTGATGGCCAGGATGGGCCACGGTGATGAGCTGGTTCTGGCAGACGCACACTTCCCGGGCGAGAGCCTGGGAAAAAGGGTAATCAGGGCAGACGGTCTGCGTATTGCCGACCTCCTGCAAGCTGTACTTCCGCTCTTTGAGCTTGACAGCTATGTGCCGCACCCGGTGATCATGATGGAACCTGTTGCCGGCGATCAGCCCGATCCGCAGGTTGAGGCCACTTACAGAAACAGTATCCTGCTGACCAATCCCGGGTTGCCTTCCATCAAACGGATTGACCGGTTCGCCTTTTATGAAAGGGCGAAAAGCGCCTTCGCCATTGTAATGACAGGTGAGACGGCAAAGTACGGTAATGTCATTCTTATAAAGGGAGTTACATCAGTTTGACTTTATCTTTACTCCTTCCCCGGTGCATATATTAATAATTTTACAATTATTAATCTGTAATATTATATAGCACGTATCTAAAACACGGGGTTTAGGGAAGCATACTTAACAAAATTTTCAATCAGATATGTATAAAATTCTGTCATCGCTTCTTTTTGTTTTTTCTCTTGTTTATGCTGCGTACGGGCAGGATAATAAAGGTTTGTGGGATGATACCCTGAATGCTGCCTGGCCAAACGGTTTCGGAGGTTGTTGAGATCATAGTCTTCATCTGATGGTTCCCCGCAGAAGGCCAGGTTCTTTGCATCCGGGTGCGGACAAGCCAGGCTCCTCTGATTGTATCGCTTCATACCTGGAGCGGTGGCTATAACCAGGAGGACCCACTGGCTGAAGAGATTATACGCAGGGGATGGAATTATATCCATCCCGACTTCAGGGGCCCCAACATAAGGCCTGAAGCCGGAGGTTCGAACCTGGTGATATCGGATATTGAGGACGCAATCAACTATGCACTCAGACATTCGGATTCCGACCCGGCTGATGTACATATTATTGGTGTTTCCGGAGGCGGATTTGCCACAATGGCTGCTTACATGAAGATTGGCTATCCGGTGCAAAGCTTCAACGCGTGGGCTGGCATATCTGACCTTGAAGCCTGGTACGGTGAATGCAAATCCAGGAAACTGAAATATGCAGGTGACCTTGAAAAAATTACAACAGGCGGAACGCACTTTGATACAGCTGAAGCGCGGAGGAGATCTCCCATGTTCATGAAATACCCCGGTAAAAAAAGAGACGGTGCATACCTGAATGTATTCGCGGGAATCAACGATGGCTATTCCGGTTCGGTGCCAGTCAGTCACTCCATTAATTTCTTCAATGGAATTGCCCGTGTCAAATATCCCGGAGAGAGTAGCCTGGTTGTACCTGACAGCATTATTATCAGACTGCTTGCCCGCGGAGTTGATCCGGACAAATCTTATGAAAAAAGATTGGCAGGGAGGAATGTCTATTTTTCCTCTGCCGGCCGTGATATGAGTCTCACAGTATTTGAGGGCGGGCATGAGATGCTTGTGTCAGAAGCACTTTCACTTATTCCCGTGGGTATTGGCGCGCCTGCCTTGGTTGCTGAAAAGGCTGACTCAAATGTCATCATTCCTCCGGCATGGGCGTTCGGGGTGCTGTATGGCGGATATACTGACCAGGCCGGTACCATTGAGCGGATTAAAGAGATACAGGCGCATGACTACCCCATTGATGCCTACTGGATTGACTCATGGTTCTGGAGCTATGCCGACTCCGGGGCAGGACCGGCAGGATATCTTAATTTTACGGGCGACAATATCGGTTATCCCGACAGGAGAGCCATGTGGTCATGGATGGAGAAGAACAATATCAAAGGCGGGTTCTGGGTATGGGACTGCATACAGGAGACCGGCAATGAGGAGGCTTTCAATGACTTCAGGGAGAGGGGATATTTTTCCGGTGTATACCTGAACAGGAACCCATGGCACAATAAGGGAACCACCACTGCAATGTTCAGTGATGATAAGAATCACCCCGGCACTATTTGCGGTAACATTGACTTTGATAACCCCAAGGCTGTCAGTTATTTCAAGGAGAGACTTAAACCTTTCTTTGAGGAGGGTGCGGATTTCATTAAACTCGACCGCACTGACAGGATAAGTGTTTGCAGATCAATATATGAGCTTACGGCATCTGAAGGGAAAGAGAGCCGGGGAAGGGGTTTGATTCTCTCCCACAGCAGTGGTACCGACAGTGAAGAGTATAAGCGTTATCCGCTTAAGTGGACTGATGATACAAGATCTGACTGGACAGTTGACAAGCCGTTGGTGCGTTTTGACCCATGGGTCCCGGAAGTAGCGCTGAAGGAAAATATCGAGATGTACACCAATGCGGGTGCCGCAACAAGCAGAATTCCCTTTTTGACCAACGACCTGGGCGGATTTGACATGGGTAAAACGGAGAAGCCTGAAGAGGAGTTGTATATAAGATGGATGCAGTTTTCAATGTTCTGTCCTGTAACGGAGGTATTCTGTCAACCGGAAAATGCAACTGCGAACCTTGCATGGAACTATTCACCATATGCCGACAGCCTGTTCAGGGAATACTCCCACATGCGCATGCAGCTGTTTCCCTATCTTTACTCATATGCTCATTTATCGCGTCTGAAAGGAATAAACATGCTCAGACCGATTCCGGGCCGGTTGTATGAATACATGCTTGGCAATGAGATTCTTGTGGCTCCCGTCTATGAAAGGGGATCAACGGAAAGAACCCTGCATCTACCGGCAGGACAGTGGGTAAATTTCTGGTCAGGCGCACTGCTGGAGGGTGGGAGAGAGCATACTGTCGATGCCCCGGTGGGACAGATACCCCTGCTGGTCCGGGCGGGTGCCATTATACCTGAGCGACCTTACTATCCCTCAATTGAACGGGGGAGCAATGACACCCTGATGCTTAATATTTACCCCGGTGCTGATTGTTCCTTTACCCTGATCGAAGATGACGGGTTGAGCAATGATTATCAGAAAGGTCAGGTTGCCAGAACGGAAATAATCTGCCGAAGTACTGCAGACGGGTTATTGATAACCGTCAATCCGGTGCAGGGTACATTATGACGGGATGACACCACACAGGAACTGGAACCTGAAAATTCATTCCGGCAGAACGCCACGGAGCGTAACGGTCAACAGGAGGAAGGTCCCGTTTGAATATCAATCCGGGGAAAAAGTTACCTGTCTCCCCGCTGGCAGTCAAATAAAGAGTAAAATGATGGAGGTTAGAGTTTTCTACGATTGATGAACAGCCGGAGTGCAAACAAAAAGGGTGTCCGTCATGTTATTCGGGACACCCTTTCTCAGAACCAGTCCGTCTGTCGACGGAACCACTAAACTAAACCTAAAACCAATCTATTGTAATAACCACATCAGCTTGTTCACCTCGTCATAACCCTCATACTGTGCATTCAATGCTTCTATCAGGTTTTCACGGTTATAGTTTGTTTCAGAGGTTGGATAGAGCCACCTCATTGGCATTCCGTCAGGATTGTTCTCATTGAGGTTTGTAACCGGATTGATCGGGAAGGGCGGGTAGTTGTTTCTACGGTACTCATAATAGCTGGATTCGGGAAACTGCATGAAATTCAGGATATACCGCTGCATCCAGATCTGTTTTAACTGATCTTCCGTTGTGGCTTTAAATGCTGCCTCGCCGGTAAAATACCCGTCGATATAGGCCTGATTAATAGCCATTCCATGGGCATAGGTACTGTTCATTGCGGTATATGCGGCCAGGGCGGATTTGACACCCGACTCATAGTATTCCTGTGCGGTACCGGTGGTTATCCAGCCGAGTATCCTTGCCTCGGCAAGTATCAGCTGCTGTTCAGCATAGGTCATCATCATCCTGGGTTCGCTTGCGGCCTCCTTGAGGTATCGTGAGTTGATAAGCGAAAACTGCCCCTGAAGGTGCAACTGTGTAAGCTCATCATAGCTCATTGAGACATCAGCACCAACATATGCGTCCCAGTCAGACTGGGTCAATCCTCCAAGAATCTGGGCTGCCGCCGGATCGGCCATATAAAACAGCCTGCGGTCACCGAGAAGCTTCAGATTGTCAATCAGGAGTGAGCTTATGTCTGTTCTGCTTGTGAACAGATCGTTTGTTCCCGACATAGGATGCATATTGGTAGCTGAATAATTCAGTCCCAGGAAGCCTGTTGCCGGCTCAAGAATGAAACCGCCGGCAACAATGGCGGCAAACCGGTTTTTGACGTCGAGTGATGCAACGTTTACCTTTTTGCTAAGTGACATGAGCACCTTCAATGCGAAAGCATTGCCGGCTCTCCTCCATTTATCAGGATTCCCGTTGTATGGAGTCGGGTCTCCCGTGAATGTCACTCCCTGTGCAAAAAACTGATCAGCCTCCTTCAGTTCATTCAGGATGCCAATGAAGACATCTTCCTGGCTGTCATAGGCCGGACGATATTCGCCATTCATCCCTCCGTTTGTCTCGCTGTAGGGGATATCGCCCACCTGCATGGTAGTATTGAAGAACATCCATGCACGCGAAAATTTGGCTAATCCCTTGTAAGAGTTTTCCATTACGGATCCTGCCGCATACTCAATCATCTTATCAATGTTAGGAAGCATAGTCATCTGGCCAAAACCCGTGTTCTCAAGCTTATTGTACTGGGTTGGCATTATGCTCTGGTTGGCATAACCAAGATACTTGGCAAGCGCATTCGGCTGAAGGTATGCATGGGCATCCCTTCCGTTGAACTTGATATTGGCCAGGATTACGCTTGTGGCTATCATTGATGAGCTGGCCTGGGTGATTGCATCAGGGTTTGTATTTATCTCCTCGAATTTGCTGCACCCGGTAAATAGGATCAGCATAAGGATCACGACTGTACCTGCTTTGAATATTATCTTTTTCATCTTCTCTTCAGTTATTTGTGGTTTCATTTCGGATCTCGCCTGTCATCAGAATCCTATTTTCAGATTCAGTCCCAGGTAGCGCAGGGAGGGATCGAGGAAGTTCTCTGAGCCGCCGTCAGGATCGGAATACTTGAACTGTTTTGCCCAGAGGAAAACATTCTGTCCTACTGCCGAGACTGCCACCTCTCTTGCCCCGATCTTTGATGCAAGCTCTCTGGGGAGTGAGTAGGTAAAAGCTACCTCTCTGATCTTGAAGAATGTGGCATCATACAGATCAACCGGTGACGGAGATCCGCCCCAGGCTGTGCCTTTGTGGTAGGCCTCTATATAGCTCTTGTAGGTAGTTGCTACATCATTTACTGCAAAGACCCTTGTGTCACTGGTGATGTTACCGTATGTGTCATAGGTAACGGTACCTTCCACAACCTTAACGCCCACACCGGTGTAATTTTTGCTTCCGGCAACGGTTGCATCAAGGTATCTCTCGGGAACAACCGACAGTGGATGGTTGCCTGAGCGCCACATGTACATCTCAGTGATTGTCTGTGCAAGACCGCCAACACGTCCGTCCACGGAAACAGTGAATGAGAAGTCCTTGTACTTCACCATGGAACTCAGGCCCCAGATCCAGTCCGGATCGGAATTGCCGTATTTGGAGTCATAGGAAGAGTCGAGGGGCAGGCCGCTGGCGTTATGGATGATATTGCCATCGGGATCTCTTAGATAGTCGCGCAACACGTATGCATCAGCCCGGGCGCCAACTGCCACCCATGGTTTGTCTGCTGAATAAAGAGAGTCAAGTTTGGTGTAATACCTGGCATATTTTGACCAGTTCAGTGACACATCCCACAGCCAGTCGTTTGTCTTGACCGGTGTGCCGTTTAGTGTAACCTCCACTCCCCGACGGGTTATCTCCTCATCAATGTTGATATAGCGGGAGTTATAACCTGATGTAGGACTTATTCCTGTTGACTTAAGGAAGTCGAACATCCGTTTTGAGTAGTATGTCAGGTCAACGGATGCCCTGTTACTGTAGAAATTAGCCACTGTGCCGATCTCAAATGTCGATGCCGATTCGGGAAGCACATCGGTTCCCCTGATGGTGGTCGGGTAAGTGGCCGAGCTCAGGGTGCCCCATGCGTTGTTGGTAATTGAAAATACCGAGTTGATCTGATAGACATCTGCGGGAGTCTTTACCGTAACCCACGAACCGCGAAGCTTCCAGAGTGACAGCCAGTCAATTTCCGGCAGTACTTCTGAGACAACAAAGCTTGCCGACACCGAAGGATATGCATATGACCTGGTTGAAGCGCTGAGTGTCGATACCCAGTCGTTACGCAGTGTTGCCTCAACAAAGGCTATGCTTCTGTATGCAATACCCACGCGTCCGTAGAGGCTGTTTGCCTGTCTCTTGTAAAGCCTTGATGCAGTTAATACCGGATCAATGGAGGCTTTGAGTGAATAGAATGCGGGAATTGACAGTCCGCCTCTGGTCCTTGTCTCAATGCCCTTCATCCTGCCAGTAATAAAGTGAGCCACCGACAAAACCGTCAAGGGTGAAGTCGTTTATTTTCTGACTGGCAGAAATGATCAGGTCATTGTTGAAGCTGAATCCCCTAGCCAGACCGATGTTATATGAACCCTTCTGGGATTCTCCCCACACCTCCGTTCCACCGGGAATTACCGTTCCGTTTCCTGCACCCTGGAATGACCCTTTTGAAACAGTAATGTCCTGTGTGTTGCTGTAGGTGTCATAACCGGTCCTGGCGGTAGCCGTAAGCCATGGAGTGAAATCGTAGGTCAGGGCGAGAGTACCGTTGAAGATATCTTTGTTGACCCTGTGCAATCTCTCGTACCTGTCAAAATAGGGGTTATTGTTACCGGCGGTGTAGCTGCTGTTCTGAACCTCATTGGGTACCACCCAGTAATCCTTGTAATCGCGTACATCCCAGTCGGGTGCTGACCATATCAGGAGTGCATACATGGGGTCATAACCGGTATATCCGCTGAAGCCTACGTTTGGTGAAGAGTGTTTGTTATAGGCAACGCTGGAGGAGAGGGTGAACTTATCTATTTTCATGTCACCTCCCAGGCTGTATGTTAATTTCCGGAAACGGGAATTGGGATATATTCCCTTGTTCTCGACCCATGAGACGGATGATCGGATGTTTCCGAATTCGCTCTGCTGAGCCAGGTTGATGTTGTTGTTAAGGATGTATCCCTGCTCAAGGAAATTGCTGAAATTGTCTTTCCCGCGGGCAATATATGGCATTTCGGTCATGGTTTTTGAGGCCGGATCCCACTGAATTACCGTCTGTCCTTCGAGGGGGGCGCCCCATGCACCGTCGCCTGACCGGACATATGTATTTGTTGTTGTATTGACGACACGGCCGTATGTTGACTGTCTTTCAGGTATCGCCAGGAATCCCGCGGTGAACATTGAGTTGCTGTTGACGGAGACGGTAAGTCCCTTGACTGCCCCGCCTCTTTTGGTTGTGATCATTATGGCTCCGCTTCCACCCCTGTAGCCATACAGGGCTGAGGCGGTTGAACCTTTCAGCACGTTGATGTCTTCAATGTCATCAGATGGTATGTCACGCAGAGACATGTTGCCGTAAGGCACTCCATCTATCACTATCAGTGGTGTCTCTCCGCGCAGAAGGATCTGGGGTTCTGCCGTGAATTCACTGCTGTTTCGTACGAGAAGGCCTGCGACTTTACCGGTCAGTGAGGTTCCAACGTCAATGCCCTTCACAGTCGTTACAGCGTCGCCTGATACTTTCTGGACAGCATATCCGAGTGCTTTCTCCTCCCTTTTTATGCCGAGGGCCGTAACAATAACAGCGTCCATCCCTATCAGTTCTTCCGTGAGTACGACCTCAAAAAATGTCTGTGAGCCGACGGGCATCTCCACGTTTTTCATTCCGATGAAGGAGAAAATGAGAAGGTCGGTTGGCAGTACATTGTCAAGCGAAAATGTACCGTCCATACCGGTGGCCGCTCCCATGATCTTACCTTTGACAGCAATTGTCACACCCGGGAGCGGTTCGCCATTGGCGCCGGTGACTTTTCCTGATATCTTCACCTGCTGCATCCCGCTTGCGTCAGCGAGAAAGCTGGGAGCGAGGATGATCTTGCGGTCAATGATGGTATGCGTGACGTCAGTCCCGGCAAAGAGTCTGTCGAGCACCACATCAATAACCTGGTTCTCTGCAGTGATGGAGACCTTTCTCTCGGTATCCAGCAGTTTTTCATTATAGAGGAAAAAGAATTCCGTCTCCTCCTCAATCTTGTCGAGCACTGTCACGAGCTGCGCATTGGTGACATTGAGTGACAGCCTTGTTTTCTGGGAATAGGCGTCTGTCGCGTGCGCCTGCAGGATCCCCAGAATCATAAGTGCAAATACCATACGCATCGTTAGAAGGATTTTTTTCAGGGGGTGGTTGCAGTTACTCCCCCGGAGTTTGGTTTTTTTCATAACTTTGTAAGTTTTCAGGTTAAAAAATGTCTTTAATGATGTTTTTTCAGGAAATCGTTACAGCGATTTCCTTTTTTTTCGGTTAAGGGCTGTTAATCTTTTGCATGGGATTGAAGGGTTGGTTAAGGTTCATTTATTTCAGGTATATTTTCACAATGCTTTTGGCATAGATTGAGTCTGCCGTAATTTCCCTCGGGGTGATCTCATATCTTATGGGTGAGGTCATACTCAGGAATTTAAGGACCTCTTCCAGCGGATCATCCTCGAAGGTTGCCCGGAAGGAGTAGTTTTCCAGATCACTGTCCATAAGCTCCACATTAACATTGTACCATCTCTCTATTCTCCTTGCCACCTCTGACATGGAGTCGCTCCTGAAGACAAGCTTACCCTCTTTCCATGACGAGTATTTGCCGGGGTCACCAATGCTACGGGAACCTATCCCGTTTTCCAGAACAAATCTTTCAGATGGCTCCATAAGGATGCCCTCTTTGTAAAGTTCGCAGTTAACCATTAAACTGCCGTTTTCAAGCACCACCTCGGAATAATTCTCATCCGGGTAAGCACTGACATTGAAGGCGGTGCCCAACACGGTAAGGTTCAGGTTGCCGGCGTCCACCACAAAGGGATGTTCTCCGTCATGCGTCACCTCAAACCATGCTTCTCCTGACAGGGTGACATTCCGCTTCCTTGTGAAGGGCATTGAATAGGTGAGGGTTGAGGCGCTGTTAAGCATTCCTGCAGTTCCGTCCGGCAGCGAGAAGGCAACACGAGATCCGGCCGGGGCATATATGGAAGCTACTGCCGGCTGGCCGGCATCACCCACCTTTCCTCTAAGCAGAAGAAAGCCTGTACCTAAAAGCAGTGGTATCATTATTATGGCGGCAACCCTGACATAAAAGCCCGATAATTTTCTAAGGAGGGTCTTCCCCCTGTTGAATTCCCTGATCCTGATCTGATGGTGTATGCTGTCAAGCAGGGGTCTCAGCTCTTCCCCGGTTGCGATATCACTTTCCATTAACACGCTCCAGTCATTTGCAATGAAATTCCTGAGTCCGTCATTGTTTTCACCGGACGAAAACATTGCCCTTACATCATCTGAATCCTTCTCACCGGCAATACCGCTGACATAGTTTAAAATTTTCTCTCCGTCCTCTTTGCTCAATTTCATTCCGTTTTGTATTACTCACAGGTGCGATTGTCATTCTGCCCCGATGTCTGTAATATCCACGGGGACTGAAAATCTAATATTAAAAGATAAGAAATTTCTTTGACCCGAATCAGGCAGTGCAGATCATAAGAGAAACAGCGAGATAAAAAGCACCATGCTAAGGTTCTCGCTGCTGAGTTTTCTTCGTATCATTTTAAGGGTGCCGGATATATAATTGTCAACGGTGCCGGGAGAGATTCCGAGCTCGGCGGCTACCTCTTTGGAGGGTTTCCCGTCTATCTTGCTCCTGATGAACGCTTGCTTCTGGTTTTCCGGGAGGTTGCCGATCAGTCTCTGTACCTCCTCAAGCACTGACTGGTATTCTGCGCCCTCTTCTGAGGCAGATGATGTCAGGGTGTTCTCATGGAGGGTCTCCAGGATATACTTCTGAAGATAGCTCCTCCTGCGGAAAACCTTGCAGATGTCATTGTATGCAATGGTGAAGAGGTACGAGCGGAACGAAAGTTCCCTGTCTATTTTTCGATGGTTCTCCCATACCTTAAGAAAGACGGACTGCACCAGCTCTTCAGCCTCGTCAGAAGACCTGAGGTATCTTAGGCCAAAGGCATGAAGTTTACCGGCATAGAGGCCATAGATAAGGTCAAACGCCTCCAGATCTCCTTTTCTCAGTCTTTCAGCCAGTTCACTATCAGGGAGAGTCACTTTTTCTTAAGATTGCATTGCATCAAATATAGTGTACATCTCCGTTTTATCCTATTTTTAAATATGCAGGGATAGTCATAAGAGAACCCTCTTAACCTTTTGATAGAGATAATTTCAACTTAAGGGTCAAACATTAATTTCCGTATCTGTGGTTTGAGAAAACAATATTAATTTAAAGCGCTAAACGGAATTGAAAATGAAGCCAGTATTTTTTATCAGACGCGTTGTCTTTTTGGCAACGGTTATGGCAGTCATGGGCGCTGCGGATACGGAAGCCCAGCGCCTGAAAGCCGGGCCTCAGGATCTCTCATTTTTCTCGTCGGTTGATGATACAGACCAGCCTTATGCTATCTATATCCCTGACAATTTTGATGAGTCGAAGCCTTATCCGCTTGTTGTTTTCCTGCACGGGGCATGGTCAAACCACCGTCTTGGCCTGAGGCGCCTCTTCGGCGTGGGCAACAGCCAGGGCTACGACTTCATCCAGCCTGGCAACGTGCCGTTTGAAAATGATGTCGAGGCAACAAGGTACTGGCCGGAGTTCCGCCCTGTGGATTATATAGCCGCAGCTCCGCTGGCGCGTGGTACTGCCGGGTACCAGGGAATACCCGAACAGGATGTGTACGATATGATCGATGACCTCAAGTCGCGCTTCCTGATAGATGAAGAACGGATTTACCTTACAGGTCTCTCGATGGGAGGCGGAGGCACCCTGTGGCTCGGACTTACCCGTCCTGACATGTGGGCAGCCGTCGCGCCTGTCTGTCCGGCCCCTCCTGATGGCACCCTTGAGCTGGCCGGGAATGCCGGGAACATGCCGGTTCATCTCTTTGTGGGGGACAAGGATTTTCTTTATCAGACAGCGCAGGACTGGAAGGGCAGGCTGGGGACCTCAGCGCGTCGGCTCGACTACGTTGAATATCCCGGGGTGGGGCATAACAGCTGGGAATGGGCTTATAAGGACGGGTTTATTTTCGAGTGGTTCTCGCAGTTCAGACGTGATCTCTTCCCGGAACAGGTGAAATTCAGCACGAAATGGTTCAAATACAACAAGGCTTACTGGGTGAAGATAGATGACCTCATGCCGGGTAGGATGGCGACGGTGGATGCGAGGTTCACTGCCGCCAACACTGTTGAGGTGACAACATCATCAGTGACAGCCTTCACTCTAAATATCAACGGTCATCCGCAGTTCAATGCCGGCAGGAAAGTAGCCCTGACGGTAGACGGACAGTTGTTTTCCGTTAAAAGCGCCGATGCGGTTTCCTTTACCAGGTCCGTGGGTAAATGGGAGAACAGGAAATTCACTCCCGGGCTTACATCAAAGCAGCCGGGGGCAGAAGGACCTCTTTATGAAGCTGTTGCCGGCGGTCACCTATATGTTTACGGAACCGGAGGCAACCCGTCGCAGGAGGAGCTGGCTGCCAGAAGGGCACAGGCCGCTCTTGCTGCCGACTGGTCAGGCCGCGGAGGGCGTATTATGGTCTTTCCGCGCGTTATATCGGACAAAGAGGTGAGGCAGAGCGATTATGTCACCTCAAACCTGATACTTTTCGGCACGAAGGAGACCAATGCCATCATCGAAAAGTTCTCGGACAAGTTGCCTATGCACCTCAGCACTGATGCCGGGGATTACGGCCTTGTGTATATTTTCCCCATGAACAGGCATTACATACTTGTCAACTCGGGCCTTCCGTGGTGGACCCCTCTGAAAGCGGCACCCGGACAAGGCGGAATGGCATTCATGGGTTCCAGGGTAGAAGTATTGAAGAACTTCGGGGATTTCATCCTGTTCCGCGAAAGTCCGGACAATGCGATCAGCAAGGGCACTTTTGATGAAAACTGGAAGCTCAGGGCTGAAGATGCGGCTTCGCTGAAGTCATCAGGAGTTGTAACTCTTAAATAGCCGGAAACCCTGCGGAGCTACCTGCCGGCTGATGCTCCCTGCTGCATAACGGCAGGATTAATAGCACTGCAGCTGCAGGAACCTGGTTGAGGCAGTGGACATATCGTTAAAATTTTGCCACCTGGAGGCCAGATCAGCGTCTGAAGGGAGATTTTTAGCTATTATTGCGCTGGAATTTTTAAGACATGAGAAATATTACCAGCGTTGTATTTGACATCGGCGGTGTGCTAATCGACTGGAACCCGAGACATCTCTTCCGCAAGGTGTTTGAAAGTGAGGAGGAGATGGAATGGTTCCTTTCCAATATATGTACCTACGAGTGGAACGTTCAGCAGGACGGTGGCAAGCTCTTCAGCGTTGCCACCGCCGAGCTGTCAGCCAGATATCCGGAGTACAGTGACAAAATTGCCATGTATTACGGCCGCTGGACGGAGATGCTGGGAGGGGAGATCAATGGGACCGTCAAGATATTTCATGAGCTTAAATCAAAGGGAATGCCCCTCTACGCGCTTTCCAACTGGTCGCACGAGGCCTTTCCTGTGGCCTATGAACGGTATGAATTCATGAAACAGTTTGACGGTCTGGTGGTATCCGGTTACGAGAAACTGCTCAAGCCTGACCATGCCATTTACCGTGTGCTCATTGAGAGATACGGGATCAACCCGGCAGAATCAGTCTATATCGACGACAACAAGCCAAACGCCGAAGCTGCAGGAGAGCTGGGGTTCCATGCCATCCATTTCCTGTCTCCGGATAAGCTGCGGGAAGAGCTCCGACTATTGGGGCTGAACGTATAAGCCCGTATTTTTCGGCAACAGATCCGGGAGGGTCCTTGTACACCGGGGCAGATATTATCAGGCCCGTATTTTTTCAGTAACTTTAGAGGTTGATGGTTTAAATCACAAAAAACCGGATAATGATCAGGCGACTCTTTTCTGTATCTGCAATTCTGATGCTTGGGCTCTCTTCATTTATTCATGGGCAGGAGAAAAGTCAGAAAAGGGGAATCTGCGGTGATGCCTCACCTCAGGATCTTGCCGTTCTGGCTCCCGGTGTTGCATGGTATTACGACTGGGGGGTGGAGCCGCCCACCGTGTCACAGGGTCAGCTGTCGGGCATAGAGTGGGTGCCTATGGCCTGGAATGCCCCTGCCAGTCTGACCGATTTTGCGAACAGGATACCCGCCGGCAGCCTCTACCTGCTCGGGTTCAATGAGCCTAACTTCAGGTCGCAGGCTAACATGACCCCGGCGCAGGCTGCTGCAGCATGGCCCGGCCTGGAGCAGATCGCCGCTGACAAAGGTCTGAAGCTGGTCAGTCCGGCAGTGAACTGGTGCGGCGATTGCGTGGACGGCGTCACCAATGATCCGGTCGACTGGCTCGACAAGTTCTTTGCCGCCTGTCCCGGATGCAAAGTCGATTATATTGCCATTCACAGCTATGCCCCGGGCTCAGAGGCCCTGAGAAGCTACCTGGATAAATTCAGGAAGTATAACAGGCCATTGTGGATCACCGAGTTTGCCCCGTGGGATCCGCCAAAGCCTGACTATGAAGGCGTGGTTAAATACATGATGGAGGCCATCCCGATTCTTGAAAACGACCCGGCCGTTTTCAGGTACTCGTGGTTTGCCACCCGCGTGGGAACCAACCCTGACATAAGTCTGCTTGGTGCCAGCGGGGTCCTTACAAAGCTCGGGCATCTTTATATGAGTATGGCTTTTCCGGGGCTGGCAACCGACCTTCCGCCGGTGGCATTTGCCGGCAGGGACATTTATATCAATCAGCCTGCAACAGATGCGACCCTCAACGGATCATCATATGATGCCAACGGAGATCCGGTGACCATTACATGGACCCAGGAGAGCGGACCGAATACGGCAACCTTCAGCAGCAGTGGGGCTCCCCGACCGGTTGTTTCAGGCCTTGTTCCCGGTACATATCTGTTCCGGATCACCGCGACTGCCCAGGGTAAAACGGATTCTGATGAGGTATCGGTTAAGCTCGGGTCACCGAATATCGCTCTTCTCAAACCGGCAACATCTTCATCATCGGAGGGTTCCTCCACTCCTCCGTCGGCAGTGAATGACGGTAACATGAATACCCGGTGGTCATCGGCCTTCTCTGATCCCCAATGGATTAGGATTGACCTGCAGGAGGTGTATGATCTTTCCGGTGCCAGGATCTACTGGGAGGCGTCAGCGGCAAAAAGCTATGAAGTACAGATATCCCAGAACGGATCTGAATGGATAAGAGCATATTACACTTCCAATGGTAACGGGGGCATTGATGATCTCTCCTTTCAGGCCTCCGCAAGATATGTGAGGATCTACTCCCATTCAAGAGTTTCCCAATACGGAAATTCCATCTGGGAGTTTGAGGTGTTTGGCACCGTCAGGACAGGGATTGAAACCACGCTTGCTGGCGTATCATTTTCAGTAGACCCCAATCCTGCCGCAGGAGGTGAAGTGAATCTTTCATTTGGAAAAGAGTGCGGCCGGAGAAGATGTAATATTGTCAATCAGCTCTTTTTCCGGACAGTTGATCTGCTCTGACAGGATCCAGGTCTTAAGTGAAGGAGCCGGAGATATATTTCCCACTTAATCACACTTTAAGGCCAGGCATCTATATTTTGACAGTGAGCGGCAGAGGGGGCATAAAACAAACGAAGCTGGTAATAAACTAACAGGCCTGAGGGGTTTTCCTGATTTAAAAAACCTGTACCGATAAACCACAATATGGAAGAACAGCTACAACATCCTACTCCCCGGGAAGGCGTGCTGAGGAGTGTGCTTAGGCAGGCTCTCTAGGGGAAATAGAAGTAATACAGGCCTTACGGACTGAACCACAGGGCTAGACGGGAGGCGCTCCTGAGGTGGCCACGAAGAAGACCTGCTTTCTGGTCGGTCTGGGAGGTCATAGAATGGACCTTATTCTTGAAAGACTGAAGGTCTGAGGGTCCTGTTTTTCGGGTTAAGGAACTGATCCTTCTACTTTTTAGTTCCTCTTTCCTGAATTCCACATGTCTCCTGCAGTGAGTGTCACCTGGTGATAGGCACCGGCTTCTCGGGCCGGAAATCAGTCGTTATCGATGATCGCTTTCAGCCCGAGGTAGATCGACGGCAACTTGGTGCCAAAAACACTTTCATAGACTGTTATGGCTGCACCCAGGGCTGTGGCATTCTCAACAGTGCTGGCAAATACCCTCTTGTCGGGCATACGGGCTGCCAGGATTCGCACGAAGGTGTCATTGTGTGCAAAGCCGCCGGTCACGTATACAATCTCAGTATTGTCGGCTGAAGATAAAACCATCCGATATGGTTCCATGCAGAGATCTACCAGGTCGTACATCATCTGGTGATAAGCATCGGCGTAGGTCAGGAAGTGAGACAGGTTGGCATCGTTGTCAACATATCCTTCAGGTATGCCGTGACGGAAGAAAATCCTTCCCTGCCTTCCTGCCAGCATCTTCTGTATCTTCTTGCTTTTTATATTTATTGTCTTGAACAGTTCACCGGTTACGCCGAAACGATCATCGAGCCTGGCCACGTTCAGGTCATGAATCTCTCCGAGGAGTGCCCGTGAGGTTTTCACCTGCAGCCCCTCGATCTTAACCAACGAGATCGTTTTATCCGTAGTCGTGTCCGCTGCGGTCATCTCCGCACTAAAGGGATTCATGAATGTGCACCATGCTCCGGTGGAGACCAGGATGAATGGCTTTTCGGTACTCATGAGGTATGGTATCATGGAGGCGGAGGTGTTTCTGACCCCATAACCGGCCCTGATGGCATGTCCTTCTATATTGATCCCAAAAGTCTCATGAAGAGCCGTGTCCCTCGCCTTTTTATCCTTTTCAGACCCTATCCAGTTACCCTCTTCATCAAGATGGATAAGGCATGAGCGTGCACCTGTGAAATTCAAACCGCGTATAGTATAATCACCTGTCCTGATCACATTGGACAAGCGCGATTTCATCCAGGTGATTATGGCTTCGGTATCATCGCAGCCAACTTCGGAGGAGTCGTGAATTTCCGCGAACATTGTCTCTTCCTGATGCAAAATATTAAGCCCGTAGTCAAAGAGAAGAAGCCTTTTATTGCTCTTGCCCAGGTCAAAACAACTATCACATCCATATTGAGTCAATTATTGAAAGGTACTTATCCCAAAACACCTTTTTCAAAGTTACCTGTTTACCGAACATGCAACGAAATAGCCGGTTCCTATATTGAAACGGCCAGGTTCATGGGTTACCCGGTTGAATTCCTTATCAAATATAGACACTGGTATGAAATGAAATATTTGATTAATTAATGATTTCCGGCTTTCAATATGTAACAAAATAGTAACTGTAAGATCAGCGGTCAATAAAACCCGCAAAATATATTTGCATGTTTAGCACTGCATAGGGTGAAGCATATTTTTTTCGGAGTCAATACAGCAGATATAAACCGTTCAAAGCCGGGATGGATCTACTGGATCCTGTTTGCCGGTGCATTTGCAGATGCTTCAGTATGGCCATTTCCCGTTGCAACGCTTTTTATTGCCGCCGTCCTCCTCTTCCCGGAGAATTCCGGTAGGCTTATTATAATAAGCACCCTGGGTACTCTGTTGGGAGCCATGGCCGGGTACTTTACCGGCAGGTTTGCCTGGATCGGTCCAGGAGGAGAATTCACCAGACTGGCCATGTTCACTTTTGAGCATGTTCCTGGCTTTTCAGAAAATGCTTATGAAAAGGCAGGTGATTTATATTCTAAGTGGCACATATGGGTTTTATTCCTCGGCTCGTTCACACCTATCCCGTTTGGCATATTTGCTGTTTCATCCGGCGTATTTGAGAGACCCTTTCTTGTTATGTCATTGATCACGGGTGCCAGTCACTCAATAAAATATTGGCTTCTATCATCTCTTTCCGTAATATCATCTCAACATGTGCTTAAATTCTTAAAAGCAACCTAAGAGGCTGTTATAATAGTTTTTATAGGCCTTATTGCCCTCTTGTTGCTTACCGCTCGGGTGAATGGGTGAACAGTGTCTTTCGGTCTTATTGAGCAGGCTGATGATAATCATAACATTTTTTTAACAATTCTGTAATTATCCGGTAACAAGATCATTGGACATTTGTATGAATTTTATTGTTCTATGAAAGTCCTGATAATTTCCGATCTGCATATTGATGCGTGTGACCGGCTTGGCACTTTCCGGTGGAACCAGGAAGATCTTATTAATCATCTTGAGAAGATGCGCGAGCTGCATAGTCTTGAAAAGATAATCTTTAACGGTGATACATTTGAGCTTCTGAAGTATACAAGGGAGGAGCTATCCGCTGCAAACAAAATACTTATGGACTATTTCCGGGATGAAAATTTTATTTTTATAAACGGGAACCATGATATGCTGAACATCAATGGCCGGGAATATTACCGCATAATCAATTCATCAGGACAGGTTATTCACATAGAACACGGACACAATGCCGACTGGTTTAACGGATCAGGTATGGGGTCGGCGCTGTAAGCAAGTTCGGCTTTTCCTTGCTCAGGATGCTTTCCGGATTCGATTTATTGCGCAAAATATACTTTATGATTGTTGCAGTAGAGGAAAGCCTGAACAGTGTTCCAAGGAAGTACAATACTTTAAAGTATCTTACGTATGCTCTTAACCTGTTAAAGGAGAATGATATGGTGATTCTTGCCCACACTCACAAACTGGAGTCCCATCATACATATTATCTGAACAAAAAGAAAAGATATCTGAATTGCGGTTCATGCTCGTTAGGCAGGTTTCAGGGGATCGTGCTTGACACTGAAACGCTCAGGTATGATTTAATCAAAGCAACGCGGGAGTCAGTTTACAATCTATATGATATCCCTATGGTCGGATGACGGTACAGTCATCCAATCCTCCATGTGATGACCTGTTTACCGGGGGACTGGTCTGCATAGTACTCCGCCACTATGCCGGATTAGTTTGTTCAATTGTCTGATAATCCCTAACTTCAACCTTTCAAACTTGTAAACCAATGAACTGGATCGACTTTGTAATTCTTGCCCTGCTTGCATTCGGACTGATACAGGGTTTCATCGATGGCCTGATAATCGAAGTGGCCGAGCTGGCCGCTCTTGTTGCGGGCATCTGGGGCGCCATACACTTTTCAGGCTGGACGGCTGACAAGCTCTCAGGGTGGTTTGACATGCAGTCATCATTGACAGGCATCGTGGCTTTTGCTCTCACATTCACCGCCATTGTGATTGCCATCTATCTGCTGGGCAAGATGATCGACTCGCTGATGAAGGCTGTTTCACTTGGGTTCGTGGTCAAGACCCTCGGCGCAGTCTTCGGCGTGCTGAAGACGGCCCTGATACTGAGCGTGCTCTTTGTCTTCCTGAATACCATTGACGAAAAAAGGCACTTCCTTCCGTCAGCCACAATTAACAGGTCATTTCTCTATAATCCCATTGCCGACCTGGTTCCTGCCATCTTCCCGATGGTGGAGGGTGGTGACCTGATTGACAGTTTCAACCGCCATAAAAAACAGCCGCAGGATGCGACCATCTGAGCTGTTTTGATATCTTTGCGACACTAAAATTCAAGTCTGCTGATGATTAACTTTGTTGAAGAGCTGAGATGGCGGGGGATGATACATGACATCATGCCCGGGACGGAGGAGTTCCTGCTCAAGGAGAAGAGTTCTGCCTATGTTGGTTTTGACCCCACGGCCGACTCGCTGCATATTGGACACCTGGTAGGGGTGATGATGCTGAAGCATTTTCAGAATGCCGGCCATACACCCATTGTCCTTGTCGGAGGCGCAACAGGCATGATAGGTGACCCTTCCGGCAAATCGGAGGAGCGTAACCTGCTGAGTGAAGAGACATTGCGTCATAACCAGGAGTGCCTGAAAAAACAGTTTGAGAAATTCCTCGATTTCAATTCTTCAGCCCCGAATGCGGCAGTGATGGTCAACAACTACGACTGGATGAAGGAGTATTCTTTCCTGGGGTTCATTCGCGAAATAGGCAAGCATATTACGGTGAATTACATGATGTCCAAAGATTCGGTGAAGAAGAGGCTTGACTCTGAAACGGGCCAGGGGATGTCATTCACGGAATTCTCCTACCAGCTGGTGCAGGGCACTGACTACCTGTTTCTCTACAGCAACCATGGGTGCAGGCTTCAGATGGGAGGGTCTGACCAATGGGGCAACATCGTTACAGGCACCGAGCTCATCAGGCGCAAGACGGGCGGCGAGGCCTATGCCATGACATGCCCGCTGATCACCAAGAGCGACGGTCAGAAATTCGGCAAGACCGAAAGCGGCAATGTATGGCTTGACACTGCAAAGACCACACCCTACCAGTTCTTCCAGTTCTGGCTTAACGTGGCTGATGCTGATGCAGAGAAGTTCATAAAGATCTTCACCATGCTTACGCGAAGCGAGATAGACGAGCTTATCAGTGCGCACCGTGCTGAGCCGCACCTGCGTCTGCTCCAGAAGCGCCTTGCCGAAGAGGTGACCGTGATGGCGCACTCGAGAGAGGATTATAATGCTGCCGTTGAGGCCTCGCAGATACTTTTTGGAAAGGGGACCACGGAGCAGTTGCAACGCATGGCCGAAAGCACTTTCCTTGCTGTTTTCGAGGGCGTACCGATGTTCGACGTCAGTGATGAAATAATGGCGTCAGGAGTTACGATCTCTGACCTCTGCGCGGTTCACACCACGATCGCCGAATCGAAGGGAGAGCTGAGGCGACTCATACAGGGGGGAGGTGTCAGTCTTAACAAAGGCCGGGTCGATAATGCTGATCTGGTGGTCACGCCCGATCAGTTGCTCAACCAGAGATACCTCCTGGTACAGAAGGGCAAGAAGAGTTATTTTCTCATCAGGGTGACGAAGAATATTCCCCCGGTTCTCAATCAGATCAAGATCATCTAACACCAGTGGCGATGAAGAAAAACATAAGGGCTGAATTCAAGCCGGACTCCGTTGATCTGATGAATTTTTTCATCAGGCATATCAGGAAGTTCGTCATTGCCGGGTTGGTTGCGGGGGTTCTGTCTGCCATTATATCACTGTTGATCAAACCCTTGTATGAATCAACGGTGACACTTTATCCTTCATCGAATATCACCGAGGCACGCACTGTGCTTGGTGAGGTTACATCGAAAACAGCACTGTTCGGTGATGATGAT
Organism: Bacteroidales bacterium; assembly: GCA_034522515.1. Taxonomy (GTDB): domain Bacteria; phylum Bacteroidota; class Bacteroidia; order Bacteroidales; family VadinHA17; genus SR-FBR-E99. The sequence continues at coordinate 63,314 of JAXHLF010000001.1, read as the reverse complement.
GCCACGGAAAAACTCATACAGGTTATCAACAGCGAGCAGGTCAGGGAGTATTTAAAGGGAACCTGGGATCTGGCCGGTCACGACAGAATCAAGCCTGGCGAGAGGTATCCCAACACTGTCATTGCCGAGAAGATGGACAGGTATATCCGCTGCTCCAAGACACCATACGGGTCAGTTGAGATAAAAGTCAGGGACCGTGACAGGGAGATGGCATGCGCGCTGGCAAATGATATGGCCTCACGTGCAGACACCATCTTCAACAACCTTCAGCGAAACGCTGCCCGGGTCATGCTCGATGAGATCAGCAGGAGCTATGAGCTGCAGGACCACCTGGTAAGGCAGTACGAAGACACGCTCAGCAGCCTCCAGGGAGCGGCCGCCCTGAAGATATATTCGACCCTTGAGACGGAGAATGATTACCTCGGTCTTATTCGGGGCAGATACCTTGAGGCGCTGGCCCTCAGCCAGCAGACCATGCCCTACACCCTTGTCGTGGACAGGGCTGTAGTGGCAGAGAAGAAAGTCTATCCCCGGCGCAGTCTCATTGTCATTGTATCGACCGCCTCCTTTATTATTGTCCTGGCATTGACACTGTTCGTGGTGGATGGCGTGAAGCTGCACCCTGCTGATGACAGGCAGTGAACTGCTGATATTGCTGATCCCGACGGCCCTGGCGGTAGTGCTGCTGGCGCTGCTCTCGCTGGAGCATCTCCTGCTTCTTACACTTTTCTTTACACCCCTCTCACTGCAACTGAGCTGGCTCACGGGGGGTACCGGTTTTGATCTCTCCGTTCCTACTGAGCCGATACTGGCGCTTCTGCTGTTTATCACCCTGTTCAAGCTGGTTGTCACCCGTGAGTTCCCCCTAAAACTGCTGAGGCATCCCATAACCATACTGGTTGTGCTTTATCTGCTGTGGACACTGTTGACATCACTCACCTCAACGATGCCCGGCGTCTCTTTCAAGACACTGGCTTACCGCACCTGGTTCACAGCAGGCTTCTACCTTGTGGCGGCTCAGCTGGCCGGCAGTGAGAGGTTCAGCCGGAGATATGTCACAGCATATTCCGCCGGCCTTGCCATTGTGGTGATTTACTTCATCGTCAGGGTCCAGGGAGCAGGTTTTCTCAACCAGCAGTTCGCCCACTCGGCATGCTATCCTTTCTACAGGGACCACACTTCGTTCGGCGCTTCCATGGCATTTCTGATTCCTCCCCTGGCAGTAATGCTTTTCAGCAAGAGGAGCAGCATGCCTGCCAGGGTGCTGTTGACGGTTCTCATCATTCTCTTCCTGGCCGGCTTCGTCCTGTCATATAGCAGGGCTGCATGGGTGAGTCTCCTGGCTGCCTTGCTGCTGGCCGTCATCTTATGGATCAGGATGCCTGTGAGACTGCTCGCCGTCACTGCTGCCGTCATAATGCTTGCGCTGGCGCTGTCGGCGGGATGGATCTGGCAGAGGATGGACAGCACCACCGAGGATTCGTCGGCCGATCTTGGACAGCACCTGCGTTCGGCCTCCAACATTTCCACCGACCAGTCAAACCTCGAGCGCATCAACCGCTGGAAATGCGCACTGAGGATGTTTGCAGACAAGCCCATGGCGGGATGGGGCCCGGGCACATATCAGTTCAATTACGGACCATTCCAGAGAGCGTACGAGAGGACGGCCATAAGCACCGACTTTGGCGATGCGGGTAACGCTCACAGCGAATACCTTGGCACCCTTAGCGAGTCGGGCCTGCCCGGCGCGGTGCTTTACCTGCTCATTACAGTCACAGCCGTCATCACAGGGATAAGGGTATGGTACAGGGAGAAGAGGAGTGCCTCAGGATACTTGGCTCTTGCAATACTGACCGGACTGATAACCTATGCGGTTCACGGCATAATGAACAGCTTCCTCGATTCTGACAAGATTGCCGCACTCTGGTGGGGATTTATCGCTATCCTCACCGCGATGGATCTGAAATTAATGGAAGAATCTTCCTGAGAGTTCAGGTGGGGGTTATTGGATCTCGATTGCCAGAATCGATACGTCATCGAAAAGCCTCTGGTTCCCGGCGTTTATGCTAAAATCTTCTATCAGGCCCACGATGTTGACCGCAACCGGCTCCCTGTTCGGAAAGTGTTTTATCAGTGGAGCAATACCCAGTTCATTGCCTTTATCATCCTTCAGTTCGGTGAGGCCATCAGTGTAACAGACTATTTTCGTCGGGTTTTTAAGAGTGATATAATCTGTTCTTACCCAAGGCATTTCATCAAGCATGCCAACACCCACACATGATTGTCTGAGGACTGACGACCGGTTTGTCAGCAGGTCTATCACCACCGGAGGGTTATGGGCAGCATTGACATATTCAAGCACGCGTGTACTGAGGTTATAGCGGGCAATGAACAGGGTGATGAACCGTTCGCCGGCAGAGTTGATCACCACCAGGGTGTTTAGCTTCCTTATCATCTCCTCAAGGCTGGTTTCAGAGGTGAAGATGGCCCGGAGGCTTGCCTGGAAGTTCGACATCAGGAGAGCGGCCGACATCCCTTTCCCGGATACGTCAGCCATACAAAAGCCCACGACGTTTTCAGACAGGGTAAGGAAATCATAGTAGTCGCCCCCCACCTCATAATGCGGGTAATAGAAGCCCTGTGCACTGATCTTGCCATCGGCCGGGAGCCTGGTATTGTCAGGGATGAGCATCATCTGCATCCGTGATGCCAGCTCGAGCTCCCTCCGCAGAGCCTCCTGCCGCAGGGTCTCCCTGAAGAGACGCTGGTTTTCGATGGCTACCACGATGATGCCCGAGATCGTCTGGATGAAGTTGAGATGTTTTATCAGCGGGCTCATCCCTTCACCCTCCTCGTCGATATCGCCTATCAGCACGAAGGCAGAAGGGATGTTGTTATTCAGTACAGGGATGATAAAATCGACCGACTTGAAAGGTTTCTGGGTAACTTCTGTCTGTATGTCCCTGAAGCATAAAAGGTCCTTGTTGACGTCGATTGATTTGAGGAGTGTGTCAGGGAAGCCGGAGTTAAGAAGAGCCTCCCACTGTTCCCCGTATTTGTATAGGATTATCTTCCCGATACCCAGGTCATCACGGAGGATCGATTCATACTTCCTGAGAAGCTCCGCAGTAGAGAGGTTGGCGTTGATGGAGAGGGTAATATCGAGAAGGGCGTCGAGCTTGAATTTCGACATCAGAAGCCTGTCCTTCGGGAGCCTGCTCTCACTCATCATGACCGGTTCAGCCTTTTACTCTTTCTATGTAGGAGCGGTCGCGCGTATCGACACGTATCTTGTCGCCTACATTGACAAAGAGAGGCACCATTATGGTGGACCCGCTCTCTATCGTTGCCCGCTTGAGCGTGTTGGTAGCGGTATCACCGCGAAGGCCTGGTTCAGTATATGTAACCTCCATGACCACGTTTACGGGAAGATCAACGAGGAGGACATTTTCGGTGTCAGCATGAACCACCACCTCCACCGTGTCGCCCTCTTTGAGGAGATCACTGTTCTCAATCAGGGACTCGGGTACGGTTATCTGTTCGAAAGTCTCGTTATGCATCAGGTGGTAACCCATGTCATCACTGTATAGGAACTGATGGGGCCTGCGCTCGACACGCGCAACATTTACCTTCACTCCCGAGTTGAACGTATTTTCAAGAACCTTTCCTGTGGTTACGTTCTTCAGTCTGGTGCGCACGAATGCCGGACCCTTGCCTGGTTTTACATGCTGAAACTGAACGATGGTATAAAGGTCATTGTTGTATTCGATCACCAGGCCATTTCTGAAATCTGCTGTTGTTGCCATAAAAAAGTATTCAATGCCGTTTGTTAGTCAATATACTTAAGGGGCGTGCTAAGCCCTTCATAACTTGTCATATCCACATGAAATGCCCCCACAAAGATATCAAAACGTATCTTAACCGGTAAAAAATTTTCATCGGCGGTGAACCATATTACCATATCTTCCTCTGATTCAAAGACTCTGCCTACCTCTGTCACAGGGTGGAAACGGTAGCACCGGATCTTTCCGTTCCTGGTTTTCAGTATTTCCGTTCCCTTGTATCTCAGTACAATCGGGTAAAGTTCGTCAGCAAACCAGGTCATCATGGTAAAAGTCTGTCCGGGTACCAGGGTGTCCGCCTCAGCCAGGTGGTATTTCCTGAACCAGTAGAAACAGGAGACAATGTCAAGCAATCCCTGAGGCCCAGTGTGTTTGCCTGTGAGGTCACTGAAAACCAGCGTCGAATCATTTCTTGTGGCATGGTCAAACCCCACCTCGTTATACTTGCGATAGCGTCCTTCCTGTATGTTCCTTATTGAAAACACAGGCAGGTCTGTTTCCGGGTCAATATAGCTCTCGTATGAATCCCGCACCTTGTAAAGTGCATCTGCAAGTCCTGTCGTCTGACCTGTGACCACGGCATGCCATATGGGTTGTCCCTGGTAGAAACCGTCTTTAATCTCAAGTGATGCCAGGCCGCTGCCCACAAGACCATATTTAATCTGGTATGATATCTTCTCTCCCGGCTTGTAGGGTTGTTTCTGCGCCGGCAGCCACTGCAGGACTGCAGTAATGAATATCAGAACCGTTATTATTTTTTTTCTCATGATGCACTCTCGTCTGTCAGAGGAATAGCTTCCTGGGGATGGTGGCGATGAATTCTTTCAGGTAATATGGTTCGAAATATGCGACATCCTCAAACTGCTTATTCTTCAGAGCATTTACCGAGGGGATGTGCAAATATGATGCCGAGAGAATGAACTCGTCCCGGAAATGAGCATTCGGGTGCGAGATGGCGCTCCTGCATTTCCCGGCACCGGTGCCGAAAAACAATATCTTCTGTTTGTCAAGAATATCTTTGAATGATGTGTTGTCAATGATGTCGGCCGATGTCTCTCTTACCATTGTTCCGTCAGCTCTGAAGAGGGCATTGTATACCTCCATGCGCCTGGCATCGATCATCGGGCAGAGGAGGGTTCCGGAGGAGATGTCCGCAGGATGAAGGGTGCGATACCCGCTGAACATGGCAGTGAGAGTGTTGATCCCCAGGAGTGGTATGCCTGCGCCATAGGCGATTCCCTTTGCTGTGGAGACGCCTATTCTGAGTCCTGTATAGGAACCGGGTCCCTTGCTCACTGCAACGGCGTCGAGGTCAACGGCTTTTACCCCGGTCTCCTCAAGCAGCCGTTGAATTATGACAGTCAGCTGTGCGGCGTGCGACAACCCGGATGGTGCTTCCGCCACACGGATGACTCGGAGGTCATCACACAATGCCGCCGAACAGACTCCGGTGGCTGTCTCAATGCAAAGGATCATTAACGGTGTCAGTCTCTGTTGACCTTACTTCTTTTTCTTTTCGGTGCTGAAGAGAGCCTCCTTATCGACCACCTCGATCAGGGTGGAGTCGGCCAGCTTCTTCGAGATGGCGCTGAAAGGCTGCACAATCACATCTTCACCTTCCGCGAGACCGCTGAGGATCTCGATGTTTACGTTATCCTGAATACCCGTCTTGACATCGCGGGCCAGTGCAAGGGTTCCGTCAGAAACAAATACCAGGGTACGGATTGCGGCGGCGGCGGCAGCTTCTGTCAGGGTGGTGTCAGTGCGGGTGGTGACTGCCTGGATCGGAACGGTAAGTGTATTTGTCTTACGGCTGGTGAAGATATCCACGGATGCAGACATGCCGGGCCTGAACGGACTGGGGTTCTTCTCGCTTATCAGGTCTTCATATGATTCCCTGAGGATAAGTATCCTGACTTCAAAGTTGGTCACCTGGTCAGCGGTGGTGGTCCCCAGCGTGTTGGCAGAGTTGGCTATCTCGGTCACCACTCCTTTGAAGTCGCGGTCGAGATAAGCATCAACCTCAACTATGGCTGTGTCACCCGGTTTGACCCTGATGATATCGTTTTCATTGACATCCACTACCACCTCCATGCGGTTAAGATCAGCCACCCGCAGCACCTCGGTGCCGGTCATCATGTTCGCACCGATGACTCTCTCGCCGAGCTCGACGGCGAGCCTTGAGATGGTACCTGTCATTGGCGCATAGACCGTTGTCTTCACCAGGTTCTCATTGGCCTCCTTGAGAGATGCCTCTGAGCTCTTGACCGAATACTCGGCACTCTCTTTCTCGGCTTTTGCCACCTTGTACTGTGACTCAGCCTGCTCAAAGTCTGACTGTGAGATGGTTTTTTCCTCGTGCAGTTTTTTGCTTCTGTTATATGCCAGTTCAGCCTGTATCAGCTGGGCCTCCACCTGCGCGAGTCTTGACTTTGTGGAGTTGAGGGTGGCAGCGGCACGGTCGCGTGAGGAGATGTAAATCTCCGGTTTGATTTTGAAAAGAAGGACACCTTTCTGGACAAAATCACCCTCCTTGACATGCAGCTCCACTATCTCCCCGGAGACGTCGGGACTTATCTTGACCTCCGTCTCAGGCTGGATCTTTCCGTTGGCAGTGACAGCCTCGGTGATGGGATTGACCGCCACCTTTTCAATAGCAACCTTTACTGTGGCCTCTTTGCCGAACCAGCCTTTCTTCTTGCCGATCACTGCAATGATGATAAGCAGAATAACAGCGGGTGCCAGGATCTTGAGTATCTTATTGTCCATGATAGTATGTTTAATTGCAGGGTTAATTAGCCAGTATTGTTATTTGCTCAAGGGTAAGGGGGATGCCCCGGTAAAAATCAAGTACCTTGGTCTTGAAGACATATTCGTATTTTGCCTGTGCCATCTCGCTCTGGGCATTGAGAAGCGAAGTCTTTGACTGGTTATATTCAACCGTGGTTACCAGGCCCACGTTCAATTTTTGTTCGGCATACCTGTAAGCCTCCTCCATTGATGATACAGCCTTCTGACTGGAGTAGTATCTCTTCAGTGGCCCCCTGGCATCGGTATAAGCCTGCTGAATGTTCTTGTACAGCTGTTTCTTCGTATTTTCAAGCGCAAACTGCGAATTTTCAATGCCCAGCCTGGAGTTTTTTATCCGCGTGTTGACCATCCATCCGTTCAGTATGGGGATGTTCATCGAAAAACCTACGGCTCCGTTCCTGTTAATATCAAGCTGAGTCCAGAAATCGTAGGGTTCAAAGGTAACCAGATCGATCCTGTTATCGGAATATGCCGTGTTCCATGAGGCACCCAATGAGAGCTGAGGGCTCCTGCCTCCCTTTGCAATGGCCAGGTCATATTCGGCACCCTTCAGCTTGTACTCGGCGCCAAGGATTTCCGGTCTGATTTTTTCAGCAACGGCATAGATGGAGTCGGGATTGCCTTCAAATGCAACGGGATTAACGTTAATTTCAGGAATTTCAACTTGAAAGTTGTCAGCCGAGGGTAGTTCCAGCAGCTGTGCCAGGGTCAGAAGGGATATTGCCATCTGGTTCTGCAGGGTGATCAGTTGCAGCTCCTCACGGGCAGCCTGGGCTTCAATATCCAGAAGGTTACCGCGTGCCAGGCTTCCTGCATCGACCAGCCTGCCTGTGCGGTCAATCTGCTGTTGTGTCAGTTCAACCTGCGAAGCCGTGGTGGCTACCAGTTCGTTATTCAGAAGTATCTGGAGATAGGCAAGTGCCACATTCAGGGAGATATTATCCCTGAATCCTTCGAGATCCTGCTCGGTGGCCAGCAATTCATATTTGTTCTTCTGGATGGTATTGTAATTAACCAGGCCATTGAATAATGACATGTTTGTACCCACGTTGAAGCTGTTGGACTGAACGGTTTCACCCTCGGTGTACCTGTTTGATGTCTTGTCATAAGACCGGCCGAAAGAATAATAGTGGTTGGCGCTGCCGTTGAGGGACGGCAGGAGGTTTAATTTTGACTGTTCAAGGCTCGATTCCTGATACCTGGTCATTATCTCCTGCTGCTTGATCTGTATGTTGTTCTGAAGGGCATGTCCAATGCACTCCTCCAGTGTCCATGCCTTTTCCTGAGCCAGCAATGTCAGGGGACTCAGCAGCATGATAAAGCCCAGAGAGAGGATCTTTCTTTTCATTTAAAACAATTTTGTGTTTGTTTTTAATGAATGCATTAAATGAGGCTACGAAGATAGGAAATTGATCAGTATTTTATAAAGACAGCAACGATTTAATGATGCTGCACCCGCCCGGTAAAAGTGTCATGCAATTTTGTTTATCTTTGCGCTGCCTTAAGGAAAGTACTAACAAAACGGATAAGATAATGAGTAACAAAGGATTAAATCTGGAGCCCGGTGTCATCTCCGGGGATGATGTCAGGAAGCTGTTTGATTATGCAAACAAGAATGATTTTGCCATTCCGGCAGTTAATGTTATCGGGACTGACTCGGTGAATGCAGTTCTTGAGACTGCCCGCGAGGTCAAATCTCCGGTAATAATACAGTTTTCGAACGGCGGCGCACATTTCTTTGCCGGCCAGGGCCTTCCAAAGGAGGGACATACGGGGGCTATTGCGGGAGGTATCTCCGGTGCGCTCCATGTTCATAATGTGGCTGAATATTACGGTGTACCTGTCATTCTGCATACAGACCATGCTGCACGCAAGCTTCTTCCCTGGATCGATGCTCTGCTTGAGGCAGGAGAGGAGTTCTATGAGACCAACGGCAAGCCGCTTTTCAGTTCTCATATGCTTGACCTGTCCGAGGAGTCGCTGAAGGAGAATATTGAGACATGCAAGAGTTATCTTGAACGTATGGACAAGATGGGAATGACCCTTGAGATTGAACTTGGCGTGACCGGCGGAGAGGAAGACGGCGTGGACAACACCGGCGTGGAGAGCTCCAGGCTCTACACCCAGCCCGAGGATGTGGCCTATGCATATGAGGAGCTCCTGAAGGTATCTCCCAACTTCACCATTGCAGCCTCATTCGGCAACGTTCACGGTGTATACAAGCCCGGTAACGTGACCCTGAGGCCCGAGATCCTGAAGAATCCGCAGGATTACATACAGAAGAAGTTCAAGACCGGTCCCAATCCCGTGAACTTCGTATTCCACGGAGGCTCAGGGTCGGAGAAGCATCTCATTGCCGAAGCGATAAAGTACGGGGCCATCAAGATGAATATCGACACTGACATGCAGTGGGCATTCTGGGCAGGAGTAAAGGATTATTATGAAGCCAGGAAGGGCTACCTCCAGGGTCAGATCGGTAATCCTGAGGGAGAGGACAAGCCCAACAAGAAGTATTATGATCCGAGGGTATGGCTCCGCAAAGGGCAGGAGACATTCATTTCAAGGCTTAAGGAGGCGTTTGGAGATCTCAATGCCCTGAACCGCCTGTAATACTTATTAATAAGTTAACATTAAGCAGGACAGCAAGTTAGTGCCGGCCTGCTTTTTTGTTGTTAATAAATCGCACTTTTCAACCCCTGACAGCATGGCTAAGGGGGCTACTTTAGTATAAAATTCATTGCGGTATTGAGACGCGGACCGTTAACTGAAGAGAAGATCAAGAGAACTACGACCCTGACCCTGAGGCTTAACCAGAGGGAGGCAAGGGCTCTGAGCATCTACTGCAAGCGGTTCAGGGTAAGGAGCAAATCGGACTTCATGAGGCGTACGATTATGCAGGCAATTGTGGGGAGGTTTGATGCGGAGCACCCCTCATTATGGGAGCAGGGTGAGCTCACCCTTTTCTCACATGAGGTGAAAAATAACTGAAAAGGAACAGGCGCAAGGCATATTTTATTATTTTTGTGAGGCTACGCAGCGGGGAAGAACATGCATCCGGGGCAAATATGGGATTGGATATCATTAAAATAGAACCTACTAAAGTTACGCCAGGCGTACTTTTTCTGGAGGGTCATCTGGAGATAAAGGGCAGATCGATATCAGAGAATTCGACTGATTTTTACAGGCCACTCGAGGAATGGGTAGCTGCCTATGTGCAGGGGCCGTCGGTAAGGACGCGGGTAGTTTTCTCCTTTGATTTCATCAATACAGCTTCCACGAAGTGGGTTTATATGATCGTCAAGAGGCTGGCTCTCTATCCGAACAGTCACGAGATGATATCGATAGAATGGTATTATGAGAAGGGTGATGACGAGCTTTACGAGCTGGGTCAGATCATTCATTCGTTCATCGATTGTCCGTTCATCTATTACGAGACGGAGCAGACCTGAAATTCAAAAAAATAGCTACTTTTGCAGCGCCTTATCAGGCACCGATTGACCCATGGTGTAATTGGCAACACGTCTGATTTTGGTTCAGAAGAGTCGGGGTTCGAACCCCTGTGGGTCAACAAAAAAAGCCGCATCGCGCGGCTTTTTTTGTTGGAGATTTTTGGGTGGCTGAAGAGGTGAGAAGCCCGCCCTGCAGTCTGTCCCCTTCATCGGGCTAATTACGCCAGGGGCTTTTTCTTACGCTCGGTACCCCCTGGGTCAACAAAAAAAGCAGCTGCAAGGCTGTTTTTTTTCGGCGGGTTGGAGATTTTGGTGGCTTAAGTGGTGAGAAGCCCGCCCTGCAGTCTGTCCCAGCCTTTAATTATTAAAATTTGAAAAATCATAAGATGAATTCTTATTTACTATAATTAGCAGAAAATCGCTTCCCCAGCCATCTGACCATGGCTTGAATTCATGCGGCATATTTGTTTCGAAGTCACCTATATGTTTAATTTTTCCACTTCTGGGATTAAACCAGTATGCCTTAACATTGTCCGCCACCATTTTTGTTAAATCTATTTCTATTGATTTACCGGTGGGTGTATATGCAACAATGAATTCATTGTCTTCACCAGCGGCAGACAGTATATATGATTCTTCCTCAGGATTATCATTCAGAATCAATGCCTGATTTAACTCCATCTCTTGCCAGGGGAATATCTCAAATATTTCTCTCATGTATTTCATTTGTGATGATCCGGGTAATTCAAGGGCAACCTGCCAGTCAGTCCTTGCATTAATACTTGGTTCACGGTTAATGGCATACATTTGCCAGATGTCATTGCATCCATAAGTATAGCCTGCGGCTCCCGACAGTATACTCCAATAGGCAGAGACTCTGACATCGGCATCGTCAAGCCAGCCATAATATTTATTTTCCCAGAACCGGTCCGGTATATTTTCATATCTCGCTTCTCCATTGATAACGGGTCGTTTTATTTCTGATTTCCTGCTATCGGTTACGTATTGGTATTCTTTTGATATTCTGATATGCCCGCTTTGAAACATATCGATATCCAGCCATATGTCGCTATTAAAAAAATCTGATGCCTTTTTCCCCCCAACAGGATGATAGGTGATTAAATGTCGATTGTCAATTTTCCGGATGCCTTTTGCCATTCCCCGGATTATCGCGTAATGGTTTTCATTTTCAGGAGCCCTGTCACCACCAAGAATCCATATTATGTTATTATGCTGCAGATATCTTTCAGCCAATAATTCCCCATACTTCTCTGCATTCACTGAATTAAATATTTCAGGACCTACTCCCCATTTTATATTAAACTTATCCCCCCACGAAGGCAGGAGTCCAACATATAATCCCAGTTGTGCAGACTTTGCTACAACATAGTCAACAAGTTCAAAGTATTCTTCATTTAACTCCTCCGGATTATTGTCAATCAGAGGTTTTTCGCCGTAAGCATTCGGTCTGTTTAATCCATCGAGTTCAGCAAGAATTACTGTCTGAATAACGGTAAATCCTTTTTGGGCCCTGTCTGTAAGGTACAAATCAATTTCTTCCTTTGTTAATCTGTGAATTAACTCCCAGGCTGTGCCTCCCAGCCAAAAAAAGGGCTCATTATACTGTGTTACAATATATCTGTGATTTTCTGAGATTTTCAACAAAGGAGGGTTTTGTCCCTTTGCAGAAACCATTAAGAATCCTAACATAAAAATCATCAATTTACTTTTCATACGATTTCTGTTTTGAATGTTTGGCAGCTAATTTATGGATGGACTAAAGGTAAACAGAATCCTCATGTCAGCGATGAGAAAGGGCAGTAAAAGTATAGATGCTGAAATTAAAAAACGCATTACAGCATGAATTGAGGCCAACGTTTCTTGAATGTAATCAACCTGTATTGGCCGGCCTCTTTGTTGGTGCCGGATATGGCTTATTCGGCACGGCATAATTTCCGCCAGATCAACTGTTACGGTATTTATGCAATTTGTTCCGGAGGCTCTCCGAACCAAACCACCGCAGTTTTGTTTACTGTTTGTTAAACCAACGCCAATCTAAAAACCTGTAATTATGGCATACGACTTTTCTAAAACTCTCCCAGACATCGTTCGGCCGATGCAGTTGAAAAAGTGACCGCAGCTCTCCTGGCGGAGGGATTCTCGGTGTGATATCGGAAATCGATCTGCATGAGAAAATCAAATTAAAACTGGGTGTCGACTTCAAGAAATACCGGATCCTTGGGGCCTGCAACCCGGCTTACTCTTACAGAGCCCTGCAGGCTGAGGATAAAGTAGGGGTAATGCTCCCATGCAACGTGCTGGTCATCGAGCAGGGCGGGAATCAAATCGAAATTGCCGCCGTCAACCCAACGGATTCAATGATGGCAATACACAATGAAGTCGTTGCTGAGGTGGCCGCCAAAGTGGGCGAACACCTGAAAAAGGTGCTGGACAGGCTATAGCCAGTCAACCGATCTTCCAGATGCAATGACCAGCATCTCGAAATCCTCAGTGGTCAGCCTGTCATTACGCGAGTAGGCACCGAGTTTTGCGCCGAGAATAACAATCCTGTTAAATCCCAGTGATTTCAGGAGCCATGCTATCTCGCTGGGAACATAATAGCGTTCGTTGCAGTCGAGGGTCTTTTTGATTCCGTCATCATCCTCAAACTCTGTAATGTTATGATCACGGAAGGTCATCAGGTCAAAGGTGTTGCTACGGTATGTGGCGTTGCCCTCACCCGAAGCATCATCGCAGAACTTCTCAACGGAATGGTAAAGCGGAAAGAGACCGTTCAGGGTTGTGAATATGAATTTGCCGGGCTTTTTCAACGATTTTGCGGCACTCCGCAGGATTTCAAAGTTCATCTCATCGGTCTCCATCAGCGGGAATCCGCCTTCGCAAAGCATTATGGCGAGGTCAAACTCACGGTCAAAGGGCAGGTGCCTGGCATCATGCCTCAGGAATTTAATATCCACGCCTGTAGCCGCTGCCTTTTCCCTGGCTCTCTGCAGCTGGGACTCCGAGAGGTCGATGCCCGTGACGTTGTATCCTCTCTTTGTGAGCTCTATTGAATGACGGCCGGTGCCGCAACCGACGTCGAGTATCTTAAGTGATTTGTCATAGCCCAGTTCCTTTTCAAGGAAGTCGCACTCACCCGTGGTGCCGGCAGTGAAGTTCTCAGAATCATATTTTTCCCCGTAATTCTCAAATAGGGCCTCATACCACTGTTTCTTGCCCGCTTCAGATCCCGGAACCGGGCCCGCAACCTGGAATCGCTCGTCTTTTGTACCTGATACAACAGCGATGTGGGACGGACTTATCACCCTGGCAAATCTTATCTCATCAAAGATCCTTCCCTTCTTGCATACTGCGCTTCTCAGCACCGCCTCCCTCTCAAACCCGCATTTCTCAAGCACCCTCTGTGATGGCAGGTTAAACTCAAATACTCCGGAATAGATCCTGACCACATCAAGCTCTCTGAATCCGTACTCACAGATAAGGTTCACGGCTCGTGACATGATCCCTTTGTTCCAATACGGTTCGCCTATGAAATACCCGAGCTCGGCCGATTTGCTGTAGACGTCATCCTGCCTGTGCAGGCCAATGTTTCCGACGTATTTCCCCTGAAATTCGATGGCAAAGACCTGCAGCGGATTCTGGCCGATGAAGGTATTGATGAACAACCGGGCATCAGCTAAGGCATAGGGATAAGGAAAGGCATCACGAAGATTAATTGCAACCTTTTCATTGTTTGCCAGTTCGGCCATACGGTATTTGTCTGTACGCCTGAAATTCCGAAGTGTAACATTGCCATCGGTAAGCCTCGGTTCCTTTCTTGCCATTGTGATGTGGTGTGAGATTTCAACGGTAAAGGTATTAAATTGAGTATTATTGCATGATGAAAAGGATACTGCCTTTCATACTGGCCTGCTTTCTGGCTTCAGGAAACCTCTCCGGACAGCCTGTTCACCCAGATAACGGAGAGTTGTTTGTTGATACTGTCGTTCCCAGGATTGACATTACCGTAAATCCGGACACACTAGACTGGATCTACGCCAACCCATGGAGCGACAGGGAGTTTCATGCCATTTTCGTGTTCGACAACGGGACGATCCGCGATACCATTGACCCGGTAGGCTTCCGGTTGCGAGGCAACACCTCACGTCAGTCGAAAAAAAAATCGTTCAAGGTTTCGTTCAATACTTTCACGCCCGGAGGCAAGTATTACGGTGTTGAAAAGCTGAACCTCAACGGTGAGCACAACGACCCTTCGGTGATGCGCTCAAAGGTGATGTGGGATATCCTCCGCAAATGGGAGATCCCGGCACCCAGGGCCAATCATGTAAGGGTATATATCAATGGCAGTTACTATGGTCTTTACATCAACGTTGAACATATAGATGAGGAGTTCACCCAGTCACGTTTCGGGAACAAGGACGGCAACCTTTACAAATGTCTGTACCCCGCCGACCTGGCTTATCGCGGACCTGACCCCGACAGTTATAAGATATGGTCGGGGAACAGATGGGTCTATGAGCTGACAACCAACGAGGAGGAAAATGACTTCTCCGATCTTGCAGCCTTTATCGGGGTACTTGAAAATTCACAGGACGGGTCGCTGGTCTGCAACCTTGACGCCCTTTTCAACACCTATGATTACCTGAAGGTTATGGCAGCCCAGATCTTCTGCGGCGACTGGGACGGGTATTTGTTTAACAAGAATAACTTTTATCTGTATCACAACACGTCAAGCGGCAAGTTTGAATACATCCCTTATGATGTAGACAACACTTTCGGAATCGACTGGTTTAACATCGACTGGGCGAATCGCAACATATACGGGTGGCAGCCGGGAGGGTCGGAGGTCAGGCCGTTGTATAGCCGCCTGATAAATCACCCCGTGCTCAGGGAGCAGTTCAGCCACTATGCAGATCAGCTCATTGGCAGCACACTTGATATGGATTCGCTGGTACTGGCCATTGAGGAGAGGAAGGTCATGATTGCACCGTATGTGGCTGCTGACCCCTATTATCCGCTTGATTACGGATATGACTATGAAGATTTCCTTAATTCCTACACTTCTAGCTACCGGAGCGCATGTGAAATGGGGATTGTACCCCTATCTCCAGGCGCGGGCGCTCTCCATGGCCGGGCAGACCGAAGAAGGTGCAATGGCACCTGTGATAAAATATATTGGTCACCACCGGGAAGCAGGACAGACCATAACTGTGGAAGCAACAGTTGAAGCGGATGCCATACCGGTAAATGTGACGGTTCTTTATTCAGTTGACGGGGGTGATCTGACGCAGGCAGCAATGACAGATAATGGCGCCGGGAGCTTCACCGTTTCACTTGGCAGTATCCCTGATGCCGCCGGTGTGAGATACCAGGTTATGGCAACTGATGCGTCAGGAGAGGTAACTGTTTTGCCCTGCGATCTTAATTATATCAGCCCTGTCGCCGGTGCCACGCCGCTGCTCTTTATAAATGAGTTCATGGCAGACAATGAGAGGACAATAGCTGATGACCGCGGAATGTACAGCGACTGGATTGAGATTTTCAACGGGGATAGCGAAGCTGTTTTCCTGGGTGATCTCTACATGACCGATAATTTCAATAACCCCGATAAGTGGCAACTGCCCGATATAGTTCTTTCCCCCGGCGGCTTTTTACTCATATGGGCTGACGGAACAACCATGCCCGGGTCCAGGCATGCCTCGTTCAAACTGGCTAAGGAGGGTGAGGAGATAGGTATCTATTCGGCAGATCTGCTTGTCATTGACTCGCTGTCGTTTGGTGAGCAGCAGGAGGATATAAGCACCGGGAGAAAGAGCGACGGTGCTGTAGAGATACTGTTTCTTGCCGTTGCCACGCCGGGCACGACGAACAACCTTACCTCTGCGGGGGAGGTGGTTGCCAGTGAGAAGCTGACAGTGTGGCCTAATCCTGCAGGTGGTGACATCATCAGGCTTAGCCAGGAGATCGATTGCAGGGTTTACAATTCTGCAGGGGTATTGGTCTATGCAGGGAATGATGTAACGGAGATCAATATCAGCGGGTTGAGCCCCGGCATCTATATCATCATCACCGGCGACGGCCGCAGCGTGAAATTCATTAAGATTTTATATCGCTGAACTACAATGATATAACTGCTATAGGGTAATGTAGCAGTAGCGTATCAGGTATAGCAGAGGCGGTAGAAAATGCATTTCATCCACTCCAGGGTTTCATCTCCCGGGTTTAAGTATTATCTCCTGGAGATCCTGTTTTTACTGTGAAGAATGAGTCCGTCGGAAGTGATTCCCTCTATCAGCACAGTATATTCTGAAGGAGTATCAGCGGTGAAGAAATCAAACGCTGCCTGACCATCAGCCGAAACGGCCACATTCGGATTCCAGAAGATAGTTGTCCGCAGGTCGGGAGGTCCGCTTTCCCTCTCCTCCTGTGTATCGTAGCGGGGTGAATAGAACTCCGACGGGCTCTGGTACCCGAGAGGTGTGACGGTTCTGATATTGAATTTCGGCACCTCTTTATAAATGTCTGCTCCTTTCCTTGTGGTGATCACGATGGCTCCGCCTGCCCCTGCTCCTCCCAGCATGGCTGCCTGGCCTCCCTTCAGTACAGCTATTCTCTCAATGCTGTAGGGGTCAATATCATCAATATTGTACTCATGAATTATCATGTCATCAATTATCAGCACTGCATAGACAGTTCCGTTAAGCCCGAATTTCATTCTTTCTATTATCACTTTGCCCCCTTCAACTCTTGTAAAGGGGATCTGATATATAAGCTCAGAGGTCAAAGTGGGGTGCAGTTCTTCTATCTGATCATAGTCAAGTACATTATGAGATGGCTGGCTGACTTTAGGCATGTAATATGAAAAGCTGTATTTTTTATTTTCGGGAGCTTTTGCGGTAATCACCACCTCTTCGATATCGATAGTGCGCATGCCGTTATCCATTGTGTACTTAGTGTCAGCCTTAGTGATATAGCCGCTCACCTGCGCCTCGTCCGCCGAGGCTTCGATGCCTGCATCAGCCGCAACGGGGAGCACCGTCACCGGTGGAAACATGTCACTGTCAATCACCAGTTCCACTCCGGGTTTGCCCTTTTTATTCAGCGCCTGTAAGATGAATTCCGTACTGTCCTGAAATTCAATTGCACTGAAAGCAAAACGACCTGTGCTGTCGGTCACAGTCTGATCAAAATAACCCGATCCCCATGAGAAGGCTGCCACCTCTGCCTTTTCAACAGGCCTGCCGGTGATAAGTGTCCTGACCCTGCCTGTGATTTCAATACCGGTTTTTGCGGGGAATTTGAGTTTCTGATACTGGCCGGCCATCACCTCGGGGATATTATAACGTCGCCAACCGTTAGTCATCATGAGCAGGTCAAGGGTATATTCAGCCATAGGATTGTCTTTACTTAAGTAAAAGGCAGGGTTATTTATGTGGCCTTTAAGATCTGAAGTAAGGAGCAGGCTTGTCAGAATATTGGCGGAGCTATCCTGTTTGATGTCATTGTCATCGGTGACTGAGACTGAGAAGTTTCCTCTGCGAGGCAATCCGTCAGGTCCCGTGATCTGCACATCAGCATAAACAGGCTGGCGTTTTTCATAGTTCTGGTGGTTGGTGCTTAGCTCAGCTATTGCCTGATCTTCGTTGAGGCAGAAGACAAGCCGTTCGCTCAGGGGGTTCATCTCTGCGTTAAAAAGTATAGCCTGCAGGATTCCTGAGGGGAAATCGCGCCTGTCAAAGCTGACTTTACTGAAATCGTTATCCCACGGCTCCGCGTAATGAATAATTCCTCTTGTATGAAGAACAAGGATGAGTTCCGGAGGAATTTCATTATCTGCAGAACGGAGAACACTTATAAAGAGGGAATCCGCGACTGTCTGCGTCTTCAGGGAATAAGCGTTCCGGCGTGCCGGAGGCAGTTCGAAGCGTTTCTCCAGGCCCTGCTCATTTGTGCAGAGAGCGTAATATTTAACTGCCTCGTCTGCAGCCATGTAGAACTTACCCATTCCGTCATGTGCGGTCTCCAGCCGGGCATAAATATTCCCGGCACTGTCGAGGATATGCCCGGTGACAACTGCAGGCATACCGTCAGCTTTCAACGTCTTGAATGCAATGGCACTCCTGGCTCCGGCAGGGAGATTTCCGCCCTCGGGAAAGAAATAGACCTCATAATCATATTGAGGATAAGGTACATGTATATTTTCACTGCTCTTTGCGGTTTCCACACAGAGCACCCTTCGGTCACTCTCCGCAGCAAGCCTGAAGGTGTACCTTGAAATGGTATCGTCATCGGTCCTGACCTCAGCAAGCGGCTGTTCATTGATCCTCATTCTCAACCCGTCAGGGACCATCTTTTTCCGTGACCTGATATCCTCGAACGAGACCTCTGCCGTCATCCTGTCGCCCTTCTCATACCTGAATGTGACTTTTGTGTTTACCGTTGCCGAGAAAGGGCCTTCTACACGCAAACGCTTCCTGAAATAATAATCGGCCCCTGGGTTTAGCATATTTTCAGTATAGGCACGCAGAGTATAGTCGCCCTCCGGAAGTACCTGATCAAGTTCGATATGACCGCTGAAGGCACCATTGTCAGCCCGCACCTTGACTCTCGCGACCACCGAGTCAAGCGGATTGATAAGTTCAGCATATACGTACTGGCTTGTTATCGGGGGTGTGCAGGACGGCATCTGCAACATGAGCCCGGAACCATACTGTCTCCCCTGCGATGTACACCGGCTTATCAGTCTGCAGGTGTATTTTCTCCTGCGGGAAGAGCACTATCTGTTCAACGATTCTGCCAATCAAGGAATCCCTTTCTGTCAACATTCCGGTCTGTCCCGTGGTGAAGGCAGAAAAAAAGGAAAGGAAGAGAAGGATAATTAATGTTTTGCGCATTTAATTGTTGGAAACAACTCACTCGTGCAAGTAATCCGTAAATGTAAATAATTAATACATTGAAGGGCAGTGGACGGTGAAATTCCAGGCCGTGCTGGTTGATCCGGCGCAGTTCGGGTTTACCCTTACTTCAATAACAGTACTGTAACCGCTGAACTGTACCTGGACCGACCGGCTCTCGCCCACGCAGCCCGAGTTGAAAATCGTCCGCCCTCCCTGCGATATGATTATCTGGTCTTTAACGTCAAAGGTCTGGTAGTCAAAACGGAACACACCGCTGGTCACTCCCAGGTCAATCTGGTGGACTTCCGGGGCATCACCGCCGGCCTTCTGTGTATCATTGCAGCGGCTCTGGTGCACAACGGGTGGCTGCTGGTTGGCCGGCATGTTTCCAGGAGATGTGGCGCCGGGCATATTGCCGGTTATTGCCCCTGTTATAGCATTCATAATACCCATCACATCATTCATGTCAATGGAGGGTCTCCTTCTCTCCGGCTCACATGCTGTGCCTGAACTATTGGGGACAAAGCCCGGAAGGCATTCGCACACCATAATATCATTTACTGCGTCATAGACTGCATGGGAGTTGGGTATGTGTGAGCAGCTGGCCTGCACTATCTGGGTGGCAGTGATCTGCTCGCAACCACTGTTGTCGTCGCGCCACTTGTATCCCGGGAGACAGGCACAGTAGGGCTCTTGCCTCACCGGATCCCACATCGGCATGGTGTTGGGCAGATTATCACAGTTGAAGCCGCTGAACTGTGCCACTGCCTCGGGTATACACATGATCCTGTCCTTATCCCATACATAACCCGGCAGACAGTCACAGTAAACCTTGCGGTCAACAGGGTCCCAGATACCCTGTGTGTTGGGATAGCCTGAGCAGTCAGCCCGTGATGCGAGCAGCTTGCCGGTCTCTTCGCATCCGAGGTTATCGGACCTCCAGGTGTATCCGGGCAGGCAGTCGCAGTAAGGTTCGTTTCTGGCGTAATCCCAGAGAGGCCTGGTGTTAGGCCACTGGGAACAGTCCGAGTCACTGAGGATCTGCTGAACGTCAGGCTTACAGAGTCCGGTAACCGGATCAGCCACAAAATAATCCTTGCAGAGACAGTCATACACCCTTGTGGCACTGTTGAAGACAGGCTCGGCATTGGGATCGGGACAGATGGGGGTCACCGGCTGGTCATCATCCTCAGGGACACATATACCCTGGTCGTCCCTGATATAACCGTCGATACAGAAGCACACTTCTGCGGCAAGGTCATAGTACTCATTTGGACCGCATGACATACCACGGTCTTCATCCTGACCCTCCCTGTCAAGACGGAGAAGTCCCAGGTCCTGGCACTGCATATGTATCACCGAGGTCTCCCTGAGATCTGAATAACCGGTGGCAGTGACGGTTATTTCAATCGGAGAGCCGTTCCGTCCCGTTTCAGGGTAATCCAGCATTACTGAGTAGTAGCCGTTGACTGTAAGGGCGGACCTGGTTCCTGCAAAAGTAGTTAATGTTACTGCAGCGCCTGAGATTATATTTCCCTCCTGGTCCTCGATGACACCCTCGAACGTCATCACATCGTACATCAGCCCGGTCAGAGTCTTTGCAGCCTCCCGTATCCCGTCCTTATTGAAAATGTATTTTGCCACGAAGAGCCGGCGATCAGCGCCGACTGATTCCATCAGGTCCATCCAGGCGGTATATCGGTCGTGTTTCCTGAGAAGGTCTTCTTTGCATCTGTCAAGAGCTGAGAGCCTGCCAAATTCCTTTGCGCCCCAGTCGCGTGATTCGGTATAGAGCCTTTGGTAGCTGTTGCACCATCTGATCATCTCATCGGCCGGAATGAGCAGATTCATTAGCAAGCTTCCAGTTTGAGAATATTTCTGACACCAGGCCAAACCCTGCCTGCAGGCGGGTCCATTCGCCCGAGCTCCAGATATATACTGAATTTCCTGTCTCATCGGTCCAGATCTCACCGCCAATTGGCCGTACGCCAGTATAGCAAATAATATCACCAGTGCCGAGGTCGGTGAAGGCTTTTCGCCGGGGGTCAGAAGCATCAGCGGTGCCATCGCCTCCGACATATCCCATACAGTTGCCTGCCCGGTCCCTGATCTGTTTCTGAATGTTCCTGAGGCCCCCGAGTGCCAGGTCAATCCCCTCCTTGAAATACCTTATTCCTGTACGTATCATGAATGTAACAGGATTTTTCAGGGCTTCGTACTCCTGCTCGTCAGGGAGCAGTTTTTCAACATCCTCAAACAGGTTGCTCATCACCTCGAGTGACCGAAAGGGATTCTGAGCATCGGGAGCATAGCGCTGATAAAAGTTAACCGCCTTTTCGATATCTTCCTTAACCCCGATGACATCCTTGAGTTCTCCCTCAAACTGGTTCAGCTTTCCTAGGGTAAAGTTCACCTTGGCTGTCAGACCGGCGTTTTCAGCATCATTGATAGCCTTCTGGAGCTGGGGCGGCAGCATGTAGAAGTTGTCCTTCAGTTTCTGCCATTCACCGAGCATTTCGGTCAGCTTCTCCTGCGACTCGGTGACCATATCCATAGAGGTCGAAAGGACGTCGTCTATTGTCTCCTTTTGCTCGTCGGTGAGCTGCAGATAGGCTTTGCCTGACTGTGCAGTGATACTGCCCGGGCAGGCAAGGAGCATCAGAATGGCGGCGGAGAGGACTGCTGCCCGTGCAACGTCTGTTTTCATTCAGTGGGGCTTTTAGAAGTAAAACCGGTATCCAAGGGAGACCATCCTCATCTGATAACCCTCATAAGAGTAAAGGATATCATTGATCCAGAGGTCGACTCCCAGTTCGAATGCTCTTTTCTCAGTTCCGAATCTAGCCCTTACCATTGAGTTGAATGACACATCGGAGGCGATCTCTCCTTGAAGATCTGAGTCACTTGACAGCGGCCTCAACATGCTGTTTGCTGCCAGTCCAAGATCAACACCCCAGTAACGGTTGCCACTGATCATCCTGTAACCTGCAAAGAGGGGTATTCTGAAGCTGTAAAACGCATTTACACCGGCGGCATCTTCTGTCTCTCCTATAAGGGTATTGAAGTGAATACCGGTGCCTCCGTAAAATTTTGTTCCTATCATCTGGTCGATGCCGATACTCACTCCCGGGAACAGTGGCGGGTCAATGCCGTACACCTTCCCGAAGTCAGAGAAGAGGAGCGAGATGAACATTGAGGTGTTGCGATACTCCGGCACGCGGGTGGATAAAAGGGGCTGGCCGGAAGGGGCTCCGTAGGAGGAGACCGGTGGAGGGGTTTGTGTGGGGCCGGGGGTCGGCTGGACGGCCAGGTTTGACGTCTGGGCTGCGGCATTAGCTGCTACCATGTTCTGCGCTGCCGCAGCTGCAGGATCGCATTTGCCGTTTGGGAAATTCTCCTTCACCCAGTTTTCCGCCACCTGGTAAAAGGGAAAGCCGCCCTTGAGAGGAACAAGACTTGGTGAGCGATCCTCACCGTCAACAATCTTGACTGTGCCGTCATTCTTGTCACACACTGCCTTGAAAGTTTTCTGGGCATCGAGCGTAAACGATGTGGCAAGCAACAATAGAAAGATACAAGATGAAATGAGCGTTTTCATAACGGTCCGATACTTTAAGGTTGCTCCGACAGTGATTAAATCCTGCTCTGCATCAAAACTCCCGGGCCCCGCTCACTGTCAGTGATAATCAAAGATAAATAATTATCCAAGCCGAAAAGAGTTCTTTTGATCATCATACCCTATTTTGAGATAAGCGTATGATTAATTCCGGTAAATTTGAGGAAAATGGCCGATGAAATCAGGCACGGTTGAAATCAATGAGGTCCATCACGGCGACTGCCTGGAGTTGTTGCGGCAGTTGCCTGACGGTACCGTTGACCTGATCTTTGCCGATCCGCCCTACAATCTGCAGCTCAACAAGGATCTCTTTCGCCCGGACAGGTCTCTTGTCGGTGCCGTTGACGACGGGTGGGACAAATTTGACTCGTTCAGGGCTTATGATGATTTCACGGAAACATGGCTGCGGGAGTGCAGGAGGGTGCTGAAGGATTCCGGCAGCATCTGGGTCATAGGAACCTACCACAATATCTTCAGGATCGGGGCCCTGATACAGGATACGGGCTTCTGGATACTCAATGACATCATATGGATCAAGACCAACCCGACGCCCAATTTCATGGGCACAAGGTTTGCCAATGCACATGAGACGATGATATGGGCGTCGAAATCAAGGAATGCGAAGTACACTTTTCATTATCAATCCCTGAAGGGATTCAATGATGACCTTCAGATGCGGAGCGACTGGCTGATACCATTATGCAAGGGACCGGAGAGGATCAGGGAGGAGGGGAAGAAAGCGCATCCGACCCAGAAGCCGGAAGAGCTTCTGTACAGGGTAATAATGGCAACAACCAATCGCGGTGACCTGGTGCTTGATCCTTTTGCCGGCAGTGGCACAACGGCAGCGGTGGCAAAGAGGCTGGGAAGAAATTTTATTGCTTTTGAGCGTGAGGTGTCATATGTCAGCCTTGCCAGGGAAAGGGTCGGAGGCATCACCCCTCTGAGCGGGCCGCTGCTTGAATACCGGACAGAGCGGCGCCTTCCACGGGTGCCATTCGGTAACCTGGTGGAGTCCGGATTTATTATGGCAGGCGAATTCCTGTGGTCGGCAGACATGAAATTTGCTGCCGAAGTGCAGGCAGATGCCTCCATCCGGTGGGAAGGGAATTCAGGCTCAATTCACAGCATAGGCTCCCTGGTCTCCGGAAAGGAAAAACAGAACGGATGGGACTTCTGGTATGTGAAGCGAGGAGGTAAGATGATGAATATTAATGAATTAAGACACAATTATATCAGAAAGTATCTCGGGTGAACAAGGGTCGCCATACGTCAAAAAAATCACGGTAACCTTAGCCTTTCCCAACATATTTTCTAAATTGCCAAAAGTAATATTGTCTCCAACGGAGATATAAAAAAAGAAACTATGACTGTTTCACGCACTTTTGATCTGCTGGAGAGATACAGGGAATTGTATGACAAGGACGATGCCCTGTGTTTCAAACAGAATGGCGTCTGGACAAAATTCAGCACCAAGGAGTACATTGCGTATTCATACAATTTCTGCTACGGCCTTTATGAATCAGGTTTCAGGAAGGGCGACAAAATCATAACGGTTTCAACCAACAGGCCTGAGTGGAATTTTGTCGATATGGGTATGTCGATGATCGGCGTGGTGCATGTGCCGGTGTTCACATCCCTCTCGGCCGCTGAATATGATTATATCATAAGGAACTCCGGAGCGAGGATGGTAATTATCTCTGACAAAAAGCTTTACAAAACGATTGCCCCGGTATTGTCAGACAGCACCATTACTGCCAGGGTCTTTACATTTGATGAGATCCCGGGAGCCCGAAACTGGCTTGAGATTGTTGAGAAGGGAAAACAATGCACCGAAATGACCAGGCAGGCAGTTGAAAAGGAAAAGGAAGGTATCACGCCTGAAGATTTAGCGACACTTATCTATACTTCGGGAACAACCGGCACGCCCAAAGGAGTCATGCTGAGCCAGCGAAACCTGGTCAGCAACTTCATCTCAGCCGCTTCGGTATTCAACCTGAAACCTTCCGACAAATATCTCAGCATCCTGCCGTTATGTCATGTGGGCGGACGAATGGGAAATTACCAGACACAGTACAGCGGAAGCAGCATATACTACGCTGAAAATATGGGCACTATAGCTGCAAACATGAAGGAGATCGAACCTGACGGTTTTGATGCAGTTCCGCGAGTACTCGAGAAATTTTATGACGTGATAATCTCTAAAGGCAGAGATCTTACCGGGATTAAGAAAACCCTGTTTTTCTGGGCGGTGGATCTGGGATTGAAGTATAAGCCGTTCGGTGAGAACGGATGGTTTTATGAAAGAAAGCACAGGATCGCAGACAAGCTGATCTTCAGTAAATGGCGTCAGGCTTTGGGCGGTAATGTGAAGATTGTCGGGTGCGGAGGCGCCAGTCTTCAGTCAAGGCTGGAAAGAGTCTTCTGGGCAGCA
Organism: Bacteroidales bacterium; assembly: GCA_034522515.1. Taxonomy (GTDB): domain Bacteria; phylum Bacteroidota; class Bacteroidia; order Bacteroidales; family VadinHA17; genus SR-FBR-E99. The sequence goes on along the minus strand of JAXHLF010000001.1, from coordinate 38,244 downwards.
GGGATAAAAATCGTTAATATGTACGGCCTCACCGAGACCTCGCCCATTATTACGATCAACAGAACTGAGAAGGGCAGGGTGAAACTTGGATCAGTGGGTCTGCCAATTGAGGGAGTAGAGGTAAAAACAGCTGATGACGGCGAGATCCTTTGCAAGGGACCAAACGTTATGATGGGCTATTACAATGACCCCGTACTGACAAAATCAGCTTTTGACAGCGAGGGCTGGTTCCAAACAGGTGATATCGGCCATATTGACAAGGACGGATTTCTGATGGTCACTGACAGGAAGAAGGAGATTTTCAAACTCTCCAACGGGAAATTCATAGCACCGCAGATAATTGAAAATGTCTTTAAGGAATCTCCCATAATTGATCAGATAATGGTGATAGGCGAACATGAGAAGTTTGCGAGCGCGCTTATTTCGCCGAATTTTAAATATTTTGATGACTGGAAGAAAGTCAACAAGATATCCTTCTCCAGCCCCGAAGAGCTTATTCAGCTTCCGGAGGTCCTTTCAGCCTTCACATCGGAGATCAGCAAGCTGAACAAACGCCTGAGTTCCTTTGAAGGTATTAACAGGTTCAGGCTTGTCAAGGATGCCTGGAGTCCTGAAACAGGTGAACTGTCTCCCACTCTGAAGCTCCGGAGGCAGTATGTCCATGAAAAGTACAGGTCTATTGTCGATCAGATCTACATGAAATAAAATTCTTCTCAGAAAGATACTCCGCCGTTATGGAATTGGTTAAGGTCACTGACAGGAAAACAGAGAAGATGTTTCTTGATACAGCAAGGGCCATCTATAAAAACGACAGGGTCTGGGTATGCCCGTTTGACAATGACATAAAGGCAATTTTTGATCCCCGGAAGAACCCATACTACAAACACGGTGCCGCTGACAGATGGGTTCTCACTGACGGGCACAGGAATTTGATCGGCAGGATAGCGGCGTTTATAGATTTTAATCTTTCCGGCACGTATGATCAGCCTACGGGAGGGATAGGTTTCTTTGAATGTGTTGATGACATGCAGGCTGCCTCGCTTCTGTTCAATACTGCAAGAGAATGGCTGAAGGAGAAAGGGATGGAGGCAATGGACGGGCCGGTCAATTTCGGGGAGACCGACAAATACTGGGGATTGCTTGTGGGTGGATTCACTCACCCCTCGTTCGATGTGCCGTACAATCATCCCTACTACCAGAAACTGTTCGAGGACTACGGATTCCGTACTTACTACAAAATGGAAGGCTTTCATCTCAGCCTCACTGAACCTATACCTGAAAGGTTCCTGAAAATTGCCGGGTGGGTTGCAAATAAACCCGGATACAGTTTCAGGCATTTCAGCTGGAAGGAGCAGGATAAATTTGTCGCGGATTTTGCCAAAGTGTTTAATGAGGCCTGGGCTTCATTCAAAATCAATTTTGAACCACTCGAGGCTGCCTACATAAAGGAGGTGCTGAAAAAGGCAAAGCCGATTCTTGATGAGGAATTCATCTGGCTCGCCTATTTTGAAGATAAGCCTGTAGCTATATACCTGATGTTCCCGGATCTCAACATGATTCTGAAGCACCTGAAGGGCAAACTGACTCCTGCAGCCATGCTGAAATTTGTATGGTTGAAGAACAGGAAAGCCATGACCAGGGCTAAAGGGCTGCTGATGGGGGTTATTCCCCGGTACCAGGGTCTTGGGCTGGAATCGGCGTTTATCTATAAACTGATAGATGTTTTCAGGCGAAAACCGCATTACACTGAAATTGAATTCTCCTGGGTGGCAGATTTCAATCCGAAGATGAGAAAGATATTCATTTCAGTAGGCAGCGTGCCTGCAAAGAACTATATCACTTACAGATATCTTTTTGACAGGACCAAAGAGTTCAAACGTTATCCAATACCGGAAGTCAAATGAAGTATGATGTTGTTATAATCGGGGCAGGACTGGGAAGCCTTACCGCCGGGGCGAAGCTTGCAAAGGAGGGAAAAAAGGTTCTTCTCCTGGAGCAGCATAGCCAGCCGGGAGGATGTGCCACAACTTTTCAGCGCGGGGATTTCACGCTTGAAGTAGGGTTGCACGAGATGGACGGCCCAGCTCCGCGCGATATGAAAACACGGATATTCAATGATCTGGATGTATTCAGTAATGTAGAGTTTATTCCGGTACCCGAGTTTTACAGGTTCATAAACGACCGCATTGAGGTTACGGTGCCGCATGATCCCGCTCTCGCCTCTGAACGGCTGACTGAATTATTTCCTGATGAAGTCCAGGGAATCAAAGCCTATTTCGAACAGATACTTACGAGAAAGAAACCGGCTGAAAATGAGATCAGGGATTTAAGCGTGGGTGAATTTCTCGATTCAATCATAAAAAATGATGACCTGAAACTCATTCTGCTTGGCAACCTCGGGTATTTCCATGATGATCCCTATACGCTCTCACTGGCCTATTATTCAATTGCCCAGGGGAGTTACTATTCCGGCGGAGCGAGTTTTATCAAGGGAGGCTCACAGAGGCTCTCAGATCACCTGGCGGCATTTATCCGGAATCACAATGGAGAGGTCCTGCTTGGCCATACGGTGACAGGCATCAGTGTCACTGACGGAAGGGCTACAGGAGTGACCATTGCAGGGAAGCATAGTCATGAACCGTTGAAAGTTCTTGCTGATGAGGTTATTGCAGGCAATGCAATACCTAATGTGTCGGACTTGCTTCCTGCCGGTCCCGGCAATGAGCTCAGAAATGAATACAGCGCTCTCAGGGTGGGCGCCTCACTGCTTACCTTATACCTGGGATTCGGTCGTCCCCTATCAGAACTGGGACACCGTTACTATTCGGTATTTGTATATGGCGGCTCTGTAAGAACTCAGGCTGACATTTTTCACAACAACAGGGATGACTTTTCAAGGCGCAGCTTCACTTTTGTTGATTATGGCCAGGTTGATTCAGGTCTGGCAACCGCCGGCAAGAGTGTGGGAGCCATCTGCTGTATTGATTACCTTGCTGACTGGGAAGGCCTGGGAAAGAAAGAGTACAAGGAAAAGAAGGAGCTTGTGGCCCGTATTTTTATCGGGAGGCTTGAAAAGATGATTCCCGGCATCAGCCAGGCCATAGAATACTATGAGGTTGGAACTCCCTCCACAGTGAACCGGTATACGCTGAATCCGGGCGGTGCGGTCTACGGATTTGCCCAGACGCCTTCAAAAAAGGGCGTTGATACGCTTAAGTCAGTTGATAATCTTCACTTTGCCTCTGCCTGGGGCAAGACTGGCGGCGGTTTCTCCGGCGCCATCTACGGGGGTTACCTCTGCGCCTACAATATCTTAAGAAAAAAGACCCCCACCAAAGCCGATGGGTCCTGATTGTAGTTCAGTCCATGTACGGATACCTGAAGTCTGTGGCTGGGAGAAAGGTCTCCTTGATGGTCCGCGGTGATGTCCATCTGATAAGGTTGAGCCTGCCCCCGGCCTTGTCATTGGTGCCCGAGGCCCTGGAGCCGCCGAAGGGCTGAAGCCCTACCATGGCTCCCGTAGGCTTGTCATTGATATAGAAGTTGCCCGCTGCAAATCGAAGAACCTGGCAGGCTTTCACCGTCGCCGGTCTGTCATTTGAAAAAATGGAGCCTGTAAGACCGTATGGAGAGGTCTCGTTGCAGAGATGAAGCGTCTCTTCGTACTTTTCGTCCTCGTAGATGTACAGGGTCACAACAGGACCGAAGATCTCCTCCTTCATCGTAATGAAATCCGGATCGGTAGTAAGAATTATCGTCGGTTCGATGAAGTAGCCCTTTGTCTTGTCTCCCGAGCCTCCGTGAAATATCTCACATGAGGGAGACGACTTAGCCAGTCCGATATATCTCATTATGTTGTCAAACGACTTCTCGTCAATCACCGCATTCATGAAGTTGCTGAAATCGGAAGGGTCTCCCACCTTTATCTCGGCGGCCTGTCTCCTTAGGTGTCCTGAAATCTCTGGCCACAGCGACCTCGGGATATAGACCCGGGATGATGCCGAGCATTTCTGTCCCTGGTATTCGAACGAACCCCTGATAATGGCAGTGGCAGTCTCCAGCGGAGAAGCCGAATTGTGTATCACGATGAAATCCTTGCCGCCCGTCTCACCTACAATACGCGGATATGTCCTGTATTTGTCAAGGTTTACCGCTGCGGTCTTCCAGAGTGAGTTGAATGTGCCGTTGGAACCGGTGAAATGTATTCCTCCGAGATCGTGATGGTTCATCACAACCGAGCTGATTACCGACCCCTGCCCGGGCAGGAAGTTGATAACCCCGGCAGGCATACCTGCCTCCATGAAAACCTTCATCAGTATCCAGCTGGAGAGCAGCGAATTGGTTGCGGGTTTCCAGACGGTTGTGTTACCCATAAGGGCAACTGCCATGTTGAGATTTGATGCGATGGCGGTGAAATTAAAAGGGGTGATTGTATAGACAAAACCCTCCAGGGGCCTGTACTCAACCCTGTTCAGCTGGTCAGTGGCCGAACGAGGCTGCTCCTGGTATATCTGCCCGGCGAAATAGGCGTTGAACCTGAGGAAATCTATAGTCTCGCATGCAGCCTCAACCTCTGCCTGGTGAACCGTCTTGCTCTGTCCTAGCATCGTTGCAGCCACGATTGTATACCGGTACTTCTTTGAAAGAAGCTCTGCCGCCTTAAGCATTATGGAAGCCCTCTCGATCCACGAAAGGGTCATCCACTCCTCCTTGGCCTTCAGGGCAGCCTCAATAGCATCTGCGGCCTCCTTCTCGCCGGCCATATGATAGGTGGCCAGCAGATGCCCATGGTCATGCGGCATGACGACCCTGCCCAGTTTCCCGGTCTTAACAGGCTTGCCGTCTATAATCAATGGAATCTCAACAGTTTCAGAAGAGAGTCTGTTGAGCTCTTTTTCAAGTTCAACCCGTTCGATACAACCTGGTGCATAGCTCATTAAAGGTTCATTATCAGGGTGTTGAATGGAATAAATAGCATTATTCATGATGGTATACCTTATTTCAATATGCAAATATTTGCATAACGCAAATATGCGTCATATTTAGTTTTTATTTGTTTAAACAAGGAACAATAATTACGGTAAATAGTTTTCTGAAAACATGCCACCCTGCAGAGCGCATAAGTGGTTCTGCTGCAAAAGGGAATCTACTATGGAGCTGCCAGCCTCATAGGTTGGTTGTGTCAATGGAACTGACGTGTGGTGCGTCTGGTTTTCTGGCGGGGTCATGACATTAAACTGGTCAGGGATTGTCCACCTCCTTTGAAAGGAGATCCGTTGCAATTGCTATCATCTCCGGCTTCCCGAGCAGATAGGCGATGTCATTCTCATATATCACGGTCGAAGGTTCAGGATTTGGAGTGGTTTTATCACCGTGTTTGATTGCCACCATTGTTACTCCGCATGTTTTCCTGAGAGCTGTCTGGGCTATTGTTTTTCCTGCGAAGACCGATTTTTCACCAACCTTTACGGATGCTATTTCAATATCCGGTATATCCTTGAGGAGGGAGTATCCGCCCATTGTTCCCTTATCCCTGAATATACCGTAGTTGTCTTCCCTGGTTCGCGCTATCGCTCGTTCGATTTCCATTCTGGGAATGAGATACTTCCCGAGTATCCTTTCAAAGAAGTCGATTGCCGTTTCGAACTCCTCCGGTATTACCTGGTTTGCGCCGAGGCGGTAAAGCTCTTCAATATCAGTCACATGCCTGGTTCTGACGATAATGTGGGCGTGTTTGTTCATTGTCCTGATATGTTCTACAACTGACATTGCCGTTATGAGGTCACCCACTGACAGTATCACCATCTCGGCCGTGTGGACGTAAGCCTGCCGCAGAACCGGTTCATAGGTCGCATCCCCGAAAACGACCAGGTTGCCTTTCTCCATCTCTTTGCGGGCACGATCAGGGTCAAATATGATTGAGGTGAACGGCAGCTCCATGGTTCTGACCATGGCAGCCAGGTTGATGGCCCTGGAGTCTTTGCCAATCAGAACGATATGTTTACTTATTTCCGGAATGTCAACCTGTCTCAGCGGGAAGAGGCCGTTAACAAGAAAAGGCGGGAGAGGCAGCCTGAGGATCAGGCCGGCAATCGGCCTGGATACCTGTATCAGCAGGGGAGAGAGAGCCATGGAGGTGATGGCTACGGCAAGGAAGAGCTGATAGTGCGCGGGAGTGATTATCTCATTTGTCAAACCCACACGGGCCAGAATGAAAGAGAATTCACCCACCTGTGCCAGGGAAAATCCCACGACCACCGTTCCAAAGAAAGTATGTCCCAGGGTGAAAGCTGTAAATCCTGCTATGATTGCCTTAATAAGTATGACCAAAATTACGGTGGCAATCACGAGCCACGGATGTTCATACACAAAGCCAAGATCAAGCAGCATGCCGATAGAAACGAAGAAGAAGCTGGTAAAGACATCCTTGAATGGTATCAGGTTACCGAAGGCACTGTGGCTGTACTCTGAGTCAGAGATCATCAGTCCTGCCAGGAAGGCACCGAAGGCCAGCGACATGCCCAGCTCATTGGTCAGCATAGCCACTGCCAGGCAAATAAGCAGCAGGCTCATCAGGAAGAGCTCCTGGCTGCGGGTCATTGCTATTATGTGAAGCAACCAGGGCATGAGCCACCTGTTTCCAACCCAGATGAAAATCATAATGCCGACAGCCTTCAGCATAAGAAACAGCAACTCATTCCCCACCTCGCCGGTATCGCCTCCCAGCATTGGAGTAAAGAGCAGCAGCGGTATCAGAATAATATCCTGAAAGATCAGGATCCCCACAATCGTTTTTCCGTAATGAGTGGTCAGCTCCGACCTCTCCTGAAGCAGTTTCAGGACCACTGCCGTACTGCTTAGGGCGGTAAGGAAACCGACAAACACAGCTTCGGTCCAACCGAACTGATAAACTTTGGCAACAAGCAGGGTAACCCCTGCAGTGAGCAACAGCTGCAGGAATCCTCCTAAAAAGACTATCCTGCGGATATTCAGGAGATGGTTCAGGGAAAACTCCAGTCCGATGGTGAACATAAGGAGGATAACCCCTATTTCAGCCATCACCTCCACGTTTTCAGGAGAGCTTATAAGCCCCAGCAGATGAGGCCCTGCAATAACGCCGGTGATAAGATACCCGATGATTGCAGGTACCTTTATCCGGGTAAAAATAAAATTCACAAAGGTGGACAGTGCAAAGATGATGACAATATCCTTCAGGACACCCAGTTCCATGTTGTCAGTGCTGTTGTGGCACTAAAGATATGAAATCCCGCAGTTTTTCAGGAGGTTTTTTTCATGCACACTTTTCTCAGGCTTCTATCCCTCCCACCTTTCCTTTCTCTTCTCTCTATCTTTTTTATGTATTTTTTTTCTCCGGCTTTTTAATTTCTTTTTTTTTTTCTTCATCTTGCCCCCCGGAATTCTATCCTTTGGTTCCCCCCTTTTCCCTTTTTCTTCCTGGGCATCACCTCTTTTTTTCTTTCTTTCCACTTTGTAAATATTTTTTCAACACCTTCCCTCATATCATTTATTATTATAATATCTACCCAGCCAACGTTCCCAGTCCCCTCCGAGGGCTCATAAACATGGCAGGACCACCAATGTTTTCCTTTTATCAATCCGATGAGACGATGGTAAATACCATCGTTTCCCTTTCTCCTGGGGCTATATGTCCCTTGAGTGCGAGGCTTTTCATTATATTAAAAATCACCCATCTTATGAACATTCCCCGAAACATCCCTCATAAATGGAGAATCATCACCCACCAGACAACATCCCACGCAAGTCTAGAGCACCCCATTATTGACAGGGTAACACCCTGCCAGACGACAGGCCTGACGGAATGCCAGTCAGTCTCGAAACCGCCTGAGAAAAGGATGAAGTTCAGGGCTACAATGCCTATGAACTGGGCAACGCCCGGCTTGTCAAAATGAATTCCCCCTAAACCCTCAGACCCTGCCAGCATGCCAATCACAAGGAATAATATTAGCGTGGGAACACCTATCCTTAACGAGGTCTTGCCGGCCAGAACGCTAATGAAAATCAGGACTGAGCCTATCAGAAGGATATTTTCCAGTGTTACTGTCACCTGCCGGCAAGTTTAGGTCCTAAAGATAGAAAATCGGAGCTGCAGCACAAAAAAAATCCCGGCTGTTCAGACCGGGATTGTGAAGAGTAAAAAACGCGGGGGCAGAATTGTCTTCCCGTTTATTCATCAATCGCTTTAAGGTATCCCTCTTCAATGCGCCACGCCGTAACCTCGGGGTCCCTGTTACGCAGCATCCAGGCCGACAGCGAGGTTCCCGGCACACACCTGACCTCAGTCCCCTCGGGAAGAGCAACGTCGATGTCGACCAGCGAACCGTTCCATCTGCTGCCTGCCGGCAGTGAAAAGTACTCATCCAGGTAAAGAGTGTCACCGGAGAACCTCCAGTTGTAGTCTACCGCCCTGGCATTTGCCCGCGCCTCACTGTCTGAGTTGCTGCAGGCGCGTTTATCGACAGAGATGAACCCTGAGCCGTTTTCGCTCCCGTAAATATTGAGTTCGGGAGTGCCATGAAGCCTGTCGTTTTGGTTATCGAGGTAGAAGGTAAAGTGGTCAACGGAAGCGGTTTCGTCATAAGTTATCTTCTCCACTGTGGCCCTGTGCGCAATCCAGATAGTTTCTGGCGCCGGATCAAGGGTTACCCTTTTTTCAACAAACTCCCGGTTCGAATAGACAGATAGCTGAAGGCCCAGGAATACTCCAAGCGCGCAAAGCGATGCAATCCATATGACGAAAAGCACGATGTTCAGTATCCGGAACTTTTCCCTGATGCGGAAGATCATCTTGATTCCCAGCCAGGTGAGAGCTGCCAGGGGAATAAGAACAGCCAGTGCGGTGAGAATGAGCACGGGCCATACCATATTGCTGTGCAGCACTATGGACAGGAGGGTATGGATATTTGTCATCTCCGGCTCGATCACCGATGTAAGGAATGGGGTGTTACTGAAAAAGATCAGTACGGCGAAGGAGAAGAGCAGGGTGAAGCCCACAATGGTGAATATTGCTCCGAGAAAAATTGCAACCACCCTTAATATTGCCGACATGATCCTGCCCAATGCCATGAAAAACTCCGAAAGCGCTCTGCCTACACGCGCCGAAGGGCTGTTGGGATCGTACATCGATTTGCGGCTGTAGACCCCGCTTCTGGCCGACACGGTGCTGTCGTCGTAATAGTCCTCAGGAGCGCCCATAATATTGATCATATCATTCACCATCTGCTTTGAGACGAGGGTGGGCGGTTCATTGCCGCCGCCGAATATCTCAGCTATGCGCGCCTCTATATCCGCCACGGTCTCATCGCCACCCTGTTCAGTGGTGAACCTGGCAGAGACGTGATCAAGATAGCGTTTCAGGATTTCCCAGGCCTCCTCGTCGATACGGAATAGCTGCCCGGCAATATTGATGTCAGTAGTCTTTTTCATGGCTGCCTTTATTTCTTGTCGCGTATCTGGTTAACCGACTCAACCAACTCCTCCCATACCCTGTCGAGTTCATTGAGATAGATCTTACCCAGCTCGGTGAGTTCATAATACTTCCGGGGAGGTCCCTGAGGTGATTCTTCCCACCGGTAGCTTAGCAGCCCTGCATTTTTCTGTCTGGTAAGCAGGGGATAGAGGGTACCTTCAACGACTATCACCTCGGCTTTTTTAAGCTCGTTGATGACGTCAACGGCGTAGCATGAATTCCGTGAGAGTACTGCAAGAATGCAGTATTCCAGGATTCCCTTGCGCATTTGTGCTTTTGTGTTGTCCGTATTCATAGCAATTCCATTATTATCAGCTTGTTTCGTTTTTGGTGGAGATTAAAGATTCATTTTCTTCTTTACTGTCTCAAACTCCTGTTTTACAGAATCCTTGATGTTCTCAACAGTCACCGGGTCGCCCCTCATTTCCAGCTTCTGGGCCGTTGTCTTTGCCTCCGGAAGCACTATCCAAAGAATGAGATACAATGCCAGACCGAATCCTCCGGCAATTATCAGGATTGAAAAGATGATCCTCATGATCAGAGGATCCCAGTCGAGGTATGCTGATATACCGGCACACACACCTCCGAATACGCGCCGGTCCGGATCACGGTATATCCTGCGCTGCGACCGCGGTGGCCTTTCGTCCGAAGAGCTGTTGCCGCTGATGACTTCAGGTGACCCAAGGATGGCCATCACCTCTTCGACATCCTTCATGGTTATGACCTGCTTGTAGGGATTGAGTCTCATCTTGAACAGCTCGGCTATCCTGCCCTCAATATCAGTCATGATCTCGGAAGCGCTTGACTCGCCTGAAAACTCCTTTTCCAGGCTTTTCATGTACTGCCGGAGACGTTCATAGGCATCCTCGTCCACATTGAACGGGTATCCTCCAAGATTAATGTTCACCGTAATTTTCATTGTCTTTTTAATATGGTACCTGTTAATACATAATAATTTTACTTTGCAAAGATATAAAAGAAAAATAATACCATGCAATACATAGAACCAAAAATTTAAAAATATTTTTATATTGCAACATGTGAGCTTGATTTTAAGATGGCGGAGATAGGCAGGAATCACTAACTTTATGCAAACAAATGACCATGAAAGCATACAACTGGGGAATTCTGGGCACCGGCAACATAGCACACAAGTTCACCCGGGCGCTCATGCTGCTTGACAGCGCTCATCTTTATGCGGTTGGATCGCGTGATGCAGAAAAGGCTGCGGCGTTCGCCTCCGAGTTCAAATTCGGCAAGTCATACGGAAGTTATGAGGAGATGCTGGCCGATCCGGGGGTGGAGATAGTATACATCTCCTCGCCTCACACGGAACATCTTGAGCATACGCTGCTGGCGCTGCGCAACGGGAAGCATGTCATATGTGAGAAGCCGATGTCGGTCAACGAATCAGAGGTCAGGGTTATGGCCGGGGAGGCACGGAGGCAGGGTCTCTTTCTGATGGAGGCGTTATGGCCGCCGTTTCAGCCCTCATATATCAAGGCAGACGAGATACTGAAGAGCGGCAAAATGGGAAGCCTGCTCCATATGAGGGGCAAGTTTGCCTTCATATCACCGTATGACCCTGATCTCAGGACTTATAACCTGGAGCTGGGCGGTGGTTCCCTGCTTGACATTGGAATATATCCGGTTATGGATATACTGAGATATATGGGTGAGCCGGAATCAATCCTTGCTGCCTCCGTTCTCTCTCCGACGGGAGCTGATGAGAGCACCTCGGTAATCTTTAAGTTCAGTGACGGCAGGATAGCGGAGGCATACTGCTCTTTTTCCAATATGGCAGGTGTATCAACAGAGTTCAACTGCGAAAAGGGCAATCTGACCCTGACAAGAGGGCGTGACCGCAACCAGCATCTGCTTCTGGAGTTTCCAAATGACTTTGACGACCGGATCTTTACCCCACCCGCACAGGGTTACCAGTATGAGGCGGTGGAGGTGATGAACTGTCTCGACAGGGGGTTGACTGAGAGCACGGTCGTTCCCCTCTCCTTCACCCTGGCTCTTGCCCGGACGCTGGATAAGGTACGGGAGAAAACCGGTATCAGATACCCGGGACGTGACAGATAAGCACTGACGAAGGAGCTCGCATTATGGAAGATGGCTCTGCCGCAACAGAAAAGAGACGATTGCTGCTCAGCATGCTCATCCCGTTCCTGCTTGTCAGTTTCATGTGGCTGATAAGGGTATCGGAGGTGATCTTTGAGACCGACTTTTATTTTCTTGGCATCTTTCCCCGTAAGGTTTCAGCGCTTACAGGGATTTTGACTTCTCCTTTCATTCATTCCGGTTTCAGGCATCTCTTCAACAACACGCTTCCTCTCTTTATCCTGGGCACAGCTCTCTTTTACCTCTATTCCCAGGTGTCATTCAGGGTTATCATATGGATCATGCTGGTGACGGGCCTGGCCGTCTGGATTACCGGAAGGCCCGCATGGCATATCGGAGCCAGTGGCATTGTCTACGGGCTGGCCTCTTTCCTTTTTGTAAGCGGCATCATCAGAAGACACATACCCCTTATGGGGCTCTCGCTGCTGGTTGCCTTTGTCTACGGAGAGATGGTTTGGGGCATCTTCCCGGGGTTCAGGATAGATATTTCATGGGAATCCCATATGCTCGGAGCGGCCGCAGGCTTGCTGCTGGCAATCTGGTACCGTGCCGAAGGGCCGCAAAGGCCTGTTCCTTTTTATGAAAAAGAGGAGGAGAGTGACGAACCCGAAGAAAATGAGCCCACACCGTCGGATAAAGAGAATTAATTATTATTTTTAAAGCCGCTAAAACTAACCTATAATCCCAGTAATGTACGTCAGAACTGGTACTCCGGCATTTGATGAGCTCATACCGCGAATCAGCAGGTTCCTTGAGCAGGATCTCCTTGAACTGAATATTGATGGTGATAAGATAAGAGGCTACAGGTCGCCTGATGCGAGGTCCGTATGGATAAGGAACTATTCCGACATGATGAGGGCCCTCCGGTATTCAGAAGCGGATCTCAAGAGTGTGGTATTGCATTTTGCCGACAACCAGGCGCGCAACGGACGCATCTTTGACTATTTTACCACCTTTCCTGAAAAGCTCCCCTGCGAGCGCGAAAACTGGACCAAGTATGTCAGGACACCCGTGGAGGCCGACACCGAATTCAGATACATCAAGGCTGCATGGCTTGCCTGGCAGGCTACGGGCGATGATGCCTTCATCAGGAAACTTATGCCCTCGTTTGAGAGGGCCCTGGGCTATGTTATGGGTGATCGCTACTTTGACAAGGAGAAGTACCTCTTCCGCAGACCCTATACTATTGACACATGGGACTTTGCATACCATGCAGGGCATCATGACTGGCTTCAGTTCCAGATAGATGACAATACCTTCTGGGGTTATTTCCACGGTGACAACAGCGGTTATTACGAGGCATTCCACTTCATGTCGCACTGGTATAACATGTTTGACGACAAGGTAAAGTCGGCGCAATGGCGCGACCGTGCACTTAAGCTTCGTAAAAGCCTGAACAGCAACTGTTTCAATGGCTCCTTCTATACTCATTTTGTAAAGCAGACCCCTGTAACCATAGAAGGTGTGGATGAGGCATCGCAGCTTAGCCTTAGCAATCCTGCAGCTATAAACAGGGGAGCAGCCTCTCCGGGCATTGCAACTTCGATCATCAGGGAATACATTAAGCGTCGTGAGACCACATCCGCCTTTGCGGAGTGGTTTTCAATCGATCCTCCCTTCCCGGCCGGCATCTTCGGCGATTACAAGCTTTCACGCGGTGCGTACTGCAACGGCGGCATAATGCCCCTTACAGGCGGTGAGCTGGCCAGGGCGGCACTTGAATACGGCTTTGAGGAGTATGGCATTGACATCCTGATGCGCTATTATGACCTGATATCGCGCAATGGTGAGACCTATCTGTGGTATTTCCCTGACGGAAAGCCTTCAACAGTGGAGACCAGCACCTCACCCGAGGCCAAACCCACCGATGGCTGGGGCTCCTCTGCAATGCTCTATGCCTTTGTGGAAGGACTGGTTGGAGTGCAGGACAAGGACAAGCTCTTCAGGAGGGTGCGCATCTGCCCCAAATGGATAGCCGCCGGAGTGGAGAAGGCCGAGGTGAAAATCGACTACAAGAGCTCGGGTGCGTTCGTAAAATATCTTTACAGCCATACAGCCGACAAGCTGACCATTAAGCTGACGGGCAGCTACGAGTATATCCAGCTTTCACTGCCGGTACCTGGCAATTTTGTTGCCGGTGACCTGACCATCGGAGGGAAGAAGAAGAAGTATATAATTGCAAACATCAACCAGAGCAATTATCTGATTGCCGATGCTGATATCAGCGGTGAGTGCGAGGTAGTCCTCAAGCTGAAGAAGAAACCTTTGGCCTGATAACAGGGTAATATATGAATTCAAAACCAGTAGCCATAATTACGGGAGCAAGCAGGGGTATAGGCCGGGCTATATCGCTCGCGCTTGCTTCCGAAGGATACGATATTGCAGCTGTCGCACGCACCTCTGACAGCGAATGCATGTTATCGCTTCAGCCTGACATAGAGAAGTGTGGCGCCGATTTTCTTCCCGGTGGGTCTTGACGTGGCACATACCAATCTGCATGATGAAGCCATATCCAGCATCCTCGGGCGTTATGGCCGGATAGATATCCTCGTCAACAACGCAGGTATCGCCCCGATAGAGCGCAAGGACCTGCTTGATCTCGACGAGGAGACCTATGACCGTGTCCTGGGTGTCAATCTCCGGGGTCCCGTGTTCCTCGCACTCAGGGTAGCCAGGGAGATGATATGGATGAAGGAACAGGTGAAGGATTACAAGCCTTCAATCATGTTTGTGACCTCATTCCTGGCATACACATCTTTTACCCATGCTATAGATGTCTGCGTTTCAAAGGCCGGCCTCAGCATGGCAGCCCTCGTATTTGCCGACAGGCTGACGGAGGAGGAAATAAATGTATATGAAATCAGGCCCGGCCTCATACAGACCGAGCTCACCTCCAGGAGCAAGGACAAGTTTGACAGGCTGATCGCCGAGGGGCTGGTGCCCCAGAAACGATGGGGCACACCGGAGGATGTCGCCAAGGCTGTGGCTTCACTTGCCAGGGGAGACTGGTCATTCTCTGCCGGCACTGTATTCGAGGTCAGCGGCGGGATGAACATCCAAAGCTTCTGATAACAAACATCTTGCATTTTTAGATTACTTTTTTGTTTCTGTTTTATTCAACATTTGTTGAACAAAACCGCACATTTATTGGTTTATAATGAAACAATAAGAACTGAGTAAAATGAAAAAAGCAGGAATATTAGCACTAATGGCAATTTTCGCGGTATCACAGCTGACCGCGCAGAAGCAATACGTTGCCGATCCATCGGCCACAGTAATAAAGTGGTCAGGGGAAAAGATTGTAGGGAGCAGTCATAACGGTACAATTAGCCTTAAGGAGGGATCGCTAATCACTGACGGCAAGTCGATCACCGGCGGGGAGTTCGTCGTTGACATGAACAGTCTTAAGAATGAGGATATAAAGGATGCCGGCAGCCGTGCAAGACTTGAAGGGCATCTTAAAGCCGATGACTTTTTCGGGGTAGCGAAATTTCCTTTCTCAAGGCTGGTAATGACGGGCGGCACACCGTTCGCAGAAGGTAAGGCTACTGTAAAAGGGAACCTGACAATCAAGGAAGCCACCCATCCTGTGGAGTTCACCGTCAGGGAATCCAAAGCAGGTGATGTGTTGACCTACACCGCCACCATTACATTTGACCGTTCATTGTATGATGTCAGGTTCGGTTCGGGCAAATTCTTTTCCAACCTCGGGGATAACGCCATCAGGGATGAAATAAAGCTTGACGTCAGTCTTGTGGTTAAATAACCGGTCAACCCGATTTCACAAAGTACATGTAACAGGTTCAGCTCACAGTCCTGCTGTGGCTGGACCTTCACATTATAATGGGTGTTTGCCGGTGTTCAGTAATTCAGGATATCGGCGTTTGCTATTTCTATGAATGACAGGTAGATAAGCTTGGCAACATCCTCCATTATTTCCGGTGTGACGGCTGTCTCATCATCGCCCGGAAGGTGATAATATACGGGTTTCACACCGTCAGTGGTAGAGAGGCCCATGGTCCTGAATCCGTCAGCAAGGAACACAAGCCCGTCACTGCGAGGTCTGCCATAGAACATTCCTCCTGATGTTGAGACCCTCATGGGCCTGTGTATATATCTATCGTTGGCAGTCTTAAAATACCCGGTCAGGCCTGCGCATGTCGCTGATGCGCTTACAGCCAGCCCCGTGCCGTTACCCACCATGTCGAGGTTGATGTAGGTGACCGTCTTCTCTTTCGGGAAGATGGGATTGCTGGTATAATATTTACTGCCCAGCAGTCCTACCTCCTCACCGCCAATAAGGAGGAACAGAACTGTTCGTTTCATTTTGATCCCCGATTCTGCCAGCGCTTTGGCTGCCGCCAGTATGTCAATCACCCCGCTGGCATTATCGAGTCCTCCGTCAACGAGCAGTCCGCCGGCGTTTCCAACGGCATCAAGATGTCCGCCGATTATTATAACCTCATCCTTCAGCACAGGGTCTGTTCCCTCCAGCATACCCACGACGTTGCATGTCCTGCCTTCAGGGTGGCGGGTGGTATTTGCCTTCACGGTCATGGTTTTTCCGGTGGCAAATGAGGCAGGCTTGAATGTTTTGTCCATCTGCTCCATGAGTGATTTGTTGTCTTTGTCCAGGCCTGCGAATATATCTGCCAGGGGTTCAGGACCAATGCCGCAAACAATCATGTTTTCCACATATGATATATTCGGGTTGGCGCTGTTGCCGTCTATGTAGAGCATGCCGGCGGCGCCGTGTGCAGCGGCATTTTCGGCCTTATACTGATGATAGCAGTATCTGACCCATTTTGCATATTCGGGATTGCGTACATCCTTGTAATGGACGTCGCGGTTCATCATCACTATCTTTCCCCTGACGTCAATGCCATTGTAATCGTCGTAATTCAGTTCGGGAGCGGTCACTCCGTAACCGACGAAGACAACCTCAGCCGTCACCTCTCCGTTGCCCGAGTTCATGCCCGGGTAATAATCTACAGGTGCTGAATAGCTCTTAATGATCACTGAGCCGTCTTTCTGGGTAAAATGGAGACGCAGTGCCCCAATGTCATTTACTACGGTGTAGGGGTGGTCAAACCACTGGTAGAATGAACCGTCGTCGCCGGCAGGTTTGATTCCCCATTCCCTCAGTTTGCCGGCCACCCATTCGGCCGAAGCCAGGTATTCCGGGGTGCCTGCCAGCCTGCCGTTAAATTCCGGGGCGCATATTTCGGTCATCCAGCCAGCTATCTCTTCACTGCTGATCGAGTGGAAATGTTTAAGCACCAATTGTTCATCTGCATCCTGGGCAAGTATTAAAACAGAGCAGGCAATCGCAGCCAGCAGGGTGATAAATTTCTTTGATCCTTTACGCATTGCTTATGTAATTTAAGAACTGATATACAGGTGTAAAAATAATCTTAAAAAAGAGCTATTCAACAACAATCTCATCTATGAATATCCATGACGGCTGTCCGGCCCCCCGGTGCCATTCGGGGCATTTTTTCAGTGACCGCGCTGTAATTCTGAGTTTTGATATCTTCACAGGAGGGAATTCATAATCCATGTGAACAGGAATAATATCCTGGTCAAACGTTGTGGTTGCAAATTTCCGGGAGGCCACGATTACGAAGTCTGTTCCGTTTTCAGATGCCTCAATGATCACTTCAGAAGGAAGGAATATCCAGGATACGTGATCACAGAGGAAATTCATGCTTATACGGCTCACCTCGTCAGGCGAACCAGGATTAATTTCCATGATCATGTCCTCACCTTCATATCCGAGCCACCCGGAGGTGAAAGTCCTTCCCCCGAAGATGCCGTCAGCCATTGAGGCCGCGCCTAAGCTTTCGTAGCTTGGATGGACGGGT
Source organism: Bacteroidales bacterium (assembly GCA_034522515.1). Taxonomy (GTDB): domain Bacteria; phylum Bacteroidota; class Bacteroidia; order Bacteroidales; family VadinHA17; genus SR-FBR-E99. The sequence goes on along the minus strand of JAXHLF010000001.1, from coordinate 20,745 downwards.
GTCAGTGAGCGGAAGTCATCCGGGCCGGCTCTGTTTTCCTTCACGCCCATGCTGATGATCCTGTGGATATGTTCGCTGTAATCCGTCATTGAATAGTTGTGTTCGCTGACAGTCGCGACACCGCTCATCTCACTGTTTCGGGTCACCCTGTCGAGCTCTGTCATCATATCCTCATTGATGACTTTGCCGGCCGGGGTGGTTTTCACGAAAGACAACGCAGTATCGCCGGCATTCAGAGCATAATCAAGCCATGCAAAGTCAACTGACATTCTGGCCCTCATTACCCTCTCCAGGCGGGCGGAGTCGTTTCCCGTGGCTGCCTCTGCCCGGTTCATAAGGCCATGGTATTTTGTCACAAGGTCACGGGTCAGGAACGACTTAAAATAAAATGAGGGCAATCCGTAGATGTCAAGGTTTTGGCTGTCCGCAACCGACATCAGGCTTGAATGGGAGAGATCGAAATACTCCCTGATGAAGGGGGCTGCCTTGCCGTAATATTTGTCCAGGAACCGGTTGATAAGGGAATCGCCGTTCAGGTAGGGATCCCATAACATTTTGGCTATGTAATACTGCTTCAGTTCGGCAAGGTCAGACCATGAGCTGCCGCTTCCCTGCTGGAACATCATTGGTATGTTCTGACTGTGGAAGAGTTGTATGTTTGGCTGCAGCACGTGGAAATTTGGGAAGGGACAGAGGTAGGTCCGGAACTGCACCACATAGTCCCACATGAAGATATTATCCGTGAGACTGCTCCACTCCATCAGGTCCCTGACAAAGCCGGCACTTCGCGGGTCTTCGGCCAGTGGCAAGCTCCGGTTGCACTCTATTGAACAGAACATGACATTGACGTTTTCCGCGGGCTTTATATTTACCGGCGCCTGCCGTGTGAACTGGTATGCGAGTGTGGATATCTGTTTCTCAGGGAACTTTGCGGCGATACTGTTTGCCATCTCAATATAGGCTCCGGAGACAGCGCCGTATTTTTCATACAGTTTTTTGCACTCCGGGCATTCGCAATAATTGATGCAGTCATTCTGAGAGACGGACCAGTAAACCTTTTCCGGTGCCTGGCTCATGCGGAGGGCAAGGTTTTCCGAGAGTATGCGAATTACATCCGGGTTGCTGAGGCACAGCTGGCCGTCCCGGATTCGTCTTCCATTTACCAGGGAGAAGTACTCGGGGTGTTTGCTGAAGTATTTTGAAGGAGGCATCAGCTGCGGAAAGGTATGAACGAACATTCCCCATTCACTGAAAGTGCTCAGTTTATTCCAGGCGGTAAACCCAGGCTTTTCCCTGTCGGGGAAGTGTGCCACCCTGAAGCTGAATGCCGGTTCATATACTTTATGTTTAACCGGAACCCTTATTTTTGAAGCAGGAGGAACATAATCCTCCTTTTCAGTAAACCGCATGCATCCGGCATGTTCCTCAAACAGGGTATAGACAGCGCTGAGATCGGCATTTCCGTTGTTCCCTGCCAGCACAAGTTTATCAGGCTCTGATGAGATTATAAAACCGTCACTACTCACGATGGCCATTTCCCCGGCAAGGTTCTCCTCCTGCAGGCCGCCTTTGCCTATGAAAATTATTTTGGTCCCCGGTTCGGTCACGTCACTCACCGGAAGCGATTTTCCGGTCACCCGGAGAAAGTAGTTTTCCAGCTCTGATGCCGCCTTCAGTGTGAGCGGGTCGGCACCGGTACCGGTGACAACTGAATAGCTGTATTCCGGACTGATTACAAAGCTCTCATGCCGGCATGAAGGGGCAGTCAGCACAAGCAGAGCGACTGCAGCCACCGCAGGCAGATTGCTGGAAATCGGGCAGGGTTTCATTCTGGTAAGGTTTGCAGGATGCAACTTAGGTAAAAGATTTTTTTCCTGAAAGAGGCTGTCAATCATTATTGTATTATTCGCAAATTATGACAAATATTGTGACAGAATGACCTACAGATGGGCAGCAAAACTTTTTTGAGATTTCCGAAAAGGCTGGTGACGAGAGAATTCATCGTCCCTTTCATACTGGTGACAAGCCTCTTTTTTCTGTGGGGTGTGGCCCACAGCCTGCTTGATGTTCTCAACAAGCATTTTCAGGATATCCTCGGCATCACCAGGGCAAGGTCCGGACTGGTACAGGCAGCTCTCTACGGCGGTTATTTCGTGATGGCCATACCGGCGGGTCTCTTCATAAGCAAGCTTGGGTACAGGAAAGGCATTATAACCGGTTTACTCATATATGCCACCGGCGCTTTTCTTTTCTGGCCTGCCACTTTCATACAGACCTTTGAATTCACCCTCTTCTGTCTCTTCATCATTGCATGCGGGCTCACCTTCCTCGAGACGGCCGCCAATCCTTACTCCAGCGTTCTCGGTCCAAAGGGTACCTCCGAGCAGAGGCTGACCCTCTCGCAGTCGTTTAACGGCCTGGGGTGGATCATCGGGCCGGCCCTTGGGGGGATGCTTATACTAGGGGCCGGCGGGGAGGCTTCAGGCAATAAATTTTCGTCGATGGCATTGCCATACATGCTTATCGGAGGGGTGGTGCTTGTGGTGGCGTTTATGTTCGTCATCGCCCGGATGCCTGATATACATGAAGGCGAACATGACAGTCGGGGAGACAGGGGCACCTACGGCGGATTGCTCAGGATCAGGCACTTCAGATATGCTGTTATTGCACAGTTTCTCTATGTGGCTGCCCAGACAGGGATAAACAGCTTCTTCATCAACTATGTGGTAGAGACCATGCCGGGGTACTCACCTGAAAAGGCAGCATATCTTCTTTCACTGGGATTTGTATTCTTCATGTCAGGACGGTTCCTGGGCTCGCTCTTCATGAGCTGGTTCAGCCCGGGTCAGATGCTTGGGATATATGCTCTGATCAACACCGCTGCCATGGCGGTAGTGATACTTGGACTTGGCTGGCCGTCGCTCATAGCGTTATACCTGAATTATTTCTGCATGTCTATAATGTTCCCGACGATTTTTGCGTTAGGATTAAAAGACCTGGGAGGGATGACCAAGAAGGGATCTTCGGTGCTGGTGATGACCATTGTGGGCGGGGCTTTATGTCCTGTTCTAATGGGCCGCATAGCTGACGTGTCAGGGATGGCGGTCGGGTTTGTGGTGCCCCTGATATGTTTCGCATTCATTGCCTGGTATGCATTTTTCAGGGCGAAGAGTGCTAAAATAAATCCAAGAGATGAATATTCGCATGTTTAGAAATGAAACATTTATAGTAGCTTTTACGTTGTTTTTAGCTTCAGGCGTCTGTAGCGGACAGAAAACATGGTGGGGTGAGTACTCATTTTTCGGGGGCGGCGGGACAAATGATATCTTCCGTTTCAGCGAGCTTGACGGTGCAGGTTCAGTTACCGGAACAGGGATGTGGACGGCAGGGTTTGACATGCGGAGGATGTTTGGTGATCACTTCAGTATTGAGACGCGATTATCATATTCACACCAGAAATATTATACCAGTCCGGCACCAGGCATTGAAGGAGAGGACCTTCCGGGCAGCTTAGGGATGCTGACAATGCCGGTGACGGCCAGGCTCGATTTCCTGAGGTGGTTCTTTGTGGATGCGGGTCCCTTCCTGGCCCTCCAGACCGGCAGTTCGCATATTGATAACATGACCGGTCTGGGGGCAACGCTGGGGGCAGGATTCCAGTACAATTTCAGGTCTGACATTTTTCTCAGGGTCAGGGCTTACGGTGCACAATACGGACTGCTGCACTTTACTCGTGAAGAATACCCGCAGACGATGTCAAATGCTGGTCTGACGCTGGGGGTGGGTTACAGGTTCATACGCCTGGGGAAGTGCAACTGCCCCGACGACAACAGGCCTGGCCGAAGGTCTTACTGACCCTCAGCGTTTCAGCTATCGGTTGCCTTGTCTCTGAGTACGGGGTATTTAATCTTCTGCTGCTGCGGCAATCAGTGTTTTTGCCTCGCACTGATATCATTAATCTTCTGCTACTGCGGCAATCAGTGTTTTTGCCTCGGCCCATTTCTCTTCAGACATCCGGGCTCCGATATTTTCAATCACCTTACCTGCCAGGATTGATCCGAATATTCCGCATTTATCGAGGCTGAATCCATGTGCGAACCCATAGAGGAATCCGGCAGCGTACAGGTCGCCTGCGCCGGTGGTGTCAACGGCATTGACCTTCAGTGCTTCCACTTTTATAACCTCATCGCCTCTTTTTATCCATGATCCGTCGGCGCCGGTCTTGACTACTGCGATCTTGCATTTCTTTGATATTTCATCGAGGGCCTCTACCGGCGGCAGGCCGGTGAAAGCCCTAGCCTCCTCTTCGTTTGCGAAGAGGATATCGACATACTGTCCGACTATTTTTTGAAATGCAGGCAGCATGTCAGTGACCACGTTGAAGCTTGCCAGGTCGAGAGCCACGCACATGCGGTTCTGTTTTGCCAGGCGGCATGCCTCCTCCACCAGCGGGAGGTTAAATATGAGATAACCCTCGAGGTAGAGGATATGGTATCCCCTGAAGTAGTCGGCCAGCAGTTCTTCGGCCATCAGTTCCGTTGCTGCTCCGAGGTGGGTTGCGAAGGTGCGTTCCGAGTCGGGTGTCACCAGTGCCACTGCTGTCCCGGTAGGCGAGACCTGGGCACGCATTAGTACCGGTTTAAGACCGGCATCGACCATATCCTTTTCATAGAAGTTACCCATCTCGTCGCGTCCCACCTTCCCGATGAATGATGAGTTGACGCCCATAATGCCGAGGCCGTATATGGTGTTTCCGGCCGATCCGCCTGAGGCCATTGTTCTGTTCATGCCGTTGACAGCCTGTTTTATCTCTCCCGATTGGGAGGCGTCGACCATTGTCATGCTCCCTTTGGGGAGGTTGAATCGGCTGAGGCAGGTCTCATCAGGGACTATGGTAATCACATCGACCAGGGCGTTGCCGATGCCAAGAATATTCTTCATCCGGAAAGTTTTTGACAAAGATATTGCTTAATTCGTTTAAAGCGGTTAATTTTGCGACGCTGAAAAAATCAAGATACACTCCTCAGTAGCTCAGTTGGTTAGAGCACCTGACTGTTAATCAGGGGGTCCTAGGTTCAAGTCCTAGCTGGGGAGCGAAGCAAGTCAGACACTTACGGGAAACCGTAGGTGTTTTTTTTATGTGGTGCGCCAGTTTTAGGCCAGTTTTTTTGGAAAATTGACAGTTTATAGAGGTTTGAGACATGAAGAGTAGAGTTCGAAAATTATGTACCTTTTTATTTAAAAGTGATAATTATATACTTTTATCATATATTTCAACCAATCATAACGCATGCAATCAGATAGCCTAATATTACAATCAACAATTACATGCCCTAATTGTGGATTCCGTAAAGAGGAAACTATGCCCACTGATGCCTGTCAATTCTTTTATGAATGCACAAACTGTCACCAGATTCTAAGGCCAAAGAAAGGTGACTGCTGTGTATTTTGCTCCTACGGTACTGTTAAATGTCCTCCTAAACAGACAGGTAGAGAATGCTATTATGAAGAATAGAATCTGTCTTTTATTTATCTTGCCCTCACTCAATTAATTAATTAATATGGAAATTATTTCTCTCTGTCCAGTGTGCGGTCTTCCTGCACTTGGAGTTATCGGAAAGGCTGTGAGGTATAATCTCATAGAATCCAAAAGAAATAAGGTTGATGAGAAAAAGAGATGGTATGTATGTAATAACCCGTCATGCGACTGTTCTTACTTTTCAAAATATTTGACTTTCAAAACTACGGATTTGAAATTTCCACTCTTTTTAAAGATAGATCTGATAGTGTGCCGATTTGTTATTGTTCAAACCTGACAAGAGGAGAGATAACGGATGCCGTAAAAAATGGCTGCAAAACTATTGATGATGTTCAGAATTATACCAATAAGGACATAACTGGAATGTGTGAAGAGCGAAATCCGTTAGGTAAATGTTGCAGAAATGTCTTTTTAAGGACTATTTCGGATTCTTTAAATAAGGATTGATAAAGAATCTGCTGACTTAACTCCTTGTTGTTTTGTAAAGTATGTTATACTTTGTCAGACCTCCTTTTAAAGTGGTCAAAGTCGGACGGATTTATTAAAATTTATACCGTTTGGACAGAACTATAACTTTTCATATTTGCTTGGCCCAGGCCTACGATCCTCCTTCGACCCTCACCCAACCCCATCCAAAAAGGAGATCGTCTCCCAGGGGTCAAATTTGAGACCTTGACATGACCTGAGAAAGGGGAGGTTGGATTGATATTTTACCACCGTTTGTCAATTTTTCTTGGGTACTAATTCACAATTTCTTATCTTTATTTCTGGCTTGTATTGCATACGCCGGATAATCTGACCACATTCCGCCGGAGTAAATTGACCACATCAGAGTTGGTCTTTTAAAGAGAGCTTTCTCACGGTAAAAAGTGGTTAAACAAATTTATCTTTTTTAGTTCATTATCTCCAAATTTTTCTGTTTTTCCCTGGTCTTTCGCAGAGACTCTCCCCGGAGTTCTATCCGGTGAGCATCATGTACGATCCGATCAAGTATGGCATCGGCCACGGTTTTCTCTCCGATTACTTCATGCCAGCAGTTAACCGGGAGTTGTGATGTTATTATCATTGAGGCTCTTTTATGACGGTCTTCGACTATTTCCATCAGGGCCGAGCGGTTGGCGCTGTCGATGGGCAGAAGTCCGAAGTCATCTATTATGAGCAGATCCTGACGCTCTATCTTTGATATCTCTTTCAGATAGGATCCGTCTGCCTTGCCCATCTTTAGACGTGAGAAGAGTTTTCCGAGATTGGCATAATAGACTTTAAATCCGAGGGTACAGGCCTGATGCCCGATGGCAGTGGCAATATAACTTTTGCCGATCCCGGTGCTGCCTGTAATGATAATGTTCTCATGTTTGCTTATGAAGCCGCACTCGGCAAAGCGTAGCAGTTGTCCACGATCCAGGTTGCGGTCAGAGTGGTAGTCAATATTTTCAATTGAAGACTGATATCGGAACCTGGCATTGCGCAGCCTTCTCTCAAGGTTACGGTTCTGACGGTCATCCCACTCTGCTTCAACAAGCATACCGATTAACTCATCAGTAGATAAAGCAAGCAGCTTTTCGTTCTCAAGACTTGTTTCATAGGTTCTTGCCATACCCCATAGCTTTAGTTTTTTGATTTTCTCAAGTGTCTCTTTTGTCATCGTATCTATTGTATTTATTTGGGTTGTTACTGATAGTATTTTTCTCCCCGGATGTTTTCATGCTCCGGTATATCGGCAGTGATCTCGGCATAAGTGATCATATCATATTTGTTCTCAAGGATTGATTTAATTGCTCCATAGGAGTAGTTCTCATATTCAATGGCCCTGCGACATGCATTGATGAGTCTTTCTCTGCCGACCCTGCGCTCAAAGCCCAGAACACCCTGGCAGGCCTTGTACGCCTGCTCGGGATGTGACTTACTGTCCATGAGACCTGTAATGAACGCCTTCACTGAAGGGTCAATTGACTCGCCCCATTTAATAAATCTATCCGGGTTCCAATCGGTAATATACCTGTGTGTGCTTGCCAGATGGTCGGGGTTTGTTGTGTAGCCATAGGCCTTGCGGTCTCGTTTATGTGTGGCAATCAGAACATAATTGTAATAGATCTCCACCTGAGTGGCGGAGTACATGACCTTGACCTTCTTACCGATAAATCCATAAGGAACGCTGTAATAGTGTTTATCTTCCTTAAGGCATATGTGCCCGTTGACCGATACTGTAGAGTATTGCTGACGCTTAAACTCATAAGCCAGAACAGGAAGCGGAGTGAGTACCGGTCTTTCTATCTCTTCAAAAAGGTCACGACGACTGTAGGGCCGGCCAGTCAGCTTGATGTTATTATATTGTTCTAACGCCTCCCGCAGGGCAGCGTTCAGCTGTTCAAGATTATGGAAAGTCCTGCGGTCAAGTACAGAATAAATACGACGGTAGGCGATACGGACGGCCCCCTCAACCAATGACTTGTCTTTTGGCTTATAGCTTCTTGCCGGCAGGATGGTTGTGCTGTAGTGAAGGGCAAAGTTCTCAAAGGCCTGGTTGAGTGTGGGCTCATACAGTGAACTCTTGGTAACTGCACTCTTGAGATTATCAGGGACTATCGCCCTGGGAACGCCACCATAATAAACCAAGGCATGTATACAACAGCTTATTAGATCTTCCTTGCATTGGCTCAGTACTGCCTCAATATATGTCAACTGGCTGGCGCCAAGCACAGCAATAAAAACCTCTACTTCGGTTATTTCTCCGGTCTCCCATTCTACAACATGAAGCTTCTCACCGGCAAAGTCAATGTACATCTTATCACCGGCAATATGCTCGATATGCATTACTGGTTTGCTACGCTTTATCCACTGATGATAATAATGCTTGAACTGTGATAGCCTGTATCCATCAGGATGTGCGGTTATGTATCTGTCCCACAGTATCTGTCTGGTAATACCACGCCGCTTGAGCTCCTTTTCAATAACAGGGAAAAACGCTTCAAGGATCTTATACTTGTCACATGGTTCTGGCTTAAGGCTCTCGCCAAACAACTCATCCAGGTTCTTGTCGTTGAGCATCTCAATGTCTTTAATACTCAGACCAAGCCCATGATATATTTTGAGGTATTTCTTTAATGTATTACGTGATACCCCGGTCAGGGTGCTGATCTTCAGCTTTTTCTCTCCCTGGGAGTAAAGTCGCAAAATCTGTCTTAACTTACTCATGCCTGTCTTTTTATTGGCCATAGTCCCGCTGTTTATCGTTAGTAAAACAGCAAAGATCATGGCTCACTTTCTAAACATGAGAATAGCTCTTTAAAAAGTGGTCAGTTTGCTCCGGCGCGAGGTGGTCAATTTGGACCGGCGCGGGGTGGTCAGTTTAATCCCGGCGTCAGGTGGTCAATTTGACCGTTTTTTGCAGTGAATTTCATATTTGAACCGGAAATGATTCTTAATTGGCTCATAAAAATAGTATATTTGAGCCGAATAAGCAAAATATTCGGCTCATGAGAAGCTTTAACTGGCAACAAAAAGATTGGCCTGATTTCAAATTTGAAATAACAAATCTGGAGAAGTACCTGTTTCAATTTTATGAACGGGTCGGACATGTTTCAGGCATTCTCAAGGCAATCCCTGATGATATGCAAACTGAAACATTGCTTGAAATTATGGTTGCAGAAGCTGTAAAAACTTCTGAGATTGAAGGTGAATTCCTGAGCCGGAAAGATGTATTGTCCTCAATAAAAAGGAATCTTGGATTGGCTACACAGACTGGAAGTAAAGATATTCGCACGGATGGGATTAGTTTACTAATGATTGATGTCCGAAACAGCTTTCGTAATCCGCTAACTGAAAAAGCATTATTTGATTGGCACATCATGTTATTGAGCCATGTTAAAGGACTTGAGATCGGGAAATGGCGAACCCATCCTGAACCAATGCAAGTGGTATCCGGTGCATTGGGTAAAGAGAAAGTACACTTTGAGGCACCTCCATCACACTCAGTGCCTGAAGAAATGAAATATTTTATCAGATGGTTCAACGATACAGCACCTGGCGGAAGTAAAGAGATTAAAAGCGCTCCTGTACGGTCATCCATTTCACATCTCTATTTTGAATCCATACATCCTTTTGAAGACGGTAATGGAAGAATTGGAAGAGCGATAGCAGAAAAGGCATTATCACAAGGCATTGGTCGCCCTGTTATGCTCAGCTTATCTAAAACTATTGAAAGCAACAAGAGAAAATATTATCTGGAACTTGAAAAAGCTCAACATTCAATGGAGATAAATTCCTGGCTCAGATATTTTGTTGAGATGATCCTGGAAGCCCAAATAGATTCAGAAAATCAAATTGATTTTACATTAAAAAAGGTAAAATTCTTTGACAGGTTCAGGAATTTATTTAATGACCGCCAGATAATGGTAATAAAACGGATGCTTGAAGAAGGGCCAAAAGGTTTTACCGGAGGAATGAACGCAAAGAAATATGGTAGCCTCTGTAAAGTATCAAAGGCAACCGCGACCAGAGATCTTCAATACCTCCTGGAGATTGATGCGCTTATAATTTCCGGAGGTGGGCGAAGCACAAGTTATTCAGTTAATTTATAAATCAGGAGCTGCCTGATTATTTGTTTTTGCGATAAAGAGCATTCAGATCCGGATGCAACTTTTCAGCAGTCAGGGACCGAAGATTATCAACCGCTTGTGTGAGATTTCATGTAAGCGGTTTTCTTTTGGCGCCAGTTTTGGGCCAGGATTTGGAGGAATCATTCGACTTAAGCGGAAGTGAAAGCAGGCAAAACCCATGCCTATTTGAACTTAAAGCCGAACGGTGTTTATTAATGTCTGAAATTTTCATCATACCAAACCTGCTTATTCAACATGTTGATATACTTCTCCTTCTTCTTCAAGGATCTTTGCGTAAAGAAGAACTTGAAGTACATCGTGGCTCTGCCATTTCTAATAAAAACGCCAGTGCAATACGGTACTTCCTCTTGCGTATTTTTCCAATGAGCTGTCAAGAAAATAAACGGAATCAGCACTCGGTATGTCATAGATATAGATTGTATCAGCATTAAACATTTCATGAGCTTTCTTCCCTGAAATGACGGTTACATAATCATCAGTATCAATTATTACAGAGTCATTGTTTGATGGATGCCCATGTCTGTAATATAAGCCAAGTGCGGTCTTTATTTCCCCCATTATTTGCCCCCATGGGTAAGTCAGATTAGGTAATACTTTTGGAGATGCTGAAGCCTAAGGTGTCTTTATTTAATATTCGCTCTATCATAGCTGTTTTTTTAAATAATTCAGCATCCTCCCTGGAAGTATAATTGGGCAGAGCAGCATACATTAAAAGACACCCCTTATCACTGGACTGAAATACAGGGCCATACAAACTACCTGCATGCTTATCTTTTTCTTCCCGAACTTTCCATCCCACATAATATTTATCCAGATCTTTAAACCCTTCAGGGAAGCCACAAATAATACCATATTCCCTTGAAAGATATTCTGTATAGTCGGGTAAATTCCTTTTTGGTAGAATAGCTTCTCCTGTGCAGATAGATTCAATGAAAATAAAAAGGCCACAATAACAAGTGTCAATTACTAAGACACTGCCAGCGTAAGGACAATTCCCTATGCTGTCTTGTTATTGTGCGGTTTTTACCCCTCATTTGGTTTTAAGATTACACAACCCACCTCTAATCCAGCAGCAGGTTCAGCCAGGTTATAGAAGGAACCTACGCAACCTAGTCCACCCCATAGGCTAGTGGTGGCTTTTGGTTTGTTTACTTTCTCAAAACTGTAGATTAGTTCTGCAGAATATGATAGAAAGGATTTCTGTTTTGGGTAGAAGACAACATCGCAATATGCACTGAGAGTGGGGGATAGAAATAAGACTAAGATTAGGAATCTTTTCATGCTAACATTGTTTTGTACTGACTGCGTAGAAATGCCAGAAATGCAGTTACTCTATTCTTTCCCTCTTGATAATACTGAACTCTGAAAAATTGAATCCGTACCCCAAATCCTTTCGTGGGAAGAATGTCATCCCCAGGTACAAAGATTTTATTAATTCAGATTTAGTCCAGGTAGTGCCACCATCCAGGGTTTCATATGATATACTCCCCTTAAAGGTGGGGAAATCGCCACCATCATATACTGCAATAGTTTGAATATTAAAACCCTCATTTTCAGATGAAAAATGGAATGTACCAAAGTATGTGAACGGGAAATTGGTCTCCTCCCAATTTAAGCCACCATCAATTGTTTTATAAATATGAGAGCTGCCATCAACATAACCGATATTCTCATTGTAAAAATAGATGTTTCTTACATCATAATTTGATTCGATTGGTGTTGAGATAGTTTGCCAGGTCTGAACCCAATCCGTACTTTTAAAGATCTGATTATTTTCACCTGCAACAAAAGCAATATTATCGACAAAATAAAGGCTACTACTATAAGGCTTTATTCCCAAATCAAGGAGATTCCAATTAGAGCCTCCGTCAGAAGTTGTGGCCACATATTCATCCCTTGAATTTGGAATGTCTGTTTTATGAATGATTGCAATTCCATTCATGGGATCGAAAAATTTCAGGGACAATATTCGGATGTATTCAGGAAAGGATGTCTTTGTCCATGTTTCTCCGCCATTTGTGGTTTTCAACAGCACACTTCCTTTGTCGCAATCATCATCCAGGCATCCACTCGCTGCATGACTTGACACAAAGCCAACATTTTCATCAATAAAGTATACTGAATGCAGATGTAAAGTTGTGCCCGAAGTCTGTTTTCTCCATTTAGTGCCCGAATCGGTTGTTTTATAAAATATCTCCATTGTACCCGACAACGAAACCAATGTTTTCATCAACGAAATACATATCTCTGGGATTGATATCAAAATCATAAATTGACTTTGAATATTCTACCTTCTCCAGGCTAATTGTCAGATCATCTTCAGGATTATCTTGGACTTTTTCGCAGGCGCATAGCAGAATTCCCGTCATTAAGGCTGCCAGGCCAAATTTATCTCATGGCCTTTGATGGTATAAGTTAAATTACTGGAAATATATTACTTATAAACATATTCGGCAGCTCCGTTAACTTTTATCGGATAGCCTTTATCATTGTATTCATATGTGTTATTGGATACCTGGATTTTCTGTATCCACTGGTCCACTTCAAAATGAATTGTGTATGTTTCCCTGGTGATATTGTTCGTGTTTGTGAACTTACCGGGGGACATTAAACGCTTAAAGGCCAGATAAGGATTAGGCATGCCATCGTATTCATATTCAGTGGTAGTTGATAACTCAGAAATTCCCGTCGATGATACATAGTATTTTTCTATCTTCTATAAGATTTCCCTTTATCATCATAACGATAGTCAAAGTAAAAGGTCATTTCACTTTCCCAGTACAGTGTTTGCCTGGTGATTCTGTCGTTATCAAAGGTAAATTCCGAGTACTCTGAACTGGTTACGGAAGGCCGGGTATAAATTTTTCTGGCTAATTGGCCAGTTCTGTCATACTCGAACTTCTGCGTAAGGCTTTTGGCCGTACTGATCAGGGTTGACCCATTCTTTCCTGTTCACAGCCGCTTCAACTACACTGCTGTTACTGCTAAACATTGCAGGGTCCATGTAAAATTCGGACGATGATAAAAGATTATTGTCGTTGTAGTTATGCTTTGTATAATGGAATTTGCTTTTTTCTTCAATAAGCAAATTGGTATCATTGTACGCATACTTATATTGCGATACGCTATTCAATCATAACTTTACTGAGTAACGGAATATAGGTGTTCTCAATTACCAATCCTTCTTCCTTCTCGCATGAACAGAGATGAAAGCACCGAATAATACCAATGCAATCTTTTTCATGGTTTTAGGTTTAGCGTTAATCCATTCACAGCAAAAATCAAGCCAGCGTTACTCACAAAGATCTTAGAGTTTAATAGACTGAAGTCAATACCAAAGCCGGGTTATATTCTCGTCTAAGTATTCAATCAGAAAATTTTGAAACTCAAGCCCTGAGCAGGATTTATCTTAAGTGCCCTGGTCATTCTGGTTGTTTCTCCTGCTTCTTCTTAAATGCAGGCAATGAGCAGGCTCTTCCAACTCAGGATGAAGCTAGAGCAGCAGTCTGGGGAAAAGATTTCAGCCGCAAATGTAAAATGGGCAGCTGGCAATCCGATGGGCCTCGCGGAATGTGCGGCACCAGATATTATCTGGAGCTATGACCTTGGTGTTCAGAACCGTGTTATCGGTTATGAAGCCCTCAGGACATATCTAGAAGGCTTTAAAGGCCAGATTCCTCCGCACCAGCATGTGCTGATTGAGCCGGTGTTCCGGTTTTATGGTGATATGATGATCGTATCTTACCGTTACCAGGGAACATTCGAAGAGGAGGCCGGGGGCTCCATGGAAGGTTACATCGGTATTCAGGTATGATGACGGAGATTGGTTCTCAGTGCATGAAAACTGGACGGAAGTAAAGCAATAATCTTTAAATATTCCCATCTTGAAGACCACGGGTTTTCAAATATAGATTTTCTTCACCGCTGATTTTTCCCTTGCAGTAACCTAATCAGTCTGACTGCAGGTCGAGCCGGTGCTATTGACCGGATTCGTTTTTTGTCTCAAAAACCCGCCTGACGCATGCAGGCAGGTCTCCGGGAATATCTGCTATCAGATCGGGGGAAAGCGATGCGAGCAGATCCCTGCGGTTCAATCCCCATATCACCGCAATGACAGGAATCCCCGCAGCCCGGGAGGCTTCTATATCACGTGTTTCATCCCCCACATAGACCACTCTGCCGGCAGGGATCTGCTCATGAATGAGCACCTTCCTGATCACCTTCTCTTTACCGAGAAAGCTCCTGCCGCTGTAGATGAAATCAACAAGACCGGACATCTTATTCATCTCCAGAAATTTACTCACATTGACAACCGAGTTGGAGGTCAGAATCCCTATCCTGTGGCCGGCATCTCTCGATCTCCCGAAGTGCCTCCTCCACACCGGTGAATAGATTCATTTCAGAAACATGCCTTCTCATTTCCTTCCTCATCCGAAGTGTCAACGTCAGCAGCTTCAACCTGGAGATTCCGTATGCCTCAAGCAGTTCCTGCGGCTTTTTTGTGCGGAGCAACTCGCGCTCCTCCGGACCCACTGGCAGACAATTGTATTCAGGAGCTATTCTGTTAAAGATCTCCATCCCCAATTCAAGGGTATCGGCAATAGTCCCGTCAAAATCAAAGATTATATAACCTGAATTACTCATTTACAACAATGTTCCTGCTTCTTCGAAAAATAGTCAAGTAATTCCTCTCTGAACTATGCCACGGTATTACTGACGATATACATGAACCCTTTTTTCATTGCGGTAGCTCCTGACCGGACTCTGTTTTTTCAGGTAACTTATCAGAGCATCTGCCGTTGTGAAGAAGAGCGACTGCCCGGGATCACCGTGTTCATAGCTGTAGACCTGCGTCATGTAGCTGTTCATGGCTACCGAATAGACCCGGTTCATCTCCAGGGGTGTGCCGGTACCGGTAAGGATGGAAATCTCTTCCAGATCGCCTTTCGAATCAACTTTCATTTCAGTGGTGACCCCGGAGGGATAAAGAGGGGATTTGTCATCTACCGGCCAGGCGGCGCGCATAAGGGAGTATATCTCCTCCCCGGTAAGTTTCGTGACTACCAGCTCATTTCCGAAGGGATCGAGCTGATAGACATTCTTGATTGTTACCGGACCCTTCTCCAGGCGGTCAATACGTACACCGCCCGGATTCATGAGGGCAATGTCGGCTCCGGCAGCCTCGCGCTGTGCATCAGCCATAAGGTAACCCAGCTCCTCATATGAGGAAAAGTCGTCAGTGGCTGTTGCAATCACCTCGTTCAGTACCGGGTTGTCATTGTATCTGTCAACCATGGCGCGGATGGCCGGATTCTCCCTCCTGGAGTTTCTGATGTCGATCAGCTGCATGTTTCTCTGCATGGTGCCGTCGCTGTTGACAGTGAGCCTTATCAGGGTGCCGTACTTCAGTTTGTTTTCTGCCTGCGTGATCATGATTCCGTTATGGATCTGTTCCTTCTCAACCCTCGTGTGGGAGTGCCCTCCGATGATCAGATCGATACCTGCAGGCATGGTTTCAGCCAGTTTTACATCCTCTTCGAAACCGATGTGGGTAAGGGCAATGAAAATATCGCTGCTGTCTTTCAGCCAGAGGTAATCGGGTGCAGTCTCAAACGGAGAACGGAAAGAAAATTCTTTGACATTATCCGGATGGCTGTCAGGAATACCGTTCTGGCCAAGTTGCAGCAGCCCGAGAAAAGCGAGCCGGAGGCCGTTGGGCAGGGTGATTATTTTGTAAGGGCTTATTTTAATCTCCTGCCAAACGACTGTGGAAACATTGGCGCAGATAAAACTGAAACGGGCCTTGTTTACCAGGTTGTCTAACCCTTCGGGGCCGGTATCGAACTCGTGGTTACCCAGGGCGCTGATATCAAAGCCTGTTGCATTCATCAGGTCAATTATCGGCCATCCCTTTTCCGGATACTGATCGTTTATCGGGTTGCCCGTCTGGTTGTCTCCCGCAGCCACCAGGAGCATATCGGGATAGAGGCCTTTCAGGCTGTCGGCAATAAAGGCCAGCTTAGGAAAATTATCGATTGCTGCATGCATATCGTTCACGGAAAAGATAACAGCCTGTCGTTCCTCAACAGGGGTGCCGCCGGACTGCTTTTCAATGACGGCGGAGGTTCCCGCATACTTTTGGCTGCTGCAGGCAGAAAGGAGTCCGATTGCCAGTACAGCAGCGATGATTTTCAGGATAGATGATCTCTTTTTATGCCCTGGCACAATGAAAAGGGCGTTCCCTTCCGTAAGCTCGCCATCGTGGGCAACCCTGTTCCCAAAACGATCTTCGATATTGGGCAATCTTTTGGGCACTTTTTGAGCTCCGTGTGTAAAGAACCTCACGATTGCATCTTTTACCCTGGCTCCGTCATGAAGCTCAAGCGAAACGTTGTTTACTGTAATTTTCATTATTCAGGTTTTGTGGACGATGTAACGAGTCAAAGTACGTTTTTCCCGGCGATAATAATAATTTTTGCCTGAAAATCTCCGGGCTGAAGGTTATTCACCCGGGCCGCCGGCAATTGTACAAACATTTAATGGCAGACATTTGTTGGAACCTGAAACTTATTGGAAGCGCTTTGGCAGTTTGCGTTGCAATGATTTCCAGCGAAAGCAATAACTTGGATCTGGCGCTGAGTTATTCAAACTGTACTTTAAGAAAGATTTCAAGCAGTTTAAGTTAGGAAGTTTCTATTTGCCGGATTCTTTACTTGATCCTGCTCCTCAGGGCGGGTTTTCGGAAAAAGATTAAACTACGGGGAAAGCATTTACAATAAAATGATTAGTATTAACTTTAGTCGGCCCGGAGAGAGAGTTCAACAGGCTGAGGGCTGAAGACTGACGACTTTTATATAATTACAGATATGATACGACACACCGTTGTTTTTAAATTGATGCATCCCAGGAATTCCCCTGAAGAACAAATGTTTCTGGATGCTATCAGCAAACTGTCAGCTATTCCCGGAGTTGAGAATTTTCAACTTTTAAGACAAACCAGCAGGAAGAATAATTTTGATTATGGGCTGTCAATGGAGTTCGCAACGGCAACGGCATATGAGGATTACAATCAGCACCCTGATCATGTTGCTTTTGTCCGGACTATATGGATGCCGGAAGTCAGCGACTTTCTCGAGATAGATTACGAACCACTGGATTGATTTCAGTACACGCCCGGCCGGTTCTGGTAGCGGCCGGGGATTGAAGCGAGTCAACCACTAAGGTGAATTTCATCTTAGTGGTCTTTTCTTTGTATGTCCCGGATTGTTGTAAGACCGTCTGGTTCAAACGATTTGAAATACCGGTTGTTATTATAGAATAATGAATCGTCATTTTGTTCCGGTGTTAACAACTTCTAACAGAATAAATTATGAAAACGATTGCAATTATGGGAACAGGAAGTGTTGGCCAGGCTTACGCTTCTAAATTCATTACTCTCGGATATGATGTGATGCTGGGGACACGCAATGTATCGAGAGAAATTGGCAGATACTGCCAGGGATGGTTATGGGGATCCCCTTTCAGTGAATGGCATTCAGCTAACAAGGCTGTTAAGCTGGGTACATTTGCAGAGAGCGGCACACCACTGGTGAAATAATCCTTAACGCCACCCTGGGTGCTAAATCAATTGCTGCCCTGAAGATGGCGGATTTAAAGGATTTAAATGGGAAAATCATTATTGATGTTGCAAATCCTCTGGATTTTAGCAAAGGGTATGCCACCGAGCCTTTTGCCTGAACTGTCTAATACAAATTCACTGGGAGAGGAGATTCAAAAGACCTTTCCTGATGTAAAAGTTGTGAAAACACTGAATACTATGTGGAACGGACTGATGGTAAATCCCACGATGCTGAACGGCGGTGACCACAGCGTTTTCATATGCGGGAACAACTCCGGGGCAAAAGGAACGGTTAAAGAAATCCTGAAGTCTTTTGGATGGCCCGACGAAGATACTTGACCTCGGTGATATAAGTTCAGCAAGAGGCACAGAAATGTATTTACCATTATGGCTGCGTATTTTCGGTGCTACCAACAACGGCGCATTCAACATTAAAATCGTAAGCCTGAAATAAATCATCCGGTTCCTTTCGGAAAATTGTATTCCTGGCGGTGATTATAAGCCTGGCAGCAACGACAAGAGATGGCAGGATCTGCCAATATTACTTATCATCTCCTCTGGGTTGATTCCTGTACAGTTAAGGAATGGAACGGAGTTTTCATTTCACAAATCTGATTACCTCCGATGACAGGCAACTTTCTGATGCTTATTCTTCAACTGTTGCAGGCGTGGTGAAGAGGGCCTCACCGGCGGTGGTACGCCTTCAGGGATAAGTCAGGAGGGCTCAGTCAGGTGTGGCAGCACCGCCAGTAATTCTTACCCGCCAGGGCAAGCAAGTGCAAGTCAACGTGCAAATTATCGTATTTAGCCGCTTTAAGTTTTTTTATGGTCCCTAGCACTCTGATCATTGCTTTTTTTTTACTATCTTTCCCGCACTTTTCATACACATGTAGTTTATAAAACCCATTTATTTAATTTTCTAAAACCTAATTCTATGAAAAAAACTGTGATGCTATTGGTCCTTGCAGTGTTTGCCCACATCCTCGTGGCACAGGATGTGACAGTACAAGGACGCGTAACCTACCAGGCAGACGGCACCCCTCTTCCCGGGGTGGCTGTTGTGGTGGCCGGAACGACTGTCGGAACTCTGACAGACGCCAATGGAGCCTTCACCATTCCAGCAAGTATGGGGGCAACTCTGAGGTTTACATTTATCGGGATGACCCCGGTAGAAGTTGCCGTTACATCAGCCACTGTCAATGTAACGATGGCTGATGAAATGACTGACCTTGATGAGATTGTGGTGATTGGCTACGGAACCCAGAAGAAGGCCCTGGTGACGGGAGCCAACTTAAACGTTAAGGGAGAGCAGATTGCGGAGCTCAATACTTCGACTGCCATGGAAGCCCTTCAGGGTATTGCAACCGGTATCAGTGTCACAAGGAACAGTGGTGCCCCGGGTGCAGGAACCAAGGCTACCATCAGGGGTCTTGGCACAATAGGCAACTCCGCGCCGCTATATATCGTTGACGGAGTGGCTGTCGGAAACATTGATTACCTCAACGCTTCCGACATCGAGTCAATCGATGTTCTCAAGGATGCGGCCTCCTCAGCCATTTACGGTTCGAGAGCAGCAAACGGGGTTATCCTCGTTACAACCAAGAAGGGCGAAAAGGGATCAGCTCCGGTCATTACCTACGATTTCTATTACGGGGTGCAGAACATTTACAAAAAGCTGCCCGCACTCAATGCCCAGGAGTATATGTTTATCATGGATGAAGGCCGTGTAAATGACGGGATGGCTCCTACCAACTGGGAATCAGTACTTAAGAACAACTCATGGCTCAACGCCAACTACCCCGGTAACCTTGGCACACAGCTTGGTGAAGAGATCTGGGCCAACCTGCAGAGCGGCTGGGAGGGCACTGACTGGGTTGATGAAATGTCGACCCAGAATGCTCCGGTTCAGAACCACTCACTTAATATTACGGGTTCATCAAAGGATGTGGTATATGCCATGGGATTTTCCTACTTTGATCAGACCGGTATACTTGGCGGTGACCTGATGGGTGCCGGATACAAAAGGCTTACTGCCCGTCTGAACTCTGAGATGGTAATCATAAAGGGCAGCAGCCATGATATTATTACCGTGGGGGAAGTATTTCCACCGCAGACAAACAGCGAGAACAAGTGGATAGGGACAGGTAACATTTACTGGAACGACCTTCACAATGCTCTTGTGACCAATCCGCTTCTCCCTGCATATTGGGATAAATCACCCGATCAGTACGGCTTTACCCCGACGCTGGAGGGTATTTCACTTGGCCAGACCAACCCATTGGCGATGCTCTATTACAACCGCTCGAATTACCAGTTTGGAAAAGGGAACACTATCACAGGCAATGCATACATCAACATCGAGCCCATCAAGAATCTGAGGATCAGATCATCATTCGGTATCAATTCATGGTTTGGCAACGGCAGGTCATGGAGTCCTACCTACGCACTTTCGAACCAGTATAATAACGCAAATGATGCTGTTTCTCAGTCAATGTATCAGGGAATAAATTATACCTGGACCAACACGGTTTCCTACGACTTCACTGTCGGGGAGAACAAGATTACCGTATTAGCCGGGAATGAGATTCTGGATAATATCCTTAACACCAACGTTTACGGATGGAAGGCAAATTCAATCTTCGGTGATCCCGATTATGCATATCTTGACAACGTGGTTGCAGGTCAGATCAGTGATATCAATACCTCGGGTGCTGACTGGGCTGCCCAGGGAGGCGGATTGCTTTCCTACTACGGACGTCTGTCATATAACTTCAGGGAGAAATATATCCTTGATGCGGGCATCCGTGCTGACGGCTCATCGAACTTCGCCGAAGGCAACCGCTGGGGCTACTTCCCGTCAGCTTCGGCCGGATGGATATTCTCGGAGGAAGATTTCATGAAGGGCATTTCACTGGTAAACTTCGGTAAGCTGCGCGTCAGCTGGGGGCAGAACGGTAACCAGAGCATTG